>CAVTNU010000005.1:0-324510 GCA_963736175.1 uncultured Alphaproteobacteria bacterium | reverse complement strand
CCGAACGACTTGATTTGGCAGGGGCGGGTGAGCTGCGTTATGGAGCTGAAACCCGGCGTGATTTCGTATAACCAGAGCAGCGACTTCGGGTCGGTCGGCCGGTTGCGCCATCAGGAGCGGGAATGGCGAAGGAACATTCGAACGTTCGGCTTGGGTTTTGGTGTCTGACCCAGATGGGGTCGCTCTATTTTACCGGGACGTTGCTGCTGGGGGTGGCGACCGCGGCCGGGCTGGCCGCGGCGCTCCTGTTCCAGCCTTTGTTCGACAAAGGACTGATCGGGCGCGACGGCTCGGTCCTGCTATCCATCGTCGCCCTGCAACTGGCGCTGATGCTTTCGCGGATCCTGTTGACGAGGGGCGCGCTCGATCTTCTGGCGCGCGCCGCGCCCGGCTTGGCCAGCGTCTGGCGCTACGCCTCTACGAACATCTGCAACGACAATCCGTCCGCTATTTCCTTGAGACCAAGCAGGCGGATCTGCTGCAGCTGATGCGCGGCGACATCGCGCTCATCGACGACAGCGTCGGCCAGCTTTCCGGCTGGGTGGTGATCGGCGCATTCGAGGCGATCGGCATGTTGGTCGTGATCGTCCTGTGGCAACCGGCCATGGCTCTGGTGAGTCTGATCGGACTGGCTATGGGTACGGCCATAACCGTCATGGCCGCGCGGCGCTCCAACAAGGCGCGCGGCTGCGAGATCGAGGCCAGCGCCGGCATCACCGAACATATCTTGAATACATTCGGCGTATCGGGCGCGCTGCTCCGGGTGACGACGGCGAAACACTGGCCGATGGACCGCATGGCCGCGCTCGCTGAATCTTACCGCGTCGCGGTCTTGAACAGGCGGCTCCGGCCCCATTGGATACTCGGCGGCGCGCAGGCCTCAGGAGCGGTGGCGTTGAGCGCCTTTTATCTGATCGGCGGCTATCTCGTATCGGGCGGCACCGTCAGCACCGGCTCGCTGATCGCCATGGCGGCGATTTTTGGTCAGCTCACCACGGCGGTAAATCAACTGGCGCCGGCGTTCGTCGAATTGCGCGACGCCTGGGCGCGCATGCGCCGGATCGAACGGGAATTGGCGAGCGGGGAGCCGCGCCCACCCGCCAAAGCCATTGCCGGACCGCCGCGGATTGTCGGACATTACCGATTGCAGGATGTCGTCGTGCGCGCCGGCGACGCCGCTTTGCTCAGGCGCGTTTCGCTTGATATTCGTCCGTCGCGCATCACCGCGATCACGGGACGCAGCGGCGCCGGCAAGACGACCTTGATCTTTACGTTGCTGCGCCTGCTCGATTGCGACGAGGGGCGCATCCTGCTCGACGGACGCCCGCTGGAGACCATCGCCCGCGAGGACTTGTGGCGCAATACCGGCTTCATGCCGCAAGCCGCGGTTCTGTTTCGCGGCACGATCCGTGAAAACATTTGCGTCGGGCGTTCGATCGAAGATGAAGCCATAGACCGAGCCTGCGAAGCGGCGGGACTCACGAGTTGAATTCGGACGGCGCCGCGCGGTTATGACATGGAGATCGGCGAATCCGGCCTTCTCCTCTCGGCCGGCGAACGGCAACGACTGGCTTTTGCGCGCGCGGTCGCCTGCAATCCAACATTGCTCGTGCTCGACGAGCCGACCGCGCATCTCGACAGCCTCGGCGAAGACATCATTTGTCGAGCCATAGTCGAAAGGCGGCAGGCCGGAGCCACGGTCGTTGTCGTGACGCACAGCCCGGCCATTTTGAATATCGGCGACGACATCATCTTCGTCGAGGACGGCGCGATCAAATCAATCGGGCAGAACCATCTTGATGCACCTCAAGGATTTAGTTAGGGTGGCGTGCTAACGACCTTTCTTGGACGGATACTGAAAAAGGGGGAAAGATTATGACGATGAAAATCGATCTCCAGACCGAAGCAACGGTCGTCAGAGCGGACGAAGTAGAGCCGCGCGTTCTTGGCACATTCAGCCTGCCGATGGCGCTGACCGAGGAAACGGTCGCATCCGAAGAACGGATGATGGACAGCGAAAGCTATACGTCGCGCATTTATCGGTGCTGCACCTGATCATGGCGGGGGGTGCTGACAACTTCCCCGGTTGACCTGATTTCGACGGCCTCGCCTATTGGAGACAAGCGGCGGGGCCTTTGATGTTTAGAGTTCGGGAAGATGGCGCGCGCGACGATCCGCTTAAGTGATACGGAGCTTCGGCGAACAGCGGCGAAGGCTCTTTCGCTTCTGGAGCGAAATGCGGCGCCAATTTCAAGCGGCGACAAACATCCCACGTCGCCGATAATTGAAAAGAGATTGCGCGAATGGATCAAAGTCGTCGCCGACGGCGATCCCGAACTATTCGATCGGCGCTTGGCTTTGGAGGGGCTCGACTATGAGCAGGCCCGGTTATTGCTCGCCGAAGTTTCGCCCGACATCGATATCCCGCAATGGGCGGGCGTCCTCAACGATCTGCTTCACGCTGCCGCGCTCTGCGACGAGGCCGTTCCGGCGAACCGTGGAGAGCGCGCGTTCATAAACGCGAGCGATCCCGTCCCCTTCGAAGACTTGCTGGCGCCCTTTGTCGTGGCGGCGCGCCAGAGGCTCGACGAGGCCTGCGCGGGTCGTTTTGAGCGATTGGCCAGTAAGGCGCGGATAGCCTGCGAGCGCGCCCTTCTCCTGAATTTGTCCGACATGGCGGCGCGAGTTCTTGCTCGTCGAGTTTCGCGCTTTCACAGCGGCGAACCAGTTCCTGATTTCCGGCGGCAATGGCGGGCTTTCGTCCGACGACGAGGCAGAACAGGACGGCCGCCGAAACTATCGGCGTTTTGTCGGCGATTTTGGCGCAACCGGCTGGGCCGGAATATTTCGTGACTATCCCGTCCTCGCGCGAATTCTGGCCAATACATTCTTGCATTGGGTGGAATCGACGGGCAAGTTTCTGCGCCGTCTGGATCAGGACCTTGGCGAAATCCGCGGCATTTTTTTTTCCGCGCGGGACCTTGGCGAAGTCATCGCGCTTCAACCGAGCCTGTCCGATCCGCACAACGGCGGCCGCGCCGTCGTCATCGTGACCTTCGCGTCGGGCGCTCGGATCGTTTACAAGCCGAGCGATCAAAAGCTCGGAGCCGCGTATTTCGACTTCCTCGCATGGCTTGATGAACAGGGCTGTCCGGTTCGGCTTCGCAGTCCGGCGATTCTCGATCGCGGGGACTACGGCTGGGTCGAATTCATAGAAAACCTGCCATGCGCCGCTGCCGACGACGCGCATGTTTATTACCGGCGATTGGGAGCCTTGCTCTGCCTTATCTACGTTCTCAATGGAATCGACATGCATTTCGAGAACGTGGTCGCTTGTGGCGATGAGCCGGTCCCGATCGATCTTGAGACGATCTATCACCCGGTGCTGCCGATCGAGGAGCCGGACGACGCCGATCCCGCGTCATCGCGGCTGCGCCACTCCGTCCTTCGCGCGCATATCCTGCCCAATCCTGTGAAGCTGTATGACCGCTATTACGACATTTCCGTCATCGGGCGGTCGTCAGGAAATCTGCGCCCTCTGAAGATGTTGAAATGGGCGCGCATCAATGCCGACGCCATGAATTTCGCGATAGGCGAGGTCCCGCCGCCCTTGGCCGGAAACACGCCGAGGCTCGCCGATCACGACCTGAACGCCGCGCCTTTTGTTAGCGACATGTCGAGCGGCTTTCAGGATATGTATCGCTTCCTGCTGACGCGGCGAGACTATCTTCTTGCCGCGGACAGTCCGCTGAACCGGATGTTCGCCTGTCCCGCGCGTCTGCTGTTCCGCGCGACGGGATACTATCAATCGGTTCTGAACAAGGCTCTGAATCCCGCTTATCTGCAGGATGGCGCCGATTTTGGAATCCAGCTCGACGTTATGGCGCGCTCGCTGCTCAAATCGCCTTTCCCCGACGCCATGAGCCGGCTCCTGCGCGCTGAATCTCTCGCCCTGCTCCAATGCGACATACCAAAATTCGCGGCTTGCGGCGTCGGCGCATCCGTCGCTCTTCCGTCGGGCGAAACGATCGAAAATTGTTTTCCCGCTTCGGCGAAAGACGCCGTCGATGCGAAGCTTCGCGCAATGGACGAAGTGGATCTCGACTGGCAACTCAAGGTCATCAAGGGCGCAATGGACGCGCACGGCATGCGTGCGATTGCCGATGAGAGCGAACACATCGATCGGCAGGAACAGGGCGGCGAGGCGCCCGAACTGACAAACGACGAACTCGTTCTCCACGCCGAAGATATAGCGCGCGAACTCGAGGCTTCAGCGCTCCTGACGCAAGGCGGCGAACCGAGTTGGCTGGTCCTGGACTATCTGCCGGAAGCCGATCAATTCGCGTTGCGGGCCATCGGCGACGATTTGTACAGTGGCCGCTGCGGGATCGCGTTGTTTTTCGCCGCGCTTGCGCATTGCGCGTCCGAGCCGCGCTATCGCACGTTCGCTTATGCGACGCTCGCGCCGGTCAGGCGCCGGCTGGCGAAAGCGCAGCGAAATGACATCGAGAAAAAGGGACTTGGAGGCCTGATCGGTTTCCCGTCGCTGATCTATTCCCTTGTCTGGATCGGCGCATTCCTCGGAGACGAGCAACTCCTGGCGGAGGCGCGCCGCGCCGCATTGAAAATCGAAGACGCGACCATCGAGTCCGACACAAAGCTCGATGTCGTCGGCGGCGTGGCCGGCGCGATTTTGTGCCTCCTCGCATGTTACGAAACGGGCGGCGACGCAGACTTATTGGACAAGGCGACAAAATGCGGTCGCCGGCTGCTGGCGCAGCGCGTCGCTGACAGGAGCGGCGCGCGGATCTGGGCGACATTCGCCGGCAAACATTTGACCGGCTTTTCCCATGGCTCGACGGGGATCGCCTATGCGCTTCTGCGGCTGGCCGAAAAGACCCACGAAGCGGACTTTCTCGCCGCGGCGGAAGAAGCACTCGCATTTGAAAACGCGGAATTCGACCCAAGCCAGAACAATTGGCCCGATCGCCGGCCAGGGACGACGGACACGATCCCCGCGGCGGCGCCGATTTTCAAGGTCGCATGGTGCAATGGCGCGCCGGGCGTCGGGCTGGCGCGACTACAGGAACTGCATGTGCTCGATTCCCCTGTCGTCAGGCGAGATATTGCGGCCGCGTTGGAAACGTGCGGGCGCGGCCTCCTCGAGCGGGATCATATCTGCTGCGGCAATCTTGGATTGGTCGAGACCCTGCTGGTGGCGGGCCGCAAACTGAATGCGCCCGAATGGACGAGCCACGCCCGCCGCCTCGCTTCTCAGGTCGCCGCGCGAGCGAAGAAAAACGGCGTATTCGCCATAACATCCGAGAATGGCTTTCCGATCCCGTCGCTGTTCCAAGGCGCCGCTGGCGTTGGTTACGAACTTCTGCGCCTGGCGCGGCCCGATGAGGTCCCCTCCGTGCTGGCTCTCGAATAGGGGCGCGCGTCGGGAAACATCGGGCCTTGGCGGGCCGAACACAAAAACGGAGGATATCGTCATGCAGGCATCGATAGAGCCCGAGGTCGCCCGGGCGCTGCAATTGGTGTTCAAGCGCTGTCAAACCGACATGGATTTTCGGCAATTGTGCTTGATTGATCCGATCGCCGCGATCGAGGAAGCCAGCGGCCTGCGCCTGCCGCCGAACACCGTGATAAAGTTCGTCGAACCCGTCCAGACCGAGCAGCCTGCGGAGCAGGCGGCGCCAAAGACTTGATCCGATCGGGCGCTGAGGCGAGGGCCGCCATCCCATTGCCAGGCTGAAGCCCCCAAATTTCGGGAGAGGCGCATTATTTACGCTTGCGGTCGGCGCTTCGACGAAGGCGACTTTGGCGCTCCCTAGGGGACTCGAACCCCTGTTTTCGCCGTGAGAGGGCGACGTCCTAGACCGCTAGACGAAGGGAGCTAAGCGGAAAGGCCTTCTATATCGGCTTTGCGCATCGCGCAAGAATTTTGCCGCGCCTTTTCGCCCGGTCGGTCATTTCCCGCCGCCGCCATGTCATCGCCCCGTCAACGCCCCAGATTTTGAAGCGGCGGCTTGTTTCCGGCGGCCGGTCAGCCGCCCTTGTAGGCGCGCAGGAACACTTCGACCGCCGACTTGACGGCGCGTTCGATTCTTTTTTTGTCACCAGGTTCGGCGGTGCAGAACAGCGCGGCGGGGAAATAGTCGGCCTGGCAAAGATGGAAGAATTGCGAGGCGGCCAATTCGATATCCTCGGCGTCAAAACGCCCGGCCGCCTGTTGTGCGCGCAAATAGGTCGAAAGGCGCGCGACGCCGTAAGCGGGGCCGGCCTCGAAAAAGGCGCGGCCGATTTTTGGAAACTTCGCCGCCGCGCCGATCACCATGCGCATATGAGCCAGCCGTTCGGACGAACACATGGCGGTCAGGATCGACCGTCCAAGCAGAGTCAACGCCTCGTGCAAGTCCTGATCCGTGTCGTCGCATTGGTATAATTGTTCGACCTGCCGGCGCTTGTCGTCGAAGATCAGCGCTTCGAACAGGCTGTCCTTGGATTGGAAATAGACGTAGAGCGTGCCTTTCGAAACGCCTGAGACGTGGGCGATATCGTTCATGCTGGCGCCGTCGAATCCGTCGGCCAGGAAAACGCGGCGGGCGCCGTCGAGAATTTGCCGCATCTTGTCGTCCGAACCGCGCGGGCAACGATCGGCGGGATGGGTCCGCGTCTGGGCGTCATGAGCCAAAGTCGAACGTCCTTTTTTGGCCTCTGAGCATTTTCCGTTTCCGTGGATCGGATCGATGCCCGTGCATAGCGTTTAACCTTATGTTCCAACCGTTAAAACAAGCGTCGTTGATGCGCGGTCGACGTTGTGGGGCAGCGCCGTTAATGTTTTGTTATTAAGCAAAAAAAATGTTGACCGAACCGTTCGGTTCGATATTGAATTAGATTTGATATCCGTCTATGTCAAGTCGACGTTGAACGGGAACCCGACGTTGGCGCGGCGCCGCGCGCACGGGTTTTGGGCGCGGTTTTTGGAGCTGGCATGAGCGAACAGGGCAATATGTCGCAATCGGCCGATCGGGATCTGGACGCCGCGAGCGGCCGGAGCGAAGGCTTGGCGGGCGGCGTGTCGCGAACGTTCTCGGCGGCGGCGCGTTTGGCCGCCACGGCTAGAACGGCGGCTCAACCTTCGTCCCCAGAGGCTGGGACGATCGGCGCCGCCGATGCGCCAAGCCGCAAGCGTCTGATCATCGGCGCGCTCGTCGTCGTCGCGCTGATTCTCGGCGCCTATGAACTGACTCACTACTTCGTCTACGGCCGTTTCATCATGTCGACCGACGACGCCTATATCAAAACCGAAACGACGATCATCGCGCCGAAAATCGCCGGTTATCTGGCGGCCGTCGAGGTCGTGGAAAATCAGAAGGTGAAGGCGGGCGATCTGCTCGCGCGCATCGACGACGGCGATTACAAGATCGCCCTGGCCGCGGCGCAGCAGAAGGTTCTGACGCAGGACACGACCATCGCGCGCATCGAGGCGCAGATTGTGGCGCAGGCTGCGCAGGTCGATCAAGCGCGCGCCCAGATTGACGCCGCCAATGCCGACGTGCCGCGCGCCGCCGCCGATTTCACGCGCGCGCAAGCCTTGCTCGCCGCCAAATTCGCCACGCCTCAACGTCTCGACGCCGCCAGGGCCGACCGTGATCGCTCCGTCGCGAATTCGGCGAGCGCGCAGGCGGCGCTCGCCGGCGCGCAGGCCTCCCTCGCCGTGTTGCATTCGCAAAAGGCCGAGGCCGTGCGCGCGCGCGCCGAGCTGGTGACGGCGCAGGACAAAGCGGCGCGCGATCTCGCCTTCGCCGAAATTCGCGCGCCTTTCGACGGCGTCGTCGGCAACAAGGCGGCGGAGCTCGGCGCGTTCGTGCAGCCCGGCGCCCGCTTGATGGCGTTGGTGCCCTTGGGCTCGGCCTATGTCGAAGCCAATTTCAAGGAGACCCAGATCGGCGCCATCAAACCCGGTCAGAAGGCGACTTTTCGCGTCGACGCCTATGGCGGGCGGATTTTCGAGGGCCAGGTGCAGAGTCTTGCTCCGGCATCCGGCTCGGAGTTTTCATTGCTGCCGCCGGAAAACGCCACCGGAAATTTCACCAAGATCACGCAGCGCTTTCCCGTTCGGATCTCGGTCCCCGCCGCCGACGCGCAGGCTGGTTTGATGCGCGCCGGCCTTTCGGTGGTGGTGGAGGTCGACACCAGTTCGCCGGCGAAGGCGCAGTAGAGCCTTGAGCCAGGACAACCCGAGCGCGGCGGCGCCGCCGCCGTTTGAACCGAACTTTTCGCCTCGGCGCGTTCTGGCCTTCATGAGCATGGTCTTCGGAATGTTCATGGCGATTCTCGACATCCAGATCGTCTCCGCCTCGCTCGCCGAGATTCAGGCCGGACTGTCGGCCAGCGCCGACGAAGTCGCCTGGGTGCAGACGAGCTATCTCATCGCCGAAGTGGTGATGATCCCGTTGTCGGGCTTTTTGTCGCGCGCCTTTTCGACGCGCTACATGTTCGCGATTTCGGCGGCCGGCTTCACCTTGATGAGCCTGTTGTGCGCCACCGCGCATTCGATCGACGAGATGATCGTCTATCGCGCCTTGCAGGGCTTCATCGGCGGCGGCATGATCCCGACGGTTTTCGCCTCGGCCTATACGATCTTTCCGCGCAACAAGGTGCCTCTCGTCGCGCCGATCATCGGTCTCGTCGCAACGCTCGCGCCGACCATCGGGCCGACCGTCGGCGGCTACCTCACCGATATGTTTTCCTGGCACTGGCTGTTTCTCGTCAACATCATTCCAGGCGTCTATGTCACGCTCGCCACCTGGTTTCTTGTCGATTTCGACCGAACCGATCTGAGCCTGCTGAAAAATTTCGATTGGGCCGGACTGATCTCGATGGCGCTGTTTCTGGGCGCGCTGGAATATCTGCTTGAGGAAGGCCCGGGCAAAAACTGGTTCGACGAGGACATCATCGTCTACGCCACCGTCATTTCGGCCTGTGGCGCGGCGGTGTTCTTCTATCGCGCCTTCACCGCGAAAAACCCGATCGTCGACCTGACCACATTCGACAACCGGAACTTCTGGACCGGCTCGCTGGCGTCCTTCGTGCTTGGCGTCGGCCTTTATGGCCTCACCTATATCTATCCGGTCTATCTGGCGCGCGTGCGCGGCTATTCGGCCTTGCAGATCGGCGAGACCATGTTCGTCACCGGCGCGTGCATGTTCGTGGCGGCGCCGATCGTCGGTCGTCTGGTCACCCGCGTCGATCCGCGCTGGATGATCGGGCTCGGATTCGTCGGCTTCTCCATCGGCACTTTTCTGGCGACTTACATCACCAAGGATTGGGATTTCTGGGAATTGATGGCGCCCCAGGTCTTCCGCGGCTTTTCGCTGATGCTGTGCATGGTGCCGATCAACAATCTGGCGCTCGGCACGATGTCGCCGCAACGCATCAAGAACGCCTCGGGCCTGTTCAACGTCACGCGTAATCTCGGCGGCGCGGTCGGGCTGGCGATGATCAACACCATGCTCAACAAGCGGATGGACCTGCACCTTGTCCGCCTCCACGAAGTCGTGCGTTGGGGTAACGCGCAGGCCGAATCGACCTTGGCCACCTTCACCCAGGCGTTCGCCTCGCGCGGCTCCGACGCCTCGCTGGCGGCGACCAGCAAGCTCGCGCAGATCGTCCGCCGCGAGGCGTCGGTGATGGCTCTGTCGGACGTGTTTTTCGCGCTGACGCTGCTGTTCATGGCGCTGATCGTCATTGTGCCGCTGATGCGACGGCCCGTAATGGCGCCGCCGCCCGACGCCGCGCATTGAACCGGATTGCGGGGGACTTGAGTTTTTCGCATCCCGCTCTAGGCAAGAGCGGCTTTTGCCTGTATGAGAGCGCCTTCCCATTTTCCCCGCGCGCCGAGCTAGACGAGCGTTGCGGCGCGACCGGAGTTAAATAGATGGCTGTTCCGAAAAGAAAAACATCGCCGATGAAGCGCGGCTTCCGCCGTTCGGCGGACGCGCTCGCCGCCCCGACCTATGTCGAGGACAAGGATTCGGGCGAATTGCGCCGTCCCCACCATGTCGATCTCAAGACCGGCATGTATCGCGGCCGGCAGATCCTGACGATCAAGTCCAAGGAAGATTGATCGTCTTGCCATCGCCGCATCGAACAGGCCAGCCTCGCGCTGGCCTTTTTGTTGGCTTCACGGCGCCTCATTGATCGGCCGGAACGGCATGGGCAAGGCGCCTTTTTCCCATAAATGGGCGAAATGGCCGAGGCCCGCCGGCTCATTGCCGTTGGGATGCACCAGAATGATCGCGCCGGGGCGCAGCGGCGGGGCGAAGACCAGCCAGCTGTCGGCGCCGAGGGGAATGAGGCGCGCGCGCCGCACCGTCTGCATCAGCGCCTTGTCGGAAATCAGTCCTGGAAAACGGAAGAAGACCGAAGGCGTTTCGCCGTTGGCGATCAGCAGCCGCTCGACGTCGAAGATTTCCTTGTCCATGTCGAATCCCGGCGCCAGCAGATAGTTTTCCGCGTCCGGGCGGTCCGGATAATAGGGATGGCGGAAGGAATGGTTGACGAAGCTGATGTCGAGCGCGCCCTTGCGCTTTTGCTCCCGCAGCCAATGGAAGTCCTCGGCGTGGCGCAGCATCCAGAGGCCTGAAATCGACAGGGCGACCGGCGTATGCGGTCCGGCGGCGGCGAGTTTTTCGAGAAAGTCGCGATCCAGCGGCTTTCGCGAGGGGCACAGATCGCCGGTGACGAAGGACCCCGCGCCCTGGCCGTGAACAAGCCCGGCGTTGTCGAAATAGACCGCGCCCGCGCCCAACTTGCCCGGCGCCTCGGCCTGCCGTTCGACGGCGGCGATAAAACGCGTCGATTTTTGCGCTTCGTCGTCCGTTTCGGCGCAGGTCCAGCAGGCGGCGCGAACGACCTCGCTCGTCAGGCGCTGCGGGTCGACCGTCAGCAGCAGATCTTGGCCGTCGACCCGCATGGCGCGGATTGCCAGCCGGCTCCGTCCGTCGGCGGCGCGGCAGCTTTTCAGGACCGAACGGTAATCCTCGACGCGATCGAGCGGGGCGAGGGAAGTCTCGCTCGGCGCCTCGACGCGCGCGGGAGCCGCGCAGTCATTGGCTTCGGCGCGCGCCGGCGCGATGGACAAGCCAAGCGCGATTGCGCATGCTGCAAATCCCGTTGCGACGAAGAAACCTATGTCCTTGACCATATCCCGATCCGAAGAGGGCGATCCGCCGCTTTCGTTTACGTGCGCGGAAGGCGCGGAGGCAAGCTTTTCGCACGAAATCGCGGCGGAATTGGCCGAAGCCACGGCCCATTTCGGCCGGCGCGACGAAACGCCGTTTTCGCTGGGGGCTTTCACGCCGGGCGGCGGTCTGGCCGGCGCTCTGAACGGCCTCATCCATTGGCGCTGGCTCTATATCCGCCATTTCTTCGTGCGTCCGGAGTGGCGTGGACGCGGCCTCGGCCGCGCGTTGCTGCGCCGCGCGGAGGATTTCGCGCGAGAGAAGAACTGCGTCGGGCTTTATCTCGACACGTTCGATCCGGGCGCGGAAGAATTTTACCGGCGCTGCGGTTTCGCCGCCTTCGGCCAGCTCGACAATTTTCCGCCCGGCGCGGCGCGGCGGTTCCTGAGCAAGGCGCTGGAGTAGGGACGGGTCGTCGAAGGTTGACGGACTTGCAGGCTCGTTATCCGATTTACACGCGCATCGGCATCAGCACATAGAGCGCGCTGGCGCCGTCGCGGTCCTGGACAATGGTCGGCGAGCCCGGATCGTTCAGCTTGAACAAGGCCGTGTCGCTGTCGAGCTGTTGAGCGATGTCGAGCAGGTAGCGGGCGTTGAAGCCGATTTCGAGCGGGGCGGCGTTATAGTCGACCTCAAGCTCTTCGGTCGCCGAGCCTGAATCCGGGTTGGTCACCGACAGCGTCAATTTTCCATCGGCGACGGACAGTTTGACGGCGCGGCCGCGCTCCGAGGAAATGGTCGAGACGCGATCGACCGCCGCCTGGAAATCGCCGCGCTCGACGGTGAGAAACTTGTCGTTGTTGGCCGGAATGACCCGCGCGTAATCGGGGAAGGTGCCGTCGATCAGCTTCGAGGTCAATGTCACGTCGCCAATGACGAAGCGGATTTTCGTCGTCGACAGTTCGATGGCGACGTCCGTCGTCGGGTCCTCGATCAGTTTTTGCACTTCGCTGACCGCCTTGCGCGGCACGATGACGCCCGGCATGCCGTTGGCGCCCGCCGGCGCGGCGGTTTCCAGACGCGCCAGCCTATGGCCGTCGGTGGCGACGGCGCGCAGCATGGCGTGGCCGTCGACATCCGCCACATGCAGGAAAATGCCGTTGAGATAATAGCGGGTTTCCTCGTTCGAAATGGCGAACTGGGTCTTGTCGATCAGCTTCTTCAGCTCGCCCGCCGGCAATTTAAATTTGTGGCTCAGATCCTCGGCGGCGAGATCGGGAAAGTCGCTTTCCGGCAAGGACTGCAGATTAAAGCGCGAACGCCCAGAACGCAGCAGCAATTGGCCGGTTTCGCCGCTGGTTTCGAGCGAGACTTGCGCGCCGTCCGGCAGTTTGCGCACGATGTCGTAGAGCGTATGGGCCGGCAGGGTGGTCGCCCCGGCGGTTCCGATGTCCGCCGGAGCGGTCTCGGTAATTTCGAGATCGAGATCGGTCGCCTTGAGTTGCAGGCCCGAGCCGCTCGCCTGCAGCAGCACGTTGGACAGGATCGGGATCGTGTTGCGGCGCTCGACGACGCGATGCACGTGGCCGAGCGATTTGAGCAGAGCCGATCTCTCGAGCGTAACTTTCATGGGACGGCGATCCGGTGTTTTTTTGACGTTTGCGCGGGGCGCGCGCCTTGCGGGGGGCGCACTTTGACGCGACGCGCGCGAAAGCGCAAGCCACGGGCCGGCTTTCAGCACAGCGATCTACAGGATTTGCGCCGGACGCGGAAGGGGAGGGCGGGCGCATTTTAAGTTTAACCGGCCCTTAATCGGCCCATTTTAGGGTGGACAAGGCGCGCACCACGACAAAGGCGCCGACGCGGCGCGAAAACGGCGACAATCATGGCAGGTAAAAGGTCCGGCGGCAGAAAAGAGCCGACCTTCGGGACTTCCGCGGGCGAAGGCGGCGCGTTCTGGCGCGGGCGCGAACGGATCGAGCCCAATTTCGATGTGGACGTCAGCCCGCGCATAGCCGTCGAACCAAGGAAGAAACCGGTGGCGCGGGCGCAGAAAAGCGAAAAGACGACGCGCTCCAGGGCCGCCGGAAACGACGACGAACCCCGCCCGCGCCGCGCCGCCCGTCGCCGGCGCCGGTCGCTGATCGGTCGGCTGTTTTACTGGATGTTCGTCTTGGGCGTCTGGGGCGCCATCGGCGGCGCCGGTCTGATTTTCTATTATGGCTCGCAGCTTCCCCGTATCGATCAGCTCGCCATTCCCAAACGCCCGCCCAATATCGCCATTCTCGGTCTCGACGGCTCCCTGCTGGCCAATCGCGGCGACACCGGCGGGGCGGCGATTTATCTGACCGAACTGCCGCCCTATCTGCCGAAAGCCTTCATCGCCATCGAGGATCGGCGTTTCTACTCGCATTGGGGCATCGATCCGCTCGGCGTCGTTCGCGCGTTGGCGCGCAACGCCATCGGGCATGGGGCCATGCAGGGCGGCTCGACGCTGACCCAGCAATTGGCCAAGAACCTGTTCCTGACGCAGGAGCGCACGTTCTCGCGCAAGATTCAGGAGGCCATTCTGGCGCTCTGGCTGGAGCATAGATATTCCAAGGATCAGATCCTCGAACTCTATCTCAACCGGGTCTATTTCGGCTCGGGCGCTTATGGCGTCGACGCGGCGGCGCAGAAATATTTCGGCCATTCGGCCAGAGCCGTCACCTTGCAGGAAGCGGCCGTGCTGGCCGGACTGATGAAAGCGCCGTCGAAACTGGCGCCCAACCACAATCCGGACGCGGCGACCGAGCGCGCCGCGCAGGTCATCACCGCCATGGCCCAGGAGGGCCACATCACCGAGGCGATGGCCAAGCTGGCGCTGGCCCGGCCGGCGCAGGCGGTCAGCGAGCACGGCGCCGGTTCGATCAATTACGCCGCCGATTACGTGATGGACGTGCTCGACGACAATGTCGGCGCGATCGACGAGGATATCGTCGTCACCACGACGATCGATCCGAATATGCAAGGCGCCGCCGAGCGGGCGCTGACCGAGGAGCTGACCAAGAAGGGCGCGAAGTTCGGCGTGGCGCAGGGCGCGCTGGTCGCGCTCGACCCCAACGGCGCGATCAGGGCGCTGGTTGGCGGCCGCAATTACGAGGACAGCCAGTTCAACCGCGCCGTCTCCGCGCGTCGCCAGCCCGGCTCGGCCTTCAAGCCCTTCGTCTATCTGACGGCGCTGGAGCACGGCTTGACGCCCGACAGCGTGCGCGAGGACGCGCCGATCAATATCCGCGGCTGGCAGCCGGAAAACGCCAGCCACGAATATTTCGGCCCGGTGACGCTGACCAGGGCGCTCGCCCTGTCCCTCAACACCGTGGCGGTGCGGCTCGGCGTCGAGGTCGGCCCCAAGGCCGTCGCCAATACCGCGCATCGTCTGGGCATATCGTCCGATCTGCAGGCCAACGCCTCGATCGCGCTGGGCACGTCCGAGGTTTCGCCGCTGGAGCTGGTCGCCGCTTACACGCCCTTCGCCAACGGCGGCATCGGCGTGCAGCCCCATGTCATCACCAAGGTGCGCACCGCCGACGGCAAATTGCTCTACGCCCGCAAGGGGTCAAGCAACGGCCGTCTGATCGAGCCGCAATATGTGGCGATGATGAACGAGATGCTGGAGCAGACGCTGCAGATAGGCACGGCGAAAAAGGCCGATCTGCCGGGCTGGCAGGCGGCGGGCAAGACCGGCACCAGCCAGGATTATCGCGACGCCTGGTTCGTCGGCTATACGAGCCAGTTGGTCGCCGGCGTCTGGCTCGGCAATGACGACAATTCGCCGACCAGAAAGGCCTCGGGCGCCAATCTGCCGGTGGAAATCTGGAGCCGCTTCATGCGCGACGCCCTGCGCGGCGTTCCGGTCGCCGCTCTGCCCTCGGGCGTCTGGCGCTCGGCGGCGTCGCCCGACGTGGCCGGCCTCTCGCCGGCGGGCGCGCTGGCGGGCTTTGTCGCGCCGGGCAGCCAAGGCGAATCGGCGCCGGCCAACGTCAGGCCGTTGCCGAAACTCGACACCAGCGATCCCTCGCAGCCGATGGTCATCAACCGCGCCGGGGCCGACGGGATGGCGCGTTCGTATCCGCGTTCGGGCGCGCCGGCCGACAATCTCGACGACGATTTGCCGCCGCAGGATATTCCCGACGCGCCGCCGGCCCAAGCCATGCGTCCGCGCGCCGCGGAGAAGAACATTTTCGAGAAGCTGTTCGGCGGGTGAAGGCCGGGCGGCGAAGCGGGCGCGCGGTTCATCGCCAATCATTGAGAAGCGCTGTAATTTGGCCTTGTCGGCCAAATCATGCGCAAAATCGACGAACGCGTCGCGCTCGCCGACATCAACCGCTTGAACGCGATTTACCGGCGCATTCTGGAAGCCTATTTCCCAAAGTGAATCGGCGCCATGTCCTCAAATCGAACTTGATTTGCTTTCAATTTTGAAAATTTCGGGTTCGGCGCTAATTCATTGCTCAGTCCACATTCGGACGCCGTGTCGACAACGGATCATTGGACAGAATGCGCGCGATTGATCTTGGCCTTCCGCTTGCGATTGTGGCTTTCCTATTGTCGCCCTGCGCCGTGTCCGCGCAAAGCTGTTCGGCCTCGATGACGGGCTTGAACTGGGGAACCGTCAATGTTTTATCAGGCGCGGCCGTCGCGACAACCGCCTCCCTCACGCTCAATTGCAGCGGAACGGCGAACAAGACCGTGCTTTTTTGCGTCAGCATTTCCGGCGCCGACAGCGGAGGCTGCCGGCAGATGCATTCGGGCGGCAATAACCTCAATTTCGATTTTTATTCCGATAGCGGCTACACCCAGGAAATCGGCTCTTATTGGGGCGGGGGATGTTCGGGAACGGGCCCCTATGGCGCGACCGGTTGGTCGATCAGCGTTCCGCTTGGTTCTGGCGGTTCCGCCAACAACAGCTACACGCTTTACGCCTTGATCTCCGCCGGCCAGTCGACCACCGCTTCGGGCTCTTACGCCGCGAGTTTTACCGGATCCAATGTCGCGGGAAATTACGCCTACAACACGGCGGGAACCTGCGCCAGCTCCATCTATTCCTCTGGAACCTTGACGCGCTGGGCGTTCAACCTCAATGCGACGGTCGGCGTCAATTGCACGGTCTCCGCCGGCCCTCTAAATTTCGGTTCAACCGGAACATCGATTGCGTCAAGCATCGCATCGACGGCGACAATCACCGCCCAATGCACCAATGGCGCGCCTTATTCCATCGGCCTCGACAATGGCCAGAACGCCAGCGGCGCGCAAAGACGCATGCAGCTCGGCGCAACCGGCCATTACGTCAACTATGGCCTCTACACGAATTCCGGGCACACATTGAGTTGGAAGACGAACACAGCCAATTCAAGTTGTACGAGCGGCGCGTCAACCTGCGCGCTGGGAACGGGTACGGGCGTCGGTCAGACCTATACCGTCTACGGCCAGGTTCCCTCGCAGACCGCGCCCGCGGCGGGAACGTTTACCGATACGGTGGTGATGACCGTCACGTTCTGAATGTTACTGGCATGGGATCGGGCCCAGGCGCACCTGCGCGCCGGGGTTGGGCGCGAAGGGAAAGATCGCCTTGCAGGTCTTGCCCATATAGTCGATCGCCGCTTGATTGGACTCATGGAGGCCCTTGAGAAAAGCCTGCCCGTCATAGCCGATGACGAATTCCTCGCCGCCGTCGAGCTTGCCGACAGCGCCGGCGGGAATGAACGAACCGTCGGAGAGGCGGAAGACCGCCAGGGCGGCGTCGGAATTGTTTTTCACCGCGAAGTCGACAATGATTCCGCCATGATCGGCTGGCGCGACGGCGTCGTTCGATTTGACGATTTCCGCGTCGACCGGCAGATTGGTGGGATCGACGGTCAGATGGTTGGGCGAATAGGAGCGCAAAGACGGCACAAGCAGCATTCCGGAATCGTTGGTCTCGCCGATGGGCCTGTTTTCATTAAACACACGCAGATTCGGCGCGCCGCTCTTCACCACGGCAAACCCGTCGTCCACCCAATCGGCGGCGAAAACCGAGCCGCCCGCTTCGATCAACGAACCGCGCAGATCGATGCTTGCGCCGGCGTTCTTGAAGGCTTGCGTCGCGTTCAGCCTGACAACCCCAAATCCCGTCCGCGCGGAAAGTTCGGCGCTGCGATAGGGCGAAGCCCCCTCTCCATCCTGGACGCGCCAACCGAAATCGCCGCGCTCGGGTCCCAATGGACGGCTGACGTCGCTGACGAAATTGGCTCCACCCGCTCCGCCCGAATAATTGCTCGAGGCGGTAATGCCCTTGCCGAGCGGGATGGAGAATCCGACCACAATTCCGGTGTTCCTGGAAACGCCGAAGTCATGAAACGCGGTGGCGAACAGCGAGGCGTCATAGGGCATCATGCGGGAATAAGTCGCTTGAGCGATCAGCGAGCGCCCGGCCGAATCGGTTAAGTAATTCACCAGCGCCGCGCTGACGTTCGACTTCCGGTCGAAGGGCAACGGCGCGCCGATCGAAATGCGGTCAATCTGACGAGGTGGTCGACCGTCGGAGTAGATCGGCAGACCGCCGGAATAGATGTTCGACCAGAACGTATTGTTGACGCCAATTATCCCCATATAACCGGGCATTCCCGGCGCTTGGGACAACGCCGCCGACAGCCTCGATGTGACCGAGGCCAGATCGTCAAAAGTCCCGAATGTATGCTGCGAGCTCATGGCGATGAACAAGGGGCCAAGGCTCGTCTCGAAGGCGAGATAGCCCTGGGCGCCATTTCCCTCGGGGCTGTGGCTGAAACTGCCGGCCAGCGACAGCGCGCCCCGATTGAATATGTTGAACGCCGCGCCCAATCCGCCGTTGAGCAGTCCAGCGCCGCCTTCGGCGTGCGCCTGGCCGGTGAGCCAGTCGAAAATGCCCCCGCGCAGACTCGCCGAGCCCACCGGCGCGCGCAGGTACGAATCATTTTCGGCGCCATAGGAGAGGCGCGGCAGGCCCGCCTCGAGCGACCAGTCCATTTTGCCCTGCGCCAGCAGATTGGCGGAGGTGTAAAATGGCGCCGAGACTTTTGTTTCATTGCCGGAGGAATCGCGCAAAACGAGTTGGGCGTTGCCGGAGCCGGAAATGGAGGGAATATTGTTGAGGCTGAACGGGCCAGGCGCGACTTCCTGCGAGAAGGTCTTCACATTGTTGATGTATAGATCGGCGGTGGAAGGCACGGCGGCCGTCGCGCCCAGCGTGGGCAGGGGCGCGGTGATGAGATCTGGCCGAAGCGTGAAATCGCGCTGCGCCTGAAAGCCGCCGATGCGGATCGAACGCGTCCAGGCGAAGGAATTGCTGACGAGGTCGCCGGCCCGATAATTGATCATGCTGTCCTGATCGGCGTGCTGAACATAGGTGTCGAGACGCAAAAAGGTTGAAACGCCGTAAGGCCCTTCGCGGACGATCGCCGTCTGTTCGAGCACGCCATAGGGCGAAATGGCGCGCGCGTCGAACGTGGCTGAGGCGCCAGAATAAGAAAATCGCGTGAAATTATTGGCTGTCGCGCCGGCGCCGACCACGTCGTAATTGAGCAAGGCGCTCCAGTCGGAACGGGCGCGCACAGCCCTTCTGCTCGCGTCAGACAAATCGTAGACGCGGCCCGTGCGCAACCCATTGTCGACCTTGAAATAAACGCGCTGGCCTGGTTCGTCGTAACGATATTCGAGCTGGGGAACCGTATCGAGCCAGACAAAATCGTTCGCGCCCAGGCTGCGCCCGATATGCAGGCCGACCTCCTCCAATTCGTTGCGCGTAGCGCCCAGACGCGTGCCGCCAATAAGCACGAACGCACCGATCATATGCGCGGGAACGTCGTTGATAAAAACTTCGAGCTGGAGGTTCTTGCGCTCGTCCTCGGCGCGCGCGGGACCCGCCACGCAGAACATCAACAACAAAGTCAGCAGAGCGTGCGAGGCGAATTTCCAAAGTGCGGAGCCGCTAGGGCGCGACCGCATGGAGCGGACCTTTGTCGGTTTTTGCGGAAATCGCGATGGGTCCGGAAAGCGCTCTCGCGCTGGCGGGGAGAATCCAGCGCATTGTCGAGCGGCCGAGCACATAACCGATGAGGCCGTCGCCGAGCGAAACGCTCCTGCCCGATCTGTCGTTTAAGCGGATCGAAGCCAGACGCAGGCGTTCGTCGCCCGTATTTGTTAAATTGAGCGCGACATGACCGCCCTGTCGCGCGATGGTCCAGGCGACTTGTGGAGGCGTGAGCGCCGCGCCGCGAAAGAACACCGGAATGGATTGGCGCACGAGAATATTGATGGAGCGCGCCTGACGTTGCCGCTGATCGGGAACCTGATCGACCAGAATGCGGTAGGATTCTTCGCCCTGGATCGGCTGACGCGAAACGCGCACGACGCGCACAAGATAATCAGTGTCGGCGCCCATTTTGACCATTGGCGGTGAGGCGACGACATCCTCGGTCGGCTCAAGGCTTTCCTGGCCGTTGACCTGGCGCCAGCGTACAACGCGGGTCTGCACCAAGGCGTCGGCGGCTTCGGAATGCAGTGTGATTGTCGCCGAGGCCGCGGGCGCGCTCACTTCCAGCAAAATGGGCTCGACGCGCAGGCGTCCGGCCAAGGCTGTCCCGCCAAGCGGGAGAAAGCACAAAAGAAAGGTCGTCAGTTTTCTGTCGATGCGCATGCTCGTCTCCGCCGCGCCGCAACGGCGCCGCCTGCCTTACACATACGCAACCAACGCAACGCCCGCGCTGTTCAGCGCGCCGGCTTCAAGCGACCAATGACGAAAATGACCAAAAGGAAAGCGCTATCGCCGGCGGACGCCGCCCCCACAGACGCTAAATTCAATAGGTAATCGTCATCAGCACGGTGTCGGAATAAGCGCCGGCCGTCGGCGCGGACGTCGTCGCCGGAATCTTTCCGTAGACGTTCACCGATTGCGCCGAACCCGTGCCTGTTCCCAGATAGCAGGAATTGGATGTGGCGCAGGTGGTGGAATTGGTCGCCGTCGTCCAGGCGTTGGCGTAACCGGAATCGGTAAAGAGCCCGTAACCGATATAATTTGTTCCGTTCGCCATCTGTCGGGTGGTCGTGTAATTATTGCCGTTGCCCATGCCGATGGAAAAGGGGCTGCCATTGGTGCAGGTCACCGAAACCGTCGTGCTGTTGGTCTGCGCGGTCGTGGCAATCGTTGTGCCGGCGACGGCGGTGAACGCCAATGTCGAGGCGTTGATCGTGCAACCGGCGTTGATGGTGATCGACACCGTCAGGTTGTTTGTGGCGGTGCCCGCCTGCGCTTCGGTCAAACGCGGCAGTAAGGTGACGATAAACACGCCAAGGGCGACGAGAACGCGCGCCAGCTGGCGCCGACCCACGGGTTTGGCGGACTGAATCGCCCGATTCAAAACAAACACTGTCAGCCTCGCGATCGAGTAGCCGGGTAGCTTCTCTATCAAGATTAAGGAGAACAGAGTTAAAAGCGCGTTAAACGGTGGTGGCTCTGACGTGCTACCGCAAAGTTTCTCCACGAATGATTGGCGCCTGGCCTCATTGATCTGATCCCGCCAACCTGGACCGTTCTTAGTTAGCGATTCCCGCGCCGAATTTCCGCAGCTGGGAGTGGCGGAAGACGGTGGAATTACTGTGATGGGTTGGATGCCGCCCATCTGACGGTTGCTTCACTGGCGCCCATCATGGCGCATTGATGCCGCTTCGGGGCGCCGTCCGCCCCATCGCCGTAATCTGGATTTCTTGGCCAAAGCAGCCCCATTGATCGTCAAGCGCGTCCGGAGCGGCTTCTCAAACCGGCCCAAAGCCCGACGAGGATCAGTGGAAGGATCAATTCGATTGCCATGAGCGCCAGAAAGAACGGGTGCGGCGATCCGACGGCGAACAGCGAAATCGATCTGCCGACGCCGCCCGCAAAGAAAACCGCCGCAAGCCAGGGCGTGAAAGACCCGTATCGGCTGAAGTCCCGAGCCGCGAGTAAAGCAAGCAAGCCAAATCCGCCGAACAGCGGCGCATAGAATCTGAGCTCGTTGTCCATAACGGCCGGCCACGCCGGGCTTTCGGCGCCCCTCCCTCCGGTCACGAAGTCAAAGGCGTGTTCAAACACGGCCACCGTCGCCGTCGGCCCGGTTATCATGACTGCGAGGCAGATCGTGATTGCCGAGACGCCAAGAGCCGCGAGCAGGAAACGAAGGGAAGCGCGCATCGCTTAAAGCCTTTCTGGCTGAAGTTCGCTCTGGTCGGAAGCGGCGCGCCAACGTGTCGCTCAAGCTAATAAAATCCCCGCCGAGGTGGCGCCTTAACGTCTCACAATCTCTAATTTCATCGACATATTACGACTTGCAATAATTCGTTCAACGCCAAGCCCGGCAACATTCCGGTCCACAGCCAAATCTCGGCGTCAACGCAATCAAGACATGGCCGCGCGCCGCCAGCTTTCGTCTCAGCCGCCGAAATAATCCTCGATCACGCGCAGATAGATCGCCGTCAGCGCGTCGATATCGGCGACGCTGGCGCGTTCGTCGATCTTATGCATTGTTTGCCCGACGAGACCGAACTCGACCACCGGACAATAATCGACGATGAAGCGCGCGTCCGACGTGCCGCCGGAGGTCGACAATTGCGGCCGCCTGCCGGTCTGCGCCTCGATCGCCCTGGCGACCAGATCGGTGAAAGGGCCGGGCCTGGTGACGAAGGAGACGGCGTTGCAAGGATCGAAACGCAGCGTGAATCGCTCGGGCGGGCGGACGCTTTCGAGCCGCTTGCGGATTTCGCCGATCAGCGCGTCGGGCGTCCAGGCGTCGTTGAATCGGACGTTGAAGCGCGCTTGCGCCTGACCTGGAATGACGTTGGTCGCGTCATTGCCGATGTCGATCGAGGTGATCTCGAGGTTTGAAGCCTCGAACCAGTCGGTTCCCGTATCGAGCGGCTGTTCCGTCAGCGCCGCGCAGAGCGCCAGCAGGTGTGGCGTGGGATTGTCGGCGCGCTTGGGGTAGGCGACGTGGCCCTGGACTCCGTGCACGGTCAACTGGCCGTTGAGCGAGCCGCGCCGGCCGATCTTGATCATATCGCCGAGGTTGTCCGGATTGGTCGGCTCGCCAACGATGCAATGGTCGAAGACCTCGCCGCGCTCCTTGGCCCATCGCAGCATCTTCACCGTGCCGTTGATCGCCGGGCCTTCTTCGTCGCCGGTGATCAGAAAGCCGATCGAGCCTCGCTTGAGCGGGCCGTTTTTCTCGAGATAGGCGAAGGCCGCCGCGGCGAAGGCGCCGATCGCCCCCTTCATGTCGCTGGCGCCGCGTCCGAAAATCTCGCCCGCGGCGATGTCGCCGGAAAACGGATCATGCCGCCATTTGGCCGCCTCGCCGGCCGGCACGACGTCGGTATGTCCGGCGAACAGCAAAAAGGGGCCGCTCGCGCCGATGCGCGCGTAGAGATTGTCGATGTCGGGCGTGCCGGCTTCCGAAAATTTGAGACGATGGACCTTGAAGCCCTGCGTTTTGAGGGCCGATTCCAGCACGTCGAGGGCGCCGGCGTCGGCCGGCGTCACCGAGGGGCAGCGGATGAGGTCGCGCGTCAGGTGGAGCGCGGGGCTGATGATCTCGTTCATGCCGGCAAAATCGCCGGCAAAAGCCTTCGCGTCAATGGCCGCGGCGACAGAGCGCCGATTACAGCCGCGCGCCCATCCGCAGTCCGCCCCAATGGCGGCCCTCGACAAGGATCGGCACGGACAGGTCCTTCATCAAGACGATCTGGCCCCCGCCGAGTTCGCGCGGATAGGTATTGACGAGGAATTTCTTGATGTTTCGCGCCGCCGCCAAACCGGTCGGGTCGTCGAAAATCCGCCGATTGCGCGAATTCGCGTTGTTCCAGTTTGGATCGGAGCCCTGCGGCTGCGAATAGATCTTGTTGTGAACCGGAAGATAGCCGTTGCGGTCGACGGCCGCGCAAAACACGATGCTTTGATCCTGGGCCAGGATGGGCTCCTGGATCGGCGGCAGGATTTTTTCGAAGAAATCCAGCGCGTGATTGCGGAACTGCTGCGGATTGGAGCCGGCGATGGGCGAATAATTGGCGTCGAACAAAGCTTCGAGCGTGATTTCGCGGCTTCTGAGCGCGCGGTCGAATTCCGCCAAAATTTTGGCGCGGCCGTCTTCCAGCAGCTTCAGCAGGCCAGCCTCCTTCTGGTCCAGCTTTGTCAGCAGCGCCTTGATCGCCGCCTTTGTCTCCTTGGGCATGTCGATAAAGCGCAGCCGCATGCCAAATTGCGTGTAGCCCTCGACGCTGGCGGTCAATGAGCCAACGTCGGCAAAGTTCGCCTTGACATGTTCGCCGGCGCGGAATGACGGCGCATTCGTGATAACCGCGCCGCCTTCCGAAATTTCGAGGGTCTGCGCCGCGACATTTTGTGTTTCGTCGACGATCGTCACCTGAATTTGCACCGGCCGCCGCACGTGATGGCGTTGCTCCATGTCGGAGAACGAACGCACGGTGACGACGAGGCGCTTGGTCAATCGTTCGAACAGGGTGCTGGTTTGCCGCGCGTGTCCGGATACTTGTATAGCGACGCGGTCGGCGTCGCCGGCGGCCTCGGTGAAGATTTCGACGCTTTGACCCAGGCTCGTCGCCCCATTGGCGGCCGCGGTGGCGCTGACGCCGATTTCGCGCAAGGCGTCGACCTGATGACCGGCGCTGGTCGCCACCGCCATGGCGATGTCATTGATGCCATGAATCATCGCGCGCATGTCTTCCATCGCCGCGACGACCGACTTCGTCGCCGTTTCGATTTCCGCGATCTGGCTGGAAATTTCCTGCGTCGCCTGACCGGTGCGCTGCGACAATTGCTTGACTTCAGTCGCCACGACGGCGAACCCCCGCCCGCCTTCGCCGGCGCGGGCGGCCTCAATCGTTGCGTTCAGCGCAAGCAGATTGGTCTGGCTCGAAATGCCCGAAATCAATTTGACGATTTCGGCGACGCGCGCCGCCGTCCGCGTCAGGTTGGTGATTTTCTGTCCGGCTTCGTCGGCCTTGTCGACGGCGTTCAAGACCAGTTTGGACGCCGTATCGGCTTGCTGCCCGACTTCCTGGCTCGAAGCCTGGAGTTCGGTGATCGCGGCCGCGACCGCCTGAATTCCGGCGCCGGCCGTTTCTGTCCCGTCCTTGACAAGGCTGACGCCTTCGTTCACGGCGGCGAGCGAGCCGTGCAATTTGTCGACCATGCCGAGCAATTCGGTCGATTGCGCGTCGACGATATCCTGCGAATTCTTCATTTCCCGTTCAATGGCGTCGGCCAGACTCAGCGCCTCCTTGCGGCGTGAGTTGCTTTCCTTCCCTTCAATAAAGGCCGCAAGCGCGCATTGCATGTCGAAAAAAATCGCATCGGAAAGGATCGCCAACAGATGGCCGTCCCGTGGCGAGCGCTGATTGAGAATTCGCGTGAACGCCTTCAGAAAGAAGCTGTAGGCTTCGACATAGTGGACCAGCGGCAGGCCGACGCGCGCGTGCGCCTCGCCGATGCGCAGGCCCCTTTGGCGTAGATCGTCGTCCGGTTCGCGCGTCAGCAGAACGGCCCAATGACCTTTTTGCGCGTTTTTCAAACCCTCGACGCCGGGGCCGCGCTTCATGAGCTCGCGCAGCGATTCGTCTCTTTGGATTTGCGCGTAAAAATCGTCGAGAACCTTGTCGAAATGCGGTTGCAAAAGATCAAAAAGACGCTGCCTCTCTCCAGAGCCCGAAATCGAGCCTGCGGATTCCTTAAGGGCCGTCGAAAATTTCATTGGAATCTCCCCGAACAGCGCGCGCGATCTTTCGCGGTCGACATTCATGCACGCAGAAGTTGTAAGGGGGTGGCCTTGCGCCAAGCTGGAAGGCGCCAAATTTCAAGATCTTGCGGAGGCGGGAGCCGATCTCAACGGCGAAGCCGCGCGCAAATTCAACCGGTTGTTCGAACGGACTGACGACGCCGATCCGGCGGCCGAGCTTCTTCGCCAATCCTATCGGGGCGTTTCGTTCTTCGGCATGAAGCTGAAATCTTGGATCAGCACTTCCTTGACGACGTCGGCGTGCATTTCGTCGTTGACCATCGCGCGCAGATCCTGGGTCATCTTGTTGATGTCGTATTTTTCAAGATGACGGAAGTCGAGCTTGTCATCGCCATAGAGAATCTTGAAGGCGCTGTCGAGAATGAAAGCGTCAGGCGACAGGCTGTCGGGGTGTTGCTGTTTGGCGTTCACGGCGTAAAGGAACTGAGCGATCACATAGCCCTGCAACATGCCTCCGGCGATGATCGGCACGTTGATGACGCGCGTCTTTTTAAGCTCGATGGCTTCTTTCTCCGGTTCGGCCTTGGCGGCGTTTTGATGCGCGACAATCCAGGTCGCCGCGCCATAGCTCGAAAGCGCCGTCACGAGGCTTGCCCAAATGGCGATCATCAGGATTCTAACCATCGGCTTTCCGGTATTGTCGAGTTAGGGCGTTCGTGTCGTCTGGTTGGCGCATGGCCTTGCCGAAAAAATCCCGCAACGCTGTATGTCCGTGCGTCCACGCCGGCGCATTACCCGGCGCGACATGAATAGGTGCCGTCCGATTCCGAATCCTGAATGGCGCGCGTGACGATGACCGAAATTTCCTCAAGCGCCTTGAGGTGGTTGTGCAGCAATTTGCTGTTTTCCTCAAGTTTGGCCTTGAACGTCATGATGCGTTGGCGCCCCTCGGACGGGAGTTTTGTTTCGTTCAACGCTCGAACCGTCCGGTTGAGCTCCAGCAATCCTTGCCGTTTGCGAAGATTGAAGTCGTGAAAGTTCGCCGCCTTGTTCTGGCGCAGCAGCGCCGTCTCCTGATCCAGAATCGCCTCGATGCGCTCGATGGCCTCATACAGGGCTTCGATCTGATCGGAAGCAGGTTCGGCGAACGCCATCTGGGCGTTTATGACGTTGGTGCTGTACATGGTTCTGCCTGACTTGAATTCCTGCCGAAGGGACGATGATCGCCGCAAAAGACCGCATCTTGCCGAGAAAACCTGACGTCTTCGGCGATTCAACCAGCGCTCCCGCGTTAAGATTTCTTCGTTGCGGACAACGCGCGCAACCGGCCGGCGTCCGCCGCCGCTCCGGCCGCCATGTCGGCGGCGGCGTGCGTCGACAACATCGGGTGGGTGGCGAAGAGCTTCTTATCCAGACCCAGAGCGCCGGATTTGGCCACTTCGGCGGCGATCTTGTCCGACAGCATGGATTTCCAAACATCGCCGGCGACGCCATGTCCGAAGACTTCGGCGGCGTCGTGAGGCAACAGCTGGTCGACGAAGGATTTCATCAATACGCTTTCCAGCCCGACTTTGACGTTGGCGGCCTTGTCGCCGGATGCAGGAATTTTCGAAGTCCACGCCTGCGGATTATTGTAGGAGACATCGGGCGTCGCCGCGCTCGACAGACGCGCTGAAGCTGTCCCGAGCGATTGGGCGAAATCGGCGTTCGCCGCGTCAACGCCGGACAGGTCGTTCAGGCGTTTGGTCGCCACAGCGACCTTTTGCGGGTCCGCGGCGCGGGCTACGTCGAGAATGATGTCGGAGGCAGGATCGATCGCCATGGCCGTTTGGGTTTTTGGATGAACAACGCTCCCGACCACTTTGGCGCCGCAAGCTTACCGGAGGCTGTCGCCGCCTTTCGCGCCGAGCACGTCGCCGATGTCGAGCAGGGTCATGCGCTCTTCCTTGCGCTGTTGCGCGTGCGAAGCCTTATCGACAGCTTTTTCCAGCATCTTTTTGCGCATGCCGCATTTAAGCACTTCCTTCTCGCCCTCGTTCGCCGCGTTCGCCAGCACGGCGCTTTCCTTGCCGTTGTAACGCAGGCGCCGCATCGCCATGCCGGCGACCAGCGGGTCGAGGCCGCCATCGCCATTCAGCACCTCGTAGATGTCGCGTTGCGCTTCGTCGACGGCGGCTTGCCGCGCGCGTATCGTCGCCAATCGAACTTCCGCCACCTGTTGCATCTGCTTTTGCACCGATAGCAGTCGCGACAGATTTTTCTTTTTCTGTTCCATGTTCAACCACGCATCAGCCAAAGGGAAAAGTCTTGCAGGAAGGCCTGGACCATCGGTCCGAAAACCGCATAGAGCAGGAACAAGCCGCCGGCGATGATAAACGGACCGGAGATGAAGAAGATCGGAATGTTGGGCGTCAGACGATTCAACACGCCGATGGCGAAATTGACAAATATCGCATAAATGATGAACGGACTGCATATGCGCAGCGACAACAGAAAGCTTCGCGTCAGGATATCGGCGGTTTGATTGAGCGCGTAGCGCGAGGAAAAATCGGCGCCGAGCGGAATTACCGAATAGGACGCCACCAACCCGCGGATGATTTCCCAGTGCAAATTGGTGATGAAGATGAGGCAGGTGGCCGCGAGCGTGATGAGGTTGGCGATCGGCGGCAGCGGTTCGCCCTCGTCGATCGGCGCGCCGAACGGATTGCCGAGGCCGATGTTCATGGCGGCCGACATGGCGAATGTTTCAAGCGCCAGAAAGAATAGCCGCCCCATCAGTCCGATCAGGCCGCCGATCGCGAGTTCGGCGAGCACGGTGCGGGTCATCGTCAGCAGATCGGTGGCCAGCAACGGCGTGTCGTGCAGCAGCATAGGGGCCAGCGCCAGCGTTACGGCGATCGCGATAAACAACCGGATCCTTGCCGGAACGCGCGGACTCGATATGCCGGGCATCAGCATCATGCAGGCGCCGATCCGGCAAAAGAGCACGAATGTCGTCGCCGTCAGGGCGGATGTCGCCTCGATCAAGAAACGGTCCCCAGCGAATTGATTTCGATGCCGCGCGCCAGCTCGAGATGCGACAGCACCGGTAGGGTTGCGAACAATCTTTCTATGATCATGCGGACGTAGGGGCGCGCTTCGGGCGCGGTAACCAGAACGAATTGGAGGCCGGCGTCCATATGCCGCCTGATGACCTTCGACGTCTCCTCGCTGAATTCCTCGACCAGACGCGGCTCGATGTCGAATTCGACCACGTCGCCTTTAGCGTCGCGTTTCAGGCTCTGGTGAAACACCAGCTCCCAGCGGTTGCCGAGCCGCAGGACGTTGAGCACGCCGCCTTGGGTCAGGTCGCCGCAAATCTGCTGGGCCATGCGCGTGCGCACATGCTCGACGATTTGTTCCGCGCGCCGCGCGTGCGGGGCGATTTCGGCGATGGCTTCGAGAATGAGGTGCAGATTGCGGATCGAAATGCGTTCGGCGAGCAGCAATTTCAGTACCGCCTGCAGCCCGGAGTAGGAGATCTGCGACGGACTGATGTCGTCCAGAAGCCTCTTGTATTCCGGGCCGAGCCGGTCGAACAGCGCGCGCATGTCCTTGTAGGAAAGCAATTGCGCCAGATTGTTGCGAATGACCTCGCTGAGATGCGTCAGCAACACCGACATATTGTCGATGGGGTTGAAACCGGCGCGCTTGGCTTCGGCGACGAAGGCTTCGGAGATCGAGTAGGCCTTCATGCCGAACGCCGGCTCGCGCGTTTCCTCGCCCGGCACGTCGGGCTTGCGGCCGTCGCCGTTGATGACAAGGAACTCGCCGATGCGAACTTCCTGCGTCGCGACAACGGCGCCGTGAATTTTGATCTGGTAGCATTTCGCCGGCGTCGACAGGCTGTCGGACAGTTTTATTTCCGGCACGACGAAGCCGTATTGCATGGCGAACTTGCGGCGCATGCGCGCAACGCGCGTCGTGAGCTCGCCTTGCGAGGCCGCCAGCTTGGCGCTCAACTGCTTGCCCAGAACCAGCTCGACTTCATGGGTCTTCAGCGATTCCTTGATCGACTGCTTGGCTTCCGATTGCGCCTGAGCCTCCTGGACGCGAAGGCGTTCTTTTTCGGCGGCCTCTTCGATCGCCAGCTTGCGCGGAATTTCGCGGGCGAGGAACGCCATCAGCGCGCTGAGAACCGCGAAGGGGAAGAACGGCAGCAACGGCACGGTGCCTAGCATCAGCAGCAATGCCGCGCAGACATAAAGGGCCTTGGGGTAGCGTCCAAGCTGATCGAGCACGGCGCGTTCGGTCGAGCCGCGCGTTCCGCCTTTCGACACCAGCAGGCCTGAAGCAAGCGAGACGATCAGCGCGGGAATCTGCGATACGAGGCCGTCGCCGACCGACAGTTTGGTGTAGACGTCGGAGGCGTCCGCCAGCGACAGGCCATGGCGGGTCACGCCGATCACGATGCCGCCGAAAATGTTGACGGCGAGAATGATCAGGCCGGCGATGGCGTCGCCGCGCACGAATTTCGAGGCGCCGTCCATAGCGCCGAAAAAGGAGCTTTCCTCCTCCAACTCATGGCGGCGGCGCTGCGCGTCTTTCTCATTGATCAGGCCGGCGTTGAGATCGGCGTCGATCGCCATCTGCTTGCCGGGAATGGCGTCGAGGGTGAAACGCGCGCCAACTTCGGCGATACGCGTCGCGCCTTTGGTGATCACGAGAAAGTTCACCGTGATCAGAATGGCGAAAACGACGAGGCCGATCATGAAGTCGCCGCCCATCACCAGTCGGGCGAAGCCGCCGATGATATAGCCGGCGGCGGTGACGCCCTCCGCGCCATGGGTCAGAATCAAACGCGTCGTCGCGATGTTCAGCGCCAGGCGCAGCATCGTGGAGACCAGCAGGATGACTGGAAACGCCGAGAATTCCAGCGGCTTCTGAATCCATAGCGAGACCATGAGGATCAGCACGGATAGCGCGATTGAAACGGCCAGGCCGAAATCGATCAGGATCGCCGGAATCGGCAGGAAAAATATGCAGAGGATGAGGACAATGCCGCCGGCGAAAGCGACGTCGCGCCCATATCTGGCTTCTTTTGGCGTCGACGCGGCGACGATAGTATTGCTCATAGACATTGTTCCCACCGACCGATAGCGGGAGCTTGCGTCATGCAGCTTGCGTCAAACTGCCCTTGACGCGAAGCGCGTCAAACAGGGCTGTGCGCGCCGGCCTATGCGACTTTGGTTTTGTCGAAATCGGCGAAGCGTCTGGTGGCGGATTTAGCCGCGAAGTTCCGACAACTCGCGCCCGGCGCTCAATAGCCCTTTTCGACCCGGCTGTAGACCTGTTCGGTGAAGGTATATATTTGCGCGCCGATGAATGACGCCGAAAGGCTGAGCACAACCAGGACGAGGATGATCTTGGGAACGAAAGTGAGAGTCATTTCCTGGATTTGCGTCAGCGCCTGAAAAAGCGCAATGACGATGCCGACCGCCATCGCCGCGCCGACCGCCGGTCCGGCGCCGACGATGATCGTCCATATCGCGGAATGGATAATGTCAAGCGCGTCGGCTTCGTTCATCGAATCAGCTCTTCGCGCGGCGAAATATCATCCTGGAGTCCCGGCGCGCCGCCGTCCGCCACCCTTGGCGCGAATTTGGCCAATTCGCGGCGCTTTCTCCTTGTTTCTTACGAGATGGTGACGCCCGAGCCAATCGCCAATGTCTGGCCGTTGGTCAGATTGGCGACCGGGCCGGACGAACTGACGGTGACCGATGAGACCGTGCCGCTGACCGTGCCGTCGGACGAGGTGACGGTATGGCCGATCGCCGACTCTGCCTGCGAAAGGTAGGAATTCGTGAGCATCGAAGTCAGCGTCGAATTGGTCTGCACCTGCTGTTCGACGGCGGAGAACGAGGCCAGCTGCGTCAATTGCGAGGTCGGGTCCATCGGCTGGGTGGGATCCTGATTCTGCATCTCGGTCATCAGCAACTGCAGGAACTGGTTGTAGTTCAGCCCTTGCGTCGCCAGCGCGTTAGCGCTCGCGGACGCGGCGCTCGCCGCGGTGGTCGCTGCTGTTTGGGTCGCCGTCCCAACGGTTGGTGTGGTCGCCATAGTGATCTCCCTCAGGCCGCCCTGGATTTGGCGGCGTTCGACATGATCTCGGCTTCGAGCGGAAACAGGGCTCGAACCGTCTTCAACGCATCGAAAAGCCTGTTTTCGGCGACCATTTTCGCCGCGATGTCGAGGCCTTCCGAAACTTTTGTGCCCGCGAACGCGGCTAGCGTCGCGTTCAGCATCGACTGGAAGAGCTTGCGCGCATTGGCGGCGCCGGCGCTGTCCATCAGTTGCATCTGCAGGACGAAATAGAGCTGACGCAGCGGCGTTGAGGCGTCCTCCGGCTGCATGATATGGGTCTCGAGCAGGAACGTCGCGTCGTTGAGCAATTCCACGACGACCTTGCGGTCCGCCTTGATCACGGCGCCGTTCAAATAAAGCTTTTCGCCTGCGCGCAATTTGATGATCATTCGCCCCTCACCGCAGTCCGTCACGGATGATTTCGTTGATTTCGATCAGGTCCGCAAGGGAATTGCTTTGGTTGGCGCGGATGCGCTCGACTTCTTTCATGATCCATATGCCGATGGAGATCAGCTCCGCCCGCAAATTGTCCGGCAATTCGTTGCCGTCGGTCGACAGATCGTCGAGGAAAATCGACCAGAGGCGGCGCAGAAAGGTCAGGGCTTCGCGCGCCTGATTGGATTGGGCGCCGGCGCTTTCGGACGCCTTGAGCATATCCACGGCGTGCGCGAGCGCGTTAAACTCACGCGCGCGCATTTCCTGGGGTGAATCGTCGACGACTTCTGCGTAGCTAAATTGATACATGTTCTATTCCAGGTTCAGCCAACAGGGAGGAATTTGACAAGGCTCAGCGAGTTGATTTGCGAGGTCAGCGAATAGGCGGTCTGGAGCTGCGTCGACAGCGCGGAAACCTGCGAGGCGACATCGTAGCTGTTGACGTTCTCGAAGTTGCCGATCTGCGTCGTCAGCACATTGGATTGCAGCGACAGCGCGCTATTGGCGTTCTTGACGTTCTCTTGCATGACGCCGACAGACGTCTGCAAATTGGTCAGCGAATTGTTGGCCGTATTGATCAACGTCGTCGCGGCGCCCATCACGGCCTGGTACGTCGTTGCGTTCAGATTGAGGCCGCCCAGTTCGCTGACCATCGTATAGGCCTGCGTCAATTGCTGGAACGCCGGCTGATTGGCGCTGACCGACGTCGGGGTCGTCTGACTTTGCGCGATGCGGCTCGTCGTCGGCGTGTCGGAGGCGGCGGACCAGTTGGACGTCCAGGACGCGCCGGTGAATTGCGCGGCGAACTGGTTGGACAGGAACGACGTCATCGCCGAGGCGCTGATCGTGTTGACGGCCGGATCGCTCGGCGCCATGCCGAAAGCGACCTGGAACGCCGCGTTGAAAGCCGTTTGCGCCGCGCTCGACGGCGTCTGCTGATAGGTCGTCATCGGCGCGACGCCGGAGTTGACGCCGCCGAAAATATATTGATCGCCGACTTGCGTGTTCAAGCCGGCGGTCAACGCGCTCAAATTGCTCGCCGCCTGCGTCTGCGCGCTGATCGCGCCGGACGAACCCGGCGCCGAGGATTGCGCGGTGACAAGCGTGGCGAGGAACGAACTCGATGAGCTCGACAGGCTCGTCAAGGCGTCGGCCGCCGTCGACAATTGCGTCGTGACGATGGCGTTCGTGCCTTGAATCGCTGTGATATCGTTGAGCTGTTGATGCAACGCCACGTCTTGGCCGGTCTGCGCGCCAAGCGACAGGCCGATGTCGGCGAGCTGGCCGGTGGTGGATTCGGTTTGCACCGTCTGCATCTGGTTTTGCAGCCGCATGACGGTCTGTTGCAAGACGCTGTAGATGCTCGACGTGGAGATGGCGTTTATACTCATGGCTACATTACCGCTTGCAAGAGATTGCCGAACATCGTGTTGATCGTGGCGATCATCTTGGCCGAAGCCTGATAGGAATTTTCAAGTTCGAGCATTTTCGACATTTGCGAGTCGATATTGACCCCCGTGGCGTTGGAGAGCGCCTGCGAAGCCTGCGAAGACAGGGTGCTCTGATAGGTGGCGTTGCTGCTCGCCGACTGGTAGGCGGCGTCGAGCCAGGAAACGGAGGCGGAGGCGTAGCTGGTTACGCCCTGCTGCCCGGAAATGCCGCCGCTTGGGTCGAAGCTCTGGTTTGAGGAGAGCCCCGAGATCAACGATTGAATGCGATCGGTATAACCCGCCGCGCCGGTCGTATTGTAGACATAGGCGGCGCCGTTGACGCCGCCGTTCTGCAACAGCGATATGTTGCCGCCCTGGCTTGGGTCGATGGCCGCGTTGACATCGATCTGGCCGGCAAGACCGCTGACGAGCGTCGAGCCCGGAACGCTGGTCGCGCCGGCATAGGTGAACAGGCCCGGCAAGGTGGTTGACGAGGTCGCGGCCGTCTGGCCGGTTTCGCCGAATGCGTTGACCAGGCTGCCGGCAATTTCGTCGAGTTGGCTCTGATACTGGGTCGCGGTCTGGTCGCGCAACTGAGCCAGACCGGCGATGGCGCCGGACTGAATCGGCATGATCGCGCCGGCGCCGGTGATCGGCTGCCCGTTGACGTAGACGGCGTTGCCCGGCACGCCGGCCGTATAGGTCGTGGTCGGCGAAAAAGTGACGTCGGCGGGGATCGTATTGAACAAAGTCACGCCGCTGTCGGTATAGATCTGCATGCCGCCGTTCGGACTTGTCGTCGTTGTGATGCCGATGTCCTTGGAGAGGCTTTGCAGGATGGTGCTGCGCTGGTCGAGCGCGTCGGAAAGGTCGGCGCCGGAGGCTGTTCCGGTGACGATCTGGTTGTTGACCTGCTGGAATTGCGAGAGCAGCGAATTCACATCGCCGACGTCGGTCGCGATGTTTTGGTCCGCCGTCTCGCGCGTCTGCTGGACGGTGGCCGTCGCATTGTTCAGTCCTGTCGCCAGGGCTTGCGCCGAGGAAATGACGGCTTGCGCCGCGCCGCTGTTGCTCGGCGCGGCGGAATAGGTCTGCAAGGCCGTTTGCAGGTTGGATATTAGGGCGGACGGCGATGTTGCGCTGGACGTCGACGTCGTGGACGAACTCGACGTCGAATCGGTGACGGTTTGCTGTAACTGCGTCAAACCGTCCGACAGGGCTTGCGCCGAACTGTTGGCCGATGTGCTCGACAGCATGGCGTTGAATAATGTGTTGTTGGTCGTGTCGGTAATCGACGCGACGATCGTCGCGCCGTTTGGACCGGTGACGACGTTGCCGACCTTGGTCGAGTAATATCCGGACGCGTTTTGCGCGCCCGAGATATTTCGCGAGACGACTGACGTCAATGCCGAATTCGTCGTGAGCGACGACGAGGCGACATTCCAGGCCGAAGACAAACTCATAACAAGATTCCTGCTTCAGGCGTCAGGCGAGATTCAGATTGATGAGCGTGCTCATCAGATCGGCGGCGCTTTTGAACACCTGTGAATTGGCCTGATAACCGCGTTGGGCGATGATCATGTTGGTCAGCTCGGTCGCGACATCGACCGTCGATTGTTCAAGCTCGCTGGAATTAATCGTGCCGAGGCCCGCCGTGCCGGCGGTATTGACGGTCAAATTTCCCGATTGCATGTTGGGCGAATAGACGTCGCCCGTTTGCACGGTCATTTCGTCCGGCGCGGGTACGTCGGCCAGCGGAATTTTATAGACGGCGACGCTCGATCCATTGGCGAGCTGGTACGAGACCGTTCCGTCCGTGCCGATGTTCACCGATTGCACGGCGGAGGCGGCGTTGCCGTTGACGTTGGCGTTGGTGACCGAGAACGAGCCGGCCAATTGCGTTGTCGATCCCATATTGAGCGACAGCGAGGCACCGCCGAGCACGGTGAACGTGAGCGGGCTGCCGGAGGTGAGCTGGCCTGTGGTGGGGCTGAACGCGAGTGTCTGGTTCGTCAAAGCGGCTGACGAATAGGGAAAATTGCCGGACGTCGCGTTGGCGCCGGCGTGATCATAGACCGAAACGCTCCAGGTCGGGTTGCCCGAAGCGTCGGGGCCGGTATTGGAGAGATAGACGTCGAGCGTATGGGCGGTGCCGAGATCGTCATAGGCGACGATGGATGTTTTTTCGCTATATGTCGATGTCGCGAGGTTGGCCGAAGGCAGGTTGGCGGCGGCGACGACGGCGTCGGCGGCCGGCAGGTTGGCCGTGAACGTGCCGCTGGTCGAGGGCGTCGCTTGCAGCGAGGAGCTGTTGATATTGATGACTTGCATATTCGCCAGCGAATTGACGGTCATGCCGGTGACGCCGTTGCTGGCGATCGGATAACCCATCAATTTGAAGCCGGCCGAATTGACCAGGTTGCCGTTGGCGTCGGTGACGAAGGAGCCGGCGCGGGTGAGGTAACTAGCGCCGGACGTGTCGGAGACGACGAAGAAGCCGTTGCCGTTGATGGCCAGATCGGTCGAGGAGGACGTCGACTCGAGCGTGCCCTGCTGGGCGATGGCGTTGCGCGTTTCGACCATCACGCCGCCCGCCGAGGTCTGGCCGACGGCCGCCTGATCGACGAGCGTGGCGAATTGGGTGTCGGCTTCTTTATAGCCGACCGTGTTGGAGTTCGCCATGTTCTGCGAAATATTCGATAAGTAGTTCGCCTGCGCGGTCATACCGGTGACGCTGGCGTTCATGGCGTCGTAAATGCCCATATTTTTAGCTCCTGCTTACATGTAGCATCAGTTGTCGCACTTCTGGCTTGCGCGAAACTGGCAAAGGCTTTGGTGCGAATCCTGGGTCAATCTTGTTGAGGTTGCGTTAACGATCTTGCTAAAAAACTTGGCGGCGTAGCGGCGATGTTAACTTTTTGCAAAGGTCGTCATTGGCTGATGCAAGGCTGGGGCAAGCTTGCGATGGTCATAGTGGCGGTAAGCTTCGGCGTTTCGGCGCGCCTGATCGCGGCGACTGAACGCATGGACGGGGTTCAATCGTGAATTCCCGCTGGAAGGGGCGGCGGCCATGAGCACGTTTTCGACGTATCTGTCTATTTCCAATAATCTTTCGCGCTATCAGCAGATGACGGCTTCGAGCCCGAGCGTTGAGCAGGCGACGAAATATTTTCAGGCGAACATCGGCAACATCAAGTCGGTCGATCAGTTCGTCAACAATACGCAGATATTCAACTACGCGATGACCGCTTTTGGCCTGAGCGACATGACCTACGCCAAGGGCCTGATCAAGCAAGTGCTCCAACAGGGCGTCTCCAGCGCGACAGCGCTCGCCAATACGCTCGGCAACCCGAACATTCTGGCGTTGGCGAAGGCGTTCAATTTCGCCGCCAACGGCGCCAGCACGACGTCTTCCGCGGCGGCGTCGACTGACGTCGTCAACAATTATGTGACGCAACAGCTCGAAACCAACGAGGGCCAGCAAAACCCTGGCGTTCAGCTTGCGCTCTATTTTCAGCAGAACGCCTCGAACATCACCGACGGCTATTCCATCCTCGCGGACAAGAACCTGCTGACCGTGGTTCAGACGACGCTTGGCATCTCGTCATACACGTCGATGGAGAACATCGACATACAGGCCTCGCAGCTCAACAATCTGCTGAAATTTTCGGATTTCCAGGATCCGACCAAGACGCAGCAGTTCCTTGAACGCTTCTCCGCTCAATATGATGCGCAGAACAGTTCAAGCAGCAGTTCGTCGTCCAGCATCGTCAATCTGGTGTCGGGTCAGTCGTCCGGCTTCAGCACCTCTTTGTTAATGAGTTTGCAGGGCCTCAAGTTGGGCGGGACCTGACGTCCCAAGGCTCTTCGCGCTCCGTTTTCTTAAGGAACTATCGATGGCGAAAGGCGGCGCGCTGCGCAGTTGGGAACTGGAGTCAGAGGCAAGGGCGCGAAGCTATTTCGCGCGGGCGAACACCTCGCGCGCGCAAGGGCGGCTTGATGAAGCCATCGGTCTCTACGACGCCGCCTTGCGTGAAAAACCGGATTATCCTGACGCGCTCTGCGCCGGGGCTGACATTCTGCGCGACAAGGGTTTCGCCGACGCGGCGCTGAACTTCTATACGAAGGCGTTGTCGCTGGCGCCGGATCTGGCCGACGCCTGGTTCAATCGCGCCAATCTTTTGATGAAAGGGCGGCGGGCTGACGAGGCTTTGGAGTCTTACGATCGCGCGGCGGCGCTTCGTCCGGGCGACGCGCGAATTTTCTGCAATCGCGGCGCCGCGTTTTTTGACGTCGGACGCCTCAAGGACGCATTGGAGTCCTACAAGACGGCTCTGCGCTTGCAGCCCGATTTGGCGCAAGCGGCGCATAATATGGGCAATGCGCTGATGCGGCTTGGCGAGTTCGAGCTGGCGTTGGCCGCGTACGACAAGGCGCTCACGCTCCGCAAAGGTTACAGCGCCGCGCTTTGCGGCAGGGGCATCGTGCTGAAGGAACTGGGCCGGTTTGACGACGCGTTGGCGTCGTTCGACGCCGCGCTCGAACTAGATCCGGACTCGCACGAAGCGCTCTCCAACCGCGGCTGTCTGCTGCTGCAACTCGGTCGTTTTGTCGAAGGGTGGGACGGCTATGAATTTCGTTGGGGGCGTGACGAGAGGCCGATCAACCGATTGATGGATCGTTTCGCGTCCTGGCGCGGCGAGCCGGTGGCGGGCAAACGAATTCTCGTGGTCAACGATCACGCCTTCGGCGACACCATCCAATTCATCCGTTATCTGCCTTTGTTGCGACAACGCGGCGGCGATGTCACGTTTCTCTGCGATAAGAAGCTGCACGGTTTGGCGGCGATGACGGCGTGCGGGACCACGCTTGTCGGCGGCGTCGACTCCAACGTGGAATTCGACTTCCAGATCGCGTTGAGTAGTCTGCCGCGCGCCTTCGCGACGCGGCTCGACACGATTCCGGCGCAGACGCCCTATCTTCACGCCGACGACGCGGCCATCGCTAAATGGCGCGAGCGGATTGGCGGCGAAGGTTTCAAGATCGGCCTGTGCTGGCAAGGCAACGCCGATTTTCGCGTCGATCCGCGCCGATCCTTTCAGCTCGACGCCATGGCGCCGTTGGCGGAAATTCCCGGTGTGCGCCTCATCAGCCTGCAAAAGGGCTTTGGCGCGGAACAGATCGCCAATAGCGGGATGGCGGGCAGGGTCGAAAGCCTCGGCGAAGATTTCGACGGCGGCGGGCAGGCGTTCGCCGATACGCCGGCGGTCATGAACGCGCTTGATCTCATCGTTTCCTGCGACACGTCGATCGCCCATCTCGCCGGCGCGCTGGCGCGCCCGACCTTCGTCGCGCTCAAACCTGTGGCCGAATGGCGTTGGCTGCTGGAGCGTCAGGACAGCCCCTGGTATCCGACCATGCGCCTGTTCCGGCGCGGCGCCGATCAGGATTGGCGGGGCTTGTTCGAAGACATGGCGCTCGCCGTCGGCAAGCTCGCCGAAGCGCGATAGGCGCAAGCCGCAGGCGGGCCAAAAAAGTTCTTGTGTAAACCGTTCTCCCGGGCAAGACTTGCAAAAAAATGCAGCGTCTGGGGGAAGCAAATGGACGGATGCGATTATCTCGTTTTGGGCGGCGGCTCGGCGGGTTGCGTCGTCGCGGCGCGCTTGAGCGAGGATCCAGGTTGCTCAGTCGCGTTGCTGGAGGCGGGCGGTCGCGGCGACAGCTGGGTCGTTGAGACGCCGGTCGCCGGCGCTCTGATGGTTCCGACGAAGCTGAACAATTGGGCCTTCAGCACCGTTCCCCAAGCCGGTCTCGGCGGACGGCGAGGCTATCAGCCGCGCGGCAAGGCGCTTGGCGGATCGTCGGCGATCAACGCCATGGTTTATATCAGAGGCGCGGTCAGCGACTATGATCGTTGGGCGGCGGCGGGCGCGCGCGGCTGGTCCTTTGACGATGTCCTGCCCTATTTCAAAAAATCCGAGAACAATGAGGATTTCGCCGACGAGCGTCATGGCCACGGCGGCCCGCTCAATGTCGCGCATTCGCGCACCGACAATCCCTTCCACGAAATATATCGCGATGCGGCGCGTCAGGCGCAATTGCCTTTGCGCGACGACTTCAACGCCGGCGAACAGGAAGGGCTCGGGATCTATCAGGTGACGCAGAAGAACGGCGAACGCTGCAGCGCGGCGCGCGCCTACCTGCATCCCCATTTGGGCAAGCGGCCCAATCTGCGCGTCGAGACGGGCGCGCGCGTCAAACGCATTCTGTTCGAGGGCCGCACGGCGGTCGGCGCCGAATACGAGCAGAACGGCCAGCATCGGACAATACGCGCGCGACGCGAAGTCATTCTGTCGGCGGGCGCCTTTCAAACCCCGCAAATTCTCATGCTCTCGGGCGTCGGACCGGCGGAGGCCCTGCGCGCGCATGGCGTCGAGGTCGTCGTCGATGCGCCCGGCGTCGGCCAGAACTTGCAGGATCATCCCGATTTCATCTTCGGCTTTTCGACGCAAGACGACAACCTGCTCGGCCTCAGCTTGGCGGGCGCGCTCCGCTTCGCAAGGGAAATCCGCCGTTTCCGCCGCGAGCGGCGCGGCATGGTCACCACCAATTTCGCCGAGGCCGGCGGCTTTCTCAAGTCGCGGCCGGAGCTTGGCGAACCGGACATTCAATTGCATTTCGTCATCGCCCTGGTCGAGGATCACGCCCGCAAGCTCAGAATGGCGCACGGCTATTCCTGCCATTTCTGTCTGTTGCGGCCGAAAAGCCGTGGCTCGGTGCGCCTTGCCGACGCCGATTATCGCTCGGCGCCGCTGATCGATCCGAATTTTCTGGGCGACCCGCGGGACATCGAGGACATGGTCGCCGGCTATAAAATGACGCGCCGGTTGCTCGACGCGCCGGCGTTCGCGCAAATGGCGAGGCGCGATCTTTATACCGCGGACGTCAGAACCGACGCCGACATCAAGGCGGTGCTGCGCGCGCGCGTCGACACCGTCTACCATCCGGCGGGAACTTGCCGGATGGGCGAGGACGCGGGCGCGGTCGTCGATTCAAGCCTGAAGGCGCGCGGTCTTTCGGGCCTGCGCGTCGTCGACGCCTCGATCATGCCCGAGTTGATCGGCGGCAACACCAACGCGCCGACGATCATGATCGCCGAGAAGGCCGCCGACATGATCCGCGCCGAAGTCCGCGGATAAGCGGTCTCGCGTTCGCGCCCGCCGCCCGCGCCTCCGGCGGGCGGGACCGGTTTTGTCACACCATTGCAATCTTGCTGTCGTTTAACCCCATAGCCTTTTTTCGTTATGAGGAACCAAACGATGTCCATGGCTTCCGTTGCGTCCGTCGAGACCCCGGCCGACGCCGCGCCCGTTGCGCGGCCGCGCCTCGATCATCCTGCTGATCCCAAGGCGGTTTTCCTGTTTTTCGCGGTGGTCGTCGCGGCGCTCGCCTTCGCCGGCTGGTCGATATACGCCGACCTCGGCCCGGACGCCCGTATCGCGAGCATCGGGCCATTCGTGCTGCTTGGCGTTGCGCTGGTGATCGCGCTCGGTTTTGAATTCGTCAACGGTTTCCATGACACCGCCAATGCGGTGGCGACTGTCATCTATACCCACTCGCTGCCGGCGCCGATCGCCGTCGTCTGGTCGGGTTTTTTCAACTTCCTCGGCGTTCTGACCTCGACCGGCGTCGTGGCCTTCGGCATCGTTTCGCTGTTGCCGGTCGAACTGATCCTGCAAGTCGGCTCGGAAGCAGGCTTTGCGATGGTCTTCGCGCTGCTGATCGCGGCGATCATCTGGAATCTTGGCACCTGGCTGCTTGGATTGCCAGCTTCCTCCTCGCATACGCTGATCGGTTCGATCATCGGCGTCGGCGTCGCAAACGCGCTTATGCGCGGGCGCGACGGCACGTCGGGTGTGGACTGGGGCAAGGCGACCGAAATCGGCTACGCGCTGGTCCTGTCGCCGCTCGTCGGCTTCATCTGCGCCGCCGCTCTGCTCTATCTGGCCAAGCTCCTGGTGAAACGCCCCGAACTTTACGCCGAGCCGAAAGCCCGCGCGGATGGTTCGCCGGCTAAGCCGCCGTTGTGGATCCGGGCTTTGTTGATTTTCACCTGCACCGGCGTGTCCTTCGCCCATGGCTCGAACGACGGGCAAAAGGGTATGGGCCTCATCATGCTGATCCTGATCGGTACGGTGCCGACGTCCTACGCCTTGAACAAGTCGCTGCCGCAGAGCTCGATCGCCACGTTTGAGCAAACCTCCGCTGCGGCCGCGAAAATCATCGACAATAAAGCGTCTGGCTATTCGGTGCTCGGCGATCCGCGCCCGGCCGTGACCGCCTATGTCGCCAAGCATGAACTGAACGAAGGCACCTATCCTTCGCTCGCCGTGCTGGTCGACGGCATTTCCGGGCAGGTCAAGAGCTATGGCTCGATCGCCAAGGTGCCGTTCGAAATGGTCGGCAACACGCGTAACGACATGTATCTCGCCTCCGAAGCCATTCGCTTCCTGATGAAGGACAAGGCGAGCGAATTGTCTAAGGATGAAGTCGCGACGCTCAATTCCTACAAAAAGTCGCTCGATCAGGCGACCAAATTCATCCCGACCTGGGTGAAGATCACCGTCGCCATCGCCCTCGGCCTTGGCACGATGGTCGGTTGGAAGCGCATCGTGGTCACGGTCGGCGAAAAGATCGGCAAGACGCACCTGACCTATGCCCAGGGCGCGGCGGCCGAACTCGTGGCGATGGCGACGATCGGCGCCGCCGACGGTTTCGGCCTGCCGGTCTCGACCACTCACGTCCTTTCTTCCGGCGTGGCGGGCACGATGGCGGCCAATGGCTCCGGCATTCAAATGTCGACGATCCGCAATCTGGCCGCCGCCTGGGTTCTGACCCTGCCCGCCGCGATGATCTTGTCCGGCTCGCTCTACTGGATCTTCAGGCACATTTTCTGAGGCAAGCCGACACGCCAATAATAGAGGGCGGCCTTAAAAAGGGCCGCCCTCTTTTTCGTTGCAAGCAATTCGATCAGGAGTTGGCGCGCGGACGCAGCCGGATCATCTTCAAAACATCGCCGCGAATGAAGCATTCGTCGATCACTTCGAGGCCGGTTTCTTCGAAATGGTTTTCGGTGGTCGGCGTGTAGCTGGCGGCGAAAGTCGTGCCCAGCCAAGCCGACATCGCCTTCTGCCGCGCCAGGGTCAGCGGCTTCTTCGACAGCCGGTAGTCGACGATGCGGATTTCGCCGTCCGGCTTGCAAACGCGGCGCAGTTCCGACAAGGCGGCCGCCTGTTCGTCGTCTTCGATACAGGCGAAGACGAAGGTGGCGACGATGGCGTCGAAATGATTGTCCGGCCAGTCGAGCCTGGTGAGGTCGGAGCAGCGCAGTTCGACGTCGAGACCAAGCCTTTCGGCGCGTTCGCGCGCGCGCATCAGCATGGCGGAGCTGGCGTCGCAACCCGAGGCCTGCACGCCGGCCGGATAAGCGACGAAATTGCAGCCGGTGCCCACGCCGGCGTCGAGAACGGCGCCGCGCAGTCCTTCGAAGACGCGCTTGCGCAAGGCCCTTTTCCAAATGATTTCATAGGGCGCGTCGAGGAAATCGTAGGCGAAGGCGATCCGTTCATAGGTTCTGCGGGCGTTCAAGACTTCCGTCTGCGACATCGACCTGTCCTTTCGTTTTTCTGTGCGGCGACCGCGATTTGTCGGCGGCGCTCGTCAGCCTTTAAGAAAATCAGATGACAGGGACATGAAGCTTTGATTTTGGTTTCGGATGGAAATCCATTTAAGACCGCCCGATGCCGTATCCTTCCGCGAACTTCAATCTCGCCCGCCATTGTCTGGCGGAAAACGCCAGGCTGCGGCCGGACAAGCCGGGCTTGATCCTTGCCGCGCGCGAGTCGCAGACAATCTGGCGCTTTGGCGATCTCGACCTGGCGGTGCGCAAGCTGGCGGCCGGTTTTTCGAGCCTCGGCCTGCCCAAAGGGGCGCGGGCGATGATCCGCATGGGCAACGAGGCTGACTATGTCCTGAGCTTTTTCGCGCTGATCGCCGCCGGGCTGACTGCTTTGCCGTCGTCGGCGCAATTGACGGTCGAAGAAGCCGATTTTCTCCTGGAGGACTCCGCCGCCGCGGCGCAGATCGTTGGCTCCGGCTTCGCTCAGGAACGGCGCAGGCCGGGCGTGCGGATCATCGATCCGGACGAACTGGCGCGGCTCAAAACCGCCGATCCACAGCCCTTCGCGCCAACGCGGCGCGACGATCCAGCTTATCTCATCTACACGTCGGGGACGGCGAGCCGTCCCAAGGGCGTGTTGCACGCCCAGCGCGTCATCCTGGGCCGCGCGCCGATGCTCGATCACTGGCTGGGTCTGCGCGAAGACGACATCATGCTGCACGCTGGCGCGATGAACTGGACCTATACGCTCGGCGCCGGCCTGATGGATCCTTTTGCGCGCGGCGCTTCGGCGCTGCTTTACCACGGCCCGTCCGATCCTGCCGTCTGGCCGCGTCTGATCGCGCGCCACAAGGCGACGATTTTCGCCGCCGTGCCCGGCGTCTATCGCCAGATGCTGAAGGCCGCGCCGTTCGTGGCGGAAAACCTCGCCAGCTTGCGTCACGGCGTCGTCGCCGGAGAGGCGCTCGCGCCCGCCTTGCGCGAGGACTGGACGCGGCGAACCGGCAAACCGCTCTACGAGGCGCTCGGCATGAGCGAAATCTCGACCTATGTGTCCTGCGGTCCGAACATTCCGCCGCGCCCGGGCTCGCCGGGCAAGCCGCAGCCGGGACGCCGCGTCGCCATTTTGCCGGTTGAAGGCGGCGACGCGCCGGCGCCGCCCGGCGCGACCGGCCTGATCGGCGTCCACCGCTCCGATCCTGGCCTGATGCTCGGCTATTGGCGACGGCCCGAGGAACAGGCCGCCGCTTTCCGCGGCGACTGGTTCGTCGGCGGCGATCTGGCCGAGTTCGACGCCGACGGCTATCTCTGGCTGCACGGACGCGCCGACGACGTCATGAACGCGCAGGGCTATCGCGTTTCGCCCGCCGAAGTGGAGGCTTGCCTGTCGCATGCGCCCGGCGTCGGCGACGTCGCGGTGGCCGAGCGCAAGGTGCGCGCCGATGTCAGCGTGATCTGCGCCTTCATTGTCCCCTTTCCGGGCGTCACGCCCGCGGAATCGGCGCTGGCGGATCATTGCGCCGAGCATCTGGCGATCTACAAGCGTCCGAAAAAATATGTCTTTCTCGACGCCCTGCCGCGCACGAAGAATGGCAAGATCGCACGGCGTTTGCTGCCCGACGTTTGACGTTAGCGCCGGGCGTTACGGATCGGCGCCGGCGCGCCATGTCAGATGTCAAACATCAGCCGCGCTTCGTCCGGCTCAGTCAGGGCGCGCATTTCGGCCAGCGAGCGGTTGTCGAGCACCCGCGACAAGGCGTTGCGCGCCTCGAGCATCATCAACCGGACGGCGCATTTCCTGTCCGGCGAACAATCGTCGCAAGGGCGATAGGCGCCGACCGAAGCGCATTGAATTGGGGCGAGCGGGCCATCGAGCACGCGGATGATGTGGCCGACGCTGATTTCATGCGCGGGCTTGGCCAGCGCATAGCCGCCGCCTTTTCCCTTTTTCGAATAGACCAGTTCGGCGTTGCGCAGTTCGGACAGAATCTGGTCGAGGAATTTTTTCGGAATTGAATTACGGTCGGCGATATCTTGCACTTGCGCCAGTCGGGGAGGGGTAAGCCCGGCCAGATGCACCATTGCCTTGAGGCCGTATTTTCCCTTGTTCGTCAGCATTTCACGCTCCAAAAACGCCCTAAAGTTCAGCTTTGCCTGTGTCGCCGGCGGTATCCTCCTATAATTTATATCAAATTTGTCAATTTTCGCTAACGCGTTCGGCGCCGCTTCTCGCCGGGAGCGGCGACGTGCATAATCAATCGATGCAAAACGATTCAGAAAAAAAGTCGATTCTGGCAGATTTATTCAGCGATCGTCGCCTTGGCGCCATGCTCGGCTTGGGGTTCAGTTCCGGTCTGCCCTATCTTCTCGTCTATGCGACCCCTTCGGCCTGGTTCAAGGAGGCCGGCGTTCCGCTTGAAATCATCGGTCTGATGAGCGAGATGACGCTCGCTTACAAGCTGAAATTTCTTTGGGCGCCCTTTCTCGATCAATTTGACGCGCCGATTCTGGGGCGTTTGCTGGGACGTCGGCGCGGCTGGATCGCCGCTGCGCAGATCGCCGTCGTCGCGGCGCTGGCTGGCGTCTCGTTCGGCGATCCGGCGCATTTTCTGCTCTGGAACATCATCTTCGCCTTCCTTCTCGGTTTCGCCGGCGCAACCCAGGACGTGGTGATCGACGGCTGGCGCATCGCTATCGCGCCGCCGGAGCGGCAGGGGTTGATGTCGGCCTACGCCCAGCTTGGCTATCGCATCGCCATTCTCTGCGCCGGGGCGGGAACTCTCTATATCGCCGACCTTTACAGCTGGCGCGCCGCCTATCTCTGCATGGCCTTGCTGATGAGTTTGGGACTTGGCGCCTGCTATTTCGCCGCCGAACCGGAGCGCGCGCCGAGCGAGCCTCATCCCGGCTTCGTTAAGGCGATCATCCTGCCGCTGAAGGATTTTTTCAGCCGTCTGGGGCCGCGCGCCGCCATCGTGCTCGCGCTGGTCGCGCTCTATCGTCTGCCGGACTACGTGTCGGGCGTCATGGCCAATCCGCTTTATATCGGATTGGGCTTCACCAAATCCGACATCGCCACGGTCACCAAACTTTACGGCTTCTGGATCGCGCTGGTCGGCATATTCGCTGGCGGCGTCGCCGTCTCGCGCCTCGGCCTGATGAGGAGTCTGCTGATCGGCGCTGTCGCCGCCTCGAGTTCGCATCTCACGCTGGCTTTGCTGGCCTCGCACGGCGCCCGCTTCGATCTGTTCACGCTGGCCGTCAGCGCCGAGAATTTCGCCTCCAGCTTCGCCTCGACGGCGCTGATCGCCTATATGTCGTCGTTGACGTCCAGCGCCTTCGCGGGCAGCCAATACGCGTTGTTGAGTTCGCTGTTCGCGCTGCCGGGCACATTGGTCGGCGGCCTGTCCGGCTTCATGGTGAAGTCGATGGGCTATCCGGCCTTTTTTGTGGCGACGTCGTGCATCGGCGCGCCGGTGGTTATCTTGTGTTTGATCGTCTGGCGGATCGAGGCGCAGGGGACGCCGGCGCCGGCGACGTGACGAAACGCTTCGACGAGGGAAAAGGGCAAAGCATGGGCCAACGCGTGACAATCGACATGGCGAACGGGGTCGCCGACGTCCGCCTGAACCGTCCCGACAAGATGAACGGCCTCGACGAAGCCTTGCTTGAAGCTTTGATCGCCGCCGCGCAACATCTGTCCGAGCAACCGGGATTGCGCGCCGTGGTTCTATCGGGCGAGGGCGGGGCCTTTTGCGCCGGCATCGACGTTGCCGCGTTCGCTGCGCTTGGCGTTGGCGATATTGTCGCGCGCACGCGTGGAATTGCCAATTTCTGGCAGGCGGCGGTGCTCGGCTGGCGGCAATTGCCAGTTCCCGTCATCGGCGCTGTGCACGGCGCCTGCTTTGGCGCCGGTTTCCAGCTAGCTCTGTCCGCAGATCTGCGCGTCGTCGATCCCGAGGCGCGTTTCTCGATCATGGAAATCAAATGGGGCCTTGTGCCAGACATGGCCGGAACCGTTCTGATGCGCGGCCTAGCGCGCGATGACGTCGTTCGCGAGCTAACCTATACGGGGCGTATCTTTTCCGCCGAACAGGCGCTGTCCTACGGTTTCGCGACGCAAGTCGCGACAGGGTCGCGCGAACGGGCTTTGACGCTGGCGCGCGAAATCGCGGACAAGAATCCGCACGCCATTCGCGCCGCCAAACGCCTGTTCAATCTGACCACGATGGCGGGCGCCGAGGACCTGCTGTTGGAGGAATTCGCGCGAACAGGCGGCGATTCTCGGCTCTCCCAATCAGATGGAGGCGGTCAAAGCCAATCTCGCCAAACGCGCGCCACGCTTTCAGGATCCTTGAGAAGCGACGCTCTCAACGCGAAAGCCGACATTTCCTTCTCGCTACCCCGGACACGACACATGAACGAACAAATCGCGGAAATCATCGACATCGCCACCACGCCCTACGCCGATCAACGGCCAGGCACATCCGGTCTGCGCAAGAAGGTTACGGTCTTTCAGCAGAAGAACTATCTGGAGAATTTCGTTCAATCGATTTTCGACTCGCTTGAAGATTTCGTCGGCACGTCCCTGGCTGTCGGCGGCGACGGACGTTTTCTCAACCGCGAAGCGATCCAGGTCGTCATCAAGATCGCCGCGGCCAACGGGTTTGGCGAAATTCTGGTCGGGCAGGGCGGCATCCTGTCGACGCCCGCAGCGTCGGCGGTCATCCGCGCGCATGGCGCCTTCGGCGGCGTCGTTCTCTCGGCCAGCCATAATCCGGGCGGGCCCGACGGCGATTTCGGCATCAAATATAACATCGGCAACGGCGGCCCGGCGCCGGAGAAAATCACCGAAGCGATTTTCGCGCGCAGCAAGACGATCGAAAGCTACAAGATCGTCGAGGCCGACGACGTCGATCTGGACCGCATCGGCGTCACGCAGGTCGGCGCCGCGCGGGTGCGCGTCATCGATCCGGTGGAGACCTATTTCGGGCTGATGCAAAGCCTGTTCGATTTTCCGGCCATCCGCGAAATGTTCGTCGGCGGCTTTCGGCTGAAGTTCGACGCCATGTCGGCGGTAACCGGCCCTTACGCCAGGGCGATCTTCGAAGGCGCTCTCGGGGCTCCAAAAGGCAGCGTCGTCAACGGCGAGCCCTTGCCTGATTTCGGCGGCCACCATCCCGATCCCAATCTGGTTCACGCCAAACATCTTTACGATTTCGCCATGTCGAAGGACCCGCCGGATCTTTGCGCGGCGTCCGACGGCGACGGCGACCGCAATCTGATCATCGGCGCCAACATGTTCGTCACGCCGTCCGACAGCCTCGCCATCATCGCCGCCAACGCCCATCTGGCGCCGGGCTACGCCAAGGGGATCAAGGGAATCGCCCGCTCGATGCCGACCAGTTGCGCCGCCGATCGCGTCGCGCGGAAGCTCAACGTCGGCATGTATGAAACGCCGACCGGATGGAAATTTTTCGGCAATCTGCTCGACGCCGGCCTCGCCACCATCTGCGGCGAGGAGAGCGCCGGCACCAGTTCCGACCATGTGCGCGAAAAGGACGGCCTGTGGGCTGTACTTATGTGGCTCAACATTCTCGCGGCGCGCCAGCAGAGCGTCGAAACCATTGTGCGCGAACATTGGGCCGAATATGGCCGCAATTATTATTCGCGGCACGATTACGAAGAGGTCGAAACGGACGGCGCCAACGCTCTCGTCGCCGATCTGCGCGCCAGTCTGCCGCGCTTGAAGGGCAAGGTTTTCGGCGCGCTGACGATTGAGGGCGCCGACGACTTTTCCTATCACGATCCCGTCGACGGCTCCGATTCAACCCATCAGGGCGTTCGCATCCTGTTCGCCGACGGTTCGCGCATCGTCTTCCGCCTGTCGGGCACAGGCACGTCCGGGGCGACGTTGCGCGTCTATATCGAGCGCTACGAGCCCGACCCGGCCAAGCAGGGGATCGAGACCCAGGCGGCGCTGGCCGATCTCATCCATCTGGCCGAAGACATCGCGGCGATCAGGAAACATACCGGTCGCGAGCGTCCGAGCGTGATTACCTAGCGGTCACGGGACGCGTTTATGCGCCAACGCCGTCGCGGTTTCGTCGGCGTAAATCTTCGTCCAGCCGGGTCGGGATTCGATCTCGCGCACGGCTGGCAGATTGCTGGGCAGCAAGGCCCAGCCGAAATCATTGTCGCTCAGAATTTTCTCCAACGCCGGCCGATCGCGCAAAGCCAGCGCCATGGCGAGATCGCGATGAAATTTCCGGCCGTAAAGTTCGGCGCGGTCGTCGGCATAGGTCTTCACGTCATTGGCGATAAGAAAACCGCCGAACGTGTCCTCGTTCAGCACAGGACCGGAAACGCCGGCGGCGCGCGCGGCGGCAAGCGCCTTGACCGGCGCGACTTCGGCCGGCGGTTCGATCGGTCCTTGACGCAGAACGAGAAAACTCGACGCCAGCGCCAGAGCGATACACAACGCCAAGCCGAATTGCGCCCGGCGCCCGTCGGCGTGAAGCGGCGGCTGGCTCAGGCGCGCGGCGAGCGGGCCGGCGAGCAACAGCGGCGCGATCAGAACGAACAGCGATTCCTGCCGGACATGCGCCAGGGCGGAATGCAGCAGCAGCAACAGCAACGCAATTCGCGGCGCCGGCATCTTTACTCGAAGGACCAGGGCGCCAGCGAGACCAGCGAGAAGCACGATTTCGAAATGATTGACCACGGAAAAGTTCTGCGGCCGCCATTCGATATAGACGGCGAGGCTCGGACCGAGATTGAGCACCTGCCACGCCGCCTTGTAGACGCCGAAGCCGTACGGGTGAAGCATCGGCGCCAGCAGGCTCGCCGCGCCGAACGCCGCCCATTGCGCTGTGACGCGGGCGCGGCGGTCTTGGGCGCCGACGATGGACTCGATGGCGAAAAACGGCGCGACGATCAGCCCGAGAAGAAAGGAGCCGTGCAGATTGGCCCACAGGCTCATCAGCAAAGCCGCGCCGAGCGGCGGCGCCCACCGCCGTTCGGCCGCGCGCAGCAGCATGATGGTCCAGAGAACCAGAACCGGCCAGGCGAAAACGTGCGGGCGCGCCAACAGGTGATAATTGCAAACCCAGGCGATGACGAGGGTCATCGCGAAGGCGAAAACGAGGCCGAGGCGCCGCTCCAGCTCGCCGAACGCCAAAGCGTAGGCGGCGCAGGCGAAGGCCAGCGCCAGAAAGACGATTCCGTCGAAGCCGGCGAGACGGAAAACGCCCGCCAGGAGGATCTGGCTCAGCCATTCCTTGGCGATCCAGGGCTGGCCGGCCATCGTGTAGGAATAGGAGTCCGTCGTCGGAAAATGGCCGCGGTCGAGGATTTCCTGGCCCGTGCGCAGATGCCAGAACGTATCGCCGTCCGCCAGCAGCGTCGGCGCGGTTGAGGCCAGCAGGGCGAACATCAGGAAGAACACGGCGAGCGCCGCGCGCGTGTCGAGGGGACCGGCGGGCTGGTTCGCGCAGGTCCACAGTCCGTCTTTCCAGTCGGAAACGCCGTTTAGCGGCGGCGCAGCGGCCATGACGTCCTTCCTTGTGCGAAAATCAGGCTATTCATAATGGAAAGGACTTAAAATTTGACGAGCGCGGTTTTTCACAAATTGGCCTTTCCCTTTGGCGCAGCCTGTTCTAGCCTTCGCGAAGGGAGATTTCGCCGCGCGCCTGATCGGCGCGCGCGTGGAATTCAAACTAAAAAAACGCACTCGTCCGCGATCTTTATCGGTCGCCAGCGATCAAGCGAGGTCAAAATGAAAATTGGGAAACGTCTGGCTGGCGCCTTTCTGGCGACCTTATTCGGCGGCGCCGCCTTCGCGGCCGAGCCGCTCAAGATCGGTCTCGTTCTGCCGATGTCCGGTCCGTTCGCCGCCTATGGCAAACAGATCGAACATGGCGTCAAACTCTACCTTGCCGAACACGGCGACATGGCCGGCGGACGCAAGGTCGAGCTGATCCTCAAGGACGACAGTCCGGGTACGGCGGGCGACGTCAGCAAACGGCTGGCGCAGGAGCTGGTTGTCAAGGACAACGTCGACATTCTCGCCGGTTTCGGCTTAACGCCCTCGGCTTTCGCCGTGGCGCCGGTGGCCACCGAAGCGAAGAAGCCGATGGTGATTATGAACGCCGCCACGTCGGCGATCACAACCAAATCGCCCTATATCGTGCGCGCCTCGATGACGCTGCCGCAGAACTCCGCGCCGATCGCGAGTTGGGCGGCGAAGAACAATATCAAGAAGGTCTTTATTCTCGTCGCCGATTACGGTCCCGGCTATGACGCGGAGGCGCAATTCAAGAAGACCTTCGTCGCCGCGGGCGGCGAAATCGTCGACGACGTGCGCGTTCCCGTGCGCAATCCCGATTACGGTCCGTTCCTGCAGCGGATCAAGGACGCCAAGCCTGATGCGGTGTTCATGTTCCTGCCGCCGGGCGCGGGCACCATCGCCTTCATGAAGGAGTTCGTCGAGCGCGGCCTCAGTCAATCGGGGATCAAGCTGATCGCCACCGGCGATCTCACCGACGAAGACATTCTGGACAGCTTCGGCGATTCCGCTTTGGGCATCGTCACCGCGTACCATTATTCCGAGTCTCATGTTTCGCCGGAAAACAAGGCTTACACCGAGGCCTACGCCAAGGCTTATCCGAACGATCGACCCAATTTCATGTCGATCGGCGGCTATGACGGCATGCGTCTGATCGATCTCGCGTTGACCAAAACTCATGGCGACGCCGACGCCGAAAAGTTCATCGAAGCGGCCAAGGGCCTGAGCTGGCAAAGCCCGCGCGGTCCCGTCTCCATCGATCCGGCGACGCGCGACATCGTGCAGACCATCTATATCCGCAAGGTCGAAAAGGTCGGCGGCAAGCTGCAGAATATCGAATTCGACAAGGTCGAGAAGTTCAAGGATCCCGGCAAGGAATGAGCGCGGCGCGGCGACAGGCCGGACCGGCGATGGACGACGCAGCGCAGAGACCAGTCCATGACCGTTCTGTTTGACGGCGTCGCGGCAGGCGTACTGCTGTTCCTGATCAGCGTCGGCCTCTCGGTCACGTTGGGCCTGATGCGTTTCGTCAATCTCGCCCATGGCGCCTTCGCCATGTTCGGGGGCTATGTCTTCATCGTCCTGCTCAATCATTACGGCGTGCCGTTTCTCGCCGCTCTGCCGCTGACGGCGGCGGCGTCGGCGCTGATGGGCGTCGTGCTGGAACGAACGCTCTATCGCCGGCTCTACGGCGCCTCGCCGCTGGATCAGGTGCTGTTTTCCATCGGCGTGGTCTTCGTCTCGATCTCGACCGCGACCTACTTCTTCGGCGATCAACAGCCGCCGATCCAATTGCCGGCGGCGCTGTCGGGACAATTCCACATCGGCGGCGCCGATATCGGCGTCTACCGGCTGTTTCTGATTGTCCTTGGCCTCTGCCTGGCGTTCGCCCTGCAGGGGCTGGTGAGCGGCACGACGTTCGGCGCGCGCCTGCGCGCCTGCGTCGACAATCCGCGCGCGGCGCGCGGCATGGGGATAAATGTCGACGGCGTTTTCGTCGCGACCTTTGCGCTCGGCTCGGCGCTGGCAGGGCTGGGCGGCGCGCTCGGAATCGAAATGCTTGGCCTCAATCCGGAATTTCCGACGACCTACATCGTCTATTTCCTGATTGTCGTCGCCATGGGCGGAACCGGCAATATCAAGGGCTCGCTGCTCGCCGCGCTGATTCTCGGCGTATTCGACGTCGAGGGCAAATATTACGTCCCGCAATTGGGCGCCTTCATCATCTATGCGGTGATGGTCGCCACCCTGGTATTCCGTCCCGAAGGCCTGTTCGGCCGGCTAGGCGCAAGATGAGGGCGCCCTCGCCACACAGCCCTGATGGGCTCGATGCCGGTCCCCTGCGCGCCAGCGCCCGCTGGCGCCCGGCGGAGATCCTGTTCTGGCTGTTGACGATCGCCGCCTTTTTCGCCTTTCCGAACAATCTGGCCTTGCTGTCGCAAATGGCGATCACCGCTTTGGCGGCGCTGTCGCTGGATTTGATCCTTGGCTTCGCCGGCATCGTATCGTTGGGCCAGGCCGCCTTTTTCGGCATCGGCGCCTACGCCGCCGGTTTGCTGGGCGTGTCCGGCTGGGGCGATCCTCTGCTTGGCCTCGCGGTCGCCGGGCTCGCAGCGGGCGTGGTCGGCTTTCTCACCAGCTTTCTGGTGCTGCGCGGCGCCGACCTGACGCGGCTGATGGTGACATTGGCCCTCGCCTCGATCCTTTATGTCATCGCCAACAAGCTGACTTCCATCACCGGCGGCCTCGACGGTTTGCAAGGTATTGAAATCAAGCCGGTGCTGGGCCTGTTCGCTTTCGATCTTTATGGCCGTGTCGCCTATCTCTACGCCCTCGTCGTTCTGTTCTTGCTGTTCTTGATCGCGCGGCGGCTGCAATATTCGCCGTTCGGCCTGTCATTGCAGGGCATACGTCAGAACGCGCCGCGCATGCCGGCCCTTGGCGCGCCGGTCAATGCACGTCTCGTCGCCATTTACACGATCGGCGCCGTCTACGCGGGCGTCGCCGGCGCCTTGCTGACGCAGACGACGCAATTCGTCTCCATCGACGAATTGAGCTTCGCGCGTTCGGCCGAATTGTTGCTGATGGTGGCTCTCGGCGGCATCGGCAGCCTTTACGGGGCGATGCTTGGCGCCATCGTGTTCATGAGCGCTCATCACGTGCTGTCCGACGTCAATCCGCAATATTGGCAGTTCTGGCTCGGCGTGTTGCTGATTGTCGTCGTGCTGTTCGCGCGAGAGGGCGTGATGGGCGCGCTGTCGGCGTTGTCGTGGCGGTTCGGGAGGCGGGGCGAATGACCTTGGCCTTGGAGACGCGATCGCTCGTCAAGCAATTCGGGGCCTTCCGCGCCGCCAACGACGTGTCGCTGGCCATCGCGAAGGGCGCGCGCCACGCGCTGATCGGTCCGAACGGCGCCGGCAAGACCACGCTCATCAATCTGCTCACCGGTTTTCTGACGCCGACGTCCGGCGCCGTGTTCTTCAACGGCGAGGATGTAACCGGCATGGCCCAGCATCGGCGGGTCAAGCGCGGGCTGGCGCGCACATTCCAGATCAACCGCCTGTTCGCCGATTTGAACGTGTTGCAATCGGTGCTGCTGGCGATATGCGAGCGGCGCGGGTTGGGCGCAAGTTTCTGGCGTCCGCTCGCCAGCCACGGCGAGGCGGTGGACGAGGCGGCCGAGCTGTTGACCCAGCTCGGTCTCGTCGATCTCGCCTATCGGCGCACCAGGGACCTCGCCTACGGCAAACAGCGGCTGATCGAAATCGCGCTGGCGCTCGCCGCGCGGCCGAGCCTGTTGCTGCTCGACGAACCGGCCGCCGGCGTGCCGACGACCGAAAGCCGCGAATTGTTCGAAACCATCGCGCAATTGCCGGCCGAGATGACGATCCTGCTGATCGAGCACGACATGGACCTCGTCTTTCGCTTCGCCGACAGGATTTCGGTTCTGGTTATGGGCGCCGTGCTGACCGAAGGGACGCCGGAGGCGATCGCCGCCGATCCGCGCGTGCGCGAAGTCTATCTGGGAGACGCGAGCCTTGGCTGAACTGTTGCGCGTCGAAGGCCTGTTCGCCGGCTATGGCGAGTCGATTGTGCTGGAGGACATCTCCTTTGTTCTGGAGGCTGGAGCGAGCCTCGCGCTGCTCGGCCGCAACGGTATGGGCAAGTCGACCTTGCTGGCGACCTTGATGGGCGCGACGCAGCAGAGCGGCGGCCGGATTTTTCTCGACGGCGTCGACGTCAGCGCCACGCCGAGCCACAAGCGCGCCCATGCCGGGCTGGGCTGGGTTCCGCAGGAGCGCGAAATTTTCGCCTCGCTGACGGTCGAGGAAAATCTGACGGCGGTCGCGCGCAGGGGGCCGATTGGTCTGTCGCAGATCTATGCGATGTTTCCGCGGCTGCAGGAGCGGGCCGCCAACATGGGCAATCAGTTGTCAGGCGGCGAGCAGCAGATGCTGGCGATGGGACGCGCCCTGATGCTCAATCCGCGCCTGTTGCTGCTCGACGAGCCGCTGGAAGGTCTTGCGCCTTTGATCGTCCAGGAATTGCTGGGCGTCATCGCTCGTTTGGCGCTCGACAGCGGCATGGCGATCGTCCTCGTCGAGCAGCACGCGCTCCAGATTTTGCCGATCACGCAAGACGCGCTGATTCTGGAGCGGGGCCGCATCGCCTATCGCGGCGAGAGTTCCGCGCTGGCCGCGGACGCGGCGACATTGGAGCGTTTTCTTGGCGTTGGTTCACATTGAGCGCGGCGCGCCGCCGGAATTTCATAACGGCCTTTGTGCCGAGGGGAAGCGGGATATTTTATCGAGAAGGCCGTCAGGTCTTTCGGACGCTCCAAACCGGGAGGAAGCTCCATGTCGCCACAACAACAGGCACTGCACGTCATCCGGCGCGAACATCAAACGCTGACGGCGGTGATCGACGCGTTCAAGCATATTGTCGACGAGGCGGCGACGGGCAGCCTGACGCTCGATTACAAGCTGGCGTGGTCGATCATTTATTACATCGAGGAGTTTCCCGAGCGGCTGCATCATCCCAAGGAAGAGACCATTTTGTTTCCGCGCGTGCGCGCGCGCTGCCCCGAGCTTGCGGCGACTCTCGACGAACTGGCTCGCCAGCATGAAAACGGCGTCCCCTTTCTCAACGCGCTAAAAACCTGGCTTGGCCGCAGGGAAGCGGAGATTCCCGGCGCGAAGGAGGAATTCCAGGCGCGGCTGACGAGCTACGCCGCCTTTCATCACAGGCATCTGGACGAGGAGGAAACGCTCGTCCTGCCGAAGGCGATCACGACGCTGAGCGACGACGACTGGCGGGAGATCGCCGCGGGCTTCGCCGAAAACAACGATCCGCTGGCGGGCGGTGAAACGGGGAACAGCGAGTGGTTTAGCCTGTTCTACCGGCGCATCGTCGCGCTGACGCCGGAGCCTTGGGGCGTGGGGCCGCGCAGATAGCTTGACGCGACGTTTTTTCGTACGTCCTCGGGCGTTCTCGGTTTTCGCGGCCGAATCCAACGCGCGAAGGCGCAAGAGCGCCTAAGTCCGCGTGAATCGCCAGACCTTCGTGCGTTTGATCTCGTTGTCTTCGAGTTCGCGCGTCGTTGGCACCTGATAATCGGCGATGGGTTCGAGCCGCTGGCGCGCCAGATAGGCGCGGCCCGGATCGCCGATCAGCACGAGCGCGCCGCGCCGCGCCAACGCTTCGAGCCAATCGGTGACGCGCGCCGCCATGTCGCGTTCATAGGAGACGTCGCCGGCAAGGACGACGTCCCAGCCTTCGTCGCGCCCGATCACGTCGCCTGCGCGTGGGGCGACCGCGACGCCGTTGAGCTTGGCGTTGATCGCGATAGCGGACAGCGCGAATTGATCGATCTCGCTGGCCTCGACCGGCGCTGCGCCGGCCAGCGCGGCGGCGATGGCGACGAGGCCCGAGCCGGAGGCGAAATCGAGGGTCTTTTTGCCGGCGACAAGCGCGCGGTTATCGAGAACGTAACGGGCCAAGGCCTGACCTCCGGCCCAGGCGAAGGCCCAGAACGGCGGCGGCAGACCCAACTCGCCCAGCTCTTCCTCCGTCTTTTGCCAAAGCGCGGTGGCCTCGTCAGCAAGATGCAAGACGATTTCCGGGGCGTGCGGAACCGGCAGAACGCGGGTGTGGGCGAGGATGAAACCGGCGCGGTCGGCGATAGGCGGCACGTATTGTCCTGGGTGTCTGGCTTGGCGAACCTTTGCGCTTGTCGCATATCGAAGCGCGGGGAGCCAATTGGCGTAGCAATTGGCGTAGAATGCCGCATGCCGTTCGATTCGTCCCCGTTCAAGTCCTCGATCCGTCTTTACGCCGGCCTTGCCGCGCTGCTCGTCGTCCTAGGCGTCGGTTGGAGCGGCCTGTGGTCCTACGCCGCGGGTCGGGTCGAGCGCGAACTGGACCTGCTCGCCGCGCGCGAAACCGGCTTCGGCCGACAATGGTCCTGCGCCGATCGCAAGATCGACGGTTTTCCCTTCGCCATCGTCGCCCATTGCGCCCATCTTTCGGTTCGCGGATCCGGCCTGGCGGGCGAGGACGAGATCGCGGCGAGCGCCGCCGGCGCATCGGCCGAGGCCAGCGTATTGGCGCCGGACGATCTTGTCCTGACCCTCGCCCGGCCGTTGACCCTGACGGGGCCGGGGATGGGCGCGGCCAGCGGCGTATCGGTCGATTGGAGCGACTTGCGCGCCAACCTGCATGGCGTGCTGGCGCAAAGGGATCGCGGCGATCTGTCGATCCGCGATCTTGTCGTCAGCGCGAGCGGCGCCGATCAACAGATCGCGGCGGCGAACGTCGAGGCCAAGATGAGGCTTGTCGCGCCCGACGGCGGCGGCGTTCCGGATGGCGAAATCGAGGCGCGGATCGACGGCTTGCGCGCGCCGGCGTTCGACGATCTGTTGCAAAGCGACAAGCTGTTGCGGATCGCCTTCGCCGCCCGCGCCAGTAAGGTCGATCTTGCCGGCGCGCGGGATTTTCCGCAATTCGTCGAAAGCTGGCGTCAGGCCGGCGGCGCGCTGGCGATATCCTCGTTCGATGTCTCCAACGGCCAATTTGTCCTGCGCGGCAACGGCGCGATGCGGCTCGACGCCAACCATCGCCCATCGGGCCGGGTGGCGTTGAGCGCGTCCGGCGCCGACCCGATGCTGGCGCGTCTTGGGGCGCCGGTCGGCCTGCTCCGCAACAAGGGGCTGCTCGGGGCCTTGCTCGGCGGCGGCGCGGCCGCCAGGGGGAACGCCGATCAGCTTTCCTTCACGCTTTCCTGCGACGCGGGCCATCTGCTGATCGGGCAATTTCCCATGCCCTTGATCTGTCCGCCGCTTTATTAAGAGGTTAGGCGCTTTTGCCGACGCCGAGGCGGAAACGCGCGGCGTGACTGCCGACTTGCGAGAGTTTGCCTCGCGCCGTCGTCGCGGCGGCGATCGCCGCTTCGAACTTCGCCGGCTCAAACCCGCCGGGCGCCGCGAGCAGAATCGATAAGCCGTCGAACGAGGGGGCGGAGCCGAGGATTTCGCCGCCCAAAGCGCCGATGGCGGCGGGCAGGGCCTCGCTCCAGCGCTCCAGCTCAAGCGCGTAGATCGCCACGTCGCGCGCGGCGGCTTCGTTGAGCGGATGGGAAATGATGAAGACCGGCAGGCCGGCCGGGTGGTCTGGCCGCTCGACGAAGGGCAGGCGGGCGATGATTTTCGGCGCCTGCTCGCCCGCCAGCGCTTTCCACCAGGCGCCGTCGGCGACGAGGCCGGTCGCCCTCACCATGCCGAGATCGCCGCCGCCGCCGTTCCCGCCCGACTGGGCGACGGCCGCGATCACGCCGGACGGCGTGTGATGGGCCACATAAGGAACGGTGAAGCCGAAATGAAACCGCACGCTGTCGCGCATGTTGGCGTCGCCGCCGGAATCGTCGGCGTGAACCGCGTAATTGGCTTGCATGTACGTGAAGGTGGAAATGATGATGCGCCAGATGCCTTCGACCGTATCGAGCGGCAGCAGGCCTTTGTGACGCTCGGCGATAACGCGCATCATCTTGGCCTCGCGGGCCGGGCGGAACGCCGATCCGCCGCCCTGGCGCGCCTTGACGGCGATCAATCGGTCGATGATCTCGCCGCGCGCCATCAGCAACGCATGCATGTCCGCGTCGATGCGGTCGATCTCGACGCGCAGATCGGCCAGGTTTTCAGTGCGCGCGGGCTCGCTCATGTGTCCAACGTCCTTGGTCTTTTTGTAAACGTTCGCCTGTTCTATTCTGACGCCGCGCGTCTGGCAAAGCGCAGGCCGAGCCCGGCTTGACTTGCTCCCGGGCTCGCTCCTAAATAAAAAACATTCCGTTCGGCAAATCGAACAGGCGAGGCCGTGTCCGACGTTTTTTCTTCATCCAACAATGCGAACAGTCAGGCCGAACGACCCGACAGTTTGATCGCGCATTTCGGCCCGGATCAGCCTCTGGCGATGGCGGCGGGCGTTTCGCTCGCGCCTTTTTCCATCGCCTATCAGACCTATGGCGAATTAAACGCCGACAAATCGAACGCCATCCTGATCTGTCATGCGCTGACCGGCGATCAGCATGTCGCCAACATTCATCCCTTGACCGACAAGCCGGGCTGGTGGTCGGCCCTGGTCGGGCCAGGCAGGCCGATCGACACGGATCATTACTTCGTCATTTGCAGCAATGTCCTTGGCGGTTGCATGGGAACGACTGGGCCGGCGTCGATCGATCCCGCCACCGGCAAGCCTTACGGGCTCGGCCTGCCTATCGTCACGATCAAGGACATGGTCAAGGCGCAGGCCATGCTGATCGACGGGCTCGGCATCGATAGTCTGTTTTGCGTCGCCGGCGGCTCGATGGGCGGCATGCAGGCTCTGCAATGGGCGGCGCTTTACCCAGAAAGGGTTTTCGCCGCCTTGCCGATCGCCACCGCTGCGCGCCATTCCTCGCAGAACATCGCCTTTCACGAAGTCGGCCGCCAGGCGATCATGGCGGACCCCGACTGGCGCGCCGGGCGTTATTTCGAGGAAGGGGTGCGTCCGCAAAAAGGATTGGCGGTGGCCCGCATGGCCGCCCATATCACCTACCTTTCCGACGAAGCGCTGCAACGCAAGTTCGGTCGTAAATTGCAGGATCGGGCGCGCCCGACCTTTTCCTTCGACGCCGATTTTCAGGTTGAAAATTATCTGCGCTATCAAGGTTCGACATTTGTCGATCGGTTTGACGCCAATTCCTATCTCTACGTTACCCGGGCCTGCGACTATTTCGATCTGGCCGAAGACTACGGCGGCTCGCTGGCGCTGGCCTTCAAGGATTCGAGGACGCGCTTTTGCGTCGTCTCCTTCACCTCCGACTGGCTCTATACGACGGCGGAATCGCGCGCCATCGTGCACGCGCTCAACGCCGGCGGCGCTTCTGTCTCCTTCGTCGAAATCGAAACCGACAAGGGCCATGACGCTTTTCTGCTCGAGGAGCCCGACTTCATCGCCACCACGCGCGGCTTTCTGAACGGGGCGGCTAGGGCGCGCGGCCTTCCGGTCGTTGGGGCGGCGCGGACATGAGCGAGATCGAAACAAACGAACGCCCGCAAACGGCGACGACGCGCATTGATCTGCTGCTCGTCGCCGATATGGTGGCGCCAAACGCCCGCGTGCTCGACGTTGGCTGCGGCGACGGCGCGCTGCTGCAATTGCTCACCGAACGCAAAGGCGCGGACGCGCGCGGCGTCGAATTGTCCCAGCACGGCGTCAATAGTTGCGTCGCTAGGGGCCTGTCGGTCATTCAGGGCGACGCCGATATCGACCTTGCCGATTATCCCGACAATTCCTTCGATTACGTGATCTTGTCGCAGACCCTGCAGGCCACGCGCAACCCGCGGCGCGTGCTCGAACAGATGCTGCGGATCGGCGCTCGCGCGATCGTCTCCTTTCCCAATTTCGGCCATTGGCGGGTGCGTTGGCAACTGGCGGCGTTCGGTCGCATGCCCGTCACCGAAAATCTCTCCTACGCCTGGTATGAGACGCCCAACATCCATCTGTGCTCGATCCGCGATTTCGTCGCTCTGGTCGGGGCCTGCGATGCGCGTATTATGCGCGCCGTGGCGATGGATCGCACGGGCGCGCCGATGCGCGTCAATGTTCCCTGGTGGGTGTGGAACCTGTTCGGCGAACAGGCGCTGTTTCTGCTGGAGCGGTCGGCTAAATAATTGGCGGGCCAAGGCGGCCGGCGGGACAAAACGGATCAGGGAGCCAAGCTTGAGTCTTTCGACCTTCACGACGCCGATCGAAGATCGCTATTTTGAAGATTATACTGCGGGTTCGGTTTACGAATATGGCCCGATCGGCATTGACGAGGCGGAAATTCTCGCCTTCGCCCGCGCCTACGATCCTCAGACCATCCATACCGATCCCGTCGCCGCCGCGGCCGGACCGTTTAACGGGCTGATCGCCAGCGGCTGGCAGACGATCGGCCTGATGATGCGGCTTTTTGTCGGACATTATCTATCCGATGTCGCAAGCCGCGCCTCGCCCGGCGTCGATGAAGTGCGCTGGCTTCGTCCGGTGCGGCCGGGCGATGCGCTGCGTTTACGCGTGTCCGTTGTCGAGACGAGATTGTCGCGCTCAAAACCGGATCGCGGCATGGTCGTCTCGCAACTGGAGGCGATCAATCAGCACGAAGAAATCGTCTGCTCGCTGCGGGCGATGAATTTACTGGCGGCGCGGCCCAAATAAAAAACGGGGAAGGAAACGCCTATGTTCGAAGCTTTTCTTTGCGAAGGCGCGCGCACGCCGGTTGGCCGTTATGGCGGCGCGCTCTCCGGCGTTCGACCTGACGATCTGCTCGCCCATGCGATCAAGGCCGCGCTCGCCAAAGCGCCCGGGCTCGCGCCGGCGGCCATCGAGGAAGTCTATATGGGCTGCGCCAATCAGGCGGGGGAAGACAATCGCAATGTCGCGCGCATGGCGGTCCTGCTCGCCGGCCTGCCGCAGGAAGTCCCGGCCGCGACGATCAATCGCCTGTGCGGCTCCGGTCTTGACGCCATCGGCGTCGCCGCTCGCGCCATCCGCGCCGGCGAGGTCGATGTGGTTCTCGCCGGCGGCGTCGAGTCGATGTCGCGCGCGCCTTTCGTCATGGGTAAGGCGACCGAGGCGTTTTCGCGTCAGGCGGAGATTTTCGACACGACGATCGGCTGGCGCTTCGTCAATCCGGCGATGAAGGCGCAATATGGCGTGGACTCGATGCCGGAGACGGCGGAAAACGTCGCGCAGGATTTCGCCATTTCGCGCGCCGACCAGGACGCTTTCGCCTTGCGCAGCCAATCGCGCGCCGCCGCGGCGCAGGCCAACGGCCGTCTGGCGCGCGAGATCGCTCCGGTCGAAATCAAGGATCGCAAAGGCAATGTGACGCTGGTCGCCAAGGACGAGCATCCGCGCCAGACGACGCTGGAGAAGCTCGCCAGCCTACCGACTCCCTTCCGCAAATCGGGCGGCACGGTCACCGCCGGCAACGCCTCGGGCGTCAATGACGGCGCCGCCGCCGTGCTTGTCGCGTCAAAGCGCGGCGTCGAAAAATACGGCTTGAAGCCGTTGGCGCGCATCGTCGGACTGGCGACGGCGGGCGTCGCCCCGCGCATCATGGGCTACGGCCCGGTTCCGGCGACGCAGCGGTTGATGCAGCGCAACGGATTGAAGATCGGCGATTTCGACATCGTCGAACTCAACGAAGCCTTCGCCGCGCAGGCGCTTGCCTGTTTGCGCGGGCTTGGTCTGCCCGACGACAGCGACCATGTAAATCCCAACGGCGGGGCGATCGCCATCGGCCATCCGCTGGGCATGTCGGGCGCGCGTCTGGCGCTGAGCGCGGCGATGGAGTTGCAGCAGCGAGGCGGCAAACGCGCGTTGGCGACCATGTGCATCGGCGTCGGTCAGGGCATCGCCATGGCGTTCGAGGCCGTGTGACCGTCTCGCGGTCGGGGAAATCAATAAGACAGGCGGACGCCGCATCCGGCGGCGCCCGTTAAAGTTACCAATGCTTAACGATTGCGTAAAAGTTATTTTAGTGTTTTCAATGTCTAATCGGCGTGCTGTTTGTTGAGTGGGGCGGGCAAAGTGCGTTTCATCGGCCTTTTGGTTTTTCATCTTTGCTGGATGACCTCGCTTGCGTTGGCCGCTGATTGCGGGACGGCCGCCGATGTTTTGGGCGTCGCTCGGACGATCTCGGTTCCGGTCGACGAGGGTGGGATTGGAACCCTCAGTTACGACAAGACGCTCGAACTCGCGCCCAAGGAAGTGGTTCTTACTTTCGACGACGGGCCCTCGATCAGACGCACGCCTGGCGTTCTGGCGGCGCTGCGCAAGGAATGCGTCCAGGCGACTTTTTTTGTCGTCGGCGAAATGGTGGCGCGCGCGCCCTGGTTGTTGCAGCAAATCGCGACCGAACATCACACGATCGGCACCCACACCTGGTCGCATCGTTATTTGAACGTGATCAGGCAGGGCGCGGAGGATCAGATCGTCGGCGGCCTTCTGGCCGCCGCCAAGGCCGTTGGTCCCCAGTCCCCCGAACTTTCACCCTTTTTCCGCTTTCCGGGCTTTGGCCGGACGGCGCGGCTTGACCATTTTCTTGACGCTCATGGCATGGTTCCATTTTCCGTCGACGTCGTCGGCGACGACTGGACGCGGATTTCCTCTGACGAAGTCCTGCGCCGGACATTGTCGCGGCTTGAGGCTCGGCGCGGCGGCATCCTGCTTCTGCACGATATTCACGCGCGCACGCTCGCCATGCTGCCGCGCCTTCTGACCGAATTGAAAGCGCGCGGCTTCAGCATCGTCCATATCGTGCCGGAAAAAGGCGACGCGCAGACCGCACTTGCGAGCTTGCCGCCGCTGTCCAGCAACAGGATGCGACTGGCTGTGGCGCGCATACCCACAGCCGCGCCGATCAATCTCGATCTGGCGCGGAACGGGCAAGGCGACGTGGTTATGCTGGCCGATTTGGTCGCCAAGGACGGCAAGCCGCAGGTCCGCAATTATTCCGACCTTTCCCTGCGCTCGTCGGCGCCGTCGCGCTGACGGCTTTCCGCGTCAATCGAACAGGCTGGAGACGCTTTCTTCCTTGGCGGTGCGGGCGATCGCCTCGCCGATCAGGGGGGCGATGGAGATCACGCGGATATTATTGGCGACGCGCACTGCTTCGGTTGGCGCGATCGTGTCGGTGACGACCAGCTCCTTCAGCCGCGAGGCGGCGATGCGCGCCACCGCGCCGCCCGACAATACGCCGTGGGTGATATAGGCGTAGACGGCGAGCGCGCCTTTCTGCAGCAGGGCGTCGGCCGCGTTGCACAAGGTGCCGCCCGAATCGACGATGTCGTCGACAAGAATGCAGCTTTTGCCTTTCACGTCGCCGATGATGTTCATTACTTCGGATTTGCCGGCGCGTTCGCGGCGCTTGTCGACGATGGCCAACGGCGCGTCGATGCGCTTGGCCAAGGCGCGTGCGCGCACCACGCCGCCGACGTCAGGCGACACGACCATGAGATTGGAAAGGTTGAGCTTTTCCTTGATGTCGCGAACCATCACCGGAGCGGCGAACAGATTGTCGACGGGAATGTCGAAAAAGCCCTGAATCTGGCCGGCGTGCAGATCAACCGTCAGCACGCGGTCGGCGCCGGCGCGGGTGATCAGATTGGCCACGAGCTTGGCGGAGATGGGCGTGCGCGGACCCGGTTTGCGATCTTGCCGGGCGTAGCCGAAATAGGGAAGCACGGCGGTGATGCGGCGCGCCGAGGCGCGGCGCAGGGCGTCGGCCATGATGAGCACTTCCATCAGGTGGTCGTTGGCCGGAAATGAGGTGGATTGAATGATGAAAGCGTCCTGACCGCGGACATTTTCCTGAATTTCGACGAAAATCTCCATATCCGCGAAACGGCGGACCTGGCACTTCGTCATCGGCATGCCGAGATAGGCGGCGATCGCCTCGGTCAGCGGGCGGTTGGAATTGCCCGCCAGAATTTTCATCGCGCCCGCCATCGCTCTTCGCCTTTTTTGTTGGATTGATTTTTGGGCGTCTTAGCAGGCGGTTCACGGGCGAACAATACGCGCGTCATGAATGTGTAGCGTAAAATCGCGGAAAATGTGCGTTAATGCTTATTGCGTATCGGCATAGCTCAGGGCGGCGCGCGGCGCCGGTTCCGTCGCTGCGGGCGGCGCTGCGGTCTCGGTTTGATTCGCCTGGGTCGGGGGCGGGGCGCTTTCTTGCTGGCGCGCCGCCATGGCCTCGGGCGTATTGGACAGGAAGGCGGCTACGTCGTTGGCGCTGCGCGTCGCCAGCACGGCAATGACCTGATCGTTGACGAGGCTCCAGGGATCGGCGCCGTCGCCGCGCACGCTGGTCTCGTCGTTCAACCTCTGGGCGCGGTGCTTGTCGCGGTCATAGACGTCCCAAACGTAAGTGATCGTTGCGCCGCCGTCGCTGGGGAAGGTTGATAAATAGCCGCGCACCAGGTAGCGGGCGCTGGCGGCGTCGGCGAGGGCGACATCGCGCTTGACCGCCTCAGCCATAAATATCTGTGAAAAACGGGCGGAAACCTGCTCCGGCGCGCCTTCCACGCCGGTAAAGGCGACGGCGGCAGGGCGCGGACTGAGCCCGGAAGCCCGAATGATCCCGGCGTGCGGCGCGTCGGCGGCGCTGAGTTCGGCGACGGTTTCAACGCAACCGGCGAGCAAGGGAGCCAGAGCGAACGCAGCCAATATCTTGGCGGCGCGCGGCGCGCTTGATCGGGCCAATGTCATCAAAGTCCGTACGCCTCCGCCGCGAAAATTTACAATTGCTTAACCGCATTCGCCGCGCCGGTCCAGTGGCTCGCCGCGCGTCCTCGTCGATGCGGTAATGATGTTAAGCTTCTTAACTGGTTCGATTCGAGGCGACGACAAGACGCGTCGAGCGGCAAACTGGCTTATACACATTTTCAAGAGATTGAAAATGCGAGTCTTTCTGGCTTGGCTGGGGTGGCCTGGCGTCGGCGGACGGCCGGCTTCAAGCGTCGGGAGACGGGGAACAGGACGTTAACGATGAGTTTCGACGGGATAGGCTTGCGCGAATTTGTTGCTTACGACCAACATTTTTACGCCGCGACGGCGTTGATCGGCACATTCGTCGCCGCGCAGGTTTTGTTTTGGTCGATGCGCCGGCCGCGATGGGCGGAGGCGATCGCCGCCGCGCAGGGAATTGTTCCGCCGTTCATCAATGTTATCGGCGTTTTGTTCGGCCTCACCTTGGCATTTATCGCCAACGACGCCTGGAGCGCGCACGAACGGGCTTTGGACGGGGTGCGGCGCGAGGCCGACGCCTTGCGCAACCTGCAAATATTCGCGCAAAAGCTGCCCGATCCGGAACAGGCGCGTTTGCGCGGCGTGTTGATCGATTACGCTCGGTCGGCCGCGGCGGAGTGGCCGCTGCTGGCGGGTCGTACGGCGAGCCCGGAAGCCGCGCGGACGGCGGACGCGCTTTTGTCGCTTCTCGCCGCGCGGCCGATCGAGGACGCCGTTGGCGCTTCCCTCAGCGCCATCATGCTCGGCCAGGGCGTCGAAGCGCGCGAAAACCGTCAGATGCGCCTGGCGCTGAGCCAGACCCATATCAATCCGCTGAAATGGTTGGGCATGGCCCTTCTCGGGTTGGCGACCATGATCTCGGTGGCCGCCGCCCATATCGGCGCGCCGCGCGCGGCGGCGTTCGCCGTCGCGTTGTTCGCCATTGCGGCGGCGCCGATGGCCGCCATCGTTCTGGCGCAAAGCAATCCGTTCGCGCCGCCAATGGCGGTGGCGCCGGCGCCGTTTCTTGAGCTGATCGAGGCTGCAACGCCGAATTGATGGTTCGCCGCTTTGCCTTGGACGCTGGAAAACCCTAAATCAGGTCGATGAACGGCAAAAAGAGCAGCAGTGTCGACGCCCCGCCCGAGTCGGATGATTTCGAGGCGGATGAGGCCGATTTGCTCGCCTTCGTCGAAGATGACGCCGGCGCCGAGGATGAGGCCGCGCCCGAAAGTCTGCAACGCGGCGTCGACGTCATCCGCGCCCATTGGCGCAACGCGCCGCGCGGGCCGGGCGTCTACCGCATGGCGGGCGTCGACGGCGAAGTGCTCTATGTCGGCAAGGCGAAAAGTGTGCGCAAGCGCGTCGCCTCCTATATGCGCGGCTTCGGCCACACCAATCGCATCGCCCGGATGATCGCGCTCACGGCTTCGATGGTTTTCGTCTCGACCCACACCGAGACCGAGGCCTTGCTGCTGGAAGCCAACCTCATCAAACAACTCAAACCGCGCTTTAACGTGCTGATGCGCGACGACAAGAGCTTTCCTTACATCCTGTTGACACAGGACGAGCGCGCCGCGCAGATCGTCAAACATCGCGGCGCGCGTTCGCGCAAGGGCGACTATTTCGGCCCCTTCGCCTCGGTCGGCGCGGTCAATCGCACGCTCAACGCCTTACAGCGCGCCTTCTTGCTGCGGTCCTGCTCGGACAGCTATTTCGACAACCGGTCTCGACCCTGTCTGCTGTTTCAGATCAAGCGGTGTTCGGCGCCCTGCACCGGCGAGATTTCGTCGCTGGACTACGCCGAGCTGACGCTGGAAGCGCGCGCCTTTCTCACCGGTAAATCGCGCGCGGTGCGCGAACATCTGGCGCAGGAGATGGGCGAGGCGGCGCAGCGTCTCGAATTCGAGCGCGCCGCCCGGCTGCGCGATCGAATAGCGGCGCTTTCGGCCATTCAGGGCCAGCAGGGGATCAATCCGCACTCGGTCGAGGAGGCCGACGTGTTCGCCGCGCATGAGGAGGCGGGGCAATTCTGCATCGAGGCGTTTTTCTTTCGCGCCTATCAAAACTGGGGCAATCGCGCCTATTTTCCGCGCGCTGACCGGTCGCTGCCGATCGCCGAAGTGCTTGGCGCCTTTGTCGCGCAATTTTACGCCGAGCGGCCCGCGCCGCGCCTGATCCTGCTGTCGCACGACATCGACGAGGCCGATATTCTGGCCAAGGCGTTGAGCGAACGGGCCGGCGGCCGTGTCGAGATCGCCGCGCCGCAACGCGGGGAAAAGCGCGAACTTGTCGATTACGCCGCCAACAACGCCAAGGAAACATTAGGCCGCCGCCTGGCCGACACGGCGAGCCAGATAAGGTTGCTGCAATCGCTCGGCGAAGCCTTTGGTCTGGCGCGCGCGCCGCGACGCGTCGAAGTCTATGACAATTCCCACATCATGGGGACCAACGCCATCGGCGCGATGGTCGTGGCGGGGCCGGACGGCTTCATGAAAACCCATTACCGCACCTTCAACATCAAGAGCGACATCAAGCCGGGCGACGATTACGCCATGATGGCGGAAGTCCTGTCGCGTCGCTTCTCCCGGTTGCTGAAAGGCGAAGGCGAGGAAGGCGAAAACGCGCCCGACGCCTCGGCTTTTCCGGCGCGGCCGGATCTGATTCTGATCGACGGCGGTCGCGGTCAGTTCGACGTCGCGCGCAAGATTTTGAGCGATCTCGGCGTCGAAGGGGTCGCCGTCGCCTCCATCGCCAAAGGCGTCGACCGCAACGCCGGCCGCGAGACCTTCTTCGTCGAGGGGCGCGAGCCGTTCAGATTGCCGCCGCGCGATCCCGCGCTCTATTTCGTCCAACGCTTGCGCGACGAGGCGCATCGCTTCGCCATCGGCGCGCATCGCGCCAGACGCAAGAAGGATTTCGTCAAGAATCCGCTCGACGAGATCGCCGGCGTCGGCCCGGCGCGCAAGCGGGCGCTGCTCAACGCTTTCGGCACAGCCAAGGCGATCGCCATGGCCTCGCTCGGCGATCTGGAGAAAACGCCGGGCGTCAGCGCCGCCGTGGCGAGGCTCGTTTACGACCATTTCCACGAAAAACGTTGATTTTTTGCCTTTGCGGGCGCGCTCTATTGACGTCGGAAGCGGAAAGCTGTTCCCTCCGGCGATGGTCTTCAGCTTTTCCAAAAGCGGCTCTCGCCGCAGCTTCAACCTGCCGAATCTCCTGACCTTCGGCCGCGTTCTGATCGTACCGATGGTGGTCGCATGCCTCTTTTGGCCTGATGAATATTGGTTGCGCTGGACGGCGCTCGGCCTGTTTACCCTGGCGGCGGTGACCGATTTCTTCGACGGTTACCTCGCCCGCGCCTGGGAGCAGCAATCATCGCTCGGGCGGATGCTCGACCCGATCGCCGACAAGTTGCTGGTGGCGGCCGTGTTGCTGGCGCTGGTCGCCGATCAGACCATCCATAGCTGGTCGCTTTGGGCCGCCATCGTAATTCTGTGCCGCGAAATTCTGGTTTCCGGCTTGCGCGAATATCTGGCCGAATTGAAGGTCTCGGTGCCAGTCTCCAGCGTCGCGAAATGGAAGACGACGGCGCAGTTGATCGCGCTCGGCTTTCTCATCGCCGGACGGGCGGGTGAGGTTCTATTGCCGGGCACGATCGTTATCGGTCTGACGCTGTTGTGGATATCCGCGCTGCTGACGCTTTACACGGGCTGGGACTATATGCGCGCCAGCTTCAAACATGTGATCGAGGAATGAGGATCCTGTATTTCGCCTGGGTGCGCGAACGCGTCGGTCTGGCGCGGGAAGAGATTTCCCCGCCGGCCGAGGTCGGCACGGTCGCCGACCTGATCGTCTGGCTGGCCGGACGCGGCGAGGGCCACGCTCACGCCTTCGAGCGGCCTGGCCTGATACGCGTCGCGCTCGACAAGCATCATGTCAAACATGACGCGCCGATCGCCGGCGCTGTCGAGGCGGCGTTTTTCCCGCCGATGACGGGGGGTTAGTTTGGTCGAAACGGCGAATGTCCGCATCGTGCGCGTGCAGACCGAGCCGTTCGAACCGGCGCGCGAAGTTGAAGTCCTGACGCAGGGACGCCGCGACATCGGCGCGCTGGTGACTTTCGCCGGCCTCTGCCGTGACGAGGGTGGAACCCTGGAGGCGCTCGAAATCGAGCATTTTCCCGGCATGGCCGAGGACGAGATCAGCCGCGCGGCGCGGGACGCCGAACGGCGCTGGCCCTTGCAGGGCGTGCTCGTCATCCACCGGTTCGGCCTGGTCAAGCCTGGCGAGACCATCGTCATGGCGGCGACCGCCGCCTCGCATCGGGCGGACGCTTTCGCCGCCGCCGAATTCCTGATGGATTATCTGAAGACCGCCGCGCCGTTCTGGAAGAAGGAACACCGCCGTGATGGAACGACGGGCGATTGGGTCGCCGCCAAGGCGATCGACGATCTTGCGGCGTCGAGATGGCGGGAGTTGTAACGGCCGCAACGCAGGAATTCGGTTGCTGGATCGAATTGCGCCAGCCCGGAAATTTCAAGTAGAACACGAGAGAACTGGGCGCAATTCGTCTCCTGTAACCGAACTCCGGGCAGGAAAGGACACAAGCCCAAGCCGCATCATTTGATCTAATTGGGGATTTTGGCGGCTGTCACCGTAATTCCCGTTTTCAGTTGGGCGGAAACAGCGCGCTTTTGCCAGAAAGCTTCAATAATTCTTGAAGGCATACGAATAAAGGATATTCGCACTTTCGAAAAAGGTGCGGTTGTCCTCAGTTTTGGACATTGTGGCACCGGCGATTTACAAAATTCAATCGCCACGCTTTTGGAAATCGTCCGGCTACGCGGGCAATATAACCAACCCGATCGATGGTATGGGACCGTCGATCTCATGGCGCGCATTTGCCAGGTTTATAAAGACGCAGTTCCTCCAAGTGAGATCATTGCGTTTCTTCGAAGCGCTGGCCCAGCCGCAAAAACACTTTCCGACGAAGGTCTCAGAAACATGATTATCATGATGGAAATCCGCCATCAGCAAGGGGAGTGAGACACCACCCAAAGCGACAGACAGGAAAACGACTGGCCGCCAACCGGGTGCGCCACCAGCCTACCCACCCATGGCACCATCCCTTCTGTCTACACGACGCGCTGATGCATGTCGGAATTACGGTGACAGGAATTACGGTGACAGGACCGTCTTTACCTTTTAGAAAGATAGCAGGTAAAGACGGTCCTGTCACCGTAATTCCACCGTAATTCCTGTCACCGTAATTCCCGTAAGAACAGGGAGAGCGACTGTCTTTTCAGTCAAGCGTTTTGAGCGTGCCATGGCTTTGCGTCCCTGACGATGGCGTTGAGGATGACGAGGAGTTTTCTCGCTGTTGCGACGATAGCGACGAGCTTTGACTTACCGGCGGCGACGAGCTTGTCGCGGAAGGCCTTGAGCACGGGATTGTGGCGCGCGGCGACCATGGCTCCCATGAATAGGGCGGCGCGCACGCTGCTTCTTCCGCCGCCGATGAAGCTTTTGCCGCGCCATTGGCCGGACTGACGCGTCCAGGGCGCAAGTCCGACGAGCGCGGCGATCTTGCGTCGGTCGAGCGTTCCGAGCTCCGGCAATTGGGCGAGCAAGGTTCGGGCGATGGTTGGTCCGATCCCCGGCACGGAAGCGAGCAGGTCTTCCTTTGCGCGCCAGACCGGCGAGCCTCGCACCGCCTGGTCGATATCGCCGTCGAGGCTGTCGAGTTCGCGTTGCAGGGCTTTCAAAAGACGCAGGATGCTTTTCTTGACGCGGGCGGGCGCGTGTTTTTCACGCTGCCGTTCGGCGACGATCATCGCCACGATCTGCCGGCGTCTGGCGACAAGATCTGCGAGAAGCCGCGTCTCTTCGTCGCGCAAGGGTCTGATTTCGGGCGATGTCGCCTCGACAAAATGGGCGATGACCGAGGCGTCGATTGGATCGGTCTTGGCTCTTTTGCCGAGCGCGTTGGCGAAGGCGCGCACTTGCGCCGGATTGACCACGACGACCGACAGGCCGGCGCTCGCCAGTCCAGCGGCGACAAAGGTCTCGAAACCTCCGGTCGCCTCCAACCCAATGGCTTGCGGCGCGAACGGGCGCAGGCGCTCGATCAGAGCGGCCAGGCCTTCGGCGTCGCGCGGAACGACGAAGCTGTCGCCCGGTCCACGAACATGCACATCCAACTGGTTCTTCGAAACGTCGATACCGACAACGATGGCGTCCATCTTATCCCATCCTTGCGCAAGCGGGCTTCGCAGGCGGCCCAAGCGACTGTTCGGGTTCGATGGAACGGCAGGCGAAGAGCCACGCTCTCCCACGGGCTTGGCGTCCCTAAGTGTCCGTCCGAAAAGAAGTTGAATCGCATGAGTCGGATGTGATTCATGGAAGGTAGCCTGATTCTGGAGGGGCTGCCGATGTGGACGAGCGAGAACCGCGCGCAATATAACCGCGACAAGTTGCGTTATCCCAGCGACCTGACCGACGCCGAATGGGAGCATATCGCGTCGTTGATACCGCCGGCCAAGCGCGGCGGGCGCAAGCGCACCGTCGATGTGCGTGAAGTCGTCAACGGCCTGATGTACGTGCTGAGCACGGGCTGCCAATGGCGATACGTGCCGAAGGATTTGCCGCCGCGCAGCACGCTGTTCGATTATTTCGATCTGTGGACGTGGAACGGCACGCTCGATCGCATCCACCACGCACTCTATGTGAAGTGTCGCGAGGCGATGGGGCGCGAAGCCAGCCCGACAGCTTGCGTGATCGACAGCCAGAGCGTCAAAAGCGCCGAAAAAGGGGGCGCTGCATCGATCCGAATGGCTACGACGCGGGGAAAAAGATCAAGGGCAAGAAGCGCCATATCCTCGTCGACACTTTAGGATTGCTGCTGCACGCGATTGTTCATCCCGCCGATATTCAGGACCGCGACGGCGGCAAATTGGTGTTGGCGACAATGTTCGGACTGCACCCATTCCTGCGCAAACTCTTCGCCGACGGCGGCTATCAAGGCCCAAAGTTCCGGGCGGCGCAAAAGAAGATTTTGCCGCTCCTGGTCACCGAGATCGTCAAGCGCTCCGATCAGGCGCAGGGTTTCGAGGTCCTCCCGCGCAGATGGGTGGTCGAGCGAACCTTCGCCTGGCTCGGAAGATGCCGCAGATTGGCGAAGGACTTCGAAAACCTGACGCGAAACGCCTTGGCGTTCATCCGCCTCGCGTCAATCCGCTTGATGATGCGAAAGCTATGTTTAAGCTCTTAAACTTCGCGGACAGACTCTAAGGGATTTCGGCCTCTCGCCTGCCACCGCGACGCCTATTATAGCCGAAGCGGCAGATGTGAAGTTACAAAGGGACGAAGACGATCAACGCGGCGGCCCTTAACTCACGGCAAGGCCAGGGCGCTTTTCAGGCCAACTCCGTCGCGTTCAAGACTTCGGCAAGCGCGCCGTCGAGCCTCAGGCTGTCGATTTCGTCAACGCGCGGCCCGCGCGTCCAGACCAGGAAACAGCGGATCGTCTGGTTCGGAAAGATCTGCGCGACGACGGCGCGATAGAGCGCAAGCTGGCGCAAATAGGACGCCGGCGCCAATCCTTCGTCCGGCCTCGCGCCGGTTTTGAATTCTCCGATCAGGACGCCATCCGGCGTTCGCGCCAGCCGGTCGATCTGTCCGGCGATCTGGATCGTTTCGCCGTTGGCGCGCGTCAACGTCCCGGCGATGGCGGCTTCGGCGAGAGAATTTTCACCGAACAGATCGGCAAGGCGCGCGTCCTCGACAATCGCCAGCGCCTGTTCGCCGGCCAATTTCGCCTGGTCCGGATCGAGACCCTGGGCGACCAGATAGGCCTCGCCCGCGGCCCGCCGCTTTTCGATCGGCAAGGCCGGCAGGCGTTGCAGCAGGACGTGGATCGCGCGCCCTTCGATCAACGCCCGCGCCCGTACAGGCGACAGGCTTGGCGTTTCACGCGTCGACCTGTCCTCCGCGCCGTCGAGCGCATTGGAAGGCGCTATTGGCGGCCGTGGCGGGGCTTCGGGACGGGCTTGGGCAAAGAGCCAGTCAGGCGCCGGCGCTGATGTCGTCAAAGCCGGCGTCGCGGCGGGGCCGGCCTCCGTCGTCGTGACGCCAAAGCGCCGCACCTGATCGTCGCCTCCCCAGGGCGCTGGATGTTTGCTCGCCCCTGGAGCCAGCGCCGCATCGATCATGGCGCGCCAGCAATGGGCGGGCGGTTCATTTTTGCCGCGATAGCCGCCAATATAAAGCCGCTCCTCGGCGCGCGTCATGGCGACATAGAGCAGGCGACGATATTCGTTCTCCTGTTCATGGCGGTTCAGGGCGCGGGCTTGCGCCACCTTTTCGCAGTCGAGGACGGCGCGCGGCGACCAGACCAGCACGTCTTCGCCGAATGGCGCGTCGAGCGCGAATAATTTGGGATCGTGCCGTCCCTGCGGCGCGCCGCAGACGTCCGGCAAAAACACGATTTTCGCCTCCAGCCCCTTGGCGGCGTGGACGGTCATGACCCTTACGGCCGCGCCGGCGGCTTCCATGTCGCGCTTGATCGAAACCTTGAGCGCCTCGACTTCGGCGATGAAAGCGGCCAGCGCCGGCGCGCGGGCGCGTTCATGCGCCAGAGCCAGATTGAGAAATTCATCGATGACGTCGCCCGCTTCCGGCCCGAGCCGGGCCAGGAACGCCTTGCGCCCGCCCTGCGCGCCCAGAATTTGCGCATAGAAGGCGAAGGGCGACAGTTTGCGCGCCATCGTCCGCAACATCAGCAGTCGTTCGAACGCGGCGCGTAAACGCGGCGCGGCCGCCTTTTCCAGCGCCGACCATAACGAGGCGTCGCGCCGCGGCGCCAGGGCCAGAAGATCGTCGTCGTCGAAGCCGAACAAAGGCGATTTCAGCACGACCGCCAGAGTCAGATCGTCCTGCGGCAACAGCGCCGCCTTGCCGATAGCGAGCAGATCGAGGGCGGCGATATGTTCGTTGAGCGTCAACCGATCGGCGCCGGCGACCGGCACGCCATTTTCTTTCAAGGCCCGGATCATGGCTTCGAAAAAGGCGTCGCGCCGGCGCACCAGAATCATGATGTCGGCGGGCTCGATCGCGCGCGCGACGCCTTCTTTGTCCATGACGCGCTCGGTCGAGCCCGGCTTCAGCCAACGGGCGATTTCCCGCGCGATACGTTTGGACTCGGCGACCGGCGGATCGTCGGCGTCCTGAAAGTCGAGCGGCAGGCGCCAGTCGCGCGACTCCGGTTTGGCCGAGGGAGCGATGAGGTCCCAAATTTCGACGAATCCCGGCGCGTCCAGCTTGAGCGCCTGATGCGCCGTGCCGACGTGATCGGCTTGCGCCGACAGGCCGTGAAAATGAGCTGGGATCGAAAAGACCCGATCGACCGCCGCCAGCACGCTGGGGGCGGAGCGGAACGACAGGTGCAATTCGATCGGAGCGAAGGCGCGTTCGGCCGCGCGCGCCCGGTCGGCGAAATAGCGTTGCATTTTCGCGAACAGCGCCGGCTCGGCGCCTTGAAACGAAAAGATCGACTGCTTCTCGTCGCCCACGGCGAAGAACGAGCGCAGTCGCTGGCTTTGACCCTCGCCGGCGAAAAAATCCTCGGCGATCATCCGCAGGATTTCCCATTGCGCGGCGCTGGTGTCCTGCGCCTCGTCGACAAGAATGTGATCGATGCCGGCGTCGAGCTTGTAAAGCACCCAGCGCGCCGAGGAGCGCGTGAGGAGCGCGCGCGCGCGTTCGATCAGATCGTCGAAATCGAGCCATTGGCGCTCCGCCTTGATCGTCTCGTATCGATCGAGAATGGCGTTGAGCAGCACGTTCAGCGCCTGCGTGCGTTCCGCGGTTTCGGCGCTCGCCAGCTTGTCGCGCAAGGCCGCGAGACGGACCTGCTCCTTCTCCAGTTCAAGCTTGAGATCGGGCCGCGCCTTGCCAAGGCCGGCGTTCAACACATTTCTAGCCGGCGCGCCCTGCTCGGTGAAGAACAGTCTGGCGTAATCGTCGAGCGCCTGGCGCGCCCGCTTGGCGCGCCAATGGCCATAGGCCTGCAGGAGCTGGGCGCCTCTCTTGCCGTCGCTCGCCGTCCCGGTTTGCAGAAAAGCGGCGATCTCCGGCCAGCGTTCCGGCGCGACGCCTGCTTCCAGCATGGTCTGCGCAACATGTTCAGGCGTGTCTTGCGGCGAAAGGCCGAGCGTCTTGCGCAGGCTGTCGCCGGCTTGCGGCGTGGCGCCGGCGCGAAACAACCTGCGTCGCCCCAAGGCGTCGCGCAGCAGTGACTCGAATGTGAGGCCGGCGTCGTCCGCGACGCGGGTCAACGCAGCCGCCAGTCGGTCGTTCCCAGCGGCAAGGTTCAGCGCCTCGGTCTTGGCGCGTTCAATCGCCTGCGTCTGCGCCGTTTCTTCGATGACTCGGAATCCCGCCGCCACATTGGCTTCAAACGGCGCGGCGTGCAGCAAACTTTCGCAAAAGGCGTGAAGGGTCTGAATTTTCAAGCCGCCGGGCGTTTCCACGGCGCGCGCGAACAGACGGCGGGCAAAGTCGAGCGCGCCCGCGTCGGCCGGCGCGGGCGCGCCTGTCGCGATGATCGCTTTGGCCAGCGCGCTGTCGTCCAGGCTGACCCATTCGGCCAGCGTATTGAAGATGCGCGCGTTCATGTTGGCCGCCGCCGCCTTGGTGAAGGTCAGGCAGAGAATGCGCGAGGGCGCGCAGGCTTCCTCATAGAGCAGCCGCAAGACGCGCTGCGTCAGCACATGGGTCTTGCCGGAGCCGGCGTTGGCCGACACCCAGGCCGAGGCGCCGGGATCGGAGGCGCGCCTTTGTCGCTCCAGCGTCTGTTGCGGAATGTCCGCGCGCGCTTTCATGCGTCCTCGCCCGAGCCGAGGCCGCCTGTCGCCGACCATTCGCGCGTGCGCGCCAGATGGTCGTAATCGTTATATTTCGCGGCGAATTGCGGGAATGGACGCGGCGGATAAAAGCTCGTCGGGTCGCGGAACTGATCGAGCAGGTCTTTCAGATCGGCGAAATGGCGGGCGACGACGCTTTCGAACGATTCGTCCTTCCACGCCAATTCGCGTTCGCCGCCGTCCGAGCCGCCGCCAAGGCCCAGGTAAAAGGCCGTCCTGACCGGAGTCGCCGGGACGTCGGCGAACGCGCCGCGCTCCGCCATGGTCGCCTCAAGCGTCAATTGCGGGGAAAAGCCGGCGCGCACTTGCGCGTTGGTTGGCGGCGCGCCGGTCTTGTAATCGACGAGAACGGCGGTTCCGTCATCGAGGAGTTCGATGCGGTCGGCCTGAGCGGTGAGGTGGAATATCGAACCGTCGGCCAAAGGGATCGGCAGGCGCCCGCGCGTTTCCAGAATGAGGCGCTTGATAAATGGGCGCCGCCGCGTCTCGAAATCGAGATAGTCGTCAATGCCGCGCAGCAGGCGCGGCCAGCGGAAGGCTTGGAACGTCGGGTCGTCCGCGAAGGCGGTAAGTTTTTGTCGCGCCAGCGCGACGATCCGCGCCCTGGCGTCCGCCGGCAACGGCCCGGTCGGGCAGGAGCGCGCAAATTCGTCGAGCGCCGCGTGCAGGCCGACGCCGATCTCGCGCAGGCCGAGCGGCGCGTCGAGCGGCGGCAGGACGGCGAGTTTCAGGATATATTCGGCGTAGACGGCGTAGGGATCGCGCCTGAGCATTTCGATGCGCGTGACCGAGAGCTTGTCCGGACGCAAACTCAGAGCGGGGATCGGCCTCGGGCGCTTGATCGGCGTCTCGCGCTCCGGCCGGTCGATTTCGCGGGCAAGTTCGAGCCACCGGTCGCCGCGCGCGCCGACGTGCCGCCAGACGTCTTTCCCGGCGAGCGCCGCCATGCGCAGCAGGAAGCGCGAAGCAACCGTCGGCGAACCGCCCCGCTTCTTCGCCCGTGACAGGACGACCCGCGCCGCGCCGAGGCTTTGCGTGAAATCATGCGCGGTCTGGCCAAGCCGCCGCTCCGGCGAGGACAAGCCAAGCGCCACGCGCATCGGCCGGTTGAGAAAACAGTCGTTTTGCGCCTGCGGCGGCCAGACGTTTTCATCGAGTCCGGCCAGCGCGACAAGATCGGCGCTCATTAGGCGCGCTTCGAGCAAACCGAGAATTTTCAGGCGCGGATGAGCTTGCGTTTGACCGCGCACAACGTGTTCGGCGACAAGAACGTCAAAGAAATCGCGGTAGCTCGCCGCGTCGAACGTCATCGTTTCGTTGGCGCAGGCGCGCAATTGCGCGAACAGCAGCGCCAGCTCCTCGCCGTCGTCGCCGGGGAATGCGCCAGTATCGCGGCCTGCGAGCGCGCTCAGAGCTTGCATATGCGCGTCGATCCAGGCGCCGAGGCCGGCGGAGCCCAAACGCCGCAATGGCGCGAAGGCTTCATCGAGCGTTCGCGCGGCGCGCGCGATGGCCGCCCAATCGTCAGGCGCGAGCGCTTTCTGGGCCGGGTGGGCGCGTTTGTCCGCGGCGCCGCTGCGCGCTTGTTCGATTCGTCCGGCAAGCGTCCGGTCAGCGGCGAACAGGCCCGACCGCAACACGCCGATTTCCAGCAATTCAACGATATTTTGACGCGCGTCGCCGAGCCCGCGCGCGACGTCGGGATGGGCGAGCAAGGCGGCGCAGTCAACGTTGTCGCCCGACAGCGCCAGCAAGGCCAGCCGCGCCAGCGCGCCGGCGCGCGAGGCCGCCAGCGGCGCGCCGCCTGAATCGTCGATCACGACGCCCCAACGCCCCAGTTCAAGCCGCACGCGCTCCGCGAGGGCGCGGTCAGGCGTGATCAAGGCGGCGGTGCGCCCGGGCGTCTCCAACGCCTCACGCAGGACGATGGCGAGCGCGAGCGCCTCCTCGCGCTCCTCTTCCGCTTCGATCAGGGCGACGCCCGCGAGCGATTGATGCAGCGCTTCCGCGCTCTGTCGTTCGCGCCACGATCGCCAGAGCTGCGTTGTTTCGGCGGGGCGGAAAGCCTCGGAAACAAAGGTCGCGCGCGCCCGCAACGGGGCGTGCGTCGCGCCCAGCGGACGGACGTCCTCGCGCTCGACGCCGATATGTTTGATCAGCCTCGCCAGCAGGGCCTGAGGGTGGGTGGCGCAGGCCTCGCCCGTCGCGCCGATCAGGGCGAAGGAGGCGGGATCGAGCCTCTGGTCAAGGCCGGGCAGGACCACAGCGCCTTTCGGCGCGCGCGCGATGGCGGCCAGTAGGTCGGCGGTCGCCTTGTGCGAACCGGTCGAGCCGATGGCCATAACCGGCGCGTTTTCCCTGGCGATAGAATTGATCGCGCGTTCGATCATGATTTGTCTGCGTCGCGCCGCGTCGACAAAGCCGCGCGCCTTCTGAATCGCCGGCCATGCGCTGATGGCGATATCGAGAAAGCGTAAGGTGATGCGCCAATAATCGTCGAACTCGCCCGCGCCCAGCTCGTCGAGGCCGCGCCATCCGACATTTTCGACGATCATTTCGTCGATCAGGGCCGTCATGTCGCCGGCCAGCCGCCAAGCGTCGGCGGGAGTGGCCGCGACCAGAAGGGATTCGGGCGCGTGATGGACGCCGCCGTCAGCGTCGATCGTGACGATGGCCTGTTTAAGCTGGCGCGCCCAGGCGAGAGCCAACTCGCAAAGGATCATCCGTCGCTCGATGTCTTCGGCGGCGCGCGGCGTTTCCTCCGCCAATGGGTCGTCGAGAGGGGCGGCGGCGAATCCAAACTCGGCTTCTTGCGCATCGAGCGCGCCGAGCGGCAGGATGGCCGGCAGCAAGGTCGAGCGCCCGTCCGTCCGCGCCGCGATTTCGCCGGCTAGCGCGCGCGCCGCGCGGCGGGTTGGAACATAGATTTTGGCGCGCGCCAGCTCGAAGGGTTCGCAACCGCACCCGAACGAAGGGATGATGTCGCCGTCGAGCAGACTTTGCGCGAACGTCGCCAGAAACGGCGCGCCGGGCTCGATGGAAAAAACGCGCGCCGGCCGCCGCGGCGAAGCGGGTGAAGAAGCGGGCGCGCTGGAATGTTCTGTCGTCACGATCCGGTTCAATTGAAAATGGCGATTGCTGGCGTCGGCTGAAGAACTTTAGTCGCCGCGACGCGCCGCCGCTGAAAAAAAGCGTATGACGTCACAAATAATTCAACCGCACGGTCGGCGCCAAAAAACAGACAGCTTTCTCGCAACATGTTCTAAAGCGCCGATCGGGCGTAGGCGCGTTCGGCCTCCTCGATCGTCTGCGGCGAGCCGACATGCAGCCATCTTCCCTCAAGCCGCACGCCGAATAGGCGTTTTTGCCGCGCCGCCTCGAAAAAGAACGGGGCGAGGCGGAAGGGCTCCACGGGCCGCCCTTCGAACAGGCTGGATTTTATGATGCCGACGCCGGCATAGACGAACGGGGCGATGAGGCCTTCCTGACGTTTTGTCAGGCGCCCGTCGGCGTCGAGGTCGAAATCGCCTTCCCAATCAACGCCGACGCTGGCGGCGCTCGCCGCCACCAACAGAAGAACGTCCATTTTTTCAGGATTCCACGCCTGCGCCAAACGCGCGATATTGGAGCGCGGCCCTTCGATCCAGACCGCGTCTGTATTGCAGATGTAGAACGGCTTGCCTTCCAATTGGGGCATGACCTTGGCTATGCCGCCGCCCTGATCGAGCAGCTTGTCCCTCTCGTCGGATATGACAATCTGTGGGGCGTTGCGCCCTTGCAGGTGCGCTTCGATCTGACCGGCCAGCCAATGGACGTTGACGATGGCGCGCGCGACGCCCGCTTCGTCCAGCCGATCGAGCATATGATCGAGCATGGTCTTGCCGGCGATCTTGACCAGGGGCTTGGGAAGCGTGTCGGTGATCGGGCGCATGCGCGTGCCAAGACCCGCGGCGAAAACCATGGCGATGTCCGGGCCGGCGTGTGTTTTGTCCGAAAACGTGTCGCTCAAGTGGCGGCGTCCAGATCGCGAGAAGTCGAAACAAAGAGCTCGGGCATCGACGATTCATACCAGATCTTCAAGTCGGTGAGCGCGGGATGGCCGAGGTTCTTGGCGAGATAGGCTTTCATGCGCGGAATATGTGACAAATAGACGGGCTTGCGGTCGCGTTTGTCGAGGCGGGCGAAAATGCCGAGAATTTTTGTCGCGCGCTGCGCTCCCAGGATCGCATAGGCGCGCGCGAAGGCGGCCATGTCGAATGAGGGGTCGGCTTGTTTGCGCACGCGCGCGTAAGCGCCCAGCAGCTTCAGTTCGACGTCGTCGGCCACGTCGACGCGCGCGTCCTGCAACAGCGATACGACGTCATAGGCGGGGTGGCCCATCACGCAGTCCTGGAAATCGATCACGCCGACGCGCGCTCGCCCCTCGCGTTCCGCGAGCCACAAAAGATTAGGCGAATGGAAGTCGCGCAGCGTCCAGGTCGGCCGCGCGCCGACGATTTCGGCCAGCGCCGTTCGCCATAGATTGAGGAAAGTCGCACGCGCTCCCGAGCCCAGATGCGCCTTGGCGATGTGCGGGGCGTACCAGTCGAGCAGCAGTTCGAGTTCGATCGAGAGCGCGTCGAAATCATAAGGCGGGATGTGGTAGACGCCGTCTTCGACAGGAACCTGATCGGCGAGCGAACAGGCGTGCAGGTCGGCGAGCAGACAGACGGCTTCGCCATAGCGTTCGGGAACGACGCCGTTTGCATCGATGACGCCTTCCTGTCCCAGATCTTCGAGAACCGCCAAGCCGCCTTCGAAATCGACAGCATAGATTGCCGGCGCGGATACGCCTTCGGCGCGCAAGGCGCGGTCGATGGCGACGAAGGGCCGTATCGTCTCGGCGAGGCGGGCGACGGCGCTATAGGACTTGCCGCCGCGTACCGGCGGACCGTCGGACCGCGGCGGCGAGATCATCAAAATGGCGTGTTCGCCATTGGCGCGCGTCAGGCGCTCGTAGCTGCGGCTGGAGGCGTCGCCCTGCATATGTCGGCGTTGCGCGTCGCTCCAACCGGCCGCGGCAAGAATGGCGCGCGTTCCGCGAAACCGCGCCAGCCGCGCGGCGAGCGCGCCATGCCCGGTGATTTCGGCCCGACGAAAATTTTCGCCGCGCTCGCTGTCGTTATACAGGGCGACGTCGAGACGGTCGGCTGTCAACGACGACCCGGCGCGGTCCGGCCACTCCACGAGCACAAGCGCGCCTTCGGCGGCCTCGTCCCAGCCGAGTTCGGCTAATTCGGACGGCTCTTTGATGCGATAAAGGTCAGCGTGGACGATGGGAAAGGCGGCCCCGTCATAAATCTGCATCAACGTGAAGGTCGGGCTTGGCGCCTCAAGCTCCGGATCGCCGACGAGGCGGCGGATCAAAGCGCGCGCGAAGGCCGTCTTGCCCGCGCCGAGATCGCCCGAAAGCGTGACAAGGTCGTCGGCGCCAACCAGTTCGGCGATTTCGGCGGCCAGAGCGGCGGTGGCGCTCTCGTCGCTGAGTTCGACCCGCCAGATCGCGTCCCTGGCCTGTTGACTCATTTCATCCCTTTCCTTCCTGGCTCATTCGGCGGCCGGATCTTCGGATTGTTGCAGAGCTGCGCCGTTGGCGGGAAAAATACAGGTGACCGTCGCGCCCTGGCCCTCGACCGAGTCGATGATGATCTTGCCGTGATGCAGCTTGACCAGCGATTGCACGATAGAGAGGCCGAGACCGACGCCGCGATGGCGCGAGCCGATCGTATTGGTTTCGAAACGTTCGAACACTTTTTCGATGATGTTGGGCGGAATGCCGCGGCCGTGGTCGGAGACTTTAAACACGATCTCGTCGCCGCGTCGCATGGCGGCCAGCGTTACGCTCTGGCCCGGTTCGGAAAAGCCGATGGCGTTCGACAACAGGTTGAACAGGATCTGGCGGATGCGTTTGCCGTCGGCGCGGAAAGCGCCGACGCCGTCGAGCACCACGACCCGCAATTCGATTTGCGATTCGGCGAGTCGGTCCTGTACGCCTTCGGCGGCCTCCTTGATCGTCTTGGCGATATCGACGTCGCTCAACTGCAATTCCAGCGACTCGCGGTCGATGCTGGCGAGATCGAGAATGTCGTTGATGATGGCGAGCAGCGCGGCGGACGATTTCAGCACGTAACCGATATATTCGCGCTGCTTGGCGTTGAGTTCGCCCACCTTGCCGTCGCCGAGCAACTGGATGAAGCCGATGATATTGGTCAGCGGCGAGCGTAATTCGTAAGAGACGTGGTGGACGAAATCGGCGCGCAATTGCTCGGCGGCCAACAGCTTTTCGTTGAAGGCGGTGAGATATTGCTTGGCCCTGACGCTGTCGGTCACATCGGTGAAGGTCAACAGCGTCGATCCGTCCGGCAGCGGCGCGGCGGCGCAATCGACGATCGAACCGTCGGCGCGCGTCAATTGCCGCCCGAAGCCCAGGCGCGCGTCATGTAGGCCGGCGACGACCGGGCGCAGTTCGTCGAAGATGTTGTCTTCCGTCGACAAAGGCGCGCAAGCCTGGGCCACGGCGTCGAGATGGGGTTTGTCGGCCAATTGCGCCAGTTCAAGGCGCCAGATGCGGGCGAAGGCGGGGTTGTGAAATTTGATACGTCCGTCGGCGCCGAAAACGGCGACGCCTTCCTGCAGGGTGTCGAGCGTTTCGCTCTGGACCCGCGTCAGCGCATTGAACTGCAACTCAAGGTTGAAGCGCTCGGTGACGTCGTCGAACAGATAGGTGACGCCGCCTTGCGGGTTCGGGTCGAGGCTGACGCGGAAGGTGCGTCCGCCCGGTAGATGCCAGATCTGCTGCGAGGGCTCGAGCGATTGGTATGAAGCCATAAGGCTCTGTTTCCAGGCCCGGTAATCGGCCTGTTCGGGCAGGGCCCGGGCGGCGCGCAGACGGTCGAGCACCTCCGAATCGGTCGGCTTCTGGTCCAGAAAGCTTTGGTCGAGCGACCACAGTTGACGGTACGCGGTATTATGAAACACCAGTTTCTTCGAGCGGTCGAAGATCGCGACGCCGGTCGCCAATTGATCGAGCGTTCTTGTATGCGATTGCATCTGCCGTGAATGCTCGGCGCGCAAGGCTTCAAGCTCGGACAGGTCGGCGGCGATGGAGGCGCCGCCATTGGCCAGCGGCGCGTCGACGACATCGAGCAGGCGGCGCTCGCCGGCCACAACGGCGTGGATGCGCGCGCGCCAGACTTCCTTGGCTTGACGCGCTTTCGCCGCCGCTTCGCGTTCAGGCCGGTCGAGCAATTCAGTATTCTTCGCCAGCGCGTCTTTGGGATCGCGCGCGTCGACGGCGCGCGCATAGGCCTGATTGACATAGGTCAGCTTGTTGTCGGCGTTCCTGATCCAGACCGGATTGGGCGCCGCGTCAAGGAGCGTGCGCAAGGCGTCGAACTTGCCTTGAAGTTCGCTTTGGCGCTCGCGCAGGCGAACCAGTTCGAGCCGATCGCCGGAAATATCGCGGATGCGCAACACCGCGCGGGCGCCGATGGCGCGCCCTTCGGCCTCCAGATGCCGGCCGGCGTGGCTGACCAAACCCTTGCGGAACCCTTCGCCGCGTTCGCGCAGACTTTCAACGCATTGTTCGAGATCGCGCGCCTGCTCCGCCGTCAGCCAGGCGCCGAAGCCCAGTACGCGGCGCGGCAGCGGCGCATTGAGGACGATGGTGACGTCGCCTTCGATCTCCGGTTCGCTATGGGCGCTGTCCCAGACGATGACGATTTGTTTTTCCGACGCGAGAAAGGCTTTGGCCCGCTCGGCCTGCTGATGCAGTTTTTCGTTGGCGGCGATGAGCTGAGCTTCGCGCTTGCGCCAGTGTTTCCGGGACGTCAGGTGCAATAGCGCCGTGATTGTGGAGAAGACCACCAGGCCCGCGCCAAGCGACAGGCCGACGAAGGTCGGCTGATCGTGGACGCGTTCAAACGACAAAAGCGCCTGCGCCTGCGCGCCGCTCGGCGCGGCGATCGCCCATGTCGAAACACAGGCGGCGGCGTCGCGGAAAAACGCCGAAAGATTCGCTGGACGAGACCGTGCGGTGAAACAACCCATTGTGGCGTTTCCGCTTGATTTTGTCGCGGCCAGACACGCCGGACCGCGCCCGCGCGCCGCGACGCCGGGGAATTGAGCCTTTACGCCGTTGTTTCCGAGCCATGCCGGAAGGTCCGTCGCCGGATATGATCGCTCATGGCTCCGATGCGCGCGCATGGACACTCCCCGCGGCCAAAATCGATTTCCGCTCCCCGCCTTGGCGGCGAATCAGTGCAATTTAGCCTGACACGGCAAAGTTGAGAAAGCGCCAAACCAAAATGAATCCGCCCTCGCTTGTGGCGAGGGCGGAAATGTTGAGCTGGCGGCTCGCCTGCGGCGAATTGACTCGGCCGCGGCGGGCGGGAAACGCGCGCGATTTCAGTAGCGGTAATGGTCGGGCTTGAACGGGCCGGCGACCGGAATCGACAGGTAGGCCGCCTGTTCGGCGGTCAATTTGGTCAGATTGACGCCGATCTTCTGCAGATGCAGCGAGGCGACCTTTTCGTCGAGACGCTTGGGCAGCGTAAAGACCTTTTTGCCGTATTCGCCCTGCTTCGTCCAAAGCTCGATCTGCGCCAGCGTCTGGTTGGTGAAGGAAGCCGACATCACGAAGGAGGGATGGCCGGTGGCGTTGCCGAGATTGACCAGACGGCCTTCCGACAGAAGTATGATGCGCTTGCCGTCGGGGAATTCGATCTCGTCGACCTGCGGCTTGACGTTGTGCCATTGCAGATTGCGCAGGCTGGCGACCTGAATTTCCGAATCGAAATGGCCGATGTTGCAGACGATGGCGCGATCTTTCATGGCGCGCATGTGGTCGAGCGTGATGACGTCGACATTGCCGGTCGCGGTGACGAAAATATCGGCGCGCGGCGCGGCGTCCTCCATCGTGGCGACTTCGTAGCCTTCCATCGCCGCCTGTAAAGCGCAGATCGGATCGATTTCCGAGACGATGACGCGACAGCCGGCGTTGCGCAACGAAGCCGCCGAGCCTTTGCCGACGTCGCCGAAACCGGCGATCATGGCGACCTTGCCAGCCATCATCACGTCGGTGCCGCGGCGGATGCCGTCGACCAGCGACTCGCGGCAGCCGTAAAGATTGTCGAATTTCGACTTGGTCACGGAATCATTGACGTTGATCGCCGGCCACAGCAGCTTGCCTTCCTTCTCCATAATATAGAGCCGGTGGACGCCGGTGGTGGTTTCCTCCGTCACGCCCTTGATGGCGGCGGCGTTGCGGCCGTACCAGCCCGGATTGGCTTTCAGGCGCTTTTTGATGGCGGCGTAGAGGACTTCCTCTTCCTCGTTCGAGGCGGTTTCGAGGAAGGCGACGTCGCCTTGTTCGGCGCGCAGGCCGAGATGGATCAGCAAAGTGGCGTCGCCGCCGTCGTCGAGAATCATGTTCGGCTGGCCGCCGTCGTTCCATTCGAAGATGCGATGGGTGTAGTCCCAATAATCCTCAAGGCTTTCGCCCTTGATCGCGAAGACAGGAACGCCCGCGGCGGCGATGGCGGCGGCCGCGTGGTCCTGCGTCGAATAAATGTTGCAGGAAGCCCAACGCACGTCCGCGCCGAGCGCCTGCAGCGTTTCGATCAGCACGGCGGTCTGGATGGTCATATGCAGCGAACCGGCGACGCGCGCGCCTTTCAGCGGCTGCGACGGGCCATATTCGGCGCGCGTCGCCATCAGGCCGGGCATCTCCGTCTCGGCGATGGCGATTTCCTTGCGGCCCCACGCGGCCAGACCGATGTCGGCGATGGCGTAGTCGTTGAAATGGTGGGTCATGGCGTCCTGGCTTGTTGGCGGCGAAACGGATCGGCCGCGTTCATAGCAGGCCAATTCGGCAAAATCAATAAAGACATAAAGAAATCTTTATGCGTTTATTCGCGTTCCGCCTGAGCGGCGCGCAAGGCGAGCGCCTTGTCGCCGATGTTCAGCCCGATCTGAAAACTTTCGGCGATGCGATGGGCGCGGTCGATGAAGAATGCGGCGGCGTCCGGCGCCAGCACATCGCGCGCGGTCGCTTCGAACAGTCCCAGCCAGCGGGAGAAATGCGTCGTCTCAAGCCCCATCATCGCATGCGCGGGCAACGGACGTCCGCTGTAGCGGCCGCTCCGCAGGCCGATCTGCGACCAGAAGTCGGTCAGTTTGGCGATATGCTCTTCCCAGTGGTCGGCCAGGCGCTCTTCGAAAATCGGGCCGAGTTCCGGGTCGAGCCGCGCGCGCCCGTAAAATTCGCGCACCAGATTTTCCATCATCGCCTCGGTGAGGCCTTCGGGCGGTTCGGGCAGGACAGAGGCGACGGGAAAGCGCCCGTTCGGGGCGAGGGGGTGAGCCATGGCGTGCTCCGTTTGAGAAAAATGTTCAGCGTTTCATAGGCCAGAGACAGGCGGACGCCAACAGCGCTCGGCAAAGTCGATGGCGTATCGCGCCGGCGCGGCGGCCAGCGCCGCCAAACCGGCGAGGGCGGGTTCGGGCGCGACGATCAGCGCGCAGGAAATTTCCCTCATCAACGCCTGATGAGGCGCTTTGGCTTCGAAATTTGTTCGAAATTCGGCCTCGTCGAGAAAATCGGTCAGGCGCGGCAAAACGCCGCCGGCCAAATAAACGCCGCCGCGCGCCAGAAAGGCGAGCGCGATGTCGCCGGAAAAACGCGCGATCAACCGCCAGAAACAGCGTATCGCCTGCGCTTCCGCGCCGGCCGGATCGGCCTGAGCCCGTTCGACGACCGCGGCGGCTTCGGGGGCGTCGAGCGTCCCGGTTCGCGCGCCGAAAAGACGCGAAAGGCCCTGGCCCGACAGCAGCCTTTCGGCGGAAACGCGGCCGTCGACCGCCAGCAGCGGCCACAGCGCGGCTTCTCGCGCGTCGGCGGGAGCAAAGGCGATATGGCCGGCCTCGCTCGGCAGGGCGCGCCAGCGTCCGTCGGTCGAGATCAGCGCGGCGACGCCTAGACCCGTACCCGGACCAAGAACGATTTTCGTCCCCGCTTGCGTCCCGGCCTGTCCGATCGGACGCAGATCCTTCGGCGTCAGCGCCGGCAGGCTCAAGGCCAAAGCCTCGAAATCGTTGAGCAGCAGTCCTTGTTCGACGTCGAGCGCCTGCGCCAGCGCCGCGCCGCTCAAATATTGACGCAGGCCGTGCGTCAATTGCAGGTCGCGCCCGCGCAGCGGACCCGCCCCGCAGATCAACGCCGTGCGGGGCTTGAGCGGCAATCGCGCCGCCGCCTGCGCCAGCGCGGCGGCGATGTCTGGCGAATCCCTGGTGTTGGCCAGAACCGGGCCGATCAGCGGTCCGCCCGGCCGTTCGGCGAGCGCGAGCCGGATATTGGTGCCGCCGATGTCGGCGACGAGCGCGGGAAAAGCGAACATGCAAGCGGCGCCGATCGAAGCGAGGGGTTTCTTTCGCCAGAATTGACATATCCGCCGCCGCTGGCAAGTTTGCGCGGCCAAGGGGGAGAAATTGCCCCTTGCGCCCGTCCTTTCCGGCTATACATCAGGCGCAAGTTTGACTAATCAGGCGATGAAAAATCGGTTAGCGCGAAAGCTCGACAAGATGGCGGAAAATCTGGTTCAAACGGGTCGTCTCATCACGGTGTTCGGCGGCTCGGGCTTTGTCGGCCGGCATGTCGTGCGCGCACTAGCGCGCGACGGCTGGCGCGTGCGCGTCGCCTGCCGGCGTCCCGATCTGGCCTTTCATTTGCAGCCGCTCGGCCGCGTCGGTCAGATTCACGCTGTTCAGGCCAATCTGCGCTATCCCGATTTGGTCGCGGCCGCCCTGCGCGGCGCGCAAGCGGCCGTCAATCTGGTCGGCATTCTGGCCGAGAGTGGCAAGCAGACCTTTTCCGCCGTGCAGGGCGAAGGCACCGGCGTGGTCGCTGAGGCAGTCCGCGCGGCGGGCGTCGAATCCTTCGTCCATCTCTCCGCCATAGGCGCCGACAAGAATTCGCGTTCAGCCTATGCGCGCGCCAAGGGCGAGGGCGAAGAGCTGGTGCGTCAGACGACGCCGCGGGCCGCCATCGTGCGCCCGTCCGTCGTGTTCGGCCCGGAAGATCATTTCTTCAATCGTTTCGCCAGGATGGCGCGGATCATGCCGGTTCTGCCGCTGATCGGCGGCGGCCACACGAAATTGCAGCCGGTTTTCGTCGGCGACGTCGCCGAAAGCGTCGCCCGTCTCGTCAACGGCGCCGGCGCGGCCGGAGCGACCTACGAATTGGGCGGTCCCTCGGTCAAGACCATGCGCGAGATTTACGAATACGTGCTGGCGGTCATCGAACGCAAGCGCCTGCTGGCGTCGCTGCCCTTCGGTTTGGCCAAGATCGTCGGGTTCGGCTCGGAAATCGCCGTCAAGGCGGCGCTCGGGCTCTTTCCGGAAGATTTCGCCATCACCCGCGATCAGGTCGAGCTGTTGAAGCGCGACAACGTCGTGTCGCCGCAAGCCGTCGCGGAAGGGCGCACGCTCGCCGGCCTGGGGATCGCGGCGGAATTGGTCGAGGCGCTCGTCCCGTCCTATCTCTACCGCTTTCGCAAGACCGGCCAGTTCGCCGATCAGCGTCTGGTTTGACGCCAGCGGCGTTCAGCGCGGCGCCAAGGCCCAATAATCGAGATCGAGAATGACGGCGCTGTCGTAGGCCTCGCCCTCCATCAGCGGATGACCGGCCGTCGGCTTGTCCTTGGTGGCGATGGTGCGCAGGCGCAGCGCGCCGACGTCGTCGCGGCCGGGAATTTCCGCCGTTTCCAGAACTTCGGTCCAGGCGAACACCGTCATGCCGGCGAACAGCGGCGCGACATGGCGTCCGCCATTGATGGCGGCGATATGGAAGGCGTTGCCGAGGCCGTTGAACGACAGCGCGCGCGCCAGCGAAATCACATGGCCGCCATAGATCAGCCGGCGACCGAAGCGGCCCTGGCCCTCGGTGAACTGGTTGAAATGCACTTTGGCGGTGTTCTGGTAAAGACGCGTGGCGATCTGGTGTTCGGCCTCCTCGACCGTCATGCCGTCGACGTGATCGATGCGTTCGCCCGGCTGATAATCGCCCCAGCGATGGCGCGAACCGGCGAGATCCCAGTCATATTTGCGGATGTCGATGATCGGGCAGGCGTCGCCGAGTTGGTCCGGCGCCAACGCCTTGACGAGCTTCGGCACGGTTTCGGGCGGCGCCGGGCTGTTGACGTCGCGCTTGCGAACCATCACCCAACGCACATAGTCGAGAACCTCGACGCCCTTCTGATTGTAACCGCGCGAGCGGACGTAGACGACGCCGGTCTGATGGTTGGAGTTTTCCTTGAGGCCGATGACTTCGCTCGTCGCGCTGAGCGTGTCGCCGGAAAAGACCGGGCTGACGAAACGACAATCGGCGTAGCCGAGATTGGCCACCGCGTTGAGCGAAATGTCCGGCACCGTCTTGCCGAACACGATGTGGAAGACCAGAAGCTCGTCGAGCGGGGCTTTGGGATAGCCGATGGCGTGGGCGAAAGCATCGGAGGACTGCACGGCGAAGCGCGAACCGTAGAGCGCGGTGTAAAGCGCCGCGTCGGCGCTGGTCACCGTGCGCGGCGTGGCGTGGCGGATCACCTGGCCGAGTTTGAAACCCTCGAAGAAATTGCCGGAGTTGGTCTTGCTCATTGTTTGTCCCGAAAAAAGGCCGGCCCATGACCTTATCTAGCGCCGGTAAAGCAGGATTTTACCGCGCTGTCATGAGGTTTTCTTCACGCCGGCATTGGAAATAGGGCCGAGAGCCGCGCCGCCAGCGCCGCCGCGTCGCCCTTGATGGCGACGGTTTTCAGCCGCGCCGTCGCGCCGCCGGTTATGCTCGCCTGCGAGGCCGGCGCGCCGAGCGTCTTGGCGATCAGGCGGAGCAGGGCGTCGTTGGCCTTGCCGTCTTCGGGGACGGCGCGCACGCGCGCCTTGAGCACCGCCCGCCCGTCCGATAGCAGTTCGACGCCGTCGATCGCCTCGCGCGAGGATTTCGGCGTCAACCGCACCGACAGGGCGATCCCCTCGGCGCGGGCGCTCCAGGGCGGGGCGGCGGCGGTCGGCATAGCGTTTGTCAGGAGACGCTGCGCATCAACAGCGCGCGGGCCAGCGCCCCCAGCTCCATCTGGATGAAGGAGAGGATGAGCAGCAGGATGATCGGCGAAATATCCATGCCGCCGATCGGCGGAACGAAGCGGCGAATCGGCCGCAACGCCGGTTCGGTCAACGCGTTCACCGCATTCCAGACCGAACGGACGAAATCATTGCGCATGTTGACGACGTCGAAGGCGAGCAGCCAGGACATCACCGCCATCACGATGATGACCCACCAGTAAAGGTCCAACGCCAGGTTGAGAACCTGAAACAGCGGGAGAATGAAAGAGGCGGCCATGGTGTCTCCAGAACGGATGGGCTTGCGGCGTTTGACGGGCGCTCGAAAGGTGGGCGGAAAGAATTGCCGGCGAAGAACTCCGCGCCGGCGAACCGCTCCTATCTAGAGCTTTGCGGCGGCCCCCACAATGGCGCGCGCCCCGTCGCGACGGGCAAATTCGCGCTTTGGTTGACGCTGGGAGCGTTCTCCGGCCAGATTGGAGCGTTCTGTTCGGCTTAGGCGCGTCGATCCGGCAAATCGGTCGCAAGCCAAAGTCGAACCCGACAGGGCCGGGGTCTTTCGCGCTGCCGCGGCGTCGATTGGCTTGAACGCATCCCCGATGCGTCAGGGGGACTATCTCCTGGCCAATCTTCTGGCTGCAGCGCGAAACTCCTCCAGCAGAACGCTTCAATCTGGCCGGAAAACGCTCCGTCGCGCAATCCTTCATTGACAGGGGAGGGGCTGAGCCCTAAACACCCGCTCCGGAGCGGGGCTGTAGCTCAGATGGGAGAGCGCTGCAATCGCACTGCAGAGGTCAGGGGTTCGAAATCCCCTCAGCTCCACCAACCTTCTCCGCTCACGTTAATATCATCAAAATCAGCCGACTGGGCGATGGGGAAATGCGTTACGCATCCTGTCGTGTGCCCTAATTCGCTTTGCGGCAAAGGCGACTGCGGAGACGATAATGGCTGAGGCGAGAAACGGCCTCATTGATGAGTTACTCAATGACACGGTTCGCGGCCCGCGGCGCCCCACCCCGCAGCGTCTTTAAGCTTTGGCAATCCTCGCCGGTTAAGATCGGCCGATGAGGACAGATCGACAGGACAAGGACAGCCAGGATTTGGCCACGGGCCGGACCGCGCCGCAACGTTACGGCGTTCTCGACGCCTATCGCTATATCGCGGCGATCTGCGTGGCGTTCTATCATTTCGAGAACGATTTCCAGCCCTATATGGCTCAACACACCGATTTTCTCGAACGCTTCCACCTGTTTGTCGATTTCTTCTTCGTGCTCTCCGGTTTCGTGCTGATGCATACCTATGGCGCGCGCATAAGCTCGCTCGCCGACTACGGACGGTTTCTGCGCAAGCGGCTGGCGCGCATCTATCCCCTGCACGCGGCGACGACCTTGCTGTTTGTCGCCATCGCCTGGACCGTTCTGCGGCTCGGCCTTCCGGTGCGCGATCCGAGCGCTTTCGACATTGCGCCTGCGCCCTATCATCTGTTGTTGATTCACGCCTGGGGCCTCAACGTCAAACCGGCGTTGAACTTCCCGTCCTGGTCGATTTCCGCCGAGCTATTCGTTTATCTGTTGTTTCCGTTCCTGGCCTGGGCGGTGGCGCGGACGGGGGCGTGGCGCGGGCTGGCGCTGGCTTACGCCTGCGGCCTGGCGCTGACGTTGACGCATGAGGCGCTCGGCTTGCGGCCGTGGACGCAGACCACCTTCGATTTCGGCAATTTACGCGCCGTTCCCGGCTTTCTTGCCGGGATGGCGCTGCAACGGCTGGTCGTCTCGGCGAACGTTCCGCGCGTTCCGTTCTGGGCGGCGCATGGGGCGGCGCTGGCGCTTGGCGCGCTGATGCTGGCCAAGCTCGACGAACTGGCGATCGTCGCCTTGCTGCCGCTTGTCATCGGCCTGATCGCCCTGGCGGAGCGTTCGGGCGCGCCGAGCGCGCTTGGCCGGGGCGTCTGGCTGAAACTCGGCGAGGCCAGCTATGGCGTCTATATGCTCCACACCTTCGTCGCCCTGTGCTGTCTGGCGATGATGCGCCACTTCGGCCTGACGACGCCGCTCGGCATGGTTTTCATCGCGCTGGTCGGCGTTGTCGGCTCGACGGTCGCCGCCCTGATATCCTTCCGCCACTTCGAAAACCCGCTGCGGATCTATCTCGGCGGCGGTTCGCCGAAAAGCGCCGCCGTCGAATCGCGCAAGGCGGGCGCTTTGGCTTGATCATTTAAGGCGTCGGCGCGCCGGTCGCGTCGGCGCGTGTTCACAAACACAGGCAAGGCTCCATGCCGCAATGCTGACCATCGGTACGTTTATCGTCAACGCAGTCCTGAATTTCCTGCTTGGGCTGGTCGTCGCCGGCGCGCTCGGGCCGGCCGAATACGGCCGTTTTTCCATCGCCTTCATGGCGGCCATCGTCGCCGGCACCATCGCTTTTGACTGGCTGCGCCTTTCGGCGACGCGCTTTTACTCGCAGAAGTCGAGCCTCGAGGCGCCGCAGGTTCGCGCCTCGCTCAACGCCGGCTATCTCACCGCCTCGGCGCTGCTGGCGTTGCTGGCCGGCGGCGCGCTGGCGTTGGGCTTCGATCTCGGCCTTTCGCCGGCGCTGATCGGCGCGGCGGCGACGGTCGCCATCGCCAACGGGCTATTTGAATATCACGCCGCCTTGTTGCGGGCGCGCTTTCGCAACAAGGCCTATAGCGCGCTCGTGATCGTCAAGAACGTGCTGGCTTTCGGCTCGATGCTGACCATCGGCTATCTCTATCGCAATTCGGCCCCGGTGCTGGCGATGCTGGCCGTGAGCTCGGTCCTCGCCGCGTTGTTCGTGTGGCGCTTCAGCGCCGACGCCGCTTCGATCCGCCGGCATTTCGCCGCCAGGCAAATCGCGACCTTCGCCCATTACGGCGCGCCGATCGTCCTCGCCAATATCGTCTATCAGGCGATCGTTCTCATCAACCGCGGCGAGGCGGCGGCGCAGTTCGGCTACGCCAGCGCCGGCCAGCTCGCCTTGCCGACCGACGTGACCATACGTCTGATGTTGTCGATGGGCGCTGCGCTCGACGTGTTCTTGTTCCAACTCGCCGTCCACGCCCGAACCACGACCGGCGAGGATGGCGCGCGGGCGCAGATCGCCCGCAACATGACGGTGATCACCGCTATTCTGGTTCTGGTCTGCATCGGTTTCGTCGCCGACATGCCGGCTTTCGCCGCGCTGGCGGCGCCCGAGCGCTTCCGCCCTGATTTCGCCAAGACTCGGAGTCATTCTGGCGCCGGGCGTGCTGGCCTTCTGCCTCGGCCAATTCGCGCTCAGCCCGGTGTTTCAGTTGCAAGGGCGCACGCTCAGCCTGTTCGCGGCGGCGCTCGTCAGCCTGCTCGTCGATCTCGTTTTGTTGCGGCTGGCTCCAGCCGCCTATGGCCTCGAAGGCTTCGCCGCGATTCACGCCGGCGCGTTGTTCGCCGGCTTCGCCGCCATGGCGTTGCTGGCGCTGAAACAAAGGGCCTGTTGGCCGGCGCGCCGCGATGTGGGCGCGATAGCGCTCGCCGCGGCGCTGGCGCTCGCCGCCATGTGGCCGTTGCGCGATATGGCGCCGGCCTGGCTGGCGCTGATTGGCGTGGCTTTGGTTGGAACGAGCGTCTATGTCGGCGTGCTGGCCCTGTTCGATCTCGGCGGTTTGCGTAAGCCGACGTTGGAAAAATTCGCCGCCTTGCGCGCCCGGGGCGGTGGCGTAATGGAACGAGGCTCATGAGCGGAGGAAAACTCGCCGTTATCATCGCTACCAAGGGCCGCGCGCAGTTGGTCGCCGGTCTCGTGCGCCGACTCGGCGCGCAATCACGGCCGCCCGACCATATTTTCGTCGTCGGCGCGCAGGCCGAAGATATCGCCGCGCTCGACGCCGGCCAAACGGGCCTCACGGCGACGGTCGGCCGCACCGGCTCGGCGCTGCAACGCAACGACGCAATCGCCATGGCCAGCGACACCTACGATACGCTGGCCTTTTTCGACGACGATTTCGTGCCTTCCCGGTTCTGGCTGCAACGGGCGGAGGAGCTGTTCGCCGCTGCGGCGGACCTCGCCGGCCTCACCGGACTGGTGCTGGCCGACGGCGCCGGTTCAGCTGGCGTCGAGCTGGAGGCCGGCGTCGCTCTGGTCGAAAGCCGCGACGCCGATCCGCCGCCGGTATTCAGCGTCGACGAGAGCTACGGACCCTATGGCTGCAACATGGCCTTTCGTACGGCGGCGATTGGCGGCCTGATCTTCGATGAGCGGTTGCCGCTCTACGCCTGGCTTGAAGACGCCGATTTCGGCGAACGGGTGCGCGCGCGCGGCCGCATGGGGCGGGCTGACGCGCTCTGGGGCGTGCATCTGGGCAATAAAACCGGCCGCGAAAACGGCCTTAGGTTCGGCTATTCGCAGATCGCCAACGCCGCCTATCTGACGGCCAAGGGCTCGCTGCCGCTGAAATTCACGGCGCGTCGTATGGCGGGCAATCTCGTCGCCAATGCGCTCGGCGCGCTGGCGCCGGAGCCGTTCATCGATCGGCGCGGGCGCCTTCGCGGCAATCTGCTGGCGCTCGCCGACGTGGCGCGCGGCCGGCTGACGCCGGAGCGGATTCTCACATTATAAAAAGATCAAGCCGCTTTCGCGATGGAAAGCGGCTTGATCAAACAGTAACGGAAGGGGTTCAGGACCGGCGGATTTTCACCGCGACGCCGCTGGCGCAGACGCGCTTCATCGGCGCCGAGCCGGGCGTATCGCCGCCGTCGACCTGGTCGACTTCATAATCGACGCCGACGATCGCGTCGGCTTCATATTCCTCGGCGGCGCGCATAAGTTTGTGCAGCGCCTTGGCCTTGTAGAAGTCGTCGTCGGAGGCGGCGTAGGCGCCGTGCCAATTGGAGGCGGCGGTGATCTTGCCGAGCGGGATCGTTTTGACGCCGTCGATTTTGTCGCTGAAGCTAATACGCATCGATTTCCACACTTTTCAGTTTGCCAGGTCGGCGCGGCTTGCGCGGCGCGCGGCCCGGTTGATTTTTTATTGTTTCCGCCGCGCCCAAGCATCGTTCCGCGGAAGTCTGTTGAGCCAATAAAACAGCGCCGACTTTCGGTTCAGTTAATGGCGTCAATTCGTCGATCTCATGGTAAAGACATGGAAATTACGCGGAAAAACGCCGCAAAGGTAAATATTTGTTCATAATTTGATTGGGATTTGCCGCTGCGATGAAAACGGCCGGCCGGACTAAGCTTCGCGACAAGCTGGCCCGTTGTAAAATAATATGTTCTGGAACAGATGCCTAATGCGCCTAGGCGGGTTCGGGCGCGATAACAGGCGGTGGAGCTCTTATTCGACGGTTTCGAACGCTTCGTCCGGCGCGCCCCACAGCACGATATTTTGGCTAAAACGAACATCCAGTCGGTCGGGAGCGCTGTCGGAGTCCCTCAAGAGACGATAGCGGCAAAGCACAGTGCCCTGCGCATCGCGTGGAATCTTCCAACGATTGGCGAAGCGAGACGTCGGCCTGACGCGAACCTTCTGTCCAGTATACATTGTCGCCTCCAAAATTGGCGGACTGACGCGCGAATTCCCCCAAACGGCTGTGCGAATGCTGCACAGCACCAGTTTATTCCCGCACTGCAATATAGCAAGAGAAAAGAACGCGCTCCGCGTCGATCGGCGGCGCGCGGGCAAGATCGTCAACCTTCACCGGAATGAAGCCCGCTGCGGCGCGTCGGACGCCGGTCCTCGAACGAAGCCAATACGCCGATGGCGGCGGTCTGCGCCGCGTCGATCGAGGGAAACAACAGCCCGTCGATCGCCTCGAATATCTGGCTCGCGCCATAAAAGCGCCATCCCTCGCGTTCGTCCATGACGATGCCGATAGGATGATTCTCGATTTCGACGAAAACGGTCTGGATCATGCGATAACCAATTTGACGCGACGATGAGCGCGCCGACGCAAGCGGCCTCATCAAGGCGTACGAATCAACAAAATTGTCGAACGCAAGCATGTCCATTTTTTAACGCAATCGCAGGGCAGATTACGCCCCGCGCAATCTGGAACGCGGGACGGAGGTGCGGCGCGGCGTCCGCTTCGGCGCGCGCTTCATCGATAGGCTGTTCTCGCTCGCCTATGCGCAAGCAGGAATGAGCGCGGTTTGACGCAAGGCGAGGTCTCGATGAAAAGGTCGTTTCATTCCCATCCTCATTTCGACGCCGAAAAAGGCGCCGACCAAGCGCGCCGCGCCCCCAACGCTCGGGAGCCAGGGTCCTTGGCGCAGGGCGAGTGGGCGCGGCGAGAGCCGGGCCTGCGCCGCTTTATCAAGACGCTGCCGACGCATGCGCAGCAAAATCCTCGCCTTGGCTGGGCCTTGCGGCGTCTGGCCGCCACGCGCGGCAAAAATCCGCACCCGAATTCCTGATCGCGCCAGCGTTCATTCCTCGCCGGTTCTGTCCCGCGCCTTCGTCGGGCGGGAACGGCCGATGCGTTCGCGTCTTGCGAAATTGTTAACCGTGCGGCGTTTTCGCGCGCGTCCGGCGATCGGCGACGATACAATCTTAACGTGTATTTAGCCTGTTGGGGCGGGTAATGGCGGAATGAGCGTTTTCGCGCGCGGCCCGAGCGTGGTTCGGAAAACCGACGTTTTGCTCGATCGATACGGCGCGGGGGCCAAATAGAGAAAACGTTCGCTGCAACTTGGCGGACCGAAAATCCGGTTGTCGGGGGGCGTGATGGAATTGCTGGCTTCATATTGGTCGAAAGCCGAACTCGTCACCAACGGCATATTGCTGCTGCATCTCATTGGCGCCGCGGCGGTCGGCATGATGCTCGGTTACGAGCGCTCCTATCATGGCCGCGCGGCGGGGATGCGAACCTATGCATTGGTGTGCGTCGCCTCGACCATGCTCACCGTCCTCAATGGCTTTCCGCATGATTGGTACGGCGGAAACGCCACGACGCCCATGGTCGCCGACCCGACCAGGACAATCCAGGGCCTGATGACCGGCATAGGTTTTTTGGGCGCTGGCGTGATCATGAAGGAAGGGTTCACGATTCGCGGCTTGTCGACCGCGGCCTCGATCTGGATTACCGCGGCGATCGGCATCGTCATCGGCGTCGGCTTTTACGGCGCGGCGATCAGCGCCGCATTGATCTCGTTGGCCGCCATGGTCGCTCTCGGCCGTATAGAAAAAACGCTGCCGCATCAGACGACCATGAATCTGTCGTTGGTCTACCCGCCGGATCGGGCGCCGAGCGCCGAAGAAATTCGCATGCGCATGAAGGCGCATGGCTTCGACGTCCTCGATTGGTCGTTCCGCTATTGCGAGAGTAAAAAGGAATTTCAATACGATCTCGTCCTGCAGGCGCAGGGCGTTTGTCGATCGCAAAATCTGGTCGGCGACCTGTCGGGCACGCGCGAAGTCATCGAGTTCAAACTGGCGCCGTCCCGCGCGTGAATCGGCCGCGCCAGCGCTAAGCGCAAATTCCCTAAAAGTCTGTCAACGTTTTCGGTCTATGCTGTGAAACAAGCGCCGGAAAAGTCGACGGACTTTTTTGGAAATCAATTTCTTCGACGAATGCCGAGGCCGAAATGCGTCCGAGCAAATATCTCGTAATTGCCGCCTTCGCCCTGTCGTTATGGCCCGGCGCTTCGCTCGCCTGGACGTATAAATATGTGGAAGACGCCGGCCAGATGATACAATATATCATCGCGCTGTCGAACAACCGGACCTTTACTTCAGAAAGCTTGAAAGCTCAAGACAAAGGGAAGTCGCTGCTCGTTGTCAGGTGCGTGAACAATGTTTTCGATATAGCGTTGTTGTCGCCGCCGCTTCAGATCATCAGCGAAAAATCGATCGTTTCGCTTCAACTGGACGACGACAGTCCCGCCAATCTAGCGAAATGGCGCGCCACCTCAGATCAAACGGGGTTCTATTTTGAGGGGGCCGATGAAATTCGTGCAACCTTACAAAAATTGAAGACCGCGAATTATCTGATCATTCGTATCGAGGATCCCGGTTTCGGCGAGACCTACCTGAAGTTCGCGGTTGCCGGATTGGATCGGAAAATCGGGATATTGTCGCCGAAATGCACTCTCGATTAAGGCGTTCAGCGCCGTCGTCGACGTCCATTAATTCCCGCGTTTGACGATGGCGGCAAGACCAGCGGGTTGCGACAGGCGTATGCGCGCGCGCCCCGTCTCCACCAGCCCCTTGGCGTGGAAGTCGCTCATCAGCCGCGCGACGCCTTCCCGGCTTGCGCCAACATGCGCGGCGATTTCGGCCTGCGTCTTGAGGATGAGGCCGTCGCCGGACGCCTGATTGAGCAGGAAGCTCGCCAACCTTTGATCGAGGCGACGCGAATGCACCTGCTCCAATTCCTCCATCAGGCGGAACACCAACGTCGACAAGGCGCGTATAGTGAGATCCTGGATCGCCGGCTCGCTTTTGAAAATAGCGCGATAGAGCGGGCCTGACGCGACGCCGACCCTGGTCGGCGCTTCCGCCTCGACCCACGCCGGGTAGAGCAGGTCGTTGAACAAGCTGTTGAGCGCCAGCACGCAGGTCTCGCCCGGCTTGATGAAATAGAGCGTGGCCTCCTGACCGGACGGCGTGAGGGTGAAGACGCGCAACAGGCCTTCCAGGACGAAATAAGCCCCGGAAACGCATTGGCCTTTTTCGACGACGCTGTCGCCCTTGGCGAAGTTGTGGGCGCTCATGCCGCGCGCCAGCGTATCGCGCCCCTGTGGAGAAAGCTGAGCAAATAGTCCGATTTCGTCCATGGCGTCATCCTGCGGCGCGTCCGTTGCGATGCGCCGCCAAGTATAACAGGACTTTCCTGGCGTGTTCGACGTTCTGGCGCCGAGACATTGGGTCAGCGCGCCATCCGGCGCGCCAGACTATCGCTGGTCAAGGCGTTCAGAAACGCCACCAGATCGGCGACATCCTGTTCGCTGACGACCTTGTTTTCGATCCTTTCGAAGGCGCGCGCCGAGGTCGACCACAGCAGCGTCGCGCGCTCGGCCGGGGCGGGCGCTCCGATCACGGCCTTGAGCTGAATTTGCGCCATCAGGCGAACGGCTTCGGCCAGATCGTCGACCGATCCGTTGTGAAAATACGGAGCGGTGAGCGCGACATTGCGCAGGGAGGGAATGCGCCAGACACCGTTTTTCGCGTCCGGCGCGGCTTTGCCTTTATCGAGGGCGAGATTATAGCGTTCCGCCGCCTTCGAGCCAGCGGCCATAAGCATGACATAGGGCCGCATCGGTTCCAGCAGACTCGCCCCGCTGAAGTTTGGCCCGGAATGGCACTGAACGCAGCCAAGCCGGCCGAACAGATCCATGCCGCGCTTTTGCGCCGCGTTCAGCGCCGACTTATCGCCGCGCACGAAACGGTCGTAGGGCGCGTCCGGCGTGATCAGCGTCCGCTCGAAGGCGGCGATGGCCTGCGCTATGGCGAGCGGCGTGATTGGCTTGTCGGCGCCGAAAGCGTCAGCAAAGGCCCTGCGGTAGCCGGCGTCGGCGCGCAACAACGCCGCCGCGGCCTCTGGATTGGGCATGCCCATTTCGATCGCGTTGACCAATGGACCAAGCGCCTGTTCTTCAAGCGTCGCGGCGCGCCCGTCCCAGAACAGCCGCGCCTGAAACGCCGCATTGTAGACACTCGGCGCATTGCGTTGACCCTTTTGGCCAAATACGCCAACCGCGACGGGCCGGGCGTCGGCGCCGGCGGCGTGGTCGAGATCGTGGCAAGACGCGCAGGCGATCTCGCCGTTTAGGGAGAGTTTCGGGTCCAGGAAGAGACGCCGGCCGAGGGCGACTTTTTCCGGCGAGGTCGGATTGTCGAATGGCGCCGGCGCGACGTCCGGAAGGGCGCGCCAGCCCACGCGCGTCGCCGCCGTGGGCGCCGCCTCCGGGCTTTCGACGGCTACGGTCTCGATGGACGGCGCCGCGATCAAGACGTCGAACGCCTTGCGCGGCAGTGAGGCCAGCGCGACAATAATCGCCAGCTTAATCGCTATGCCGACGAGGCCGAAACCGAGCGCGGCGCCGAGAAACCAGCGTCCGCCGCCTTCCATTGCGCCGACGGGCGCGAGGTCTTGTCGCACCAGCAACGCGAGGGCGACGAGTCCGCCTGCCAGAACCAGCGAACCAGTCAGCAGGACGGACGGGAGATTTGCGTAGATCGGGGTCACGTCCGCCTCCAGACTAAGGGTCGAGAATTGCTGGCCGCGTCTACGCCGCCGCGTTGAAAAACAGCGAACCGGGACTGGCGGTTTGGACTTCCGTGATGGAATCGTACGCCAAGCCGACGCGTTCATGCGTGCGCCGGACCGCTTCGGCGTCAGGCGCCAGATTGAGGCAAAAGGCTCGCCCTTCGCCAAGCCCGACGTCGACCTTCAGATTCACCACGCCTTCGGCGCCGCACGCCGCCTGATACAGAGCGTAGAAGTGACGAAATTGTTCTTCGCTGAGCTCCGTCGGGAAGGTTCCGCGCGTTTTGTCGTGCGTATCGACGAACAGATGCATTTGCTTCATGGATATGGCTCCTATTGCAAGGCGCGAATTTCAGCGCCCGACCGAAATTTTATGAAGGCGCGCGATGGCGGTCTGTAACCGCCGCTACCCAAGCGCCGACGGGCGTCTCGTTCTTGCGTGACACAATGTCGCGATCACAGGATGGCGTTCGCGGCCGAAGTCCGGCTTTCGCCTCGGTTTCAGCTGGAGACATTAGTGAAACCGCGCGTGCGGCTAGGGTGAACGAGCGCTTGGCGACCTGTCGTCAACAGCCCCGAGCTTTCGCGGCGCGAGTAACCGCTCAGATATGTTATTGAATTGACGCTGTTTTAAGTGTTGAACACCGAAGTCGTCGCCGCCATTGAAACGCGCGCTCTTTCGCCTCTGTGCCGCTTTTTGCCTCAGTGTTTCAAGGCGTTCCCGGACTTTCTCGGGCCGCGCATTAACTCTGCCGCAAGAAAATAGATTTATGGATGGACAGTTGCCTCGCGCCGCAGCGGTTTTTGGCGCGCGAAATTCCGCCACGCCAAAGTCAGACAGCGCTAAATGAGATATGTCGCAATTTCAGTATCGTTGAGGATCGCCGCCAAATTTGCAGCTTTGGTTGTCGCATCCATTGCGTCAAGCGCGTGGGCCGAAGTCGGCGTTGAGCCGGGACGGATCGTCTTTGGTCAAATGGCGCCGATGACAGGACCAGCGGCTTCACTTGGCAAGGATATGCGCCAGGGAATTTTGGCGGCTTTCGATGAAGTCAATCGCGCTGGGGGCATCAATGGACGCACGCTCGAATTATTGTCGATCGACGACGGCTATGATCCTGATCGTTCCGTCTTGGCGATAAAGAAACTCATCGACGAGGACAAGGTTTTCGCAATTGTCGGCCCGGTGGGAACGCCCACGTCGCTGGCGACGCAGCCGATTGCGACAGAGGCGAAAGTTCCCTTCATCGGCGCGTTTACCGGCGCCGAATTCCTCCGGAGGCCTTTCAAGGAAAACGTTGTCAATATTCGCGCCTCCTATTTTCAGGAGGCCGAAGCTATGATCGAGCGTCTCACCAAGGATCGGGGCGTCAGCCGCATCGCCATCCTCTATCAGGACGACGCCTTCGGTCGGGCGGGATACGAGGGCGTTCAACGCGCCATGGGCAAACGAAATCTCCAGCTGGTCGCCGAGGGATCGTTCGAGCGCAACACCACGGCCGTCAAATCGGCCTTGCTGACGATCCGCAACGCCGATCCTCAAGCCGCGATCCTTATCGGTCCCTATAAGCCTTGCGCCGCCTTCATCAAATTGGCGCGCGCTCTAAATATGAACGCCTTATTCCTCAACACGTCGTTTGTCGGCAGCGAGGCGCTTGCGCAGGAACTCGGCGTCGACGGCAAGGGTGTCATCGTTACGCAAGTCGTGCCGTCGCCATGGGATGGCTCCGCTCCTTTGGTCGCCCGTTATCAAGCGGCGTTGCGCGCCGTCGACGCCCGAGCAAGCTTTGGATTCGTCAGCCTTGAAGGTTATGCCGTCGGGCGGCTGGTTGTCACGGCGCTCGCGCAAATGCAAGGAGCACCCACTCGCCAGGGGCTTCTCAACGAAATTTTCGGCCATACTTTCGATCTGGGCGGCCTCGTCTTGCGGTATGGCCCAAAGGATAACGACGGTTCCGATGTTGTCTTTTTGACGCGCCTGAACGGGGATGGCGCGACATCACTGATTCAAACGTTGAACGATATGTTCGAACCCAACCCCGATTTCAAGCTCAGGCTGCATCAAGAGGCGCGCCATTGACCACCGCAACGGCTAACCAGAAACCGACCGCTGAAGCGCTCGTTGCGCGCTGGCTTCGGTTCGGCATTCGCGCCAAACTGTTTTTAGCGTTCGCCTCTGTCGCGAGCCTGACTCTGGTTGCGGCCGGCGTGACGTTCCTGTCCTATGGACATCTCGACGCCGGCATGGCGAGGATCAACGACGAGGTGATGCCGCTCATCGACTATACGTTGACGCTTGCCCGCGAGGCTGGCGATCTTTCGACGATTTCGTCGAGTCTGCCGACGGTGGAAAGCGATGAAGAACTGACGCGCGTCGTCGGCGAATTGCAAATCAAGCGGCAGGAAATTGCGACGACGCTGTTGGAAATCGATCGCGTCGCGGCCACTCGCGGCGAAACATTGCAGTTGAAAACTGTCGTTCGCGATCTTGAATCCAATTCGGACACGCTCGCCGAGCTTATCGAGCGGCGATTGGAACTGGCTGAAGAGCGTCGCCAGCTCACCGAACGCGCGCAGGTCGCGCATCAGCGCGTCGTCGAGAAACTCGCGTCGTTGATCGATAATGCGCGGTTCAATTTGTCGATCGGGCTTGAGACCTTGAGCGTGAACCGCGATTTAAAGGTCGTCGGTTCGGCGCTCAGCAACCTCCTGCATTCGGAGGTGCCGTCATTGCGTTCAACGTCCGATTTGCGCGCGGAGTCGAATCTGCTGCTGGGCTTGTTACAACAGGGGTCGCTGACGCTCTCGGCTGATCTGTTGCCGCCCCTTTACGATTCCTTTGTCGCCTCCCGCCATCGGACCAGACTCGCGCTTCAAGGAATAGGGCGCGTAAAAGACACCCAGGATTTGCGGCAGGCGCTCGAGTCCCTGCTAATTCTGGGCGAGGGCGACGACGGCGTGTTCTCCTTGCGCAAGCAGGAGTTGTCGGCGCTGGAATATGGCGCGCGCATGACGCAGGACGTGCGCTCAATAGCCTTGCAACTGTCGCAGGCCGCTGATCACCTCGTCGCCAGAGCCCGCGCCAATTCAGACGAAGCGTTGCAGGACTCGCGCGACGAGATCGAACGCAGCCGTTTGGCGCTCATTGGTTTGGCGATCAGCAGCCTGCTGATCGCCATCGCCATCGGCTGGATTTACGTCGACAAGCGTCTTTTGCGTCGCATGGAAAATCTCAACGAGACAATCCTGGCCCTGGCCAATGGCAATCTGAGCGTTGAAATCGCGCATGGCGGTCACGACGAATTGTCGGACGTCGCCGCCGCCGTGGAAGTCTTCAAGCGCAACGCCATTCGATCGCGCGAACTCGAAGCCGATCGAGAACGGAACCGGATTGAGGACTTGAAGCGTCGCGAAGCTTCGTTCCGCTTGCTGTTCGAGTCCAATCCGGTGCCCATGTGGGTGCACGATCTCGCCAGCGGCAAAATTCTGGCGGTCAATGAGTCAGCATTGAGCCATTACGGCTATCGCCGCGAGAAATTTTTGGCGATGACCGTGTCGGAGCTGATTTCGGCGTCGGAGCGCGATGATGCTCGGACGACGATCGACAAGAGCGGCGTGCAAAGACATCAGCGGGCTGATGGCGCTGTGATCGACGTGGCGATCTATGAAAGTTCGCTCAAATATGAAGATCATATGGCTTCGCTTGTCGCCGCCATCGATCTGACCGAACGTCGACGGGCGGAACAGCGCATCATGTATCTTGCTCAGCACGATGCTTTGACGGACCTTCCCAATCGCGCCGCCTTCACCGAACATCTCGCGGCCACGCTTCAGACGGCGTCCTCTTCCGCCCAGCCGTTCGCCGTGATTTGCGCCGACGTCGATCATTTCAAGGAAGTGAACGACATTTTCGGCCATTCGGTTGGCGACAAACTGCTCCAGGAAATTTCCCGCCGTTTGACCGCGGCCGCCGACGGCGCCTTCGTCGCCCGGCTCGGCGGCGACGAATTCACAGTCGTCATGAACGACTCGAATCAGCCGGTGGCGGCGGAAGCTTTCGCGCAACGGCTTATCGCCGTCGCGAACGACGAATTGGAAATCGATGGCGTCCGACTTCACTCCGGAATGAGCCTCGGCGTCGCCATTTATCCGCACGACGGTCAAGATCAGACGAGCCTTGTCGCCAACGCCGACGCCGCCCTTTATCGCGCCAAGGCTGACGGACGCGGAGGGGTTCGCTTCTTCGAGCCTGACATGGACGCGCGCATTCGCGAACGCCACGCCTTGCAACACGAACTGCGCGCCGGCATAGAGCGCAATGAGTTGACGCTTTACTACCAGCCGCAAGCGAATGTCGCAGGCGAAATCTTTGGGTTCGAGGCGCTGGTGCGTTGGAATCATCCGACGCGCGGATTGGTGCCGCCGGCCGAGTTCATTTCGATCGCCGAAGACTGCGGACTGATCGTCAATCTCGGCGAATGGGTTCTTCGCGAAGCTTGTCGCGAAGCCGCGTCATGGCCGAAGCCGTTGTGTATCGCGGTTAATCTTTCGCCGGTGCAGTTTCGGCGCGGCGATCTTCCACAGCTTGTTCATGCAACTTTGTTGGAAACCGGACTTTCTCCGACGCGGCTCGAGTTGGAAATCACAGAAGGCGTGTTGATGCAGGATTCATCACGAAGCTTGTCGATTTTGCGCCGCCTCAAAGCTTTGGGTGTGAAGATCGCGATGGACGATTTTGGCACCGGCTATTCGTCGCTCTCCTACTTGCAGTCGTTTCCGTTCGACAAACTCAAGATCGATCGCTCGTTCATTTCGCAAGTGGAGCGGCAGGAACAATCGGCGGCGATCGTCCGCGCCGTCATCGGTCTGGGACGCAGCCTCGATAAGATCATCATCGCGGAGGGCGTCGAAAGCCAGGAGCAGCTCGATTTCCTGGCCAGGGAAGGGTGCGACGAAATTCAGGGCTTCCTCATCGGTCGGCCTGTGCCGATCTCCGATCATTCAATGACGATCGGACGGACTGTCGGCGCCGCGCGGAAGTTCACCGCTGCCTGATGCCGCAACGCCCGACGAAAGTTTCGCCGGGCGTTGCGGTCTTGGTCTCAAGTCAACGGCCTTGTCCGGCGTTTTATTCCAAGTGGGTTAGAGCATGTTGTTGTCAGGTGGAACCACCGTAAAACAAAACGCTCTAATCGGCTGACCGACGTTCGCGCGCGTGACGAAAGTCGGTCAAGGCGCTTGGTCATTGCGGGAAGAAGTGATCTTTCGCCTGCGCCGTCACGCCCGATTTCAAGTCCAGCGCTTCGAATTTGACGTCGGCGGCGGATTTTGGCGTCGCGTCGTTCGGCACGGTGACGAGCAGACGCAGTTCAAGCGTTTGATCGGGCTCAACTGTGATGCTTGGCTCGGCCTCGCTTGAGGCTTCCCCGGCGATTTGGAGACGCGCGTCGCTCAAACCGTCAAGATGCAGGCGGAATGTTCGGGCGTCCGCGTTCTTGTTCAAGAGGCGAACCGTGTAGCCATTGCGGACAGAGCCGTCGGACAATTGGACGGCGAGCGGGTTGCGGTCATGTAGAATGTTGATGCCGGTCCATTTTTTATTGATCAGCGCGTAGGTCATGATGCCGCCGACGACGCCGATCAGGGCGACATACAGGACAGTGCGGGCCCGCACGAACTTGTAGACCTCGGGTTGTCCGGCGCGGCGGTGCCCCGCGTTCAAATCATTATCGTAGGCGATGAGGCCGGTCTTGCGTCCGATATCCTTCATGATGGCGTCGCAGGCGTCGATGCACAGGCCGCATTGAATGCAGCCCAATTGAGCGCCGTTGCGTATATCGACGCCCGTTGGGCAGACTGCGACGCATTGCCGACAATCGACGCAATCGCCGGCCGGCTTGCCTTGTTCGCGCAAATGCGCGGCTTTCTTCGCCGACACGCGCGGTTCGCCGCGATCGTCGCGATAGGTGACGTTCAAGGCCCATTCGTCGGTGAGCGCCGCCTGAATGCGCGGCCATGGACACATGAAAACGCAAACCTGCTCGCGCGAATAACCGGCGAGCAAATAGGTGGTGAAGGTGAGGATGCCGATCCAGATATAGGCGGCCATCGGCGCCTGCAGCGTCGCCAAATCGTGCACCAGCGTCGGCGCGTCGTCAAAATAAAGCACCCACGCGCCGCCCGTGCCCAAGGCGATCATCAGCCAGACGAAATTCTTGGCGCCGATCTCCCAGACGCGCCGCAAAGTCAAGCCGGTCTTGTCCTTGCGAATGCGATCGCGACGATCGCCTTCGAAGAAACGCTCGACCGCGTAGTACAGGTCGGTCCACACGGTTTGCGGGCACATATAACCGCACCAAACGCGGCCGGCGACGGCGTTCATAAGAAACAGCGTCAGGGCCGCCAGCACGAGAAGGCCGGTGAAATAGTAGACTTCCTGCGGCCAGAGCTCGATGAAGAAAAAATAGAAGCGCCGATGCGGCAGATCGACCAGAACGGCCTGGTTCGGAGCTCCGACGCCACGATCCCAGCGGACGAAAGGCAGTAAATAATAAAGTCCGAGCGCGAAGGCCATGAACGTCCATTTTATCCGCCGGAACCGACCGCTGACGGCTTGCGGATAGACCTTGGTTCGAGCCGCGTAGAGCGGGTCCTGGACGATGGTTTCCGGTTTTTCGACCACGTTCATAGCGATGCGCCTTCAATTGCGCCCAAAACGAACAGCCGCCGCGTGGGGGGACAGCGGCGGCCCTTTGGGGGATGTTAAGCCAGCGGTGGGCTGATCAGCCGCCGCGTTTTGTCCCGGCGATTTGCATTGCGATCACCCAAGACGCGGGAATGGCGACAATGAATCCGGCCAACGCCGCCCACGGAATGTATTTCATCGATTTGCCGACGAGAGACGGCGTGGCGACAACGATGGTAAGACCGACGCCGGCCAACGTCGCGCCGAGAACGATCCAGATAACCACTGCGATTTTGAACATATCCGTTTCCTTTCGACACGCGCGCGCGTCCCGTATTCTTGGGCGAGTTAAACTTATATGAGAAATATAGCAATTGACTTGCGCCAATATCAACGACTTTTTTTTCGTGGCGACGCCGCCCTTGAGAAAGCGCTCGACGCTGCCTAATTGCTGGGCTTGAGCCGCATCGTGTGGAGAGGCGCGTCATGAATGAAGACGAAAACGCAACGCTGGTTTGTTCTCGCTGCGGGCGCGTCAATCGCGCAAGTCGTGAGAAACTCGCGTCAGGCCTGCGTCCAGATTGCGGCGGATGCGGCGCGCCTTTGTTCGCCGGGCCAGTGGACATGGCCAACGACGCGGCTTTTGCCAAAGAGATCGCGCGTACCGGCATACCGATTTTGGTCGACTTCTGGGCCGATTGGTGCGGACCATGCAAAATCATGGCGCCGCAATTCGCCATTGCGGCGAAACGGCTTGAGCCGCGCGTCCGCTTTGTCAAAGTCGATACGGAGAAATTGCGCGAAACCGCAGGTCGTTTCGCCATCAAAAGCATACCGACGATGGTCTTGATCGACCATGGCCGGGAAGTCGCGCGGCAGGCCGGCGCGGTCGACGCCAACGCGATCGAGCGTTGGCTCGCCAGCCAGGGCGCGCCGCGCTAAAGCGGCCGGTCGATTTATCGGCGCATTGATGTCGTCTGACGCAGCTTTTACCGTGAGACGGGCATATCGTACCGCCGCCACGACGAGATGCCGCCGCCCAGATGCGCCTCGGCCAGGAGCCCGTGGTTCTTCGCCATGCGCAGGGCGCTTTTCGAACGCATGCCCGACTGACAATAGAAGATTACCTTCTTGTCCTTGGGAATAGCCTGAGCAGCGTGGGCGAAGCGCGAAAGGGGCGCATGAATGGCGCCGGGAATGCGTCCGGTCGCCCACTCGCCGTCCTCGCGCACGTCGACCAGCACGTAGGGGCTGTTTTTCTCGCGCAACATGTCGCGCACTTCGCCGGGCGTCAGCGTCTTGAAATTATCGCCCGTTCCGAACCAACCAAACATGCGAACCTCTTCGTTCTGACGGCGGGAACGGTATCGCCGCGCCGCGCCGAAATGTGTCTTCATATATGCGAATAACAGAATTTACAACGAATGGCAATTTTGCGTTTTCGCCGCCGTCAGTGGGCGAGCGAACGTTGGCGACTGGGCTTGCGGACGCCCCAGTCGGCGTGCAGCGCCGCAAGGACTTCGCTCCGGTTGGACGCCAGATCGGCGATCGTCGCCGCATCGAGTACGTCGAGAAAGGCCCGGCAGGCCTTCTTGAACAATTTGCCGAGACGGCAAACTTCGATCAGCGGGCAGGTGTTGGTCTTGGCGTCGAAACATTCGACGAGGTTAAGGTCGTCCTCGGTCTTGCGGATGATTTCCCCGACCGTGATTAGCTTGGCGTCCTTGGCCAGGCGGAAGCCGCCATTGCGGCCGCGCACGTTGTCGAGATAGCCCCACACGCCGAGCTGATGCACGCATTTGACCAGATGGGCCTTGGAAATGCCAAAGCGCTCGGCGACTTCGTGGACGGTGGTCAGTTCGCCCTTGCGCATGGCCGCGACCATGAGGATACGCAAGGCGTAGTTGGAATAGCTGGTGAGCCGCATGGAAACCGTCTGCGCCGTCCGGACGATGCGCCGGCGGCGTCAGACCCATATACTAGCGGCGCGCGTTAGGCCAGCCCCGGCCGGCAGGAAGGCCGGCTCAGGCGGTCGGGACCGTTTTCAATAGCCGCCCTTGCGCCGGCTCTCGGCGACGCCGGCGATGCGTCCGCCCTGTTTGGACGGATCAAGCGGGAACAGATCATAAAGGGTCTTCTGTTCGACCCTTTCGCCCCATTTGTCGGACATCGCCTTGATGATGGCGCGGGTATTCGGCGTGCTCTGGTTGTTTTCGAAATATTCCTCGCGCAAATAATCGATCACGTCCCAATGTCGGTCGCCGAGGGCGAGACCATCCAGGCTTGCGATATGTTGCGCCAACTCCCGGCTCCAATCCTGCGGATCGACGAGATAGCCGGTGGCGGTGGTTTCGATGTCCTTGCCCTCGAACGTGTAGGCCATTGCATTCTCCTGCTTCATCTTCAATGCGTGCGCCGCGCCCGGAACGCGGCTTCAATCGTCAGCCGGCGATGATCTTGGGCTTGCGCGGAGCGGTCGCCTCCTCGCGCGTCAAAGCGTCGCGCACCGCCCGCGCCAGCGCCAGATAGGTCTTGGCCGGCGCGCTGTCGGGCGCGTGGACCAGCACCGGCAGGCCGTTGTCGGAACCCTCGCGAACCGCCATATCGAGCGGCGCCTCGCCGAGGAAGGCCACGCCGCATTTCTCCGCCTCGGCGCGCGCGCCGCCATGGGCGAAAATATCCGAGCGCTCGCCGCAGTGCGGGCACAGGAAGTAGCTCATGTTCTCGAAAACTCCGAGAATCGGCACATGCACCTGATTGAACATGGTGATGGCGCGCCGCGCGTCGATCAGGGCGAGATCCTGCGGCGTCGAGACCACCACCGCTCCCGCCAGCGAAGCGTTCTGCGCCATAGTCAATTGCGCGTCGCCAGTGCCCGGCGGCATGTCCACCACCAGCACGTCGAGTTCGCCCCAGGCGACGTCGCGCAGCAATTGCATAAGGGCCGACATAACCATCGGCCCACGCCAGACGATCGCCGCGTCGTCTTCAACCAGAAATCCGATGGACATCAGCTTGACGCCATACTTTTCCAGCGGCGTCAGCGAATGCCCGTCGTCGGCGAATTCTGGCTTGCCGGACAGGCCGAAAAGGCGGGGCAGCGAGGGGCCGAACACGTCGGCGTCGAGCAGACCGACTTTCAGGCCGAGTTGGGCGAGGCCGATTGCGAGATTGGCGGCCGTCGTCGATTTGCCGACGCCGCCTTTGCCGGACGCCACCGCGATGATCTTCTTGATATGGTCGAGGCCGGGTCCGCCGGAGGCTTTTTGGCGGCCGGGCGCGGCTTTGCCGCCTGCGTCGGCGGCGGACGAGGGCGCCTTTTCGGCGGTCAAGGCGACCATCGCGCCGCCGACCCCGGCGATGGCCTTGATCGCCGCTTCGGCGGCGAGCCGGGCGGGTTCGAAGGCGTTCGCCTCCCCGGGCTCCACCGCCAGGGTTACAAATGCTTTGTCGCCACGAATGTTGAGTCCGGAAACGACGCCGAGATCGACCAGATTGGTCGCGCCGTCCGGGCCCTTGACGGTCTTCAGCGCCGCCAGGATATCGTCATTGTTGAACATTTTACCTCACTCAGGATTTATTGGACGGCTTCGGCTGGCCTTGCGGCGCGTACCAGTTCAGTTTCTCGCGCAACGCCACCACTTCGCCGACAATGATGATGGTCGGCCCGCGCAGGCCGGCGGCCTGCGCCTTCTCCGCGATATCGGCGATCGTGCCGGTTACGGTGATCTGGTTGGCTCTGGTGCCGTTCTCGACGATCGCCACGCTCAGGCCTAGATCGGCGCCATGCGCGACGAATTGCGCAACCAGCGCCTGCAGATGCGCCAGCCCCATATAGATCGCCACTGTCTGGCGTGGGCGCAAGATGCTCGTCCAATCGAGATCGATTGGCCCGTGCTTGCCGTGGCCGGTGACGAACAGGCACGATTGCGCGTAATCGCGGTGGGTCAGCGGAATGCCGGCATAGGCGGAGCAGCCGGAAGCCGCCGTCACGCCCGGGCATACCTGAAACGGAATCTTGTGTTCGGCGAGTTTTTCGATCTCCTCGCCGCCGCGTCCGAAAATGAACGGGTCGCCGCCTTTCAGCCGCAACACTCTTTTGCCCTGCTTGGCCAGGCTCACCAGCAGATTGGAAATCTCCTCCTGCGGCAGCGCGTGGTCGTCGCGACGTTTGCCGACATAGAGGCGCTCGGCGTCGACGCGCACCCGGTCCATGATCGCCGGATCGACCAGGCGATCGTAAAGCACGACGTCGGCTTTCTGCATCAGGCGAAGCGCCCGGAACGTCAAAAGATCGGGATCGCCCGGTCCGGCGCCGACCAGATAGACTTCGCCCTGCTTTTGCCCGCCGGAAACGGAGCCGTCGGCCGCGGCGGCGCTGATTTCTTGCGCCAGCATGTCCTGCGCGCGCGCCTCGTCGCCGCTCAACACCATCTCGCCGACAGGGCCTTCGAAGACGCGCTCCCAGAAACGGAGACGCGCGCGGCTTGTCGGCAATTTCGCCTTCAAAGCGGCGCGGGCGCCGCCGGCGAGCGCCGCCAGCCGTCCGAAACCGGCGGGGATCAGGCTTTCAAGCCGCGCCTTGAGCATGCGCCCGAGCACCGGCGCCGCGCCGCCGGTGGATATCGCGATGACGAGGGGACTGCGATCGACGATCGAGGGCGTGATGAAATCGCACAGGGCCGGCCGATCGGCGACATTGACCAGACAACCCGCCGCTCGCGCCAGAGCGATCGTCGCCGCGTCGGCCTCGCCCGATTCAGGGGCGAAGTAACACAGCGTAAAGCTTTCGAGCTGTTGTCGCGTCGGGTTCGCCGCGCTCCATTCGTACCGGCCGTGCAGCGGCGCAAATTCCTCGCCGAGGCTGGGCGCGAAAACGGCGACGCGCGCGCCGGCCCGCAACAGAGCTTCCGCGCGCCGCGCCCCCGCCAATCCGCCGCCGACGACCGCCGCGCTCTTGCCAGCAAGATTCAAAAATATCGGCAACAAGTCCATTGACGCTTCAAAACCCTTGAATGCTTTTTGCGAGCGGCGTTTCGGCCGCAGTTTTCATATCGGGATAGGTGCAGCGCGCGTCGTTGGCGTGCGGAGCGACGACTTCGCGCGGCTCGACGAAGGGAATGCCGAGCGTCGTCCACACATCGACCAAGGCCTCGACCAGATCGGAGACATAGGCGTCGGCGTGCAGCGGCGTCGGCGTGATGCGCAGCCGCTCCTCGCCGCGCGGCACCGTCGGATAATTGATCGGCTGGATGTAAATGCTGTGGCGCTCCAGCAGCATGTCTCCTGCCGCCTTGCACAGTTCGGCGTCGCCGACCATCACCGGCACGATATGCGAGGGATTGTCCATCACCGGCAGACCGGCCGCGCACAGCGCATGCTTGACCAGCCAGGCCTGACGCTGATGCGCCATGCGCAGCTCCGGCCGCGCCTTGGCGATGCGCACCGCCTGCGCCGCCGCGGCGGCCACGCTCGGCGGCAGCGCCGTGCTGAAAATGAACGAGGGCGCATAGGAGCGAACCGCGTCGATAATCGCCGCATTGGCCGCGATATAGCCGCCGATCACGCCAAAGCCCTTGGCCAGCGTGCCCTCGATGACGTCAATGCGATGCGCCTGACCGTCGCGCTCGGCGATGCCGCCGCCGCGCGCGCCATACATGGCCACCGCGTGAACCTCGTCGATGTAAGTCATCGCGTTGTATTTCTTGGCCAGATCGCAGATCGCCTCGATCGGCGCGATGTCGCCGTCCATCGAATAAAGGCTCTCGAACACGATCAGCTTGGCCCGCTCCAGCGGCTCGGCCGCCAGCAGCGCCTCAAGATGGGCCACGTCGTTGTGCCGCCAGATCTTCCGCTCGGCCGAGGAGCGGCGCACGCCCTCGATCATCGAGTTGTGGTTGAGCGCGTCCGACAGAATGAGACAATTGGGCAGAAGGTCGGCGATGGTCGAAATGCCGGCGAGATTGGAAATCCAGCCCGAGGTGAAAACCAGCGCCCCTTCCTTGCCGTGCAGATCGGCCAATTCGGCTTCAAGCTGCACGAGCGGATGGCTGGTGCCCGAAATGTTGCGGGTGCCGCCCGCGCCGGCGCCATGCTTGGCCGCCGCGCTCTTCATCGCGTCGATGACGTCGGCGTTGACGCCCATGCCGAGATAGTCGTTCGAGCACCAGATCACCACGTCCTGCGCGCCGCCGTCGGGTCGACGCCAGATCGCCTGTGGAAAACGGGTCGTGTCGCGCTCAAGATCAGCGAAAACGCGGTAGCGCCGTTCGGTTTTCAGCTTGCCGACCGCAGCCTCGAAGATATGCCGGTTACGCATGATCCCACCTTCGCTTGATTGGCTCCAGAATTCTCGAAGAGCGACGATTGTCCGCCTTGCGCCCTATGGGCGCGAACGAATGCTATGAAGCGATCCGTCCAGCGATGGCCAGACGTGTCGCGCAAATGCGCGAAACTCGCAAGCAAATTGCCGATCACGATGCCGTCATGGGCGCCGTCGACGCCAAAGCCCCGCTTCATCCGCCAGGCGAAACGCACGCCGGGATCGATGTTCTCAAGCCGCGCATAATGGAATTCATGCGCCTTCACGATGCGGTCTGGAGCCGGCTTCGGCCAAGGCGCGTCAGGCGTTTCCTCCAGCCGCACCAGACCGCGTCCCTGCGGCTTATCGCCCATCGTCGCATCGGCGGGAATGGCTCCGACCATGGCGTGCCGGGCGCCGCGCCATTCAATCGAGCGCGACAGGTACATCAATCCGCCGCATTCGGCATAGGCGGGCAAGCCCGCCGCTAGCGCCGACCGTATTTCGCTTCGCAGCGAAACATTGGCTTCGAGCGCCGCGGCCTGGGTTTCCGGAAAACCGCCGCCGATAAACAGGCCGTCGCAGGGCGGCAGATGGGGATCGCGCAAGGCGTCGAAATACGCCAGCCGCGCGCCGGCGCGCTCCAGCGCCTCAAAATCGTCAGTATAGTAGAAACCAAAGGCCGCGTCGCGCGCCACGGCGATGACGACGTCCCGCGCCGTCGGCGCTTGCAGTCTGGTCGGCGCCGGCGCCGGCCTGCGGCCGAGGGCGAGCAGGGCGTCGAGATCGACCCCGCCCAAGACCGCCGCGCGCGCCCGCGCGACAAGGTCATCGCTTTCGCTGACTTCTTCCGGCGTCGTCAGCCCGAGATGGCGTTCGTCGACATTGAGCGCGCGATCACGGCCGATCGCGCCGAGCACGCGCATATCGGTATAATTTTCGAGCGCTTGCCGTAATTTGCTTTCCTGGCGGGCCGCGCCGACCTTGTTCAGGATGACGCCGGCGATCTCGACGTCCGGATCGAACGCCTTGTAGCCCAGAATCAAGGGGGCGATCCCACGGGTCATGCCGAGCGTATCGACGACGAGAACGACCGGCGCGTCCAGCAATTTCGCCAGCGCGGCGCTTGAATCGGCGCCGCGCGGATCGACGCCGTCATGCAGGCCCTTGTTGCCCTCGATCAGAATGACGTCCGCGCCGTTTGCGCCATGGGCGCAGGTCGCAAGGATTTCCGCCGGCGTTTGCGTGTTGAAGTCGAGGTTATAGGCCGGCCGTCCGCTCGCCCGTCCCAGCCACATCGGATCGATATAGTCGGGGCCCTTCTTGAACGCCTGCACCGAATGGCCCAAAGAGGCCAGCGCCGCGGCCATGCCGATCGACAACGTTGTCTTGCCCGACGACTTATGAATGGCCGAAACGAAAAAGCGGCTCATCGCGTCACGCCGCCGCCAGCAGGCGGCCCTTATCGCGCGTCCGCCACAAATAGGCGGCTCGCTCGCTCGCCTTGTCCATGTCCGGCTCGACCCCCATCGTGCGCAGGGCGATGGCGAGCGTGCCGACGATCGCCGCGAGCGCGTAGTCATCGCTTGTTTCGTCGCGCCAGACGGCATTCAACCGGCCAATGTCCATCGCCTCGTCGGGGCTTTGGCGCGGCTCCTCCATGATCGGCGGCCAGCGCTCCTCAAACACCGCTCCGTCAGCGACATACATCACTTCGCAGGGTTTGCCGGGACGCCGTTCGATTTCGCCGCCTTCGCCGCGAAACACGGACATGCGCGGCTGCCCGCAGAGCACCGCGGCGTCACGGTGCTTCAGCATGTAGCCCGGGTGAAAGACGCTGTTCAGCAGGCAGGGCGCGTCGAAAGGATTGATCATGCGCGCCAACGTGTGAACGGGAGAGCGCAGACCGAGGATCGGCCGCAGCGCCATCATGTCCGCGAGTTTGGGCTGGAGCTTCTCAAGCGGCATATAGGTGAAGCGATTCAGCGCGAGAAATCTCTGCGCCTCGCGCAGATCGGCGGCGAGGGGCGCGCCTAAAGCCTGCAAAGTCTCGCCCGTGTACAGGCGCCCGGCGGTATGACCGTCGAAACCGTGCATGAACACGCGCCAGCCGTGCTGCGCCAGAACCAGCGCCGCCAGCAGGAACCAGGGCAGTTGCCGCCGCTTGCCGGCGTAGGACGGCCAGTCGACGTCGACGGTCCCCTTGGCGGGGGTAGGGAAGCTGGCGCGCACGGCGTTGGCGAAGCCGGCGATTTCCTCGGCGCTTTCTTCCTTGAAACGCAGCAGCATCAGGAAGGCGCCGAGCTGTTCGGGCAGAACCTTGCCCGCCAGGATCATCGCCATCGCTTCTTCGGCTTCGGTCACGGTCAGGGAACGCGTGAAACTCTTGCCGCGACCGAGAATTCTGACGAATTGAGCGAAGGGATGCGGTTCAGGCGTCATAGGGAATCAGTCCCCCGTTCGGGCGGTCGCTTGCGGCAGGAACGGCATCAGGCGGAAGGCCAGAGCCGAGATCAGCATAGCGATGGAGACGCCGCTAAGTCCAAGGATGATTTCCGGAACCGATGGCGAATAATGATTGACGGCGCCGTCGAAGAACGCGCTCGACGCATCAAATCCGGGAAAGAGCCGCAGCGGATAAGCCTGTCCGCCGATGATGATGGCGTACATCTGCGCCAGTCCGCCGATCAGAAACAGCAGCGAGGCGAAGGCCAGAACTTTCCGGTCAGACGCGCGCTCGCCCATCGAGGCGAGAAAAATCAGCGGCATCAGCGAACCAATGACGATCTGGCCGAGCCAGAAGATCATCATGTTCACGTTGTCGCCCGTCAGAAGGAAGGTTTCGACGCCTTGTGTCGGCGCCGCGTAGAGCTTGCTCAGATGAGCGATCGCCGTCAGGAACAGCGTCGTCAGGCAGAAGATCGACAAAAGGCCGCGAAATTTGACGACCATTTCGGGCGTCATCAGCTCATCGTTGGTTTCGAACGACATGGTCGTCAGCACCAGCACGGTGAAGGCGAGGCCATAGACCAGCGAGGAGGCGATGAACAGCGGCGCCATGATCGCCCCATAATAGGCGTCGCGGGCGATCAGAAAGCCGAAGATCGAGCCGGTGCCGGTGGTCAGGATCAAACGCCAGGAGAACGCAGCGAAACCGAAGATTTTTCCAACCAAAGCGGATTGCGACACGCGCCGGTCCATCATCGAATAGAGATAGCCGGCGACGATCACAACGAAGCCCGAGTAAAGATAGATGTTCCAGGCGAAGATCGACTTGAAGTTATAGGTCGTCATAGCGACGAACACGCGCTCGGGCCGGCCAAGGTCCAGCACCAGGACAGCCAGGCCGCCAACCAGCAGGGCGATGGCGAGAATGCCGGAAAGGCGCGCGAACGGCTTGTAGTTCAGCCGGTTGAACACCGACGACACCGATGCGACGTTCAACGCGCCGGAAGCGGCGACGATCAGAAACACCGCGAAGACGTGCGGAAGGCCCCAGACGATCTGGTTGTTCATGCCGGTCACGAAATGACCGTGCGTCTCCATATAAAGCGCCGCGCCGACGCCGGCCGCGATGACCACGACGTGCAAGGCGATCAGCGCCCAGAACAGGGGACTGTGCGACGCCAGCCTGCGGAATTTCACCTGCGCCATGAGCGCTCTCCCCAATTCGTCTCAAAGTCCGAGCACGCGAGGCGTTTCGGACGCATATGAAAGGCCGCCGTCATAGGTTCAGATAGCTCACGTTGGGACCAAGTTCGAGATCGGCGCGGATCGTCGCGCTCGATTGCGCCCGGACCGCCTTGGCGATTTCGCTGTTGGCGTCGTTGAGATCGCCAAACATCATCGCGCCGCCGCCGGTCGCGCCGCAGCGTTCGACGCAGGCGGGCTTGCGCCCGGCGTCGATCCGGTCGACACACATGTTGCAGCCTTCGACGGTTCCCTTGCCGCGCGGCGCGTTGACCTTCTGATCGTCGTGTTCTTCATGCACGAACGACCGCGCCTTGTATGGGCAGGCCATCATGCAATAACGGCAGCCGATGCAGTTGTGCTTGTCGACCAGAACGATTCCATCCGCTCGCTTGAACGAAGCGCCAGTCGGACAAACATCGACGCATGGAGGTTTTTCGCAATGCTGGCACATAACCGGCGTCTCGCGGACCAAGCCGGTTCTTTGATCCTTCAGCGTGACCTTGCGAATCCACTGCGCGTCGATCTCCGGTCGCCCGGAGCTTTTCAAGCCGTTTTCGTCGTTGCAGGCGTCGACGCAGGCGCTGCAGTCCTTCGAGCACTTGTTCAAGTCGATCAGAAAGCCCCAGCGAACTTTTGGCGAGGCGGGCTCGGAGGGCGAACGCGCCTGCGCCTCGCCCGCGCCGAACGAATAAAGGGTGACGCCGGGCGCCAGCAGCGTCGCCAGCAAGGCGCCCGCGCCGCGCAGGACTTCTCGTCTGCCGTTCATCGACCTGTGCTCGCTCATTGTTTGCCCTCCGCCAGATACGCGGCGAGTTTGGCGGCGTCCGCCGCTTGATCCGGGCGCGGGGCGTCGGCGTTCGCCGCCTTTTGCGGCGCCTCAGGACGCGAGGCGTGGCATTCGAAGCAGTCGACCGACACCGCCGCATAGCTGTGGCACGACCGGCAGAAATGTTCGGGGCTCGCGTAGGAAACCGGTTTGCCGTCGGCGCCATTCACGGCGTGACAGGAAACGCATCCGGCGAGGCTGTATTGCGGGGCGCGCACGCCCTCGTGCAGCGCTTCCTTGCGATGATTGATCATCATGTTCATGTGATAGCGGCGCATGAAAGCGGTGTCGGCGACACAGTGCTCGCCCTTGCCCTTCGGCGGGTGAGGCGTGGGCGTGCGTCCGGCGCCGTCCTCGGCCAGTCCGGGCGCCGAAAAGGCCGCCAGCAACAGGCCGGCGGCGATTGATCGTTTCCAGGCGCGCGTCATGCGCTACTCCCCCAAGCCCATCTGGATGTAGCCCGTCGGGCAGACATCCGCGCAAATGTGACAGCCGATGCATTTTGTGTAATCGGTCATGACGTAGCGCCCGACCGCGCGTTCCTTTTTCGGGACGCGCTGCACCGCAGTCTGCGGGCAGTAGATCACGCAGGCGTCGCATTCGAAGCACATGCCGCAGGACATGCAGCGTTCGCCTTCCTTCTTGGCCTGTTCCTCGCTGAAGCCGATGATGCGCTCCTCGAAATCGCCGAGAACTTTTTCGGCGACGACATGACGCTCGTCGCGCGTTGAGCGCGCGACATAGTTGAAATGTCCTTTGAACAGAGCCTTGTGCGGAATGATCTGCGTCGCGCCGCGATCCTCGAAATTATGCACGGCGAATTTTGCCGACGCCGTGCCGCGCGATTGCATGTGATCGTATGGCGCAGGCTCAAGTCCCCGGGTGTTCAGCTCGGCCAGGAGGTTGAACTGATTCACGTCGATCTTCGGACGTTTCTCTTCCAGCTCGCCCGAAAGGAAATGAGCGATCGTTTCGGCGGCGATCCGGCCATGGCCGATCGCGGTGGTCAGAAGATGCGGACGGATCGCGTCGCCGCCGGCGAAATGCTTGTCCATCTTGCGGATTTTGTAGACGCCGTCGACGCCGATCGCGCCGCGCCCGCTGTCCAGAGCCTCCAGCCCGTTCGACAGATCGGCCATCTGGCCGATAGCGGAAATGATCATGTCGCATTCGAGCGTGAATTCCGTGCCTTCGATCGGGATCGGCACGGCGCCTTTCATCGTGCATTGGCACATGCGCAGGGCGACGGCGCGGCCCTGGTCGTCCTTGACGACTTCGATCGGCATCACCGAGCCCTTGATGTCGATGCCCTCGCGCTTGGCGTCTTCGCGCTCGCGTTCGGCGGCCGTCATCTGCTCGATCGGGAACAGCGAGGTCAAAATGGCGGAAACGCCTTCGCGCTCCAGCGCGCCCGCGACGTCGTGCGCGGTATGGCCGAGCGCGCCGGATTGCGCCGACGTGTCATGTTTATGAGCATGGTTGATATGGCCAAGACGGCGCGCCACCGAAGCGACGTCGATTGACGTATCGCCGCCGCCGACGACGATGATCTTTTTCGCCGTGGAGAACAGCCAACCGCGATTGAACGTGTCAAGGAACTCGACGCCGGTGATGCAATTCTCGGCGTCGGCGCCGGGGACCGGCAGGGGGCGGCCCTTTTGCGCGCCGATCGCCCAGTAGACGGCGTCATAGTCCTTGTTCACGGCGTCCATGGAAATGTCGGCGCCGACGCGCACGCCGGTCTTCACCTCAATGCCGTCAAGCGATGTGATGCGGCCGATTTCCGCGTCGAGCATGTCGCGCGGCGTGCGATAGCCGGGAATGCCGAAACGCATCATGCCGCCGAGGCTGTCGTGCGCCTCGAAAATGGTCACGGCGTGGCCGTTGCGGCGCAGGAAATACGCGGCGGACAAGCCGCCGGGGCCGCCGCCGACGACGGCGACTTTCTTGCCCGACAAAGCCGGCGGCGCGGGCAGCGTGAGTTTGTTCTCGATCGCCCAGTCGCCGACATATTGCTCCACGCCGTTGATGCCGACGAAATCGTCCACTTCGTTGCGGTTGCAGCCGTCTTCGCAGGGCGCCGGGCAAACGCGCCCCATCGTCGCCGGGAAGGGATTGGCTTCGACCATGCGCTGGAAAGCGTATTCCTGCCATTTCATGCCGGCGACCGGCGGTTTGTCCATGCCGCGGGCGATAGCCAGCCAGCCGCGGATGTCATGGCCGGACGGGCAGCCGCCTTGGCAGGGCGGCGTGCGGTGAACATAGGTCGGGCACTTGTAGGACTTGTCCTGCTGGAAAATCTTTTCCGTCAGGTCGCCCGGATTCCACATCGTCTCGCCATTTTTGAATCGGCGGAAAGAGAGGGTTTTCGACGCGGCCGCTTCATTCATGGCAATTCCTCCTCAAACGTCGACTGGCGCGTCGGCCTGCCGCTCATGTTCTTCTGCTTGCGTCGAACCGGTCATGATGATCGCGTTCGACACCATTTGATGCACGCTGACGATGGCTTCGCGGTCGAAGCCATATAGCGGTAGAATTTTCGAGAACTGCGCTTTGCAGATGGCGCAAATCGCCGCCATGTGCGTTACGCCGTTTTCTTGAGCGACCTCATTCAAGGCGCGCATGCGCGGCATGGCGCCCTTGGTGCGCACGTCCATCAGTTCGTCGGTCAAAAGACCGCCGCCGCCACCGCAGCACAGCGTCTGTTCGCGAATCGTCTCCGGCGCCATGTCGAAATAGTGGTTGCAGACCGCGCGCAGAATGGCGCGCGGAATTTCGAACTGGCCGCCGGCCTCGTCGCCCATGCGCGACGCGCGCGCGACGTTGCAGGAATCATGGAACGTCAGCCGGAATTCGTCGTTTTTCGATTTGTCGAATTTCAGCTTGCCCTTTTGCATCAGGTCATAGGTGAATTCGCAAATATGCTGGGGAGCCGGATAGGCCTTGTCGAGAAAATCGAACGGCCCGGCGAGCGTGTCGAGGAAACTGTAAGCGACGCGCCAGGCGTGCCCGCATTCGCCGATAATCAGACGCTTGACGCCAAGGTCCTGCGCCGCCTGACGGATGCGCAAGGCGACCTTTTGCATGTTATCCTGCGAGCCGATGAACATGCCGAAATTGGCGGCTTCGGAGGCGTGGGTCGAGAAAGTCCAGGAGACGCCGGCTTCATGCAGCACCTTGGCGTAGCCGATCAGGCCTTCCATATGCGGCGAGGCGAAAAAGTCGGCGCTGGGCGTGACGAGCAGAATGTCGGCGCCCTTTTCGTCGAGCGGCAGGCGAACGCGCACGCCGGTTTCTTCCTCGATGTCGTCTTCAAGCCCTTCGAGCGTCGCGCGCAAGGCTTTCGGCGGCAAGCCCAGGTTGTTGCCGATGTTGAACACCTTGCCGATGATCTCGTTGGAATATTTCTGGCCGAGACCGATCGTGTCCATGATGTCGCGCGCCGCCATGGAAATTTCCGCGGTATCGATTCCATAGGGGCAGAACACCGAACAGCGGCGGCACTGCGAGCATTGGTGGAAATAGCTGTACCAGTCGTCGAGGACCTCCTTGGTGAGGTCCTCCGCGCCGACGGCCCATGGGAAATATTTACCGGCGAAGGTGAAGTAGCGGCGGTAGACCTTGCGCAGAAGATCCTGACGCGCGACCGGCATGTTTTTGGGGTCGCCGGTGCCGAGAAAATAATGGCACTTGTCGGTGCAGGCGCCGCATTTGACGCAGGAGTCGAGATAGACCCGCAAGGCGCGCGAGCCGTCAAGCAGCTCGCCCAGTCGCGCGATCGCCTTTTCCTGCCAGTCCGGCGCGAGTTCGCCTGGGAAACCCAACGCCTGCTGATGCGCCGGCGCGGCGACGTAGGGCTTTGAGCCCGCCATGGCGCCGCAGGCGAGGCGCGGCAATTCGAGCGGATCGCCGTGGACCTGCTCTTTCGGATTGAAGTCGCTTTTTGCTTCGGCCATTTTTCAATCCTCAAGCGCGGCGCGGGGTCGATTCAAGCCGCGCCGGCGGAACGTGGCGCCGTTCGCGGCTGTCGTCGGCCTGATTGCGCGTTGGGCTGAAGAACACGCCCGCCGTGTGCAGAAGCTTCGAGAAAGGAAAGACGACGATCAAAGCCAGCACGAAGGTCAGGTGCGCGATCAAGGCCGGATCGGCCGGCAAGGGACGCCAGTCGAAATAGATCAGGCCGAGGAAGAACGCCTTCACGGCGACGATGTCGGTGCGGGTGAGGAATTTCATCGTCAGTCCGCTCAGTCCGATCGCCAGCAGCAGAGCCAGCATCAGGTGATCGGAGAAGCCGCTGATATAGCGGATGCGCTGGACGAAAATACGTCGCGCCCAAAGTCCGAACAAGCCCCCGACCATGGCGAAGCCGGCGAGGACGCCGATCGGCTGGACAAGCGCGACGAGCGTTGGAACCGGTTGCAGGAAGTAGCGCAGATGGCGCAGCAACACGACGGCGAGCGCGGCGTGAAAGATATAGCCAAAAAGCCATATCCATTTATTGGCCTTGAACAGGCTTTCGAAAAAAGCCACTTCGCGGAACAAACGCAGCGTCACGCCGCCCTTCGTCAACGGAGCGGGCGTCGTCGGAATTTTCAACGGCGCGGGCGTCGTCGCATAAAGCCATATGCGAAATCCGAGTCCGACGACGAACAGCGCCGTCGCCGCATAAAAGGATATCGCATAAATGGTCGTCAACATGGTTCCCTCCCGTCCGCGGGCTCTTGTCGGCCCTTCGGATTTGACCCGGTAAGATCAGACGCAGCCGGTCGGCTTCGGCAGACCGGCGATCTTGCAGGCCTGTTTAGCGGGACCATAGGGGAACAGGGCGTAGAGCGCCTTCTGGTCGCCTTTTTCCTTGCCGTATTTTTTGGTCATTTCCTTCACGAGGATGCGGACGGCCGGCGCGATTTGGTATTCTTCGTAATAGTCGCGCAGGAAGTTGACGACGACCCAATGCTCGTCGGTCATGTCGATGTGCTCCGCCTTGGCGATGATGTCGGCGATGTCCTTATTCCATTGGCCGATGTCCGTGAGATAGCCTTCCTCGTCATGCTCGACGACGGCGCCGTTGACTTGATAACCCGACATGTTTTTCTCCTGTTTGATTGCTATGGTTCAAAGCCAGGCGCAGACGCGCGCCGCGCTGGCGGCCAGATCGACAAAGCCCGCATAATCGACGAGCTTTATCCCCTCGGCCAAATCTTCCTGTTTGACGCCGCGAGCCGCCAGGTCGGCGCCCAGGGCGTAAATCGCGCAAGACGCCTTGGCGTCGGCCAGCGTTTGCGCGAACGTTCCGCCTTTGCGCGCGCCAAGAACGCCGTCTTCAATCAGCAGCACGACGTCGCCGGCGGCGATGTGATCAAGGCAGCTCTTCAGCGAATTGCGCTCGTAAGGCGATTTATTGACAGTGTGCAGCGTCGACATCATTTCCTCAAAAGCTGAGAACCACATCCTGACCGGCGATCAGTTTGACCATTTCCGACCGACTGACGGGAATGATCGAAGGCTTTTCGGCGTAATCCTCGTCCTCGTCCTCGTAGGTGAGGGGCATCAGATCATCGAGAGAAAGCCCGCGCTCGGCGAGCGATTCCTTTTCGACATAGAATTTGCGCACGTCGTAGTCGCCGAGCGCGCGATAGATCTTTGAAAAGGTCTTCATACCGGCCGCCGTGGCGTCCTGCCCTTCCATCAGCTGAAACACGCCGTCGTCGATGAACGCCAAGCTGACGTCCTGCTCGAACGCCGCGCCGATCAGCACGACCTCAAGCGATTCCAGAGCGTAGATCGTGCCGAAGGGCGCCTTACGGTTGATGTAGAGAAACTTCTTCTTCACCTGTTCGTCAGACATGTTTCTCTCCTCAATCCCCGAACACGACCAGACGATCGGCCTGAATGCCCGCCTCGATGAGCTGGCCAAGGCCGGAAATGCGGAAACCCGGGGCGATGTTGTCGCCGTCCTTGCCCTGCCTTTTCGCCTCATTGGCGTCGAGAATGCCGCGACGCTGCGCGGCGGCGATACAGACCACCATATCGAGCTTATGCGCTTCGGCGAGATCGCTCCATAGACGCTGCAGATTGCGATCGTCCTGAGGCGGCACGGTGAAGCGCGTCGCGTTGTTCACGCCGTCGTGATAGAAAAACACACGAAAAATTTCGTGACCCTTTTCCAGGGCGGCCTTGGTGAACTGATAGGCCGTGTCTGACGCTTGATGCGTGTAGGGACCTTCGTTGACAACAATTGCAAAGCGCACCGCAACCTCGCTGGCTTTGGGGGGGAGAATGACGAGCAGGCGCGCGCCGCCGGGCGACGGACGCGTCCGATCAGAAGTGAACGTGCGCCGACATGTTCATCGTTTTGCGCGCGCCCGTCCAAGTGTCGAGATGATGCTTGGTGAAGGCGAAACCGGTCAGTTCGAAGAAACGCGGCCAGCCGATGCGCTCGATCCACTCGCCCATGCGCTCGAAGTCCTTGGCGTTGTCCTTGTAAGCGTAAAGAATCTTACGAACGACCTCTTCAACTTCCGGCCAGCGCGGCGGGTTGTTCGGCAGATTGGCGATGACGAGCTTGTGGAAGGTCGGCTTTGAGCGCGCATTGGAATGTTTGCCGCCGACCCAGACGGCGATTTTTGTCGAATCCAGTCCGTTGATCTGCATCGGCGGGCAGGGCGCGTAGCAGGCGCCGCAACACACGCATTTTTGCTCGTCGACCTCGAGCGAAGGCTTGCCGTCGACCAAGGCGGGACGAATGGCGGCGACCGGGCAGCGCGCGACGACGGCCGGGCGTTCGCAGATCTTCGAGACGAGATCGTGATTGATTTTGGGCGGCTTGGTATACTGAACGTTGATCGAAATATCGCCCTGACCGCCGCAGTTGATCTGGCAGCAGGAGGTGGTGATGCGCACGCGGTTCGGCATCTCCTCCTTGATGAATTCCTGATGCATCATGTCCATCAGGCTCTTCACCACGCCGGAGGCGTCGGTGCCGGGGATGTCGCAGTGCAGCCAGCCCTGCGTATGGGAGATCATCGAAACCGAATTGCCGGTGCCGCCGATCGGGAAGCCTTCCTTGTTCAAGGCTTCGATGAGCGGCGCGACCTTGGCGTGATCGGCGATGAGGAACTCAATATTGGAGCGGGTGGTGAAACGGACAAAGCCTTCGGCGAATTTGTCGGCGATTTCACACAGCTTGCGGATGGTGAAGACGTCCATCTGACGCTGCGTGCCAGCGCGAACCGTCCAGATTTCGTCGCCGCTCTTGGCGACATGATGCAGCACGCCGGGGCGCGGGCGGTCGTGCCAGGCCCAGGCGCCGTAATTTTTCTTCATCAGCGGATGCATATAGGGAAACGGATCCGGAACGCCGACTTCATCCGGACGACGCATCGCAGCGACGCTATTCATAGATTTCTCTCCCCAAAAGACTTTTCAATGAGCCCGCGAAACGCGGTTATTGGTCAACGGCGGCTTATCAATCGGCCGCGACGGTCAGTCCAGAGTCGCGCGCCTTGCGCTCGAAGTACTTGTTGGCCTCGTCGGTAAAGTCATCCGTCCGGACATAGCTCGACGTGCGCGGGTGATTGACCATGTTGGGGTCGGGTTCGATGCCAACGGCCTCAAGGAAGGCCGGCAGACCGATGCGGTCAATGGTCTCGCCAATCCGTTCGTGCTCGAGCGCGTTATCGGCGAAGAACTCAAGCAGGGTGCGCGAAAAATCGACGAGCTTTTCGAAATCCTCGTCGGTTTCGAGCTTGATGAATGGAACCATCATCACGCCCATCAAATCGCCGACCTTGAGCGAGCGTTTGCCGCCGATCAGAATCGAGGCGCCCTTGTCGTCGCCGGGCGCCAGCGCCTTGTTCATGACATTGAGGCAATGCATGCAACGCACGCAGGCTTTGTTGTCGACATCAAGCGTGTCGTCGTCGTTGAGGCTCAGCGCGCGGGTCGGGCACATCGCGATGACGTGATCGATCGTATATTTGCGTCCGGCCTTGGCGACATAGGCCTTCACCTCTTCCTGGTTGACCTTCATGTTGTCGCGCCAGGTGCCGATGAGGGCGAAATCGGCGCGGTGGATCGCGTTCACGCAATCGTTGCCGCAGCCGGAGAATTTGAACTTGAATTTATACGGCAGAGCCGGGCGATGCATTTCGTCCAGGAACTCGTTGATGACGGAGCGGTGCGCCTTCACTTCGTCGTAGCAGGACATTTCGCAACGCGCATGTCCGACGCAGCTCATCGAGGTGCGCAGCGCGGGGCCGGCGCCGCCAAGGTCGAAGCCCGCCTCGTTGAATTCGTCAAAGGCGACCTGCACCTTGTCGGTCGAGCAGCCCTGGAACATGATGTCGCCGCTTTGACCGTGGAAGGCGATCAGGCCGGAGCCATGGCGCTCCCAGATATCGCAAAGCTGCCGCAACACGTCGGTCGTGTAATGAAGGCCGGCCGGCGGCTGAATGCGCAGCGTGTGAAACTCTTTCGAGGCCGGAAATTTGTCGGCGACCTCGGAGAAACGCGGAATGACGCCGCCGCCGTAACCGAAGACGGAAACCGTGCCGCCTTTCCAGAATCCCGTGCGCTCTTCATAAGAGTGCTCGAGCTGCCCGAGCAAGTCGTTCATCATCGGGGCGTATTGCGCGTCGGCATTGTCGCGCAGACGCTTCAGGCCGCTGACGAAGCTCGGCCAAGGTCCGGTTTCGAGCTGGTCGAGCATCGGAGTCGGGTGTTGGGCGTTTGGCTGGCGACCCGCAGGGTTCTGTTTGGATTCGTCGTGCGACACGTTTTCTCTCCCTCTGCCGACGCAAGTCTAAGGCTTGGCTATCGTTAGCGCGTTTTTCCGCTTTCGATGAAGCGGCCCGTCCCTGTACCGCGGAGCGCATTCGCTTTTTGCGACGTCGCTAAATCCCGCGATGTTATTTGATGTTGCGATTATAACAGGAAATGCGAATATGAGAATAGGTAAAGTGCGAGAAAATGAAAAATCCTTCCAGAACCAGTGGATCGAGCGAAATTACAATGCCTAATGGGGTGGAGAACGAATGCGGCGTCGACGTTGCGCCGCGCTCGGGCGAGGCGGGCGACAACGTTTTCGATCTTGATGACGCGCGCGCCTATCGCGCTTGGCGGGAAAGCAAGCTTCGTCGCTACGAATCGGCGGCGTCGGCGGCGCCTGTCGAGATAGCCGACGCGACGGCGCTTTCGCCGGGCGAACGGGCCGGCATCAGAGCGCGCATCGCAGAGTCGAATATGGCTCTTTATATTCTTGCTCGTCCTCCGTCCGACGACGATGCGGTTGGGCGCGCCTTGCTGGCGCTGGGAAAAACCTTCGGCCTTGATGCGGTGGAGGACCACCGCTCAGCCAATCGCAACGGCGTCGTGCGAATCGAGGCGGTGCGGAACGGCGGCCGGCTTGGCTATATCCCCTATACGGATCGGGCGATCAGCTGGCATACCGACGGCTATTATAATTATCACGGAGCCGAGCGTTGCGTGAAAGCAATGATATTGCATTGCGGCAATCCGGCGCGCGCCGGCGGCGAAAACCAGTTGCTCGATCATGAGATCGCCTACCTGCGATTGCGCGACCGCGATCCGATGGCCGTTCGCCTGCTGATGCACGAGCAGGCCATGACGATTCCAGCCAGCGTCGAGGCAAGCGGTCGCGTGCGGCCGGAAAACACCGGACCTGTGTTTTATGTTGATCGGTCGGGAGCGCTGGGGATGCGCTATTCGGCGCGAAAGAAGTTTGTCTCATGGCGCGACGAGGCGACGCGACAGGCGGCGGACACGCTGCTCGCGCTCATCCAGACGGAGACGCTGGTCCGTCACGGGCGCCTCGCGCCGGGGCAGGGACTGATCTGTAACAACGTCCTGCACGACCGTAGCGCCTTCGCCGACGGCTCCGATAGCCCGCGACTGTTGTATCGCATCAGGTTTCATGGCCGAATCGCATAGAGATTCGTCGCTAAAGGTTTTCGGCGCGAACGGTTTGCGATTCGAGTCGCGGCATAATCCGCAGCAGTTCGGTTGATTCTTGGAAATGCGTTTTTGACGTCAGGAGTTCACATGGTTCAGATCAGCGATCTCATTATCGCCCATCCAGAGGTCAACAGCTTCGAGGAGCTCGAACAGCTGGTGGTCGAGGCGGCGCGGGCGGGCGAAATCCATCTCTATTTCGACATCAAGCCAGAATACCGAGACACGCCGCGCAAATGGGAGCAGCAGCTCGAACTGGCTTTTTATCGGGCGGAAAGTGCGCGCAAATGACGACGCATGAAAAGTCGGAAATTGCGGTGATCGAGGCCCCCTACAAGCGACAGGTGCGCCTTGAGGAGGTGTCCTACGAGAGCGGAATGCGTCTGTTGCGGGTGACGATTCGGGAAGGCGCGCGCTACACCATTCTTGAGATCGACGCCGCGACGGCCGGCGAGTGGGGCCAGCACATGCTGCGCTGGTCGCAAGGGGTGCCCGACAAGGCGTGATCGGCGCTCGCAGGGCTTCCAGCGCGTCGTTTGTGTCGCGAGCTTTTGGTCGAGCGTCAGCGGCGGGTCAATCAATCGATTAAAACGATTATTTAAACAATAATTATTTGTTAGATTGATAAATCGAAATATCCGATAGAGAAGATGACGCTTGAGCGGGACGCGCCTCCACGCCGTCGCGTCATCCGCTGTAAGCCTTTGCTCCACCACATGATCGTGTCGGAAGGCCGGGCGCCTTGTCGCGGTCATGCTCTATTGGGAATTGCCGAATGACCAGCGCTAACGCCACCATCACAGCGCTTTCAACGAAAAACGAACTGTTCGATCTTGTGCAGGGGCTGGCGCCGGGTTTGGCGCTGACGGGCGGCATTGCGCTCGTTTCTTATGGCTTGCGCTACCTTCCCGTCGTCGACCATCTGAGCCCGATGATCCTGTCGATCCTGATCGGAGCGCTCATCCACAATTCCTTTGGCGCCATCAAGGGAACCAGCGACGGCGTGAACTTTTCCCTGCGTCGGATCTTGCGGCTCTCCATCGTTCTGATCGGCTTGCAGATCACCGCTCAGCAAGCGGCCGAAGTCGGCTTCGGCGGCGTCGCCATCATCGGTTCGGGCCTTGTCGCCACGCTGGCGGCGACGGTTCTTGTCGGCCGCGTGATCGGCGTCCGCGGCGGCCTTGCGCTTATGATCGCGGTCGGCACATCGATTTGCGGCGCCTCGGCGATCGTCGCGGCCAAAGCCGCGACCGGCGGCGACGACGACGACGCGGCTTACGCTGTGGCGGGCGTGACGCTGTTCGGCACGGTCGCCATGTTCCTTTATCCGGCCCTGCAGGGCCTGTTGCATTTGTCGGATACGTCTTACGGTCTGTGGGTCGGCGCTTCGGTGCATGAGGTTGCGCAGGCTGTGTTCGCGTCCTCGCGCGGCGGCCCTGAAGCGCTCTATATCGGGACGATCGCCAAATTGACGCGCGTCGCCATGATGGCGCCGGTGATCATCCTGCTCGGCGAAATGAGCGTGCGTTTCGGCTTCGCCGGCGAAGGGGTCAGAGGCAAGCCGCCGTTTCCCTGGTTCCTGGTCGGCTTTCTCGCCATGGCCGCGCTGAACAGTGTCGTCGCCATTCCTCATGCGATCAGCGCTCCGGTCGGCGCGGCGACGACGTTCCTCCTGTCCATGGCCATGGCGGCCATGGGGCTTCACACAAACTTGCGCCATATCTTCTCGGCCGGAGTGCGGCCTATGGCGTTAGGGTTGTTCGCATCCGCCTTCATCAGCTTGCTTGTCTTGGCCTTGATCAAGATTTTAGTCTGAGCGTTCGACCGGTTCGGTTCGCGACTGTTCGGACTGTCGTGATTGGGCGTCGCCACGGCCAGGCGACGCCCATGCTGCGACGCAAGAGACGCCAAAGCGAAAGTTTGGCCCTGATGCAGCCGACGGCGGCGTCTTAGCACTGGATAAATCCGAATAGTTGAATATAATGATTAAAAAAGAACGGCCGAAAAAATGGCCGTCGATGGTTGGAGCAAACAAAGTGGGAGGGGAATAAATGGCCGAGATAGTGATTATGGGCGCCGGGCTTGGCGGCGTCATTATGGCGTATGAAATGAAGGATCAGATGCGTCCGGAGGACAACCTCACGGTCGTCACCAAGGATCCGATTTATCATTTTGTGCCGTCAAATCCGTGGGTAGCGGTAGGCTGGCGGACGCGCGAGGCGGTTGAGGTGGATTTGGCTCCGACCTTCGCCAAGCGCGGCATCAATTTCAAACCCGTTCCCGTCGCCAAGGTCGATCCCGACGCCAATCGCATCGAATTGGAGGACGGCTCCACTCTTTCCTATGATTATCTGGTGATCGCCACCGGCCCGGAACTGGCTTTCGACGAGATCGAAGGATTGGGTCCGACCGGCTTCACGGAATCGATTTGCCACGTCGATCACGCGCTCAAGGCTTCGGTCAGCTTCGAGGACTTCTGCAAGAACCCGGGTCCGATCGTCACCGGCGCCGTTCAAGGCGCTTCGTGCTACGGCCCGGCCTACGAATTCACCTTCATTCTCGAAACCGAGCTGCGCCGTCGCAAGATTCGCGACAAGGTGCCGATGACTTTTGTGACCTCCGAGCCCTACATCGGCCACATCGGCCTTGACGGCGTCGGCGACACCAAAGGCTTGCTCGAAAGCGAGATGCGCGAGCATCACATCAAGTGGTTCACGAACTCGCGCGTGACCAAGGTCGAGAGCGGCAAGATACACTTCGAAGAAGTGAACGACGACGGATCGGTCAAGGCGGCTCGCGAGCTTCCCTTCGGCTTTTCGATGATGCTGCCGGCCTTCCGCGGCATCAAGCCGCTGCGCGGCATTGATGGGCTGGTCAATCCGCGCGGCTTCGTGCTGGTCGACAAGCATCAGCAGAATCCGAAGTTCAAGAATGTCTTCGCGGTCGGCGTCTGCGTCGCCATTCCGCCCATGGGGCCGACACCCGTTCCCTGCGGCGTTCCCAAGACCGGCTTCATGATCGAGTCCATGGTCACCGCGACGGCTCAGAATATCGGGCAGATGCTGCGGGGCGGACAGCCCACGCATCAGGGAACCTGGAACGCCGTCTGCCTCGCCGATTTCGGCGATTCAGGCATCGCTTTCGTCGCACAACCGCAGATTCCGCCGCGCAACCTTAACTGGTCGTCGTCGGGCAAGTGGGTGCATGCCGCCAAGATCGGATTCGAAAAGTACTTCATCCGCAAAATGCGCAAAGGCGAGAGCGAACCCTTCTATGAGACGGCTGCGCTCAATATGCTGGGCATCGGCAAGCTCAAGAAGGTGACGACGGACTGAAAACGCGCCGCGCTGGCCCGCCATCGGGCCGGCGCTTCGTCTCGCGCCGATTTTTTGCGTCGGACCTTCCTTTTCCGAGAACGGAGTCCTGAAAAGCGCTTGGCTTTTTGGAGGAGCCCGTGCGGAGGTTAGGGTCCGGCGGCGATAACGCGGTCGCTTGAGCCGGAATGTGAACGGTCGTCTATTCATATATGGGAACATAGCGACGTGCGGCCATGTCGCAGGAGAGAAACAATGAGCGAAGTGGAAAAATCCGGCGACAACGCCAAAACCATGACCATTATCGTGACCAAGGGTTCGCTTGATTGGGCCTACCCGCCCTTCATTCTGGCCACCACCGCCGCGGCGATGGGCGTTGACGTGACGATGTTCTTCACGTTTTACGGACTGGAGCTGCTCAAGAAAAAGCTTGATCTGCAGGTCACCGCGCTCGGCAATGCGGCGATGAAAATGCCGATGATGGGCATGCATATGGCGATGCCGAACATCATCAACATGCTGCCCGGCGTCGACGCCGGCGCGACGGTGATGATGAAGAATCTGATCAAGAAGAAAGGCGTCGCCTCGATCGAGGATCTGCGCGAAGCCGCGGTCGAATTGGACGTCAAGATCATCGCCTGTCAGATGACCCTGGACCTGTTCGAGTATAATCCGTCGGATCTCATCGACGGCGTGGCCCTGGGCGGCGCGGCGACCTACATGGAGCAGGCGCTGAAATCCGACATCAATCTGTTTATTTAAAAAACCAACCTGAAGAGGAAATGCTATGGCTGATAAGACGCTCGACGCCAAAGGTCTCAACTGCCCCTTGCCGATTTTGCGGGCCAAAAAAACCTTGAAGGACGTGCCGTCGGGCGGCACGCTGGAAATTCTGGCGACGGATCCCGGCTCAGTCGCCGACTTCGCGGCCTTCTGCCGGACGACCGGCAATGAATTGGTCGAATTGACCAGCGACGGCGGCGTCTATCGCTTCGTTATCAAGCACACCGCCTGACGTCGTCGATCAGGCGACGACAACGCGAAATCCAGAGCGTTTTTGCGATTCATGGCGATCGTGAAAACGCTCTGACTTTTTTGTCGGCGGCCGCCTTCGCGACGAGCTTAGCGCGACAATGCATGGGAGACGAGGCGTTTGATGAGCAGGGCGCACTGGCCGACGGAATTGCGGTTGACCGAACAGGGACGAAACCTGCGCGTTGCGTTCGAGAGCGGCGAAACATTCGATCTTCCGGCCGAATATCTGCGCGTTCTCAGCCCCAGCGCCGAGGTCCAGGGACATTCCCCTGATCAGAGAAAAACTGTCGCGGGGAAACGCCATGTCGCGGTCAGCGCGGTGGAGCCGGTCGGCAATTATGCTGTGCGTCTCGATTTCGACGACAAACATACGACCGGCATCTACACGTGGGATTATCTGTTCCGCCTCGGCGCCGAACACGAACGCCTTTGGACGGATTATCTCAACGAACTGACGGCCAAAGGACTTTCCCGCTGAAGCGCCCGACGGCCGTCCGCGAAGCATCCGCCCATAAAGCGCGGCGCGCCTCTTGCCCGTCAAAGCGTCACGGAAGTAATCAGCGGCCGCGTTTCGGCTCGCGGCAAAAGACCTGATAGACGGCGTTCAAAATCGTCCGCACTTCCTCGGTCGCCAGACTATAGTAGATCGACTTGCCGTCGCGGCGCGTCGTCACCAGACCGTCGAGGCGCAAGCGCGCCAGTTGCTGCGATACCGTCGACTGCCGCTGCGACAGCATGGCTTCGAGATCGCTCACCGACTTTTCGCCGTCGGCCAGAATGCACAAGATCAGCAGCCGCGATTCATGCGCGAGGGCTTTAAGAAATTCACTGGCCTCTTGAGCATTGTACACCATCTGCTCAAGATGCGCGGGGTTGTCTATCGATTTCAGGTTCGCCATTGCCATAGTCAGCTCGTTCGCACTTGCAAAAAGGATTAGTTGATAAATAAGGTCAATTGTTAGGGGCGTAAAGACGGTTTGCCGTATTTTTTTTGTCATCCCATAATATGTTGATATTATGTTATGTTTAGCGCCGCCTCAAAAATTGAAGACAGCGCTGGTCGCGATTTCAAGCGTTGAAAAGCGCTTTTGTCGATAAAAGCTTGATTCCCGGATGGGCCGTTCTTCGCCGCCGCCGGTCAATGGGGTCGACGCGCGCGGCGCCGCACAAAGATGAATGCGGCGATCCGGACAAACATCAGCGCGGCGGCGTCAGCCCAACTTGTCGCCGATGGTTTTTGTTCGAATCTGTATGGGAAGCAACCTGCTCTAAGCGGCGCGCGTGATTTTGGGGTCAACGTCATCGTCGCGACGACGACGCCTTTCGCCGGGCGCAGGTCGGATGTAAAGCGACGGGCCAGATGTTGCATGGAGAGATTGTCGGGCAAAATTTCCAGCTCCAGACGCTTCAGGCCCTGGCGCTGGCCTTCCTCGATTGTCGCCTGCATCAGCGCCGCGCCAATTCCGCGACGGCGCCATTCCCGTTCGACGCTGAACGCCAACTCGCCCACCGTCGGGTCGTCCTGGTCGCGCAGAAGCTGACCGACGCCGCGTATCTTGCCTTCGGCTTCGCACGCCACGATGAATCGGCCATCGGCGACCGCGGCGCCGGCGTGCAGAGCGATCATGTGTTCCGGCATGTCGCCAAAAAATCGAAACCGCCGGTCCTCGTCATCGAGACGCATAAGATGGTCGCAATAATCGTCGCCGCGCTTTGCGCCAAGCGTGATAAGGCGCCAAGTAGATTCGCTGTTAACCGGCATGGCGATATCTCGACAACTGATCGTTCGTGCTGATCGACTTTATATGGAAATGCGTATTTTTCAAATTGTGCTGCAATACAACCTCTTGAAACAGCGGGATCGTCATCGTCGCGACTGTTGCCAAAATGTTGCACATTCGGAAATTACGTCACACTTTCGTCGAAGTCCTTTCGGCGGCCGAATTCATATGTGATGATGCGTTCGAGATAACCGCGCTAAGAAGGGCGTAAGGCCTGTGCGCGTATGAAGCTGGGGGAGAACATATGACGATGAAATTCCGACATCCGATTCGCGCGGGTCTATGCGCCTTGGTCTTGAGCGCCGGCGCCGCGCAAGCCACGGAAGGCTATTTCGTCGAAGGCGTCAGCGCTCGCGAACAGGCGCTGGGCGGAGCCGGCATCGCCGATTTGCAGGACGCGCTGACCATCGCCAACAATCCGGCCGGTCTGGTCGATGTCGGCCATCAATTCAATGGCGGCCTGTCGCTGTTCAATCCTGAACGCCAATATTATGCGCCGACTCCGGGTTTCGTGCCGCAAGGCGATGTCAGAAGCGGGCGTGATTTCTTCGTCATTCCAAATCTTGGCTATGCTGTGCCGCTGTCCGGCGATTTGGCGCTCGGCGTCGCCATGTACGGCAATGGCGGCATGAACACCACTTATTACCAGAACGTCACCTGCGGCCGGGGTGGTCCCGGCGTGTTCTGTGGCGGCAAGGCCGGCGTCGATCTCAATCAGGCGTTCATCACGGCGGGCTACGCCCAGCGCTTCGGCTCGCTCTCGGTCGGCGTCGCGCCGGTGATGGCGATCCAGATGTTCCAGGCCTATGGTTTGAGCGCATTCGGCGGATATTCGTCGAACTCGGGCGCGCTGACCGACCGCGGGGTCGACTGGGCCGTCGGCGGCGGCGTGCGCGCCGGCGCGCAATATCATGTGAACGAAGCCTTCACCCTCGGCGTGTCGGGTTCGACGCCGATCTGGAGCTCGGATTTCACCAAATATAGCGGACTGTTCGCCGGCGGCGGCAATTTCGACATTCCCGGCGAAATCGGCGCCGGCCTCGCTTATAAATTCTCGCCGACCTTCACCGCCATGCTCGATTACAAGCACATCTTCTATTCCAGCATCCCTGCGGTGGGCGATCCGATGTCGTCGCTATTCACCGGCTCCAAGCTTGGCTCCGCTAATGGTCCGGGCTTCGGCTGGCGCGACGTCGACGTCGTGGCGCTCGGCCTCGAATGGCGCGCCACGAGAGATCTGATCCTGCGCGCCGGCTATGCGCACAACACCCAGCCGATCACTTCGGCCAACGTGTTGTTCAATATTCTTGCGCCGGGCGTCATCACCGACCACATCACCGGCGGCTTCACCTATGCGGTGAACAAGAATTCGAGCCTCGATTTCGCCGTCGTTTATGCGCCGCACGCCGGCGTGACAGGTGTGGATCCGATGGCCCCCAGCCAGAACATCAACATCTCGATGTCGCAGCTCGAATTGACTCTGGCCTATACCTACCATTTCGATACGCCGAAGGCGGTGTCCGCGAAATATTGATCGCGGCCTGACTTCACGCGCGAAGCGGCGCGACAATCATTCGCTACGCCGGCGCCCGAACAGGGCGCCGGCTTTTTTTCTGTCGATTTTCGCGTCTCGCGATCTTGCTTTTTCGACAACCCGCCTTTGCAAAATTGACAACGCAACATTGTGGAAAACCCGAGGCGCCCGGAGACGCGCGCCTGCGTTACGCATGCATCGCCCATGGCGCCCCGATAGAGGCGTCTCTTCGTCGGCGCCCGCCGCCGGCGCGCCGAGCCGATATTAATCCAAATCAACGCAGGGTTGAGTTCGCCAGCGTCAATATATCGTCATGTTCGAATTCAATGATTTGCAGATGCAAGATGATCGAACCATCGTCGTTCTTGGCTTAGGCAATGTTCTGCTGAGTGACGACGGCGTTGGCGTTCATGCCGCGAAGTCCTTGGATTCGCGATCGTTGCGAACAAATGGGCGGCCATTGCGTCAGCTTGACGGCGGGACCCTTGGACTTTCCTTGCTGCCGGAGATCGAAAGCTGCGCGGCTTTGATCGTCATCGACGCCGCCATGCTGGGCGAGGCGCCTGGAACGGTGAAGACCTTCGAAGGCGCGGCGATGGACGCGCAGCTTTCCGGCAAGAAGCATTCCGTGCACGAACTGGCTTTATTCGATCTGCTGGCGGCGGCGGAATTGATCGGCGCCAAGCCGGAGCGCCGCGCCTTGATCGGCATTCAGCCGCAAAGTCTTGATTGGGGCGTTGCGCCGACGGACGTCGTTTCGATGTCGATTCCATTCGTGCATGACATCGTGCGCGAACTTGTCGAGAGGTGGGGACGATGAATCTCGCCGTCGAGGCGCCGACCGCAAAGGGTCCAACGGGCATGGCCAATTCCGTTCTGGCGGAAGTTCAAGCGCGGCTTGCCGCCTTCGCCGACACGGGCGCGGAGAGCGCTATAGATCTGGCCGGTCTGCCGCTGACCATGGGCGATCGTGACGAACTGGATCAATTCCTGGGACGAGGGGAAGTCGGCGTTTCAATCGATGTGGCGGGGCTGTCCGAAGTCTGGGAAACGGCTTTTTCCGGCGTCTGGCGGGTGCGCCACTGGGGCGAGGGGAGAATCGCCGTCGAACTGATCGAAATCGCGGAGATTCCGGGAATTCTCAAAACGGATCGGATGGACGCGCGCGCCGCGGCGGATCGCTTCGCGCGCGCCTTGCGAGAGGGCCAACGCGGCCAAAGCGGAGGCGGGTTATGAAACAGGTCGAAACCTTGGCGGGTTTGATCGAGCGGCGCGGCGTTTCGCGGCGGGCGTTCCTGAAATATTCGTCTTATGTCGCCTCCCTGATGGCGCTGCCGCCCGCGGCGGCCAACGCAATGGCCGAAGGCCTGGCCAAGGCGCGGCGCCAATCGGTGATCTGGCTGTCGTTTCAGGAGTGCACCGGCTGCACGGAATCAATCACGCGTTCGCATAACCCGACGCTTGAGAACCTGATCTTCGATTTCATCTCGCTCGACTATCACCACACGTTGATGGCTGTGTCCGGCGAAGCGGCCGAAGCCGCCCGTCAATCGGCGATGGCGGCCAACAAGGGCAAATATATCGTCGTTGTCGACGGCGCCGTGCCCTTGAAGGACGGCGGTGTCTATTCGACGATCGCCGGCGTCAGCAATGTGCAGACGTTGGAGGAGACGCTGCGCGACGCGTTCGCGGTGGTGGCGGTCGGCTCCTGCGCCAGTTTCGGCGGCATTCCCAAGGCGCGTCCCAATCCGACCGGCGCCGTCGCCATCTCCGAGCTCGTCGGCGACAAACCGCTGATCAACATACCCGGCTGTCCGCCGATTCCCGAAGCGATGACCGGCGTTCTGTCCTACGTGCTCGCCTTCGGCAAATTGCCGGAGCTGGATCATCTTCGGCGGCCGAAGGCCTTTTTCGGCGAGACCATCCATGATCGCTGCTATCGCCGTCCGTTCTACGAACGCGGCTTGTTCGCCGAAGGATTCGATGATGAGGGCGCGCGACAGGGTTGGTGCCTCTACAAGGTCGGCTGCAAAGGGCCAGTAACATACAACGCCTGCGCCACGCTGAAATGGAATGGCGGCGTTTCCTTCCCGATTCAATCCGGCCATGGCTGTCTGGGGTGTTCCGAGCCGGATTTTTGGGATCAAGGCGGCTTTTATCGGCCTCTCCCAACGCCGCTCGGCGCCGTGGGGCCGGCTCTTGCCGGCGCGGCCATCGTTGGCGCGGCGCTCGGCGCCGGCGCCTCATATCTCGCGCGACAGCATCAGAAAGCTTATCTCGCGGCGACCAAATCCGAGGAGGAATGATCCATGGATCTTCTCGCTTTTTCGCGGGGCCCCGCACTCACCTTCGCCATGGTCGTCTTTGTCGTCGGCGTGCTCTGGCGCCTGATCGGCGTTCTTTCGCTGCCGGTCTGGCGCGATGACTCACCCGCGCGCGAAGGCGCTCCGGCCGCGTGGATCGCCGCGCCCATGGCCGTCTTTGGCAAGATGATCCCGCATCGGACATTCCTGAAAAACGGCATGTTCACGATCGTCAACGGATATGTGCTGCACGTCGGACTGGCGATCTGCGTCTTCGCCTTCGCGCCGCATATCCTGTTTCTGAAAAGCCTGTTCGGCGTCGCTTGGCCGGCTTTGCCGAACGGCCTGATCTTCGCCATAGGGGCTTTGACGGCGGGTTCACTGCTCGCCGCGCTCGTCTATCGCCTGACCAGTCCGGTGTTGAAACTGATATCGCGCGGCGAGGATTACCTCAGCTGGGCTCTGACGGTTCTGCCGGTGGTCACGGGCCTTGCGGCCGCCAGCCATATCGGCGCGCGTTATGAAACGCTGCTGGCGCTTCACTTTCTGAGCATTTGCGCCCTACTGATCTGGTTCCCCTTCGGCAAACTCATGCACGCCTTCCTGTTCGTTTTCTCGCGCGGCGCGACGGGGATCCGATTTGGACGCAGAGGAGCGCAGCTATGACCGCGAAGAACACCGTCTCCGGCGTCGCCTACGACGCGCAGGGCGATCGAAGCGACGCCGGGCGGCGCGACGCCGCCATGCAGGCGTTTGTCCGCGATTTCGCCAAGACCGCGGCAATTCATATGGAATCCTGCGTGCGTTGCGGCATGTGCGCCACCGCCTGTCAGTTTTACGTTACGACCGGCGATCCCAAATACACGCCGATCAACAAGCTGCGGCCGTTCGAACAGGCCTATCATCGCCACGTCGGACCCTTCGCGCCGCTCTATCGGCTGTTGGGCATTGGCTCCAGTGTCGATGTCGAAATGCTGGAGGAATGGGAGGCGCTGCTGTTCGACGCCTGCAGCCTGTGCGGCCGCTGCACCCTCGCCTGTCCGATGGGCATCGATATCGCCGAATTGATCAAGGAGGCGCGCCACGGCATGTACAAAGCCGGCTTGGTTCCCGATCGGCTGGAGTTGATGGACCGCACCGCCAAAACCTGGGGCAGTCCGGCGACGCCGGCCGACGATTTCGCCGATATTATCCGCGAAGCCGGCGAGGAGAACGGCGTTGCGATGAATATCGATCTGCCCAAGGCGGATTATGTCATCACCACCGCGCCGGCGGAGCTGACCGAACATCCCAAGGCGTTGTCCGATATCGCCAAGGTCCTCAACAAGCTTGGCGTGAGCTGGACTTACTCGACCGAGGGATTCGAGGCCTCCAACATCGGCTATATCAATGGCGATCTCGAATTGCAGGAGAAGATGACGCGCAAGATGATCGACAACGCGATCAAGGTCGGCGCGCATACGCTCATACTGCCGGAATGCGGCCACGCCTATGGCGCGGCGCGCTGGGAGGCGGCGCGCTGGTATGGCGCGAAAATTCCGCTGCGCATCATTCATATGACCGAATTTCTGGGCGAGATCGTCACCAGCGGCAAGATCAAGCTCAACAAGGTCGGCCAGACCGCCTCCTTCCACGATCCCTGCCAATTGGCGCGCCGCGGCGGCGTCACGCAGGCGCCGCGCGACGTGCTCGCGGCCTTGGGCTTCGAGGTCAAGGAATTGGAAGATCATGGCGCGCTCGCCTGGTGTTGTGGCGGCGGCGGCGGCGTGGTCTCCAACACGCGCGCCGACCCGTTGCGCTACAAGGCTTTCGAGTTGAAGAAACGGCAGGTCGAGGACGCCAACGCCGAGCGCTTCGTCACCGCCTGCGGTCAATGCCGCATCACGCTGACGCTCGGCGCCAAGCATTTCAAATGGGACAAGAAGGTCGAAAGCCTGTTGGAGCTGGTCGCGGACAATCTCGCCGACTGACGAGCGGACGACAGGGTTTTGGCTGAAATCCCCGATTGAGGAAAATCCGATGAACAAGCGCATTGTCGTGGATCCGATCACCAGGATCGAGGGGCATCTGCGGATCGAGGCGGAGCTGGCCGAGGGCGGGGCGATCAAAAACGCCTATTCGTCCGGCACGATGGTGCGCGGCATCGAACTGATCCTCAAAGGGCGCGATCCGCGCGAGGCCTGGGCGTTCGCGCAGAGAATCTGCGGCGTCTGCACGCTCGTGCACGGCATCGCCTCGGTTCGCGCCGTGGAAAACGCGCTCGGTTACGACATTCCCGCCAACGCCCAGCTCATCCGTAATCTGATGATCGGCGCGCAATATGTGCACGATCACGTCATGCACTTTTATCATCTGCATGCGTTGGATTGGGTCGATGTCGTCTCGGCGCTGAAAGCCGACCCGAAGGCGACGTCGGAACTGGCGCAGTCGATCTCCTCTTACGCCAGGTCTAGCCCTGGCTATTTCGCCGAGGTGCAAAAACGCGTGGCCGCCTTCGTCGAGTCCGGGCAGCTTGGCATCTTCGCCAACGGTTTCTGTGGCCATCCGGAATATAAACTGCCGCCTGAAGCCAATCTGATGGCTTTGGCGCATTATCTCGACGCGCTCGCCTGGCAACGCGACGTCGTGCAAATTCACACGATATTCGGCGGCAAGAACCCGCATCCGAATTTTCTGGTCGGCGGTGTCGCCGCGCCGCTCAGCGCCGGTCCGGGAACGGCGGGCGACGGCAGCGCCTCCACCGCCGTCAACATTGTCACGTTGAATCAGGTGCGCGCGATCATCAAGTCGATGCGCGATTTCGTCGATCAGGTCTATGTTCCCGACACGCTGGCGATCGCCGGCTATTACAAGGACTGGTTCGCGCGCGGCGAAGGCCTCGGCAATTTCATGACCTACGGCGATTTCCCCGCTGACGGCCGCGCCGCGGGTTCGTCGCTGCTCATTCCCGCGGGCGTCATTCTCAATCGCGACCTGACGCATATCGAGCCGGTCGATCTCAACGATCCGCAGCAAATTCAGGAATTCGCCGCGCATTCCTGGTACGATTACAGCGCCGGCAAAAACGCCGGGCTGCATCCTTACGATGGCGAAACGACTCTCGCCTTCAGCGGTCCCAAACCGCCTTATGAACAGCTCGACGTCGACAAATCCTATTCATGGATGAAAGCGCCGCGCTGGCGCGGCAAGGCGGTGGAGGTCGGGCCGTTGGCGCGCGTGCTTATGCTCTACGCTTCGGGTCATCAACAGACCAAGGAACTGGCGGGCTACGCCCTGAAAAAGCTTGATCTGCCGCTTGAGTCGATGTTCTCGACGCTTGGCCGCACCGCGGCGCGCACGCTGGAGACCAAGATCATCGCCGATCAGATGGACGGATGGCTCGACGCGCTGATGGCCAATATCAACAAAGGCGACGTCAGCGTGCACAACGCCGCGAAATGGGAGCTTTCGACTTGGCCGCGGCAGGCGCGCGGCGTCGGCTATATGGAGGCGCCGCGCGGCGCTTTGGCGCATTGGGTCGTCATCAAGGATGGCAAGATCGACAATTATCAGGCGGTGGTGCCGAGTACATGGAACGCCGGTCCGCGCGACGCGCAGGGCCAGAGCGGCGCCTATGAAGCCGCTCTGCAGGATCGTCACACTTTGTTCGATCCGAAGGAGCCGCTGGAGATTCAGCGCACCATCCATAGTTTCGATCCGTGCATCGCTTGCGCCGTCCATGTCGTCGACGCGGCTGGCGAGGAGATGGTGTCGATCAACGTGACGTAAGCAAGAGTCGGGCGCGCGCAGCGTTGAATTTCAGCCGGTGCTCCAGACGCGCGGGCGGCGCATGCCGGCGATCTTGCAAGCTTGGCCGACATAGCCGTGTGGAAATAATTCGAACAGCCGGTTGCGCGAGGCGCCTTGAGTCTGCGCAAGGTGGCGCATGACGAAGCGCGCGTCGGGCGCGACCTGATGCTCTTCCAGAAATGCTCGCATGAACCGCAGAACGACCCAATGGTCTTCCGTCAGTTCGATGTTCTGAGCGCTGGCGACGCCCTGCGCCCAGGCTGGCGTCCAGTCGTTGGGCTCGGTGAGATAGCCCTCGGCGTCTGTCTCGGGGGGATTCATGTTCGGCGCCTCCGCGATGACCATAGCGGCCCCACGGTCAGGCCGATAGGGACGCTCGGGCGCCTAGAGCATTCCCCGGTTGATTTGACTCGCATTTTTGCTGCGGCGGGATTCCCTTAAGCTCAAGAATGAGCGATTCTGCGCTTCTCTCTGATTTGGGGGCGCAAGATGTCGCGAGGCCATTCCTTCGATCTGCGTAAGCGTGTGATTGCGTTGGTCGAAGGCGGCGTGTCGCGGCGAGCTGCGGGGCGGCAATTGTTGGTCTCTGAATTGTCGGCGATAAAATGGTTCAGGCGCTTTCAAGAGACGGGCAGCTTTGCAGAAAAACCTGGCAAGAAAGCGAGACCATCGCCGCTGGACGCGCATGCGGATTGGCTTTTGGCTCTGGTTGCGCGCGAGAGCGACTTGACGCTGGCCGAGATCGAGGCCCGTCTTCTGGATGAGCTTCAGTTCAAAACCACGGACAGCTCGATTGCGCGGTTCTTTCAACGCCACAAACTCAGCTATAAAAAAAACGCTGCACGCCAGCGAGCAGCATCGCGAAGACGTGGCGAAGGCGCGCGAAGAATGGAAAAGGGCGCAGCCGACGCTTGATCCAGGCCGACTTGTTTTCATTGATGAAACCGGCACAAACACGCAGATGACGCGAACGCGCGGGCGCTGCCAAAAGGGCAAGCGCCTGGTCGATTACGCGCCGCATGGCCATTGGAAAACAACGACGTTCGTCGCCGGACTGCGCAATAACGCGATCATCGCGCCCCTGGTCGTCGATCGGCCGATGAACGGCGAGATCTTCCAGGCGTGGCTGGAGCAGCACCTCGCGCCAACCCTGCTCCAAGGCGACGTCGTCATCATGGACAACTTGCCGGCCCACAAGGTTGCCGGCGTGCGAGCGATCATCGAAAAAACCGGCGCAGGATTGCTGTATCTGCCGCCCTATTCGCCCGATCTCAATCCCATCGAGATGATGTTCGCCAAGCTCAAGGCCCTGCTGCGCATGGCCAAAGAAAGAACCGTCGATCAACTGTGGGACCGCATCGGCGTCATCCTCGACGAGTTCAGCCCGCCGGAATGCTCAAACTATTTCAGACATGATGGCTATGGTTCAGGTTAGCCGGGAAATGCTCTAAGTAGTTGGTATCTGCTTTGCGGCTGGTGTTCGCAAAGATTTTAAAGCTTGGGACGGCGCGACCGCGATGATAGCGCCGAAAGAACGGCGAAAGTTGCGCCGGCGCAAACTCGAGTTCGATTGACGATTATCGCGCCGAGAATTGTTCAGATTTTCATCGCCGCGGCGCGAAGCGCAGAAATGTTGCGGCCATAGACTTCGGGCGTATCGACGGAACCGCCCTTGAACACGGCGGAACCCGCCACCAGCGCGTCGGCGCCGGCGGCTGCGACCAGCGGCGCGGTTTCCGGCGTAACGCCGCCGTCGACTTCGATATGGATCGATCTGTCGCCGATCATGGCGCGCAACTGGCGCACTTTGTCGACCTGACTGGCGATGAAGCTCTGGCCGCCAAAGCCGGGGTTGACGCTCATGACGCAGACGAGGTCGACGCGGTCGAGCACGAATTCGATGGCGCTCGCCGGCGTCGAGGGGTTGAGCGCGACGCCCGCCTTGGCGCCGCAGGCGCGCACGACCTGCAGCGAACGGTCGAGATGCGGCCCGGCCTCGGCGTGCAGGGTCACGATATCCGCGCCGGCTTTGACGAAGGCTTCGATATAGGGATCGACCGGCGCGATCATCAGATGAACGTCCATCACGCCGCGAATATGTTTGCGCAGGGCGGCGCAGGTCGAGGGGCCGAACGTGAGGTTGGGCACGAAATGACCGTCCATCACGTCGACATGCACCCAGTCGGCGCCTTGCGCCTCGATGGCGCGGCACTCGGCGCCGAAATTAGCGAAATCGGCGGAGAGAATTGAGGGCGCGATTTTGATCGAACGGTCGAAGGCGCTCATGGATTGGGTCCTTGAAACTGGCCGATGAATGGTCCCGCCGGCCTCTCTTGCATCGCCCGCCATCACGTTGCGCGCGATGACGGGCTGTGGGAGCCGTCGGCGGGACAAAAGACGTTCGTGTGAGGGAAGATCGAGTGGTTCGGCCGGCGGAAAGAATCCGCCGGCCTTCGGCGATCAGGCCGCGGCGTGGCCGAGTTTTTCACGCCAGCCGGGGAACAGCTTGTCGGCGTCGTGCGAGAAGCTTTCGAAGGCGCGGGCGAATTCGCGGTGATCCTTGGCGAATTCGATCGGGTTGGCGCCGGCCTTCCAGCATTGCTCCGCCTGACGCAGCGAAAGCGCGCCGGCCGCGCCGCCGTCCTTATGCCCGAACGCACCGCCGCCGGCGGTCATGATCAGGTTAGAATGGCCGAGATTGTCGAAGAAGCCGGGCATTCTCAGCGCGTTCATGCCGCCGGAAATGATCGGCGTGGTCGGGTTCAGACCGAGCCATTCCTGATGATAGAAGGGCCCGTCGGCGCTGTCTTCGGTAAGCATGTAGGCGATCGCCTTGTCGGCGGCTTCGCCTTCCATCTTGCCGAATCCCATCGTGCCGGTATGAATGCCCGAGGCGCCCTGCAGACGCGCCATTTTCGACAGCACGAATGCGGTATAGCCGCGCTTTGAGCTCGGCGAGGTCACGGCGCCATGGCCGGCGCGGTGATAATGCAGGTATTGCCTCGGGAAACTGCGCCGAGCCGTGGTGATCGCCGCCGGGCCGGCGACATAGCCGTCGACCAGAAAGGCGACGTGATCGGCGTTGGGGCCGAAGGTCTCGAGAATATATTCGCCGCGCGCCAACATTTCGTAATGGTCGTCGGCGGTGATGTTGAAGGAGAACAATTTGGCTTCGCCGGTCTTGTCCTGGGCGCGCACCATCGCGTCGTTGACGGCGCGCACGGTCTCCCGGAACGGCGCGAAGACCTGATTGCCTTGCGGTTCGTCGTTCTTGATGAAGTCGCCGCCGAGCCAGAAATCATAGCAGGCGTTGGCGAAGGGCTGCGGACGCAGGCCGAGCTTCGGCTTGATGATGGTGCCGACGATGAAGCCGCCGTTGACCACGGGACGGCCGAGCACACGCCACAGATCCTTGATCGTGGTCGAGGGGCCGTCGAACAGTTTCAGATAGGCCGGCGGCACGTAGAAGTCGAACATCTTGCCGTATTCGATATCGCCCATGCCCTGATTGTTGCCGATGGTCAGCGTCAGGAATGAAGCGATCATCGCGCGGCCGTCGATGATGTTGCGGTCGAACAAATCGACCGGATAGGCGATCTTCATGATCTCTTTGGCTTCGTCGATCTCGTAGACGAGCGCGTCGACGCCGCGGGTGAAATCGTCGGTGGTCGAGACTTCGACGTTGGTCCCGGTCGAGGATTCAGCGGCGAAATGCGCCGCCGCCTGGAGATAGGTGCCGTGGCCGGGCTTGGGTTTCATGATGTAGGCGCACAGCACGTGTTTGCCGCCGGCGATCAGGTCGTGTTCCTTGAGTTTCAAATTGGCGTAGCGATCAGACTGGTCCATTGTCGTCTCTCCTGGGCTGGCCGTGGACAAAGCGCATCCCTGCGCATGCGCCGACGGCGTTGCGGATCATCGCTTTCGCCGGACAGGCGAAGCTGCGTAAAAGCATTGCAACCGCCAGCGTGGGGCTGGCTGTGTCGCTCAGGCCGCGGACTTGACCGCGACCTTCGGATCGAGAGCGCCGCTGGCGTACGCCTTGGCCATCTCGCTCATTGGCTTGACCTTGATATGGCTGGCTTGTCCCGCACAGCCGAAGGCATCGAAGCGGTCACGACAGATCTTGCTCATCGCGTCCATCGCCGGCTTCAGGAACTTGCGCGGATCGAATTCAGACTTGTTCTTGTTGGCGACGCGACGAAATTCCGCGGCGGCGGCAAGACGCAGGTCGGTGTCGATATTGACCTTGCGCACGCCGAATTTGATGCCGCGCACGATTTCCTCGACCGGCACGCCATAGGTCTCGCGCATCTCGCCGCCATTTTCGTTGAACAGGGCGCGATATTCCTCCGGCACCGAGGAGGAGCCGTGCATGACGATATGCGTGTTCGGGATCTTGGCGTGGATCTTTTCGATCAGATCGATCGCCAGCACGTCGCTGGTCGGCTTGCGCGTGAATTTATAGGCGCCGTGCGAGGTGCCGATAGCGACCGCGAGAGCGTCCACCTTGGTGTCGGCGACAAAACGCGCGGCTTCGTCGGGATCGGTCAGCAGTTTGGAGCGGTCAAGCTTGCCTTCGAAGCCGTGGCCGTCTTCCGCCTCGCCGTGGCCGGTTTCCAGCGATCCAAGGCAACCAAGTTCGCCCTCGACCGAGACGCCGACCATGTGGGCCAGGCGCGTCACCTCGGAAGTGATGGCGACGTTGTATGCGTAGTCGGCCGGCGTCTTGCCGTCCTCCTTCAGCGAGCCGTCCATCATCACCGAACTGAATCCGTGCTGGATGGCCGAGAGGCAGGTGGAGACCCTGTCGCCATGATCCTGATGAATGCAGAGGGGAATCTCAGGATACATCTGCTCCAGGGCCTCCATCATCTTGGCGAGCATGATGTCGCCCGCATAGGTGCGCGCGCCCCGGCTCGCCTGGATGATGACGGGCGCATTGACGGCGCGCGCGGCCTCCATGATGGCGAGGCCCTGTTCCATATTGTTGATGTTGAAGGCGGGCACGCCATAAGAGCGCTCAGCGGCGCAGTCGAGCAATTGTCGCAAGGTGATCCGGGCCATAAAGTTCTCCTCAAGCCATAACCGATTTCGCCGCGTCCACGACCGCTTCCGCCGTAATGGCGAAATGACGGTAGAGTTCGGCGCCGGCGCCGATGCGCCGAAACCATTCATGCCGACAAACACGCCGCGTTCGCCGAGCCAGCGATCCCAACCGAAACGCAGGGCCGCTTCGACGCCGACGCGCGGCGCTTCGCCGAGGACCGAACGCTGGTAGGATTCGGGCTGACGTTCGAACAATTCCCAGGACGGCATCGACACGACCGCGGCGTGGACGCCTTCGCGGGCAAGCGTGTCAGCGGCGGCGATAGCGATTTCCACTTCCGAACCTGTTGCGAGCAGCGTCACGTCGCGCTTGCCTTCGGTCGGACGCAGCACATAGGCGCCTTTGGCCGAGAGGTTTTCGTCGGTAGGCTCGCGCCGCAAGGTCGGCAGATTCTGTCGCGACAGGACCAGAGCCGAAGGCGCATGCGTCGATTCGAGCGCCACCTGCCAGCATTCGACCGTCTCCACGGCGTCGGCCGGACGCAGAACCAGCAGGTTCGGCATGGCGCGCAAGGCGGCGAGATGCTCGACCGGCTGATGCGTCGGGCCGTCCTCGCCGAGGCCGATGGAGTCGTGCGTCAGAACGTAGATGACCCTTTGCTCCATCAAGGCGGACAGGCGGATGGCGCCGCGGGCGTAATCCGAGAACACCATGAACGTGCCGCCGTAGGGGATAAACCCGCCATGCAGCGCGATGCCGTTCATCGCCGCGCCCATGCCATGCTCGCGGATGCCGTAATGGATGTAACGGCCACCGAATTCGCCGGGTAGGATCGACTCCATGCCCTTGGTGATGGTCAGGTTGGAGTGCGTGAGATCGGCCGAACCGCCGATGGTCCAGGGCGTCGCGGCGTTGATGGCGCCAAGCGTCATTTCCGAGGCCTTGCGCGTGGCGACCTTCGGCGCCGCGGCGAACATCTCGCGCTTGTAGGCAACGAGAGCCTCGGTCAGTTCCGCGGGAACCGGCGTCTCGATCTGGCGGGTGAACTGCGCGCCTTGCGCATTGGCGGCAAGCCGCGCGCTCCAGTCGCGATGGGCTTTGGCGCCGCGCGCCGCGGTCCGCCGCCAGGCGTTGAGGATCGGCTCCGGCACGACGAAGGGCGGATAAGGCCAGCCGAGCTGTTTACGCGCGCCGGCGATTTCCTCGGCGCCGAGCGCCTCGCCATGCGCCTTGGATGTGCCGGCTCTGGTCGGCGCGCCGTAGCCGATCGTCGTGCGGCAGGCGATGAGCCAGGGTTTGTCGTTCGTCTCGCGCGCTTTGGCGATGGCGGCGGCGACTTGTCCCTCGTCATGGCCATCGACGCGGGCGACGCGCCATCCGGCGGATTCGAAGCGGCGAACCTGATCCATCGAAGTGGACAGTTCGGTCGATCCGTCGATGGTGATGCGATTATCGTCCCAAAGCAAAATCAGTCGGCCAAGGCCAAGATGGCCGGCGAGATCGATCGCCTCGTGCGAGATGCCCTCTTCAAGGCAGCCGTCGCCGGCGATCACATAGGTATAGTGATCGACCAGATCGTCGCCGTAGCGGGCGTTCATCATGCGTTCGGCCAGCGCCATGCCGACCGCCGTGGCGACGCCTTGGCCGAGCGGACCGGTGGTCGTCTCGATGCCGAGCGTATGGCCGTATTCGGGATGGCCGGGCGTCTTTGCGCCCCATTGACGGAACTGCTGCAATTGCTCGATGCCCATATCGGCGTAGCCGAGCAGATAATGCAGGGCGTATTGCAGCATCGAGCCGTGACCGGCCGAAAGCACAAAGCGGTCGCGGTCCGGCCACTTGGGATCGGCGGGATCGAGATTGATGAATTTCGTGAACAGGACGGCCGCCACGTCGGCCATGCCCATCGGCATGCCGGGATGGCCGGACTTGGCCTTTTCGACGGAATCCATCGCCAAGGCGCGGATGGCGTTAGCCATGTCCTTGAAGGCGACGGCGCCGTCAGCGTTGGCGGGTTCGGCAAACAGCGTATCGCTCATGATGTAATCCTTTCACCTTGCCCATATTTTGCTCTGCGTCCGCGCTCGACCAGTCGATGCACCATCGGCGTCAGAATGAGCTGCATCGCCAGATCGAGTTTGTCGCCGGGAATGACGATTGAATTGGCGCGGCTCATCCAGCTGCCCTGTATCATCGATACGAGATAGGGGAAGTCGATGCCGGCCGGGTTCCTGAAGCGAATGACGACGATGGATTCGCCCGCCGTCGGTATCCAGCGCGCAACGAACGGATTAGACGTGTCGACCACCGGCACGCGCTGGAAATTGATGTCCGTCTGAGTGAACTGCGGACAGATGACATGCGTATAGGCGTGCATGCGGCGTAAAATCGTGTCGGTGACGGCTTCGGTCGTATAGCCGCGTTGGGCGCGGTCACGATGGATCTTCTGAATCCATTCGAGATTGATCACCGGCACCACGCCGATCTTCAGGTCACACGCTCCGGCGATGTCTATCTCCGGCGTCTTCACCGCGCCGTGCAGGCCTTCGTAGAACAACAGGTCAAAATCTTCGCCGATTTCACGCCAATCGGTGAAATGGCCGGGCGGCGTTCCATGCAATTCCGCTTCGTTGGCGTCATGCACATAAGTGCGCGAGCGGCAGCGGCCCTTTTCGCCGTAGGCGCGCATCGAGCTCTCCAATTCGTCGAGCAGATTGGCGTCGATGGAAAAATGCGAAAAAGTATGGTCGTCGATTTCGCGGCGATGCGTCATTTCCGCTTTCATCGCGGCGCGGTCGAACCGGTGGAAGGCGTCGCCTTCGATGGAGGCGGATTTGATGCCCTCGCGCCGGAAAATCTGATCGAACGTATGCTTGACGGTACTCGTGCCAGCGCCCGAGGAGCCGATGACGGAAATGATTGGATGTTTGATGGACATGGCGGCCTCAGGCTTGGAACAGGCCGCGCTCGCCGAACAATGGCGAACGCTTGCGCTCGAAGGTGGAATTTTTGAAGTATTCGCCAATGCGCGCCACTTTGTCGGCCGAACCGAATATCAGCGGCGTGCGCTGGTGCGGAGACGAGGCGGTCTTGTCGAGAACGCGCTCAAAGCCGTCGCTGGCCGCGCCGCCCGCCTGTTCGATCAGGAAGGCGATGGGGTTGGCTTCGTAGAGCAGACGCAGACGACCTTGCTCATAGCTCGGACGCTGATCGCCAGGATAAAGAAACACGCCGCCGCGCACGAAAATGCGGTGCGTTTCGGCGACCAATGAGCCCACCCAGCGCATATTGAAATCCTTGCCGTGCGGGCCGCCGGATCCCGCGATGCAATCGTCGACAAAGGTGCGGATCGGATCGACCCAATGGCGATAATTGGAGGCGTTGATGGCGTATTCGCGCGTCGTCCTGTCTATTTTCAGCCCGTCGGCGATCAGGCGGAAGGTCTTGGAGGATGGTTCTAGAACGAAGTGCGCGACGCCCTCGCCGAGAGTGAGCAGCAGAGCCGTATGCGGTCCATAGACGATGTAGCCTGCGGCGACCTGCTCGACGCCGGGACGGAAGAACGAGGCCGTGGCGCCCTGCGGCGAGGCCGGAAACACCGAAAAGATCGTGCCGACCGCGACATTGGCGTCGATATTGGTGGAGCCGTCGAGCGGGTCGGCCGCGACCGCCAGCGAGCCGTCGGCGTTCAGCGTCAAAATGGCCTCTTCCTCTTCCGAGGCGTAATAGGCTGTCGGGGTGCGCCGCAAAGCCGCGACCACTGCTTCGTCGGCGATGATGTCAAGCCGCCGCTGGTCGTCGCCGTCGCTGTTGGCTTGACCGATCTTGGCGCCCATCGCGCCAAGCAGCGGCCCGCTGGCGATGACCGCGGCTATGGCGGCGCCGGCCTGCGCCATGGCGGCGACGACATCGGCTATCGCGTCGCGGCCGGGAGCATTGTCGCGCCAGGCTTGCAGGTATCGGTCCAGACTCTCGCCCTTTTCGGGCCGAGCCGGCGTGTCGCTGGCCGCCATGTCATTCCTCCCAACCATTCCCGATTTCGGGTTGTTGGATGTCACACTGGCGCATGGGCGGAAAAAAATAAATTTAAAAATATGCAATTATGTTTTAGATTATCTAAATCCACATTTTTTAAACCCGGACGCGAAATTACGGTTTCCGGTCAGCCTGAAACGTTTTCGTGACCTTTGATGAAATTCTTTTTCTGAACAAAGTCTCGGCGCGTGTCGGCGAAGCGGGTTCAATCCTCATTCGATGTGGCGGCGCCATTCAGGAAGGATGTTGAAACGATGGATCCGCGCGGCCTCACGTTGAAACAATTGCGGGCTTTCGCCGCGACGGTGGAGCGCGGATCGGTCACGGGCGCCGCGCTGGCGCTGCATGTCACGCCGCCGGCTATCAGCGTCCAGTTGAAGATTCTCGAGGAGCAAATCGGCGCGCCTTTGTTCAACCGCGACGTTTCGCCTTTCGCGCCGACACAGGTCGGCGCGCAGGTGCTGGCCTTGGCGCATGACGTCGAAAAGCAGATCAGGCGGGCGAATGAGCGGATTGACGCCCTGAAATCCGGCGCCGTCGGTTCGCTCGTTTTCGGCGTGGTCAGTACGGGTAAATACCTTACCCCCTCTCTTGTCGCGGCGTTTGGACGCGAGCATCCGAACATCAGGGTGACGCTGACGGTCGGCAATCGCGAAGAAATCATTCGCGGATTGGAGCGCAACGAATACGACCTGACCATGATGGGCCGTCCGCCCGCGCATGTGCCGACGGAAAGCGTCGTTCTGGGCGACCATCCTCACGTGCTGATCGCTCCGCCCGATCACCGCCTGGCGGGGCGCCCCGAAATCCTCGCCGAGGATCTGCTGCCCGAGCGGTTTCTGGCGCGCGAGCCGGGGTCCGGCACGCGCACGTTGATGGAGCGTTTTCTCGAGCGGGCGGGCGGGGGACGGCCGTTCGACATCGTCGAAATGGGCACCAACGAAACGATCAAACAGTCGGTGATGGCCGGACTCGGCCTGGCCATCATCTCGGGCCACACCTGCCTCAGCGAAATCGCCGACCGGCGGCTGACGACGCTCGCGGCGCCCGGCCTGCCGCTGGTGCGCCAGTGGCATCTGCTCAACCGCTCCGACCGGGCGCCGAGCTTGGCCGCCTTGCGGTTCAAGGCCTTTATTCTGGAGCAGCGCGCCGCGTTCATTCCGCGCGTCTGATTATCCAGCGCGCTCGCGGGCCGAATGGCCGCGCCTCAGGCTCGGCATCTCGCGATCAGCGCCAGGAGGCCTTTGATCAGCGTGATCGGCGCGGGCGGGCAGCCGGGAATATGCAGATCGACCGGGATGACGTCCGATACGCCGCCAGCGCAAGCGTAACCGTCGGCGTAAAGGCCGCCGTCGAGGGCGCACGCGCCGGCGGCGATGACCCATTTGGGCGCGGGCGTCGCGTCATAGGTTCGCCGCAGCGCCTCGCGCATATTCAGCGTCACCGGTCCGGTGACTAGAAGCAGATCCGCATGTCGCGGCGACGCGACGAACCGTACGCCGAAGCGCTCAACGTCGTAAAATGGGTTGTTAAGCGCGTGAATTTCCAACTCGCAGGCGTTGCAGGATCCGGCGTCGACCTGGCGGATCGCCAGACTGCGGTGAAAGCAGGCGCTGATATTTTCCTTGAGCTGCGCCGACAATTCCATCAATTCGGCGTCGTCGTCGGCCGGCGGAGCCTCGGTCAATGGCGCATTCAGCACGCTTTGAAGCAAAATTTTGCGCATGATGGGGCCTACAGATCCTGTCCCGAATAGGAGCAGTTGAACGATTTGTTGCAGAGCGGGAAGTCGGCGACGATATTGCCTTCGATGGCGGCTTCCAGCACCGGCCATTGCAGCCAGGAGGGATCGCGCAGGCAGCAGCGTTCGATCGCCCCGCCCGCCGCTATCCGAATCCAGATCATGATGTCGCCGCGAAAACCCTCGACTATGGCGAGCCCTTCGCCGGCGCTGGCTTTGCCCGCGTCCACGGCCGCCAAAACGTCGCCTGACGGCAGTTGCGTCACGATCTGCTCGATCAGCGCCAGGCTCTGCTCCACCTCCTTGACGCGCAGCCAGATCCGCGCGTTCACGTCGCCTTCGTGAAGAACCGGGACGTCGAAATGGAGCTGATCGTAGGGTGGGTAGGCGAGATCGCGGCGGGCGTCGAACGAACGTCCTGACGCGCGCCCGACAAAGCCGCCGCAGCCAAATTGACGCGCCAGGGCGGGGCTGAGAATTCCCGTTCCGACCGTTCGGTCCTGCAACGACGCGGTGTTGTCATAGAGTTCGACCAGAGTCGCGAAGGCGGCGCGGACCGACGTTGTGAGATCGCGCAGGATGAACGATCCCTGCGCGGCGATATCGGCGTTCAGACCGCCAGGCGCGGCCACGTCCATCATCATCCGATGGCCGAAACAGGCGTGGCACGCCCTCAGAACCTGTTCGCGCAGGACGCTGCAATGGGCGAGCATCAGCGCGAATGCGGCGTCGTTGCAGATGGCGCCGATATCGCCGAGATGATTGGCGAGGCGCTCCAGTTCCGCCATCAGGGCTCGTATCCAAACGGCGCGCGGCGGAGGCTCGACGCCAAGCGCCGCTTCGACCGCCCGCGCGAAGGCGATCGAATAGGCGACCGTGCTGTCGCCTGAACAGCGCGCGGCGAGTTTAGCCGCGCGGTCGAGCGGCGCGCCGGCCATAAGCTTTTCGACCCCTTTGTGGGTATAGCCGAGCCGTTCTTCCAGACGAACCACCGTTTCGCCGCTGGCGGTGAAGCGGAAGTGGCCCGGCTCGATGACGCCAGCGTGGACCGGGCCGACCGGAATCTGGTGGAGACCTTCGCCGATGCTCGGCAGGAAAGCGTAAAGCGGCGGTGTGGACGGCGGCGCCTTGTGCTCGCCGAGCGGCGTCTGGACCCGCCAGCGTCCGTGGTCGAGCCATGGTCTGTCGTCGTCGGCGCCCACCGCGTCGAGGCCGAACAGGTCGCGGATCGTTCGCTCGAAACGGTTCGCCGGCGGATGGTCGTGCGAAACCGATGGAAAGCGCCGTTCGGCGCAGGCGAAGCTGGCGACGGCGACCGATGTCTGCGCGCTGTCGAGGAGGCCCATGTGGACCATGTCGGCGTCGCCCCATAGACCCAGCAGCGTGTGTCGCCCCGCCGCGAGCTGTTCGGTCAGGGCGCGCCACATCGCCTCGTCGACCATGCGCCGCGGCCAGGGGCGATGGTTCGAGATCGGCGTGATCGCGGCGAAAGCGTCGGTCGTGGCGGTCATGGCGCCTCCCTTGTCAACCTAGCATAGCGGCGATGTGCTGGAACCAGGCGACCAGCGGCGGAGGAAGATATACGCCAGCCAGCAGCACCAGTCCGAGGTGTGCGCCAAGCGGCAGATAAGACGCGTGGACAGGTTCCGAGGGACCGGTCGGTTTTCCGAAGGCCATTCCGTGCAGCCGCAGCAAAAGCGCGCCCAGCGCCACCAGCAGGCCAAAGACGACGGCGAGCGCCAGAAACGGCGCGCGCGCGAAAGTCGTGCTGATGATGAGGAATTCGCTCATGAATACGCCCGTCGGCGGCATTCCGACGATGGCGAGCACGCCGATGACCAACGCCCACCCCAGCAACGGATGCGTCACCGTCAGGCCGCGGATGTCGGCGATGTTCTGGGTGCCTTTGGCCTGTACGATATGTCCAACGGTGAAGAAGATCGCCGACTTGGTCAAGCTGTGCATGGTCATATGCAACAAGCCGGCGAAATTGGCGAGCGGTCCGCCCATTCCGAAGGCGAAGACTATGATTCCCATGTGTTCGATCGAGGAATAGGCGAACAGCCGCTTGATGTCGCCGCGGCGGTAGAGCATGAAGCCGGCGAATACGAGCGACAGTAGTCCCAATGTGGCCATCAACGGTCCCGGCGCGATGGCGTCCGGATTGGCCGCCATCAGCAGTTTGAAGCGCAATACCGCGTAAAGCGCCACGTTCAGCAGCAAGCCGGACAATACCGCGGAAATCGGCGTCGGACCTTCCGCGTGGGCGTCCGGGAGCCAGGCGTGCAGCGGCGCTAGACCGACTTTCGTGCCGTAGCCGAGCAACAGGAATACGAAAGCGAGGTTCAGCAGCGCCGGATCGAAGCTCGAGACATGTTCGATCAGCACGGTCCAGACCATGCCGTTCAGGCCCTCGCCAACCACCGGGCGGGCGGCCATATAGATCAAAATCGTGCCAAACAGCGCCAGCGCGATGCCGACGCTGCCCAGAATGAAATATTTCCAGGCGGCTTCGAGCGCCCGATGGGTACGGTAGATGCCGACCATGACGACGGTGGTTAGCGTCGCGACTTCGATGGCGACCCACATCAGGCCGATGTTGTTGGCGACCAGCGCGAGGTTCATCGCGCCGAGCAGCAATTGATACATCGCATGATAGAAGCGCAGATGCGTTCTGGTGAGACGCCGGGTTATCAGCTCATGGGCGATGTAGCTGGCGCTGAACGCGCTGGTCGTGAAGGCCACGAACGTGTTCAGGACAATGAAGACGATATTGAGATCGTCGATCAGCAGGTAGGGGCCGGACGCGGGTTTCGCGACAAACAGCGACAGAGCCGCCAGGAACGTCACGAACGCCGAAGCCACGTTGAGCCGGGCCGACAGTCGATAACCCGGCAGAGCCGCCAGCACGGCCGCCGTCGCCGGCGGCAGGAACAGGATCAGATAGACGTTGTTTGCAATAAGGGCGTTCATCGGCCTTCGCCCTTGAAGTCGTCAAGCGCCTGGAGATCGACCGTGTCGAAACGCTCGCGGATGCGGAATAAAAAGATGCCGACGACGATCAGCGCGACCAGGATCGAAAAGGCGACGCTGATTTCGACCACCAGCGGCATGCCCTTGGCGCCGGTCGCCGCCAGGATCAGGCCATTCTCCAGCGACATGAAGCCCACTACCTGACTGACGGCGTTGCTTCGCGTGACCATCATCAGCAATCCGAGCAAAACCACGGACAAAGCGAAAGCCAGATCCTCTCGGGTCAGCAGATCCGCGTCATGCACGACGCGCAGCATGACGACCATCGACAGCGCCACAAGCCCGATGCCGGCCAACATCGTCGGGACGACGCTGACGACATTCTCGACCTCGCGGTGAATGCCAAGACGCGCCACGATTCGATGGAGCGCGACGGGTATCACGATCGCTTTGAAGACGATGGTGATCGCCGCAGTGATGTAAAGGTGCGGCGCATGTTGGATAGAGGCTTGCCAGGCGACCGAAAGGGCGAGAACAACGGCTTGCAGGGCGAACATGTTCAGCAGCGCATAGAGGCGATCCTGATAGAGCAGCATGAAGCTGACCAGAACGAGTTCCTCCGGCGAACATATGCGCGACGTCGAAATCAAGCCTGTCCATGCTATCGGCTCCGTGAAACAAAGAGCAGGAGCGTGCCAAGCAGCCCAAGCATCAACGCCACGCCGATGAAGTCGGGCACGCGGAAGACGCGCATTTTGGCGACCGTTGTTTCGAACAGCGCCAGCAGTATTCCGGCCGCCGCCAACTTGCCGATATAGGCGGCGGCGCCGAGCAGGTGCGCCGTCAGACTCGCGGCGACAGGCGCCAGGCCCCAGGGCACGAAAACGCAGGCGATCAACGTGATATAGAGAAGCAGTTTGAGCTGCGACGATAGTTCGATCATCGCCAAATGCCGGCCCGAATATTCCAGCACCATGGCTTCGTGGACCATGGTGAGCTCGAGATGCGTCGCCGGATTGTCGACGGGTATGCGCGCGTTTTCGGAGATGGCGACGATTACCAGCGCAATCAGGGCCAGTCCGAGCGAAACACGCAAGCCGACCGCCGGCGAAAGCATGAAGGCGGCGACCGTCGACAATTGGGTAGAGCCGGCGATGAGGGCGAGCGTGAACACGATCATGATCATCGCCGGTTCGGCCAGGGTGGCGAACATCATCTCGCGGCTGGAGCCGATGCCGCCGAAGCTCGTGCCGACATCCATGCCGGCGAGAGCGAGAAAAAACCGGGCGCTGCCCAGCAAGGCGATGATGGCGATCATGTCAGCCGACCAGCTGTACAGCAGGCCGGTGGCGAATGTTGGCGCCAAAGCCGCCGCCACCCAGGTTGCGGCGAACACGAGATAGGGCACGGCCCGAAACAGCCACGACGCGCTTTCGGCCACGACCGCTTCCTTGCGCGTCAGCTTGACGAGATCGAAATAGGGCTGGAGCAGCGGCGGCCCGCGCCGGCGCAGCAGGCGCGCCTTGACCTTGCGGATGAAGCCCGTCAGCAGCGGCGCCAGCAGCAGCACCACTAGCATTTGCGAGATCTGGATTGCGAGATTCCCAATCAGGTCCATGACACAAGAACCAACAGAAGGAAGACCAAGGCCGCGAAGACAAGGCTGAGATATTGCCGAATGGTGAGGAACTGCAAGCGGTTCAGGCGATCGGCCAGATAGGTGACCGCGTCGATGACAGGCTTGTAAAATACCTCCCAGACAATGTCGTGCAACAAAACCTCGAAACGGGCGGGGCGCATATCGCCGGGCGACGGCATTTCGACCAGTTCGCGCGCGCGAAATGCAAAACCGCCGAACACCCGCCGTATTGGCTGGGCGAAGCTTTCGGCCGAATATTGCGTGGCGGGGTTGGCGTCGGGAAATCCGCAGTCCCACGCCGGCGCCCTGCGGATCGCCTCGGAAGCCAACCTGTGAATGATGGAAGCCGCCAGCAACGACGAGGCGACGATGAACAGAAAAACGAGAAGGCCGTTATACGAGCTTCGGCTTTCGGCGATGGGCACGATGGAAAGCCAGGCGATAGCCGCCTGGGAAGTCATGTTGACGCCGATCAGGTTGCGCACGATCGGCGCGAGCGAGTCGATCACGGCGCCGGGAAAAATGCCGGCCAGCAGGCAGAGACCGGCGAGCAAGCCCATCGAAGCCAGAGAGAACCGGTCGACGTCGACGGCGTCTTGCGCGGCGGCGCTGCGTGGGCGGCCGAGAAAAGTGATGCCGAAGGCGCGCACAAAACACGCGCCCGCCAACGCCGCCGCCAGGGCCAACATGGCGCCGATCGCCGGAATCATCAATTTCAGAGTCCAAGCCGGGAGCGCGGGGCTGAGCAGGATAGCCTGAAAGACAAGCCATTCGGAAACGAAGCCGTTCAACGGCGGCAGAGCCGATATCGCCGCGCATCCGATCAGCACGAACAGGCCGGTCGCCGGCATGCGGTTCAACAATCCGCCCAATTTTCCCATATCGCGTTCGCCGGTCGATGTCAGCACGGCGCCGGCGCCGAAGAAAAGCAGACTTTTGAACAGCGAATGATTCAGCACATGGAAAAGCGCCGCCGTCATGGCGAGCGCTGAGGCGGCGGCAAACCCGCTGGTTTTGAACGCAAGCGAAAGGCCCAGGGCGACAAAGATCAGGCCGATATTTTCGATCGTGCTGTAGGCGAGGACGCGTTTCAGGTCGGTCTGCATCAAGGCGTAGAGCACGCCAAGGACCGCCGTCGTCGCGCCAGTGGCGAGCAACGGAATGCCCCACCACCACGCCGCCGGACCGAGTAAGTCAAAGACGATCCGAATGAACGCATAGACCGCGACCTTGGTCATGACGCCGCTCATCAGGGCCGAGACATGGCTTGGCGCCGCCGGATGGGCGAGCGGGAGCCATACGTGCAGGGGAACAAGACCCGCTTTCGATCCGGCGCCAAAAATGGCCAGCGCCAGTATCAGCGCCGCCATCGAAGGCGCTGTCGCACGGGCGCGAATGGCGTCGAACGCGTAGCCGCCTTCAGGCCCGGCCAGCATGCCGAAGGCGAGCAGCAGAGCGAACGTGCCAAGGCTCGCCATGACGATGTAGACGAGCCCGGCGCGGATATTTTCTCGCTCCTGATGATGCGCTAGCACCAGCGCCCATGACGCCAGCGACATGAACTCCCATGACAACAAAAACGTGAACGCGTCGTCCGCCGCGAGAACCAAGTTCATGCCGGCGAGGAAAGCCGGAAAGAACGGCAGCACGCGGATGGGTTCGCGCTCATGCTGGCCATAACCGAGCCCGTTGAGGCTGGCGATCGCGCCGCCGAGATTGACGACCGCCAGAAAAAAAGCCGCCAAGACGTCGATCCGGAAATTCGCGCCCAGCCAGGGCAGGCCGATTGGCAGCGTCAGCGCAGTCGGCGGCGTCTCCCACAATAAACGCGCTGTCGCCGCGGCGAACAACACGAGCGAGATGAAGAGCGCACCGCCGTATATGAAGATAGAGCCGGCGCGCCAGCGGCCTGGCGCGATCGCCGCGAGCGCCAAAACAAGCAGGGCCGCGTCGCCGATCAGGAACCCGACCGCCGACATCAACAGCGGCCACGTTGCAGCACGAGGCGAATGCCGGCCGCACGCGCTTCGTTCGCGCCGCGGTCGTCAAATCCTTCGCTTGCCGGATTCATTCCCACATACCGTTTCGGTCTTTCGGCCGTTCGGTCCAGGAACCAAAGCCCGCGAACGCACAGGAGTTCGCCTTGCGTATCGACATTCATATATTATCCATTAATATTGATGTTGAATCATCAACTGTTTCAATTTACTCCCTATATTTCGACGGTCAATATGATAGAATTTTTAAATGTGCAATTTTCTGTCGCAAACCGACTTTGCTGATCGAATCGGGCGGGAAAGCGCCGAGGGAGGATCCCTTCCGCGCCTTTGTAAGGCGGTTCTGGCGCGGTGCGGCGCGATCCCTTGCGGCGATGTCAGGCGATCCTTGACGCGGACGGGCCAAAGTCGATGAGCGGCGGATTCGCTTTGCCGTTTTTGCCGCAAGGCCAGACGTCGCTTAAGGCGGCTGTGAGCGAAGGAGTGGTTACGTCTTGATCAGCGCCGTGCAATTGCGAGCAGCCCGCGCATTGCTCGGGATCGATCAACGTCAGTTGGCGGCGATGTCAGGCGTTTCGCTTCCGACCATTCAGCGTATGGAAGCAAGCGAAGGCAATGTGCGGGGCGTCGTTGATACGCTCACCAAGGTTGTCGAGGCGCTGGATAGAGCCGGCGTCGAACTTCTCGGCGACAATGTCGAGAGTCGCGCCGGCGGGCGGGGCGTAAGGCTGAAACTGCCGCGCGCCGGTTCGCAGCCGTAAGCCCTCGCCAAGAAAATTTGTCGCAAAAACGCGGCGGCGTTCTCGAAAGAGTTTGCAAGATCGTTGGATGAATAGGCGCTGCGGGCCGCGCTGGCGCGGCGTCGACCTGTTGTGGAACTCGCCGACCGATTGTCGCGCGAGCCCCGGGCGCGCCTCGTCGTCGAGGGATTTTCGGAACGCCTGAAGATTCGCAAAGGACTGGAGAATTTTGCCGGCGTTTCGGCCTCTCGACGAAGTCATCCGGGCGCCAAGAAAATTCGGCGATATCTTTACGCGGTAATTAAAACCGTCACAAAACTGTCAATTTAATACTTTGCGTCGACTGATCAGTTTCGCGAAAGCCAGCGTTGTTATCTACCTTTTCAACTTCACGAACGTTGCGTCAACTTGGCGGCGCTCCGGCCGCCGGCAGAATCGGGTTCGCCGCAATTCTTGGCTCAAATCGCCGGCTTGCGCTGCTTTGGCGAGAACTTTGTACAGGGATCGATCATGGGTTTTTGGCGCGATCTGAGTGTCCGAACGAAAATTCTTCTTGCATTCGCAGCATTGATGTTGGCGCTCTTTTCTGTCGGCGTTCTGGCGATCGTCCGTATGGCCAGCATCAACGCCGTCATGGCGCAAGTTCGCGACGATTGGCTTCCCTCGACAGCGAAAATCGCCGATTTGAAAATCGCCGTGCTTGAATTTCGCGTTCAGGAGGGCGGTTACTTGCTGGCGTTGTCGGCGCACCCGGAAAATATCGGCGAGGCGCAAGCCGCCGTGGCGGCCGCTGGCGCCAAAGTCGAGCAAGCCTTCGAGGCGTTCAAACCTTTCATCTCGCCCGACGCTGACGGCGACGGGGTGATGAAGTCTTTTGCGACGCTTTGGCCGAATTTCCGCGCGTCGTCGGCGCAGACTTTGGAGGTTGGACGCAAGGGCAATCTCGATAAGGCGATCGACCTGTTCTATGGCTCCGATCTGGCGGCGCAGCGGGCGTTGATGGATATTCTGACCAAGGCGCTTGAATTCAACGCGCGCGGCGGCAAGGAAGCGGCTGTGCGAGCGGAGACGACATACCACGCAGGACGGTTTGCGACGATCGTCAGCCTTGTTCTCGGTCTTGTCGTCGGCGTTGCGGCGAGCATAGGTCTAATCGTCGGACTGGTGCGGCCGGTCGGCCGCGCCACCGCCGCACTTGAACGTTTGGCCGCCGGCGACCTCAATGTCAGCGTCGCCGGCGTCGAACGTCGCGATGAAATCGGCTCGCTGATTCGCGCTCTCGATGTTTTCAAACGCAATATGCTCAAGGCGCGCGACCTGGAACAAAACGCCCAGGCCTCGCGCGCCGAGGTCGAGGCCGAGCGGCGAAAATTGACCGCCGCGCTCGCCGCCACCTTCGACCAAACGATAAACATCATTGTCGGCGCCGTTTCGCGTTCGACGCACGAACTGCAGGAAAGTGCGCACGCCCTGAGCGACGCTGCGGCTGAAACCGCGGCTCAGGCGCAAACCGTCGCCGTCGCCTCGGCGACCGCTTCCGGCAATGTCGGATCGGTTGCCTCCGCCACCGAGGAGTTGTCCTATTCGGTCAAGGAAATAGCCGACAAGGTGAGGCAGTCGCGCGAGATTGCATCCGAAGCGGCGGCGCAAGCGGAAAAGACCGACGCGCAAATGCGCGAGTTGGCCGACGCGGCCGAAAAGATCGGCGGCATTGTCAGTCTGATCGCCGATATTGCCGGGCAGACCAATCTGCTGGCGCTGAACGCCACCATCGAGGCGGCGCGCGCCGGCGAGTCCGGGCGCGGGTTCGCCGTGGTCGCTCAGGAGGTCAAGGCGCTCGCCGAGCAGACCGCCAAAGCCACGGCCGAGATCAGCGCGCAAATCGCGGGCGTTCAGGCGTCGACGCAGAACGCCGCCCAGTACATTTCGACGATCGTCAAAACGACCGAGGAAGTCAGCGAGCTTTCAGCGGCCGTCGCCACCGCCGTCGAACAGCAGGGCGCCGCGACGCAGGAAATCGCTCACAATGTTCAAGAGGCGTCCAGCAATTCGCGGCAGGTCGCCAATAATATTGCTGGAGTGCAAAGTTCGGCGCAAGTCTCTTCTTCGGCTTCGATCCAGATGCTGGTCAGCGTTCGAGATCTGTCGAAACAGGCCGCCGATCTGCGGTCCGAAGTCGACCGCTTTCTGCATTCGGTCCGCGCCGCCTAGCAGGATGCTGAAAAACGCCCCGATTTCGTCGGTTACTATCGCCCGGCGCGGATTTTTGTCGGCGATTTGAGCGTTGTTTTTTGCCGAATCCGGCGTCGGCGAGCGTTTGGCGGCGCCACTTCCCCCTTACCCCGCCCTTTCTTCGATCAATTTCGGCAATCGGATGAGGTTGTAGGCTGCGGCGGCGAAGGCAAACGACCAGCCGACCCGCTCGACGCCCCGAAACTTGGTTTTGCGCTGGCCGGCGACGGTCTTCATCCAGCCGAAGGCTTCCTCGATGCGTTTTCGGATGCGCTGGCTCACCGCATAACCGGGGTGGCGCGTGGTGCGGCCATCGATTGCGGAGCGCCGTCCGTTGGTGTTCTGCGTCACATGCGGGCGCACGTTCATCGCGCGCAGTTCGTTGACGAAAACGCGCACGTCATAACCCTTGTCGGCGCCAAGCGTGATGCCAACAGGGCGATTGGCGAGCGGTTCGATCATCGCAAGCGCGGCGTTGCGCTCGCCATGTCCGTCGGCTGGCGTCAGGCAGGCGTTGACGATCAGTCCGGCGCGGTTCTCCATCAACGCATGGCCGAGGAAAGCCAGCTTGGCCTCCATGCCGGCGCCCTTGCGATAAAGCCTGGCTTCCGTATCGGTGGTCGAAGCATGGGTCTCGTTCGAGCGCTTCTCGCCCTTGAAATCCACCTCGGCGTTGCGGCCGGAATCGGGCGGCGGCTCGTTGCCGGAGCCATCCTTGGGCTTGAAACTCTTCATCGAAGCCCAAGCCTCGATCAGCGTGCCGTCGACCGAAAAATGATCGCTCGACATCAGCCTTTTGACCCGAGGCTGCGCCAGGACGGCGGCGAGAAACTTAGCCGCTATCGCGCCGTCGAGCAGGCGGTCGCGGTTCTTGGAAAACACCGTCGCGTCCCACACGGGATCGTCGACGCCAAGGCCGACGAACCAGCGAAACAGCAAATCGGTGTCGAGACGCTCCATCAATTGCCGCTCGGAGCGCACCGAATAAAAGGCTTGCAGCAGCATCGCCCGCAGCAACCGTTCAGGCGCGACCGAAGGCCGGCCCGTCCTGGAGTAAAGCTCCGAAAAATCCGCAGCCAGTGTCGCGAGCGCCGCGTTGGCGATCTCGCGGATCACGCGCAGCGGATGGTCGCGCCGAACGCGCGACTCCAGATCGACATAGCTGAAAAGCCGCCCTGATCCCTCGTCCGTCCCGCGCATTCCGTCGCTCCTGTCTCAAAGCGATGGAATCACGACCGAAGCTGAAACGGAAGGGGTTTTTCAGCAGCCTGCTAGAGCAGGTTGCTCCAGGGCGGGCGCGTACCGAAGGAATCAAATCGCCCCGCGCCACACGTCTGGCGCGGGGCGAATATTTCAGACGATCGAAAGCTTCACGTCGACATTGTTGCGGGTGGCGTTGGAATAGGGACAGACCTCGTGCGCTTTAGCGACGAGCTGTTCCGCGTCGGCGCGGCTGAAGCCGGGCAGCGCGATCTCCAGCGCGACGGTGATGCCAAATCCGCCTTCCGAACGCGGTCCGATACCAACGCTCGACGTCACCGTCGCGTCGGCGGGAACCTTCGGGCCGCTTTGCGAAGCGACGAATTTCATGGCGCTAAGGAAACAAGCCGCATAGCCGGTGGCGAATAATTGCTCCGGGTTGACTCCGCCGCCGCCGGGGCCGCCGAGTTCCTTCGGCGTAACGAGCGTGACGTCGAGCGCGCCGTCGAGTGTGGCGGCGCGGCCGTCGCGTCCGCCGGTGGCGCGCGCGGAGGTGCGATAGAGAACATTTACGGACATAGGCTGCTCCCGATGGATGTTGGGCGCCGGCGTTAGGGCGTCGGCCGCATAAACAATATTGCGCGATTAAATCGCACACGATGTAAATACGCCGCCATCGCTCCGGAGTCAATAGCTTGCGATTATATCGTGAACGATATATTTTTGGACGCGCGCCGACCCTCGGTCGGCCGTGATCGTCACCGCGATTGTTTTGGAGCGCGCCATGAAGACCTCCGCCGTCCGTCCGGCGACCAAACCAAAGGTAAGCGACGCGGGTTTTGGCGATCTGGACGTCGACGACCTGTTGTGTTTCGCCATTTACGCCGCCGGCCATGCGTTCAATCGCTTCTACAAGCCGTTCTTGGCCGCGCTCGACCTGACCTATCCGCAATATCTCGTGCTGACGGCGCTGTGGGGCGCGGACGATCAAACGGTCGGCGAGCTTTGCGACAAGCTTTTCCTGGAATCGAGCACGGTGACGCCGATGCTCAAGCGCCTGGAGGGCATGGGGTTGCTGACTCGCGTCCGTGATCGCGACGACGAGCGGCAGGTCCGCGTGCGCTTGACCCCCAAAGGCGCCGAGTTGCGGAAGAGAACCCGAGCCATTCCGCAATGCGTAGTGGAGGCGTCCGGTCTGTCGGTCGATCGGTTGCGGCGACTGCGCGCGGACGTCGCCGCGGTCCGCGACAACCTTCTGGCGGCGCATGGCGACCGGCGCGAAGACGAATGAACACGCCTCAGTGGTAAGCGTGAATGCCCCGTTCCTGAAAGGTTTCGCCGCTCGGCCGCACGTGTCGCTTTATCGTCGCGCCCGCGCATCGAGCGCGACCGGGGGCGTCCTTTTGCATGATCGGCTGCTGCAGCTTTTGCCGCGCGGACGTTCGGATCGAAAAAGATATCAATATGCCTAATTTTCTAAGTTTTGAATCTTTTCAATAAGAACAGTATTTTGGCAAAATTTTTACTTTTCGTTTATGAATTAATTTAACAATTTTTCTTGATTTGATTTTGTGAATTTTTAAGCTGCGCTTCATATTGCTAAAAAGCGAACTATTCAGTACCGAAGTAAAGAGATCACGCCATTCAGGATCGACTCATGGATCAAGAGATTCGTTCAATTCTCGCCAAGCACGCCAACATGGGCGACGGCGTAGCCGCTCTGTCAAATGATTCCGATTTGTTCGCCGCCGGTCTGACGTCATTCGGCTCCGTGCAGTTGATGCTGGCGCTGGAGGAACATTTCGACGTGGAGTTTCCCGAACGCATGCTCAACCGCAAGACCTTTTCGACGATCGCCGCCATCGCCGCGGCGTTGTCGGAGATCAAACCCGAAAGACTGGCATCATGAACGCTACGTCATCCAATCTCGCCATTTCCGCTTATGTCGCGCGCGCCCGCCGCGTCGGTGAAATCGCCGCGCAATACGCCAACGCCGTGGACGCCGAGAACCGCTTCCCGGCCGAGGCCGTCGCGGCCATGAAGGCCGAGCGCCTGATGGGCCTGTCGATTCCCAAGGATCTCGGCGGCGAGGGCGCTTCAATCGGCCAGATCGCCGAAATTTGCGCCGTCCTCGGCCAATATTGCTCTTCCTCGGCGATGATCTTCGCGATGCATATGATCAAGCTGTCGAGTTCTGGTCTCGCACGGCGTCAATCACGAATGGCATCGCCAGCTTATGCGCCGCATCGCCGGCGAGCAGTTGCTGATCGGCTCCTCGACTACCGAAAGCGGCGCCGGCGATTTGCGTAATTCAGTTTGCGCTGTCGTGCGCGAGGGTGAAAACTTTCGCCTGGAGAAGGACGCGACCTGTATTTCCTATGGCGACTTCTGCGACATGATTCTGGTGACGGCGCGGGCCAACGCTGAAGCGCCCTCGTCCGATCAGGTCATGGTGGTGGCGTTGAAGGACCAGTATAAGCTGGAGCCGACCGTCGGTTGGGATACCCTGGGAATGCGCGGCACGCGATCGGAGGGCTACAAATTCTCCGTCGTCGCGCCGGTCGAACAGATTATCCCGCAGCCCTTCGCCGAAATCGCCGCCCAGTCCATGCTGGCGACCTGCCACATCTTTTGGTCGGCCCTTTGGTATGGCATCGCCTACGAAGGATTCAACCGCGCGCGCGCCTTCGTCAAGGCGGCGACCCGCCGCTCGCCCGAGGGCGCCCGCACCGCAGCGTTGCGTCTGGCCGAACTGTCGGTGAACCTGCAGGAAATGCGCGCTGTCATCGTCGATGGCGTCAATCGTCACGAAGCCGTCAGCAGCGCCGGCGAGGCGATGAATTCGATCGGCTATCTCGTGGCGATGAACAATGTGAAGATTTCCGCTTCGCAACTGATGGTCAAGGTCCTCGATCAGGCGGTGATGGTCTGCGGCCTGCAAGGCTATACCAACGATTCGCCGTTTTCGCTGGCTCGCCTTGTTCGGGACGCGCATTCGGCCCGCATCATGATCTCCAATGACCGCATCCTGTCCAACACGTCCAGCCTGCTGCTGATGACGCGTCAGGACGCCGTTTTGTTCGGATAGACAATGGACGCTCAGGTCGACTTCCTCAATGCTCTGTTCGACGCCGGCCTGCTGGTGGAAACCGGCGTCGACGGCCTTTACGGCCGCAGCGGTCAGTTCGAAGAGGTGATCGAGTGTTTCGACGCTCTGGTCACCGCCTTTGGCGGCGCCGATAAGGCGGAGGCCATGCGGTTTCCGCCCGCTATGAGCCGGAGTCAGTTCGAAACGTCGGGCTACCTGAAGAGCTTTCCGCAGCTGGCTGGCACGGTGCACGCCTTCTGCGGTTCTGATCGCGATCACAGCCTGCTGCTTGAACGACTGGCCCATGGCGAGGATTGGACGGCGGATCAAGAGGCCACGGACGTCGTTCTGACGCCCGCCGCCTGCTACCCGCTCTATCCGGCCATGGCCAAGCGCGGTCCGCTGCCGCGGGACGGGCGGCTGTTCGATTTGCAATCTTATTGCTTCCGCCACGAACCGTCGAAAGATCCGGCGCGCATGCAATTTTTCCGCATGCGCGAGTTCGTTCGCGCCGGCTCGGCCGAGCAGGTCCTGGCGTTCCGCGAAAACTGGCTGGAGCGTGGACAAAAACTGATCGGCGCGCTGGAGCTGCCGCTACACATCGATGTCGCCAACGATCCGTTCTTCGGCCGCGCCGGGCGCATCATGGCGTCGGGTCAGCGCGAACAGGGCCTGAAGTTTGAACTTCTGGTGCCGATCAACAGTGAAGCGCAGCCGACGGCTTGTCTGTCGTTCAATTACCATCAGGACCATTTCGGCAAGACCTGGAATATCGTCACGGCGAACGGCGAGGCGGCCCATACGGCGTGCGTCGGTTTCGGGCTGGAGCGAGTAGCCCTGGCGCTGTTCAAGCATCACGGTCTTGATGTCGAAAAATGGCCGGACTCGGTGCGCAAGACCTTGTGGGAAAAGCCTTGACCATTGCGCGGTTGTCGCACCTCGATCCGGAAAATTACCGGCCGCACGCCCTGCATGCGGCCGAGCGGGCTTGGCCGCAGACCAATTGCTATGTCGATCTTTGGATCGAGGTGCTGTCCGCCCTCGGCGCGCCGCCGCAAGCCTGCTTGCCGTTCACGGTGACGCAGGATTTCGAAGGCGACCAGATCACGTTCTTCAAGATTCCGGTTGAGGATATCGAAAAGCTTTATGGCCTGCTGACACAGGAATTGGCGATTTTCGATCGCATCGAAGATCATGTCGCCGTTCAAGTCGAGCGCGGACGCCTGTGTCTGGTCGAAACCGACAGTTTCTTCCTGCCGGATACGAAGGGCGTTTCCTATCGCGCCGAACATGGCAAGACGACGATCGGCGTCAACAAGATCGACATCGCCAGCCGTCGCCTCGACTATTTCCATAATGAAAGCTATTTCCGGATTGAAGGCGAGGACTTCGACGGCCTGTTCCGGCGCGGCGATTTCGGCGCTCTCGAAGTTCCGTTCCTGCCCTACACCGAATTCGTGAAATTCGACGGATTTTTTAGACGCGACGATATCAAGTCGGTCAGTCTCGATCTGTTCCGCCGTCACCTTGCTCGTCGTCCGAAAGCCAATCCGATCGCCGCTCTCGCGGACGCCTTGCCCGCGCAGGCGCGCGCTATTCCAGCCAAAAGCGAGGGCTTCTTCCACAAATACGCGTTCAACACCTTGCGGCAATTGGGCGCGAATTTCGCTCTGCTCGCCGATTATCTGCTCTGGCTCGACGCCGCGGGCGGCGATCACAAGGGCGCCGTCGCGGACGCCAACAAGATCGCCGACACCGCGAAAATCGTGCAGTTCCAGCTGGCGCGCGCGGTGGCGCGACAAAAATTCGATGCGCTCGGTCCCGCGCTCGCTCCGGCCGTTGAGGCGTGGGACGCGCTGATGGCGCGGCTTGTCTCAGCCCATGGATGCTGACATGGGTTTCCTGAGCGTCGAAGGCGCAATTGTCGAAAAGCTTGAAGAAGGCTGGACGATGGCGCTGACCGACGCGGGCGCCTGCGCCGGCCCCGCACAAGCGCTGGCGGCGCCCGATTGGATCGCGGCGCGCGTTCCCGGCACGGCCGCCGGCGCCTTGTTTCGGGCGGGGCGCTTCTATATCGCCGCGCCGACGCCGCTGCACGACAAGGACGTCTGGTATCGCCGATCGATTTCCGGCGAAGGCCGCCGTCTGCTGCGCTTTCAGGGATTGGCGACGTTCTGCGAAGTCTATCTCGACGACAGATTGATATTGACGTCGACCAACATGTTTCTGGCGCATGAACTTGAGGTCGAGCTGTCCGGCGCGCATCGGCTTGTACTGGTCTTCCGCGCTCTCAGCGTCGCCTTCGCCGGAACAAAGCCGCGCGCGCGCTGGCGCGCGCCGATGATCGCCAATCAAGGCTCGCGCCATGTCCGGGCGACGTTGCTCGGGCAAATGCCGGGTTGGCAGCCCTCGATCGAAACGGTCGGCCCATGGCGGCCGATCACGCTGATCGCGCCGGCGACGGTCCGCCCGGAAAACCTCCGGATCGCGTCGCGGCTTGTCGGCGAGGACGGACAGCTGCAGGTCGTCGCCACGTTGCGCGGCGTGCGCGCGGCAAGCCTGATCTGCGGCGACAGCCGCGTCGCGATGCAAGCGGAGGCGGACGGCCGTTTCAGCGCGGCGTTGACGATCGCGCAGGCGCGCCCTTGGCGCCCGCATACGCATGGCGAGCCCTTTCTCTATCCGCTCGCCATTGAAGCCGACGGAAAAAAAATCGATCTCGGCAATACCGGCTTTCGCGCGATAACGATCGATCGCGGCGCCGACGGCAAGGATTTCGCCGTGCGCGTCAACGACGAAAAGATCTTCTGCCGCGGCGCGGCGTGGACGCCGGCCAATTTGCTCGATCCGCCGAGCGAACGCGCGCATTATCGGCCGGCGTTGCTCAAGGCGCGCGACGCGAACATGAACATGATCCGCATCAGCGGCGTCGGCGTGTATGAAAGCCGCGATTTCTTCGAAATCTGCGACGAACTGGGCCTTTTGGTCTGGTCTGATTTCATGTTCGCCAATTTTGACTATCCGCTCGCGGACGCCGCTTTCGCCGCGTCCTGCCGCGCGGAGGCGGAGTCGTTTCTGCAATCGACGCAAGGCTGTCCGAGCCTCGCCCTACTGTGCGGCGGCAGTGAGATCATGCAACAGGCGGCGATGATGGGTCTGCCCGCTGATAAATGGCGGGATTTGCCGCTTAACGATATTTTGCGCGCGGTCGGCGGGGAGCTTCGACCCGACGCGCCCTTCGTTGAGAATTCGCCAAGCGGCGGGCCTTTGCCGTTCGTCACCGACGAAGGCGTGACCCATTATTACGGCGTCGGCGCCTATGAACGCCCGTTGGAGGACGCGCGCCGCGCCGATGTGCGCTTCGCCGCCGAATGCCTCGCCTTCGCCAATATTCCGCAACAGGACTTTCTCGACCGGCGTCTGCCTTCGGCGGCGCCGCATCAGCCGCGCTGGAAGGCGGGCGTGCCGCGCGATATGGGGGCGTCGTGGGATTTCGAGGATACGCGCGAGTTCTACCTCAAGCTTCTCTATGGCGTCGATCCGGCGCGGCTGCGGCGCGAAAATCTCGCCGTCTGGTTTGACGCCTCGCGCGCGGTCAGCGGCGAGGTCATGGAGGCGACGTTCGCCGAGTGGCGGCGCGGCGACTCGCGCTGCAACGGCGCATTGGTCTGGACGCTGCAAGACCTGACGCCGGGCGCGGGGTGGGGCGTCCTCGATGCTGACGGCGCTCCCAAGCCGGCCTATTACGCGCTCAAGCGCGCCTTCGCCGCGCGCCAGATCGTGCTGAGCGACGAAGGCGCCAATGGCCTGGTTCTGCATGTCTTGAACGAAACCGAGCGCCTCTTGGCGGCTCGCGTCGAGTTTACCTGCTGGCAGGACGGCCGCCTGCCGGTCGTCCGTCAGGAAAAGGAAATCGACCTCGCGCCGCGCGGCGCGGATCGGATCGCGGTGAGCGAATTGATCGGCGCGTTTTTCGATACGAATTACGCCTATAGATTTGGTCCGCCGGCGCATGATCTGTGCACCGCGCGCCTGTTCGATCGCGCCGACGGCGAACTTCTGGCCGAGGCCTTCCATTTTCCGCAAGGACGCTCATTGGCGCGCGATCACATCGAATTTTCCGCCGAGCTGATCGAGGATGAAAACGGCTGGCGCGTCGACCTGGAAACGCCGCGCGCCCTGCAGTCGACGCATATCTTTTGCCCCGGTTTCGAGGCGCAGGACGATTGGTTTCATCTCGCGCCCAAGATACGACGGTCGGTGCGCCTCGCCGCGCTCGCGCCGGATGCAAGGCCGAGCGTCGAAATTTCGGCGCTCAACTCAAGCTTTCGTCGCCATTGCGCCGCGTGACGTCTGGCGCTGCGGTTCAGTCCTTGACCTCGAACGCCGCAAGGTAGCGCAAGGCGAAGACGGCGAACAGAAACGTCACGAAAATCGGATTGGCGCGGTCGAAAAAAAAGCTTTCGAACGACGCCAGGTAAACGCCAAACAACCAGATCCGCGCCGCCAGCAGCACCAGCGCGTTGTCGGCGCCGGGACGCGCGGCGCGGCGGAAATCCATCGTCGGTTGGACGACGAAAGCCCAGAGCACGAGGGCAAGACCTAGCAGGCCCATGCCGAGCGCGCCGTCGACAAAACCGTTATGCGCATGCGAGACGCCGCCTGCCCATGAATTCGGGTCGTCGCTGCCATACCGCGTCGATTCGGTGTTCCAGAACGCCATGAAACCATATCCCAGTACAGGGCTCGACGCCGCCTTGGCCACGGCGTAGGTCCATATGTCGGCGCGTCCGGTGAAGGTGGGATCCGACATCAAAGCGGCGGTCAGCGCGCCGAGCGATGGAACGATCACCGAGCCGACGCCCAGCAGATTGAGCGCGGCGAACGGGGCCAGCAGAATCGTGACGAACAGAAACGGACCGTTGAAGCGCGGCGCCAGACTGGTCGCCGCGATGGTGAGGATCGATAGCGCGGCGGAGCTTTTGCCGCCGGATTCCAGCACGAAGACGATCGAGGCGAGAGCGATCACGGCGCCGGCGAACGGCCGGCTCGATCGGGCGAGGTAAAGGCCGAAGAAGGTGAAGAACGCGAACATCGCGCTGGCTTCGTTCTTGTGGGCGAAAATCCCGCGCCAGTCGCCGGCGAGGCGCGCCTCCACGACGTCGGTGATCTGGTGGATCGAATATTGCGGCAGGAAGATCACACCGAAATAGGACAGGCCGACGACAAGGGATACGGCGATCAGGAGAAGATCGGTGAATTGGCGCTTGTCGCGCGGCAGCAGGAACAGAGCGGCGGTCGTGGCCGCGACGCTGGCGAACATGACCGCGCGCTTGAGCGACGTCGCGGGGTCCTGCGAGGTTATGCAGGTCAGCAGAATCCAGGCGGCGAGGGCGATGAAGGCGGGTCGCAGCAAAGCCTTCAGCGCGGGGCGATCGGTCCGGACGGCGTAGGACATGGAAATCGCCGCGAAAATTGCGAATTCCGCATAGATTTCGAAATCGTGGCCAGTCGAAAGGTCGATCATTTCGATCGCGCTCAAGTCGCCGAAAGGGTGCGCGGAAATCCAGGCGACCGCCAGAATCGCCACGAACAGGACGGCGCGAACGTCGAAGGCGTTCGCGGGCGCGAAGGGCGATGCGCTATAGATACGGTCGGCCATGGGGCAGAATTAACAAAACAGCGTCAAGTCCCGGTTAACATCGCCAAATGCCTCGAATTGGCACGGTCTCGCCCGCGCCCGGCGCATAAAGGCCTAATTGTTTGGCGTTAGCGTCGTCGCCATGATCGTCGCGCGCCCTCGCCGGCGGCGGGCGAATTTTATGAAGGCGCAATATCGGGAATGTTCCGTCTCGTTCGACCAGAACCTGCCCTGTTGAGCGCGTTTGGTGGGGGAAAACGCCTCGCCACACGGCCATTGTACGCGCGCGACGCGAATTTCGACGACGCTTTCGACGACGACACCCTGTTCTTCGATGCGTTTCGTGAAGCGTCCGGCGACAAGATCGTTCTCGTCGGGCCCGCTCTGTTCAATGTTGCTGACGGCCTAAAGGCGATGCGCGCGCGCGCCCTGCCGTCGGGGCAATCCTGCCGGTTTTCCATTCTGGAGCTTGATCGTCATACGCGGGTCGTGGTCGACGCGCCGGCCGGCGCCAAGGCGTTGGCGTTCGAAGGGCCGCTCGGGGCCTTCGAGGTCGTCGTCCAGGAAAATTTCGCCGCCGCCTTCACCGGAACGCGCCTGCTGTTCACGAAGTCGAAAAACAACGCCATCGAATGGATTCTTGATTGGATACGCTTTCATCGCGATCTTCATGGCGTCGACGCTGCGCTGATCTACGATAACAATTCGACGGACTACGACAGCGAAACACTGTTGGACGCTCTGCGCGGCGTGAGCGGTCTTAAGAGCGCGTTCGTCGTGCAGTGGCCGTTTAAATTCGGTCCGCAAGGCGCGTTCGAAGGCTTCTGGGATTCCGATTTCTGCGAATATGGCGCGTTGGAACATGCGCGTTGGCGCTTTGCGCCCTATGCGCAGGGCGCGATGAACGCCGATATCGACGAGTTGCTGGTCTCCGTCAACGGCCAATCTATTTTCGACGCGCTGGCGCGCTCGCGGCTGGGCGTGATGCGCTACCCCGGCCACTGGGTCGTCGGCGTCGAGGGCGATCCTTGCTTGCCGCCGGAGCAATTACGCCGTCATGTCGATTATCATATCGCCTTGAAGCCCGAATACGCGCGCCGTTTCGGACTGTTCGCCTATGACAGGCTGCGCTGTCCGCCGAAATGGACTGTGGCGCCGGCGCGCTGTCCGCCGCGCGCGCAATGGAAGAACTCATACGATCGCGCGTTGGCCGAATGGGCGGGTTCTCAACCGGAGCTTCTTGTTCCGCCACTTCCGCGAGATCGGCGGCAATTGGAAATATGATCGCTCGACCAGGACCGCTTTCGATCCGGCCCGGCATTTCGACGACGCCGAATTGCGCGCGGCTTTCGCGCGCGTCGGTTGGTCGAATTAAGACGTTGGAAACGGAAGCGTCCGCGTGTCCTAAGCCGCGGCGGACGGCGCGCTTAACATTCGTGACGTCAGGCGTTGGACAAGGACTCGCGCGCCCGCGACGTCCAGCACAATGGCCGCGCCGATATAGACGATCGCGCCGACGCCGGCGAGGATAAAGAGACTCGCCGAGCCGGCGTTTTGCGTCAGCGGTTTCACCCAGGTCACCGCAGCCGCCATCGCGGCGCTGGCCAGCGCCACGCGCGTCAGGCCGCGTCCCGCCAGCGGCAGCGGATGCGACCAGCGCGTCAACGCGAAACCAAACGCTAGGCTGATCGCCTCGGCCAACGCCAGCGACATGGCCGCGCCGCGCAGCCCGTAAGCGGAAGACAGCCACAGCATCAATGCGGCGTTCGCCGCCAGCGTGCCGGCGCCGTGCGCGACGAGCAGCGTCGATTTCTGCGCCAGATGGAAGCTGGCGTGGACGTAGGATTGCGACATCGACTGAAACAACCAGGCGAAGGCGAGAATGGGCATGATCGCATGCGCCGTGTCGCGGAACTGTGGTCCGAGGATCAGGTCGGCGATATTGTCGGAGGTCAGCGCGACGCCAAGGACCGCCGGCGCCACGATGGCGGCGAGCAGTTCGAAACTTTCGGCAAGATGCTGGCGCGCGGCGGCGGGGCCGTTCAGCGCCAACGCGCGGACCGCCAGCGGAACCGCCGCCGCCGCGACGCTCGCTGCCGGAATGAGTATGAGTTGGCGCGTCAGATCGGCCGCCGCGCCATACTGCCCGGCCGCGCTTTCGCCGAGGACATGGGCGACGACAAGCCGGTCCATCGCCGAATGCAGCGCGAACACCAGGCCGGAAACGGTCGCCGGCGCGCCAAACCGCAGGAAAATTCGCAGCCGCGCCGGGTCGAGCCGCGCCATTGGACCTTCCCAGATCGATGGGGCGAAAACCAGTGACGCCACGAAATAGGCGGCGCCCGCCATCAGAAGCTGGCCGAGGCCGCCGCCGCCGAAATAGGCGGCGAGGAGACCGAGCGTCAACGCCGACAGGGAGCGCAAGATCGAGCAGAGCATGAATCGCGTCGTCTGCAGGCGCGCTTTCAGCAGTTCCTGCCCCATTTCAAACAGGCCGAGACCGAGGGTGAAGACGAGCGTCGCCAGCAGCCTTGGCGTTGACGCGTGCGAGGCAAGGGCGACGGCGCCAAGAGCGAGCGGCGAGGCGCAAACGGAAATGAGATAGGCGACGAGCGCGGTCGCGCGGATGTCGGTTGTTCCACCTTCCGATTGATAGCGCAGGACCGAAAGCCGCACCCAGGTGAACAACACCGCCGACAATACGCCGGCTGTGCTGACGCCGATCACGTAAATTCCATACTCAGCCGGCGACAGCAAGCGCGTGAAAGCGACGGCGCTCGCAAGACCGATCGCCGCGCTGAACAAGCTGGCGATAAAATAGTGCGCGGTATGGCGGATCAGCATCAAATCTTGCCTTGGTCTTTCTTAAATCGATCGTTTCCGCAACGCGCGGCGCGGCGTTACCCGCGGCGTCCAAAAAAGGGAAGGGCGCTCCGCGTCCCCCGATTGAGCAAGAGGCGTGCCGATTTGACAACTCCAGGCGAATTTCGCCCGGCGACGCCGGATGCGCGGTCTATCTGGCCCGCGTGGCGGCGCCCTGTCCAGCAAGCGCATCCGTTTTTGTCTGGCGCGCCGTTCCAAAAGCGACCCCTAAGCCCCGGCCTGCCGTCGTGAACGCAGAAATTTGTGCCGAAACGGAGCAATTCGGCGCCGCGACGGTTGGCACGAATATTTCTGTTCCGGGGCGGGGACGTCCAATCGACGTTCATAACGAAACAGCGGATCGCGTCGATGTATTCGGAGTCCAGTTCCATCTTGCTCGCCGGCGTCCAGCCGCGTTCGACGCCTTTTCGCGCAAAGCCGCGGGATGTAGGTCTCAATGCGCGCGATGCGTTTTCCGTCCTGCGTCAGCGCCTTTCATCGCGGATGTCGCGCTATCTGGCGCTCGATCCACATGAATTGAACGCCGATGAGCCGCTTGTCTCGTTCACCTTCGACGATGCGCCGGTGACGGCGGCGACTTTGGGCGCGCCGATGCTTGAGGCCTATGGCGCGCGCGGCACCTATTATATCGCGACCGGACTTCTGGGCCAGAAGACGGAAGACTTCGCCTTAATCGACGCCGACGGCGTGCGCGATCTCCATCGCGGCGGACACGAAATCGGCCTGCATACTCATGACCATCAGCGCGCGCACGTCCATACGCCGAAGTCTTTCGCCGCCGATCTCGAACGCAACCGCGCTTTCCTCAGGGCGATTGATCCGACGATTGCGCCGGCTCATTTTGCTTATCCCTTTGGCGCGATTTCGTTGTCTCTGAAGCGAGCCATGCCGCGTCTGGCCGCAACCAGCCGCGGCATTTTATCGGGCGTCAATTTCGGGCGTTTCGACGCGCAGAATATTCGCACGGTCGAACTTGCCGACAAAAGACTGACCCGCGCCGAGCTCGACCATTGTCTTGAGGAGACCCGTCGCCGTCGTGGCTGGCTGGTCTTCCTGTCGCACGACATCTCAAAATCCCCCAGCGATTTCGGCTGCTCCCCGGATCTCTTCGCATCGGCGCTGGACGGCGCGGCGAAGCGCGGGCTGCGCTTTGCGACGATGAGCCAGGCCTTCGCGCAATCGCGACCGCTGTGCGCGCCACGCGTCCATTCCCCGTTCTGAAAGGATTGTTCCAATGAACGCGCATTCCTCTCTCTTTAACGTTGAAACAGTGACGGTCGGCGGCCTTCCGATGGCCCGTCTCGATTTGCGGCAAACCGCGAGGTTGATGGTGGACGCGGCTTACACCAAGCCGCGCGGCGCGCGTCCGTTGTTCTTCACGTCCGCCAACGGCGAAGTCATCGCCCGGTGTTTGACGAATCGCGCTTTTTCGCAACTCATGCACGAAGCGGATTTGATCAGCGCGGACGGTCAGCCGTTGGTGTTCGCCTCGCGCCTGTTTTCCCATCGAGCCTTGCCCGAACGCGTGGCCACGACCGATCTCTTCGAACTGGTCGCGGCGGAAGCGGAAAAGAACAACGCCAGCTTCTATCTCTTTGGCGCATCCGAAGAGGTCAACCGCAAGGTCTATGAGCGCGCGCGCTGGATGTTCCCGAAGCTGAACGTTCTCGGCCGCTCGCACGGCTATCTGCGCGGCGACGATTTGGAACGGAAGATCGCCGAAATCGATGCGCTCGGCCCTGAAATTCTTTGGATCGCGATGGGCGCTCCGCTGGAACAACATTTCGTTAAGACCTGGTCCGGCAAACTGACCAATGTCGGTTTGATCAAGACCGCCGGCGGCCTGTTCGATTTTCTGTCCGGCGCCAAGCCGCGCGCGCCGAAATGGATGCAGCGGGTGGGACTCGAATGGGCCTACCGCCTTTTGGTCGAACCGCGTCGTCTGTTTTTGCGTTACGCCGTCACAAATCCGATCGCCTTGCTTCAACTTATTCTGGCGACGCACTAGCAAGCCCATTATGCAGCATCCGTTTCCCGTTAGTTTTTCGTCCTGCTCCGGCTGGCTCCATCCGGCTGCCGGCGGTCGCGGCGTCGTGTTGTGCGCGGCTTATGACTATGAGGGATTTTGCGCCAACCAGAGTTGGCGCGCTCTGGCGGATATGATTGCGGACGCCGGCCTGCCGGTTCTGCGATTCGATTATCCCGGCGCCGGCAATTCGCTTGGCTTGGCCGATGATACCGGCCGCATCGAGGCGCAGGCCGCCTCCATCGTCGAAGCCGTCCGTTTCCTCAAGCGCGCGACGGGCGTCACCGAGGTTGCGCTGGTGGGATTGCGTCTTGGCGCGACGCTCGCCGTGCGCGCGTTGAAAGAGTGTCCCGAAACGAAACAGGTTGCGTTGCTGGCGCCGATCTCGTCGGGCAAGGCTTATGTGCGGGAATTGCGGGCGATGTCGGCGATGTTGGCGCAGACGCTGCGCATTCCGGCTGATCCGGGTGTCGACGTGATCGACGTCGGCGGCTTTCGCACGCCGCCGGAGACGATCGCGGCGCTCGCTTCGTTGAAGCTGGAATTGAAGGAGATCGACCGGCCGCTTTTTCTTTCGCTCGAACCCGGACGCGCGGCGCCGGAAGACCTGGCAAAAAACGCCGCCGTCGCCGCCTTCGAAGGCTATGGCGCGATGATGGCGCCGCCCACTGTCGCCGCCGTGCCGCGCGAGGATTGGCGCGCGTTGGTCGATTGGCTGAAACGCGACGCGCCTGCTGGCGCGTTTCCGGCGCGCGTCGAGGCGGCGCCGTTGTCGTGCGACGTCTTCGAGGAGCTTGGCGTGCGCTTCGGCCTCGACGACGACCTCGCGGGCGTCCTGTGCAAGCCAAAGCGTCCGGGCAGCCGATGCGCCGTCCTGTTTCTCAATTCAGGCACCAACAGCCGGATAGGCTGGGCGCGATCGAGCGTCGCCTATGCGCGCGAACTAGCGCGCGAAGGCATTGGTTCGCTGCGGTTCGATTTGGTGGGCATTGGCGATTCGAGGCCGCTCGAGGGCGGATCGCTGGCGGCGCTTTACGATCTGGCGCGAATTGCCGACGTCTCGGCGGCGATCGATCGTCTCGCCGTTGAAGGTTTCGATCAGGTCGTGCTTGTCGGCCAGTGCAGCGGCGCTTACCTGGCGCTGCAAGCGGCGCGCGTCGACGCGCGCGTCGATCACGCCATTTTGGTCAATCTTTCGCGATTCATCTGGGAAAACGAAAGCCTGGAAAGCGCGATGAATGAAAATTACCGCTCGTCCGACGCCTATCTCGACGAAATGCGGCGCGGAGGCGGCGGCTGGCGACGGTTGCTGCGCGGCGACGTCAACTGGCGTCGCGTCCCCGGCGTCGTGCGGACGATTGGCAAGCGCGCGCTCCGCGACGCCGCCGAAAAGGCCGAGCGTTTCAGCGCTCGCGCGCTCGGACTGAGGCGGCGCCCGGATGTGGTGGAGACCTGGTTGCGCGCGTTGGCGGCGCGCGGCGCCAAGGTCTCTTTCGTCTTTAGCGATGGCGACGGCGGCCGCGACCTCTACGCCGCCCACCTCGGACGAAATGGCTGGCGTATTGAAGACGTGTCCGGAATTGACGTTCATGTGGTCGTTGGCGCCGATCACGACCTTACGCCGCGCTCGGCGCAGGCCGCCCTGTACCAGAAAATTCTCGCCGCGGCGCGAGAAACGCCGAGCGCGAAAGCCAGCGACCAGGCAATTCGCCGCGTCCGCCACGCCGATACGTCCCTGGTCGACGCCAAACCTTGATGGCGGTTTTGGACCGCAGCGCCGGCGCGCATCGACGCGGCGACAGGCTCTGGCATGGGGTTTGCGAAACGCCGGTCATGTCCTTCGATCTGCGCCATCTTGACCATCTCACCGCCGAACTGGCTCAATTTCGAACGCCCGCGGCGCAATCGCCGGCGCTCGATACGGGCGCCTTTACGGCCGTTGTTTGCCTGCCGACGTTTCGTCGGCCCGATCAATTGCGCCTGACGTTGGACTCGTTGGCGCGTCAAATCACCAACGTCCGCTTCGCCGTGGCCGTCGTCGAAAACGAGGCGAAACGGCGCGAAGGCGCGCAAACCGTGCGCGGCTTTCTGGAAACGGGCGCCTTGCAGGGATTTTGTTTCGTCGAGCCGCGCCAGGGCAATTGTCACGCGATCAATCGCGCATTCGGCGAGGCGCGCGCGCAGTTTCCCAACGCCGAATGCTTTTTGATGATCGACGATGACGAAATCGCTTCGCCGTTTTGGGTCGACACGATGGTTGCTCAAGCACTGGGCCAGGACGCCGATGTTGTCGGCGCTCCGGTGACGCCCAGGTTCCCGCCGGAAGCGCCTGTGTCGGCCATGCGCCATCCGGTGTTCTGGCAATACGCCCAGAATACAGGCTATGTGCCGATGATCTATGGTTCCGGCAATTGTCTGATCCGCCGCCGCATGTTCGAGCGGCTTGACGATCCCGATTTCGACATCGCCTATAACTTCCTCGGCGGCGGCGATACCGATTTTTTCACCCGTTGCCGCGAGGCCGACGGGCGTTTCTTCTGGACAAGGGAAGCTGAGATTTTCGAGACCGTGCCCGCAGATCGACTGCTTAAAAGCTGGATTATCAAACGAGGCCTGCGCATCGGCGCGATCAATTACCGCATCGACCGAAAGCGGGCGAATTCGTTCACCGCCAAGTTGAAGCTCGTCGCGAAGAACTGCGCATTGGCGCCGGTCTCCTGCATGCGGGCGGCGCGGCTGGCGTGGCGCGCCGAGCCGGCGATGGTTGTCGCGCATCCTATGCTGATCGCGGCGGGACGTTTGTTCGCCGCATTCGGTCTGCACCCCGAACAATATCGGGCCGAGCCGACGGAGAGCTGACATGACGGCGCCGGTTCGTCCGTTATTTCTGGTTTCGCGGTCGTCGACGCCCTGCGGCGTCGAAACCTTCGCGCGCCGGCTTTACGGCGCATGGCGCGCGCGCGCTGGCGCAGGCGAATTCTTGGCCGTATCGAACGCAAGCGACATTGGCGAGGTCTGGCGCGCGCTGGCGGACGCCGACGCGCTCGTCGTCAATTTTCCAATCGTCGCCTGGAAGAAGGCGCTAGCCTTGCCGTTGCTGGCTTTTCTCGCCGCATTGGCGCGCGGGCGCGCGAGTTCTCGCAATCGTGCACGAATGGGCCGATCTCGATTGGCGGCGGCGGATTTTCGTCGGCTTTTACCTGCTTTTCGCACGCGAGCTGGCGTTTTCCTCGCCGACCGTTCAGGCGCAATTCGCCGCTTCGCCGCTCGGACGCCTGCGTCGCGGCGCCGTCCTCGTCGTGCCGGCGAACATGAAACGTCCGCGCGAGCCGGTTCAGACGTCTTGGTCGGAGCGCGTCGCGGTCGAGCGAGCGGCGGGCAAGCTCGCGCTCGGCCATTTCGGTTCGATCTACCCGAAGAAGCATTGCGATTTCGTGCTCGATGTCGCCGCCGCGTTGAAACGACGCGGTCGACCGGTTTTCGTCGTTTTCGTCGGCAGTTTCATCAAGGGCTCCGACAATGTGGAAGCGGACTTCTGGCAAAAGGCGCGACGATTGAGCCTGACCGAGGACGTCATGGTCACCGGCTACGTCGAAACCGATTCCGAAATCTTCGGCATTTTCGACGCCGTCGACGTTTTCGCCTATCGTTTCGCCGAAGGTTTGACGTCGCGCCGCAGCAGCATTCTCGCCTGTTTGCAGTCGGGACGGCCGATCGTCGTCAACGCGCCGGACGACGCGCGCGAGTTCGACCATCACCCCGGCTTCGTCGAGGCGATTGACGCGGGCGCGCTGCGCTTTGTCCCGCGCCACGCCGGATTGAACGATTACGTCGAAGCGATAGAGGCGGCCGCCGAAGACCGACGGGAGCCGCTGGCGATTTACGAGGAAAGCTGGCGGGCGGCGACGTTATCGCTGGCGACGGCGCTGGGCGGCGCCATTCAGGCGGCTGCCGAAGACATGGTCGCGTCGGCTCGCAGCGGCTGATCGAAACACACAACGAGATCGATGCGCCGAACACCGTTCGGCGCCGTTTCGACGCTCGGCGGATTTGTCGTGGCGACAAGAAGCGCGCGGTCGACGGCGTTGAAGCAGAAATCCATATCGGGCGCATCGATCGCGGCGGCGCAGAAGACGATGTCGAGTCCGTCCGTCACAGGCTCGGCGAACAAGGTCGGCAAATCTATGCCCTGCGCGCGGGCGAACAGAGGTCCTGAGGTTGTCTTCATCCATCGTGCCGACTGGTCTTGCGCTGTCGCAAGTTCGTCGATGAGGACGAGACCTGACCTTTGGCCGCGATAGGCTGATTCCAGCGCCAGATTGAGCGCCAGCGCGGCGCGTTCCAGACCGTCGCTCGCGCCCGTCACGAGGACGAGCAGGCCGCGCGCGCGCCCGGTCGCGCCAAGCGCGTCGAACACGGCGCGCAATTCCATCCGGTCGGCGTTGGCGCGCACGACCGGCAGGCCCAGGCGCGTCAGGTCGATTCGGTCGCCGCGTCCCGGTTCGCGTTGAATAAAGCGGGTGCGTGCGCTGACGCGTAGGCGCGGCGTTCTATCGACCGGTGCGGCGGCGCGCGGGGGCGGCTCCCGCCGGCGCGCGGTTTTGCTGTCGGTGGCCGGCGCGCGCGCCAAGACGGGCGCTTCGTCCCAAGCTTTGCCCCAACTCTCGCCGGACGCCTTGCGTTCGCGCCAGACGGCGAGGGCGAGTCCCAGGCCGAGGCCGAAGAGGCCGCTGGCGGGCGCGGTCAGGCTCACCGGCGGCGGAAAACGACGCGCCAAGGGCGGCGTCGCCATGGTGATGATATGCGTGTTGCTTGCTTCGATCTGTTGCAATTCGCCGGCCTGACGCGAGCGATTGAGGAAGGATTCGTAGAGACTGCGGCTCGCCTCGACGTCGCGCTCGAGATCGCGCAGTTTCACCGAAGCCTGACCTGAGACGATCGCGGTCTGCTGCAGTTCGTCAAGTTTGCGGCTGATGGCGTCGACGGAGCCCTTAGAGCGTTCCTGTTCTTTCAGCAGGGCGTCGGCGATGCGCGAAAGTTCGCGTTCGGTTTGACGGCGCAGTTCCGCCACGCGGGCTTCGGCGCCGTGGACGGTGGGATGCAGGGGGCCCAATTCGGCGGAAACGTCAGCGAGTTTCTGCGCGGCCTCGGCTTGCTGGGCGCGCAAATTGACGAGCGAGGGGACGTTCAGCATTTCGACGATCTGCGAAAGGTCGCCGCCGGAACGCCGCGCTTGTTGGACTTGGTCATAACGGGCGCGCGCCTCATCGGCGCGCACGCGCGCCAGCGTCAATTGCTGGTTCGTTTCCTTGAGCTGCTGCTCGTTGACGGTTTCGGTGCGTGTGCCGACAAAACCATTCCTGGCTTTATAATCTTCAAGTCGCGCTTCGTCGGCGCGCAGGCGGTCGCGTAACGCGTTCAGGCGGCCGCCGAGCGAGGATTCCGTCTGTTGCGCCGATTCCGATTGCAGTAGGCCCTGCGAGGCGATGTAGCTTTGGGCGACCGCGTTGGCCAGACGCGCCGCCTTGGCGCCGTCGGCGGCCGAAACCGAAACTTCGATGACGAATGTCCGCTCGGGGCGACGCACGGCGACGCGCGAGGCGAGCGTGCGCAAGGCGCTCGCGCTTCGCGCTTCCCTGTCGGCGTCGGCCGTCCCCAGCAAAGCCGCGAGCAGGCTTGAGCCGCCGCCGAATTCGGCGTCGGATTCGAGTTTTTCACGGGTCACGACCTTTTCCAGGACGATCTGCGAGGCGACGATGTGGGTCTGGCTTTCGACCAGATTGATGAAGCCGTTGGAATCGCTGTTCTGCGCCGTTTCCTTGTCGAGAACCGGCAGCGTGCGTGGATCGATATAGATTTGCGCGGTCGCCAGATAGCGCGGGGTCAGCGTCTTGGTCGCCAGCGCGCCGACGAGGGCGCAGGCGAGCGCGGTCGTCAGCACGAGTGACGTGTGCCGCGCCGCAAGGCCGAGAATGTCCGCCAGCGCCAACCCGCCGCGCGCGACCGGCGGATTTTGCGCCGCCGGTTCGGTTTGCGGGCTTGGCGTTCTGGAATAATCCAACATACGCAAAACCTCATCGGACGCGCAATTCCGGCGTCCCGTCCGCCACTCCAAGATATGTCCGAACAAGGTTAAGAATGACGAAATAGCCCCGTCCGGCGCATTTTTTCCGGGGCAGGGGGCCGGACGCGGCAAATTTGCTATCATGGCCGATGCGAAGAATTCCACAGGTCCTGGCGGGCCTCGCCCACTGCCTCCTCGCCGCCCGCGCTTTGGCGGGCGAGCCGTCGCGGCTGATCTGGGCCGACGAATTCGACGCCGGACTGGATTTGACGACAAACAGCCATGTCGGCGCATGGCGGGCCAACGCCGCCTGGCAGGACGCCACGCGCGGCTATCAGGATTTCGCCGGCGCCTCGTGGAACGTCAATCCGAACGAGACGGGCTTTGCCGCCTTCAGCCCGTTCACGGTCGCCTCCGGCGTTCTGACGATCACGGCGCGGCGGACGCCGCGGGCGTTAACGCCGGCGATCGAACGCTCGAAGCGCCTGCAAGGACAAAGCGGACCCGCGCCGGCGTGGATGGGCGGGTTCTTGACGACAAATCCGGCCGTCCGCACGTTTCGCTACGGCTATTTCGAAATTCGCGCGCGCTGGCCGAACGCCGGCAAAGGCATGTTTCCGGCGATCTGGCTTTATGCGGCGAAACCTGCGGACAATCCCGCCAAGGCGCATGGCGAAATCGATCTCGTCGAAATCTTCGGCAATCCGTCAGGCGACAGATGGCGCGGCGCGTTGCATCTGAGCGATGCGGCCGGGCGCGCGCGCGTGATCGACGTCACGCCCGACAACGCCGACGAACGCGACGATCTCAGACAATGGCGCGTTTTCGGCTTCGAATGGCGCGCCGACGCGCTGCGTTTTTTCGTCGACGGCAAGCTGCGTCATGAAATCATCGGGGCGGACACGCGCTGGTACGACTTCCCGATGGCGCTGATCCTCAATTACGCGATGGACGGCCCTTGGTTCGGCCCCGGCCGGTCGTCGGACGCCTCGACGCCCGACGGTCTGCGCATGGAAGTCGATTACGTCCGCGTCTACACGAGCAAACCGGCCGGGGATTGAGCATATTCCCGAAAAGTTGCGGACTTTTCGGACAAGAATATGCGGTTAAAAAATCCCCAATCCCCGGCGGTAAAGCGGAAGCCTCAGGCGTGGAGTTTGGCCGCCAGTTCGGCGACGCGCTTGCCGAGCAGACGCGCGGTTTCCAGATCGCCCTTGCGGGGCGCTTCGTCGGCTGTTGCGTCAGAGGGAGAGACGGCGAGAGCGCCGGCGAATCCCGCGGTCCAGTTGGTGTCCTCAGGGCCGTGCGCCTTGGTGTTGGACGGCATCAAGCCGGTGCCGACCCAAATCTGGCTGTGCTGCATGGCCAAAGTGATGAAATAGGAAATAGTGGAGCCCTTGTCGCCATTGACCGAGGCCGAATTGGTGAAACCCGCGGCGACCTTGTTTTTCCACTGCTGAGTGAACCAGGGTTTCGATGAGGCGTCGGCGAATTTTTTGAACTGCCAGGCCGGACCGCCCATGTAAGTCGGGCTGCCATAGATGATGGCGTCGGAAGCGCTCAACGTTTCGTATGCATCGGCCGGAAGATCGCCGTTCTGGTCGATTTGCAGGAAGGCGACGTCCGCGCCGGCGCCGGCCGCGCCTTCGCGTACCGCCTGCGCCTGCTTGGCTGTGTGGCCGAAGCCGCTGAAAAATACGATGGAGACTTTCGCCATAATCAAGATCCTTGTTGAGCGACGCGGCAATGCGGCGCCCAAGTCAATTTAGGGGTGTTGATTTCTTAATGAAAGTGGTTACTTTAAAGAAACTGACTATGAGGAGCGGCGCCATGACCCGAATTTTCGAATCCGAGGACGTCAAGCGCGCTGGCGGCAAGTCATGCGTCAAGGGCGCGGCGCGGCATCAAAGCTGCCCGGTCGACGGACTCTTGAACAAAATCGCCGGCCCCTGGACGACCTATATTTTATGGCTGCTGCGCAATGAAGGCGTTTTGCGCTTCAACGCGTTGCGGGCGCATATGCCGGGCATTTCGCCGAAGGTCCTGACCGAACGATTGAAGCGGCTGGAAGCCGACGGTCTGATTCATCGCGACTATCGCCCGACCATTCCCCCGCAGGTCAGCTATAGCCTCACGCGGCGCGGCGACGAATTGAAGGACATTCTCGACGCGCTTGGCGCCGTCGCTCAACGCTGGGCGGCCGAGGATATGGCGGGCAAGACTGGCGATGCTTCGGATTTCCGTGACCGCGCGCTGTATTGATGGCGACCGCGTTTCGCGTCGCCATTTGCGCATGGCGGGTCTCATCCAAGCAATTTAGTGGACCGTCAAACTAACCTAGCTCCTGCATCGCAAAAAAAGGCGCCGACAGGCTCCTTCTCCCCGACTTTGACGGGGAGAAGGCGGGGGTTGAGGGGCTGGGGCAAGAGGGACCGACGTCGTCGAATTCGCGCGCTTTTGGCGGTTGGAAACATGGAGGCCAATCGCCTCGCCCCTCATCCCGACCTTCTCCCCGTAAAACGGGGAGAAGGGGCGCCGAATCGCGCGGCCCCGACAATAAGTCCCCGGCTTCAGCCGCCGTTCTCGCCGATCGAGTAGCCGGCGCCGCGCACCGTATGCAGCAGCGGCTTTTGCTGGCCCTTGTCGATCTTGCCGCGCAGACGCGACACATGCACGTCGATGACGTTGGTCTGGGGATCGAAATGATAGTCCCAGACATTTTCCAGCAACATGGTGCGCGTCACCACCTGTCCGGCGTTTTTCATCAGATATTCGAGCAGGCGGAATTCACGCGGCTGCAGCACGATCTCCTTGCCGGCGCGAACAGCCTTGTGTTTGAGGCGGTCCAGCTCCAGATCGCCGACGCGGTAAACGGTCGGTTCGGCGCCCGCGCCCTGGCGGCGGCGGGCGAGAATTTCGACGCGCGCCAGCAATTCGGAGAAGGCGTAGGGCTTGGCCAGATAATCGTCGCCGCCGGCGCGCAACCCCTTGACGCGATCGTCGACCTGGCCGAGCGCCGACAGGATCAGAGCGGGCGTATCGTTCTTCTGTTCGCGCAGCCCGCCGATCAGCGACAAGCCGTCGAGCTTGGGCAGCATGCGATCGACGATCAGCACGTCATAGCCGCCGCTTTCGGCCATGGCGTAGCCCGACAGGCCGTCGGCCGCCAGATCGGCGACATGGCCGCTCTCGCGGAAGGCCTTGACCAGATAGGCGCCGGCTTCCGGATCGTCTTCGATGATGAGTATGCGCATATCCGACATATAACCGATTCCTGACGAAAAAACGGCAGGTCGAGGGGCGATTCGACCTGCCGTTCGGGCGCGTATTCCGCCCGGCGGCCGCGCTTGGGGGCGACGCGGCCGTTATTCGTTTGTTCGTCAGGCCGGGTTGATCGGCAGGGCGAGGAAATGGGTGGAGTCGCCGGTTTTCACTCGCAGCAGCAAGGCGCGGCGTCCCTCTTTCTTGACCTTGTCCAGTGCGGCGACGATATCGGCGGGGCTGGAGACGGGCTTGCCGTCCGCGTCGACGATGACGTCGCCGGGACGCAAACCTTTTTGCGCCGCCACGCCCTCAGGATCGAGATCGACAACCGCCGCTCCCTCCTTGCCAGCGCCGGGGACTTGCGCCGCGGGCGCCAGCTTGAGGCCGAAATTCGCCAGCGCGGTCTTTTCCGGCGCATCGGTCGAGGGCGACGCCTTGGCCTCTTTCTCCACCGGTAGGACGCCAAGTCTCACCTCGGCGACTTTTTCCGCGCCGTTATGGATATAGGTCAGCTTGACCGACTTATCCGGCCCAAGCGCGGCGATCTTGCGGGCGAGATCGCGGGAGCTTTCGACCGTTTCGCCGTCGACGGCGGTGATGACGTCGCCCGAACGTACGCCGGCCGCTGCTGCGGGCGAATTGGCCCGCGTTTCGGCGACCAACGCGCCCTTGGTCGATTTCAGGCCGAGGCTGTCGGCGATTTCCGGCGTCACGGGTTGAATCTGCACGCCGATATAACCGCGCGCCACCGAGCCCCTTTCCTTCAACGCGGCGACGACGTCTTTCGCCACTTCGGACGGAATGGCGAAGCCGATGCCGACGCTGCCGCCGGACGGCGAGAAAATGGCGGTGTTGACGCCGACCACTTCGCCGGAGTTGTTGAAGGTCGGGCCGCCCGAATTGCCGCGATTGACCGGCGCGTCGATCTGCAGGAAATCGTCATAGGGGCCGGCGCCGATGTCGCGGCCGCGCGCCGAGACGATGCCGGCCGTGACGGTGCCGCCCAGTCCGAAGGGATTGCCGACGGCCAGCACCCAATCGCCGATGCGCGGAGCCTTGTCCGAGAATTGCACGTAAGGATAGGTCGCTTTTTCGGTGATCTTCAGAAGCGCCAGATCGGTCTTCTTGTCGACGCCGATGATTTTGGCGGGAACCGTCTTGCCGCCCTCGAGAGTCAGCGTCACGTCGGTGGCGTGATCGACGACGTGGTTGTTGGTGACGACGTAGCCGTCGCTGGAAATGATGAAGCCCGAACCCAGGGCCTGGCCCTTGTGCGGCTTCTGTTGACGGAAGGGCGAGCCGTCCTGGCCGCCAAACCGCTTGAAGAAGCGAAACAGCGGATCGTCGGGACTGAGCGGGGGCATGCCGGGCGGCAGGCCGGGCGTCGCGCCCTGATCGCCAGCTTCGTTTTCCGCGGTCTCGACCACGTTGACCTTGACGGAGACGACGGCCCCTTTGACGCGCTCGACAATGTCGGCGAAAGAGGCCGGGCCGCTGGCGACAAGGCCTTGCGATACCGGACCCTGCGATACTTGGCCTTCGGCATGCGCGGCGGTGGCGGAAAGTACGGCGATATTGGCGCCTGCGCCCATCAGCGCCAACGCGCCGACCGCGCCCATCAGGGCGCGCCTTGCCTGCAAGCGCCGGGGCGCGGCGTGGAAGGGGGAAACGGGCGTCGCCAGATCCCAACGCTCGTTCTTGACAAACAACGACATCGAATACTCTCCAAATCGGTTCGGCGAAGCAAATCCGCCTTGCTTGAGCACTATGGAGAGGGCCGGATTACGCCAGTGTTTCTGCCGCATGAAAAATTTGTAATCTTGGCGCCGTCGTTCCGCCCGCAGAGGAGCGCCCGCAAAGGAACGCCCGAAAGACGCTTCGGCCTTTCGGGCGGGAATGTTCAACGCGACAGGCGGTTATCCGGCGATCGCCCCGCCGTCCGGCGCCGACGCGGCGTCAGGACGCGTGCGCGGCCAGCTCGCGGACGATTTCATCCTTGAGCGTCAGCCGCTTTTTCTTCAGCTTTTCGAGTTCGAAATCGTCCATCGCCTCGACATTGGTTTCCGATCGATGGATGGCGCGATTGAGTTCGTGATAGTCGTCGACGATACGGGCGAAATGGTGGTTGGTCTGTTTCAACGCCTGGATGGCTTCGATTTGCTGGGGAAATTCTTCCGGCAATTCGTGGGGAACATGGCTCATTCACAACTCCATCAATAGGGCGTCAGAACGCGTTTGCATCGCGCTCGCCCGTCGAACGTGCTCTTAACACCGTTTTTCCGCCCTCCTTCCACAAAAAGGTAGAGCGCCGCCGCGCCATCTTGCGCGGCCTTGATAGATCTATGCTTGGCGGGTCTCCATCCATTTGCGCCAGATCAAAAAGCGCTTTCCCTCGACCTTGCATTAGAGCTTGAATTGAAGGAAATTTCGGGCTTGGTCACGCGGGTTCATGTTCGGTTCATTCAGCAGGCGGCATTTTCTGGCTATGGGTGATTATCATGCGGGCATGCTGGCTTTGGCGCTTGGTCTGCTGACTGTGACCATGGCGTCGCCGCGCGCGCTGGCGCAGGAGTTGCGCTGGGAGAGCCAAGATCCGCGCTGGGAGCGCCAGGAGCCCAGTTGGCAGCGGCAGGAGCCGCGTGCCTTGACGCAGGAGCCGCGCTGGGAGCGGTCCGGTCCGAACCTGGAGCCGTCGCTTCGCGGCGGCCCCTACGACAGGGCGGCTCGGCCGTGGGCGCGCGAGGCGGGCGAGGGCGTCCTAATCGAGGGCGGTCGGCCGCTGGCGCGCCCGGAGGGCGGTCCGCGGTTCATGCGGCCTGGGCCGCCGGGGTATCCGCCAATAGCGCCGTTGCGTCCCGATGTCGCCCGTCCGGAAGCCGCGCGGCCTGAAATTGAGCGCCATGAGTTCGACCGCCATGAGTTCGACCGTCCGGATTTGCCGCGGCGGGAGCCTGAGATCCAGGAGCGTGGGCGTCTTGAGGAGGAGCGCCCTGCGCCCGTTCGCACTTGCTATTCAAACGCGCAGACGCGTGAAAGAATCGCCGCGCTCAAACTGCGCGAACCTTTCGCCATGATGCGGGCGGCGGCGGGATTCGCGCAGGCCGAGGCGCTGTCGGGCAGCCTTTGCCGTTGGCGCGACAGCGACGTATATGAAATCGCCCTGTTGCGGCGCGACGGTCGCGTCATCCATGTATTCATCGACGCGACCAGCGGAGAAATCGTCGGATCGCGCAACGAGCGCTGAAATTTGAACGGACGCCGCGAAACGGGCGAGAAACTGGGCCAGGAACTGGGAAGGAATTGTCGTGCGCCTGCTTGTGGTCGAGGACGACAAGGACATCAACCGTCAGTTGAGCGACGCGCTCGCGCTCGCCGGCTACGCTGTGGACCGCGCCTTCGATGGCGAGGAAGGCTGGTTTCTGGGCGATACGGAGCCCTATGACGCGGTCGTGCTCGACATAGGTCTGCCGAAGAAAGACGGCGTTTCGGTGCTGAGCGAGTGGCGCAAGGCCGGAAAGGTCATGCCCGTACTCATACTCACCGCCCGCGACCGGTGGAGCGACAAGGTTCAGGGCTTCGACGCGGGCGCCGATGATTATGTCGCCAAGCCGTTTCACATGGAGGAGGTGCTGGCGCGGCTGCGCGCGCTATTGCGTCGGTCGACCGGTCACGCCACCAACGAATTGGCTTGCGGGCCGGTGCGGCTCGACACCAAGTCGGGACGCGTTCTCGTTGACGGAAGCAGCGTCAAGCTGACCTCGCATGAATATCGTCTACTGGCCTATCTGATGCACCACACGGGGCGGGTGATCTCGCGCAGCGAAATTGTCGAACATCTCTACGATCAGGATTTCGACCGCGATTCCAACACGATCGAAGTCTTTGTCGGCCGTTTGCGGAAAAAGCTCGGCGTCGACGTGCTGCAAACGGTGCGCGGCCTTGGCTATATGATCGCGCCGCCGGAGGAGACGGCCGAAAAGCCGGACGCCTGAATTGCGGCGCTGGTTCGGCTCCTCGTCCATCGCGGCGCGCCTGTTCGCCATGGCGGCGCTGTGGAGTCTGGTGATCCTGACCGTGGCGGGATTGCTGTTGACGGCGCTGTATCGAAGCACGGCGGAAGCCGCGCTCGACGATCAACTCAGCGTTTATCTGCGCGCTCTCGTCGCCGATCTCGCGACCCCGGGCGCGGACGCCCACAGCGAACCGGGAAGTCTTGGCGAACCACAATTCGAATTGTCGCTGTCGGGCTGGTATTGGCAGATCACGCGGCTCGACGGCGGCAAGACCGAAATCCGCTCCTCGCGCTCGCTTTTCGCGGCGCATCTGCCCAGACTGGACGAACAAAGCGGCCAGCCCGATGCGGGCGGACGGCGGCGGGGCTACGTCATCGGCCCCGACGAACGGCGCCTGCGCATGCTGGAGCGCCTGATCGATATCGGCGATCAGGGCAAATATCTGGTTCAGGTGGCCGCCACGACGCAGGACCTGGAAAGCCAGATCGCGCAATTCGAAGTCGCGCTCGCCATCACATTCACGCTCCTGGCGCTGGCGTTGGTGGGAACCACCGCTTTGCAGGTGGCCTATGGCCTGCGTCCGCTCAAGCGCCTGCGCGACGGCGTAATGGCGGTGCGGCGGGGGCAGGCCGAGCAGATCGACGGCGAATTTCCCTATGAGATCGCCCCGCTCGCGAGCGAACTCAATCTGTTGATCGGGGCCAACCGCGATATAGTGGCGCGCGCCCGCACCCAGGTTGGCAATCTCGCTCACGCGCTGAAAACCCCGCTCAGCGTCATTATGAACGAAGCCGCCGGCGAGAACGATCCGGTCGCTGAAAAGGCGCGCGAACAGGCGCTTTTGATGCGCGATCAGGTCAATTTCTACCTTGAGCGCGCCAGCGCCGCCGCCAGGGCCGGGGCGATCGGCGCGGCTTGCGACGTCGAACCGGCGATCGCCGGCCTTGTCCGCACCTTCGCCAAAATCTATCCCGGCAAGACCCTGGCCTTCGCCGGCGGCGCGGAATCCCTGCGGTTCCTGGGCGAGCGGCAGGATCTTGAGGACATGTTGGGCAATCTGATCGACAACGCCTGTAAATGGGCGCGCCAGGAGGTTCGCGTCGCCATCCAGCGTCAGCCGCCTGCGAACGCGTCGGAGCGAGCGATGTTCACCGCGCTGATCGACGACGACGGGCCTGGGCTGCCGCAGCAAAGCCGCGAAAAGGCGGCGCGCCGGGGGCAAAGATTGGACGAATCCAAGCCTGGCTCGGGACTGGGTCTGTCGATCGTCACCGAACTGGCCGCCGATTACGGCGGCGCCCTGACGCTGGAGACCAGCCCGATCGGCGGGTTGCGGGCGTTGTTGACGCTGCCGCAAGTTTGAATGCGACAATGCATTGTTTCCATGCATTTTAATGGGATGGCTGATGGCGTCGCCATCGCGCATTGGGGTGTGGCAATCGCGTCAGCCTTGCCGAAAAACAGCAAAATAGCGGCGTCGCGGAAGCAAAACGCGATTCCCCTTTTTGCCTTGCCGCTATAGGGTGGACCGGAATTTGGCCGGGCAGGAACCAAGCTGCGTCGGGCCTTTGGCGTTTTCAGGGGGCAAAAGTGCATAAATTCGCTCGCGCGGGCGTTTCGGCCTGTTTTCTCATCGCTCTCGGCGGTTGCGCCGGCATGTCGTCCGGCGGCTCGACCGAGGTCGCCGCGCCGGTCGCGCCGGCCTATAGCGGCTTGGCGAGCGGCGCGGTCGGCAAGCAGCTTGACGTCGGCGACAGGAGCGCCGCCAACAAGGCCGAGTTCGACGCGTTGAACTCTGGCGAACGCAAGACCTGGCGCGGCGGCAATGGCGCGTACGGCTACGCGGAGGTTGGCCCCGACAAGGGCGCCTGCCGCGACATCACGCATACGGTGTATATCAATGGACGCCCGCAGGTCGGCCATGGCGTAGCCTGCCGCGACGGCGGCGGCTGGAAGCTGAACGGCTGATTTTCGTGCTTCGTTTAGTTCGGGGGCGAAGGTCGTTTCGGTCTGAAATCGGACCAAACGGCTGAGGACGGGGCGCGCCGGTCTGTCGCGCAAAGGAAGCCTTCCAAATCCGACGCCGACCCGTTAAACCACCCCGATGATCTGGTTTGTTTTTATCATTTTGACGGGTCTGGCCGTTTTAAGCGCGCTTTGGCCTCTATCTCGTTCGGCGCGCGCCGATGACGAAAGCGCGTCCGATGTCGCCTTCTATCGTGCGCAAATGGCTGAGATCGCCGCGGATTCCGAACGCGGTCTGGCCGACGCGCAAGAGGCTGAGGCCGAACGCGCCAGGGCGGCGCGCCGGCTGCTGGCGCTGAGCGCGGCGCAGAAGTGCGCGTCTGGCGCGGCGTCGAGCAGAAAGACGCGGCTGACGGCGGCGCTCATCGCCTTGATCGGCGTGCCGGCGATCGCCTTCGGGCTGTATTCGCTCGTCGGCCATCCCGACGCCCCCGATCTGCCCTTGCAGGCCCGCTTCGACGGCGATCCGCGAAAATTGAGCCTTGAAGGGGCTGTCGCCAAGATGGAGGCGCATCTGGCGGCTCATCCAGACGACGGACGCGCTTACGAGATCGTCGCGCCGGTCTATCTGCGCATGGGTCGGCCCGCCGATGCGGCGCAGGCGCGCGCCGAAGCGCTGCGTCTGCTTGGCGAAACGGCCGAACGTCGCGCCCTGTACGGCGAGGCGCTGATTTACGCCGCAGACGGCATCGTTAGCGCCGAAGCCGCCCAGGAATTCGATCGCGCCCTGGCGATCGATCCCAAACAGCAGATGGCGCGCTATTATCTCGGTATCGCCGCCGCGCAGGAGGGCGACAAGGAGCGCGCCAGAGACTTCTGGTCCAAGCTCGCCGCCGAGGCGCCGGCCAATTCGCCTTTGGCGAAGATGCTTGCCGAAAAAATAGCGCTGCTCGACGCCCCTTTCGAAGACGACAAAAGCCAGCCGCCGCCGCCCGCGGCGAAGGAAGCCGCTCCGGCGAAGCCTGGCGCGGCGGCGATCGCCGGCATGTCCAAGGACGAGCGCGCCAAGACCATCGGCGCCATGGTCGAAGGGCTGGCCCGAAGGCTTGCGGCGCAGGGTGGCGACGCCGACAGTTGGTTGCGCCTTATTCGCGCCTATAAGGTGTTGGACGAAAGCGATAAGTCTCGCGCCGCGCTGGCTGACGCGCGCAAGGCCCTGGCGCAAGACGCCGCGGCGCAGGAACGCCTGACGACGCTGGCGCAGGAACTCGGTCTGGAGACGAAGAAATGACGCGCAAACAAAGGCGGCTCAGCCTGATCGGCGCGGCGGTCGGCGTGCTGGCGCTCGCGGTGGGCTTGGTGTTGTTCGCCTTCCGCGACAATGTGGTGTTTTTCTACGGTCCGACCGAACTGGCGCAAAAGCACGTCGGCCCCGGCGCGCGTCTGCGCATCGGCGGTCTGGTCGAGGAAGGCTCGCTCAAGCGCGAGGGGGGCGATAAGATCACGTTCGCCATCACCGACAAGACCAACGACGTCAAGGTCCTCTATTCCGGCCTGCTGCCCGACTTGTTCAAGGAAGGGCAGGGCGTCGTCGCCGAAGGCGCGCTCGACGCCGCCGGCCTCTTTCACGCCGACAGCGTGCTGGCCAAGCACGACGAGCGCTATATGCCGCGCGAAGTTGCGGACGCTCTGAAAAAGCAGGGCGTATGGGTGGACAACCAAAAGCCGGGCGGGGCTGCGAAATGATCGTCGAAAGCGGCCATTATTGCTTGGTTCTGGCTTTGGCTTTGGCCATGGCGCAGGCGGTCTTTCCCTTCTGGGGCGCGCGCGCCGGCGAGCCCGCGCTGATGGCGATGGCGCGCCCGGTCGCGGCGACGCAATTTCTCTTCGTCGCGCTGGCGTATGCCGCCTTGACCTATGCGCATGTCGTGTCGGATTTCTCGCTCGCCAACGTCGTCGAGAATTCGCATTCGGCCAAGCCGATGATCTACAAAATCTCCGGCGTCTGGGGCAATCACGAAGGCTCGATGATGCTCTGGGCGTTGATCCTGACTGCCTGCGGCGCCGTGATGGCGCTGTTCTCGCGGGCTGTTCCGCGCAAATTGCTGGCCGACGCGCTGTCGGTGCAGGGCTTGCTGTCAGCCGCGTTTTTGCTGTTCATTCTGTTGACCTCCAATCCCTTCGCGCGCCTCGCCCGCCCGCCGATGGAAGGGGCCGACCTCAATCCGATCCTGCAGGACCCCGGCCTCGCCATTCATCCGCCGCTGCTCTATGTCGGCTATGTCGGCTTTTCGATCGCCTTTTCCTTCGCCGCCGCGGCGCTGATCGGCGGGCGGATCGACGCGGCGTTCGCTCGCTACATCCGGCCCTGGACGCTGGCGGCCTGGGTGTTCTTGACGCTCGGCATCGCCATGGGCTCCTACTGGGCCTATTACACGCTCGGCTGGGGCGGCTTCTGGTTCTGGGACCCGGTCGAAAACGCTTCGCTGCTGCCTTGGCTGGCGGGAACGGCGCTGGTGCATTCCGCCGCCGTGATGGAAAAACGCGAAGCGCTGAAAATCTGGACGATCTTCCTCGCCATTCTGGCCTTTTCGCTGTCGCTGCTCGGCACGTTTCTGGTGCGCTCGGGCGTGCTCACCTCCGTGCACGCCTTCGCCAGCGATCCGCAGCGCGGTTTGTTCATTCTCGCCATTCTGGCTTTTTTCATCGGCGGCTCGCTGGCGCTGTTCGGTCTGCGCGCCTCCACTCTGGCGCATGGCGGCCTGTTCGCGCCGATTTCGCGTGAAGGCGCGTTGGTGCTCAACAATCTTCTGCTGAGCGTCAGTTGCGCCGCCGTCTTTGTCGGCACGCTCTACCCTCTGGCGCTGGAGGCCCTGACGGGCGACAAGATTTCCGTCGGCGCGCCGTTCTTCAATCTGACGTTCGGGCCGCTGTTCGCGCCCTTGATCCTGGTCGCGCCGATCGGCCAATTGCTAGCGTGGAAACGCGGCGATCTGCTCGGCGCGCTGCAACGACTGACTTTCGCCGCCGCCTGCGGCTTCGCCGGCATGGCCTTGTTCGCCGCGCTCAACGGCGCGCCGGTAGCGTCGATCATAGGCGCGGGCGCGGCGATCTACCTGATCGTCGGCGCGTTCGTCGAAGTCTACGGGCGCATTTTCGCCAGCGGCGCGAAAACGGCTCTGGCGCGCGCGCGCGGCCTGCCGCGTTCGGCTTTTGGAACGGCGCTGGCGCACGCCGGGCTCGGCGTGACGCTGCTGGGGCTGGCGGCGACCGGCTGGGGCGTCGAAAAAATCGTCACGATGAAGGCCGGACAAACCTACGATGTCGGTCCCTATCAATTGCAGACGCTCGCCGTCAGCTCCGATAAGGGACCGAACTACACCGAAGTCGTCGCCCATATCGACGTGCGCAAGGGCGGCGTCGTGGCGGCGCAGATCGCGCCCTCCAAGCGCTTCTTCTTTACAAGACGCATGGGCACCTCGCAGGCGGGCATCGTCACGCTCAACCTTGGTCAGATCTACGTTTCGCTGGCCGAGCAGAAGGACGACGGCTCGTTCGACGCGCGGCTTTACTGGAAGCCGCTGGTCTCGTTGATCTGGCTCGGCGCCCTGGCGATGGCGCTGGGCGGGGCGCTATCCTTTTCCGACCGGCGCTTGCGCGTCGGCTTCGCCCAGCGCGCCAAAAGGGCGGCGCCGCTCAATGTTCAGGCGGCGGAGTGATCATGCGTCGGATCGCCTTTTTCTTCACGCTGCTGCTCCTCGCCACGCCGTCTTTCGCCGTGCAGCCGGACGAAATTCTGCCAGACGTCCGGCTCGAAACGCGGGCGCGCGAATTATCGGCGCAATTGCGCTGCATGGTCTGCCAGAACCAGTCGATCGACGATTCCGACGCGCCGCTCGCGCGCGACTTGCGCGTCATCGTCCGCCAGCATTTGCAACAGGGCGAGAGCGACGCTCAGATCAAGGATTATCTGGTCGCGCGCTACGGCGACTTCATTTTGTTGAAGCCGCCGGTCAAAACGGAAACCCTGCTGTTGTGGGCTTCGCCCTTCGCTGTATTGATTTTGGGCGCGCTCGCCGTTTTCTTCCGCTCGCGTGACGGCGCGGCGCGCAAGGAGGCCTTTGGCGACGCGCTTTCCGCCGAAGAGCGGCAAAAGCTCGACGCCCTGCTCGGCGACGAGAACGGCGAACCGTCGGGGAAATCCGGCGCAGCGTGACGGGTTTTGCCGCCGATCGGCCGTCCTGCGCGGCAGGCTGACGCGGCGCGCCGTTAAGACAATCGCTCAATCCAGCGTCTGCCGAAACCGCGCCACGGCGACACCCATCGCGACCAGCGTAAAGGCCAGCAGCGCGCCGGAGTCAAACGACAGGTCGATAAAACCGGCGCCTTTGAGCATGACGCCGCGCACGATGCGCAGATAATGCGTCAGCGGCAGTAACTCGCCGAAATATTGCGCCCAGACCGGCATGCCGCGGTAGGGAAACATGAAGCCCGACAAGAGAATGCTCGGCAGAAAGAAAAAGAAGCTCATCTGCATCGCCTGCAATTGATTGGTGGCGATGGTCGAGAACGTGTAGCCGACCGAAAGATTGGCGACGATGAACAGCATCGTCAGCAAGACGAAGAGGGCAAGATTGCCGACGATCGGAACGGCGAACATCACGCGCGCCGCGCCGGCGATCAACAGCATCTGCAGGAAGCCGACGACGGCGTAGGGCAGGATCTTGCCCAGCATGATTTCGACCGGACGGATCGGCATGGCGAGCAACTGCTCCATCGTGCCGCGCTCGATTTCGCGGGTGACGGAGAGCGCGGTAAAAATCAACATGGTCAGCGTCAGGATGGTGCCGACGAGGCCGGGGACGATGTTGAGGCGCGATTCCCCGGCCGGATTGTAGCGTCGCTGGATGCGCAGATCGAAGGGCAGGGGCTTTGGCGCGAGCGAGGCCAGCGGTCCGGTCAGTTCGCGCGCAAAAACCTGCGCCGCCGCGCCATTCAGCGCGACGACGGCGCCGTTGGTGGCGGTCGGATCGGCCGCGTCGGCGATCACCAGCAGGCCGGGGTTTTCGCCGCGCACCAGTTTGCGGCCGAAATCCTGCGGGATCTGCACGACAAACTGCGCCTTGTTGGACAAGATCGTGCGGTCGACCTCGCTTTCTTCGGAGATCTCGGCCTTGATTTCGAAATAGTCGGTGGCGCGCAGAGCGGTGACGAAAAGACGCGAGTACGCGCTGTGATCGGAATCGAACACGGCCGTCGGCAAATGCTTGGGATCGGTATTGATCGCAAAGCCAAACAGCAGAAGCTGCATAACCGGAATGGCGATCATCGTGGCGAAGGTCAGACGGTCGCGCCGCAACTGGATCGTCTCCTTGATGAAGACGGCCGCCATCCGCTTCAGGGCGATGTCGAAACCTTGCGTGCGCGCGGCGCCGTTCGAATCGCTCATGCGAAATTGTCCTTCGAGCGCGTCATCAGGTCGATGAACACATCTTCGAGGCTGGCGTTATCCTTCTTCCAGATTTGCGCCTGTCCGCTCAGATTCGCCACGAGCGCGTCGAGCGCGGCGCCGTCGCGGCTCGCCACATGCAGGCTGGCGCCGAAAGGCGCCACCATGTCGACGCCGGGCGTCGCCTTCAGCGTGTCGGCCAGCGCGCTCAGGTCAGGGCCGGTGACGGTGTAGGTCGTCAGGCCCGCCTGTTTGATGATCTCCTCCACCGTTCCCTGCGCCAGCAGATGGCCATAGGCGATATAGGCGATCTCGTGGCAGCGTTCGGCTTCGTCCATGTAATGGGTCGAGACCAGCACCGTGAGGCCTTCGCGCGCCAGCCCGTGAATTTCGTCCCAGAAATCGCGCCGCGCCTTGGGATCGACGCCCGCCGTCGGCTCGTCGAGCAGCAGCAGGCTCGGACTCGGCATGATGCAGGCGCCGAGCGCCAGACGCTGCTTCCAGCCGCCGGACAGATCGCCGGCGAGTTGGTCGGCGCGTCCTTGCAAGCCCAACCGCCGGATCGCCTCGTTGGCGCTGGCGACGGGATCGGGCAGGCCGTAAACGCGGCCGATAAACTCGAGGTTTTCGCGGATGGTGAGATCGGCGTAGAGCGAAAATCGCTGCGTCATGTAGCCGATGCGCGGCTTGATGGCGTATTGCTCGGTGCGGATGTCAAAGCCCAGGCAGGTTCCGGTTCCCCCGTCCGGCGTCAGCAGGCCGCAAAGCATGCGTATGGTCGTCGTTTTGCCGCTGCCGTTCGGCCCGAGAAATCCGTGGATGCGGCCCTTGCGAACCTGCATCGACAGATCGTCGACGACAAGCTTGCCGTCGAAACTCTTGCTGAGATGGCGTACGTCGATGACGACGTCGGCGTCGTCGTTCATGGCGCGCCCGCCGCGGCAAGACGCACGCTCACCGGCAGGCCGAGCGGCAGCGAGAAGTCCCTGGCTTCGACTCTCGCGTCGACGCGGAACACCAGCTTGCCGCGCTCCTCCTGCGAAAAGATCACCGGCGGGGTGAATTCGGCCTGCTGCGAAATATAGACGACGCGCGCGGCGATCGCCTGTTGGCAGGAATCGCAGGAAACTGTCACCGGCGCGCCGAGCGCGAAGCGCGACAATTGCTTTTCGCCGACGTAAAAACGGATCTTGCGGTTTTCCGGCGGCAACAGCGCCAGAATCGGTTGGCCCGCGCCGACGACTTCGCCCGGCCAGAAATAGACGTCCTGTACAACTCCAGCCGCCGGCGCGAATACGCTTTGGCGGCCGATACGCACGTCGAGTTGGCGCAATTGCGCGTTGGCTTGCAGGAGGGCGGCTTCGGCGCCGCCGATTTCGCCGGTGCGCGAGGGCAGCAGCGCGGCGTCGATCTGGCGTTGCGCCTCGATCACCCCGGCCTTGTCGCGATCGAGCGCGAATTTCGCTTGATCGCGCGCCTGCACGGTGGTCGCGCCTTTCGGCAACAATGTCGCCTGCCGAACGTATTCGGCTTGCGAGAGCACCAACGAAGCTTTGGCGCGGTCAAGCCCGGCGTTCAGCACGGCGATCTGTTCAGGCCGGTTGAGCGCGGCTTTCAGATTGTCGAGGTTGGCCTGCATCTGATCGACGCGCGCCCTGGTTTCGGCGCGTTGCTGGTCGAGCACCGGCGTCGCCATTCTGAACAAGGACGCCCCTTTGGCGACCTGCGCGCCCGGTTCGACGTCGAGTTTGGCCAGCCTTTCGCCCTCGATCGGGCCGATCAGCACCAGATCGCCTTCGACAAAACCCTGGAAGACGTCCCGCGCCGCGCCGGGGGCGAAAAGCCGCGTCGCGCCCCAGATCAGAAGAGCCGCGCACAGGACAAGGGCGACGATGCGAAGGGGACGCTTCATGGCGGTTTTCCAGTCAAGGCGCGCAGCAGAATTTCAATGTGGGCGTTGATCATCGCCGCAGCGTCGAGCGGCTGCAGGCGCTCGAAGACGATGGTCCAGATGACGGCGACGAGGGCGGGGGCGACGACGAGCTGGGGAAAGTCCTCCAGTTCGCGCGAGCGGAACTCGCCACTGATCCGTCCTTTCTCCGCGATGGCGCGCATGATGCGAAGGCCGCGCGTCATCACCTCGCGATGGTAGAAGTCGGCGATGGCGGGAAAACGCGCGCCTTCCGACATGACGAGATAAGCGATGCGGCGACGGTCCGGGTCGCCCACAACCTGCGCCATCGCTTGTCCGACGCCACGCAGCAGATCACTGGCGCTGGCGGGAGAGCTGAGAACCATGGCTTCGATGTTTTCGATGAAGGCGCCGATCGAGGCCCGCACGATGGCTTCGAGCAGATCCTGTTTTGATTTGAAATAAAGATAGATCGTGCCCTTGGCGACGCCCGCGGCGCTCGCCACGTCGTCGAGCCTTGCGCCGGCAAAACCCTTTTGCGAAAAAACATCCAGCGCGGCCGCGCGTATCGCGCTCATTTTTTCGTCGCGTTCGGCCGGGGTGCGCGCCTGTCTCGCCATGAACGGGCCTCCAATAGTGACTGACTATACAGTCATTATTGCGATTCGCCAAGGCTGCGCGCCGGGGACAGGGCGTTGGTAGCTTGATTGGCGTCAAGGTTTTGCCGTGTTACGGGGACTAGGTTGATACATATATTCAAGCGCTCAGGGGAGCGCAGGAGTGGGCGTTATGAGCGATACTTCCGTTGGCGCGATCACCGCCGCCGAAATCATGACGCAGCCGGTCAAAACGGTGAAAGCCGACGCTACCATCGACGAGGCGATCGCCATTATGCTGGAGGCGCGCGTCAGCGGTCTGCCGGTCGTCGATGACGACGGCCTTCTGGTCGGCCTCGTCAGCGAAGGCGACTTTCTTGCCCGAGCGGAAATCGGCACGGCGGCGCGCAAGGCGCGCTGGATCGAATTTCTTCTGGGACCGGGCCAGAACGCGCAGCGCTATGTGATGAGCCACAGCCGCCGCGTGCGCGAGGTGATGACGCATGACGTCGTCACCGTCCAGGAATCGACTTCGATCACCGAAATCGTGCGGCTTATGGAGAAGCGTCACATCAAGCGCGTGCCGGTGGTCAGCGGCGGTTTCGTCGTCGGCATCGTCTCGCGCGCCAATTTGTTGCGCGCGCTCGCCGCCAGGCGTCAACACGACGCGCGGGAGGGCGCCTGCGGCGGCGACGGGGCGCTGCGCGACGCGGTTGTGACTGAGCTGAGGGAGCAATCCTTCGTTTCGACCGCCAATGTCGAGATCGCCGTCGATTGCGGCATCGTCACGTTCACCGGCGCCATCGTCGACGAACGCCAGCGCGACGCCTTGCGCGTGGCGGCCGAAAACGTGCCCGGCGTGAAGGGCGTTGTCGACAAGCTGTCGTGGATCGAGCCTTATTCCGGCATGGTTCTGGAGGCCGACGACGGCTCGAAAAAGAGCTGAGGGCGTGCGCAATACAAATAGCTGTGAAGACGCGCCGCGATCAAATTTGCGCGAATCCTACCAATTACGCAATTACGGTGATGGGGTGGACGGCGCCCCGCAAAATTACGGTGATGCGCGCGTTTTTACGGACTATTTTTTTAAATAGGTAAAGGCGGGCGTGTCACCGTAATTCTCGTGGGCGTCGTCGACAAGACCGGCCCCGGCGTGACCGCGCCGCGCGAGGGGCAAATGGTCGCGGATCTTTGCGTGGTGGGCGGCTATGCGCAATATGCTATTCGCCCCGCGCGATTTCTCGTGTCCGTCCCCGATGGCGTCGATCCGGCCGAAGCGGTTTGCATTCCGCTCGCCTATCTTACCGCGTACCAGATTACGGTGACAGGTCCGTCTTTACCATTTAGAAGTGAGGCGTCAGCCTATCAATAGCGAGAACCGGACAAAAGCCGACGCGTCCAATCGCCCCCCAATTCCTCACGCCACAGGTTTCGGCGACACGCTGCTACATTCCCAAGCTCCACTATTCGGTCGTCGCTCGGCGTTCTTGAAGGTTTTGCTTCACGGATCGGGTCGCCACGCTCAGGGGCGACGCACGCGCAAAAAAATTCGAAGAAGGGGGATTTAGCAGGCTGTTCCCATAACCATTTAAAAAACGCTCGCGCGGGAAAGACGTCATTCGAGGTAAGATCATGTCATGGAGCCATATCCGCATCGCCAAGTTTGGCGGTCCCGAGGTTCTCGAACTGACGGAAGAGTCGCGCGTCCCCGAACCCGGTCCGGGCGAAGTCCGCGTCAAAGTCCTCGCCGCCGGAACCGGATTCACCGATACGTTCATTCGGCGTGGCCGCTACCCGGATTTCAAGGGACCGCCGCCGTTCACGCCGGGTTATGAACTCGTGGGCGTCGTCGACAAGACCGGCCCCGGCGTGACCGCGCCGCGCGAGGGGCAAATGGTCGCGGATCTTTGCGTGGTGGGCGGCTATGCGCAATATGCTATTCGCCCCGCGCGATTTCTCGTGTCCGTCCCCGATGGCGTCGATCCGGCCGAAGCGGTTTGCATTCCGCTCGCCTATCTTACCGCGTACCAGATGCTCACACGTTGCGGCCGCCTGCCATCGGGCGCGACGATTCTTGTCATAGGCGCTTCAGGCTCGGTCGGGACGGCGCTGCTCGATTTGGCTCGCCACTTTGGCTTCAAAGCGATCGGCACGTGCTCGGCCGCGAACGTTCCGGCGGTCGAGCGATTTGGCGCCACGGCGATCGACTATCGCGCCGACGACTTCGTCGCGGCGGCGCGCGCGCTGACCGCCAGCCGCGAAGGGGGCGTTGGCGTCGACGCCGTCTTCGATGCGATCGGCGGTCCGCATTTCGCCCGCTCCTTTGCTTGCCTCGCGCCTGGCGGGTTGCTGGTCGGCTATGGTTCGCAAACCATGGCGGTCGGACACGAGAACTTACTTTCCGCGGGGCTTGGGTTGCTCCGGCTCAAGCTGTGGGGCGCCTTCAGCATCCTGTTCCAGGGCCGTCGCGCGCTATTTTACAGCATCACCGCGCGCCGTTCGACCCACCCGGATGAGTTCAAGGCCGACATGGAAGCGCTGTTCGAGTTGTTGCGCGCCGGCGCCATTCATCCCGTCGTGATCGATCGCCTGCCGCTCGCCGCCGCCAGAGATGTCCATGCACGTATCGACAAGGGTGGGCTCGGCGGCAAAATCGTGCTGCTGCCCTGGCCGGCGTCGTGACGCGCGTCCGCTTAAATCGAGCCGTCGTACTCGTCGAATTTTCGAACTTCAAACGATCATAGTGCGTCAAATCCCGATCGGTCGTTGCGCGCGGGAACCAAGCGTTGGACTTCCGCGCCATCGTCGCCGAACTCCGACTTGTGGCTTCCGCGCGAGTCCAGAAGCGCGTTCCGCTTCGACAGAATTTGAGACGGAGGATTCAGCAAAACGTAACCGTGAAAAGCATTACCGCCGCGACAATGCGGCTTTCCGCTTGAAATGCGCCGTTGATGGCCGCAAGCTTGAAAGAAGCGAGGCCCCTGTCCAGAGAATGTAGGTAGTCTAGCGCGGACGGTTGCTCACCGGGCGCGAAGGATGGTTGCGTTCTGATTCGTGGGGATTTGGGACCGGACGCGCCGGTTTGGCGGTCTGGCGAACATTTGCGAGGCGGCAATGTCCAAGGTCACCAACAGCGATAGCTTTTCGAATTTTGATGGAAACGCCTTCGACTGGGTTGGCGCTTTGTCTCCCGCGCTGGGCGCGACGCAGTGGGGCCCTGTCGGCGTGACGGAAGCGCTCGCGGTGGCGGCGTCCAGCTCTTCGTCTTCTTCCTCCAACTCGTCGTCGAGTTCCAGCTCCAGGTCCACCTCCAGTTCCGGCTCTTCGACGCCGAGCTGGATTTCCAAGCTTTCGACGGCTTCGATCGCCGCCGATATGAAGGCGGCTGACGTCAACGGCGTCGTTACCGAGGCCGGCCTGACGAAATTGATGACCGATCTGACTTCGAGCCTGTCGTCCTCCAACAGCAAGTTGACCACGGCGGAATTCAACGATCTCAAGACGATCGCCGCCAATCTCAACAACGGCCTGTCGTCGTCTTCCTATCTGACGTACGTCTTTGACGCCTTGGTCGACGGCAATGCGGCCAACGCCAAATTCACCGGCGGCGCCTCGACCTCGGTCACCCTGGGCAATCTGGCCGCGGGCGCCACCTCGACGCAGCTCACCGACCTGACCGACAAGTGGCTGCTCGGGACCGATCTACCGAATGACATTCTCAATATGAGCGGCTACGCGGCGGTGAAATTCAAATATTCCACCGTCAGTTCGCCTTTGTTCGGCGCCTCCGGTCCGAGCATGAGCGACGTCAACCAGGGTTATCTCGGCGATTGCTATTTTCTGTCGAGCTGCGCCGAAGTCGCCGATCTGAACAGCTCGAAGATTTCGTCGATGTTCACCAATAACGGCAACGGCGCCTATGGCGTGCGCTTCTACTACGATGGCCAGGCCGAATTTGTGACCGTCAACGCCGCCCTTCCGAACGGCGGGACGCTGTTCAACAAGAGCTCGGACATCTGGGCGAGCCTGGCGGAAAAGGCCTACGCCCAATTCCAGGCGATCAACCTGGAAACCGGCAATTCGGTCAATGACGGCAACAGCTACAGCACGATCGGCAATGGCGGCAGCCCGCTTTATGCGCTGGAGGCTTTGACCGGCGCGAGCGCCATGCAGGAATATGTCGGCAGCGGCGGCTCCTGGGCCTGCTATACGGTCAACGACGCCATGACCGTCACGGCTTATAACACCGGCGACACCACCGCCAAGTTGATGTCGGCGCTCGAAACCGATCTCTCCAACCATGACGATCTGATCCTTTGCTCGAACACCAACGCATATGTTAACGGCAAACAGACGCTGGTCGCCGATCATGCCATGTCGATCTATGGCTATGACGCGTCCACGGGCAATCTGGAAATCCGCAATCCCTGGGGCGCGGAAGCGGGTCAGACCTGGAATACGACCTTCGAAGTCAGCTTGAGCGCACTGCTGTCGGCGGGCGATGATATTTGCGTCGACAATGCGGGCGGAACGCTGGCGTCGGCGTCTTCGACGACAACAGCCGCCTCGACCGCGTCGAGCCACCTCGTCGCCGCGATCGCCGCGCCGGTCTCGGCCTGCGCGACTTCAACCCCGGTCATCGGCGCGCAATTGTCGGCCGTCATGGCGACGCTGGCCGCCGCGGCCTGAGCCTGATCGCTTTCGGCGCAAGGGGCGGCCTCGCGGCCGCCCTTTTTCGTGCGATCATCCGAATTTGAGTGGAGCGCCGTCATGATAGCCGTCATTTCGGCGGCGCGGTCGCAGGGTATCCCTTACGGCATCGACGCGCTCCCGCGCTTTCGGGCGAGCGCTCCCGCGCAAAAGCTGGACCGGCGCGCGCGTCCCGGCTACAAGGGCCCCAACCCCATTCCCATTCGACCGACGGAAGAGACATCACAGTCATGGCGCGCCAATTTGTCTATCACATGCAGGGTCTGACCAAGGCCTGGCCGGGCGGCAAGAAGGTCTTGGACAACGTACATCTGTCCTTCTACCCCGACGCCAAGATCGGCGTGCTCGGCGTCAACGGCGCGGGCAAATCGACGCTTCTGCGCATCATGGCCGGCATCGACAAGGAGTTCACCGGCGAAGGCTGGGTCGCCGAGGGCGCGCGCGTCGGCTATCTGGCGCAGGAGCCCAAGCTCGACGAGACGCTCGACGTGCGCGGCAACGTCATGCTCGGCGTGGCGGACAAGAAGGCCGTTCTCGATCGCTACAACGAACTGGCGATGAATTATTCGGACGAGACGGCCGATGAAATGACCCGTCTTCAAGACGAGATCGAGGCCAAGGGCCTGTGGGATCTCGACAGCCAGGTCGAGCAGGCGATGGACGCGCTCGGCTGTCCGCCCGACGACTGGGAGGTGGCCAAGCTGTCCGGCGGCGAGCGTCGCCGCGTCGCGCTGTGCCGGCTGCTGCTCGAACAGCCCGAACTGCTGCTGCTCGACGAGCCGACGAACCATCTCGACGCCGAAACCGTCAACTGGCTGGAAGGCCACCTGCGCGCCTATCCCGGCGCGATTTTGATCGTCACCCACGATCGCTACTTCCTCGACAACGTCACCGGCTGGATTTTGGAGCTGGATCGCGGCCGCGGCATTCCCTATGAGGGCAATTATTCGAGCTGGCTGGTGCAGAAGCAGAAGCGCCTGCAGCAGGAAGGCCGCGAGGAAGAGGCGCGCCAGCGCGCCATCGAGGCGGAAAGCGCCTGGATCGCCTCCAGCCCGAAGGCGCGTCAGGCCAAGTCCAAGGCGCGCATCCAGCGCTACGACGATCTGGTCGCCAAGCAGAACGACAAGGCGCCCTCGACGGCGCAGATCATCATTCCGGTGGCCGAACGCCTTGGCCAGAACGTCATCGATTTCGACCATCTGTCGAAAGGTTTCGGCGACAAGCTGCTGATCGACGACCTGTCGTTCAAACTGCCGCCCGGCGGCATCGTCGGCGTCATCGGCCCGAACGGCGCCGGCAAGACCACCTTGTTCCGCATGATCACCGGCCAGGACAAGCCGGATTCCGGCACGATCGTCATCGGCGAAAGCGTGCAGCTCGGCTATGTCGACCAGTCGCGCGACAGCCTGGATGACAAGAAGACCGTCTGGGAGGAAATTTCCGGCGGCAACGACGTCATCTATCTCGGCAAGCGCGAGATCAATTCGCGCGGCTATTGCTCGACCTTCAACTTCAAGGGCGCCGATCAGCAAAAGAAAGTCGGCATGCTGTCAGGCGGCGAGCGTAACCGTGTGCATCTCGCTAAAATGCTAAAGAAGGGCGCCAACGTCCTGCTGCTCGACGAGCCGACCAACGACCTCGACGTCGACACCTTGCGCGCGCTGGAGGAAGCGTTGACCGATTACGCCGGTTGCGCCGTCATCATCAGCCATGATCGCTTCTTTCTCGATCGCATCGCCACCCATATGCTGGCTTTCGAGGGCGACAGCCACGTCGAATGGTTCGAAGGCAATTTCGCCGACTACGAGGAAGACAAGAAACGTCGCCTCGGCATCGACAGCGTCATTCCGCATCGGCTGAAGTACAAGAAGTTCAGCCGGTAAGCGCGATCTGCCTCGTCGCTGGCGATCGTTTCAGCGCGTATAGAGCAAACGCACTTCTGGAAAATAAGCCCGGTATCGACCCTCGTCGCGCGTCAGGACAGGCGCGCCGAGGGCGGCGGCGTGCCCGCCGATAAAGAAATCCGGGAGGGGCGAGGTCTTGGCGCCGCCGCGCCGCCGGTAAAGCTTGAACGCCTGTCCGGCGAGAAACAATCCCTGAAGCGGGATTTCCTGAATGATCAGCCCCATCCGTCGCACCGCGTTGGCGCAGGATTCCGCGTTTTCGAAGCCGATCGAGAATTCGGCGAAAATCGCCGCATTAATGACAAGCGGGCCATGGTCCATCATCCGCGCCAGCGCGTTCAGCGACGACTCGCGCCATGCGGTTTGCGGACCAGCAATATCGACAAGAATATTCGTGTCGATGACGATCAATCCTCGCCTCTCGTCATTTGCGCGAGTTCATCCGCCGTCATGCCCTTGAACGGCTGCTGCCGGGCGACATCCTCCAGTTGACGTCGAAAGGCATCGACATTGCCAGCGCTCTGGCGTTCGATGACGACGCCGACGCCCGGCAGATTGCGCACCTCGACCTTGTCGCCGGGTTTGATGCCGGCGGCGTCGCGCACCGCTTTGGGCAGCGTCACCTGTCCCTTCACCGTCACTGTGGTCGTCATGGGTATTACCTCTGTTGGTCAAGGTAATACTCCGGCTGGCGCCCGTCAATCGGCGTCGTTCGGGCCAAAGGGCGCGCCGGCGACAGGCGGGATTGACACGCGCGCCGTCGCGATCGAGCCTATAAAGACAAATCGAAGCCGCTATTGCTGGAGCGTGGCGTGAACAACCGTCTTTTGCCGATCGCGGCGTTCGTTCTTGCGCTGTTCGCGCATGTGGCTCCGGGATTCGCCGCTGACGAGGATCCGGTCGCCTTCGTGCGCTCGATCTATGCGGGCTATGCGTCGACCGCCGCCGATCACGCGCCCGACCTGGACGATCCGCGTCTTTATTCGAAACGGCTGAACGTCCTGATGGCGCGCATGAAAAAGACCTGCGTCGAAGGCGATATTTGCGGCGTCGATTTCGACTATTTCGTCAACGGCCAGGACTACGAACTGCATGACGTTGCTGTCGATCTGGCCGAAAAAACCGACCGCGACGCCAAGGTCGTGGCGCGATTCAGGAATTTCAAACACGCCGAACGCATGGTGTTTTCATTGACGCGCGAAGACGATCGCTGGGTTATCGACGACCTTGTCGCGAAGAACGCCAACTATCGGTTGAGCGCGCTGATCAAAGCCAACACGCATTGAATGCAGTCGGGAAACGCCCGTATTTTGCCGCGTCGCGTCAGTTTTTCGCCACCCAGTCGGGCAGGCGCTTGAACCAGGGCTGCGCCTGCTCCAATTGACGCGCCAGCTGCAACAGCCGGTCTTCGGCGCCGAAAGGCGCGACGAACTGCACGCCGAGCGGCAGTCCGTCGGGCGTCCAGTAAAGCGGAACGCTCATCGCCGGAACGCCGGTCAGATTGGCGAGCTGCGTGAAAGGCACATAGCGCAGGTTCTTGCGCGCGATGTCGTTGATCGTGCTCGCCAGCAGACCGGCGCGCGCCAACAGGCCGAGAACGCCGCTGCGCTCCAGCAGATCGAGGATTTGCGCTTGCGCGGCAGGCATGTCGCCCTCGCCATGCCGGATCGGCGGATGGGCGAGCGTTGGCGTCAGGAAAAGATCGTAGCTCTTGTGGAACTGACCCAGAGCGCGGGCGTATTCGTTCCAGCGCTGCAGTTGCGTCGTGAAAACGCCGGCGGAGGTCGCCTCGCCCAATGTCGCGATCACGCGGGTCAGAACTTCGAAATCGTCCCGCCTGGCGCCGGCCGCCAGCGCTTGCGCGACGGCCGCCGGCACGGCGCCGAAATAGAGGTGCAGGTAGCTTTGCGCCAGCGCCGCGCCGTCGACGGCCGGTTCGGCCTCCTCGACGTCGTGGCCGAGGCCGCGTAACAGCGTCGTCGCCTGATCGACGGCCGCGACGGCGTCGGGATGGACGTCCATACCGATCGGCGAACGCGTCGAAAAGCCGATGCGCAGGCGGCCTGGGTCGCGCTGCATCGCCTCGGCGTAGGGCGTTTCCGGGCGGGCGATGACAAAGGGATCGCCCGGCTCGGGGCCTTGCAGAAAGTCGAGCGCGCGCGCCGTATCGCGCACGCTGCGCGAAATAACGCCCTCGCTGGCGGCGCCGAACCAATATTCGCCGCTCGCTGGCGAAACGGAAATCCGCCCGCGCGAAGGCTTCAGGCCGAACAGTCCGCAGCAGGCGGCCGGAATGCGGATCGAACCGCCGCCGTCGCTGGCTCCGGCCATTGGCGCGACGCCCGCCGCGACCGTCGCCGCCGCGCCGCCGCTTGAACCGCCGCAGCTATGCTCGAAATTCCATGGATTGCTGGTTCGCCCGAACAGGACGGGGTCGGTCACCGCCTTCAGGCCCAGTTCGGGCGTGTTGGTCTTGGCGAAAATCACCAGTCCCGCTTCGATAAATCGCCGCACGATCGTCGCGTGCTGCGCCGGAACGGCGTTGGCGAAGGCGCGTGAGCCGCCGCTCGTCGGCGCGCCGGCGTAGTCTTGAATCAAATCCTTGATCAGAAAGGGAACGCCGGCGAACGGGCCGGAAAGACCGCCCGACAATTGGGCGCGCGCCTGTGGCTCCAGCAGGCGGGTGACGGCGTTGATCTTCGGCTGCGCCCGCCGGTATTGGCCAAGCGCAATATCGAGCAATTCGCCCGATGAAACATCGCCCTTGGCGACCAGCGCCGCCAGCTCGGTGGCGTCGCAGGCCAGATATTCGCTGAAGTTCATGACGCCCGCCCGATTTCGCGCGCAATACGCGCCGTTGCTTGCAGGCTAACATATTCTCAAAAACAGCAAGCGGCTTTTTTCGGCAAGACTAGAGCAGGTTGCTTTCATATGGAATCACTTGCGCCGCGCGCGCCTTCTGGTGGATTGGCTCGCCGCGGCGCAACGCCGGCGGTTCCATATGAAAGCAACCTGCTCTAAGCCGAGAAACAATAGTTTGGAGCCGCGTTGCGGCGCCGTTGAGCAGGGCGTAAAAAAACCGCCGCCAGCGACGGGCTGACGGCGGCCGGTATTTCTGAAAAGGACCGAAAATCAGCCCTTTTTGCACTTGCCCATGAAGGCCTTGCGCGGCTTGCCGTGCAGATTTTGGCTATCGGCCTGCTTGGAGCATTCAAGCGACTTTTCGGTGCGGGGCGCCTTGGCGGCTTTGGCGGCGGGAGCGGCCATAGGAGCCGCGGCCTTCGGCGCCATGGCGGCGGGCGCCGCAGGGGCGGCGGGAGCGGCCGCCGGAGCTTGCGCGAAAGCCGCGCCGGAGAAAGCAAGCATCGAGGCGAGGGCAATGGTTGTCGTGAGCTTCATCGCGTTTCTTCCGTATGTTGACCCGCGCGCTGGCGGTGTTTGGCAGGCCAATGGAGACTGCCGCAAGAGAGACATTAACTAATCTTCAAGGATTTGTCGCGTGACTTTCGCAACATGGTTAACAGCGAGGGCCGGTCGCCAGCCCGAAGGTTTCCGAGGCGCGCAAGCGCGTCGCGCGCTCTTCAAAGCGACCGCTTTTCGGTCAGAAGTTTGCGCGCCGTCGCGCCATTCTCGACGTCCTTCTGCCAGCCTCGCATGGCGAAGGCTGGAATTTATTCCGCGTCTAGTCGCGCGGACGACAAATCGCCCGCCGCTGTCGTCGTCAGCGCGGCGGCGATGTCCGCCCACCACGCGTCGAGCGCCCGCCGCTCGCAGGCGAGCGTCGCGAACAGCCCGTGCTGGTAATCGCGCCACGGCTCCAACCGTTTAGTCGAGACGGCGATCAGCACTGGCGCGCCGCTCTGCGCCGCGGCGCCGATCTCGTCGCGCAGGCCGGCGCCGGAGGCTTCGGCGTGGCCGAAGCGGTTGACGACGATGAGCTGCGGGCGCCGGGCGATCGTCTCGCGCAGCAATCCGCTGGCCTGCGCCAGTCCTGCGAGGTCAAGGCGGCAGGCTTCGGAGCCTTTGCCCAGATCCTGCATCAGGGAGAGGGAGCGTTCGCTTTCGATGTCGCGCAGGAACACGTCGCCGCGCGCCTCGGCCTCGCCGCTTTGCAGGAGGCCGCCGACGCGCCAGCCCTGGCGGCGCAGATCGGCGACGAAACCGGCGAGGATGTCGTCGATCCTTTTGCCGTCTTCATAGACGATCGCGGCGAGCATGTTCGGCATGGTTGTCATTGGCGGATATCGGGGCGCTGTTGTCAATCGCCGCGCGCGGATCGCAATTGGAGCAATCGGCGCGCCGCCTCCAGGTCTTCCGGTTGGTTGATGTTGAAAAACGGGTCGTAAGGCTGATTTGGCCATTCGACCGCCGCCGCGCCGCGGGACGCTTGAAATTGACCGACGCCGCGTTCGTCCCGTTGCGTCAAGGCGCGCCGCAAGGCCATCCGCAGGGCGATCGGCCACAGTGCGACGACGGGATGGCGGCGCCCGCTGGAGGCGGCGCAGGCCAACGACGCGCCGGCGTCGACCGCCGCCCGCAACCGTTCGCCGAGGTCGGGCGGCAGGAACGGGCAATCGGCCGGCAGGCTGAGCAGATAGCGCGCCCGCGGAAAATGGTCGGCGACGTGATCAAGACCCGCTAGAATTCCGGCCAACGGGCCAGCGTGGCCGGGAACGGCGTCGGCGATCACGGGCAGGCCGAAAGCGGCGAAGCGCGCGCTGTCGCCGTCGCCGCTCAAGAGCAGCGCGTCGCACTGGGCGCGCGCGGCCTCGATCGTCCAGGCGAGCAGGGGACGTCCGCCCAGGGACGCAAAAACCTTGTCCGCGCCGCCCATCCGCCGCGACAGGCCGCCGGCCAGCACCAGGCCGATGATGTCGCCCCGTTCATTCATCGCTCTGGCTCCTCAGTCGTCTTCAATATAGCCGATTTCGGACGATGCGCGACGCGCGGGGGGCAGCGGCGAGACTTCACATCGATCAGCCGTCGATGGCCCCGACGCGAACGGCGCCTGACTGATAGAAGCTATAGTTACGACTTCGCCTTGATCGCGAAAACCAGCGTCTCGAAACCCGAGTTTTCGAAACGCGCGACGGGCGGGCCGCACAGGCGGCCGGTCATTTTGGGGCTATGCGGTCCCGCCTGGGCCGGTTCGGAAGCCACGAAGCAGCCGTCCTCCCGACGTGGCGAAGTCGCGACGTAATAATCGACGTCCAGATCCTTCAGCGCTTCAAGCAGATTCTGCTTGCGTTTGATCCGTTCAAGAAACGGGCGGTCGCCCATCAGCCCTTCCGTCTGAATGATTGGCTCGCCCATCAGATAGGCTGGCGTCCCCGCGCGATCGCCCATGGCGTAGCGGCCGGGATGGTCCTTGGCGAAAGCCTGCAATTGCTTGGCCGCCTGATAGATCGTCATGGCGCCGGGATTGAGCCTGCCGAGCGAGGCGACGACCAGCGCAAGGCACAAGGCGACAACCGCGTTGGCGGCGGCGCCGGGCGCAGGAAGCCGCGTCTGTCCCATTCGCTCGAAGACGGCGGGGCCAAGCAAAGCCGCGAGCGGCGCGAGCGGATAAAGATACCACGTCCATAAAGGCCAGTCGCTGCTGAGCGAGAGCGCCAGGTAGAACAACACGGGATGCGCGATCGCGGCAAGGCGGACGCGATCCCCCGCCCACGACGCGGAGCGCGTCCAGCGCGCGATGAAAATGACCGCAAGCGCGATGGAAGGCCAGGTGAACAAAAGATTGACGCCGTCCGGCGTCAACAACCGGGCTATTGTCGTGGCGGAAGGAAGAAGCGTCTCCTTCAGGTTTTTGGCCATTCCTGAAATCGGCAATATCGTATCGAACGCGATTTTGTTGATCGCGACGTAGATCAGCACCGGCGCGAGCCCGACGGCGAAGGGCGCCGCATTGCGCAGCACGGCCCGGCGCGAGGGTCCCAGAAGGCTGAGCAGCCCGTAGGACCCGATCGCGATCAGGGCGTCTATGCGGCTCAGGATCACCAGACTGGCGAGCAGGCCGCTCAACATCGCCTGACCGGCGTTTTGCTGCTCCAACGGCGAAACCGCCATGCGCCGCCAGAACCAGATGAGAAAGAAAAGAACAAGCCCGATTTCCATACCGGTGCGCGTGAGCGCGGCGATAAAGGTCAAGGAGAACAGCGCGGTCGCAAAATTCCAGGACGAACCGGGCGAAAGCGCGGATTGCAGGCGGCGAATCTGGATAAATGCGCCCAGAGTCAGCAGGAAAATCAACAACGTGGCGGCGATGAAGAATTTGGGCGTCCCGTCCCCGGCGACGGCCCATAACGCTGTGAGCGCAAGCGTCCAGAGGGGATGATAGCCGTTGGTCGGCTGCACGCCGTTGAACGAGGATGTCGCGCAGCAAGCCAGATGCTTAGCCACTTGCACGTAATAATAAAAATCGTCGGTGAAATAGGTCAGATAAATGTCTGTTGGGGTATGGAACCGCCAAAACAGCGCGATGAAATAAACGACAAAAAATGGGATAATGAGGGTAAGCGTCAATGATTTTGATTGAGAGACAACGTCGTCGTCCTTTTTTGCAAATTTCCGCAAAAACGTAAAATCAGAAAAATTCATTTCACGTTCTTTCGATATTTCGCGTTACGCGACGACTTGCGAGCTTGGTATTGCCTGATTCTAATTTTTTAGTTCCGATTTTTCTCGGTAATTCGTTTACTCGAGCCCGGCGCGGCGATTGTAAAAGCGACGGCGCCGAAGCGAAACCGTTATCGCCGATCAGCCCGAGTATGGGCGACGACGAAAAATAGCGGGTTTCGCCGATGCTGGAAACGGAACCATGGGTTTATGCTAAACGGCGATTGGCCGCTTCGAACGCCGCTGTAGCCACAACAGGGAAATCGGCTTCCATTGTCGGATTCCTGACTTAAAAACCTCCAGCCTTGCGCCCACGATCGATTATGTATAAAGATATGTTTATACATAATCGATTGAATCGCCGTGCCGGACGCCCAAACCCTGACCCTCAACGCCACGCTTGTCTGTCTCTCCTCGCTCGGCGAGGAGACGCGTCTGCGTCTCTATGCGCTGTTGAGCGAGGCGGAACTGGCGGTCAGCGAGCTGGTGGCCATTCTCGGTCAGTCGCAGCCCCGCGTCTCGCGTCATCTGCGGCTGTTGCTGGAGGCGGGCCTCGTCGAACGCCACCGGGAAGGCGCCTGGGCGTTTTTCCGAGCGGCCGCCGCGGGTCCGGCGGCGGCGATCGGGCGCGACATGATCGCCCGGCTTGACCCGACCGATCCGCTTCTTGGCGCCGACCGGGCGCGGCTCGGCGAGGTGCGCGCGGCGCGCGCCGCGCAGGCGGCGAAATATTTTGCCGAACAGGCGCCGCGCTGGAGCGAAACCCGCAGGATGCATGCGCCGGAGGCCGACGTGGAGGCGGCGATCCTCGCCGCAGCGCGCGGCGCGGGCGGGCGTTTGCAAAAGTTGCTGGATATCGGCGTCGGTACGGGGCGCATGCTGGAATTGCTCGCCGGGGAGGCGGAGAGCGCCATCGGCGTCGATCTTTCTCCCGCCATGCTTGGCGTGGCGCGCGCGCAGATCGAAAAGGCGGGCCTGCGCAACGTGCAATTGCGTCAGGGCGATATCTACGCGTTGCCGGTCGAAAGCGAGACGATCGATCTGGCGGTCGTCCACCAGGTCCTTCATTATCTCGACGATCCGGGGCGCGCCTTGCGCGAGGCGGCGCGCGCGCTCAAATCCGGCGGGCGCATCGTCGTCGTCGATTTTGCTCCGCACGGCGAAGAATATCTGCGTGAAAAGCACGCCCATCGCCGGCTCGGCTTTTCGCAAGGCGAGGTCGCCGGCTATTTGCGCGAGGCCGGTCTCGACGTCATTTCGTTCCAGGAGCTCAAGCCGAAAAAATCCGGACGCGAGCCGTCCGTGCAAACATTGACCGTCGCGTTGTGGCAGGCGCGCCGCCCCGACCGGACGCGTCAGTAAATGATCCAACCGCATATCGCGTTCGAATAGGCAGCCGATTCTTGACGAATGCGCCAGATACTGAGGACCTTATGAGCGATCATCGCAAAAGCCGCTCGCGGCATCAGCCGATCGGCGTCTCCTTCGAATTCTTTCCGCCGAAGACGCCGGAAATGGAGGTCGCGCTGTGGGAGGCGATCGAACGTCTGGCGCCGTTGCAGCCGGAGTTCGTCTCCGTCACCTATGGCGCAGGCGGTTCGACGCGCGAGCGCACCCATGCGACGGTGGCGCGGATCGTCAAGCAGACCAATATCAAGCCGGCGGCGCATCTAACCTGCGTGTCAGCGACGAAAGAGGAAGTGGACGCGGTCGTGCGCGGCTATTGGGACGTCGGCGTGCGCCATATCGTCGCCTTGCGCGGCGATCCGCAAGGGGGACTTGGAGCCGTTTTCGCGCCGACGCCCGGCGGCTACGCGACATCGACCGAACTTGTGCGCGGCGTTCGCGCCATCGGCGATTTCGAGGTTTCCGTTTCCGCCTATCCAGAAAAGCACCCTGAAAGCGCGTCGTTCGATCAAGACATCGACGTGCTCAAGGCCAAGATCGACGCCGGCGCGACGCGCGCCATCACGCAGTTCTTCTTCGAAAACGATTTGTATTTCCGCTATCTCGATCGTGTACGCGCCGCCGGCGTCGACATTCCCATTGTGCCGGGCATAACGGTGGTGCAGAATTTCCGGCAGGCGGCCAATTTCGCGCAAAAGGCCGGCGCGAGCGTGCCGGACTGGCTGGCCGATCGTTTCGAAGGTCTCGACGACGATTTGCAAACGCGCCGTCTGATCGCCGCCGCCGTCGCCGCCGAACAGGTTTTCGACCTGCTCGATCACGGTGTCGACCAGTTCCATTTCTACACGATGAACCGCGCCGATCTCGTCTACGCCGTCTGCCACCTTCTCGGCGTACGGGCGACGGCCAAAGTTGAAAAGGCGCCAATCTAGCCCGTCACCCCAACCCTCTCCCCGCATAGCCCGTCGAAAGACGGGCGTTTTTGCGAACGCCCTATGCGGGGAGAGGGCGCGCGGCGGCGCGGGGCGAGGGGCTGATCGCTATCGTCCCTTCTCCCCGTTCACGGGGAGAAGGACAGGATGAGGGGCGAGAGTGTTGGCCTCGCTGATTGGATATTGGGGTTGGCGAAGGTTTGGCGTTTCGATGACGGCGCGCCTTCTTGCCCCCGCCCCTCACCCCAACCCTCTCCCCGTAAACGGGGAGAGGGGTAGGGGGCGCGGGGCGAGTGGCTGATCGCTATCGTCCCTTCTCCCCGTTCACGGGGAGAAGGACAGGATGAGGGGCGAGGGTGTTGGCCTCGCTGATTGGATATTGGGGTTGGCGAAGGTTTGGCGTTTCGATGACGGCGCGCCTTCTTGCCCCGCCCCTCACCCCAACCCTCTCCCCGTAAACGGGGAGAGGGGGTAGGGGGCGCGGGGCGAGTGGCTGATCGCTATCGTCCCTTCTCCCCGTTCACGGGGAGAAGGACAGGATGAGGGGCGAGGGTGTTGGCCTCGCTGATTGGATATTGGGGTTGGCGAAGGTTTGGCGTTTCGATGACGGCGCGCCTTCTTGCCCCCGCCCCTCACCCCAACCCTCTCCCCGTAAACGGGGAGAGGGGGTAGGGGGCGCTAATTATGAATCCATGCCTGACGTTTTAAAAAATCACGTCGGCGCGCAGCGGGACACAAACATGACTTCGACGAAAAATCGCTTCCATGGCAAGAGCGCTCTGCAAGCCCTGAACGACGCCGCGCGCCAACGCATTCTGGTGTTGGACGGCGCCATGGGCACAATGATCCAGCAGCGCAAATTTTCGGAAGCCGATTTCCGTGGCGAGCGATTTGCCGACTGGCCGAAGGATCTGCGCGGCAACAACGATCTGTTGATCCTGACCCAGCCCGACGCCATTCGCGAAATCCATCTCGCCTATTTTCAGGCCGGCGCCGATATCGTCGAGACCAACACGTTTTCCTGCACCACTATCGCGCAGGCCGATTACGGCATGGAGTCGCTGGCGCGCGAATTGAATGTCGAAGGCGCGCGGCTGGCGAAGGAGGCGGCGATCGAGGCGGAAAAGCGCGACGGCAGAGCGCGCTTCGTTGCCGGCGCGATGGGGCCGACCAACCGTACGGCGTCGATTTCGCCCGACGTGTCTAACCCCGGTTTCCGCGCCGTGACCTTCGACGAGCTGCGCGTCGCCTACAAGGAGGCGGCGAGCGGATTGATCGAAGGCGGCGCCGATATTCTGTTGTTGGAAACGATCTTCGACACGCTCAACGCCAAGGCGGCGCTGTTCGGCGTCGATGAGGCCTTCGAGGAAACCGGCGTCTGTTTGCCGGTGATGATTTCCGGCACCATCACCGATCTGTCGGGGCGCACGCTGTCCGGTCAGACGCCCGCGGCGTTCTGGAATTCGCTGCGTCACGCCAAACCGTTTTCCATGGGCCTCAATTGCGCGCTCGGCGCGCGCGAAATGCGCGCCCATATCGCCGAACTCTCGCGCATCGCCGACACTTTCGTCTGCGCTTATCCCAACGCCGGGCTGCCCAACGAATTCGGCCTTTACGACGAGAGCCCGGAATACATGGCCGAACTCGTCGGCGAATTCGCCGACAGCGGTTTGGTGAATATCGTCGGCGGCTGCTGCGGCACCAGCCCGGCGCATATTCACGCCATCGCCAAACGCATCGCGGGCGTCAAACCGCGCGAAATTCCGGTCGTCGAACCGTTGTTGCGTCTGTCCGGCCTCGAGCCGTTCGCGCTTAACGCCGACATCAAATTCGTCAACGTCGGCGAGCGCACCAATGTCACGGGCTCTGCCAGGTTCCGCAAGTTGATCACGGCCGGCGATTACGCCGCCGCGCTTGATGTGGCGCGCGATCAGGTCGCCAACGGCGCGCAGATCATTGACGTCAACATGGATGAAGGCCTGCTGGATTCGCAGAAGGTCATGGTGGAGTTTCTCAATCTCGTCGCCGCCGAGCCGGATATCGCGCGCGTGCCCGTGATGGTCGACTCCTCGAAGTTCGAAGTCATCGAAGCGGGCCTGAAATGTCTGCAAGGCAAGCCGGTGGTCAATTCGATCTCGCTGAAGGAAGGCGAAGCGAAATTCATCGAACAGGCAAAGATCGTGCGGCGGCATGGCGCGGCCGCCGTGGTGATGGCCTTCGACGAACAAGGTCAGGCCGACACACGCGCGCGCAAAGTGGAAATCTGTTCCCGCGCCTACAAAATTCTTATCGAGACCGTCGGCTTCGAGCCGCAGGACATTATTTTCGATCCCAATATCTTCGCGGTGGCGACAGGCATCGAGGAGCACAACAACTACGGCGTCGACTTTATCGAGGCGACGCGCGCAATTCGCGCCAACCTGCCGCACGCCCACGTCTCCGGCGGCGTGTCCAATCTGTCCTTTTCGTTTCGCGGCAATGAAATGGTGCGCGAGGCGATGCACTCCGTGTTCCTCTACCACGCCATCGCCGCCGGCATGGACATGGGCATCGTCAACGCCGGCCAGCTCGCGGTCTACGAGGAAATCGATCCGGCTTTGCGCGAGGCGTGCGAAGACGTGGTGTTGAACCGCCGGCCCGACGCCACCGAACGTCTGCTGGCGCTGGCGGACGCCTTCAAGGGCAAAGGCGGCGAAGTCAAGGCCAGGGATGAGGCTTGGCGCGAGGCGCCGGTCGATCAACGGCTCGAACACGCGCTGGTCAACGGCGTAACCGAATATATCGAGACCGACGTCGAGGAGGCGCGGCTTCGCTCATCGCGCGCGCTCGACGTGATCGAGGGGCCGTTGATGGCCGGCATGAACAAGGTCGGCGATCTGTTCGGCGCCGGCAAAATGTTCCTGCCGCAGGTGGTCAAGTCGGCGCGCGTGATGAAGGCGGCGGTCGCCTATCTTCTGCCTTTTATCGAGGCCGGCAAGGCGGCGGGCGATGTCAGAACGAACGCCGGCAAGATTCTGCTGGCGACCGTCAAGGGCGACGTGCACGATATCGGCAAGAACATCGTCGGCGTCGTTCTCGCCTGCAACAATTTCGAGATCGTCGACCTCGGCGTGATGGTTCCGGCGGCGCGAATTCTCGACGAGGCGCGCAAGCAGAACGTCGACATCATAGGCCTGTCCGGCCTCATCACGCCCTCGCTCGACGAGATGGCTTTCCTCGCCAGCGAAATGCAGCGCGAGAACTTCGACATTCCGCTGCTGATCGGCGGCGCGACGACGAGCCGCGTCCATACGGCGGTGAAGATAAGCCCGAATTACGCCAAGGGTCAGGCGGTCTATGTCGCTGACGCAAGCCGCGCCGTCGGCGTGGCGCAATCGCTGCTCGGCGCCGAGCGCGCCGCCTATGCGAAACAATTGCGCGCCGAATATGAGCGCGTCGCCGAAGCGCATGCGCGCGCCGAGGCCGACAAGCAACGCACGCCGCTCGCGCGCGCGCGACAGAACGCGTTCAGGATCGACTGGAAAGACTATACGCCGCCGCGCCCGACGTTCACTGGCGTGCGCGTGCTGTCCTCGATCGATGTTGGCGAAATCATCCCCTATATCGACTGGACGCCGTTCTTCCAGACCTGGGAGCTGAAGGGCCGTTTCCCGAAAATTCTGCAGGATGAAAAGCAGGGCGCGGCGGCGCGGCAATTGTTCGACGACGCGCAGGCGATGTTAAAGCGCATCGTCGACGAGCGCTGGTTCAATCCCAAGGCCGTGTTCGGCTTCTGGCCGGCGAATGCGGTGGGCGACGATATCGCGCTGTTTTCCGGCGAGTCGCGACAGGAACGCGTGGCGACGCTGTACACGTTGCGCCAGCAATTGGCGCGGCGCGACGGCAAGCCCAACGTCGCGCTCGCCGATTTCATCGCGCCGCAGGATAGCGGCAAGGCCGATTATATCGGCGCCTTCGTCGTTACGGCGGGGCCGGAGGAAGCCAAAATTTCCGCGCGTCTGGCCAACGCCAACGACGATTACGGCTCGATCATGGTCAAGGCGCTCGCCGATCGGCTGGCCGAAGCCTTCGCCGAATATCTGCATGAACGCGTGCGCAAGGAATTCTGGGCCTACGCGCCGGACGAAAAGCTCTCCAACGAGGATCGCGTCGCCGAGAATTATCGCGGCGTCAGACCGGCGCCGGGCTATCCAGCGCAGCCCGACCACACTGAAAAGCGGACGATCTTCGATCTGCTGGCGGCCGAGCGCCGCATCGGTGTTTCGCTGACCGAGAGTTTCGCGATGGCGCCGGGCTCGTCGGTCAGCGGCCTCTATTTCGCGCATCCCGACGCCCATTATTTCGGCGTCGCCAAGGTCGAACGCGATCAGGTCGAGGACTACGCCGCGCGCAAGGCCATGCGCGTCGAAGAGATCGAGCGCTGGCTGGCGCCGGTGTTGAACTACACGCCGAAGGGGTGATGCAGATCGTCGCTGGCTTTTGTAGCGAGGAGACTGAGAAAGGCGCTTCGTGTCAGCGTCCTGCCTGCCCGGGCAAGGCCCGCAACACATCGCGCAGCGTCTCCAACGTCGACATGTCGGCGATTCCGTCGACAAGGGACGGCCGGAAATGTCTCTGGAACGCCGCGACGGCGTCGCGCGCCGCCTCGTCGTAGACGCCGTTGGCGGCAAGGCCATAGCCGTAAGCGGCGAGCATGGTCTGCAAGGCGGCGACCGGCGGCCCGATCGCGCCCGACTCGTAGCGGGGACCGGCGCGCGGCGGCGCGGGCGGAACCCAATGGCCGACGCCGGCCTCATGCAGCCGACGCCAGGGAAAGTTTTCGCCCGGATCGCGTTTGCGCGTCGGCGCTATGTCGGAATGGCCGAGAACGCGTTGTGGAGCGATGGAATAACGCGAGCCGATGTCGCGGCAAAGGGCGATGACGGCGTCGATCTGCGCGTCGGGATACGGCGGCGCGCCGCCGTCGTGGCCGGGATTGACGATCTCGACGCCGATCGAGCGGGAATTCATGTCGGTTTCGCCGGCCCACAAGCTTCTGCCGGCGTGCCAGGCCCGGCGGGCTTCCGGCACGAGCTGCCAGATGCGCCCGTCTTCCCACACGAGATAATGGCACGAAACTTCCGCCAGCGGATTGCACAGCAGTTGCAACGCCGCTTCGCCGGTCGGCATGCCGGTGTAATGCAGAATGATGGCGTCCAAGGGCGCCGCGCACCGTTCGCCGTGATTGGGCGAGGGGACGACCTTGCGCGCCAGGGCTGAATCGGGCGTCAAAATTGCCATTGTTTCTGGCCTTGCGCGGGGTCGAGCGAAGCGCCGGCTTTGGCGGGAAAAAGACTCCGCGCTTTTGTCCGGCGCGGAGCTTTCCAATCAGTTCAAGCGCTCAGAGCGAGCGCTCGAGGCAAGCGGTCAAGGATTGTACCATGCGACGCAGACGCGATGGCCGTAATCGTCATAATCGAATTCGGCGCAACGACGACGCGGCGGCGGCGGCGCGCTATTGGCGCCGATAATGCCGCCCGCCGCGGCGCCGACAATGGCGCCCGCCAGCACGCCGCCCGGACGTCCGCCCGAAGCCGCCGCGCCCACCAGCGCTCCGGTGGCGCCGCCGATCGCCGCGCCGCCGGCGGCGCGATCGCCCTGTGTCGTGCCGCAGCCGGCCAGCGGAGCCGCAAAGGCGAGGGCCGCCGACAGCAAGATGATTTTCTTCATAAGATCCTCCGATAAGCCGATGCGACCGTTCTGGCCGCAGGCAATCCCACGCCCGCGACAGGGAGGCGAGCGATTCAGTATAACGCGTTCAATCTAGCGTGCGAATTTAAACAATTCACGGCGGTTCCGATGCCGGGCGATGGCGGCGAAAAAAGGGCGGCGGCGGCGGAAACGAGCGATTCTCTTGCTGCCGGCGCGATTTGCTTGACGCGCGGCCCTTTCCTGCTATTGCGGGCGGGCCAGTCGGCCGGATGGCCGCCGTCGGTTAGTCTCTAACCGGCGGAGGAAAGTCCGGGCTCCGCGGAGAAACGGCGCCGGATAACGTCCGGCGGGGGCGACCCCAGGGAAAGCGCCACAGAAAGCAAACCGCCTTCGGTTCGCCGGAGGTAAGGGTGAAAGGGTGCGGTAAGAGCGCACCGCGTTGGCGGCAACGTCGGCGGCACGGCAAGCCCCGCCGGGAGCAAAACCGAATAGGAACGACAGGGCTTAGGCCCAGCCTTCTCCGGGTTGTCGTTCGGGTTGGTTGCTAGAGGGGGCCGGAAACGGCCCTCCCAGATGAATGGCCATCGCGCGCCGCAAGGCGCCGTACAGAACCCGGCTTACAGGCCGGCTGGCGCCTTCCCTTCGCCGCGGGCCTGTCCCGGCGTTTCGTCGTTTCAAGACAACAGCCCGCCGCCGGCGGAGCGGACGAATTGCTGTGCGCGATGCGCATTTCGCGCGTTCGCGCCGGATTTTTGCGGCGCAATCTCGGAATTCCTGAACGTGGCGTCGAATCAGCGCTTTCGCCAAAGGGCGCGGCGCGACCGGGCCGTATCGGCCGGCCGGCGCCGGCGTCAGACGAGCGGAATCGAGCGCTCCGTAAATAATGTCTTAACCCTAAGGAAGCTTAATGGATCGTTGTCTTCGACAGGCTGGCGCGGTGCGCCTAAATCGATTTTTTTGTGCTATCGCCCATGTTTCCGTTTCGCCTTGACCGTGCGCGCCAGAAGCGCTCTCCGAACGGGAGCGAAGGATGTGGCGCGTCCGCGGACCGAGGGTCAGAAACGAATCGGTCCAGCGCCGGCCTCGTTCGCCCGCACCGCGCTAGGCGGGCGAGGATGGCGTTCCGGCCCTTGATGCAAAAGGCAAATCGGCTGATTTCGACATTTCCGCGGAGCGGCCACAATTTTGACGTTCGTTTTGTCAATTCAGATCGCCGCCGCAAGCGCGGGGGACGTTTGGCGCCTGCAGGGAGCTTGGGAATGAACAAGGGGCGCGGCGAAGATCAACATCTTCCCGCTGGCGGACCGGCCCGCCACATTCCGGTGCTCGCCGCGGAGGCCGTCGTCGCGCTGGCTGTCAAATCCGGCGGGCTCTATCTGGACGCCACGTTCGGCGCGGGCGGCTATACGCGCGCCATCCTGGCGGTCGAGAAGACGCGCGTTCTGGCGTTCGATCGCGATCCACAGGCGATCGCCGCGGGAGCGAAGCTGGTCGAGGAATATTCCGGACGCCTGACGCTGGCGCACGCGCGCTTTTCGCGGATGGCGCAGGAGGCGACAAAACGCGCGCTTGGACCGTTCGATGGGATCGTGCTCGATATCGGCGTCTCCTCCATGCAGCTCGATCAGGCTGAACGCGGCTTCTCGTTCCGTTTTGACGGACCGCTCGACATGCGCATGGGCCAGGAGGGTCGCAGCGCCGCCGACATCGTCAACGAGACCGAAGCGGACGAACTGGCCGATATCCTCTACCTGTTCGGCGAGGAGCGCGCTTCGCGGCGGATCGCCCGGGCCATCGTGTTCGAGCGCGCCAAGGCGCCGATCGTCACGACCAAAACGCTCGCCGAAACAATCGCTCGCGCGGCGCCGGCCAAACCCAACGAAATCCATCCGGCCACCCGCAGTTTCCAGGCCCTGCGCATCGCCGTCAACGAGGAGTTGGACGAATTGCGTCAGGCTCTTGAGGCGGCCGAGCGTCTGCTGGCGCCAGGCGGGCGGCTTGTCGTCGTCAGCTTCCATTCGCTCGAGGATCGGATCGTCAAGCAGTTCCTGGCCGCGCGGAGCGGGCGCGGACAGGCGAAGTCGCGGCTTCTGCCGGGCGAACCGCAAGCGCCGAAGCCCACCTTCGCGGCGCCCGGACGCCAGCCGGTCGTCGCCGGCGAGGCGGAATGCCGGTCAAATCCTCGCGCGCGGTCGGCGAAACTGCGGTGGGGAGAACGCACCGACGCGCCGGCGCGCCGCCTGAGGGGGGAGAAAAACTGAAATGCTGCGCATTCTCAATGTCGTCAGCGTCGTCATTTTGATCGGTTCGGCCGTTTACGCCTATTCGGTCAAATACGAGACGCTCTACCAGGCTGAGCGCATTTCCAAGCTGAAACGCGAATTGCAGTCGGAAGAAGACGCTATCGCCATGCTGCGCGCCGAATGGGCGAACGTCAGCCGACCCGAGCGCATTCAGGAGCTGGCCGACAAATATCTCGACGGGCAGCAACTGGCGCTGACACAGATCGTCGCGCCGAACGCCTTGCCCGACCGCGTTTCGCGCGGCGACGAGATCGGCCGCAAGCTTGAGGACCTGGGGCTCGATGCGCCGACCAACACGCCTTCGGCCAGCGCCGCCACGACGACGCCTTCGGCGCCGGTCAATGGCAAAAGGTGACGCATGGATTTCGGCGAGCCTTTTTCGCGGAATGGAAGTCCCGGCATGAACGGGGCGAATCCATTGGGCGAGCGCGGCTTCGACGGCCCTCCCTCCGGCGCCCGGCTCGCGGACCGGTTGCGCGCCATCTTTTCCACGCGCCTGGAAAAAAGCGCCGGCCGCATCCGTTTTGTCGCCTTCATTTTCGCTTGTCTGTTTCTCGTCATCGCCGGCCGACTGCTTTATCTCGGCTCCAAGCCGGAGCCGCAGACGGTGCGCCGCGCCGCTTCCGAGGCCGTGTCCGCCGCCCGTCCGGACATCGTTGACCGTAACGGCGAAATATTGGCGACCGACGTCAAGATGCTGTCGGTCTTCGCCGAACCGCGCCGTCTCATCGACAAGGACGAGGCGACCGAATTGCTGACCGCCGTCCTGCCCGATCTCGACGCGCGCGAATTGCGCGACAAGCTCGGCTCGCGCAAGGGATTCGTCTGGGTCAAGCGCGAGGTGACGCCCAAACAGCAGGCCGAAGTGTTCCATCTCGGTCTGCCGGGCGTCGGCTTCCTGCCTGAAAACAAACGCGTCTATCCGAACGGACCGCTCGGCGCGCATGTGCTTGGCTTCGCCAATACCGACAACAACGGCATCGCCGGTATTGAAAAATACGTTGACGGACAGGGGCTGGCGGATCTGCATGGCGCCGGCTTCAACTTGTCGCACGACGATCTCAAACCGGTCGTGCTGTCGCTTGATCTACGCGCTACCCACGCCTTGCGCGACGAACTCCAGATCGGTCTGGAGAAGTTTCACGCCAAGGCCGCCGCCGCCGCCATTCTCGACGTCAATACTGGCGAAGTCGTCGCCATCGCCTCCTTGCCCGACTACGACCCGAACTATCCCTCGGGCGCGCTCGACGCCAACAATATCAACCGTATGACGGTCGGCGTCTTCGAGATGGGGTCGACCTTCAAGGCGTTGACGATTGCGATGGCGCTGGAGGCGAACAAGGTCAACCTCACCTCCCATATCGACGCGCGCGCCGCGCTGCGCTACGGCAGGTTCACGATTTACGACTTTCACGCGGAAAAGCGCGCGCTGTCGGTTCCGGAAGTCTTCACCTATTCCTCCAATATCGGCACGGCGCGAATGGCTTTGATGGTTGGCGTCGAAGGCCATAAGGCCTTCCTGCGCAAGATGGGTCAGCTCGACCGCATGCGCACCGAATTGCCGGAAAGCGCCGAACCGATCGTGCCGCGCAATTGGGGCGAGTTGAACACCATGACCATCGCCTTCGGCCATGGCCTGGCTGTCGCGCCCTTGCAGGCGATGATGGCCGTTGGGGCCTTGATGAACGGCGGCTATTTGATTACCCCAACCTTTCTCAAACGCTCCGAACAGGAAGCCAAGGCTAATGCGCAGCATGTCATTCGTCCCGAAACATCTGAAGAAATGCGCTATCTGATGCGTCTCAACGCCGAGGTCGGGTCCGCCAGACGCGCCGACATCAAGGGCTATTTCGTCGGCGGCAAGACCGGGACGGCGGAAAAAGTCGTCGGCGGCCATTATTCCAAAACCCGGCTGTTCACAACTTTCATGGCGGTGGCGCCGGCCGACAAACCGAAATACCTGTTCCTGACCGTCATGGATGAGCCGCAGGCCTTGCCCGAAGACGGCGGTCACGCTTTGGCGGCCTATAACGCGGGCTCCGTCACGGGCAAGCTCATCGAACGCGTCGGACCCATCCTCGGACTGGCGCCGCGCTTCGAAGCGCCCGCGACGCCGTTTCCGCTGCTGGCGCGCATGGGCTATGGCTGGGCCAATACGCCGGCGACCTCTAAAGCCGGGGAGCATTGATGCGGCTCGACCAGCTCATAGCGGATCTGCCCGAGCCTCTTGGCGCCATTGAAGCGACGTCGGTCACGGCGGACAGCCGGGCTGTGGCGCCCGGATCGGTGTTTTTCGCGGTGGCAGGGGCGAAAGCCGACGGCGTCAGCTTCGCGCCGCGGGCGATCGCCGCCGGCGCGGTGGCCGTGGTTGGCGAACGCGAACCGCAACCGCCGCTGGTCGGCGCGCCGTTCATCCGCGTCGACGACGCGCGCGCCGCGCTTTCGCGGGCGGCGGCAGGCCTTTGCGCGCGCCAGCCGGAAATCATCGTCGCCGTTACCGGCACCAGCGGCAAGACCTCGGTCGCCGATTTCACCCGCCAGATTTTCGCCAGTTGCGGCTTTCAGGCGGCCTCGCTCGGCACGATCGGCGTCGTCAAACCGTCCGGCGCCGTCTACGGCTCGCTGACGACTCCCGATCCCGTCGCCCTGCACAAGGCGCTTGACGCGCTGGCCGCCGAGGGCGTCACCCATCTGGCGATGGAGGCCTCCTCGCATGGGCTCGACCAGCGGCGTCTCGACGGGGTGAGGCTGACAGGCGGCGCGTTCACCAATCTGTCGCGCGACCACCTCGACTATCATGCCGATCTTGATTCCTATCTCGACGCCAAGCTGCGTCTGTTCAACGCGCTGCTGAAGCCGGGACAATGCGCGGTTATCGACGCCGACGGCGAGGCGTCGAGCAAGGTCATAGCGGCCTGCCGGGAGCGCGGCCTCAAGGTTGTCAGCGTCGGCGCCATGGGCGAGGACGTGCGTCTTGACGCCATGTGGACGCAGGGTTTTTCCCTGGCGTTGGACGTGACCTATCAGGGTGTCAAAAGAACCATCGCGCTGCCGCTCGCTGGGGCCTTTCAAGCCTCGAACGCCCTTGTCGCGGCGGGATTGGCGCTGGCGGTGGGTTGCGCGCCCGACGCGGTTTTCGCGGCGCTGGAAGATCTGCGCGGCGCGCCTGGACGCCTGGAGCGAGTCGGCGAGGTCAACGGCGCGCCGATTTTCGTCGATTACGCCCATAAGCCGGACGCGCTCGAAAAGGCGTTGGCGGCGCTCCGGCCCTTCGCAGTCGGCCGGCTGATCGTCGTCTTTGGCTGCGGCGGCGACCGCGACGCCGGCAAACGTCCGCTGATGGGGCGGATCGCGGCGTTGGGAGCCGATGTGGTCATTGTCACCGACGACAATCCGCGCAGCGAAAACGCCGCGGCGATCCGCCGGCAGATTTTGGCCGCCGCGCCCGACGCGATCGAGATCGCGGATCGGGCCGAGGCGATCGCCGCCGGCGTCGCCATGCTCGAACCAGGCGACCTTCTGCTGGTCGCGGGCAAGGGACATGAGACCGGACAGATCGTCGGCGACAAGGTTCTGCCCTTCTCCGATCACCGGGCGATCGAGGCGGCGCTCAAGGCGCCGGATACGGCCAAGGAGACGCTGTGGAGCGGCCTTGGTCTGATCGAACCGCTCGCCGCGCGCGTCAGTGGGCCATTGCCGGCCGGCGTCCGCGGCGTTTCCATCGACACCCGCACTTTGGAAAAGGACGATGTGTTTTTCGCCATCAAGGGCGACAATTCCAACGGGCACGATTATGTCGCCGCCGCCTTCGCGAAGGGCGCTGCCGCGGCGGTGATCGACGAAGATCATTTTGACAGGCTGAAGGGCGCCGGCTCGCTTTACGTCGTGCGCGACGTGCTGGACGCGATGCAGGGGCTGGCGCGCGCCGCCAGGGAGCGCAGCAAGGCCCGGATTGTCGCGGTGACGGGCTCGGTTGGAAAGACATCGACCAAGGAGGCCCTGCGCACGGTTCTTTCGGCCGTGGGGCCGACCCATGCTTCCGAGAAATCGTACAATAATCACTGGGGCGTGCCGCTGACGCTGGCGCGCCTGCCGGTCAGCGCCCAATATGGCGTCTTCGAAATCGGCATGAACCACGCCGGCGAGATTACGCCTCTGGTCGCCCAGGTGCGTCCGCATATCGCCGTCGTCACCAATGTCGCTCCGGTGCATCTCGAATATTTCGATTCGATCGAGGCGATCGCGGACGCCAAGGCGGAAATATTTTCCGGTCTGGTCAAAGGCGGCGTGGCGATCCTCAATCGCGACATCGCGACGTTCGAACGCCTCAAAGCCGCCGCGGACGCCTCCCCGGCCGGCTTCGTGCTCACCTTTGGCGAAAGCGAACACGCCGACGCGCGCCTGCTCGGCTTGCGGACGGAACGAGACCGCAGTCACGTCACGGCCCGCGTGCTCGGACAGGAAATCGAATTCGAGCTTGGCGCGCCGGGCCGGCATCTGGCGATCAATGCGCTATCGGTTCTGCTCGCGGCGCGCGCCTGCGGCGTCGAACTCGCCGTCGCCGCCGCCGCGTTGGCCGAATTCGAGGCGCCGGCGGGGCGGGGCGCGCGTCAGCTGCTCGAAATCGATGGCGGCGAATTGCTGTTAATCGACGAAAGTTACAACGCCAATCCCGCCTCGATGCGCGCCGCGCTCGACCTGCTCGCCGCCGCGCCGCTCAAGCCGGGCGGGCGGCGCATAGCCGTGCTCGGCGACATGCTGGAGCTGGGGACAAGCGCGCGACAATTGCATGAAGAGCTGGCGCTGCCGATCGAAAACGCGCATATCGACCTGGTTTTCACGGCGGGGCCGATGATGGGCGCTCTCCACGAGACATTGCCGGCGAGCCGGCGCGGGGCGCACGCCTCGGACGCCATAGCGCTGGAGGCGTTTGTTCTCGACGCCCTTCGCGCCGGCGACGCCGTGATGGTCAAAGGATCCAATTCTTCGCGCATGCACGCCGTTGTCGGCGCCATGAAACGGCGGTTCCCCGCGCCGTCGCCGCGTGAACCTTAAGGAAATCGTCGCAAATGCTCATCTGGCTCGCCGATTTAGGGCATTATTTCAGCCCGCTGCACGTGTTCATTTACATCACGTTCCGCACCGGCGGCGCGGTGGCGACGGCGCTTCTGTTCGTGTTTTTCTTCGGTCCCTCGATCATCGCCGCGTTGCGGCTGAAACAGGGCAAGGGGCAGCCGATCCGCAGCGACGGGCCGCAATCGCATCTGGCGAAAAAGGGCACGCCGACGATGGGCGGCCTGATGATCCTCTCCGGCATGCTGGTTTCGACCCTTTTGTGGGCAAGTCCCAAAAGCGCTTACGTATGGATCGTTTTGTTCGTCACCTTGGGCTTTGGCGCCATCGGCTTCTATGACGATTATCTGAAAGTCACCCGGCAAAGCCACAACGGCTTTTCCGGGCGCGCCCGCCTTGCGCTGGAGGCGGCCATCGCCTTGCTGGCGGCCTATTTCATGATGTGCGCCAGCGCCAGCGGCCCGGTGAATTCGCTGTACGATTTCTTCCACGCCTTCGTCGCGCCGTTCGAGGCGCCCTCGCCCGCGACGAGACTGGCGGCGCCTTTCATTCACGGCTGGATCGTCGACCTGTCATGGTATTTCCTGCCGTTCGCCGCTTTTGTCGTGGTTTCGGCCGGCAACGCCGTCAATCTGACCGACGGCCTCGACGGTCTCGCCATCGTGCCGGTGATGATCGCCGCCGGCGCTTTCGCGTTGATCGCCTATCTCGCCGGCAACGCGATCTTCGCCCATTATCTCGTCATCAATTTCGTGCCGGGCACCGGCGAACTGGCGGTGATCTGCGGCGCGGTGATCGGCGCCGGCTTAGGCTTCCTGTGGTTCAACGCTCCACCCGCGCAGATATTCATGGGCGACACCGGCTCGCTGGCTTTGGGCGGCATGCTCGGCGCCATCGCGGTGGCGGTGAAGCATGAAATCGTTCTGGCGGTCGTCGGCGGTTTGTTCGTGCTCGAAGCGCTTTCGGTGATCGTGCAGGTCGTGTCCTTCAAGACCACGGGCAAGCGCGTGTTCAAGATGGCGCCGATCCATCACCACTTCGAACAGCTTGGATGGTCTGAATTGCAGGTTGTCGTGCGCTTTTGGATCATCGCCTTCGTGCTGGCGTTGATCGGCTTGACGACGCTCAAGGTGCGCTGATGATTCCGGCCTTGTCCTGCAAAGGCGAGAAGGTCGCCCTGTTCGGCCTTGGCGGATCGGGGTTGGCGACGGCGCGCGCGCTGATCGCCGGAGGCGCCGCGGTCGCCGCCTGGGATGACGGAGATGCCGCGCGCGCCAAAGCGCAGGCCGAAGGCGTGACCCTGGTCGATCTTGCTCAAGCCGACTGGTCGCAATTTGCATCCTTCGTGCTGTCGCCCGGCGTGCCGTTGACCCATCCAACGCCGCATTGGACCGTGGATAAGGCTCGCGCCGCTGGCGTCGAAATCATCGGCGATATCGAATTGTTCTGCCGCGAACGAGCGCGTCTTGCGCCTCATGCGCCGTTCATCGCCATCACCGGCACCAATGGCAAATCGACCACCACGGCGCTGATCGCCCATATTCTGCGGACCTGCGGACGCGATGTGCAGATGGGCGGCAACATCGGCGTGCCGATTCTCGAATTGGCGCAGCCGGACGAAAGACGCGTGCATGTCGTCGAATGTTCGACCTTTCAGATCGATTTGACGCCATCGCTCAAATCGAGCGTCGGCGTGCTGCTCAATTTGACGCCCGATCATATCGACCGGCATGGCTCGATGGACAATTACGCGGCGATCAAGGAGCGTCTCGTCGACGCCGCCGATCTCGCGGTCGTCGGCGTCGACGACGAATTCTCGCGCGCCATCGCGCGCCGCCTTGTTGATCGCCATCACGCCGTCGTCGCCATATCGTCGCGCCGGCAAGACGCGGCGGGCGCGATCTTCTATGAAGACGGCGCGCTGAAGCGAGTCAGCGCCGAAGCGGGCGTCGAGACCCTGGTCGATCTTGCTGGCGTCGCGTCGCTGCGCGGCGCCCATAACGGCCAGAACGCCGCAGCCGCCTTCGCCGCCTGCGCGGCGTATGGGCTTGCGAGCGCCGAAATCGGCGCGGCCATGCGGAGCTTTCCCGGACTCGCCCACCGCATGGAACAGGTCGGCGCGCTCGGCAAGGTCCTGTTCGTCAACGACAGCAAGGCGACCAACGCTGACGCCGCCGAGAAAGCCTTGCTCAGCTTTTCCGATATTTTCTGGATCGTCGGCGGCAAGGCCAAGGAAGGCGGCATCGAGCCGTTGCGGCCATTGTTTTCCCGCATCAGCAAGGCCTATCTGATCGGCGCCGCGGCGGACGATTTCGCGCGGACGCTGTGCGGATCTGTTCCCTTCGAACTTTGCGGCGCGCTCGATAAAGCGGTGGCGGCGGCGGCGCGCGACGCTCTGGCGTCGCCGGCGCGCGAGCCGGCGGTTTTGTTGTCGCCGGCCTGCGCTTCCTACGATCAATTCGCCAATTTCGAAATTCGCGGCGCGGCGTTCCGCGATATCGTCCGGTCGGTGATCGCCGCCCACGGGGCTTGAGGAGAAGTCTGATGGTTTCTCGCGCGGAACGTTCGGTCATTTCCGATTGGTGGTGGACCATCGATCGGTGGCAGCTGGCGGCGATCGGGGCCTTGATCGTCCTCGGCCTCGTACTCATCATGGCGGGTTCGCCGCCGGTCGCCGATCGTCTGCATCTGTCGACGTTTTATTTCGTCAATCGACAGGTGGAGTTCCTGATTCCGGCGCTCGTCGTCATGGTCGGCGCATCCTTCCTGCCGCCGCGTCAGGTGCGGCGCGTCGCTTTGGCGGTCTATGTCGTCAGCATGGCGTTGATCATCGCCGCGCTGCTGTTCGGGCACGAAGTCAAGGGCGCGCGGCGTTGGATTTTCGGCGTCCAACCGTCCGAATTCATCAAGCCGGCTTTCGTCATTCTCGCCGCTTGGGCTTTTTCCGAAGGCGCGCGGCGACGCGACGTGCCGGGCAATCTGCTGGCGTTGCTGCTGTTCCCCGTCACCGTCGCGCCTTTGTTGCTTCAGCCCGACTTCGGTCAGACCATGCTCGTATCGCTGGTCTGGACCGGGCTGTTTTTCATGGCCGGCCTGCATTGGTTCTGGGTCGGCGGCATCGGCGGGATCGGCGTCAGCGGCGTCTTGCTCGCCTATAAATTCGTGCCGCACGTGCGCGAGCGCATTCTCCACTTCATCGATCCGGGGCAAAGCGGCGGCGTCGCTGACACGTTTCAGGTCGACACCGCGCTCGACAGCTTCATCGCTGGCGGCTGGCTGGGCAAGGGGCCAGGCGAGGGGACGTTGAAACGCATTCTGCCGGACAGCCATACTGATTTCATTTTCGCGGTGACGGGCGAGGAGTTCGGCGTTCTGTTCTGTGTCGCGATTGTCGGCCTGTTCGCGTTTATTGTGCTGCGCGGCCTGATCAAGGCCGCAGCCAATGAAGACCCGTTCTGCCGCTTCGCCGCCGCCGGATTGATCATGTTGTTCGGCATCCAGGCTTCGATCAATATGTCGGTCAACCTGCATCTGATGCCGGCCAAGGGCATGACGCTGCCGTTCATTTCCTATGGCGGTTCGTCGCTCATATCGCTGGCGCTGGCCATGGGCTTCCTAGTGGCGTTGACGCGCAAGCGGCCGCATTCGGCGGTGATGTACGAGACGCAAGGGGCGATGACCGCACAAGGGGCGCAAACGAATTGGGCATGAGCAATGACGATCCGATCGTGTTGGCCGCTGGTGGGACCGGCGGCCATTTGTTTCCGGCGCAGGCCCTTGCTGTGGCGCTTGCGGCGCGCGGCGCGCGCGTCGAACTCGTCACTGACGAACGGGCGTTGAAATATGGCGGAGAATTTCCGGCCCAGGCGATCCATCAGGTCAGCGCCGCGACGCCGACCGGCGGCTCGGTCTTCGCCAAGGCGCAGGCCGCCTTGACCCTCGGCTGGGGAACACTCGAAGCAATAAAGCTGCTCCGCAAGCTGAACCCGCGCGCGCTTGTGGCGTTTGGCGGTTATCCCACCGTGCCGCCGGCGCTGGCGGCGTCGTTCTTGGGCGTGCCGCTGGTTTTGCACGAACAGAACGCCGTCATGGGTCGAGCCAACCGGTTTCTCGCCGCCCACGCCAACGTGATCGCCACTGGATTTCCGGAACTTGGCGGCGTTTCGCCATCTATCCGCGCCAAAGCCCGGCATGTCGGCAACCCCGTGCGTCCCAATGTCTTGAGCGCGGCGCGAACGCCCTTTCCCGGCGTCCAGGACGGCAGGCTGCGGCTGGTCGTCACCGGCGGCTCGCAGGGCGCGCGGGTCATGGCCGATATCGTTCCCGCCGCGTTGGAGCTGCTTGATCCGTCCGCGCGCTCGCGCCTGTATATAGTGCAGCAGGCGCGCGGCGAGGATTTGGCGCGCGTCAACGAGGCCTATCAGCGCCTCGGTCTCGAGTTTGAGGCGAAGGGTTTTTTCGACGATCTGCCGCAACGGATGGCCGAAGCCCATCTGGTCATCGCCCGCGCCGGCGCTTCGACCGTGTCGGAACTGGCGACGATCGGGCGTCCGGCGATCCTGGTGCCGTTTCCCTTCGCGCTTGACGCCGATCAGGCCGCGAACGCCGCCCAACTGGCGCGGACGGGGGCGGTCGATCTTGTGGCGCAGGTCGATTTCACGCCGCAATGGTTGGCGGAGCGGCTGGAAAATGCGCTCAATGACCCGCAGGACTTGACGCGACGGGCGGAAGCGGCCAAGAGCGCGGGAATTCCCGACGCCGCCGAGCGGCTGGCTGATCTGGTGTTGAAGGTGGCGATGCGGCAATAGGCTGTTTCGTCTCCATTTTAGGGCGTCTTTCGTCGCCGCGCGGTGGGCGGAATAACGCCGAACGGAGATAAACTGAAATGAAACTGCCGAGTCATCTGGGCCCTATTCATTTCGTTGGCATCGGCGGCATCGGCATGTCGGGCATCGCCGAGGTCCTGCTCAATCTTGGCTATCAGGTGCAGGGGTCGGACGCCTCCGAGAACGCCAACGTCAAGCGCCTGCGCGAAAAGGGCGCGCGGATTTTCGTCGGCCATGACGCGGCCCATCTTGGCGACGCGGCGGTGGTGGTCGTCTCCACCGCGATCAAGCGCGACAATCCCGAACTTGCCGCCGCGCGCGAAAAGCGCCTGCCGGTCGTGCGGCGCGCTGAAATGCTGGCCGAACTGATGCGCCTGAAACAATGCGTCGCGGTCGCCGGCACGCACGGCAAGACCACCACGACGTCGTTGGTCGCCACGCTGCTCGACGCCGGCGGCGTTGATCCCACCGTGATCAACGGCGGCATCATCAACGCCTACGGGACGAACGCCCGGCTTGGCGCTGGCGAATGGATGGTGGTCGAGGCGGACGAAAGCGACGGCACTTTTTTGAAATTGCCGGCTGACGTCGCTGTCGTCACCAATATCGATCCCGAGCATCTCGACCACTTCAAGACCTTCGACGCCATCAAGGAGGCCTTCCGCGCCTTCGTCGAGAACCTGCCCTTCTATGGTTTCGCGGTGATGTGCCTCGATCACGTCACCGTGCAGGAGTTGGTCGGCAAGATCGAGGATCGACGCGTCGTCACCTATGGCGAGAATCCGCAAGCCGACGTGCGCCTGTCGAATATCGATTTGGCTGGCGGCGTGTCGCGCTTCAACGTGACGATCCGCGACCGCTTGCACGGGCGGGAGGTCGCGCTGCCCGATCTCGTCATGCCGATGCCCGGCCATCACAATGCGCTCAACGCCACGGCGGCCATCGCGGTCGCCTATGAGCTTGGCGTCAGCGTCGACAATATCCGCAAGGGCCTGGCCGCGTTCGGCGGCGTTAAACGCCGCTTCACCAAGACCGGCGAATGGAATGGCGCGTCGATTTTCGACGATTACGGCCATCATCCCGTCGAGATCGCCGCCGTCCTGCGCGCCGCGCGCGCCTCGACGCGCAATCAGGTGATCGCCGTGGCGCAGCCCCATCGCTACTCGCGCCTGCAATCGCTGTTCGATCAATTCGCCACCTGTTTCAATGACGCCGACTGCGTCATCGTCGCGGATGTCTATTCGGCGGGCGAGGCGCCGCTGCCGGGAGTCGACAAGGAAGCCCTGGTCGAAGCGATCAAAGCGCATGGCCATCGTCAGGCCTTGGCGTTGCGCGCGCCTGAAGACTTGCCGGGAATGATCCGGAGCCTGGCCAAGCCCGGCGATTTCGTCGTCTTTCTCGGCGCCGGCAACATCACGCAATGGGCCTATGCGCTGCCCGGCCAGCTCGAAGCCGGGGACAACCAATGACGTCGGCGCGCAAATGCTGCCTGGCTGTCCGTCACGTCGCATTTGAAAACGCCGGCGTTCTGGCGGAGCTGTTGAACGAATTCGGCTGCGGCCTGAGCTATGTCGAGGCCGGCGTTTCGCCGCTGCCGGCGCAGGCGGCGCAGGATTGCGATCTGTTGCTCGTGCTGGGCGGGCCGATCGGCGTATACGAAACCGAAGCCTATCCATTCCTGCGACAGGAGCTGGACGTCGTTCGCAAGCGCCTCGAAGCGCGCCGCCCAACTCTTGGCCTGTGTCTTGGCGCGCAAATGATGGCGGCCGCTCTGGGCGCCGGCGTCGCGCCGGGGCCGGCCAAGGAAATCGGCTATGGCTCGATCGAGTTGACGAGCGAGGGCGTGGCCTCGCCGCTGGCGGCGCTCGCGGGGGTTCCCGTGCTGCACTGGCACGGCGACAATCTGCAATTGCCGACGGGCGGCGTTCGCCTAGCGTCGACGCCGGCCTGTCCCAATCAGGCCTTTGCGCTCGGCGATTATGCGCTTGGGCTGCAATTTCATGTCGAGGTCCAGCCGTCCCAGCTTGAAGCCTGGCTGATCGGTCACGCCTGCGAACTGGCCAAGGAAGGGCTCGATCCGCGCGATCTTCGCGCCCAGGCGATCGAGCATGGCGAACGCGCGAACGCGGCGGGCCGGCAGGCCTTGCGACAATGGCTGAAGGGGATTTTGGCGTGAGCGCGCAACAAATCAGTCTAGCCGACAAGATCGCCGCCCTGACGCCGCAATTGCGCGGCCGCCTCGCCGCCGACCAGTCATTGGCGCCTTACACCTGGTTTCGCGTCGGCGGGCCGGCGCAAGTGCTGTTCTCGCCGGCGGATGAAGCCGATCTGGCCTATTTTCTAAAGACCCTGCCCGCCGAAATTCCGGTGACGACCATCGGCCTCGGCTCCAATCTGATCGTGCGCGACGGCGGCGTCAAAGGCGTGGTGATCCGGCTTGGCGGCAAGGCTTTCGGCGAGATCGAAATTCTCGACGGCCAGCGCTTGCGGGCGGGCGCCTGCGCGCCGGACATGCGCGTCGCCCGCGCCGCCGCCGAAGCTGGCGTCGACGGCCTCGCCTTTTTGCGCGGCATTCCCGGCGCCATCGGCGGCGCCTTGCGGATGAACGCGGGCGCGCATGGCGGGGAAACCAAGGATGTACTGATCGAGGCGCGCGGCGTCGACCGCTCCGGCGCCCTCAGGGTTTTTTCCAACGCCGACATGGGCTTTTCCTACCGCCACAGCGAGGCGCCCGAGGACGTGATTTTCACCAGCGCGCTGTTTGAAGGCCGCTCCGGCGACACGGACGCGATCCTGGCCGAAATGGACAAGATCACCGCGGCGCGCGAAGCCTCGCAGCCGATCAAGGAGAAGACCGGCGGCTCGACGTTCAAGAATCCGCCGGGTGAGAAGGCGTGGCGATTGATCGATGCGGCCGGTTGCCGAGGCCTTGTCCTCGGCGACGCGCAAGTCTCGCCGATGCATTGCAATTTTCTGATCAATCGAGGCGCCGCCAGCGCCGCCGACATCGAAGACCTGGGCGATCTTGTGCGCGAAAAGGTCAAAGCCGCCAGTGGCGTCGAACTGACATGGGAAATCAAGCGGATCGGCGTGCGAAGCGCGTAGGGCGAGGGCCCCGCCGCCTATTTCGCCAGGTCGGACCGCGATCCGTTGCGTCCGCCTGCGATGATGAAGAACCGTCCCCGGCGCTTGGGGCGCGCGGCCAGTTCAGCCGGCGTCGCCACAGGTTCGTGGCGATCGGGAAATCCAAAGATCGGCGTGGACATATCGGCTTCGTCCTCGTCGATGAATTGCATCGAGGTCAGGTTCAGATGCTCAACCTGACGCAGACCCAGCCATGAGGGAAGGGCCAAAGGCGACAAGGCGCCGAGCAGTCGCGCGTGTGTCTTGCCGTTATGGCGCAGCGGCAGCAGCAGAAGTTCGAGCGACAGCGGTTTTTCGCCTTCCGGAGCGGCGCTGAGGCCGGCGACAATCGGCTTTGAGTCGTCGATCACCGAAGCGATCATGGCGCTGGCGCTGGACCGTTCGGACGGCGCGAACAGATTGACAAAGGAGCGCCCTTTCTGTTCGTCGAGGAACAGGGCGTTCAGCCGCGCGCCGGTGATGCGCAGCGGGTATTGCCGTTCGTCGTCGACTTCCAGAATCATCGTGTCCGCCAGGATGTGACGGATGTCGGACGGGTTGATTTCGCTGCGTTCGGGCGAGAGCCGGGCGCCGCGCAAGCGGTTCCAGTAATCGTAGAGTTCCTGCGTCGCCGCCTGCCGCATCTTTTCGCCTCGTCGTCCGATGTCGGAATTGGTTTGACGCAAGGCTGTCCGGCTTCGACGCAGCTTGGCGCAAAAATTCCATTTGGCGGACGTGGTTGCCAGATCGGGGCCAGACCTTTCTGTGCGAAAATGGAACGGCGCGAATCTTAACGATTTTGGGCCGGATCGCGCTTTGGGCATCGTTCAAGGCGGGAAATTTACTCCGCGGCAACCATCATCCTTAAAGACGGGCGTCTTTTAATGGACTGAAATGGCAATGAATATTCTAAGCTTACGTAACGGAAGCATTACATGGCGCTTACAGTGTCTAGCAAATAGATTAACCTTGACGGGGGCTTGCTGTTGCTTGGCGCGCGTATTTCAGGCAAAGTTTCTCCATCGAAACGCGAATGTGTTCGAGACGCGGATGCGGTAAAACTTGGACGGTATCTGGTTTTGTGGATGCGGCGCCTTGCACCTCTCTGGCTCGGGCGGAGACAAGGCTGCCCCGCAAAACCGCAATGCAATAAGTAAGGCGCGCACAGCTCCGGCGACGCCTGTTGCTCGCGGAAACATCCGCAAAAAAGGGAGAGCCTGCTCCGGCTCTCCCTTTTTCTTTGCGTCAGCGTCCTTTTTCGATCAAAAAAATCAGCCAATTTCGTCGGAATATGTTTTAGCTGCGTCTCCACGCCAGCTGACGACTCAGGCCGATCCATGGACAAATACGCAAGAGAGCCGATCTTCAACATGCCGGGAGCGACGCTGGCGCTGTTGGCCGCGATGCTGGCACTTCAGGCCGGACGTGGATTGCTGACAGCGGAAACCGATTTCGATCTGGTCGCCCGTTTCGCCTTCACGCCGGCGCGGCTCACGCTTCTTTTCGATCCGGCGGGCGTACTCGCGCATGTGTCGCAAATCGAGGCGCGATCGGCGGACGAGGCCGAAATCGCCCGCTATTTTCTCGCGGCGTCGCAGCCTGTTACGGCGTTGTGGACAACGCTGACCTACGCTTTTTTGCATGGCGACTGGGTGCATTTTTCCTTTAACGCCTTTTGGTTGGCCGCATTTGGATCGGCGGTCGAGAGGCGCGTCGGCGCGCGGCGTTTTCTGGCGCTCGGCGCGGTCAGCGCCGTCGCCGGCGCTTTGGCGATGTGGGTGACGGATGTTTTTTCTTTCGTGCCGATGATTGGCGCCTCGGGCGCCATATCCGGATTTATGGGCGCTGCGGCGCGTTTCATTTTCGAACCCGGCTCCGCGCTTTACGGCGGGGAGCCAAGCCCGTGGCGAAGCCGCGGCTCGATCACGGCGACCTTGCGCAATCCGCGCGCTTTCGGCTTTCTCGCCGTCTGGTTCGTTTCCAATCTGATTTTCGGGATGGCTGCGCAACCGCTGGGGATGTCGCAATCGCCGGTCGCCTGGGAGGCGCATGTCGGCGGGTTCCTCGCGGGATTCCTGTTGTTTTCCTGGTTCGATCGCGCCCGCACCTGAATATTGCCGAGCGTTCGCCGCGACTGTTGGCGCGCGCCGGACACTCTTTCCGCCACACTTGCGCGCAGGGGAGAACGGCGCCATCCTCACAAAGAGACGGGTGCTAAACCCGCGGGAATTGTTACGACTTATAGCGAAATGGGCGACCCCTTTTTCCTTATCGTAGCGGGTCCCAACACATCGAGGAGGAATTGACCATGACGGTAGCGCTTATTCTCGCCTTGAAAGGTCATGACGTCGCCACCATGCAGCCGCATCGCACTTTGCAGGAAGCCGCCGCCTTGATGACGGCGCGGCGCATCGGCGCGGTGATCGTCTCCAGCGGCGACGGCGACGTTTTGGGGATTTTGTCGGAGCGCGATATCGTATCCGCCGTCGGCCAGCACGCTGCCGGCGTCCTGCAGGAAGCGATCTCGAAGCACATGACGACCAAGGTCGTCACCACGCAAGAGGACACTTCGATCGAAGCCGTGATGGAATTGATGACCGAACGCCGATTCCGTCACGTTCCGGTGATCAAAAACGGAAGGCTGGCGGGCGTCGTATCGATCGGCGACGTCGTCAAGCATCGTCTGGAATTGATTGAAACCGAACATCGCGCCATGCGCGACTATATCGCGACGGCTTGATGCGCTTCGTCGGCGCCTGAAAAAACCGGCGTGTCGGTCCGCCGCGGATCAGCGGCCCCGGCGTTCGGGCGTTTCATGAGAAAAAGCCTAACCAAATTTGCCGCGCCAGCTCGGCAATGCGCCCTTGAACGGCAGGGGCGTCGCCTCATAAACCGCGCGAGCGATAGCGCGCGCCAGACAATCGGCGGCGAGCGCGCCGATTTCGGTAAGCGCGCGCGGATCTGGCCGTTTGCCGCTGGCGCCGGTGCCGGCGGCGAACACCACGTCGCCGTCGAGCGGAGCGTGAACGGGACGCAGGGCGCGTCCCAAACCGTCATGCGCCATGATGGCGAGGCGTTTGGCCTGCGCTTTGGTCAGGACGGCGTCGACGGCGACGATGGCGATCGTGGTGTTTTGCGGCGCCGAGCCTTTCAGCCGCAACGCCAGCATTGCCGGGTCGAACGCTTTGGGCCAACCGCGCCCGCCGAATTCGTCGTCTCTTTCGTAAGGCGCCGCCCAGAAATGCGGGCCGTTTCCCATGATCGTCGAGCCTATGGCGTTGACCGCGACGAGCGCGCCGATCCGGTCGCCGGTTGACGTCGCCGCGCTGGCCGAGCCGAGCCCGCCCTTGAGATCGGCTGTTGTCGCGCCATAACCCGCTCCTAGCGTTCCCAGCGCGAAGGCGGCGCCGGCGGCGCGCGCGGCCTCGTAGCCAAGGCGCCAGTATGGCGAGGGGCCGCTCCAGGTCTTGTCGCCGCCGTTGGCGAGATCGAACAGGATGGCGCCAGGAACGATCGGCACGCGAACGTCGCCGATGGCGAAACCGCGGCCGTCCTCGCGCAGCGCCGCCTTTACGCCGGCGCAGGCGTCAAGCCCAAACGCCGAGCCGCCCGAAAGCGTCAGCGCGTCAATGCGCTCCACCGTCATTTCCGGCTCCAGCAGCGCCGTGTCGGAAAGGCCCGGCGCCCCGCCGAGGACGGCGATTGAGGCGACGGCGGGCGTATCGAAAATGACCGCCGTGACGCCGGAAGCCAATGCGCCGTCATGCGCCGAGCCGACTTTCAGGCCGGGAACGTCGGTGAGAAGATTTTGCAACGGCGCCATATCCTTTGCGCTTTTCCAAACCATAAACATTAGGCTATCAAACGAGCTGCTTTTCAACAGGCGAGAAACATGGCGAGCAATGTCACGATTTCAGCGGCGGCGGCGGCCGGGTTGCTGTCCTTCCTCAGCCCCTGCGTTCTGCCTTTGGCGCCGCCCTATCTGATGTTCATCGCCGGCGTAACCATTGAGGAGCTGGCGGACGGCGGCTCGTCGCGGGCAAAACGCGATATCGTCATCGCCGCGCTGCTGTTCGTGTTCGGCTTTTCGACGGTGTTCGTCCTGCTCGGCGCCACAGCGTCGGTGCTTGGGCAAAGCGTGCGCGCGCATCTGCCGCTGCTGGCGAAACTGGCGGGGCTGGCCATCATCGCCATGGGGCTTCACTTTGTCGGCGCGTTTCGACTTTCCTGGCTCTATCGGGAAAAACGCGTCTCGCCGCCAAAGCCGGTCGGGCTTTGGGGCGCCTATGTGATGGGGCTGGCGTTCGCCTTCGGCTGGACCCCATGCCTTGGCCCGATCCTGGCCGCCATCATCGCCGTCGCCGGCACGCAGGAGACGGTCTACGAGGGGGCGGGGCTGTTGGCGGTCTACTCGCTGGGACTCGGTTTTCCCTTTCTCGTCGTCGCGCTGGCGATGGAGCCTTTCGTCAAATTCCTCAAGCGGTTTCGCCAGCATTTCGGCGCAGTCGAGCGCGTCATCGGCGCGCTGCTGATCCTGACCGGCATCGGCTTTCTGACCGGTGGAATGCAGGACGCCAGCTACTGGCTGCTGGAGCATTTCCCGTCGTTAGCCAATTTGGGCTAAGGCGCGCCGTTTTTTCGGCGGCTCAGCTCCATTCCGGAATCGCGGGGACGCAAATCTGCTCGATCTCGGGAAGATCGAAACCAAAATGCTCGTTCACGAACGACCGCAAGGCGACGCGATCGGCAAGTTGGATGGCGTGGCGCTTGTCGCCCTTTTGTATCGCGGCCTCGCGGTTCAGGATGGTGACGCGCCCGTCCTCGGTGAACCGGCTCATCATGATCCGGTTGACAAACGGCGAGCGGGGATGGGTCGCGGTGAAATGGTTGGCCATTTCGAAGTCGACCGGGTAATCGCGCTCCAATGTCGACACCCAGGCGTCCGTGGGCTTGTCTCCGGCGCCGGCGCGCAAGATCCAGGCGTCGCCGTCACGAATCATGCAATGCGTGGCCGTCCCGTTTGAGCTCGTCGCGCCGTTTTCGAGCGGAACCGGAAACAACGGCGCCGGACCGCCGAAGCCCGGGTCCAGCACGAACGCGCCCTCGGGCAACTCGACCGTGAGGAACATGTGCGTGCGTGGCGAGTCCTGGCGAGGGAAGAACAGCACGACGCGCGCGGAATGACGAACGGGCTGAAAACCGAGCGTTTCGAGAACAGCCGCGAAAAGCGTGGCGTGCTCGAAGCAATAGCCGCCCCGGCGCGAGCGGACCAGCTTGTCCTGGACGCTGTCAAGGTCGAGCCTCACCGGCCTGCCAAGAAGCACATCGAAATTTTCAAAGGGAATGGCGGACATGTGCGCGCGCAGGAGCTTTTCCAGCGTCGTCAGCGTCGCCTCGACGCCTTCGCGCCATTGCAAACGTTTGAGATAGGCGTCGAGATCGATTGCCGTCGTCATGCCGCGCTCCTTTAATCGGGTCCGCGCGCTAATCGTCGCGGACAAAGGCGCCGTACGTCTCTCGCGCTGACGGAAGTGTCGTCGGCGCGATGGTCGCGGTCAAATCTGCGGCGACACAATGGCGAAAAAACGCCCGCCGGGCGGACCGGCGGGCGTTTTTCAACTTATCGCACGAAATGAATTGCGTTTTCGATCAGGCCGCTTTGGCCAGCGCCAATTCGACCGGTTCAGCTTTCTTCATCGGTCCGAGCGGGCAGACGGCGCGGCCGAAGGCCTCGTTGATGACTTGGGCGAGGCCGGTATAGGTGGCGAGCGCGCCGCAAAGCACGCCTTCATAGCCGGCGATCGCGCCGAACAGGGTGTCGCCTGGCGTGGCGAAATGCAGCACCAGCAGCGCGAACAGAACCAGCAGCGTGCCGAACACGATCTGCAACGCCCGGTTCAGGGCGAAGGTGGCGATGAATAGCGGCACGGAGAACAGGCCCCAAACGCCGAGCCACCAAGCCCAGACGTTGGCCGGCAGCGGCGCCGCGCCGAGCAGTTTCGGCAGGATCGCCATCCCGGCCAGCACCATCCAGAAACTGCCGTAGGATACGAAAGCGGTGGTTGCGAACGTGTTGCCCTTCTTAGCTTCCAATGTTCCGGCGATGATCTGGGCGATTCCGCCGTAGAACAGGCCCATGCACAGAATCATTTCGTTCAGAGCAAAAAAGCCGGCGTTGTGCAGATTGAGAAGAATCGTCGTCAAGCCGAAGGCGCACAGGCCGAGCGGCGCGGGATTGGCTGAACTGTCCTTGATGTTGACGGAAGAGGCGGCGCTGTTCATTGCATACTCCTGCCCAATGTGTTCGTTATATTTTGCCGCCGCCTAAGCGCGAAAAGGCGAGAGCAAGCGCGGCTATCGCCAGGCGGCGCAACCTTTAGAAACGCCCCGCGTCGGCGCAATTAGCTGTTTGTTGCATGGATACATGCGGCGCTGTGCCGCATAGACAGAGGTTATAGCGATGCTGCGAATATAAAATATGTATATATCAAATATGCGTCGTATTATTTAACTATAAATCGACAACGAAAACATCGATTTTTTTACAATTTTCGCCACGCTCTATTTGCCTATCTGGCATGCATTTTTCGCATGACGCGGAAAGGCGCTGAAATATTGGTCTTTCGTCGTATATTCCGCCGCAAAAAACCGGCGCCGTATTCAAGCTGAGCTCAGGTCTCTCACAGTAAAGCGCCGATCATTTCGTCGCCTGCGTGTAGCCGATCCGACCGTCCGGTCCCTTACGCCATTCGTACACGACGTAATCGGCGCGGTTGACGTCGCCCTTCTGGTTGAACGACAAATCGCCGATCACCGTCTTGAAGGCGCGGCCCGAATGCATAACGGTGGCGACTTCCGTCGGATCGACCGAGTTGGCGGTTTCGATCGCCTGCTTGATGACCTGCGCGGCGGCGTAGGAATAGAGCGTGTAGGTTTCCGGATTGAATTTCTTCGCCTGGAAACGTTTGACCACCTCGGCCGCTTCCGGGCGCTGGCGTGGATCGGGTGGAAAGGTCATCAAACTGCCCTCGACGCCGGGGCCGGCGATGGCGGCGAATTCTTCGGCGGCGATGCCGTCGCCGCCCATCAGGATGGCGGTGACGCCTTGATCGCGCATCTGGCGGATCAGCAATCCGCCCTCGGTATGCACGCCGCCGAAAAACACCACTTCGGCGCCGACCGATTTAATCTTCGACACGACGGCGGAGAAATCCTTCTCGTTCTTGTTAATGCCTTCATAAAGCACGTCGTTGACGCCGCCGGCGCTGAGGACCTTGCGCGTTTCATCGACGAGACCTTTGCCGTAGGTCGACTTGTCGTGGACGAAAGCGACTTTCTTGCCCTTGAAATGGGCGAGCAAATAGGCGGCGGCGACGCTGCCCTGTTGATCGTCGCGTCCGCAGGTGCGGAAAATATTGACGAGGCCGCGCTCGGTGATCTGCGGATTGGTCGAAGCCGGTGTGATTTCCAGCACATTGGCTTCGCTGTAGGCTTCCGACGCCGGCATGGTGACGGAGGAATTGAAATGGCCGATCACGAAGGTGACGCCGTCGCCGATGAATTTATTGGCGACCGAGCGGCCTTGTTTGGAATCGCCGGCGTCGTCGCCGACGCTGAGGACGATCTTCTGGCCAAGCACGCCGCCAGCGGCGTTGATGTCTTCGACTGCTTGCTCGACGCCGTTTTTCAATTGCGCGCCGAATACCGCGTCATTGCCGGTGATGGGGCCGCCGATTCCAAGTTTGATCTGCGCTTGGACAACGCCCGACAGGAGCAAACCGGCGGTCAGCGCGCCAACGAAAACAGCTTTTTGCATGGACGCCTGCTCCTCGCGCCGCCAGCGGCGCTCGCCCGGGATTGTGGCTGTCTCGCCCGGGCATTTCAATGGCTTTTCGTCGGTTCAGAGCATGTTGTTCTCATATGCTCCAGGCGTGGCGCGCAAAAATTCTTTCCTTCTGGAAGGCCGGAAGGAAAGGACTATTGGAAGCGCGCCTGTTCTACCTATGCGGCGGCGCTATTTGACTGCGCCCCGTCGATCTCTGGCTTCAGTGACGGCCGCCGTGGCCATGACCGCCTCCGCCATGACCGCCTCCGCCATGACCGCCTCCGCCATGACCGCCGCGTCCGCGGCCGCCCCAGCCGCCATATCCGCCGTAGCCATAGTCATAGCCGCAATCGTTGAAGTAGCAGCCGTTCGACATCACGCCGCCGAGGATCGCTCCAAACATCGCGGCGGCCGCCGCGTCGCCGCCGCCGTGGCGATGGCGACGAATATGGCGCCGATGGTGATAACGCGCCTGTTCGATATGAAAGCTTTGGGTTTCGATCCGCGGTTTGGGTAGGCTCGTCGGCGCCGCCGCGATCGGCGTCGCCGCCAGCATTGAAGCGGCGAGCGCCGCAATGGAAAAACGCGCAAAAATCATTTGATCCTCCTGAAGTCCGAGAATTAGGCGGTCAAGTCAACCTCAATGGCCGCGTCGTTTGCCAATTCGCTCGCTCGCGCGGTCGAATTTGGCCTGTTGTTCGGCCGAAAGACTTTTGTAGAAGGCGATCAATTGCGGGTTTTCGGCCTTAACCGCTTCCAACCGGTCTTCCAGATAGGTTTGGTGGAATTTCAGCCTCGCTTCAAAGGTCGAAAGGTCGGGCTTGCTGCCGCACAGGCGGGTTTTCACGGATTCGATCTGCTTGACCCTGGCGTCTTGAAACGCCTTGAACTGAGTTTTTTGCGCCTCGCTCAAATCCAGATGCTTCGCCAAATGCTCGGCAAATCGGGCTTGATGTTCGGCCATCTTGTCATTCGGCGCGCAAAAACGCTCGATGGACCCCTTCGGTCCTTCCGCAACCCCCTGCGCCCTCGCGCCGCCGATATAACCTACAAGCCCGAACGAAATGACCAAGCATCCCGCTAAATTTGATATTTGCATCGCACTCTCCTGTCTTTTGCCTGGCGCAAGACAGTCACACGCAACAGCGCTTCTCACACAAAAGCAGAATCACGCCATCGCGTCGAAGTCTTGGCCTTTTCTAGTTATGCTCGTTGGCGAACGAAACAATGACATCGCGCATGTATTGACCAAAAGGCGCGTCAAATGATTTAAGCGAAACTTCCGTGCCGGTGTTCCAGCATTTCCAAAATGCCTGCCTTAACTATTTGTTTGATCGAAGGTCTCTGGTTAAGTGCCTGGCAGCCGGCTTCAACTGATCGCCGTCGCGGCGAGTGCGCCGCAAATCACCACCAGCCAGGGCGACGCGCGCCAGAAGGTCAAAGCGAGAAAGGCCACGAGCGCCAGGGAAAAATCGGCGCGCGAAAAGATCGCGCTGGTCCAGACCGGCGTGTAAAGCGCGGCGAGCAGCAATCCAACGACGCTGGCGTTGACGCCTTTCAGCGCCGCCTGCGCGCCGGCGCGGCGGCTTAGCGCGGACCAGAAGGGCAGGGCGCCGATGAGCAACAGGAACGACGGCAGATAGATCGCGACGAGTTCCGATCAGTCCGCCGATCACGCCGTTGGGCGTCTGCGTCGCGGCGGCGCCGAGGAAGGCGGCGAAGGCGAACAGCGGGCCAGGAACCGCCTGCGCCGCGCCGTAGCCGGCAAGGAAGGCGTCGTCGCCGATAAAGCCGCGATCGACGAAGCTTTGCTGAAGCAAGGGCAAGACAACGTGGCCGCCGCCGAAAACCAGCGCGCCGGCCCGATAAAACGCGTCGGCCATCGCCAGCGCGTGACTGCCCGACGCCGCGGCGAGCAGCGGTAGGGCGAACAGCAAACCGAAAAAGGCTCCCAGCGCCGCGATCGCCGTCTTACGGGTCAGCGGGACGTTCAGCGCGTCGGCGTCGGAGGTCGGCCCGGTCGTCAAGAATAATTTGCCGAACGCGGCGCCGCAAAGAATGGCGACGATCTGACCGAGGCTTGAGGGAAAGGCCAACACGAGCGCGCAGGCGGCGACCGCTAGACTCGCTCTTGACCGGTCCGGGCAAAGATTTTTCGCCATGCCCCAGACCGCCTGCGCGACGACGGCGACGGCGACGATCTTCAGCCCGTGCAGCCAGGCGAGGTTGCGCGTGTCGCCAATGACGCTGAGTCCAAGGGCGAAGGCCGTCATCATGACGGCCGACGGCGCGGTGAAGCCGAGCCATGCCGCCAGCGCGCCCGGCAAGCGGCCGCGCATCAGGCCAAGCGTAATGCTGACCTGACTGCTGGCGGGGCCGGGCAGGAATTGGCAAAGAGCGACAATGTCGGCGTAAGTCGCCTCATCCAGCCATCGCCGGTGTTCGACGAATTCGGCGCGGAAATAGCCGAGATGCGCGACCGGCCCGCCAAAGCTCGTCGCGCCAAGGCGCAGGAAAGCGAAAAAAATTTCGGCGAAAGCGCCGCCGTCGCGTCGAGGGGGTTCGTCGTTCGCGTTCATGGACGCCCCGTGGGAGTACTGGAGCATGACTTCAAAATGCTGCGAAATTTCGTTTGGAAATGATCACGCGGCGAAACACGCTTTGCAAGCGGACTTCTCGAGGCCGCCTAAATGCTATCAGCTCTTGGTTCGGCGCAGGAACATCCCGCCCTTGTGCGCAAAAATCCAGGGATATTGCCGCGCCATCATGGCGACGCGGGTCATGCGGTAGCCAAGGCTCTCGACCGCGAGAACCCAGCCATAGGCCAACGCCGCGGCATAAGGGGCGTCCAACGGTTCGGCGAACAAGGACCAGTGCAGAAAGCGCAGGCCGAAACACAGCGGCAGGGCGTAAAGGGCGAGCAGCCAGAGCGGGCCCCAGTTTTGCGCCAGCGAGCGACCGGCGGCGAAAGCGGCGACGCCGCCCAGCGTCAGCGTCAGGCCGACAAAGACCCAAACATCGCCCGTCAGAAAACTCTCGTTCAATGCGCGCCTCCTTCAAGATAGGCGGCGCGCACCTGCGGGTCGGCGAGCAAGGCGGCGCCAGAGCCTTTCATCGCGATCCGGCCGTTGACCATGACATAGCCGCGATTGGCGAGTTTGAGCGCGTGGTAGGCGTCCTGCTCGACCAGGAACACGCTCAGGCCCTCGCTCTGGTTGAGTTGCTTCACCACATCGAAAATCTGTTTGACGATCAACGGCGCAAGACCCAGTGAGGGTTCATCGAGCAAAAGGAGCTTGGGCCGGCTCATCAAGGCGCGGGCGATGGCGAGCATTTGCTGCTCGCCTCCCGACAGCGTGCCGCCGCGCTGGGCCTGCCTTTCTTTCAGCCTGGGGAAGATCGTAAAAACACGCTCCAGGTCCTGCGCAAAATGGGCGAAGCCGGTGAGCGCGGCGCCCATTTGCAGGTTCTCGAAAACGCTCATGCGCGCGAAAATACGCCGCCCTTCCGGCGATTGCGCCAGTTGCAAGCGGGCGATCTCATGCGTGGGAAGGTCGGTGATATCGCGGCCTTCAAAAAAGATGCGGCCTTCCTTGGCGCGCGGCTGACCGAATATCGTCATCATCAAGGTCGATTTGCCAGCGCCGTTGGCGCCGATCAGCGTGACGATTTCGCCCTGCGAGACTTCGATGTCGACGCTCCTCAGCGCCTGAACGGAGCCGTAATAGGCGCTCACCGCCTGCACTGACAAAAGCGGCGCGGTCATGGCGCGGCCTCGACGCCAATATCGGATTCGGCTTGCGTCAATTCCTCTTCGTCGGCGACGCCGAGATAAGCGGCGACGACTTTTGCGTCGGCGCGCACCTCGCTTGCCGTGCCGTCGGAAATTTTGACGCCGTAATCAAGGACGACGACATGGTCGGAGACTTCCATGACGACGCTCATGTCATGTTCGATGAGTAAGATCGAGACGTCGAAATCGGCCCGGATGGCGCGCAGAAGCGCGGTAAGATCGGCGGATTCCTTCGGGTTCAGGCCGGCGGCCGGCTCGTCGAGGCAAAGCAGCGACGGATCGGCGCACATGCAGCGGGCGATTTCGAGTCGTCTTTGATCGCCGTAGGGCAGCGCGCCGGCGCGTTCGTTGGCGCGTTCGATCAGGCCAATGCGCTCAAGCCATTCGCACGCCTTCTTCAACGCCCGCGCTTCCGCGTTGCGATAGACCGGCAGGCCGAACAGGCCGAACAGCGAGAAGCCCGAAGCGCGCATCAAGACGTTATGTTGGGCGACAATCAGGTTTTCCAATACAGTCATGCCGGCGAACAGGCGGATGTTTTGAAACGTGCGGGCGACGCGAGCGCGCTCCGCGATCTCGTGATCGGCCATGCGCTCCAATAAAAACAGCGGCGTTCCTTCACGGCGTATCGCGCGGCGCGGACTGACTGTCAGACGTTCTATGAAGTTCGGGTCAAGCCGGCCATTCGGCGCGAAGGCGATGCGCCCGGCGCTCGGCTTATAAAAGCCGGTCAGGCAGTTGAACAAGGTCGTCTTGCCCGCGCCGTTGGGGCCGATCAAGGCGGTGATGTCGCCGCGTCCGACATCGAAGGACACGTCGTTGACGGCGACAAGTCCGCCAAACCGCATGCTCAGATGTTCGACCCGCAGCAAGGGATCGGCGAACCAGCGCGGCGCGTCGCCCGGCGCGGCGGCGCTCATGCTCGCGCCTCCGGCGTCAGCGGCGCGGGTTCCCGTTCAAGCGCTATCGTCGGCGCGCGGGCGCCGACGAGGCCGCGCGGACGCCAGTTCATCATCGCCACCAGAGCCAGGCCGACGAGCAACATGCGATATTGGCTCGGGTCGAAATCTTCGCCGAACAGGCTCTTGAGAAAAGTCAGTTCGCGGAGGATCTCCGTCAGGCCAATCATCAGGGCGGCCGCCGCGGCGACGCCGAATTGCGAGCCGCCGCCGCCGAGAACGACAATGGCGAGAATGGTGGCGCTCTCTGTGAAACTGAAGCTGGAGGGCGAAACCGTTTCGAGCCGCACTGCGAAAATGCAGCCGGCGATGCCGGCGAAAAACGCGCCCAAGGCAAAGGCGGTCAGTTTCGTCGATGTGGTGTCGAGGCCAAGCGACCGGCAGGCTATCTCGTCTTCGCGCAACGCTTCCCAGGCGCGTCCGATTGGCAGCTTACGCAGGCGCAGCGTGACGAAATTGGTCAGCAGAGCCAGAACCAGAACGAGGTAGTAGATGAAGATCAGGCGATGGACGCCGGCGAAGCGCAGACCGAAATGGGCGGCGAAGCCGTTTGGCCCGGCGATGAACGGCAGGCCGAAGAAGGTGATCTTCGGATAGGAGAACAGCCCATTTTCGCCGTGCGTGAGCGTGTCCCAATTGATCAGGACGGTGCGCACGATTTCGGCGAAGGCCAAGGTGACGATGGCGAGATAATCGCCGCGCAGACGCAGCACGGGGAAGCCGACGACCAGCCCCCAAAGCGCCGCAAGGGCGCCGCAGATTGGCAGCAACAGCCAGAACGAAAGCTGAAAATGGATCGCCAGGAGCGCATAGGCGTAGGCGCCCACCGCGTAAAAGGCGACATAGCCGAGATCGAGCAGGCCGGCGAGGCCCACGACGATGTTGAGGCCCCAGCCGAGCATCACATACATCAGGATTTGCACGCCGAACGTGTCGATCCATTTCAGCGCGCCAAGCGGTCCTAGCGTGACGAGAATCGCGATCGGGTAAATCGCCAGTACGGCTATTCCGACGGGTCCCGCGTAGACGCTTAAGCGCCGCGGCGACTTCGGCGCTTGCGCCGCCTCGGGCCGCGTTTTCGCCTTGGGGCGGGCGCTCCAGAGCGTCAAGGCGAAGCGCATAACGAAGGCGCCGAGGCAGAAGGATAGGGTCAGCGGCCAGCGCGTTTGCAGCGCGAGTTGATTGTTGAAGTCGGGCTCGGCGCGCAAGGCCAGGATAGGAATGCTCAAGCCGGCCATGATCAGAAAGGCCAGCGCGCCTTGCTTGAGCGCGGCGGCCAACGGGCGCACGGGCTGCTCTTGCGTATTCGTCGGGCGGTCGCGCATGCTCTAGACCTTTTCCACGTCAGGTCGTCCGAACAGGCCGGAGGGCATGAAGATCAACGTGATCGCAAGGATCGAAAAGGCCGCGACATCCTTGTAGTCGTATGAAAAATATTGGCCCCAGAGCGTTTCGATAAGGCCGATCAGCAAACCGCCCAACACGGCGCCAGGCAGCGAGCCGATACCGCCCAGAACCGCCGCCGTGAAGGCTTTGATGCCGGGCGTAAATCCGTCGCTCGATTTGACGACGCCGTAATGCAGCATGAACAGCGAGCCGGCGACGGCCGCCAGCGCCGCGCCGATGACGAACGTGAGGGCGATGGTGCGATCGACGTCGACGCCAAGCAACGCCGCCATTTTCGCGTCCTGCTCGCAAGCGCGTTGGGCGCGCCCGAGCGACGTCTTCTGCACCAGAAACCAGAACGCGGCCAGCAGGACGGCGGTGACGGCGACGATCATGATCTGCTTGTAGGACAAGGTGACGTCATAGGCGCCGCCATGGGTGAGCTGAATCGTCTCGCCGAACATCGGGGGAATGGACTTGTTGTTCGGCCCTTGCGCGACATAGACGAAGTTGGCGAGAAAATTCGACATGCCGATGGCCGAGATCAGCGGCGCGAGGCGGAACGACCCGCGCAGCCGGCGGTAGGCGACGCGTTCGATGACGTAGTTCCACAGCGAGGCGACGGCCATGCTGGCGACGAGCGCCAGCACCATCGACAGGGCCAGCGAGGTGACGCCGAAAAACTGGGCGAGCGCGAGAAACACCAGGAGAGCAACGAAAGCTGACAGCATGAACACGTCGCCGTGGGCGAAATTGACCATGCCGATGATGCCGAACACCATCGTATAGCCGATGGCGATCAGGCCATAGATCGACCCGAGCGTGACGCCGTTGATGACTTGCTGTATGAAAACTTCCATCGCCGTCCAGAAAATCGCGCTCCGCCCTTCGACGTCGGGACTCGCATCCCCGCGCCGATTACTCAAGCCTTAGCAAGGCCGCGCGCGGCCGGCAATCCGCCTCGCCCGCGATGAAGCCTGAGCGGCCGCGAAATCGATCGCCGGCAAGATTTTCTTCGTGGGTTGGGCGTAGTATGGCGTTACGCCGTCGCGCCGCGCGCGGATCGTCGCGACGCGATTGGCGGGACAGGACGAAATAGGGACAAAATGGCGCAAAAGACCAGTACCGCCACAGGCGACAAAAAGCTGTCGGCCAAGGCCGCTGGCGGCGGCGCACCGCCAGCCGACGCGGGCGCGGCGTTTCGACAGGCGATGAGCCGCATCGCCGCGCCGGTTTATATCGTCGCCACCGATGGCCCCGCGGGCCTGGCCGGCCTGACGGCGACGGCGGTGGCGTCGGTCTCCGACGCGCCGCCGATATTGCTCGTCTGCGTCAACCGCTCGCTATCCTCGGCGTCGCGATTTATCGAAAACGGCGTTTTCAGCGTCAACGCGCTGACGGGCGAGGATCGCGCTCTGGCCGACCATTTCGCCGGGCAGACGGGTCTGCGTCTGGAAGGGCGTTTCGACCATGGCCGCTGGGAAAAGCGCCTGACCGGCGCCCCGACGTTGGCTTCGGCGCTGGCGGTTTTCGATTGCCGCCTGAGCGAGGTCAAGGAGGTCGGTTCGCACTATATTTTCTTCGGCGCGGTGGCGGAGGCCTCGGTCCCCCGCGAAGGCGAGGGGCTGCTCTATTGTCGGCGCGAATATAAAAAGCTTTGAGGCGTGACCGGGACAGAGCGCGCCGGGTTCTTGCGGCAAGAACGCGCCGTGAGACAGGGACGTCGCCCAAGCGGAGCCGCCAAACATCATACGCGGTTTTCCGACGCCGGAAAACGCAAAGGCGTGTTTCTGGCGCGCTCGCGTGACGTTAACCGCCTCGGGGCAGCGGTCGACAGGCTAGACTATCTCACCCTGAGCCGGATTACTTGAGATAGCTGACATAAGCGGCGACCGCGGCGATCTGCTCCTTGGTCAGCTTGCTCGCGATCGGCTCCATAATCGCTGAATTGTCCGGATTCTTCGAGTCTTGACCGCGTTCCTTGCTCCAGTTGGTCAGCTTGTTGATAACGTAGTCGTCGAGCTGGCCGGCCAACCGGGGAAACTCATCCTGGCCTTTCGCGTCGGCGCCGTGGCAACCCGCGCAGGGCGGAACCTCGGCGCTGGGAACGCCTTCCTCGTAGATTTTTTTCCCCTCGGGAATGAGTTCTTTCGGCGCGCCGCCTAACGGCTCTGGATCGAGATGCTGGAAATGCGTCGTCAGGGCATCGACCATCGCGGGGCTCAGCACGTGAGCGACATTGCCCATGACCGGGTTCAGCCTGCGGTGCTCGATGAAGGCCTGTAATTGCGCCTTGATATATCCGGGCTGCTGCCCGGCGAGTTCTCGGCATCGGAAAAGACCCGCGAAAGCCCTGCGCCGCCACAGCATGACAGGTTTGGCAATAGGCGGCCTTGGCCTGAAATTCTTTGTCGGAAAGGGCGCCCGGCTTGCCGTCTTCGGCGCGAACGGCCGCGCTGAAAATAACCGCGAGAATTACAGCGTAAGACAGCGTCCTCGCGCCGATAACTTTCATGCCCCGTCCCCCATAATCACAATTATCATGCGCCATTATTATGCGCCACGAACGCATGCTCGCGCCGAATCCGACCGTGTGTGAATTCAAACTCCAGCCATTAACAGGAAGCTCGCCTTCAGGCACGTGATGTCCACGCCTTCGTTAATTTACCGATGTGAGCGCGCCGGCGGGACAAGAGCGTGAATCCTCGAGAATTATTGGGCGTCGTCCCGTCGATACCACTAGGCGGTATTATACGACGACAACCAACCTAACTCTAACAGCGCATTGCTTTTTTGCAAGATCGAGGCTCAATTTCTTAAAAATCATTCAAGTCGTCAGGCTTCGCCGTCAGTAATGTTGCATGGATCGCGTATCTTTTTCGCTCTGGAAGGCCCGAGAAATGGCCGTTTCTCCCAGTTGGCTGCTCGTAATTCGATTTGCGTTTGGTAATAGTGTTGCGCAAATACACACATCAGTCGAGAAATCACGCGGCCCTTTGAAAACTGGAAAGAACTATTGTTATCCTGTTCTGAAATTTATAGGATTCGACGGAGGTTGGATTCCGCCTTCCGCGATATTTCTCCCGTGTGACGAGAGGGAAAATTCGCGAGAGTTTGGACCTTTTTGAATTATTGGAATACCGGCTTGGCGCCGATGCGAAACAAAAAAACGCGCGAGGGGACGATCATGAAGGCTATTGGTCTACGATTGGCGGTGCAATCGGCAGTCTTTGTTTTAGCCTTTACGACAACGGGTTACGCCGGGGAAAAAACCAAAGGCGCCGTTTCTTCTCAAGTGCTCGAGGCTAAGTTCAATTATTGCCAAACCTGTCACGGAGTTTCCGGGCAGGGGTTTCGCGGGTATTTCATCATGCCGCGCCTCGCGGGGCAGCAGCCGCAATATATCGAAAACCAGTTGCGGGCCTTTCTTGAGGCTCGCAGGGTGAACCCCGTCATGCGGAACGTGACGCATGGTCTTACCCCTGGAATGATCGGTCCGCTTGCCGCGCATTTCAAATCCTTGAACCCGCCGCCCTATGGCGGCGCGCCCAAGGAATCCGTGGGCTTGGGAAAAGCCATTTTCGATACGGGGCTGCCCGACGCGAACGTTCCCGCCTGCTCCGCTTGTCACGGTCCCGACGGGAAGGGGCAGCGCCAGATTCCTCGTCTGGCGGGCCAGCTCTATTGGTACATGGTCAAGGCTTTGGGGGCGTGGGACAAAGAGCGCGGACAAGGCTCGGTCAAGGACATTTCAGCCATCATGTCGCCGACCGCGCACAATCTCACCCCGGCGCAGGTTTCCGCGATCGCGGCTTATGTCAGCGCTCTCAAATAAAGCCGTTCGCCTGACGTAGCCAGGACTTTGACGCAAGCATCACGTGCGAGAATTCGGATCATGAAGCACTTCAGCTCTAAAATCGCGGCCTTGGCGATTTTGCTCTTTTCCGCCGGTCCTCTTATGGCGGAAGAGGGCCTTCCCGTCGGCAATTGCACCTTCTGCCACGGAACCGGGGCTCAGGGATTTTCGACGGCGCCGCGTCTGGCCGGGCAAAGAGCTCAGTACATCGAGAAGCAGGTTGGCGCTTTGGCTGCGCATATCCGCGACAACCCCTTGTCGAAAAAATACATGTGGAACGCTGTCGCGAATCTCCCGCCCGACACGGCGAATAATCTGGCCGTTTATTTTTCGGCGCAGCCGGCGCAACCCGCCAACGACGGGAACAACGACCTAGCCGCGGCCGGCAAGACGATCTACGAACTGGGGATTCCCAACGCCAATATCGTGGCTTGCGTCGTCTGCCACGCTCCGAACGGTGGAGGGATTCGCGAAATCCCGCGTTTGGGCGGACTGTCTTATGAGTACGTGAAAAGACGGCTTGAGCAGTGGAACGAGGGGTATCACGCAACGGCAAGACCAATGCCGCAGGTGGCGAGGTCGTTATCCTCGAATGAAGTCGAGGCTCTCGCGTCGTACCTGAGTTTTATCGAGTAAAATTCGCTCAAGCCGGCGACAGGCGAAAACATGGCGTTGGAAAACAAAGCGCTCCTTCGGGAGACATTGAGGAGGACCGATCGGATGGTCGGAATGATTGATCCCGCGAAAGTCATCCGCGTCGGCGCTCGAGCGCTGACGGCGCTTCGGGGCGCGGCGCCGGCCGCTTTGATTCTCGCTCTCGCCGTCTATTTCGGCGTCCCCGAAAAGGCCGCTGCGCTGCCGAGTTTCGCGCGCCAGACCGGTCAGACCTGCTCCACCTGTCACACCGCCTTTCCGCAACTGACGCCTTTCGGGCGTCGCTTCAAACTGCTGGGCTATACGTTGGAAGGCGGCGGTCCAAACGGCGAAAGCGGCTCGGGCGGCGCGCTGTTCACGCCGCCGCTCCCACTCGCGATGATGGTTCAATCGGGCTTCACCCGCACCAATAGCGACCTCGGACCGCAGGGCGGGGGCTTCGACGGGCCGAATAACTGGGTGGATCTCGCGCAACAGGTGAGCGTGTTCTATGGTGGCAAGATCTACGGCAATCTCGGCGCCTTTGTGCAGGTCACGCTAGCCAATGACGGCGGCGGCGTCGCTTTTGGTTGGGACAATACCGACATCCGATATGCCGATACGGCGCGGATCGCCAATCACGACGTGATCTGGGGCCTGGATTTCAATAATAATCCCACAGTTCAGGACCCGTGGAACACGACCTCGGCCTGGGCCTGGCCTTTTATTACATCGGCCTTCCAGCCCAGCCCCTATGCCGCGACCCTGCTTGATGGACCCTTCGGCGGGCTCCTTGGGCCAGGCAACGCCGTCAGCGCCGGCGCCTATGTTTTCGTTGACGACAGTTTTTACGCCGAAATCAGCGCCTACAAAACCCCGTCCTATAATTTGCAGAACGGTCTGGGCGCCTGCTGCGCAAGCGATCTTATCGGCAACAACATTACTTTCGATGGCGCGGCCCCCTATTGGCGATTTGCCGTCGAAAAGAACATCGGCGAACATTCCATCATGGTAGGCACCTATGGCCTGCTTGCCAGTGTCGTTCCCAACAATATTGGGGGCGCTGGCGTGGATCGGTATTGGGACGAAGGTTTCGACGGTCAATATCAGTGGATTCACGACAAGCACGCCGTGACGCTGCGGGCAAACTACGTTATTGAACGTCAGCAATTTGATAATTCGTTTTTCTCGCAAGGTTTAACCAGCAATCACGTCGATTACCTGAGAAGCCTGAAGCTACAGGGCGAGTACGTCTACGACCATACATACGCATTCGGCGCAGGTTATTTCAATATCAATGGAACGTCCGACGCGGGTATTTATCAGGGTATCGGCCCAAACGGGAATCCATCGCCTAATTCCGCAGGCTGGATTTTTGATGTGTCATACCTACCGTTCTCGCATGGCGGGCCCGGCCTGTGGCCATGGTTCAATACCCGCATTGGGCTGTCCTACACGGTGTTCACGCAGCTGGACGGCTTGCAGAGGGGCGTCGATGGCGGCAACCTCAGCGCTGCCGGGAATAACACCCTGTTCCTCTACGCCTTCACAATGTTCTGAGGGGCCAGTCCCCGAATTCCTCGCGCCACGCTTTTGACGAGCGATCAACGGGCCGGAATGCGTCGTTATGACGCATTCCGCTCTATGGGCCGCGATCCCAGGTTATCATACGCTTAGGCAAGTTTTGAGCGACGGCCCGTTGATCAATGTCAACGAGGCAACGTCGATGTTGGCGTCTCAATGCGTCAAGAAATCAAGCGCGTCTCATTCCGTGAGGCGCGGAAGCGCGAGGATGTTATGAAAAATTCCAACAAAATCGGTTCGGCCCTTATTTCCCGCCGGACTTTGTTCTCGGGAGGCGCTGTCGCCGGCGCGGCGTTGTTGTTGCCCGCAACCGAGGCAAACGCGACGGTTAAGCTTTCCAAGGATTCCGTCAAGTTTCAAACGGTAGCGTCCAACGGCCACAACTGCGGTTCGTGCAAGCTGTTCCTGGCGCCGTCGGATTGCACGTTCGTTCAGGGGCCGATTTCCTCCGACTGCTCCTGCTGGATCTGGCGCAACAAGATCGGCTAAGGGCCATTTGGCCATCTAGGCGGATGCCTATAGGCCACGCGGCTGCGCCGCCGATAGAAGCAGGATCTTGGGTGTCATTTAGCGCGCGGCGACCGAACTGATTTTTTGGTCGCGCGCGTTTTTTTGCGGTTTTCTTAGCCGGGGTTTTCTTGGTTGAGGCCTTTTTCGCCCGAGGTTTCTTCGCCGCGGCTTTTTTCCCCGCCGGCTTTTTTACAGTTTTTGCGATCAGTTTCTTCGCGACTGATTTCTTCGCGACGGGTTTCCTGGCGGCTGTTTTCTTGGCGGGGCGTTTCGCCGCTTTGGCCGCTTTCTTCTTCGCGTCTTCCTTCCTCGCGCCTTTCTTGGCCGCCGCTTTTTTTGCAGCGATCTTTTTCGCCGTCGCCTTGCGCACGACGCCAGTCGCGGTCTTGCGCGGCGGCTTGCGGCCGGGGGCGTGGCGCGATGGCGCCATAGCTTTTTTCGCCGGCTTGGTGAGAAAATCCAACACGGCGGCGGCGAAGGGCTCGGCCTGTTCGATATTCGACAGGTGCGCGGCGTTCAGCGTCACCAGCTTGGCGCCCTCGATCGCCTGAGCGATCACTTGGCCGTGCTCCGGCGGCGTCGCCGGATCGGCGGCCCCGACAATGATCAGCACCTGCTTGTTCTTGACGCCGCGAAGCGATTCGCGCTGATCCATGTCGCGAATGGCGGCGGCGCAGGCGACGTAGCCTTCTGGATCGATCGCCTTCAACGTTTTCTCGATCGCCGCGACGGCCTGCGGCGCGTCGTCCATGAAGGTCTTGGAGAACCAGCGCCCAATGACCGCCGGCGCCACAGCCTCCATGCCCTTTTCGCGCACGGCGCGAATGCGCGCGTTCCACAAGCCGGCGGGGGGCATGTGCGAAGAGGTGTTGGCCAATACGACGCGGTCAAGCCTGTGCGGGGCGTGCGTCAGCAGCCATTGGCCGACCATGCCGCCCTTGGACAGGCCCAGCCAATGGGTCTTTTCGGCGCCGATCGCGTCGAGAATAGCGAGCGCGTCGTCCGCAAGGCGGGCGAGGGAATAGGGGCCGGCGCTGACGGCGGAGCCGCCGTGGCCGCGCGAATCATAGCGAACCACACGAAAGTGTTTGGTAAAATGTGGAATTTGGGCGTCCCACATGTGCAGGTCGCAGCCCAGCGAGTTCGACAGCGTCAGAAAGGGCTCGTTTTCAGGCCCTTCGACGAGAACATTGAAATATTCTTCGCCGATTTTGATTTCGCTCATCTCGCTCTCCTCAAGAATAGCTATAGAATCTCAATTGGTGGTTTCCGTTTTGCGATGCCCGCCGTGAATGCGGGGGCGACGCGCCGAGGGGAAAGGGGATTTTGGCATTATCCCGAAAGCGCCATATTATCCGCTTATCCGGATTTGTGCAGATGTCGCGTCGTCAGATATGAATGCGCAAAGCGGATGGGGGTAGGTTGGCGCAAAGAGGCCGGGAAGTGAGTATTCGCTAGCCTTGTCGGGCGCGCGTGGCGGGATCCTTGAATAGTCCCGCGAAGCGTCCATCCGCCGGTTGGCGCAGCTTGGAGCCGTTTCGATTGTCGAAAAGAAAATTGCGCCGTCTCGCGCTTTTGGTCAGCGCCGTCGTCATTCTGCTCGCTTTCGCGGGCTTTGTGGCGTTTGAGGCGCTGGACAGCGGGGAAGACGCTCAGGAAGCCGCTTCGTCGAGGCCGGTCGTCGTCGCTGACGCTCGCCTCGACAAACAGCCCGATCCGGATCTTCGGCCGTTGGAGGCGTTCAGGCCGCTGTCGCCGCAACTGACGGCGGATAATCTGCCGCAAGACATGCTCCGGCTGGATAGTTTTGAACCCGACGCGCTGGCGCCGCCGTCGCCGGAGGCTTTGCAGGAAACGCCGCCGCGCCTTCCCCTCCTTTCCGAATCCGCGCCCGTCGCCGATCCGGCCCTGGCGCCGCTGCCTTCGGCGCCTGACCTGTTGAAGGGACCCGCGGACCGCAACTCTCCGCCGCTGCCGCCATCGCGGCCGACATCTTTGGCGCAGCAGGCTATCGCCCTGAATGTTCCGCTGGCGCCGGGCGAGGAAAGCGCGCCGCTTACGCCGACGCCGGGACCCGTGTTCAAAAAGGGCGCGCCGGCTTTCGTGCGGATTTTCAAGCAGGAAGGCACGCTCGAGCTTTGGCTGAAACAGGGCGGACAATACGCCTTGTACAAGAGCTTCCCGATCTGCAAGTGGTCGGGCAAACTCGGTCCCAAGACCCGTTTCGGCGATTATCAATCGCCCGAAGGCTTCTACTCGGTGTCCGCGCGTCAGCTCCGGCCCAACTCCCACTATCATCTGGCCTTCGACGTTGGTTATCCCAACGCCTATGATCGGCGCCGCGGCCACGACGGTTCGGCCGTCATGGTGCATGGCGATTGCAAATCGGTCGGCTGCTTCGCGATGACCAATCGCGGTATCGATGAAATCTACGCCTATGTCGCGGCGGCCCTGCGCGCTGGCCAGCGCGAGGTGTCGGTGCATATTTTTCCTTTCCGCCTGACCGACGAGGCGATCGAACGCGAGGCGCACGGCGGTTGGCTGGCGTTCCTCAGCGACGAACAGAAGAACGACTGGTCGGGTTTCTGGCGGAATTTGAAAGAAGGCTACGACCAGTTCGAGCGAACCCGCGAACCGCCCGTCGCCTATGCTTGTGGCGATCGTTATGTATTTTCGCCGGGCGGAAACGCCTGCACGCGTATCGCCGGCTGGTGAGAATTTCTTGCCGCGCCGCTTGGCGTCCGGCCGCAAAGCGGATATGGTTTAGATAAGAACTGTTACCTCGACAAAAGGATAGAAGCGATGGCGATTGACGGCTCCTGGAATTTGACTCTCGAAACGCCCTTCGGCACGCAAACGCCGACCTTGCGCATCGCTCAGGGCGCCAGCGCGCTGATCGCTGAGGGTGTTGAGATTCCCCTGCAAAACCTGACCGTCACCGGCGACAAGGCTGAATTTGTCGCCGCAGTGCCGACGCCGATGGGAACGTTCCCGATTTCCTTCGTCGCCAATGCGGCGGGCGACAACCTGACAGGCACGTTTACCTCGCCGCTCGGGACCGTCGAGTTCAACGGCGCGCGTGCCTGAGCGATTTTCGCTGAACGAAAGAGCCGCCTGGAAGGGCGGCTTTTTTATGCGTCCGCTTCGTCGATGAAACGCGTGACGCGCTCATGCGACGACGCGTCGAGCAACAGCGGCGCATGGCCTTGGCCTGGTACGATGAAGCTTTGGCAAGCCTTATGGCGTCGGCTCATTTCGGCGAGCGTCGCCGCCGACAGAATGTCCGAGTTTTCGCCGCGCAGCACGAGCAGCGGCGCGCTGGCGAGCGCCTCGAACTGCCTCCACAGATGGGGCTGCGGCGCGTCGGGATCGACTGCGTCATACGTATGCGCCAATTGCGGATCGTAGCGCAGTTTCAGGCCGGAAGGCGCTTCCTTGAGCGTCAGGCGGGCATAGGTCAGCCAGTCTGATTCGCTGACGGCGGGAAATTCGGCGCTGTTCGAGGCTTTGAAAAACGCCGCCGCCTCGCCGTATGAGCCAATATGCGGCAAGCGGCCGAGATAGCCTTTGATGCGCATGAGGCCCGCCATTTCGATAACAGGGCCGATGTCGTTGAGCACGGCGGCGCGTGCCAGCCCGGGCTTCGCTAACGCCAGAATCATCGTGTGAAGGCCGCCGCGCGAGGTTCCCACGAAGATCGCCTGCTTGACGCCGAAGGCTTCAAGCGCGGCGAGAATGTCGCCCTGTTCGATCGGGATGGCGTAATGGGCGGGATCGCGATCCCAAGCGGATTGGCCGCGCCCGCGATAATCGAGCGCCAGCACGCGGCGGCGTTTCTTGCCGTTCAGCCGCAAGGCGCGGGCGAGCGCTGCGAAATCGGCGGCCGGGCGCGTCAGGCCGGGTAGGCAGACGACCGGCGTTCCCTCATCGCCCTCGCCGCCAAACTCAAGCGCGTGCAGGCGTAATCCGTCGGGGGCGGCGATGAAACGGGACAAGGGATCGTCGGCGGACATGGGCGCTCCCGTGGGCAGGTTCGCGATGCGTCTTCCGTTCCGAACAGATCGGCTCGGCGAACGCGATACGGTTCCGTCCAACGGTATATTTCCGCGCTTCGCCGATCAACTTTTCCGATACGCCCGGATATGTCGGCGCGGTCGGCCGGCAGGGCTGTCAATCGCGCTGTTTCAACAATCGGCTTTTTTCGCGATTCCAGTCGCGCTGCTTTTCGGTTTCGCGCTTGTCGTGCAATTGCTTGCCCTTGGCCAGGGCGATTTCGATTTTCGCCCGTCCGCGCGCGTTGAAATAGAGCTTCAACGGGACGATGGTCATGCCTTCGCGCTGTACGCCTTGCGAAAGCTTGACGATTTCCTTGTGTTTGAGCAGCAATTTGCGATGGCGCTTCGGCTCGTGGTTGAACCGGTTGCCCGCCGTATATTCCGGCACGTTGGCGTTGATCAGCCAGACCTCGCCTTTTGGGTCGACGCTGGCGTAGGATTTGGCAATTGTCGATTTGCCGGTGCGCAGGCTTTTCACCTCGGTGCCGGTCAAGGCGATGCCGGCTTCAAAGATTTCGCCGATCTCATAATGATAGCGCGCCTTGCGATTGTCGGCGACGATCTTGAAATTTGAAGGTTGTTTTTCAGCCAAGATTTTTGCCGGTTTCCCGCCCTCTCATCATTTGCGCGATCGTTGGCGTTTCAACCGAAGGCGCGCGCTCCAGCCCGGAGACGACGCCGGCCCGATCCTTCGCCACGCGGTTCTGCGACAGTTTGAATTTGCCGCGCAAGTCAGCGATGGCGATCTCTAGCCCGACAATGGCGCGCATCTGGGCGGCGATGAAGTCCGGCGGGGCGTCGTCGACGCGCCACGGCGTTTGCCGCGAGCGCTCCTGCTGATCGGCCAGATCAGCGATTTGCCCGGCAATCCAGTCGGGCTCCTCGCGCAAGCGCGCGACGCCCCGCGCCTGGACCATCGCGTAATTCCAGGTGGGGACAACCTCGCCATGTTCGGCTTTGGCGGGATAGAAGCCAGGACTGACATAGGCCTGTGGGCCTTGAAAGACGATCAGCGCCTCGCTTTGGCGCACCAGTTTCTGGCGCAGGGGATTGGCCTTGGCGAAATGGGCGCGCAACAGCGAACCGGCGGCGTCGATGAGGAACGGGATGAGATCGGCGCTGACGCCGTCCTCGTCCTTGACGATCACTAGGCCGAGCGGATGAGCGCGCACAAAGGCGGAGAGTTCGTCCTTAGCTTCGACGCGGAACAGCGGCTGCTCATACATCTGTCGCTATTCCTTCGGGTCGCCATGCGATGGCGCGTTTCAGGCGTTCAGAATTCCGGCGTGGACCATCGCCGCGGCGATCGCCTTCTTGGTCGCCGGCGTCGCGCTTACCAGCGGCAGTCGCACGTCCTCCGAACAGCGGCCGAGCAGGGATAGGCCGGCCTTGGCGCCGACGACGCCCGGCTCTAGGAAGACGGCGACGTCAAGCTTGGTCTTGCGGTCTTGAATTTTCAGCGCTCCGGCGAAATCGCCGGCCAGCGCGGCGTTCTGCAAGTCGGCGCAGAGCTTCGGAGCGACGTTGGAAGTGACCGAAATGCAGCCGTGCGCGCCAGCGGCCATGCGCCCGATGGTCATGATATCGTCGGCGCAAAACTGCAGGAAGTCCGGGCCCATGGCGTCGCGCTGCAGGGCGATGCGGCCGACATTGCCGGTGGCGTCCTTGACGCCGGCGATATTGCGCAGCTTGTCGTAGCAGCGCGTCATCGTCTCGACGCTCATGTCGATCACCGAGCGCGGCGGAATATTGTAGATGATGATCGGAATGCCGATCGCCGCGTCGATCGCGGCGAAATGCTGGAACAGGCCTTCCTGCGTCGGCTTGTTGTAATAGGGCGTGACGATCAGCACGGCGTCGGCGCCGGCTTTTTCGGCGTGGACGGCGAGCTCCACCGCCTCGGCGGTGTTGTTCGAACCAGCCCCGGCGATCACCGGAACGCGGCCCTTGGCTTCGGCGATGACGATCTCGACGACCTTCTTGTGTTCGTCGTGCGAGAGCGTGGGGCTTTCGCCCGTCGTGCCGACCGGCACCAAGCCGTGCGTGCCGCTGGCGATCTGCCAATCCGTCAACGCGCGCAGGGCGGCCTCGTCGACGGCGCCATCCTTGAATGGCGTCACCAGGGCGGTCATCGATCCCTGCAGTCTGGCGCCGTTCGCGCTGCTCTTCGTCGTCATTGCGTCTGTTCCATTGCGATCGACGCCCAATCAGCGCCGCATTTTGTTGGTTCAAGTAACGAACGCGTCAAGTTATCCGCGTTGGGCTCCAACACATAGCCCTTGCGCGGCTCGGCGGGAAGAGGTTCCCCGCCAATTCGGGGAAACGCCAGATCGGCGAAATTCGGCCGCCGGACGGTCAAGCTTTGGCCTGCGGCGTTCGCGACGCCGCGCAAAGCTTGGTTAAGTCTTCCTTTATCGCGATGGCCCTAATCATAAGCGCTCGCGCCGTCAACGCTCGTCAAACGCAAAGACGTCAAATCGCGTCCATGTTTTGAACCCAACGGGAAAGCTCATGCCGCGTTCGACCAAATTCCATCCGGGCCGGCTCGCTTTGACGACGGTGGGCGTTTGCCTGGCGCTCGGGTTGGTCAGGGTCGCCGCGCCGGATCGCGACGGGGCGTTCTTGCCCGGTCATTTGCCTATGGCCTGGCGCTTTCCGATGGACGGGGGATCGGCCGCCGACGCGGACAAGGATCGTGACGAGGCGCGGAACGGGCTTGACGCCATCGACGCGAACGTCGGCGGAGTCGACGCTCCGCCCGCGCGAGCGATGGCCTATGCGACGCGCGGCGAGGAAGCGCCGCCCCGCGCCGTCTGGGGCGACATTCTGCAGAGGGCGGACGTCGATCTGAACGCCGTGCGCGCGGCGCTGGCGGCCTATAAGGCCGGCGACGTCGTTGGCGGCGACGCCTTGGCGAAATCGATCGCCGATCCGACGTCGGCGATCGCTTTGGAGTGGAGCGTGCTGCGCGTTCATCCGGCGCAGGCCGGATTTGCCCGTATCGCCGCTTTTCTGCGGGCGCGCGGCGATTGGCCGTCGGCGCGCTGGCTGCGCAGACACGCGGAGGAAAATCTAGCCGGCGGCAATGTCGCCTCGGCCGCGGCATCCGCCTATCTCGCTGAGTTTCCGCCGGTTTCGGCGCAAGGCGAGATGGTCCAGGCGCAACTGCTCAAAGATCGGCCGCAAGGTCGCGCCAAGGCGGCGGGCGTCGCGCGCGCGCTCTGGCGCGAAATCGACATGTCGGCGTCGGCGGAAGAGAAATTCCTCAAGAATTTCAGTGAATTTCTGACGGAAGCCGATCATAAGGCGCGCGCCGAGCGGCTATTGCTGAAGGACTCAACCGCTTCCGCCCTGCGCGCCGCCGAACGCGCCGGCAAGGACGTTCTTGCTCTGGCGCGCGCGCACCTGGCTTTGATGCATGGCGCCAGCTGGCGGCAAGCCGAAGCGATCACGCCGGTCGGCCTGCGCAACGATCCGGGGCTGCTGTTCGCCCGTATTCACAACGCCCGCCGCGCCGACAAAATCGATGAGGCTGCCAATCTGATGCAGGCGGCGCCGCATGACGCCGAGACCATAGGCGCGGAAGAATGGTGGGTGGAGCGGCGTCTGCTCGCGCGCAAATTGCTCGACGCCAAGGACGCATCTCGGGCTTACCGCATTTGCGCCGAGCACGGGCCGCTGACGGGCGAGAACGCAATCGAGGCGGAGTTTCACGCTGGCTGGGTCGCCTTGCGGTTCCTGAACGATCCGCGCCGCGCCGCCGGGCATTTCGACGCCGCGGCGAAATTGGCGCTGACCCCGCATTCGATCGCCCGCTTCGCCTATTGGCGGGGACGGGCGGCCGAAGCGATGGGCGCGCCGGCGAGCGCCTACTACCGACAAGCGGGCGAGCAGAGCGAAACCTATTACGGCCAGTTGGCGCGGGCGAAGATCGGCGCGCAGAGCCTTGACCTGCGCCAGCCGGCCAGCGCCGCGTCCGGCGCCGAACGCGCCGAATCCGTTCGCGTCGTCGAATGGCTTTATGCGCTGGGCGAACAGGAGATCGCGCGCCAACTCGTGCTCGACGCGGCGGAGAACCTGACCGAACCGGCGCAAGTTGCGGCGCTGGCTTGGGTTTTGACGCGTCAGGCCGACCCGCGCGTGTCATTGCTCGCCGGCAAGGCGGCGTTGCGGCGCGGAGTCGCCATCGACCAGTTGGCTTTTCCCACCAATGGCGTGCCGGGATTTGCGCCGCTCGCCAATTCGGTCGGTCTGCCGGTGATCCTGTCCGTGGCGCGGCAGGAGAGCGCCTTTGACGCGAGCGCGCATTCGGGCGCCGGCGCCAAGGGCTTGATGCAGATGATCTCATCAACGGCCCGCACGGCCGCCCAACACGCCGGCGTCGCCTATGCCGAAACGCGCCTTGTCGAAGATCCGGCCTTCAACGCTCAGCTCGGCGCCTTTCACCTTGGCGAATTGCTGGCTCAGTACAAGGGTTCCTATATCCTGACCTTCGCCGCCTATAACGCCGGCGGCGGGCGGGTGCGCGAATGGATCGACGCTTATGGCGACCCACGCGATCCGGCGGTCGATCCGGTCGACTGGGTTGAGCGCATTCCGATTTCCGAAACGCGCAATTATGTTCAGCGGGTCATTGAAAACCTGAACATCTATCGCGTGCGTCTTGGCGAGAGCGCGCCAAGTCTGGCGAGCGCCGATCTGCGGCAACAACGACTGGCCGCGCACGACTGAGTTTTCGGCGCAGCGTCAGCGCGCGAACTTCTGACGAATCGCACCGAAAACGGCGCGAAACATCGGCGGCGTCAGCACGCCCGTGTTCGTGTTGTAGCGCGAGCAATGATAGCTGTCGAAAAGAGCAATGTTGCGATCGCCAAGATGATGGATCGCGCCGTGCGCGAAGGGCGCGGCCTTCAGTTTCTGGCCGAACGCGCGCAGGACGCTGTCATGGGCGATGCGGCCAAGGCATAAAATCGCGCGCAATTGCGGCATTGCGGCGATTTCCGCCTCAAGAAACGGTCGGCATTGGCGAATTTCCTCGGGCGTCGGCTTGTTCTGCGGCGGCACGCAACGCACGGCGTTGGCGATGCGGGCGTCGCGCAATTGCAGGCCGTCGTCGGCGCGCGCGCCATAGCGGCCCGCGGCGAAACCAAAATCAAGCAGCGTGGCGTAGAGCAGCTCCCCGGCGAAATCGCCGGTAAAGGGCCTGCCGGTGAAATTGGCGCCCATCAGACCGGGCGCGAGCCCGACGATCAGAAGCCGCGCGTCGAGCGCGCCAAAGCTCGGCGCGGGCGCGTTGCGCCCCAGCGGCAGGCGCTGGCGGTTCTCGGCGCGAAACGCCCGCAGCCGCGGACAAAGCGGACAATCTTCATCGGGTTCGGTGAAATGGACCGGCGCGGAGGTGGGCATCGTCGGGCGAATCTCTTCATCAAAAAATCGAGGCGCTCCAGAGGAGCGCCTCGCGATGCCTATCAAAGTTCGTCACATGCGCCGAACCGTATGGTCTGACGCCTATTCAGGACCAAGGCGCGGCGCCTCAATCGTCCTCGAAGGCGTCGTCATGAGGGGTCGTCGCCATCGGCGCCGGCGCGGGGCGGCGTTCCTGGAAACGCTGCTGGCGCTCCATGCGTTCGCCCGGATCGCGGCCGATCTTGTTGGCCAGATGCACAAGGTCGACGAATTCATCGGCCTGACGGCGCAATTCGTCGGCGACCATTGGCGGCTGCGTGGTGATCGTCGACATGACCGACACGCGCACGCCCTTGCGCTGCACCGCCTCGACCAGCGAACGAAAATCGCCGTCGCCGGAAAACAGCACCATATGGTCGATGTGGTCGGCCATCTCCATGGCGTCGACCGCCAGCTCGATGTCCATGTTGCCTTTGACCTTGCGGCGTCCCAGCGAGTCGACGAATTCTTTCGCCGGCTTGGTGACGACGGCGTAGCCATTATAGTCAAGCCAATCGATCAGCGGCCTAATTGAAGAATATTCTTGATCTTCAACCAGCGCCGTATAGTAAAAGGCGCGCAGAAGTCGCCCTTTCGATTGAAATTCCTTAAGAAGACGCTTGTAATCTATATCGAAACCCAAAGATTTCGCTGTCGCATACAAATTCGCGCCATCAATGAAAAGTGCAATTCGCTCGCTGTCGGCCATTCGACGTTCCATTCTCCGATTCAAAGCCATACCGCATCAATATTGTCGGCTCCCCGATCGCTGACGCGACGACCCATTCCTTCGCCCATCGCCGATGCGCGTCCGTCCAACTCGTTGGAATGTTTAGTTCATGTTTCGCCGCGTCAAGCTAAAGCTGGAGGCCAGTTCTAAACGGCAAACATTTATTTCGTCGCCCCTCCTGTCAGCGCTCAAGCCTGAGTGATTAAAGGAGCTTAAACACTGTTTACACACAAACGATATTTTTGCAAATCTTGCTTCCTATAAATAGTCCACCTTGAGCGTCGCGCCAGACCCATGGTTGCAAATGGCGAGGGATTTGTGTAACAGACCATTAAAATCCATCCATGGTCATCTATAACAGGAGTGTGGCGAAAATGGCGCGCGTCACCGTCGAAGACTGCATTGATAAGGTCGAAAATCGCTTCGATCTGGTTTTGCTTGCGAGCCATCGTGCGCGCATGATTTCATCCGGCTCGCAGATCACCGTGCCGCGCGACAACGACAAGAATCCCGTGGTGGCGTTGCGCGAAATCGCCGACTCCACGGTCGCGCCTGACGATCTGAAGGAAGATTTTATCCATTCGCTGCAAAAGCATGTGGAAGTCGACGAGCCGGAGGCCGAGGTCGTGCCGGCGCTGACGACATCGTCGTCCAGCGACGACGCCGGCGACATTCAGTTCGATCGCATGACCGAAGAGGATCTGCTGCGCGGCCTCGAAGGGCTTGTGCCGCCGGCCGCGACGGAAGAAGACGGCGATTGATCGCCGACGCGCTGACGACAAATCGTCGACGCGCTTTTGCCGATTGGAATTGCGCCGGCGCGAGGCCGGCGTTTTTTTTTGTGCGGCGCCACAGGGCCCTTGCCCGGCGCCCGCGCAAGTCCGATAGTGAACAAGATCGCGCCTGACGGGTTTGCCCTTCCCGCACGATCGCGGTACAAGTTATAACTATTTGTTTGGACGCATATTCTTGCTAAGCGACCGTTCGGCTCGCTGGCTATATGCTTCAGAGCGCGGTTTCTCCGGCGGGGAATTCATTTTCGATGATGCGGCAATACGAACTCGTCGAACGCGTTCGCAAATACAATCCGCAAACCGACGAAGAGTTGCTCAACCGCGCCTATGTCTACGCGATGCGCGCGCACGGCGCGCAAAAGCGGGCTTCGGGCGATCCCTATTTCAGCCATCCGCTCGAAGTGGCCGCCATCCTCACCGAAATGCGGCTCGATGACGCCACCATCGTGGCCGCCGTCCTGCATGACACGATCGAGGACACTTCGGCGACGCGTGCGGAAATCGATCAGATTTTCGGGCCTGAAATCGGCCGTCTGGTCGATGGCCTGACCAAGCTGAAAAAACTCGATCTCGTCTCCAAACGCGCGGCGCAGGCGGAAAACTTCCGCAAGCTTCTGCTCGCCATCGCCGACGACGTGCGGGTGCTTCTGGTCAAACTGGCCGACCGTCTGCACAACATGCGCACGCTGCATTTCGTGCCGGAGGCCAAACGCGAGCGCATCGCCGAGGAAACGCTCGAAATTTACGCTCCGCTCGCTGGCCGTATGGGCATGCAAAGCGTGCGCGACGAATTGGAGAATTTGTCGTTCAAATATCTGATGCCCGAAGCCTTCGCCATGATTTCGGCGCGGCTGGCGGATCTGCGCGAAAAAAACGGCGAGTTGATCCGCACCATCGAGCAGGAGTTGGCGCAGGAGCTGGCGCAGCGCGGCATCGAAGCCAGTGTGCGCGGGCGGCAGAAACAGCCCTATTCGGTGTGGAGCAAGATGGAGCGCAAATCCATCGCCTTCGAGCAATTGTCGGATATTTTCGGTTTCCGCGTGGTCGTGCGCGAAGCCGAAGAGTGCTACCGAGTCATTGGCGTCGTGCATACCAAATGGCCGATGGTTCCAGGCCGGTTCAAGGATTACATCTCGACGCCGAAGCAGAACGACTATCGATCGATCCATACCACTGTGGTTGGTCCCGGCCGCCAGCGCGTCGAACTGCAGGTGCGCACCTACGACATGCACGATATCGCCCGGCATGGCATCGCCGCCCACGCGCTCTACAAGGACGGACGCTCGACCGATCCGGTGGCGTTGTCGCAGGACAGCAGCGCCTATCAATGGCTCAAGCGCACCATCGATCTACTTGCCGACGGCGATAATCCCGAGGAATTTCTTGAGCATACGCGGCTGGAGCTGTTCCACGATCAGGTGTTCTGTTTCACGCCGAAAGGCCGCCTGATCGCGTTGCCGCGCGGCGCGACCCCGATCGATTTCGCCTATGCGGTGCACACCACCGTCGGCAATACGGCGGTCGGAGCCAAGATCAATGGCCGCATCGCGCCGCTGCTCTCAGTCTTGCAGAACGGCGACGAGGTCGAAATCGTTCGCGCCGAAACGCAAATTCCGCCGGCCGCCTGGGAATCCATTGTCGTCACGGGCAAGGCGCGCGCCGCGATCCGGCGGGCGACGCGCGACGCCGTGCGCGCGCAATACGCCGGGCTTGGTCGGCAGATCGTCATTCGCGCCTTCGAACGCGCGGGCAAGAGCTTTTCCGAGGAAAAGCTGCGCACCGTGCTGCCGCGTCTGGCGCGCGGCGCGCTCGAGGACGTGCTGGCGGCGGTTGGGCGCGGCGAAATGTTTTCCGGCGACGTCGTCAAGGCGGTCCATCCCGAATTCAAGGAAGAGCGCAAGAGCGCCAATCCCAACAAGGGCGATCCAGGCTGGTTCGGTTTGCAGAAGGCGGCGAGCGTCGTGTTCAAGGTGCCGGGCAGTTCCGACGCTCTGCCGATCCGCGGCTTGCACGGCGACCTGCCGGTCGCCTTCGCGCCCAATGGCGGCGCCGTGCCGGGTGATCGCATCGTCGGCATTTTGACGCCGGGCGAGGGAATTACCATCTATCCCATTCAGTCGCCGGCGCTCACGGCTTTCGACGATCAGCCGGAGCGCTGGCTCGACGTGCGTTGGGACATCGATTCGACCGCCGAACTCTTTCCCGCGCGGATCATCGTGCACGCTATCAACGAACCAGGCAGTCTGGGCGCGATCGCCAACATTATCGGCGAACACGGCGCGAATATCGACGATATCAAATTTTTCGTCCGCTCGCCCGATTTCCGTGAAGTGACGTTTGACCTTCAGGTTTTTGACCTGAAACACCTCAACGCGATAATTTCGCAATTGCGCGCCTTGCCGATCGTCAGCAAGGTGGAGCGGGTCAATGGGTGAGCGGCAAGATGGGTCAGTCCTTGAAAAAACCCCTGCGTCTTGGCGTCAATGTCGATCACGTCGCTACTTTGCGCAACGCGCGCGGAGGCGTTTTACCTGATCCTGTGCGCGCGGCGCAACTGGCTCTGGCTTCGGGCGCCGACGGCGTGACCGCGCATTTGCGCGAGGATCGGCGTCACATCCGCGACGAGGACATGGCGAGGCTGAAAGCGACCATCGACGCGCCGCTCAATTTCGAAATGGCGGCGACCGAGCAAATGCTCGACGTCGCTTTGAAGACCAAGCCGCACGCCTGTTGTCTGGTGCCGGAGAAGCGCACTGAGCGCACGACGGAAGGCGGTCTCGATGTGGTCGGCGGCCACGATTATCTCGTCCCGTTCGTCGACGAGCTGAAACGCGCCGGCGTCAGGGTTTCGCTGTTCATCGAACCGTCCAGCGATGCGCTCGCCGCCGCCGTCTCGCTCAAGGCGGCGGTCGTCGAGCTGCATACGGGGGCGTGGGCCAACGCCCTGGCCGGGGGCGACGCGCGCCAAGCCGAAAAGGAATTCGAGCGCCTGCGTCTAGCCGCCGTCGAGGCCGAGTCGCTCGGCCTAGAGTGCCACGCCGGCCACGGCCTCGATTTCGACATGGCGAAACGGATCGCCGCCCTGCCGCAGGTGGTCGAGTTGAATATCGGCCATTTTCTGATCGGCGAGGCGGTTTTTGTCGGGCTGGCGGCCGCCGTGCGGCGGATGCGAGCCGTCATGGACGAAGGCAGGGCAAATCCGGAGATTCGAAGTTTAGGGCGAGGAAAAGCATGATTCTGGGACTGGGGGTCGATTTATGCGACATCAGGCGGATCGAGATCTCCCTGCAAAAATTCGGCGAACGCTTCGAGCGACGCTGTTTCACTGACGTCGAACGCGCCAAGGCCAACGGCCGGGCGGCGCGCGCCGCCACGTTCGCCAAAAGGTTCGCCGCCAAGGAAGCCTGCGCCAAGGCGCTTGGCACCGGCATGGGACACGGCGTCGCCTGGCGCTCGATCGGCGTCGTCAACGCCCCTGGCGGGCGGCCGATGCTCGCGCTGACCGACGGCGCGGCGCAAAGGCTCGCCGCTCTGACCCCGCGCGGCCATGTCGCGCGTCTGATTTTGACGCTGACCGACGAATATCCCCTGGCGCAGGCGCAGGTCGTGCTGGAGGCGGTGACACTGGCCGAGGCGCAGGCCTATGAGACGGCGACCGGCAAAAAATGGGCGTGAGACGGCCCGCCAAACCCGCCGGGCCTTGCCCTTGGCCGGGAAACGCTTAAGAAGATGCGCGGCAAGCCGAATTTCGCCGTAAATGGGAGTCAAATCGTACGGGCGGCGACAGTTTCCGTCGCCGATTTGATTGGAGCGGCAGAGCGATCGAGCGCGTAAGGATTGAGCTAATCCGCGGAACGCGATCTAGATAATTGTTTAACCGCATGTTCCTAACAGAGAAGCTGTCGACTTTTCGGAATATGCTCCACCGACTGAGGATTTCTTGATGACTGATCCCGCGCGCCTTGACGGCGCCTCCAAGGCCTTCGCCAAGAAGCAGGACGAGGGCGGCCTTGTCGAAACGGTCAAGGTCATCGTTCAGGCGCTGCTGATCGCTCTGGTGGTGCGCACGTTCTTGTTTCAGCCCTTCGTCATCCCGTCGGGATCGATGATTCCGACGCTGGAGGTCGGCGATTACCTGTTCGTTTCGAAATACTCCTACGGCTATTCGCGTCATTCGGCGCCGTTCAGCCCGAATCTCTTTCAGGGGCGCGTGCTCGCAAGCCCGCCCAAGCGCGGCGACGTCGTGGTGTTCAAGCTGCCGCGCGACGGCGAGACCGACTTTGTCAAGCGCGTGATCGGCATGCCGGGCGATCGAATCCAGATGAAGGAGGGACGTCTCTACATCAACGACGTACTTGTGCCGCGCGAGCCGATTCAGAAGGTGCAGACCGAAGACCTCTATGGCCATTTCGGTCCGGTGCCGACCTATAAGGAAACCCTGCCGAACGGTGTGAGCCATACGATCATCGAAATTCAGGGCGACAACGGCTTCAACGACAACACCGGCGTCTATCAAGTGCCGCCCGACAACTATTTCATGATGGGCGACAATCGCGACAACTCCACCGATTCGCGGGTGGCGCCGGATCAAGGCGGCGTCGGTTTCGTGCCGTTCGAAAATCTGGTCGGGCGAGCCGAAGTGATCTTTTTCTCCATCGAGCGGGACGAGCCGGCCTGGGCCTTCTGGCGCTGGCCCTGGACCATGCGTCTCAATCGCATGTTCCACAGGGTGAAATGAGGCGCGGCCGCACCAGCCCGATCAGCCATCAGCCCGAGCGCGCCGCCGCACTCGACGCCCTCGAGGCGCGCATCGGCCACGTTTTCATCGATCGCGCTCTGCTGGAGAAAGCGCTGACGCATATCAGCGCCTTGCCCGCCGCGAGCGTGCATCGCATCGACAGTTACCAACGCCTCGAATTCCTCGGCGACCGGGTGCTCGGCCTCGCCGTTTCGCATATGCTCTATGAGGCGTTTCCCGCCGCCGAGGAAGGCGAGTTGTCACGCCGCCTCGCCGATCTGGTGCGCAAGGACACCTGCGCCGAGATCGCTCGCCTATGGGAATTGAGCGACGTCCTGCGCCTTGGCGAGGGCGAGGCGCAGACGGGCGGCGCAAGGAAAAAAGCCATCCTGGGCGATATCTGCGAATCCGTACTCGGCGCCGTCTTCCTCGACGGCGGCTTTGAGGCGGCGCAACAAGTCGTCCGGCGAAATTTCGAGACGCGAATGCGCTCGCCCGGCCGACCTTTGCGCGACGCCAAGACCCTGCTGCAGGAATGGGCGCAGGCGCGCGGCCTGCCGACGCCGGTTTACAAGCAGATCGCCCGTTCCGGTCCTGATCATGCGCCTTCCTTCGGCATTGAGGTCGCCGTGCAGGGTTTTGAGTCGGAAAAGGCCGAGGGAAGTTCAAAACGCCTGGCCGAACAGGCTTCGGCGCAGAAGTTTTTGGCGCGCGAAGGCGTCGCGACGCGGGACGAATCCGTTGCGCCGCAGGCGGGCGCGGGGCGGGGCTAAGACGGGCGCGCCGTTCCGGCGGCTCGAATTTTCCCATCAGCGATCGGTTGGAGCATGAACGAAGAAAGACAGTCGAATGAGCCGGAGAAAGAAGAAACCCGTTGCGGTTTCGTCGCGCTGATCGGCGCGCCCAACGCCGGCAAATCGACGCTTTTGAACCAGCTTGTCGGCGCCAAGGTGTCGATCGTCTCGCGCAAGGTGCAGACGACGCGCGCTCTGGTGCGCGGCATTGCCATCGAGGGCGCGGCGCAGATCATTTTTGTCGACACGCCCGGTATATTCGCGCCGAAACGGCGGCTGGACCGCGCCATGGTGACGACGGCATGGGGCGGAGCGGGCGATGCTGACGCTGTCGTGCTGCTGGTCGACGCGCGCAAGGGGATCGACGAGGAGGTCGACGCGATTCTCGCTCGGTTGCCGCAATTGCGTGCGCCCAAGATATTGGCGATCAACAAGATCGATACGGTGGAGCACGAAAAGCTGCTCGGCCTCGCCGCTGAACTCAACCAGCGTTGCGCCTTCGCCGAAACCTTCATGATTTCCGCGCTCAAGGGGCATGGGGTAGAAAAATTTCGGCGGAAATTGGCGCAAATGGTCAAACCGGGCCCCTGGCTCTATCCCGAGGATCAGATATCCGACGCGCCCTTGCGCGCTCTCGCCGCCGAAATCACCCGCGAAAAGCTGTTCGAGCGCCTGCACGACGAATTGCCCTACCAATCGACGGTCGAGACCGAATTGTGGAAGGATCAGCCCGACGGTTCGGCGCGTGTGGAGCAAACGATCTACGTCGCGCGCGAGGGACAGAAGAAAATCGTCATCGGCGAGGGCGGGCGCACCATCAAGTCGATCGGGTCGGCGGCGCGCAAGGAAATCATCGAGGCGGCCGAACAGAACGTGCATCTGTTCTTGTTCGTGAAAGTGCGCGAAAATTGGGGCGACGATCCCGAGCGCTATCGGGAGATGGGGATAGAGTTTCCCAAGTCCTGAATATCGGCGCCCCAGGCGCGGGGGCGCCGCGGGCGTTGGCGGGTTGAAGCGGTTGCGCGACGAGGGAGGACCGCTGCTTGGAATGGAGCGATCGTGGTCTTGTCGTCGGTTTGAAAAAGCATGGCGAATCCAGCGTCATTCTCGAATTGATGACGCGCGCGCACGGGCGCCATCTCGGCGTAGTGCGCGGCGGGCGCTCGAAAGCCATGCAGAGCGTATTGCAGCCCGGCAATGAGGTCGAAGCGGTCTGGCGCGCGCGCCTTGAAGACCACCTGGGTCTGTTTGCGGTCGAGGCGGCGCATCTGCGCACGGGCGCGCTGATCGCCAGGGCGCAGGCCCTGCATGGCGTCAATCTGCTGGCGGGTTTGTTGCGCCTGCTGCCGGAACGCGAACCGCATCCGCGGCTTTTCGACATGGCGCAGACGATAGCCGGACAATTGTGCGACGGCGAGGCGGCGCCGGCCCTGCTGGTGCGCTTTGAATTGGCGCTTCTGGCGCAGTTGGGGTTCGGCCTCGATCTTGAGTCCTGCGCCGCGACCGGGCGAACCGACGATCTGATCTATGTTTCACCGAAATCCGCTCGCGCCGTCTGTCGTGAGGCCGGCGAACCCTGGGCCGCACGGCTGCTGCCATTGCCTGCGTTTCTGCGCGCCGCGCCAAGCGAAAAGGTTTCGGACGAAGAGGCGGCGGCGGGATTTCGGCTGACCGAATATTTTATGTTGCGCGACGTCTATCGGCCGCGCGGCCTCAAGCCGCCGGACTCCCGTCAGGCCTATCTCGCCTGTCTGAAAAGCTGATCGGCCGTCCGGGCGAAAGGAAAAGGCGGCTCGCGCGAGCCGCCTTGTCAGCAAGACGCGGGGTCCCTCGACCCGGTCAGTCGCAAAAGCGGCGGATCGCCATGCGTGAAACGCCGTAGCCTTCGTCTATCGCCACTTCGCGCTCTTCGCAGTTGCTTTCTTTCAGGGCGCCGCCGTCGAATCCGGCGCGCTCCACGCCAGCGCTCGCTGCGCCGGCCATAACTTGTTTGGGATGAGTCAGCACGCCGACCGCGAAAAAACCAAAAACGCCGGCCAGCACAAAAAGCACAGGCGTGATTTTCAATAAGATCTTCATATCGTCCATATCCGGATAATGCGCGCCGCGACCGCACTCTGCGCCAAGGGCGCCGGCTTCGCAGGCGCCAAAAGTCATACGCACTTATACTGGTACCCCGCCGCCGACGCATTTTTATGACGGCGACGGCGCAGGACGGCCCCTTCTAGCCACGCGGGCGCCGGGCGACTAGTGCAATGCAGCAACAGTCGCGCGTTAAGTTTGCGGACGAAACAAACAGGGAACTTGAACCGGCGCGCAATCTCCTCTAGGCCCAAGCGACAAGGGGATTCGTCTATGGGACAATCGATCAAGCCGCCGTCGAAGGGCGAGGACAATCAGGTCGTCAATCTGCGCGAGGCGCTGGAAGAGCGCTATCTCGCCTACGCCATGTCGACCATCATGGGCCGCGCCTTGCCTGATGCGCGCGACGGGCTGAAGCCCGTGCATCGGCGCATTCTTTACGGCATGCAGATTCTCAAGCTCGATCCGGGCTCGGCGTTCAAGAAATGCGCGAAAATCGTCGGCGACGTGATGGGCTCGTTTCATCCGCACGGCGATCAGGCGATCTATGACGCGCTGGTGCGGCTGGCGCAGGATTTTTCCTCGCGCTATCCGCTCGTCGACGGACAAGGCAATTTCGGCAATATCGACGGCGACGGCGCCGCCGCCTACCGCTACACCGAAGCGCGCATGACCGATGTGGCGCGCGCGCTGCTCGAAGGAATCGACGAAGACGCCATCGACTTCCGCGACAATTATTCGGGCGACCAGAAAGAGCCGATCGTCCTGCCTTCGGCCTTTCCCAATCTTCTGGCCAACGGCAGCCAGGGCATCGCGGTGGGCATGGCGACGTCAATTCCGCCGCATAACGCCGCCGAACTCTGCGACGCCGCGCTCTATCTCATCGCCAATCCGAAAGCCGCCGCCGAACAGCTCGTCAACTTCGTGCCCGGGCCTGACTTTCCCACCGGCGGCATCATCGTCGATTCGCGTGAATCCATCATCGAAACTTACAACAGCGGGCGCGGCTCCTTTCGTATCCGCTCGCGCTGGGCCAAGGAGGAGGGCGCGCGCGGCCTCTGGAATGTCGTCGTCACGGAAATTCCCTACGGCGTGCAGAAATCGCGGCTGATCGAAAAGCTGGCCGAGCTGGTCAACGAGAAGAAACTGCCGCTGCTGGCCGACGTGCGCGACGAGTCGGCCGAGGACGTTCGTATCGTTCTCGAACCGCGCGCCAAAAACGTCGATCCGGCGGTGATGATGGAGAGCCTGTTTCGCATGAGCGAACTGGAGGCGCGCTTTTCCATGAACATGAACGTGCTGGTCGACGGCGTCGTCCCGCGCGTGCTGTCGTTGGCGGAAGCCTTGCGCCAATGGCTCGACCATCGCCGCGACGTGCTGGTGCGCCGTTCGCGCCATCGTCTGGCCGAAATCGAACGGCGGCTTGAAGTGCTCGCCGGCATGATCATCGCCTTCCTCAATCTCGACGAGGTGATCCGCATCATTCGCGAGGAAGACGAACCCAAGGACGTGTTGAAGGCGACCTTCAACCTTACCGACGTGCAGGCGAATTATATTCTCGACACGCGGCTGCGCGCCTTGCGCAAGCTCGAAGAAATGCAGTTGCGCGGCGAGCATGACGAACTGACCAAGGAAAAGGCCGAGGTGCAGTCGCTGCTGGATGACGAGAAACGTCAGTGGAAGACCGTCACCTGGCAGATTCTGCGAGCTGAAAAAGAAATACGGTCCCAACACCAAGATCGGCGCGCGCCGCACGAGCTTCGAAGCGCCGCCGGCGCAGGCCGTCTCATTCGACCTCAACGAAATTCTCGTCGAGCGCGAGCCGGTCACGATCGTGGTGACGGAAAAGGGCTGGATCCGCGCGCTCAAAGGCCATATCGCCGACCTGTCCATCCTGCAATACAAGGGCGACGACGCATTGCGCGTGTCGTTCTTCGCCGAGACGACGTCGAAAATTCTGGTGCTCGCCACCAATGGCAAGGTCTTCACGCTCGACGCCTCGAAACTGCCGGGCGGACGCGGCCACGGCGAGCCGATCCGGCTGATGGCCGATATTGACGACGGCGAGGATGTCGCCGCCGTATTCCCATATCGTCCGGGCGAAAAAATGATCGTCGCCTCGAGCGACGGCCGCGGTTTCGTCGCCAGTCAGGACGAGATGGTCGCCAATACGCGCAAGGGCAGGATGCTGCTCAACGTCGAGGCGCCCGCCAAGGCGTCGATCATCGTCCCGGCTATCGGCGACCATGTCGCCGTCATCGGCGAGAATCGGAAGCTGCTGGTCTTTCCGCTTGACCAGGCGCCGGAAATGGCGCGCGGCAAGGGCGTGCGCCTGCAACGCTACAAGGACGGCGGCACGGCCGATCTCAAGGTCTTCACGCTGGCCGAGGGTTTGAACTGGACCGATTTGGCGGGGCGCAATTTCACGGTCGGCAAGGACGATTTGCGCGAATGGATCGGCAATCGGGCTGAGGCCGGACGCTTGCCGCCCAAGGGTTTTCCGAAGAACAACAGGTTTGCTTAAACCTGCGCCTCCAGGGCTTCGGCGGCGAGCCCCATTTGCGCCAGACGGACGGCGAGCGTCGCGCCCGCCGCTTTTTCGCTGGTGAATAGAAAACGGCCCGGCCGAGGCGGCGCGGGTTCGCTTGGCCGCGGAAAGGCGCGCGTCAGCAAATGGTCGGCGCGCCGGGCGATCGCGGGCGCCGGATCGATCCATTCGACGCTCCAGGGCGCGCATTTTTCGAAAACGTCGAGCAACAGCGGATAATGGGTGCAGGCGAGTACGATCGCGTCGGTGCGCGCCACCGCCTTTTTGCCGTGGCGCTTTTCGAGGAAACAGGGTTTGATTTCCTCGAACACCGCCATTTCATCCACCACGCCCTCGCGCAGGAAACGTTCGGCGAGCGCGGCGAGATTTTCGGCGCCGACCAAATTGACATCGCAATGAAAAGCATAGGTGTCGATCAGCGCGCGCGTGTAGTCGCGCTTGACCGTGCCGGGCGTCGCCAGAACCGAAATCATTTTCGCCTTCGAGCGCTCGGCCGCCGGTTTGATCGCCGGCACCGTGCCGACGAAGGGCGTTCGCGGCCATTTTTCCCGCAATTGCGGCAAAGCCAGCGTCGAGGCGGTGTTGCAGGCGATAACGGCGACATCGGGCGAAAAGCGCGCGATCTGTCCCGCAAGCGCGTCCATGACGAGACGCAAAACCTCCTGCTCCGTCTTTGGCCCGTAGGGAAAACCCAGATCGTCAGCGAGGTAGAGGTAATCGGCGTCCGGCCGCAGGCTCGCTACGGCGCGATAAACGGAGAGTCCGCCGAGGCCGGAATCGAAGATGAGAATTTTTGGACGCGCCATCATGGTTTAGCTATAAACTTTATGCCGCAGTCTGGACTATAGGCCGGGCGCGCTATCAAATGTCTAACGAAAAATGGCGCGAGCGAAAGCCGCGGCAATCGAGGGAGAAGATCATGCCGATCAACAAGGGTTTTGTCCTCGCCTCCCGTCCCGCGCCGGGCGGCAAGGCTGTCGTCGAGAATTTTCGCTTTTTCGAGGCTGAGGCGCCGCAGCCTGGTCCCGGCCAGGTGCTGGTGCGCAACAGCTATCTTTCGCTTGATCCCTACATGCGCGGACGCATGGAGGAGTCCAAGTCCTACGCCGCGAGCCAGGCCCTCGGCGAGGTGATGATCGGCGGCACCGTGGGCGAAGTCGTCGCCTCCGACAATCCGCGCTTCGCCGTCGGCGATTTTGTCGTCGGCATGGGCGGCTGGCAGCTTTTCTCGCTCGATAACGGCGACAATCTGCGCAAGATCGCGGTCGATCGCGTTCCCATCCAGGCTTACCTCAGCGCCTTCGGTATGCCCGGCGTTACCGCCTGGTACGGCCTCAAAAAGATCATCGCGCCGAAGGCCGGCGAGACCGTAGTCGTTTCGGCCGCGACCGGCGCGGTCGGCTCCGTCGTCGGCCAATTGGCCAAGGCCGCGGGCGCGCGCGCCGTCGGCATAGCCGGCGGCAAGGAAAAATGCGCCTACGCCGTCGAAGCGCTCGGTTATGACGCCTGCATCGACCATCACGGCGATCTCAACGCGCAATTGAAAGAAGCCGCGCCGGGCGGCGTCGACGGCCTGTTCGAAAATGTCGGCGGCCAATGTTTCGCCGCCTGTTCGCGCCGGCTCAACGATTTCGCCCGTATCGCCGTTTGCGGGCTGATCGCCTCCTACGAGGGCAAGGAGCCCTCGTCCTTGCCCGATCTGCGGCTGCTGCTGGTCAAACGGGCGAGGATCGAAGGCTTCATCGTCTCCGATCATCTGCCGCTTTGGCCACAGGCCATCGGCGAATTGGCGGCTCTGGCGGCCAAAGGCAAGCTGAAGTGGCGCGAGTCCATCGCCGAGGGTATCGAATCGGCGCCCGCCGCGTTCCTTGGGCTGCTGGAAGGCAAGAATTTCGGCAAGCAGTTGGTGAAGCTGACCTGAGTTGAAATTTTCGTTTCGGCCGATCTATTTCGCCACGACAGCCTTTTCGAAGCTTGGCGCGTCGAAAGCGAACTTGACCCAGGGCTGTTGCGAGCGCGTCCAGATCTGCGCGCTGACGCCGCGCAGGCTTGAATGATCGTCGAGCGAACCGGCTTTCAGGATGAACATGCCCGGCCGCCCTTCCGACTGGGTGCCGAGCGCGGAGCCGCATGTGGCGCAAAAGCGCCGCTTGAGAGCGGCGCCGCTTTCGCCTTTATCGGCATAGCTCGCCATTTCCGCGCCTTCGAAGACGACATCGGATTCGGGCGCCAGAATATTGACCGAAAACGCTGAACCAGACGTCTTCTGGCAATGCGTGCAATGGCAAATGACGACATTCCTGGGCGGCTGTTTCAAGGTATAGCGCGTGGCGCCGCACAGGCAGCCGCCGGTGAGTTCGGTCATGTTCTTTCCCCCTGTTTGAACTAGCCGGCCTTCGCGCCGATGGCGCGCGCCATTTCGACGAATTCGCTCGGCATCATGATGATCGTCATGGTGTTTTGTTCGGCGCCGACTTCTGTAATCATCTGCATGCGCCGCAACTCAAGCCCGGCCGGGCTTTGCATGATGGTTTCGGCGGCCTGTTTCAGCAGGCTGGCGGCCTCGACCTCGGCTGACGCCTTGATCTGCCGGGCGCGTTTCTCGCGCAGGGCTTCGGCTTCCTGCGCCATGGCGCGTTGCATGGTTTCGGGGATTTCGACGTTTTTCATCTGCACCCGTTCGACCTTGACGCCCCAAGGTTCGGTCACTTTGTCGACCACGGTCTGCAAGGCGGCCGACACCGTGTCCTGCTCTTTCAGCACGTCGTCGAGCGTGTACTGGCCGATGATCGAGCGCAGCGTGGTGATGGCGACCTGCGTCACCGCATTGCCGACGTCGGTGACCTCGATAATGGATTTCGCCGGATCGACGATGCGCCGCCAGATCACGGCGTTGATCTTGATCGGCACATTGTCGCGCGTGATGGTTTCCTGTGGCTCGACGCCGGTCGTCAGCGTGCGCATGTCGATGGTCGTCGCCCATTCGATCATCGGCAGCAGCAGATAGAGCCCCGGCCCGGAAGTGCGAACGTAACGTCCGAGCCGGAACACCACCGCGCGCTCATATTGGTTGGCGATGCGGATGGACAGCAGCAGAATGAGGACGACGACGAAGGCGACGGCGCCGGCGAGCGGATGAAGGCCAAGAAAGGCGGCGATATCCATCATAGATCCTCCCATTTGGCGCGCCCTTGCGAGCATCGTCCATTATCGAACAAAAGCAGGCGAATGCGAAGCGCCGTTGACAAGTTCGGCGGCGTCTTCTAAGACGCCCAGGCTTTTGATCGGTTTTCCCGGTCAGAAGGCATGCACCCGTGACAGTTCCCTTACTCAAGGTGAGCCGTCTGTCGGTCTGAAATTCGCTGAATGATTCCATTCGGTTGACCTTCAGGCAGAGGAGGGCGCGTTTCATCCCGCATGGCGGGAGGATCGCTTCGATGCGGCGCCATGGCGGCGCAACGCAAAGGTCGTCCTCGCGTCGTCAGACCCTTTCGAGGAATTATGACCAAGCGTTCAGAAGCCAAATATAAAATCGATCGCCGCATGGGCCAGAATATCTGGGGCCGCCCGAAGAGCCCGGTCAACCGCCGCGAATACGGCCCCGGTCAGCATGGTCAGCGCCGCAAGGGCAAGCTGTCCGACTTCGGCACGCAGCTTAAGGCCAAGCAGAAGCTCAAGGGCTATTACGGTAATATTTCGGAAAAGCAGTTCCGCAAATATTACGCCGAAGCCATCCGCATGAAGGGCGATTCCGGCGACAACCTGATCGGCCTGCTGGAGCGCCGTCTCGACGCCGTGATCTATCGCGCCAAGTTTGTGCCGACCGTGTTCGCCGCGCGCCAGTTCGTCAACCACGGCCACATCAAGGTCAACGGCAAGCGCGTCAACATCGCTTCCTATCTGGTCAAGCCGGGCGACGTGATCGAGGTCAAGGAATCCTCGCGTCAACTCGCCATCGTGCTGGAATTGGCCGGTCTCGGCGAACGCGACGTGCCGGATTTCTACGAGGTCGACCACTCCAAATCGACCGCCAAGATGACCCGCGTGCCGACGCCGTCGGAAGTGCCCTATCCGGTTGTGATGGAGCCGAACCTGGTCATCGAATTCTATTCGCGCTGATCCGTTTGGCGCCGCTTCGTCGAAAAGCCGCCTTCGGGCGGCTTTTTCTTTTGCGCACCGCGGCGTCGGCGATAGGATAGGTTGGAAGTGGCGCGTTCCGAGTTGGCTATGCCCGATCGGTCGAAAACATTACGTCTGTCCTTCGCCCAATCCATTTGCGCCGGCGCGCATGTGCGCGATCCGCGCATCGAACAGGCGTTCGCCGCCATTCCACGCGAGCCTTTCGCCGGGCCCGGACCTTGGCGGATCTACAAGGCGGGCGGCGTCCTCGACACGCCTGACGATGATCCGGTCTATCTTTATCAGAACGTACTCGTGGCGCTGGATGCCGAACGCGGGATCAATATGGGCGAGCCGGGCGCGCACGCCTGCTGGCTCAACGCGCTGGCGCTCGAAGCGGGCGAGACTGTCGTCCAAATCGGCGCGGGAACCGGATATTTCACGGCGATACTCGCCTGGCTGGTCGGTCCCAGCGGGTTCGTGCACGCTTTTGAAATCGCCCCGGATATGGCGGCGCGCGCCAGGAACAATCTCAGGGCGATGGCGAACGTCGAAGTTTATCCGCGTTCGGGCGTCGCCGACGACCTTCCGAAGGCCGACGCCGTCTATGTCTGCGCCGGCGCCGACCATCCCTGCCGGGAATGGCTCGACGCGCTTCGTCCGGGCGGACGTCTGCTGTTTCCGCTGCAACCGCCGGGGGCGCTTGGCGGCATGCTGCTTATCAACCGCCCGGAACGCGGCGGCGCGCCCTGGCCGGCGCATTTCGTTTCGCGCGCCATATTCGTCGGTTGCGAGGGCGTGCGGGAGAGCAAAGCCAGTCGCCGTCTCGCCGACGCCTTTTTTGACGACTGGCGCGCGGTGAAATCGTTGCGCTTCGACGAACCGGATGAAACGTGCTGGTTCGCGGGCGATGGGTGGTGGCTGTCGAGCGCTCCGGTCGACGCCGAACTTACGGTATAGACCAACGTGCAGGACGGACAGGCGAGCGTCACCGCCGGAGGAGCGGCCGGCGATCGCAGCGGCCTTGGGATCGATAAATGCGCCTTAATGCCGCAGCGGCCGTCGGGTTGATTTAGGTCAAGGCCGCAAAAGCGATCTGAGGCGAGCATCCGCCCGGGTTTGCTACGGAGGAGGCGGATATGGTTAGGCTTGCGGTGCTTTTGTGGATCTTGGCTGGAACGGTCTTGGCGGGTGCGTTTGTTACGGTTGTCCTGATGATGCCGAGCTTGCAGTCCCAGGCGATGAAATTGATTCCGCTTGCCGCGCTCGCCGGCGCGATTGTCGCCATTCCGCTCGCCATTGTGGCTGCGAAATCAATTACGTCGCGGGTGAATGCGTAAAGCCCATTTCCGGAAAGTCAGAAACCTTTCCGGGACAGGTTTGCGCCGAATCGTTATCAGATTTTAGCCAACAGGCCGGCAAGGCGCATCAGGCCTTCCGGCCAAGGGCCGTGTCCGCTGTCGGCGTTGATATGGCCGGATTCGCCGGCGTCCGCCAGCTCCAGCGCCCAATTCTCGGCCAGTCGTTGCGATGCGGCGAACGAGGAGAATGGGTCGTTGCGGCTGGCGATCAGTACGCCGGGCGCAGTGAGTTTCGCCCGCGCGGCCGTTGCGAAGGCGGGATCCAGTTCGAACGGCGATTGCGGCGCGAACAGATCGGGCGGCGCCACCATGAAGGCCGCCTTGATTTTGTCGCCTGACGCGCGGGCCGCGCTAGCGGCGGCGAGCGCGCCAAGACTGTGCGCGACAAGAGCGACGGGGCGGCTTGAGGCCTCGATTTCCCGCAAGATATTGGTGACCCAGGCCTCGTGAACAGGATTGAGCCAATCCTGTTGTTCAACGCGCCGCGCCGTCGAAAGCTTTTGCTCCCAGCGGCTTTGCCAATGGTCGGGTCCCGAACCGCCGAGGCCGGGAATGATGAGGATGTCGAGATCTGAAACGCGCATGGGCCGGATTTAGGCGTCGTCCGCCATTTTGCAAAGGCCATTTTGGCTTTCGGCGCGATATTTTGTAGGCTCGCCGTATCGATATCGAAACGGGGAGCGCGACATGGCCCAGGAGCCGATCAAGATCGAGATCTGGTCCGATCTGGTCTGTCCCTTCTGTTATATCGGCAAGAAGCGGCTAGAGGGCGCGGCGCGGGACGAAGGCGTCGGCGTCGACGTCGTTTGGCGCGCCTTCGAACTCGATCCGCGCGCGCCGGCGGTCAGCGGCGAGGCGCTGGTCGATCTGATCGCCAAGAAATACAGCATGACGCGCGAACAATCCGTTGCGGCGCAGGAGCAACTGGCGGCGACCGCGGCACAGGAAGGCATCGACTTCCAATGGCGCAAGGCGCAGCGTAGCAACACGTTCGACGCGCACCGCCTTGCGCATCTGGCGGCGCGGCAGGGGCTCGCGGACGCGTTCGAGGAGCGGTTCATGCGCGCCTATTTCAGTGAAGGCGCGCCGATCGGCGACAGGGCGACGATATTGGCGCTGGCGCGGGAGATCGGGATGGACGAGGCGGAAGCGCGCGCCGTGCTGGAGTCCGATCGCTTCGCCGAAGAGGTCCGCCACGATGAAAGGATCGCCCGCGAACAACTCGACGTGCGCGGCGTGCCGTACTTCTTGATCGAGGGCCGCTACGCAATCTCCGGCGCGCAGCCGCGCGCCACGTTTCGTCAGGCTCTGCGGCGGGCGCTGGCGGACGAATAGAGGCGGGGCGCGAGCGGCTCGCCGCCCGCGAACGCGGCCTCAATGGCCGAAAGCGCGCCAGAACACCAGCGCCGTCATTACGGCGTTGAGGCCGGAGATAACGATGCGCGCCTTGGATGGGTCGATCTTGCGGCCGTAATGCGCGCCAAAATAGCCGCCGACGATCGCGCCGCAAAATAGGATCAAGGTCTCGCGCCAGAACACCAGCCCGCCGACGACGAACAGCGCCGTGGCGGTGGCGTTCATCGCCGCGTTGAGCAGGTTGCGCGCCGGCTGCATGGCGGCGAGCGGCGCGCTTGTCAGCAGGCTCCAGGTCGCCAGCATCATGATGCCGACGGCGCCGCCGAAATAGCCGCCGTAAATGCCGAGAACGAATTGGCAGGCGAGCAGCATGTGCGGAGTGATGTGGATTTTTTCCCGCAGCCAGGCGCCGGCCTGCCGGCCGAAGGCGAAGGCCAGCGTGCCAAACAACAGCAGGAAGGGCACCAGCATGGCGAAAACGCTTTGCGGGGTCGCCAGCAACAACAGCGCGCCCGACGCGCCGCCCAAAACGCTGAGCAGCGCCATCGCGCGGAAATCGACGCCGTCAAAACCCTGGAAATCGTGGCGATAGGCATAGGCGCTGGCGAGCGCGCTCGGCACCAGCGCCACGGTCGACGAGGCGTTGGCGTTCAGCGCCGGCACGCCGGCCGCCATCAGCGCCGGCAACGAGACGAAGGAGCCGCCGCCGGCGATGGCGTTCATTGTGCCGGCGAGCAGACCAGCCCCGGCGATGAGCAAGATGTCGTTCATGTCAACCCTTTACAATCACGCGCGTCCGAACACGCGCTTGAAGATCGTGTCGACATGTTTGAGATGATAGCCGAGATCGAATTTCTCCTCGAGTTCGGCGTCGGACAGCAGCGCCTTTACGTCGGCGTCGTGTTTCAGCAGATCGAGGAAGTCGCCTTCGCCGCGCCACACCGGCATGGCGTTGCGCTGCACGTATTTGTAGGCGTCCTCGCGCGAGGCGCCCTTTTGCGTCAGCGCCAGCAGCACGCGTTGCGAATGGACGAGGCCGCCGAGCAGATCGAGATTCTTCTGCATGTTCTTTGGATAGACCAGCAGCTTGTCGATCACGCCGGTGAGGCGGGCGAGCGCGAAATCCAACGTCACCGTGGCGTCTGGTCCGATCATCCGTTCGACCGATGAGTGCGAAATATCGCGCTCGTGCCACAGCGCGACGTTTTCGAGCGCCGGCGTCACCATGCCGCGCACCAGTCGGGCGAGACCGGTGAGGTTTTCCGTCAGCACCGGGTTGCGCTTGTGCGGCATGGCGGAGGAGCCTTTTTGCCCTTCGGAAAAGAACTCCTCGGCCTCCAGTACTTCGGTGCGTTGCAAATGGCGGATTTCGACGGCGAGGCGCTCGACGCACGAGGCGACGACGCCCAGCGTCGCGAAAAACATGGCGTGGCGGTCGCGCGGGATGACCTGCGTCGACACCGGTTCGGGCTTCAGTCCCATCTTGGCGGCGACATGCTCCTCGACGCGCGGGTCGATATTGGCGAAGGTGCCGACGGCGCCGGAAATGGCGCAGGTGGCGATTTCCTCGCGCGCCGCGACGAGCCGGGCGCGGCAGCGGGAGAATTCGGCATAGGCCTCAGCCATTTTCAGGCCGAAGGTCACCGGCTCGGCGTGGATGCCGTGCGAGCGGCCGATGCAGGGCGTCAGCTTGTGTTCGAAGGCGCGCTTCTCGATCGCCGCGAGCAGGGCGTCGACATCCTTGATGAGAATGTCGGCGGCGCGGGCGAGCTGCACCGAAAGGCAGGTATCGAGCACGTCGGACGAGGTCATGCCCTGATGCACGAAACGCGAATCCGGCCCGATGAATTCGGCGAGATGGGTGAGGAAGGCGATGACATCGTGCTTGGTGACGCGTTCGATCTCGTCGATGCGCTCGACGTCGAACGTGACGGCGCCGGCCTTGTCCCAAATGTTTTTGGCGCTTTCCTTGGGAATCACCCCGAGTTCGGCGAGCGCGTCGCAGGCGTGCGCCTCGATCTCGAACCAGATCTTGAAGCGGGTCTGCGGCTCCCAGATGGAGACCATTTCAGGACGGGAATAGCGCGGGATCATCGGGACTCTCTTGCTTGTGCGCTCTCTCCCGGCAAGCGGGCGAGGGCGTGGATTGAGCGCTTGTTAGACCACTTCGCCGCGCGCCAGCTGCGCGGCGAGGCGGATGGTGTCGATATTGGCCTTGTAGTGAGCCGGGCCGCCTTTGAAAACGGCGGAGCCGGCGACCAGCCAGTTGGCGCCGGCGGCGACGATGTCCATGGCGTTGTCCGCCGTGACGCCGCCGTCGACTTCCAGCTCGATGTTGCGGTCGCCGATCATCGCCTTGAGGCGACGCAGCTTTTCCAGGCCGGAGCGAATGAATTTCTGGCCGCCGAAGCCGGGATTGACGGTCATGGCGAGGATCAGGTCGAGGTCGTCCAGGACATAATCGAGCACATTTTCCGGCGTCGCCGGGTTGAGCGAGACGCCGGCTTTCTTGCCGAGGCCGCGAATGGCCTGCAGCGAACGGTGAAGATGGGCCCCGGCCTCGGCGTGGACGACGATGTAATCCGCGCCGGCCTTGGCGAAGGCTTCGAGGTAGGGATCGGCGGGCGAAATCATCAGATGCACGTCGAACGGCTTGTCGGTCGCGCCGCGGATGGCCTTGACCACGTCGGGGCCGATGGTGATGTTGGGCACGAAATGGCCGTCCATCACGTCGACATGGATAACGTCGGCGCCGGCTTCGACGACGGCGCGGATCTCTTCGCCAAGCTTGGCGAAGTCACTGGCGAGTATGGACGGCGCGATCTTAAGCGGACGCATGGGCGCTCCTTGGAAACCTATCGCTGATTACACGCCGGCGCCGCGCGCGTCCACAATCGCGCGTCAAAATCGTTTTCAACTGGCGGTGAAATCGCCTTTCGTGAAATGATGGGGCCATGACCAAGCCCGATATCATCGTTCTTGGCGCTGGCATTGTCGGCGTTTGCGCCGCTCTGCACTTGCAGTTGCGGGGAAGGGCGGTCGCTTTGGTCGACCGGCGCGGGCCGGGCGAGGAGACCAGTTTCGGCAACGCCGGGCTGATCGAGCGCGCCTCGGTGTTTCCCTATCTGTTTCCCCGCGACTGGCGGGCCTTGGCGCGTTATGGCGTCAACGGCGCCAATGAGGCCCGCTACAGCCTGCGCGACCTGCCGAGCTTCGCGCCCTTTCTGGCGCGGTATTTTTACCAAAGCGCGCCCGATCGCGCCGCGCGCCATGCGCGCGCAGCGCTGCCCTTGATCGAAGGATCGCTGCGCGAGCATGAAGCCCTGATCAAACAGGCGGGCGCGCAGGATCTGTTGCGCAGGACCGGCTGGCTCAAGCTGTTTCGCAGCGAGCGAGGTTTGGCGACGGGCTTGGCCGCGGCGCAAAGGATCGAACCGTTCGGATTGCGCTATTCCGTCTATGATGCGCCGGCCCTGCGAGCCGTCGAGCCGAATCTCGATGGCGTTCTGGCCGCCGTCCATTATCTCGACCCGGCCTCGATCGTCGACCCTCATGCACTGACTCTCGCCTATATGGCGCTGTTCGAGCAATTGGGCGGCCATTTTCTGAAAGGCGACGCGCGCAGCTTCCGCGTGGCCGCGGCGGGCTACGGCGTCGAAACCGAAAACGGCCCGCTGGTGGCCCGCGACGCCGTCCTGGCGTTGGGGCCTTGGTCCGATGTCGCTTACGCGCCGCTCGGCTACAAAATTCCGATGGGCGTGAAGCGCGGCTACCACATGCACTATGCGGTTCAAGCGGGCGCGAGCCTCAACCATCCCGCGCTCGACGCCGAAAACGGTTTTCTGCTCGCTCCGATGCGGCGCGGCGTCAGATTGACCACAGGCGCGGAATTCGCGCGGCGCGACGCGCCGCCGAGTTCCGGCGCAGATCGAGTCCAGCGAGACGATCGCGCGAAAATTGTTTCCACTGGGATCAAGGCTGGACGAAAGGCCCTGGATGGGGTGTCGGCCCTGTTTGCCGGACATGCTGCCGATCATCGGCCCCGCGCCGCGCCACAAGGGGCTTTGGTTCGATTTCGGCCACCAGCATCACGGCTTGACGCTCGCGGCTGTCAGCGGACGGCTGTTGGCGGACATGGTGCTGGGGCTAGCGCCCTTCACCGATCCGGCCCCCTATGGCGTCGAACGGTTTGGATAATCGGCGACGGCGAGAAAAAACCGGCCGCGCGAAAACGCGGCCGGCTCCGAGGTCGAAATTCCGCGCGCGCTCTCAGCGCGCCGGACTCACCAATGGCGGTGGCGGCGGAACGGACGGCCGTTCGGGACGCAACGTCCCCAGGGATTGACGTGCCAGCCCGGACCGCAGCGCCAGCCGGTCTGTTCAACCGGAAGAGAGGAGGCGTGCGCCGCGACGCCGGGGACGATCGGCATCGCGTTCGCCTGTTCGAGACCGATGAAGCTCGTTCCGAGCACGGCCGCGGCAATCAAGGATTTTACCAATTTACTCTGCATTTTCCCTCTCCTGATTCGGTTGGGACGCACAGAATTAGCCGGCGAGTGTGAATGCTGGCTGAACCTCGCGCCGGGTTGATTATTTTCGGCAAGGCGGGCAGAATCAGTTTAGAAATCTTCCAAACAGGCGCATTTCGTTTGCCCCTTTGAATCCGGCGTCAATACAATGGGTTTGTTCGAGGAAGAGGGAAACCGCGTGAGCCGTCGTCGTCAAATCGCCTCCATTTTGTCCGCATCAGCGGCTTGTTCTCTGTTTTACATGGGATTTTCTCAGGCGCGGGCGCAGGAGGAAAAAATCGGCGCCTATTACGAGCTCGAGACGAAATATTTGTTCGGCTTCACTGATGGAACCGACATCGGCGGTGAAGGCGAAAAGGAATTCGAGACCGAATCCACCGCCGCCTTTCAAAGGCGAGGCGGCCGCTACAATTCGCTCGAACAGGAGTTCGAATTCGAGGCCGTGCCGTCGCAATTCTGGGGCTACGAGTTGTCCGCTCACGCGCTGTCCCAGCAGATCAAGGGCGTTCAGGGCCTCGACAATTTAAGCCAAACCAATTTCAGCGGTCTGTCCTGGAAGCCCAAGTGGCTGATCGTCGGCCGAGGCCCTGGCGATCCGTTCGGTCTGTCGCTGTCGGTGCAGCCCGAATGGGACAGGATCGATGGGACCAGCGGCGCCCATTCGAGCAATTTCAGCCTTGAAACTAGGCTCGCCGCCGATACCGAACTCATCGCCAACATGTTCTACGGCGCGGTCAATCTCGTTTACGCGCCGGAAATCGATCGATCCGTGGGCGATACGAACTGGAGCCACGCCTCCACGTTCGGGCTGACGGGCGCTTTGGCCTATCGTGTCGCCCCGAAAGTCACGCTCGGCGGCGAGGTTGAATATTACCGCGCCTATAACAGCCTCGGCTTCGATGCATTCGCGGGCGAGGCGCTTTATGTCGGCCCGACATTTCACGTCCAGTTCACTCCGAAGATATTTCTCGCCGCGGCCTGGTCGAGTGAAATATCCGGTCGCGCCTTCGGGTATGCTGGTCGCCTCGATCTGACCGACTTTTCGCGCCAGCGCGTCAATCTAAAATTCGGATATGAGTTTTAGATATGCGCGCAAACTTCTGAAGGAAGAGCAATATGAAAAACAGCAATATGGCAATAGCGGCGCTTGTCGGACTTGGTCTCGCCGTTGTCCTCGCCGCGCCGGCCGGCGCGCAACAGGCGCAGGTGCGTTTGACGATCAAGGATCATAAATTCGAGCCGGCCGAACCGCATGCGCCGGCCAACCAGCCGCTGACCATTATCGTCAAGAATCTTGATTCGACCGCTTCCGAATTCGAAAGTAAAACGCTGCGCGTCGAAAAAGTCGTCACGGGGGGCGGGGAAATCACGATGCAAATCCGTCCGCTCAATCCCGGCCGCTATCATTTCTACGACGATTTTCATCAAAGCACGACCAATGGCGATCTGGTTGTCGAATAGGAAGTCGCAATGCTCGGGTCGTTGATTATCGTCTTTCGTGAAGTTATCGAGGCCGGCCTGATTGTCGGCATCGTGCTGGCCGCCACGCGCGGCGCGCCGGGGCGCGCCTATTATGTCGTCGGCGGCGTGATCGCCGGCGTACTCGGCGCTTCGATCCTCGCCGTTTTTGCCGGCGCGCTCGCTGACGCCTTCGTCGGCATCGGACAGGAATTGTTCAACGCGGCAATTCTGGCGCTCGCGGTGGTCATGCTGGCCTGGCACAACATCTGGATGGCGAGCCACGGCCGCGAAATGGCCGCCAACCTCTGCGAAACCGGTCAGCAGGTCGTGGAAGGCTCCAAGACGATGATGGCGCTGGCTGTCGTGGTCGCCATCGCCGTGTTGCGCGAAGGCTCCGAGGTCGTGCTGTTCCTTTATGGCGTCGTCGCGTCGGGTTCGACCGGTTTCGACGGCGTGTTGCTTGGCGGCTTGGCGGGCCTCGCCCTCGGCGCCGGCGTTTCGGCGCTGATGTTTCTCGGCCTCGTCGCCATCCCCATGCGCTACCTGTTCGGCGTCACCACCGCCCTCATCACCTTCCTGGCGGCGGGCATGGCGGCGCAGTGCGTCGTATTTCTTCAGCAGGCGGGGTTGGCGACCATTCTTTCGCGCACGGTCTGGGATACGTCGTCGATCCTGCCGGACGACAGTCTGCTCGGAAAGGTGCTGCACACCTTGTTCGGTTACGTCGATCAACCATCCGGGCTGCAGGCGGCCGTCTATTTCACGGTGCTGACGACCATCTTCGTCCTGACCAACAAGATTTCCAGCCCGGCGCGACAGGCGCGGTAAAGGCCGCCGTCGCGCGGGTCAACGATGGTCGGGCGCAAGCGGCCCGGCGCCGGCGATTTCGCCGATTTCGTCCATCGCGCGCCGCGCCGCCTCGCGGCCTTTTTCGATCAGTTCGTCCGCCCGGTGAAATTCGAACAGACCAACTTTCGCCAATCTGGCGTTGATGAGCAGATCGGGCGGATCGCCGGCGAGACGCGAACGAGCGATGCGGTCCTGGGTGATGTTGAAGGCGTCGAGCATGGCCGAGGCGATACCGGGCGCGCCATCTTCACGCTTGCCGAATTGCCTGCGCAACAAGCCGCCGCTGGCGGGGACGGGCGGGCGATGGGCGTGTGAAAACGCCTTGGCCGCGACCGGGCAGTGCGGGTCGAACGATTCCAGCGAGGCCTGTTGGTTGGGCTGGTCGGAAATGACGGTGCCGCGATAGGCGTAATCGCCCATCAGGTTGACGGCGATAACAAGATCGGCGCCCAAGGCGCGGCAAAGGGTGACCGGAATGGGATTGACGAGGGCGCCGTCGAACAGCCATCGGCCGTCGATATGCACCGGCTCGAAAATGCCGGGCAGGGCGTAGGACGCGCGGATCGCCTGCACCAGATTGCCCCGCCGCAGCCAGATTTCATGGCCAGCGCCGATTTCGGTGGCTACCGCGCCGAACGGCAGGTTCAGGTTTTCGAACCGCAGATCGTGCAATTCGGCGGTTAGTTCGTCGCGCAATTTGCCGCCGGTGAGGAAACTGGACCCGGAAAAGGACAGGTCCATCATCGAGAACACCCGTCGTTTTGTCAGCGAACGGGCGAAAGATTCGAGCGAGGAAAGGCGGTTGGCGCAGTAACAGCCGCCGACGACCGCGCCGATCGAGGTGCCCGCGACGACGTCGATCTTGACGCCATGCGCGGCAAGCTCCTGCAACACGCCAATATGCGACCACCCGCGCGCCGCGCCCGCGCCCAGCGCCACACCGATGCGCGGGCGGCGGCGTTGCTTGACCGGGGCGCCGGCGCCGGCCTCGTTGGACTTGTCGAAGGTCTTCCAATTCAGGCGGAACATAGCCACATCCTTGGGTCGAACGTTCTCTCCAGCGACGAACCCGCACTTCCGAAGACGCCTGCTTCGGCGTTCTTCCGGCAAGGACGCTCGCCATTATCGCCAGAGGCGAAAGGCTTTTGTTGGGCGCCGCAAGCGTTTCGGCGTTCGTCTTGAAGTAAAGACTGCGCGCCGAGAATGGCCAGAGCCTTAACATGTCAACTGTGGCAAATGCGCCGGACCGAACTTTCCAAAAACGTGATTAAACTTTTACCTACAGATTTAATCGTCCGTCGACGCTCGCTCAAATCTTCACGAGGGCGCCGTTCGCCAGATCGAGACGGCGGTAGAAACAGGAACGCCGGCCAGTATGGCAGGCCTTGCCGTCGCCGCCCGCCTCGACGCGCAGCAACAGCGCGTCCTGATCGCAATCGACGCGCATTTCGATCAGTTTTTGCACCTGACCGGACGTGTCGCCCTTGCGCCAGAGGCATTGGCGCGAGCGCGACCAATAATGGACGACGCCGCTCTCCAGCGTTTTATTCAGCGCCTCCTCGTTCATGTAAGCGACCATCAGGATATCGCCGCTGATCGCCTCGCTCGTCACGCACAGAATCAGGCCGTTGGCGTCGAATTTCGGCGAAAAGACCTCGCCTTCCTCCAATTGGCTCTTGTCGGCGGGCGGAGCGGGAAAGGGCATGGGCGGTTGTTCCTGAACAAGTTTCAACAAAGCGAGCGCTTTCGCAGGATGGACCAGGCGGTCGAACTGAGGCGTTAGCGCGTGCGCGCCAGCGTCAGAAAGCGCGCCTGCTCGGCCGGGTCAGCGCGGAATACGCCGGAAAATTGCGTCGTTACCGTCGATGAGCCCTGCTTGGCGACGCCGCGCATCGACATGCACATATGCTCCGCCTCCACCATCACGGCGGTTCCGCGCGGTCGCAGGTGCTCCTCGATCGCCTGAACGATCTGCGCCGTCATGGCCTCCTGCGTTTGCAGGCGGCGCGCGTAAAGATCGACGAGACGGGCGAGCTTGGAGAGACCGACGACGCCGCCGTTGGGGTAATAGGCGACATGGGCGCGTCCAACGAAGGGAGCGATATGATGTTCGCAATGGGAGATGAAGGGAATGTCGCGCACCAGAACCAGATCGTTGTAACCCTCGACCTCTTCGAAAATGGTCGAGAGAACGTCGGCCGGCTCCTGCGTATAGCCGGCGAACAATTCCTCATAGGCTTTGACGACGCGCTTGGGCGTATCGAGCAGCCCCTCGCGGGCGGGATCGTCGCCAGCCCAGCGCAGCAGCACCGCGACGGCGGCTTCCGCTTCCTGGCGCGTCGGCCTGTCGGCGCGCGGAGAGTCGAAATTTTGTAGAACCGACTGGGTCGATAAGGGCTTAACCACGGCGTCCATGTGGAGCCTCCTCTTGCTTTGTCGGGCGGCGCGTCACTCGCGTCGCGCAAAACCGACTCTTTTACGAACGCCCCCGGCAAAAGCGTTCCATGTGACTATATAGTGACCTTATACGGCAATCCCACCTGTGCAGGCCTGATGATTAACGAGATCTATAATCAGCGCATTCTCGAATTGGCGGCCAATATCCCCCGGCTTGGCCGGCTGACGGCGCCGCAAGCCAGCGCCAGCGCGCATTCAAAACTATGCGGATCGAGCGTAACTGTCGATTTAGTCTTGAACGACGGCAAGGTCGCCGACTTCGCGCACGAGGTGCAGGCCTGCGCGCTCGGTCAGGCTTCGGCCTCGATCATGGCGCATCATATCATCGGATCGAGCCCACGGGAATTGCGCGACCTGCGCTTGCAAATGCGCAAAATGCTCAAGGAAAACGGCGCGCCGCCGGGCGGGCGCTGGGCCGACGCAGCCGTGTTGGAGCCTGTCCGCGATTACAAGGCGCGGCACGCCTCGACGCTGCTGACTTTCGATGCGGTGGTCGAAGCGCTCGACAAGATCGAAGCACAGGGGGCGCAAAGCTCTGGCGAGCCCTAGCTCTGGAAAATCATCGGCGGATGTTCAAAAAACATACATAAAAACAATAAACTACTGACATATCTTCGGGTAGCGAAACCCGTTCGGCCGCAGGCGTTACTAACCGTCGCGCGGTCGAAACAGTCATTATAGTCGCTTGTTTCAACATGCGTTTAGGCCGAAAGGCGATCGGCTTTCAGCAAAATCCGCGAGCGCCTGCGGATTTTTGTTTCAGTGCATGGTTTTGCGCCGGTTTTCTTATAGGCTTGCGAAACAGGCGATTCCCGTGGGCGCGCCTTCGTCCTGCGCGTCAGTCCGAAAGCAAGAGGAAATTGAGCGCCATGAGACCTTCAGCTATGAGGCCATCAGCCCTGAAACGCTCAACCAGCGGACGGTCGCGCGCGGCCATGGCGATATGCGCCGGCCTCGCCGGATTCATTCCGGCCTCTGTGTGGGCGGCGGACGCCGGGCAGGGCGAGAAACTGGCCAAACGGTGGTGCGCCGCCTGCCATGTGGTAGCGCCGGACCAGAAACAGGCGAGCGCCGACGTGCCGCCGTTCGAAAATGTGGCGCAACGCAAGACCAATGAGGAATTGAAGAACTTCCTCATCGACCCGCATCCCAAAATGCCCGACATGCATCTATCGCGCATCGAGATCGACAACCTCGTCGCCTATATCCGCAAACTCGATCCGAGGGGCGGGCCGCCGGCCAAGAAGGACAAGGACGATTTCGCGCCGCCGAAACGCGGGTGAGGCGCCGGCCGTTTCGCCCTTGCCGCATGCGCGGCCGAGTCTATTCGCGGCCGGCGCTTTCCGGTCTTTCCTTGCCGATATGCGTGCTTTAACAGTTGATTTTACGGTAGATTTTTCAAAAACACACGACGGACATTAGCGGAAGCGACATTCGATATTTCAGGAGGGTTTCATGATCAAAATCTTGCAGGCCTTCACCGTGGCTGTGGCGCTGACGTCCTTCGCGCCGCCGCTCAAGGCGGACGAGGAGGCCGCGCGGCTGGCGGCGGCGAAGGACCTGGTCGCGCGAATTCATGTCGAGGCCACCATGAAACAGGTGCTGCCGTCGATGTTCGTCCAGATCAGGAACATGCTCGTTCAGCAAAATCCAAAAATCGCCAAGGACCTTGATGAAATCTTGCCGCGCGTTATGGAAAAATTTTTCACCCGACTTGATGAAATCAAAGATCCGATCGCGGCGATTTACGCGCGCCGTCTGAGTGAGGCGGAGCTGCGCCAGGTCATCGCTTTCTATGACACGCCGACAGGGGCCAAACTGGTGACGATGCAGCCGGACATCGCCAGGGAATCGATGGAGCTGGGCGGACGCTGGGGCGCCAGGATCGCAGGCGAAGCCGTCGAAGACATGAAGGCCGAATTGCGCAAGCGCGGCCATTCGATCTGAATGGCGCCGGCGGCGTTTCAGTCGGTCATTTTCTGAATGTATAATTGATAGAGATAGGCCTGCAGCACGTTCAGCTTCCGGTAGTTCAGATTGACGAAGGCGTCGATCGCGGGCTTGGGACAGCGCAACGGATCGCGGCCATAGGGCAATTGTTCGGCCCACAAATAGTCGTCAAAAGCCATGCAGCCGCCAACCTTCAGCAGGCGGAAACCAAGAACGGCGTCGCACAGGACGTCCGGCGCCTGATGCGAGCCGTCGACATAGACGAAGTCGAAATAGTTTTTCTTGCCGTCCGCCAGCAGTCTGGCGAGGCCGGTATCGGAATAATCCTTGTGCTTGATGACCTTGACGCGCGGCTTGTCGGCGGCGGCGAGCGCGATATTGTGGTCGAAACGGCCTTCGACGCTGTCCATGTCGACGCCCGCGGATTTATGTTCGACGCCGCCTTCCCAGGTGTCGACGCAGTGAATTTCCAGTTCGCCGAGATGGCCGAGCTTTTCGATGAGATAGCAGGTCGCCGCGCCCTCATAGGCGCCGATTTCCAGGATCTTCATCGGATTGATCGAGGGGATCAACGTGTCCCAGACGCCTTTGGCGGTGTTTTCGAACCAGTTGTTGGTGAACTGATATTGGGTCATGGGCCGCCGTTTCCAATGCAGGCAAAAGCAAACGAATTCAAAGGTCGGACGTCTTACGTCCAGAGCGTGATCTTGGCGCCCTGCTTGTCGGTGAAGGCGCCGAGAATGATGAGCACGAAGTCGATCACGGTCCAGATGACGAAGCCGCCGCCTGTCAAGAGTTGCAAGATTCCGGTGCCGATCTTTCCGACGTAAAAACGATGGAATCCGAAAAGGCCGAAGAAAAAGCACAATAACGCGGCGGGTAAAATCCGCTTCTCCGATGCAGAAAACGCCACCGACTGCGGTGCGCCGCACGAAGGGCAAATCGCGCGGTTTTGTGTATTTCCTTGCCGCAGCCACGACAATAGACCATTGCTCGTCCCCTCATGAAAAAGGCCTTGCGGAGCGATCTCCACAAGGCCCAAGATTTACCGTAAGTCCGGCGGCAGGCCTTCCCGCGCCAGCGCCGCCACGGCTTCGTCGAGCGTGGCGAACGTCTGCGCCTGCGAGCCGAGCCTGCGGATCGACACGGTGCGCTCGGCCGCTTCCTTCTTGCCGACGACGATCAATACCGGCGTCTTCGACAGCGAGAGTTCGCGCACCTTGTAGTTGATCTTCTCGTTGCGCAGGTCGGTCTCGACGCGCAGCCCGGCCTTGCGGGCGAGCGCCGCCACGTCCATCGCGTAATCGTCGGCTTCGGAGGTGATGGTGCAGACCACAGCCTGCACCGGCGCCAGCCACAGGGGCAGGTGGCCGGCGTAATGCTCGATCAATATGCCGGTGAAGCGCTCCAACGAGCCGAAAATGGCGCGATGGATCATCACCGGCGTCACTTTTTCCGAGTCCGCGTCGATAAAGAAAGCGCCGAAGCGTCCCGGCAGATTGAAGTCGACCTGCGTGGTGCCGCATTGCCATTCGCGGCCGATGGCGTCGCGCAAGGTGTATTCGAGCTTGGGGCCGTAGAACGCGCCTTCGCCCGGATTGATTCCGGTCTTCACGCCGCTTTCGCCGACCTTGTCGAGCACGCGTTTCAGCGCGGCTTCGGCCTTGTCCCAGCCTTCGTCGGCGCCGACGCGCTTTTCGGGGCGCGTGGAGAGCTTGAGGACGATGTCCTCGAAGCCGAAATCCCGGTAGGTCGCCATCAACATGTCGTTGATCTTCAGCGCCTCGTCCATGATCTGGTCTTCGGTGCAGAAAATATGGGCGTCGTCCTGGGTGAAGGCGCGCACGCGCATCACGCCATGTATGGCGCCCGACGGCTCATAGCGGTGAACGATGCCGAATTCGGCAATTCTCAACGGCAAATCGCGGTAGGATTTCAGGCCGTTCTTGAAGATCTGGATGTGACCGGGGCAGTTCATCGGCTTCAACGCGAAGACGCGCTCGTCCTCGGTCTTGGTGATGAACATGTTCTCGCGATAGGTCTGCCAATGGCCCGAGGTCTCCCACAAGGCGCGGTCGAGCACCTGCGGGGTGTTGACCTCGATATAGCCGTTTTCGTTCTGCCGCCGGCGCATGAATGAGATCAGGGTCTGGAACAGCGTCCAGCCCTTGGGGTGCCAGAACACTGTGCCCGGCCCCTCCTCCTGGAAATGGAACAGGTCCATTTCGCGCCCGAGGCGGCGATGGTCACGACGCTCAGCCTCCTCCAATTGCTTAAGATAGGCGTCGAGGTCTTCCTGCCTGGCGAAGGCGGTGGCGTAGATGCGCTGGAGCATCGGCTTCGACGAATCGCCGCGCCAATAGGCGCCCGCCACCTTCATAAGCTTGAACGCCTGTCCGACCTTGCCGGTCGAGGGCATATGCGGTCCGCGGCACAGATCGAGCCAGTCGCCTTGCCGGTATATCGAAATCTTCTGGTCGGCGGCGATGGCGTCGATCAGTTCGACCTTGAACGCTTCGCCGTGCGTCTCGAAATAATTCTTGGCCTCGTCTCGCGACCATTCCTCGCGCCGAATCGGTTTGTCGGCGGCGACGATCTCGCGCATTTTCTTTTCGATGGCGGCAAAATCCTCGGGCGTGAACGGCTCGGCGCGGAAAAAGTCATAATAAAAGCCGTTCTCGATCACCGGGCCGATGGTCACCTGCACGCCGGGGTAAAGCGTCTGGACCGCTTCGGCGAGCATATGGGCCGCGTCGTGGCGGATCAGCTCCAGGGCGCGCGGGTCTTCGCGATTGACGAATTCGATTCTGGCGTCGGCGTGAATCAGTTCGGCGATGTCGGCGAGGCGTCCGTCGAGCGCCATCGCGACCGTGCGTTTGGCGAGGGAGGGGGAAATGCCTTTGGCGATGTCGAGGCCGGAAACGCCGGGTTCGAATTCGCGGCGCGCGCCGTCGGGGAAAGTCAGCGAAATCATGAAAACCTCCAGATGGCTCAGTCGCCGAAACGAGCCGGCGTAAGCTTCGTGCTGGCGCAAATGGCGCCGGCGCCAGGGATAAACCGAACCGGTCGCGTCGCGCAACGCGCTGGACGCCAGACCGCGGCAAAAATAAACCCCGACGCGAGGCCGGGGTTCATCAAAACTGTTAAATTTCCGCGCCGCTGCGCTTCAGGGGCGCCGGCGCGGAAAAATCAAAGGGCCTTCAGATTGCCGGCCGACGATTTGCCGGTGCGGCGATCGGCGACGACTTCGAACTCGACCTTCTGGCCGTCGTTGAGGCCGCGCAGGCCAGCCTGCTCGACAGCGGAGACATGGACGAAAACGTCCTTTCCGCCATCGTCGGGCTGAATGAAGCCGTAGCCCTTTTCGGAATTAAACCATTTGACCGTGCCGGTAGCCATATAACGCGTTCCTTGTGTCTAAAACGGCGCCGTCGAACCTTCGAGAGCGCCGGTGGGCGGCAAAAGCCGCTCCGGGTCTATCGATGTTTAGGAGGCGTCGTCAGCAGCGCAAAACGCTATAGCGGAGTCTTCGGCCGAAACTCGATCAATGTATATGTGGCATAATAGGCGGAAATTGCAAGCTGGCGCCCGCGCGTTGACAGTCCGGCGCTAAAATACCGGATAAATCTTTTCCCGCCGCTTGCTCAAAGCCAGGGCTTGTGGCCTTTTCTGCAAGAATTCCTATGTTGTATGGGCAAATGAGACAGATTCGCTTAGCTCTGATGGTTCTGGCCGCCGCTTTAGCTTTGGCGTTTGGCGGCTGGTTCATCACCGCCGCCATGCAACAGCCTGAACTGGAAGAACCCATCGCCGCCAAGAAGGTGGCCGTCGTCCCCATCGTCGGCGCCGACGCCCGCGCGCAGAGTCAGCTCGCGCCGCCTTCGCTCGACCTCGCGAAGGCGCGCGCCGCGCTGCTGGCGAAATTGGCCGACGCCGCGGAGTATCAGGGATTTATCAACGGCCTGCGCATCGACTTTCCGGACGTTTATGAGAAATCGCTCGAATTGGCCGCCGCCGAAAATTTGGGCGCGCAGAAAAACGGCGCCGATCTTTATCTGACCAAGGCGGTCATGCTGTTGCGGGAATCGTTTGGCGTCGAGGCCGCCAGAGCCGGCGCTCAGGCCATGCAGCGGGTCTTCGATTCTCAGCTCGACGTGATGCGTCATCTTGAACGCTCCGACGTGTCGCTCTGCGTCGATTATCTCAACGGCGGTTCGAACGGCAATTTCGTCGCCTTCACCGGCGCCAACCGCACCTTGATGGGCGAAGCCGCCCATCTTGGATTGCTGGCGATTCTCGACGGCAAAGAAAAGAAAATAGCGCGCGAACCGCCGACGGACGAAGATTTCAGCGCGCTGGAATTGGCCTTGCGCGCCGCCGGGTTGAGTTCCAACGCCGTCGGCGCTCTTCTCGACGGCAAGAAGCCCGATCCGCCCATCCCCGACGCCGAAATGTGTAAAGCCGGCATCGCGTATTTCGAGGCGCTTAAGGCCTTGCCCGAATCAACGCGGTCGCGGCTTTACGCGTTGGCGCTCGATGTGATGGCCCGTAGCTGAACTCCGTCAGTCTTTCCTGTCAGGCTCGACAGCCTCGCAGATAGGAATGGCGCGCCAGCTTCCGTAGCGCCAGGGGTGCAGAGCGTCGGCCTGCGGCGGCAGTTTCGCGGGAACCGGATCGTAACCGGACGTGCCGAACGGATGGCAGCGGCATAAGCGCGCCAAACCGATCCAGCCGCCCGCCCACAAGCCGTATTTGCCGATGGCTTCGTCCATATAGGCCGAGCAGGTCGGCAAATGCCGGCATTGACGGCCCACGAGGCTGGAAAGCGTGAGCTGGTAAAGGCGGATCGCGCCGCGCGCGGAACGGGCTGGCAGGGATTGCAAATCATCGACCTTTTTCGCCGCGCCGGCTACCGCGCCGGGGTTTGCCAAATTCTTCAGTTTCACGGATCATAATCCGCATACGAAACAGACGCATGGCGTTTTTTACAATTCAGAGGTCAAAAAATCCGTCTGGACGTCGAAAATTGGCCAAAGGGACGCAGCCCCGGGGGGCTGGCGCTGAGGCGTCTTCACTGTTAATAAGCTGTTCACAATTTGAACGCCACGGGGGCGAGTTTGCGAGTTTTATTGATTACAGGCGCCGCGCTGTTCGCGCTGGTTGGCGGGACTTCGGCCCGCGCCGCGGACCTGCCGGGGACAAACGCGCCAGCCGCGCCCTTGTTCAGCGGCGATCCCGCCTCGCAATGGATCGTCACCTTGTCCGTCCAGGGCTACGGCGCGCCGGTCTTTCCCGGCGCCAATCGCGGCGGCTTGTTCGGCGCGCCTGGCGTCGACATTCGCCGGCAGGGAACGCCGCAACGCTTTTCCACGCCTGACGACGGCTTCGGCATCGCGCTCTATGATTCGGACGTGTTCCGCGTCGGACCCGTCGGCCGCATTGTCGGCGACCGCAATATCAAGGACTTTCGCGAGCTGACGGGTCTCAAGTCCGTCGGCTGGACCGCCGAACTCGGCGGTTTCGCCGAGGTTAACCCGTTGCCTTTCTTGCGCGGGCGTCTGGAGGTCAGGCAAGGCGTCGGCGGACATGACGGGCTGGTGGCGACTTTGGGTTCCGATGTCTGGACGCAATGGAAAGCCTTCACCCTGTCCGTCGGACCGCGGTTGAATTTTGGCGACACGCGCTACGCCGAGACGTATTTTTCGGTCAGTCCGACTCAGTCGGTGGCTAATGGCGTGCTGCCCCCTTATGACGCGCGTGGCGGTCTGACGTCGGCGGGCGCCTTCGCGGCGGCCCGCTACCAGTTGTCGGAGGCGTGGCGCACCACGTTGTTCGGCGGCTATCAGAGACTGACCGGCAGCGTCGGGGCGAGTCCAATTCCAGTGCTCGCCGGTTCGCGCGACCAATATATCGGCGGCGTGGAAGTCGCCTACAGCTTCGGCTTTCGCGGTTTTTAAAGCTTGATCTCAGAAGCCGAACCGCTTTGTGGATTCGTTCGCGCCGGCTGGACCATTTTCTTCGATCAGATTGGCCTCAGAACGCTTTGAAGGCGATGATCGTCTGCGTATCGACGATGCCGGGCAACTTCTGCACCCGTTCGCCGACGAAATGGCCGATATCGACGTCGTCGTCGACATAGAATTTCGCAAGAATATCAAAATTGCCGGCGATCGAATGGATTTCGGACGCGATCTCCGCCTCGGCAAGGGCGCTGGCGACCTCATAGGTGCGCCCGAGCGCGCATTTGATTTCGACGAAAAATGTCTGCATGGCCCGTCTCCCTGGAGCGCCAGGTTCTCGGCGCCGCTCTAAGCTCCATCTATAGTGATTCTCGCGGCCTTGCGCGTCAATCGCGTTCGCGAACCCGCTCCGCTCGACGCTTCGATCGGCAAGGCGTGCTATAAGCGCCATGTCGGCGCGGCGGTCGATCGTCGCGGCGAAGCGCAAGGAGTTGAGAAACGCATGGAATATCGCGAACTTGGAGCGACCGGCGTAAAGGTTTCGGCGATCTGCCTCGGGTCGATGACCTGGGGGCAGCAAAACACCCAGGCCGAGGGATTTGCCCAGATCGACTACGCGTTGGAGCGGGGCGTCAATTTCATCGATACGGCTGAGTTATACGCCATTCCGCCGCGCGCCGAGACGTATGGCTCGACCGAAAAAATCATCGGCGCCTGGCTGAAGGCGAGCGGCAAACGCAACAAGATCGTGCTCGCCACAAAAATCGCCGGCCGGAGCCGTTCCGACTATTTCCGCCCCTGGGGCGCGCCGACGCGCCTCGACAAGAAGAACATCGCGTTTGCGATCGAAAATTCGCTGAGGCGCCTGCAAACCGATCGCATCGATCTCTACCAGTTGCATTGGCCCGATCGCGCCGCGCCGTTGTTCGACAGCTCCAGCAACGCCTTCCGGCCGATGCGCTCGCAGGACGAAACGCCGATCGAGGAAACGCTCACGGCGCTCGCCGAACTGGTCGCGGAGGGCAAGATTCTGCACGTCGGCCTGTCCAACGAGACGCCCTGGGGCCTTTCGCGTTTCTTGCGCGGCGCCGAATTGGGGCTTGGTCCGCGCGTCGTCTCGATCCAGAACGCCTATCACCTTCTCAACCGCAATTTCGAACTGGGCCTGGCGGAATTCGCCTTCCGCGAGAAAGTCGGGCTGCTGGCCTATTCGCCGCTGGCGCAAGGCTATCTGACCGGCAAATATCAGCGCGGCGCGAGGCCGCCGGGGGCGCGCACGACCTTGTTCAATCGCGGCCAACGTTACGAGAAGCCGGGCGTTGAAGCCGCCATCGACGACTACCTCGGGCTGGCGCGCGAGCTTGGCGTCGATGCCGCGCAACTGGCGCTGGCCTTCGTCACCGCGCGCTCGTTCGTCACTTCCAACATCATCGGCGCGACGACGATGCAGCAGTTGAAGATCGCGCTCGATTCGACGTTGCTGGCGATCACGCCGGAGATCGAGGCGCGCATCGACGCGATCCACCAGATCAGAGGCAACCCGGCGCCGTGAAGAGAGAGCCTTTACCAGCGCGCGCGATTGATGCAGGTCAAAGTAGCAAAGCGGGGCGAGCTGCAATACCCTTAGCGCGCTTTAGCGCTTTTTTGCGCGTGAGGACGATAGCATGAATGACGATGCGCCGGCCGGGGGCGTTGAACAAGGCGGCGAGCCGGGGGGCGAGCCGGCGCAGGATTTCGTGGGCGAGAAATTTGGCGCCTTTTTCCGTCTGCCGCACATTGATCGACGCGGCTTCGGCGTCGTCGCCGCGTTGGGCCTGCTGCTGTGGCTCTCGAGCGGGCTGTACAAGGTTCAACCCGATGAACAGGGGGTCATCCTGCGTTTCGGCAAATGGATCGAGACGAGTCAGCCGGGCCTGCATTTCCATCTGCCCTGGCCGATCGACAGCGCCCTGTTTCCCAAGGTGACGCAGATCAATCAATTGCAGCTCGGTTCGCCGCTGCCGCGCGGCGGCGCTTCGGCGCGCGACAAGCAGATGCTGACCGGCGATGAAAACATCGTCGAGGCGGATTGCGCTCTGTCGTGGCGGATCAAGGACGCCGGCCAATATCTTTTCCATGTCGCCGAACCTGAAACAGCGCTGCGTATCGCGGCCGAAAGCGCTCTGCGCGAGGTGATCGGCCGCACGCCGATCCAGGCGGCTTTGTCCGACAAGCGTCAGCAGATCGCCGATGAAACGCGCGTGCTTTTGCAAAAATGGCTCGACGCCGAAGAAGCGGGCGTCAATGTCTTGCAGGTGCAATTGCAGCGCGTCGATCCGCCGAGCACGGTTATCGACGCCTTCAACGACGTGCAGCGCGCCAGAGCCGACCAGGAACGCGCGCGCAACGAGGCGGACGCCTACGCCAACGACATCCTGCCGCGCGCCCGCGGCGAAGCCGAACGCATCCGCCAGGAGGCCGAGGCCTATCGCACGCAGGCGGTGAATATCGCCGAGGGCGAGGCGAAAAACCTGTCCTCGATCTATGAGAGCTATCTCAAGGCCAAGGACGTTACGGCATGGCGCCTCTATCTCGAAAGTCTCGACGAGATCCTGCGTAAATCCGGCAAGGTGATCATTGACGGCTCGGGCAAGGGCGTGGCGCCGATGGCGCCCTATATGCCTTTGAGCGAAACCAGGCCTGTAGCGCCGGCCAAGCCTGAGGGAGCGGGCAAATGAAGATCAGCGCCTCCCTCCTTGCGCTGTTCGGCGTCGCGGTCGCGCTATACATTCTGCTGTCGTCCCTTTATGTCGTCAACGAGGGCGAAAGCGCGCTGATCGTGCGGTTGGGCGCGCCGGCCGGCGTCGTCGAGACGCCCGGTCTGCAAATCAAGGCGCCGTTCATCGACACCGTGGCGATCTACGACGCGCGGCTGCTGTTGCTGGAGCCGCCGCCTGAACAGGTCATTCTCGGCTCGCAGAAGCGCATCGAAGCCCAGCCTTATGCGCGTTTTCGCATCGTCGATCCATTGCGGTTCTATCAATCCCTGCGCACGCTCGAACAGGCGCGCGCGCAATTGGCGCAACTCGTCTCGTCCGTCATGCGCCGCGAATTCGGCCAAATCGTCCTGAGCGATCTCCTGTCGTCCGGTCGGGCCGCGGTGATGAACAATATCGAAAAGGAAGTCGCTGAAAAATTCCGACCGCTTGGCGTTGAAGTGCGCGAGGTGCGTCTGCATCGCGCCGATCTGCCGTTGGAGACCAGTCAGGCGATTTATGATCGGATGAAATCGGAACGTCAGCGCGAAGCCAAGGAATTGCGCGCGCAGGGGTTTGAATGGGCGCAGCAGATCCAGGCGCGCGCCGATCGCGAGCGGACGGTGACCTTGTCGGAAGCCCAGCGCAACGCGCGCATTCTTCGCGGGCAGGGCGATGCGCAGGCCAATGACGCGCTGGCCGGCGCGATCGGCCGCGACCCGCAGTTCTATGCGTTCTATCGCGCCTTGCAGAGTTATAAACAGGCGCTTTCGGACTCCGCCCCTACCTTGATTTTGTCGCCCGACGACGCCTTTCTGAAGTTTTTCAAATCGGGCCCGTCGGCCCTGCAGGACAGTGGCGGAAGATCGAAGTGAGCGAACCGCGGCGCGATCAGACAGGCCGGGCGTTGAAGCCGACGACGGGGACGGTCTGAGATGGACGGTTCTTTTGCGGCCTCCGCTTTCGGCGTTCCGCTGGAAATCCTGTTCCTCGACCTGCTCCTGTCGGGCGACAACGCCGTCGTCATCGCGCTCGCCTGCCGCCGCCTGCCGCCGCGCGATGCACAAAAGGCCATCCTGCTCGGCACGGCCGGCGCAATTTTCCTGCGCCTCGTTCTCACCGCCTTCGCCAGCGTTCTGATCAGCCTGCCCTTCATCAAATTCGTCAGCGCCGTCCCGCTGCTTTTGATCGCCATCAACGTCATCGCCGACAAGGACGAGGCGCCCGAGACGTCGGACGTCAGCGGAGCCAAAGACGGGCTGCTCGCGGCGGCTGGCGTCATTATCGCCTCCGACGCCATCATGAGCGTCGACAATGTCGTGGCTCTCGCGGCGGTTTCGCAGGGCAATTTCTGGTATCTGATCGCTGGCCTCGCCCTGTCCATTCCGCTGCTGATCTATGGTAGCGCTTTGCTGACGACGCTGATCCGCCATGCGCCGGCGCTGGTGCTGTTCGGCGGCGCCTTGCTCGGCTGGATCGCCGGCGACATGATCGCTTCAGATCCGCTGATCGCCGGTTGGGTCAATCAGCAGGCGCCGGCGCTCGCCATGGCTCTGCCCGCCGCTGGCGCGGTCTTCGTGGCCTTTCAGGGGCTCCAGGAACGGCGACGGCGCGACGCGGCGCCCGCGCCCGAACGCCGCGCCCAGCCGCGTCCGCCGCAACGCGCCGCCGCGCCAAAGGCGCCGCCCAAGCCAACGCCGCAGCCCAAACCCAAGCCTTTGCCGACAGTGAAAAGCCAAACGCCTGTTCTGGCCTCGCCGATGGAGCCGGACGCCGCCTCGGCTTCGGATGAATCCACAAGCGCTTCGGATTTCGTCATGCTGATCGGCGTGATCGGGCTTTTTATCTTCTTTGGCCTCTTTCTCGCTTACATGATTTATCTCGACGTCTAAGAAAACGCGTTTCGCGCAGGTTTCAGCGCAAGGCGGCGGAAAAATCGCTCAGTGGCAGGCGATCGACGCGATTGCCCAGTTTGCGGTTGAACTCAATCGCCTGAGTTTGCGCATTAACCGCTGATACTTTGTCGCCATTGTTTCTGGGACACTGGAAGGTCAGCCGCGATCCGGTTTTACGCGCGTAAACCGACGCCAATTCGCGTTCAAGCCGCGCGCCCTCGGCGTCGCTGGCGAACACGTCGGTGATCGCCGTTTCACGCGTGAGTTGCGAGACGCCGACGCAAAAGCGCCAACCCTCGGCCTCCGCCGCCTTGACGTCGACCAGCCCAGGCCCGAGGAGGAGCGCACACAGGAGAAGCTTCCTTGCCCTTGGCTTCATGGGTCTTTTTCCGATTGGGCGTAAATGCGCCAGATGCGCGAATGGGCGATTCTACGCTGTAAGAATGATCGGAATCCATAGCGGTTTTCGATGATGCCCGCGCTTTTTGCCGGCCAATTTCGATTATTAACCGCCGTGCGGCGGCTTGAAAAATAAAACGCCTGTTTACCCATTGTCGTTAATTTCGGACGACGGGGCCGATCAGGCGGTCCCGATCTGTCCAGCGTGAAGGTCAGTTCAGCAGATGCGCGCCGCAATTCCTCTCCATTTTGGCTCGAAGACAAAAATCGAGAAATCCGTCGAGTTTTCGGACGGCGAGGCGCGTGGCGTCGGGCGCGTCGGCGACCTGCAAAAGCTCTCCGTCTCCTTCGCCGAGGAATTGCAGTCGTCAGCCGTCGTTCCTGATCGTCGCCTGTCGCAACCGCTGATTATCGCCGCCGCGTTCATTTTCGATTGCCTGGCGATCACGGCGAGCGGAGTGGCGACCTATGCGCTCAGCCAAAGCGCGGCGCCGGACAGCCTGCTTTTTTCCGCGCTGGCGATTATTGCGACGCTGGGCGGCGCATTGGCGGTATTGCAGTGGCGCTGGACCTATACGATCGCCGCGCTCGCCAACCCGTGGCGGCAAATCGCCAACACCGGTCTCGCCATTTTCGCGGCGCAGATGGGTCTTTGCGCCTTTTGTCTGCTTTGGAGCGCGGCCGATCCGGAGGCTCTGCGCCGCTGGGTCAGCGAATGGTTCGTTCTCGCCTGGGCCGCGTGCGGGTTGGGCCACACCGTGTTCGCGCGCGTGCTGGCGCACTGGACGCGTCAGGGGCGTCTGGCCAGGCGTACGGTCATTGTCGGCGGCGGCGCGCAGGCGTTGGAAACCATCGAGCGTCTGGAGCGGTCCGGCGCCGGCGCCCTGCAGATCTTAGGCTTGTTTGACGATCGCGACGGCGACCGCGAAAAAGATGGCGCGCCCGCGCACCTTGGCCGCTACCGCAAGCTCGGCCGTTTCGACGATCTTATGGAGTTCTGCCGGCGTGAGAGCGTCGATCTGCTCATCATCGCCTTTCCCACGACGGCCGAAACGCGCATTCTGCAAATCCTCAAGAAGTTGTGGGTTCTGCCGATCGACGTGCGTATTTCGGCGCTCGGCAGCAAACTGAAACTGCGTTCGCGCGCCTATAACTACATCGGCGACGTGCCGTTCCTACCGGTCTTCGACAAACCCATGTCCGATTGGAATGTGGCGTTCAAAGCGATCGAGGACCGGGTCATCGCGGCTTTGGCGCTGATCGTTCTGTCGCCGGTTTTGGCGGCGATCGCGCTCGGCGTAAAGGCGACCTCAAAGGGACCGGCGCTGTTCCGGCAGATGCGCCACGGTTTCAACAACGAGGAAATAGGCGTCTACAAATTCCGCTCGATGTATGTCGACCAATGCGATGTTTCCGGCGTGCGTCAAGTGACGCGCGGCGATCCGCGCGTGACGCCGTTTGGGGCCTTTTTAAGGCGCAGTTCGCTCGACGAACTGCCGCAATTGATCAATGTCCTGCGCGGCGAGCTGTCGCTGGTCGGACCGCGTCCACACGCCATGCGCTCCAAAGCCGGCGGGCGTGTTTACGAAGACGTGGTCGACGGCTACTTCGCTCGCCACAAGGTCAAGCCGGGCATTACCGGCTGGGCTCAGGTCAATGGCTGGCGCGGCGAGACGGATACCGAGGAAAAGATCGAACAGCGCGTCGCGCACGATCTATATTATATCGAAAACTGGTCGCCGCTGCTCGACTTGCGCATTCTCGCGATGACGCCATTCTCGCTAGTGACGTCCAAGACCGCCTATTGAAAACGACGGTCGGCGTTGACGCGCCGGCTCAGCCTTGGTCCTCGTCGCGCAGCCGCACGATGACGTCAACGCCTATGATCTTCTTGCCGGGCGGAGCCGTCAAAGCCAGCTTTTCGGTGATATCGGTCGTCATGTCGAACAGGTCGTTGCGGCCCTCGTCGAAGAAATGGCAATGCGAGCCGGTCTTGGTGTCGTACCAGATCCTTGAACCGTAAAGCGCGATCTCCCGCACCAGCCCGGCCGCGACGAATTGGTGCAAGGTGTTGTAGACGGTGGCGCGCGACAAGGGCATGCGCAGGGCCTTCGCCTCGGCGTATAATTGCTCGACCGTCACATGGCGGTCACCGCCGACGAACAACAACGCCCCCAGGCTGACGCGTTGGCGGGTTGGACGCAGGTCGGCGGCGCGCAGGCGAGCGCGGATAGACTTCGCCAATGCGCCAGCGCGCCAATCATAAGCGGGCGGGGCCTTACCTGGTTGGGAACTCGGCTTTTCCATCATATCGTTTCGTTCGGGCGTTCAAGAACTTGTCGCAATCAGGATAATCGGTTTGGCGCGCGCCGGCCATTCGAATTCGGCGTTTTGAGAACTTTTCTAGAATACACGATAACATATTGAAATAACAATAATCAATTATAATTTTAGACTTCGGTGAACGCGCTTTTCCGGTCCGTCGGCGCGCTAGGCGAAAGCTTTTGCGCCTGGCGCGACAGACCTGCGGCCAAAAGTCCGGCCCCTTCAGCCTTGACGGCGGCCTTGGCGCGACACATTTTCACGCGTCTCGCGCGGCGCGCGAGCCGATTATCGAAAGAAGCGTCTTTTTCGTAGTTGGTATGTGATAAAATGAATGGGTAGGCCGGTTTTGCGCCGTCGTTGCGAAACGGGATCGACCTGAGAGAGACGATATAAGCCGAGGGGATCCCCGTCAGGGGGCTGAGAGGCTGGCGATGCGCTTAACTTCGAGCGCGGCCCGGCGACCCTTAGAACCTGATCCAGTTAGAACTGGCGTAGGGATGGCGGCATCTGAAGGCAAACGCCTTCTCCTTCCTCGCCAGATCGCGCCGAACCGGACTTTTTGAGGGTCCGCATCCTTATGAGGGGGACAACATGCGCATACGTGTCATCGGCGCCGGAATTGTCGGACTGACCGCGGCCTATGAATTGGCGCGGCGCGCCCTCGAGGTCGAAATCGTCGAGCAAGGGCCGACGGCGGGGCGGGGCTGTTCCTATTACGCCGGCGGCATGATCGCGCCTTGGTGTGAAAAGGAAAGCACCGAGCCGATCGTCGCTCGCCTCGGCGCCGAGGCGCTGGAGTTCTGGACCAAGGATGTCGCGGTTGCGTCCGTAGCCGGCAGTCTGGTCGTCGCCCAACCGCGCGACCGCGCCGAACTTCAACAATTCTCCACCAGAACCAGCCATTTCGAGGCGCTTGATCAGGCCAAGCTGACGGCGCTGGAGCCCGATCTTGGCGAACGGTTCACTCAGGCCCTGTATTTCGCCGAAGAAGCCCACCTTGAGCCGCGCGCCGCAATGGCTGAACTCGTCAAACGCCTTGAATCTATGGAGAACGTCTCATTCCGTTTAGGCGTCGACGGCGCGAGCCTGCGCAACGGCGCCGACTGGACGCTCGACTGCCGCGGCTACGCCGCGCACAAGGATCTATCCGCCTTACGCGGCGTGAAGGGCGAGATGCTGATCTTGCGCACGAGCGACGTCAAACTGAAGCGGCCGGTGCGGATGCTGCACCCCCGTCACCCAGTCTATATCGTGCCGCGCGTCGACGGAACGTTCATGGTCGGCGCCACGATGATCGAAAACGAGGAGCGCGCGCGGGTGACCGCGCGCTCGCTGGTCGAGTTGGTCAATTCCGCCTATGCTGTCCACCCGGGTTTCGCCGAGGCCGAAGTGGTCGAGACCGGTTCTGACGTGCGTCCGTGTTTTCCCGACAACCTGCCGCGCATCGTCCGGCAGGGACGTCATCTGGCGCTCAACGGCCTCTATCGGCACGGCTTCCTGCTGGCGCCGGCGCTGGCGCGCCGCGCCGCGCGGATTGTCGTCGAAGACGCCTATTTTCCCGAGGTGATGGATGCGCATTGAGGTCAACGGGGCCGGCGTCGAAACGAAGGCGGACAACCTTGCCGCGCTCGTCGCCGAACTCGGCTATCAGCCTGGTCTCGTCGCCACGGCGCTGAACCAGGAATTCGTGCGCGCCAAGGATCGCGACGCGACCGTTCTGCGCGACGGCGACAGCGTCGAAATCCTCATGCCGCGGCAAGGAGGCTAATGATGAGCGAACCCGCCAGCGATCCTTTGTTTTTCTACGATGTGGCCCTGACCTCGCGTGTCATGGTCGGCACCGCGCAATATCCCTCGCCCGCCATTCTGGCGCAGGCGATCGGCGCCGCCAAAGCCGAGATCGTCACGGTTTCGCTGCGCCGCGAAGCTGGCGGTTCGCGCGCCGGCGAAAGCTTCTGGTCGCTGATCCGCGATCTTGGCGTCAAAGTCCTGCCCAACACCGCCGGCTGCCGCACGGTGAAGGAGGCGGTGACGACGGCGCACATGGCGCGCGAAGTATTCGGCACGAGCTGGATCAAGCTCGAAGTGATCGGCGATGAGAATATTCTGCAACCCGAACCGTTCGGCCTCGTCGAGGCGGCGCGGATTTTGAACGAGGACGGCTTTCAGGTCTTTCCCTATATGACCGAAGACCTCGTCGTCGCCGGCAGGCTGATGGATGTCGGCTGTCGCGTGCTGATGCCCTGGGGCGCGCCCATCGGTTCGGGCCGCGGCCTCAACAATATCTTTGGCCTGCGCGCCCTGCGCGCGCATTTTCCCGACACGCCGCTGGTCGTCGACGCCGGGCTCGGCGCGCCCTCGCAGGCGGCGCAAGCGTTCGAATTGGGCTATGACGCCGTCTTGCTCAATACGGCGATCGCCAAGTCGGGCGATCCCGTCGCAATGGCGCGCGCCTTCGCGCTGGCCGCCGAAGCCGGGCGGACGGCCTTTCTGGCGCAGCCGATGGCGCCGCGCGACATGGCTGAGCCGTCAACGCCTCTGCTCGGCATGCCGTTCGCATGACGCTGGATCCCTTCTACCTCATCGTCGATGACTGCAGCTGGCTGCAGCGGCTGGCGCCCGCCGGCGTCCGGCTCGCGCAGTTGCGGCTCAAGGACAAGACGGAAGCGCAGACGCGCGCGCAAATTCTCGGCGCGCGCGAAATTTGCGCGCGCTTTGGCGTGCAGTTGATCGTCAACGACTATTGGCGTCTGGCCATCGAGACCGGCTGCGATTTTGTCCATCTGGGCCAGGAGGACCTTGCCGACGCCGATCTTGGCGCCATTCGTCGCGCCGGATTGCGGCTGGGTGTTTCCACCCACGATGAAGCCGAACTCGAACGCGCGCTGGCGGCCAAGCCCGATTACGTCGCGCTTGGCCCGGTTTTTCCCACCATCTTGAAAAAAATGCCCTGGGCGCCGCAGGGATTGGAGCGGGTCGCCGAATGGAAACAGCGCGTGGGCGCGCTGCCGCTCGTTGGTATCGGCGGGCTGACCGTCGAGCGCGGAATCGATGTCTTGCGCGCCGGCGCCGATAGCGTGGCGGTCGTCACCGATATTTCGCTCAACGCCGATCCCGAGAGGCGGACGCGGGAATGGGTGGAGCAAACCCGCGCTTTTGCGCGCTCGCCCGGTTGACCTGGCGTCCGGCGAGGCCCATTTATCAGCAAGATCGAATATATTGGAAGTCGGAACGCATTGTGGCGTGATCGGCGCCGATGCGGTCAGGGCGTGTTCGCCTTTTGACCCAGGTCAGCCGCGCTTTTTCGCCGTACTATCGGATAATCGCGCGGCAAAGCGCGTCGCGCCGGGGACGTGAACGTCGAACGATGAACGTCGAAACCAAAATCAAGCAGTCCGCGACGAGCGCAGAGGGCGTCAATTTCGGCTTCGAGATCGGCGGCATGACCTGCGCCTCTTGCGTCGCGCATGTCGAAAAGGCTTTGCGTGCGGTTCCCGGCGTGCGCGAGGTTCATGTCAATCTCGCCAGTGAGCGCGCCGAGTTGACGCTTGACCAGGGCGCCGACGTCGTCGCCTTGGCGCAGGCGGTGGAAGAAGAAGGTTACGAGCCGCGCTACCAGACATTCGATATCGGGGTTGGCGGCATGACCTGCGCCTCCTGCGTCGCACATGTCGAAAAGGCTTTGAAGACGCTGCGCGGCGCGACCGAGGTCTCGGTCAATCTGGCCAGCGAACGCGCGCATGTGAAGGCGCTGGCCGGCGCGCTCGATTTCCGACGATTGGCCAGCGTCATCGAGGAAGAAGGCTATGAGCCGCGCCGCCTCGACCTTGGCGCTTCGAGCGAAACCGACGCCAAGACGCGGGAAATGAACGCCCTGCGGCGTGCGCTGGTTTGGTCGGCGGCGTTGACGCTCCCGGTTTTCGTGCTGGAGATGGGCGCGCACGCCATTCCCGGCTTTGGCGCTGCCGTCATGGCCTTGCTTGGCCATCGCGCCAGCGAACTGATCGCCTGCGTCCTCACCAGCGCCGTGCTGTTCGGGCCGGGGCGGCGGTTTTTCGTCAGAGGCTTCGGCTCGCTGCGGCGCGGCGCGCCGGATATGAACGCGCTTATCGCGCTGGGCGCGGGGTCGGCCTATCTATATTCGCTGGTCGCCACATTCGCCCCCGGGCTTCTGCCGCCAGGTACGGCGCATGTCTATTACGAATCCGCGGCCGTCATCGTCACCCTGATCTTGACGGGCAAATGGTTGGAAGCCAGGGCCAAGGGACGCGCCGCCCGCGCGATCGAGCGGTTGGCGCAATTGCAGCCGGCGCGCGCGCGGGTTCGGCGCGGCGGCGAAAGCGTCGAAATCGACGCCGCCGACATCAAGCTGGACGATATCGTTGACGTGCGGCCAGGCGAGCGCATCCCCGCCGACGGCGAAGTCGTCGAGGGCGAAAGCTTTGTCGACGAAAGCATGATGACGGGCGAATCGACCCCGATTCCCAAGCGGAATGGCGTCAAAGTGATCGGCGCCAGCGTCAATCTCGCTGGCGCCTTCGCCTTTCGCGCCGAACAGGTCGGCGCCGACACGGTGCTCGCCAACATCCTGCGCATGGTCGAGCGCGCGCAAGGCGCGAAACTGCCGATCGAGACGCTCGCCGACACTGTGGTCGCGCGTTTCGTGCCGGCCGTACTCGCCGTCGCGCTGGCCACTTTCGCGTTGTGGCTCTGGCTCGGTCCGCAGCCGGCTCTGCCTTTCGCTCTCGTCGCCGCCGTCAGCGTATTGATTATCGCCTGTCCCTGCGCCATGGGCCTCGCCACGCCCGCCGCCATCATGACCGGCTCGGGACGCGCGGCGGAATTGGGGATTTTGTTCCGCAAGGGCGAGGCTTTGCAGCGCCTGAGCGAAACGAAAACAGTCGCCTTCGACAAGACGGGAACATTGACGTTCGGGCGCCCGGCCTTGACCGATTTCGTCGTCGCGCCCGGATTCGACAAAGGCGAGGCGCTGGCGATCGCCGGCGCGCTCGAAGACAAATCCGAACATCCTTTCGCTCGCGCTCTGGTTGTGGCGGCGCGCGCGGCGGACGCGGACGCGTTTCCCGCCGTTGCGGATTTCCAAGCGGTTTCAGGCGCCGGCGTTCATGCTCGCGTCGGCGGAAAACAGGCGGCGATCGGCTCGTTTTCCTATTTGCAATCGCTTGGGGCGGACCTGTCCGGCTTCGCGGCGCCGGCGGAACAATTGGCGGGGCAAGGCAAATCGCCGTTCTTCCTCATCGTGGACGGCAAGGCGGCCGCCTTGTTCGGCATCGCCGACGCCGTCCGCCCGGAAGCGCGCGCCGGAATCGCCGCATTGCGCGCGCTGGGCTGCGAAATCGCCATGATAACCGGAGATAACGCGTCGACCGCGCAGCGGGTTGCGGCGGAGCTGGGCGTCGCCAAGGTCTTCGCGCAGAGGAATCCCCAGGGCAAGGTCGAATTGCTGCGGGAGCTTTCGACGTTCGGGCCGGTCGCCTTTGTCGGCGACGGGATCAACGACGCGCCGGCTCTCGCCTGCGTCGATACGGGCATAGCCCTGGGCGCTGGAACCGACATCGCGATGGAAAGCGCCGACGTCGTTCTGATGTCGAACGACATTGGCAAGGTCGCCGCCGCTTTCGCCGTGTCGCGCGCGACGATGACCAACATCAAACAAAACCTGTTCTGGGCTTTCGCTTACAATATTCTACTGATTCCGGCGGCGGCCGGCGCGCTTTATCCGGCGTTCGGCATCATGTTGTCGCCGGCGTTGGGCGCCGGGGCGATGGCGGCTTCGAGCATTTTTGTGCTGGCCAACGCTCTGCGATTGCGCCATTTTAATCCGAACCTCGCATAGCTTGAGATATTTATGAACCGAACCGTCCTCGCCGTCGAAAAAATGACCTGCGGCAACTGCGCCAAGCGGGTCGCCAAAGCGATCCACGCTCTCGCGCCGCTGGCGCAGGTCGATATCGACCTTGTGACTGGCAAGGTTGGCGTGACGCCGGCTCTTGTCGACCCGGACGCCGCCGTCAAGGCCGTGAGCGAGGCCGGTTATCCGGCAAAACTTGCTGAAAACAGAGCGGAGTGACGGTTGGCGCGCATCGAATATCGTCGATCCGGCGACGCGCGCGCACGGGACGTGGCGAAGCGTCGCACTGATATTTCAGCATATATGCGATATATCGAATTCGAAGTCTGGAAAGACTCTAAGTAAGCCGGAATTTCGCGGGACGGAATCCGCCCCGTTGTCGTTCACTCGCCAAAAGGTTGCAGGATATGGAAGACGACACAGTCATCGTCGGCCCGCTCTATCAATCACGCACGAAAGTCTATCCGCAGGCTGTGCATGGGCGATTCCGCACGATCAAATGGACGTTTTTGTGCGTCGCGCTGGCGATCTATTATTTCATGCCTTTCGTGCGCTGGAACCGCGGGCCGAATTTGCCCGATCAGGCCGTGCTGATCGACATGCCGCACAGGCGCTTCTATTTCTTCTTCATCGAGCTCTGGCCGCAGGAAGTCTATTATTTCACGGGCCTTTTGATCATTGCCGCGATGACCTTGTTCCTGATGAACGCTGTCGCCGGGCGCGTGTGGTGCGGCTACCTGTGCTGGCAAACCGTTTGGACCGATCTGTTCTACGCGGTCGAGCGGTGGGTCGAGGGCGACCGGCGCGAACGCATGCTGAAGGACAGGAAAGGCTGGACGTTTACCCATATCCGCGAGGTCGCCACCAAACACTTTCTGTGGCTGATGATCGCTTGGTGGACCGGCGGCGCCTGGGTTCTGTATTTCGCCGATGCGCCAACCCTGGTGAAGGAGCTTGCGACTTTTCAGGCGCCTACCGTCGCCTACGCCACCATCGGCGTGATGACGATCATCACCTATCTCTTCGCCGGTCATATGCGCGAGCAGGTTTGCGTCTACATGTGTCCCTGGCCGCGCATTCAGGCCGCTTTGACTGACGAATGGGCGCTTAACGTCGAATATCGCCTCGATCGCGGCGAACCCCGCATGTCGGTCAAGAAAGCGGCGCACGCGCGCGAGGTTGGGCAGCCAGCGGGCGATTGCGTCGATTGCTTGCAATGCGTCAATGTTTGTCCGACCGGGGTGGATATTCGCCACGGTTCGCAACTCGGCTGCATCCAGTGCGGTCTGTGCATCGACGCATGCGACCACGTCATGAAGGAAATCGGCCGTCCCACGGGGCTGATCGCTTACGACAACGACATCAATATCGAGCGCCGCAAAAATGGGCTGCCTCCCATCTACAAGACGATTCGCGCGCGCACGATCATCTATCCGATCATCATCGCCGCGGTCGGCGGCACTATGCTTTTCGCGCTGGCGACGCGCGCCGATCTCGGCGTCAACGTTCTGCACGACCGCAATCCACTGGCGACGCAGACGGCGGACGGCGGCGTGCGCAACGGCTATACCGTTCGGCTGCTGAACAAGAAGCCGGTGACGCGCACCTTCTCGCTCAATCTCGAAGGCGTGCCAAACGCCAATCTGACCATCATGGGCGAGGCGTCGCCGTCGGCCGTCCAGGTCGGCCCGGACCAGACGTTGGAGCTGCGCGTTTTGGCGACGGCGCCGGCCGGGGCGGTTCCGCCGACCGCCGCGGATGTCGTATTTCGTCTGACCGAGCCGGCCAGCGGCGAAACGGCGCGCGCCCGCGATCATTTCTTCCCGCAATAGGGCGGGTGTGGCGAAGGAATATTCGGCGGCGGACGGCGGCAAGTCGACCGCCGCCGTTGTCGTTTTTCGGCCGCTTTGACGAGAATACTTCAATTTTTTCGAAAGACGCTGTGAGCGCTTGCGACAAGACGCAGAAAGAGCTTAGAAATGAAAGCCCGCCGCGCCCGGCGGCAAGGCGAAAGCCTTTTCAATTGGTTCACCCGCAAAAATATGGCGACGCTATGAAAGCCGACAAAGCGCAAATACCCGCCGACGCTCCGATGCAGGTTTCATCCGCGGCCAGCGCCGATACGATCGAACAGGTGCGTGAACTTCTGTTCGGCGCCGATAAGCGCGCCACCGATAGTCGATTGGGCGATCTCGAGTTGAAACTTGAAAAGAAGATCGACGAATTGCGCGCCGACATGCAGGCGCGTTTCGGCGACCTGGAAATTCGTCTGCTTGATCTCGCCAAGGATACGAGCGCGCGGCGTGCGGCGTCGATCGACGACATTGGCGCGGCCATCGCCAATCTGGGCGCGACGATACGCGGTCTGGGCGCTGAAACAAAGGCGCGTTAGCCATGCCTGGGGCGGGGGAGCCGCTGTCGCGGAGCGGGGCCCAAGAGGACCGAGACGCCGCCCCACGACAGGATGTATCGATCTTGCCGGATGAGACCGCCTCTGTCGATCTGGCGCGGCTGAAAGGGCTGTTGTTCGCCTCCGAACAGGAGCGTCTCGCGCGGTTGCAAGGGCGCCTGGAGGCCATCGATCAGCGCGTCGGCGACGACAGGAGCCTTGAACAGACGACCTCGCACGTTCTGGCGGGAGCCTTGCGTCTCGCTGAATCCCAGCAGCACCGTGAATTGGCGCAAGCCATCGCGCCGCTGGTGGTCGCCGCGATCCGCAGCGAGATCAAAAATTCAAAAGACATGATGGTCGAGGCGCTCTATCCGATCACAGGACGCCTTGTCGCCGCCGCCGTGGCCAACGCCTTTCGCGAACTCGCCGAAGCGATCAATCAACGGCTCGACGCCCTGCTGTCGACAAGGCAGTGGCAATGGCGCCTGCAATCTCTGATGAGTGGCCGCCCTCTCAACGAGATCGCGCTGGCCGCCGCGCACGGGGCGATCGTCGAGCGTATCCTGGTGCTGGAGCGCGGCAGCGGCTTGCTGCTGGCCAGTTGGAGCCGCCGTCCGGTTGCGCAGGATAAGTCCGATCTCGTCAGTTCGATGATCGCTGCCATCACTGAATTCGCCACCGACGCTTTATCCAGCCAGCACGGCGAATTGCGCACGCTCGACATGGGGGCGAGCCGCGTTCTGCTGCGCGCGTCGGCCCGCCGTATCGTCGCGGCGGAATTTCTGGGCGAGGTGTCGCGCGAGGACGAGCAAAAACTCGATCTGGCCTTTATGGATATGGTCGATCGCGACGCCGTGGCGTCAGAAGCCTCGCTGGCGGCGCTGGCGCAGGAAATTGGAGCGCCGGCTCCGTCGCCCAAAAACGGCAAGACGCGGGCGATTGTCGCCGTCGGCGCGGCGGTCGGTCTGCTCGCTCTCTTGGCGATTGGGCCGGTGACCGCCTGGCGTCACGATCGTCTAGCCTTGCACGCTTTCGAAACCGCAGTTCAGGCGCAGCCGGATCTTAGCGCCTATCCATTGCGGCTCGTCATCGACCGCGCAGCGAATTCGGCGCGGGTATCGGGTCTTGCGCCAGCCAACGCCGACTTAGACGCCCTCGTTCGCGCGGTTCAGGCGTCTGGCGCGACCTACGCCGTCAGCGCTCAGGTCGATTTGCTGGCGAGCCAGAAGCAGGCGGGCGCGCTCGCCGACTCCCTGGCGCAGAGCGCCGAGGCGCAGTCGCGGAATTTGCAACGGGCCAACGCCGAGATCGCCGCTCTGCGCGGCGAGCTGGCCGCCGCGCTGGCGCAGAATGCTTCGCCGCGCGCCAAGCTTGAACTTGTCGTTCGCGCGACCGCGATCTTCTTCAAAAATGACACGGATTTTTCCGATCCGGAAAAAGCAGCGGCGCAAATTCAAGCGATTGGCGATAGCTTAAAACAGACGGACGGCAGTATACGCATCGTCGGATATGCGGATGGTTCCGGAAGCGACGGCGCAAATCAGGCTTTGTCGCGCAGGCGCGCGGCGCACGTTGGCGTCTTGCTCGAGGCGCAGGGGATTCCCGCAGCGCGGCTGATATTGGTTGGACGAGCCGCCAGCGATCCGATCGCCGACGCAATCGGCGCCGAACGCGGCCGCAATCGTCGCGTCGTCTTCGAAATTCCCTATCAGGGGGAGCGGGAGCCGTGAGTCTTAGCGCCAAAGTGATGTTGCTCGGCGATATCGGCGTCGGCAAATCCTCGCTAGCCAAACGTCTTATCTTCGGTCGCTTTGAAACCGACTACAAGACGACGATAGGCGTCGATGTTCTTACGCACGACCTCGTTCTCGGCGATGGGCGATCGGTAAAATTGCTGATCTGGGATACGGATGGCGACTTCGGCCATCACATTTTCAAATCGGTCTATATCTCCGGCGCGTCGGGCGCGATTGTCGTCGGTGACGCGTCGCGGCCGGGGACGATCGAGAAAATGTTCGATCTTGCCGCCGCGTTCAACGAGAAGATGCCAGGCCGAGCCGTCCGCGCGATCATCAACAAGACCGACATCCTGATGCCCGATCTCAGCGCGTTCGACACAAAAGGCCTGCCAGTTAAGGACGTCCTGTTCTCCAGCGCCAAGACCGGCGAAGGCGTGGAGGCCGCATTCCTTTCTGTCGCCAATGACATCGCGCGGCGCATGGACGTCGATTGAAAGGCTTTCGTTTCGAGGGGTTGGAACGAACATGCGCGCCGTTCGTCTCGACGCTTGAACGTGTTTTCTGAGGTTCGGCGAACGCTTGCGGCGCGCTATTGCGCGTCCGCTCCCTGAGTTTGCGAATTGATCGTGGCGACTGGCGTGACGTCGGGCGCGTTCTTGTCGAGAATGACGAGAAGAAGCGGTCCGAACAAAACGATCAGCAAGCCAATCAGGGCCAGGACAATTGGTCGGCGTCCTGTGGCGCATGCGCGCTCGCCGCCATGTTGGGCGAAGACGCGCCGGCTCGTCATTGGCTGGGACAGATTCATGTCCGATTCCCGTAATAAAGACTGACCCAATCGTTCCCGCCCCTCATTTGTCGCGGTGACACGCCCGTCGACCTTTGCCAGCATGGCGCCAATTGGTCAATCTTTGGTAACCTCGAAGCGGCAAACGTGTCCTTGATCTGGATGCGAGTCAGGCCATAAGCCTTATACTCGTCGCCAAGCTGTTGCATTCAATCGAGTTGTCGGCCAAGCGCTTTGACCGCAAGTTCGGTGCGACTGCGCGCATGCAATTTATCGAGGATGCGGCTGACGTAATTTTTGACTGTGCCTTCGGCGAGTTTCAACGCCGTGGCGATCTCCTTGTTGCCTTTGCCTGCGACGATCAATTGCAGAATATCGTTCTCACGCTCGGTCAGCGGTTCGCCGGTTTCCGCCGTTTCGCGATTGGGCGCGGGCGCGCGGCGAACGCGCCTGAACTCATTCAACACTTTACGCGCCACATTGGGCGATAGACGCGACTCGCCGCGCGAAACGGCGCGTATTGTTTCGAGTATTTCCGTCTCGTCGGCGTCCTTCAACAAATAGGCTTGCGCGCCGGCCGAAATGGCGTCGAAAACGAGATCGTCGGTATCGAAAGTGGACAGCGCAATGACTTGCGTGCCAGGGCAGTCCTGCACAATCTGCCGCGTAGCCGCGATACCGTTGAGGCGCGGCATCTGAATATCCATCAAAACCACTTCGGGGCGCCAGCGGCGCGCTTCGCGCACCGCTTCGGCGCCGTCGGCGGCTTGAGCGACGATTTCGAAATCCGCTTCGAGCGACAGCATCGAGGCGAAGGCGCGGCGGATAAGCTGCTGATCTTCAGCGATCAATATCCGGATTGGTTCGGTCCGCGCCAAAAAACATCTCCGCGAAAATCAGCCGGCGCCGCCGACGGTTCAAGCTCATCGAGCACATTCTTATGCCACAAACCAAAAAAAATCGCGATTCGTCATAATGTTGCCCGCAATGCGTTGTCGCGGGCGCTGCACTATTGTTCTAGCTTTTTGAATTTATTTCGCTTTGGCGACTTTGGCGGGCGCTTCGCCGCTCAGCGTGCGACTTTGGGCCGCGGAATTTTGATTTCGATGCGGGTTCCCGCGCCGGGCGCGCTATCGATGGCGAAGTGAGCGCCGATCATATCGGCCTGTTCGCGCATGCCGATCAGCCCGTAGTGATCGGGAAAAGAGGCGGAGGCGTCAAAACCGCGCCCGTCGTCGGCGACTACCAGGGTCGCCGCGCCCATGTCGTCGCCGGTCAGGTAGATGCCCACGCGTTCTGGTTCGGCGTGCCATTCGGCGTTGCGCAAGGCCTCCTCGACAATGCGGAACAGCGTTTCGGCGTTGTCGCCTTGCAGCGAGGCGCATGCGGGATCGATATCGAGCAGGACATTGATCCCGGTGCGCGCGGAAAATCGGTTGGCGACGCCTTCGAGCGCCGCGCCCAACCCTTCCGGCTGAATGTGGTGATTGCGGATTTCGGAAATCGCCGCTCTCGCTCGCGTAAGGCCATCTTTCGCCGCCGTTTCCGCGCGGGCCAGTTCGTCGGCCAGGGTCGGGTCGATATTTGGTCCGGCGACCTTGCGGATCAGACGCAGTTGCGGCACCAACGCCGCCAGCGACTGCACCAGCGTGTCGTGCAGGTCGTGGGCGATGCGTAGACGCTCGCGCATGACGGCTGCGTTCCTGGCTTCCTGTGAGCCTTGCTCGGCCTGCGCCCGCAATCGCCGCAACGCGGTTATGTCGCGTCCGACGGCTTGATATTCGCCCGGCCCGCCATTTTCGCCGAGCCAATGAACGTTCCACCAGATCCACAAGTCGTTCTCGCCCGCGTGGGCGAATTGTTCGAACGAGGCTTCGCTTTTATCGGTCAGCCATTGCGCCCATGTCGGCTCGTCCTGCGGCGTTGGAAACAATTGTTCGATCGGCCGCCCGGTAATATGGGAGAGGGGCGCGCCGATCAGGTCAATAGCCCGCTGATTGACGAAGGCGACGCGCAAGTCGCGCCCGAGCCGAACGACGAGGTCGGCCGATGATTCGACGATATCGCGATATAGAGCCTCTTTTTCGCGGATCAAGCGGCCGGCGGCGCGCGCTTGATCTTCGAGTATCGTCAGCTCGCGCCGCTCCAGCGCGAGTTGACGCTCCAGTTCGAGGGCGCCGCTGTCATTGTTGACGAAAAGGACAAATTGACGCCGCGCTGGATCATGCGTGATCGAAACGGAAAAGGGGCGCGCGTCGGAGTCTGTTCCGATCCGCAGGTTCGGCAGATCCAATGGTCCGATCCGGCCTTGCCGCAAGGCGTCAAAGTTCGGCTCCATACCGAACAAAATCACCGATTGGCAGCAAAACTCGCCGGCTTCCGGCAACCAGTCGAGCAGCGAACCCTTTTTCGCCACCACGCGCAAATTTTCGTCGATTACGGCGAAGGCGAACCTCTGACTTAAAATCGCCAGATCGATCTCGGCAAGGGCGATCGGCGCATGTGTTTCTGTTTCGACCCCTGACATGACGACAAGATAGCAAAGGGTGAAAAACCGCCGCAAGCGCCGTTCGTTAGAAAAATCGTTGATATTAAGAATTTTTCGGAGGCGGCCGGCAATTTCCCTTCGGTTCGGCGATAACGATGGCGCGCTCTCGCGCATCTGGTCTGACCGTCTTTCGCCTCTAGCAGGCTGCTGAAAAACCCCTTCCGTTTCAGCTTCGGTCGTGATTCCATCGCTTTGAGACAGGAGCGACGGAATGCGCGGGACGGACGAGGGATCAGGGCGGCTTTTCAGCTATGTCGATCTGGAGTCGCGCGTTCGGCGCGACCATCCGCTGCGCGTGATCCGCGAGATCGCCAACGCGGCGCTCGCGACACTGGCTGCGGATTTTTCGGAGCTTTACTCCAGGACGGGCCGGCCTTCGGTCGCGCCTGAACGGTTGCTGCGGGCGATGCTGCTGCAAGCCTTTTATTCGGTGCGCTCCGAGCGGCAATTGATGGAGCGTCTCGACACCGATTTGCTGTTTCGCTGGTTCGTCGGCCTTGGCGTCGACGATCCCGTGTGGGACGCGACGGTGTTTTCCAAGAACCGCGACCGCCTGCTCGACGGCGCGATAGCGGCTAAGTTTCTCGCCGCCGTCCTGGCGCAGCCTCGGGTCAAAAGGCTGATGTCGAGCGATCATTTTTCGGTCGACGGCACGCTGATCGAGGCTTGGGCTTCGATGAAGAGTTTCAAGCCCAAGGATGGCTCCGGCAACGAGCCGCCGCCCGATTCCGGCCGCAACGCCGAGGTGGATTTCAAGGGCGAGAAGCGCTCGAACGAGACCCATGCTTCGACCACCGATACGGAAGCCAGGCTTTATCGCAAGGGCGCCGGCATGGAGGCCAAGCTGGCTTTCCTCGGCCATGCGTTGATGGAGAACCGCGCCGGACTGATCGTCAACGCCTGCCTGACGCCAGCCGACGGACATGGCGAGCGCAACGCCGCGCTTGCGATGATCGAACCGCTCGCCAATCGCCCTGTTGGCATCACGCTTGGCGCCGACAAGGGTTATGACGTGCGCGTTTTCGTCAACGAACTGCGCGCGATGAACGTGCGCCCGCATGTGACGCAGAACACCAACGGACGGCGCTCCGCAATCGATGGCCGCACCACGCGCCACCCCGGTTATGCGGTGAGCCAGCGCATCCGAAAACGCATCGAGGAAGCCTTCGGCTGGATGAAGACCGTCGCCGGCCAGCGCAAAACCAAGTTTCGGGGCGTCGAGCGGGTCGGCTGGTCGTTTGCCTTCGCCGCCGCAGCCTACAACCTCATCCGATTGCCGAAATTGATCGAAGAAAGGGCGGGGTAAGGGGGAAGTGGCGCCGCCAAACGCTCGCCGACGCCGGATTCGGCAAAAAACAACGCTCAAATCGCCGACAAAAATCCGCGCCGGGCGATAGTAACCGACGAAATCGGGGCGTTTTTCAGCATC
>CAVTNU010000004.1:0-100926 GCA_963736175.1 uncultured Alphaproteobacteria bacterium | reverse complement strand
GAAATCAGCCCCGTTCCGCTCAACAAAGGCGAACGGACGCTGGTCGAAGATTTGAAGGCCTATCACTCAGCCTCAACGGAATTCTTTGCAAAAAGGCAGATGTATCTGCTGCGCAATCTGAGCAAGGGACGTGGCGTTGGTTTTTTCGAAGCGGGAAATTTCCATCCCGACTTCATCCTCTGGTTGATCGTCGATGGCCATCAGCACATCGCCTTCATTGATCCGAAGGGCATTCGCAACCTTGGCTTCAATGATCCCAGAGATTCAATTTTTCCAGACCATCAAGGATATTGAGAGCCGCCTCGGCGATCCCTCTGTGTCGCTCAGCAGCTTCATAATCTCGAACACGCCTTCGCACACGATGCGACTGCTGTGGAGTGTCGAGAAGTCCGATATGGAATTGCGAAATATCTTCTTCCAACAAGAAGATTCGACGACCTATATTCGCGTCATGATAGATCGAATCGCGCCATGAAAACGATTGTGCTGTTGTATGACTACATCAAGACGTGCGTGCCTTAGTTTTTGCAAGCATACTCTCGATGTATAGCTCCGCATCTCGGCTTATTACTACTCGATGGCACCCAAAGAGTAATTGCTCACCGCCCCGGGATGAACTCCTGCGACGATGGGACTCAGGCGAAAGGACTGGCGTGGCGGCTGCGAATATGAGTTAACCTATGGATGACTCCGCCGCCTGATTTTCGCTCGCTCGCTCCGTCCGAGAAGGACGCTTTGATTGTTGCGCTTTTGGCGCGCGTTGAGGAGCTTTGCGCGCGGGTCACCGAGTTGGAAGCCAAGCTGGGTCTGCCGCCGAAGACGCCCGACAATTCCTCGACGCCGCCGAGCCAGGGACGCAAGGCTTCGGGCGAGACGACAAAAAAACCCAAGGGCAAGCCGCATGCCGGCGCGCATCGGCCCCTGCATCCCAACCCGACGTCGAAGCGCGATCTTTTCGCCGCCTCCTGCCAGCATTGCGGAACCGACGTGTCGGGCAGGCCGCAATTCGCCTGCCAAGCTTACGACCATATCGAAATCCCCGACATCAAACCCGACGTCACGCGCGTGACGCTGCATGGCGGCGCCTGTCCGTGTTGCGGCAAACGCTTCAAGGCGCAGGCGCCGGCTGACATGGCGCCGGGCTCGCCGTTCGGAGCGAACCTGCGCGCCTTGGTCATCTATCTGCGCTTCACGCAAGGGATCGCCTTCGAGCGGTTGGCGCGGTTGTTATCCGACCTGCTGGGGTTGGAGATCAGCGAGGGCGCGCTCGTCAACATGCTCGACGCCGCGCGCGACGCCTTCGCCGCGCAAACCAGCGCCATCCGCGCGCGCCTGCTCTCAGGAACCGCCCTGCAATCGGACGAGACCGGCTTGCGGGTGGGCAAGAAGAACTGGTGGTTCTGGGTGTTCCATCACAACGACAGCGCCGTTTTCGTCGCCGCGCCGACGCGCGCCAAGAGCGTGGTCGAGCAGTTTCTCGGCGAATTCCGCCCCGATTTCTGGGTGTCCGACCGCTACGGCGGCCAGATGGGGTTTGCGAAAAAGGCCAATCAAGTCTGCCTCGCCCATCTCATTCGCGATATAAAGAGCGGCTGCAAAGTGTACCACTGAACCGGCTTTTTGCTGGCCCTTGAGGGCGGCGCAAAATTGTACCGGTCCTGCTAGCCTTCTCGATGTCTTGGCATGGAGAGGCTGAAGGGATGTTCACAGTGGAACTCTATGCGAAGATCAGATGCGCCGTTTTGACGGACGGCATGAGCCGCCGGGAAGCGGCGAAGCGATTTGGCGTTCATCGCAACACAATCTCAAAGATGCTCCAGTTTTCGATCCCGCCTGGCTATCAGCGGCGAGAACGGCCTGCTTCCAAGAAGCTTGGTCCACACATGGCGTGGATCGACAAGGTTCTGGACGATGATCGCAGCGTTCATCAGAAGCAGCGCCACACCGCGCATCGGATTTTCGACCGGCTGCGGGACGAGGAAGGATTCTCCGGCGGATACACGATCGTGCGCGAGTATGTCGCCCAGGCGATGCAGCGCGCCCGCGAGATGTTCGTGCCGTTGAGCCATCGTCCCGGCCACGCCCAGGCGGATTTCGGCCAGGCGGACGGCTATATCGCGGGCAAGAAGGTCCGCTTCCACTATCTTTGCTTGGACCTGCCGCACTCTGACGGCTGCTTCGTCAAAGCCTATCCCGCCGAAACGGCGGAGGCTTTTTGCGATGGCCATGTCGCGGCGTTCGAGTTTTTCGGCGGCATGCCGCAGTCCATTTTATACGACAACACCCGGCTCGCGGTCGCCCGGATCGTCAAGGGCGGACAGCGGTTGCGCTCGCATATGTTCGCGGAGCTTCAAAGCCATTACCTCTTCAACGACCGCTTTGGCAGACCGGGCAAAGGCAACGACAAGGGCAAGGTGGAGGGGTTGGTCGGTTACGCCCGGCGCAATTTCATGACGCCTCTGCCGGTCGCGGAGAGTTTTGCCGCGCTCAACGCCCGCTTCCTCGACGCCTGCGTCAAGCGGCGGGCGGCGGTGTTGCGCGGCCACACCACGACGATCGCGGAGCGGATGCAGGCGGACCTCGCCGCGTTCAAGGACTTGCCGGCTGCGCCCTATGACGCCTGCCACAAGATCGCCACGCGCGTTTCCTCCCTGTCGCTGGTGCGTTACCGCAGCAACGACTATTCGGTTCCGACGCGCTATGGCCATCAAGAGGTCCTGGCGAAAGGATATGTCGACAGGGTCGAGATCGCCTGCCGCGGCGAGACGATCGCCACCCACGTCCGCAGCTACGACAAGGCCGATTTTGTTTACAACCCGCTGCATTATCTGGCTTTGCTGGAACACAAGAGCAAGGCGCTCGACCAGGCGGCGCCGCTCGACGGCTGGGCGCTTGGGGAATGCATTCATCGGTTGCGCCGGCTGATGGAAGCGCGGATGGGCAATCCCGGGCGCCGCGAGTTCATCCAGGTGCTGCGATTGATGGAAGACTTCCATCAGCATCAGGTTGAACAGGCTGTGACCGAGGCGCTGCGTCTTGGCGCCATCAGCTTCGACGCGGTGAAAATGCTGCTGCTGGCCAAATTGGAGAAGCGGCCCGTCCGGCTCGATCTGACGTTCTATCCTTATTTGCCAGCAGCCACGGTCGGCGCGACAGATCCGAGCGCCTATCTCGGACTTCTCGCCAACGCCGCTCCAGGACTGGCAAGCGCGGGAGTTTCCCCATGACGACGCCGCAGGATCCGACCTCCCCAACGATCGTCGCGCCGCAGGTGCTGCTGGGCAATCATCTCAAGGCGTTGAAGCTTCCCACCTTTGCGCGCGAGTACGAGAAGGTGGCGATGGAATCGGCGCGCGACAGCGCCGACTACCCGCGCTATCTGCTTCGTCTGTGCGAACTGGAACGCATCGACCGCGAACGGCGCAACGTCGAGCGCCGGATTCGCCAGGCCCGCTTTTCTCAGGTCAAGAGCCTCGACACTTTCGACTTCGTCGCCCAGCCGTCGCTCAACAAATCGCTGGTGCTGGAGTTGGCGCGCGGCGAATGGATCGAGAAGCGGCAAAATTGCATCGCACTGGGGCCATCCGGCACGGGAAAAACTCACATCGCCCTGGCCTTGGGGCTTGCCGCCTGCCAGAAGGGCCACAGCGTCGCCTTCACGACGGCCGCCGCCCTGGTGCATGAACTCATGGAAGCGCGCGACGAACGCCGGTTGCGCGCGCTGCAAAAGCACCTCAACACCGTCAAGCTGCTGATCGTCGACGAATTGGGCTATGTGCCGTTCACGGCGGTCGGTTCGGAGTTGCTCTTCGAGGTCTTCAGCCAACGCTACGAACGCGGCGCCACCCTGGTGACCAGCAATCTGCCCTTCGATGAATGGACTTCGGTCTTCGGTTCGGAACGGCTGACCGGCGCCTTGCTCGATCGCCTGACCCATCATGTCCACATCCTGGAAATGAACGGCGACAGTTTCAGGCTCGCCGCCAGCAAGAAAACCCAGCGCAGATCCGGCCATGTGGCGAACCTCGCCGCAAAAACAACCAGCGAAGGAGACGTTGAGCCCAAACCCTGAATCGCCGCCGCGCGCATTGAGCCGCGCTTCGCTACGCTCCGCGCGGCTCAATGCGCGCGGCAATGCCAAATTCCAGGGCTTTACGGCCCTTTTCTCTCAACCCGACTGGTACACTTTTACGCCGCCATCTGGCACATTTTGCCGCCGCCGTTGACACGCGACGTCCAATACGTCATTGACGCCGGCGACGACGTGTTCGCGCCAAAACTCCGCCATCTGCTCGGGCGCGCCTGCCGCATCGGTCGACGAAGGCCAGACCTCGCCGACGCGACTCTGAAAACCTATCACGCAAGGCTCAACGCCAGTCTCGACGTCCTTATGGCGCTTGAGCCAACGCACGACGCCGGCGTCAAGCTCCAGCGTGTCATCAGGAAAATCCGCCGGCATATGTTTGTGTTCGTGACCAACCGGGACATTCCGGCGACGAACAATGGCTCAGAGCGCGCATTGCGGCCTTGCGCCGTGTTCCGCAAGATCACCAACGGCTTCCGCACAGACTGGGGCGCAAAGCTCTACGCCAACATTCGTTCCGTCATCGAAACCGCCCGCCGTCGAGCCATCGGCGCGCTCCAGGCCATCCGCATCACACTCGCCGGAGAGCCGCTCCTGCCCGGGGCCTGAGCAATTACCCCAAAGAATTCATTTAATGACAGAATTCAATATTTGGTCTCTCGGTATTATTGTGGTTACGCGTATTTCATCATTTGGAACTATTTCTATATCTTTATTTATATCAGCGACATTTATCGGAGTGAAATTATCAACGCTTGGTAGCGTTAGAATTCCATCTTCTTCCTTAAAAGACAATTTCGCAACAATAACTCGCACTGTCGCGCCCGAGAACGGTGGGGCAATTTGTTTTTTTAGGTGCCCCTCCATGGCTTTTCTCGCAGCCTTGAAGATCTCGCCGCCGTCTTCAACAGCGTTGCTGCTTGCGCTCCTTAGGTAATCATCGGAACCAAGCAAAGGTAACATAAATATCATGTTCGTAAAACAATCAAATCTAAGCCGCAATAGAGGAGAGATCGCGTTAGTTTGACAATTAACGACAGTATTGATGTCCGCAACGCTTAGCTTACATGGCAATGCCCTCAAATATCTAATTACAGCATCGCGAGGACTTGCAAGCGGAACCAAGCCTTCCTTCGCAATTCGTTCATTATGCTCCGATGATGTAGCATGAATGCAGTGTGCAAAAAGCCCATTTTTATCAACGCCGATGTAAGTGTCCGTCCGAAAAGAAGTTGAATCGCATGAGTTGGATGTGATTCATGGAAGGTAGCCTGATTCTGGAGGGGCTGCCGATGTGGACGAGCGAGAACCGCGCGCAATATAACCGCGACAAGTTGCGTTATCCCAGCGACCTGACCGACGCCGAATGGGAGCATATCGCGTCGTTGATACCGCCGGCCAAGCGCGGCGGGCGCAAGCGCACCGTCGATGTGCGTGAAGTCGTCAACGGCCTGATGTACGTGCTGAGCACGGGCTGCCAATGGCGATACGTGCCGAAGGATTTGCCGCCGCGCAGCACGCTGTTCGATTATTTCGATCTGTGGACGTGGAACGGCACGCTCGATCGCATCCACCACGCACTCTATGTGAAGTGTCGCGAGGCGATGGGGCGCGAAGCCAGCCCGACAGCTTGCGTGATCGACAGCCAGAGCGTCAAAAGCGCCGAAAAAGGGGGCGCTGCATCGATCCGAATGGCTACGACGCGGGGAAAAAGATCAAGGGCAAGAAGCGCCATATCCTCGTCGACACTTTAGGATTGCTGCTGCACGCGATTGTTCATCCCGCCGATATTCAGGACCGCGACGGCGGCAAATTGGTGTTGGCGACAATGTTCGGACTGCACCCATTCCTGCGCAAACTCTTCGCCGACGGCGGCTATCAAGGCCCAAAGTTCCGGGCGGCGCAAAAGAAGATTTTGCCGCTCCTGGTCACCGAGATCGTCAAGCGCTCCGATCAGGCGCAGGGTTTCGAGGTCCTCCCGCGCAGATGGGTGGTCGAGCGAACCTTCGCCTGGCTCGGAAGATGCCGCAGATTGGCGAAGGACTTCGAAAACCTGACGCGAAACGCCTTGGCGTTCATCCGCCTCGCGTCAATCCGCTTGATGATGCGAAAGCTATGTTTAAGCTCTTAAACTTCGCGGACAGACTCTAAGGCAACTCGCGCTTTGGTGCGTCAATTGGTAATGATTCTTTCTTATCATTGGTATTTTTAAAAATGCTGCGAAGCGTATCTATCCATGCCATTTTGTTTGCTCGAAGTGAGATTTTTAGCCGGGACACCTATCTATCGACGATTTCAGAATAATGAGTTTACGCGTCATCGCGAAATTTAGGCAGTGGATACGGGTGAGCATTTCGCCCACGCTCATCGAAGCCCGTTCCCAATTTTCAGAGGGGGCGGCCGACGGAAGATTCGGTTTGCTTTAGCTGCTTCTTGACGCCTCGGAGCGATTATTTTTCCGTGGATAGAAACCCGCGGACTGCCGGCCACGAGCGCCTTGACGCGGGATCAAGATTGATTCGCACACTGTCAGATAAAGGTGTCATTTTTTGCAATCGCCCGAGTATCGCCCGAGTTTTCAATCGCCCGAGCAGCCGGCCCCGGGAAACCCTTGGAAAGTATGGTGAGCGCGATCGGGATTCGAACCCGAGACCCTCTGATTAAAAGTCAGATGCTCTACCGGCTGAGCTACGCGCTCCCTTTAGGGGCGCGCCTCAACTAACCCCCTTCACCCATTCGGTCAATAGGCGCTTGCGCCGGCCTCGGCCCTCGGGCGCGGCGAATGGCCGGCTCCGCCTCGGCGGCGTCGCGTTCGACCATACAAATTCGCTTCGTTTGCGGCGAATGCGCTAAATTTTGGAAAAACCGCTTGAGCATTGTCATCGGAAGGTCGATTGACAGGGCGTTCGCGCCACAGCGGCGGACCGACAGGCGTCGTCCCCGGCGCGCCTTCGATTCGCTCGGCGCCGCAAACGCGCTGGGCGCAGGCTATAGGTGGGCAATGGACGAGACAACTTCGCGCTTTCTGGTCGCCCTGATCGAAATCGTCTGGCTCGATTTTCTGCTGGCCGGCGACAACGCCGTGCTTCTGGCCTTGCTGACCCGAGGGCTCAGGCCGGAACAGCGCCGCGCCGGGGTGATGCTGGGCGCTCTGGCCTTCATGGTCCTGCGCATAGCCTTCACCTTCGCGCTGTTCGTTCTGCTGGCCTTGGCCTATGCGAAAATTCTGGGCGCGCTGGTTCTGCTCGTCACCGCGGCTCGGCTGGCGCGCGGCGAGATCGGTTCGACCGCGCAAAACGCGCCGGCCGGCCGCGCCCTGGCGGCTGTTGTAGGGGTGGCGGCGCTCGCCGACGCGCCGCTGGCGCTGCAAAACATGCTTGCGGTTCAGGCGGCGGCCAAGGGCGACCACGCGCTGGCCTTGCTCGGGCTGGCGATCTCCATCCCGATGCTGGCCTTTGGATCATCGATGGTCGTCGGCATTTTGCGCAAGGCGCCGATTCTGGTGTGGTCGGGCGTCGCCTTTCTGGGCTGGCTGGCCGGACAATTGGCGGGCGCCGACGTCGCCGTCGGGCAAAGCCTGATGCCGGCGGAAATCCTGGCCGATTGGGCCGGGCCGACGGGCGCGAGCTTGGCTCTGCTCGTCGCCTATATCGCCAAACGCGCCGGCGATTTGCCGAAAATCGCGCAGGAATAGGGCGTCGGGCGCGGACGCGTTATTCCGCCGCCGCCTTGGCGTAGCCGAGTCGATGGTTCAATTCGTCGATCAGCTTGCCGGCCGCTTCGGCGATCACCGTGCCGGGCGGGAAGATCGCCGACGCGCCGGCCTTGTACAGCGCGTCGAAATCCTGCGGCGGGATGACGCCGCCGACGACGATCATGATGTCCGGGCGGCCTTCCTTCTCCAGCGCGCTCTTGAGTTCCGGCACGAGGGTGAGATGGCCGGCGGCGAGCGAGGAAATGCCGACGATATGCACGTCGTTCTCGACCGCCTGGCGCGCCGCTTCTTCCGGCGTGGCGAACAGCGGGCCGATGTCGACGTCGAAGCCGAGGTCGGCGAAGGCCGAGGCGATCACCTTCTGGCCGCGGTCATGGCCGTCCTGGCCGACCTTGGCCACCAGAATGCGCGGCCGGCGGCCGTCGTGCTCCTCGAAAACCTCGACCTGTCGCTGCACTTTGGCGATGGCGGTGGAGTTCACGCCAGCCTCCCTCTTGTAGACGCCGGAGATGGACTTGATTTCCGCGCGATGGCGGCCGAACACCTTTTCCAGCGCATAGGAAATTTCACCCACGGTAGCCTTGGCGCGCGCCGCGTCAATGGCGAGAGCGAGCAGATTGGCGTCGCCTTTGGCGCCTAGCGTCAGCGCGTCGAGTTTGCGGCTGACTTCGGCCTCGTCGCGCTCGGCGCGCAGGCGTTGCAGTTTTTCGATCTGCTGGGCGCGCACGCTGGCGTTTTCCACCTTCAGCACGTCGATGGGTTGCTCGTCGGTCGGCCGCAGCGTGTTGACGCCGATGACGGCCTGCTTGCCGCTGTCGATGCGCGCCTGCGTCTTGGCGGCGGCTTCCTCAATGCGCAGCTTGGGAATGCCGGCCTCGATCGCTTTCGACATGCCGCCAAGCGCCTCGACTTCCTGGATATGCGCCCAGGCCTTCTGCGTCAGTTCGGCGGTGAGCCTTTCGACATAATAGGAGCCGCCCCACGGATCGATAATGCGCGTCGTTCCCGATTCCTGTTGCAGGAAGAGCTGGGTGTTGCGGGCGATGCGGGCGGAGAAGTCGGTCGGCAGCGCCAGCGCTTCGTCGAGCGCGTTGGTGTGCAGCGATTGGGTATGGCCCTGCGTCGCCGCCATCGCCTCGATCTGGGTGCGGATGACGTTGTTGAACACGTCCTGCGCCGTCAAAGACCAGCCGGACGTCTGGCTGTGTGTGCGCAACGGCAGGCTCTTCACCGATTGCGGATTGAAGCCCTTGACCAGATTGGCCCAGATCAGGCGCGCGGCGCGCAGTTTGGCGACCTCCATGAAGAAGTTCATGCCGATCGCCCAGAAGAACGACAGGCGCGGCGCGAACTGGTCGACCGTCAGCCCGGCGCCGATGCCGGCGCGCAGATATTCGACGCCGTCGGCGAGCGTATAGGCGAGTTCGAGATCCTGCGTCGCGCCGGCTTCCTGCATGTGGTAGCCGGAAATCGAAATCGAGTTGAATTTTGGCATGTTCCGCGAGGTGAACGCGAAAATGTCGGAAATGATGCGCATCGAATCCTTGGGCGGATAAATGTAGGTGTTGCGCACCATGAATTCTTTGAGAATGTCGTTCTGGATCGTGCCCGACAATTTCTCCGCCGGCACGCCCTGTTCTTCGGCGGCGACAATGTAAAGCGCCAATACCGGCAGAACCGCGCCGTTCATCGTCATCGACACCGACATCTGGTCGAGCGGAATGCCCGAGAACAACGTGCGCATGTCGTAGATGGAATCGATGGCGACGCCCGCCATGCCGACGTCGCCGGCGACGCGCGGATGATCGAAGTCATAGCCGCGATGGGTGGCCAGATCGAAGGCCACCGACAGGCCCTTCTGGCCGGCCGCCAGATTGCGGCGGTAGAAGGCGTTCGAATCCTCGGCCGTGGAGAAGCCGGCGTACTGGCGCACGGTCCAGGGCTGGTTGACATACATGGTCGGGTAGGGGCCGCGCAGATAGGGGGCGGTCCCCGGGTAGGAATCGATCGCCGGCAGGCCCTCGATATCCTGCGGGCCATAAACGCTTTTGACCGGGATGCCTTCGGGGGTGATCCAGGGCTCGCTCTGCGCCGGCAGCGGCAAGTCGGCGATGGAGCGGTCGAAGGCCACGGCGGAAAAATCGGGAATACGGGTCATAAATCGGGAATCCAGCGTTTCGGCGTCCGCGCCTTGGCGGCGCGGGCAGGCTTGCCCCTTATACAATCGCTCGCTCGCGCGCGCCATTGCTCAAGCTATCCGGCATTGGGCCTAGGCGCGTAAGGCGTTTTGGGCGCCGGTAAGCTCAAAAACGCGTCGTCAGGGCCGTCAGCCCGATCGCCGGGGCGGCGGCGCGCCTGGCTATTGTTCGCCGGGAACGGGCGCGCCGACCATAATATGACCTTCCGGCTTTTTCGGCGCTGGTTTGACGACCGGTTTGGCGATCGTGTGTTTCGCCGGCGCCGGCTTGGCTGCGGCGGGTTTTTCCACAGCGGGTTTTTCTGGGGCGGGCTTGACGTCGGGTTTAGCTTCGGGCGCAGCTACGGCGGGCTCGGCCCCAACCGGCGCGGCGGCGGCAGGCGCGGCTTGCCCGGGTTTCTTCAGCGCGGCGTTCGCGGCGATGAATTCGATGAAGTCCTTCGGGCAGCTCGCGACGGCTTTTTGCAGGAACGGCTCGGCTTCCGCCGCCGCATTGCGCAACAGGCGCTCCTCGCCGGCATAGAATTGCGCTTCGCAGCGCGCGTCGTCGCTCGTCGGCGCGGCCAGAAAATCCTGCTGCGTCTTCTTGCCCAGATAGAAATCGATCACGGCATAGGGCCACGCGGCCGCGTCCAGCTTCGCTGCGTTGGCCTGAAGCGTCGCTTCCGGCTTCGCGGCGCCGGCGCGGGTTTGGGCGATGAACAGCCAGATCGCCGCATAGGCGTTGGTGGGCGAAAGTTTGAGCGATTGCGTGTAAAGCGCGGCCGCCATCTTCGCGTCGCCCTGCGCGAGCAGGGCGTCGGCCTGGCGCAACACGATTTGCGCGTCGTTCGGCTGGAGTTTGTCGGCTTTCTGGAAGTCGGCCAGCGCCTTGGCGGGTTCGTCGGCGGCGAGCAGGGCGAAGCCGCGTTCGAGAAGCAGGGCGACATTCGTCGGGATGGCCGCGACGGCGACGTCATAATCCGCGACGGCGCGCTTCGCCTCGCCCGCGGCGACTAGGATGGCGGCGCGGCCAGCGCGGGCCGCGGGGTCTTTCGGCGAAAGTTCGACCGTCTTGTCGAAATCCGCCTGCGCCTGAACGAGAGCGCCTTGGGTACGACGGATAACGCCGCGGTTGAAGAAAGCGCGCGCGTCGCTCGGATCGATCTCGATCGCCTTGTCGCAATCCTTCACGGCCGGCTCAAAGTTCTTTTGCGCCGCATTGGCGATACAACGGTTGACGTAGGCCCATTCGATGTCCTTGCCCGTGTACTTGCCGGAGTCGATCAATTTGCCGCAGGTCTCCACCCGTTCCGCCGACGCGCGCGAACTGTCGGCGCAGGTCTGGGCGGCGGGGTCGGGCAATTTGCCGAAATTGTCGCTGGACGGAAAAATCTGTGCTTGCGTCGCGGGCGTGAACAACGCCATGGCCGCGACGGCGACAAAGGAACATGACGTAACGCGCGCAAATAAGTTCACGATTTCCTCCTCTGGCGTCGCTCGCCGCAAATTCAAGTCGTTGCGGCAGGTCCTAGACCAATCTGGACGCGAAGCCAAGTCGACGACGACTATGGCGGAATTTGGCCGGGAGGCGGTTTTCACTTTCGCCAATCCTGTTAAGAGCAGGTTGCTCTCACATGGAATCACTTGCGCCGATTGCTTTTGTCTCAGGGGCAGGAGAAGGGCGAAGGCCGTGTCGGGGACACGGCCAAGCCGTTCGACGCTCCCATGGGGCAAAAGCGGCGGGCCCTTCGGGTTGTCCTGCGGCGGCCGCCCGCCGCGTCGGCGCGCTTGCCCGATGCGCCGGCATCGCGCCGCCCGCGCCTCCTGGCGGATCAACTCGCCGCAGCGCAACGCAGGTGGTTCCATGTGAGAGCAACCTGCTCTAGGTTCGAGTGGCGATCGGCGCGGCGCTCGAACCGACGTTCGATCGCGTTCCGGGCGCTGCGAGATATTCTGGAGTCGACATGTCCACGCTTGAAAAAGTTCTGCAGACGTTGGACCAGGGCCGTCAGGACGCGCTCGATCGATTGTTCGAATTCCTGCGCATCAAATCGATTTCGACTGATCCCGCCTTCGCCGACGAGTGCGGCCGGGCCGCCGACTGGCTGGCGAAGGAGTTGACCGCGATCGGTTTCGAGGCTTCCGTGCGTCCGACGTCCGGTCGGCCGATGGTCGTCGCCAAAGCCAAAGCGGCGCGCGCCGACGCGCCGCACGTCTTGTTTTACGGCCATTACGACGTGCAGCCGGTCGACCCGCTCGACCTTTGGCAAACCGATCCGTTCGCCCCGCGTCTCGTCGATGCGCCGAACGGCCAGAAAATCGTCGCGCGCGGCGCCGCCGACGACAAGGGGCAATTGATGACCTTTGTCGAGGCTTGCCGAGCCTTCCGCGCCCATGGCGGTCCGCCATGCAACCTCACCATTCTGTTCGAGGGCGAGGAGGAGACCGGTTCGCCGTCCTTGCCAAGTTTTCTCGCCGAAAACCGCAAGGAGCTGAAGGCCGATCTGATGCTCGCCTGCGACACCAACATGTGGGACAAGTCGACGCCGCTCGTGACCTGCATGTTGCGCGGTCTGGTGCTCGAAGAGGTCAAGATCAAGGCGGCGTCGCGCGATCTGCATTCGGGCATGTTCGGCGGCCCGGCCGTCAATCCCATCCACGTTCTGGCGAAGATCATCGCCGGTCTGCATGACGAGGAGGGCCGCGTCACGCTGGACGGCTTTTACGACGGCGTCGAGGAATTGCCTGAGGATGTCGCCCGGCAATGGGAGGCGCTGGACTTCGACGAAAAGGCCTTTCTGGGCGAGGTCGGCCTGTCTGTTCCCGCCGGCGAGGCGGGGCGTAGCGTTCTGGAGCAGATCTGGGCGCGTCCGACCTGCGATGTGAACGGCGTTTTCGGCGGCTATACCGGGCAGGGGTCGAAAACCGTGCTGCCGGCGCAGGCCAGCGCCAAGTTTTCCTTCCGCCTTGTCGGCAAACAAGACCCGCAGGCGATCGCCGAAAATTTTCGCGGCTTTGTCCGCGAGAATTTGCCGGCGGACTGCCGCGCCGAATTTATCAGCCATGGCGCCAGCGCCGCGATCTCCTTGCCCTTCCGCTCTGAGGCGCTGAAACGCGCCGAGCGCGCGCTGGAGGAGGAATGGGGCAAGCCGGCGGTGCTGGCCGCCTCGGGCGGTTCGATCCCGATCGTCGGCCTGTTCAAGCGCGAGTTGAAAATGGATGCGCTGATGGTCGGTTTCGGCCTCGACGACGACCGCATTCATTCGCCCAACGAAAAATATGAATTATCGTCGTTCCAGAAGGGCGCGAGAAGCTGGGCGCGCATGTTGACGGCGCTGGCTTCGTGATGGCGCGAACGCCGCCTGCGGCGCTAAACCGCGCGGCGCGGCGACCGGCCGGCGCTTTTGCCTTTCGCCGCTCGGGGAAACTTGCCGGGCCAGGCGACGATGTGGTCGATCATGCCAGCTAAGGTTATCTCGTCTTCCAGCGCGGCGACGCGACCGATCACCGAGATTCCGGCCTCGACGACGCTTTCGGGGCGTCCGCTGACGAGGGGATGCCAGTCGGGCAGATCGAAACCGGCACCGACCAACCGATAGGCGCAGGTCGGCGGCAGCCAGGCCAAACTCATCGCCTGCCGCGCGTCGAGGCGGACGCAATCGGGCACCCGCCGCGACCTGTGGCCGTAATCGGCGCAACGCGCGCAGGAGGCGTCGAGCAGGCGGCAGCCCACATCGGTGAAATGGATTTGGCCCGTGTCCTCGTCTTCCAGCTTGACAAGGCAACACCGTCCGCAACCGTCGCAGAGGCTTTCCCATTCCTTTTTTGTCAAATTCGCCAGCCCCTTGCGCCAAAATGGCGCGGGTTTTTCCGGTGGCTGGCGCGTCGGCGGCGGCCGTTTGGGGTCGGCGTCAGGCAAATTCGCATGTCTCCAATTGTGGCGCGGGGCGCATTTCCTCCGCGGCGACGCCTCTGACCGTCCCGATTCGAAACGTCTGACGCTGGCGCCGACTTTGCGGAACGCAAGCGCCGGGACAAAGGCTATTGCGCAAAAATGACCAAATTGCAGGCCTATCGCATGGCGCCGCGCAAGGCCTCTCGTCAAGTCGGTTAACAAAATGCTAAAAACGACGTCGGTTTGGCCGCGTCGTCCTGTGCGCGTTGAGGAGCGTCATCCGAGTGTTCGAAAGCCCGCGATCGGAAAAGTTGAAACGGCGCGTCGTCAACGCGTTGCTGGCGATCGATTCGTTCATCGACTCCTCGCTTTTCGACGCTTCGCGCCGGATCGGCGACGTCTGGCGCGGTTTTTCCGGTTTCATGGAGCGCTTCCACGTGCGCGGCTTGACGCGCTTTGGCGCGGAATTGGCCGGCGAAGCGCTGACGATGGGGTTGGGCGGCGCGCTCGTTATGCTGGCGCTGGCTGTTCCGGCGTTTCGTTTTACCGCCGACGATTGGCTGAAAAAGACCGATATCGCCGTCACCTTCCAGGATCGTTTCGGCGTCGAGGTCGGCCGACGCGGCATTCTGCACGACGACGCCGTGCCGCTCGATCAATATCCGTCCTATGTGATCCAGGCCGTGCTGTCGACCGAAGACCGGCGGTTTTTCGATCATTGGGGCATCGATCCGGTCGGTCTTGTCCGCGCCTTGAGCGTCAATGCGCGCAATGCCGGCGTGGTGCAGGGCGGCTCGACCATCACACAGCAGCTGGCGAAAAATCTCTTTCTGTCGAACGAGCGCACGCTGACCCGCAAGGTCAACGAAGCTTTCCTCGCGCTTTGGCTCGAAGGCCATTTGTCGAAGCGCGAAATCCTGCAACTCTACCTCGACCGCGCCTATATGGGCGGCGGCACGTTCGGCATTCAGGCGGCGGCGCAGTTCTATTTCGGCAAGTCGATCCGTGACGTCACCCTGGCGCAGGCGGCGATGCTGGCCGGCCTGTTCAAAGCGCCGGCGAAATATGCGCCGCATGTCAATTTGCCGGCGGCCCGCGCCAGGGCCAACGATGTGCTCGCCAATATGGTCGCGGCGGGTTACCGCACGCAAAACCAGATCGAAGAGGCGCAGCTCAATCCCGCATCGCCGCTCGACCGCGACGATCAGGCCGATCCGGACTGGTATCTCGACTGGGCGTTCGGCGAAATCAAGGCGCTTGCCGACAGCGGCAAGCTCGGCTCCGACCGCGTCTTCACCGTGCGCACGGCGCTCGACTCGGGCTTGCAAAAACATGCCGAATCCATCATCGAGACTATGTTGCGCGAAAGCGGTCCGAGCTATCACGCCAAACAAAGCGCCGCCATTGTCATGGAGCCGCTCGGCGCGGTGCACGCCATCGTCGGTGGGCGCGACTATGGCGTCAGTCAGTTCAACCGCGCTATCGACGCGCAGCGCCAGCCGGGTTCGTCGTTCAAGCCCTATGTTTATTTGACCGCCTTGATGACCGGCAAGTTCAAGCCGACGACGACGATCGTCGACGCGCCGATCTGCATCGTCAATTGGTGTCCGCATAATTACGGCGGCTCCTACGGAGGCGCGATGCCGTTGGCCAACGCCCTGGCGCATTCGCTGAACACCGTCGCCGTGCGCCTCTCCATCGCCATCGGCGACGGCAATCCTCGCCTCGGACGGGCGCGCATCATCGAAACCGCCCATCGCATGGGCGTCACCGCGCCCTTGCCAGACACGCAATCCTTGCCGCTTGGCGCCGACGACGTCAGCGTCATGGATCAGGTCACCGGTTACGCGGTTTTCGCCAATGGCGGCAAGCGCATCAAGCCTTATGCGGCGATGGAGATCCGCAACAGCCGCGGCGAGGTCATCTACACGCATGAGCGCGACGGCCCGCAGCCGCAGCAAGTCATCGAACCGCGTTTCATCCTCGACATGGATTCGATGCTGCGCGGCGTCGTTGAGGCCGGAACCGGCCGGCGCGCCCAATTGCCGGGCGTCGTCGTGGCGGGCAAGACGGGCACCACCAACGGCTATAAGGACGCCTGGTTTTGCGGCTTCACCGGCAATTTCGTCGGCGCTGTCTGGTTCGGCAATGACGACGACCAATCGATGGAAAACATGACCGGCGGCACTTTGCCGGCGATGACCTGGCACGACATCATGGAATACGCCCATCGCGGCGTCGATCTGAAACCAATGCCGGGCGCGCCCGCCGCGCCGCCGCAAGATAAGGGCGCGGACGTCGTCGCCGCGGCCGCGGCCGGCCCGCGTTCGCCGCAGTTGTCGCACCAATCGATCGACGCCCTGGGCAATATCGAAACGCTGATGAAGGCCTCGGGCAAAGGCGGTCGCGCCGAAATCGAGCCTTTACCTCTTTCCTCCAGGGGACTTTTGCGCCTGACGCGCAACAACGGCAATGTGCTGGATTTGCGATGAAACGGGGCGCGGCGCGGCATGGAGTTTGAATCGTTCTTTGTCGAGACCGGCGAAGCGCGCCTTCATTGCATCGGCGCGGGCAAAGGCGATCTGATCTTGTTCGTGCATGGCTTTCCGGAATTTTCCGGGGCCTGGCGACGACAGATCGAACATTTCTCCAGCCGGTTCTTCGCCGTGGCGCCCGATCTGCGCGGCTTTAATCTTTCCGACAAGCCGAAGGACGTCGAAGCCTATCGACCCCAGCATATCGTCGCCGACTTACGCGGTTTGATCGACAAATTGGGATCGGGCAGGGCGATTGTCGTCGCCCATGACTGGGGCGGCGCGATCGCCTGGAATCTTGCCGCCCAACATCCAGAATGCGTGGAGAAGCTGGTCATTCTCAACGCGCCGCATCCTGTGCTGTTCGCGCGCGAACTGGCCGAGAACGCCGATCAGCAGGCGGCCAGCGCCTATATGAATTTCTTTCGCACGGCGCAGGCGGAGCAAAAGCTCGCCGAAAACGATTTCGCCTTTTTGCGCGCGATGATGGCGGGCTGGAAGGGCGGCGCGGGCGAGATCGGCGCGGACGAATGGCCCGCCTATCGCACGGCCTGGTCGCAGCCGGGCGCGTTGACCGGCGGATTGAATTACTATCGCGCCTCGCCTCTGCACCCGCCCGAAGGCGAGCAGGCGAAGCCCCGCGCCAAAGTCGCGATCGATCCGGCGCGTTTTCGCGTCAACGTTCCGACGCTGGTGATCTGGGGAGAAAAGGACAAGGCGTTGCTGCCAAGTCTGCTCGACGGCCTGGAGGAATTCGTTCCGGACCTGCGCATCGAGCGGCTGGCGCAGGCGACGCATTGGATCGCGCATGAGTTTCCCGAACGGGTGAACGCGCTGATCGACGACTTCATCGGTCGGTAATTATTGGCGCCGCAGGCCGATTCTGTTCAAGGACAGGTCGAGCGTCCTGAAGCCGGCGATCAGCGCGCCGCCATAGAGGGCGACGCCGACGACGCCGAACAGCAACAGCTCAAGCGGCGCGGCGAAGGCGCCGAATCCGCGCGTCAGCGCGTCGAACGGCCGGTACAGCCAGATGGCGGCGTTGGCGAGGACGACCGAGGCGGTTGCCACCGCCAGCGCGATGCGCTTGAGTTCGCCGTCGGGCTGAAACAAATTGCGGCGCAATCCGATCGCCATCAGCGCGAACAAGTTGATCCATGCGTTGGCGGCGGTCGCCAGCGCTATGCCCATCGCGCCGTACGGCTTGTAGAGCAGAATTTTCAAAAGCACGTTCACGCCGATCGCGGCGAGCGAAACGTACATCGGCGTTTTTGTGTCGCCGATCGCCTGAAAGCCGGAGCGCAACGCGTTGATCGCCACCATGGCGATCAGGCCGAAACCATAGGCCGACAGGACGGATGCGGTCGCCATCGCGTCGTTCTCGTGGAAGACGCCATGCTCGAACACCGCCCTGATGACGATTTCGGGAATCGTCAGGAAGGCGACGAAGAACGGCGCCGTCAGCACCAGCGTCATGGCCATGGTGCGGTTTTGCGCGGTGAAGGCGCTGGTCCAGTCCTCGCGGGCGAAATGCCGGCTCATTTCGGGCAGCAGCACCGTACCCGCGGCGACGCCGACAAGGCCGATCGGCAGTTGATAGAGCCGGTCGGCGTAATAGATCGACGCCGGCCCGCCGGTCGGCAGCAGCGAACCGATGATCGTGTCGGCGAAGGCGGCGATCTGAAGCCCCGAGGAGCCGATCACCGCCGGTACGAAGGCGCGAAAGAACTGGCGCACGTCGGCGCTCCAGCTCGGTCGCGCGAATTTTTCCATCAGATGCGAACGCCAGGCCGCGAACAGCAACAGCGCCAGTTGCGCGAAGCCGGAGGCCAGGACGCCGAAGGCCGCCGCGTAGGCGGCGTTGGGAAACAAAAAGGCTATGGCGAGAAACGCCATCGTGCCGAGGTTGAGCAGCACGGGGGCGAAGGCGCCGACCGCGAACTGGCCATGCGCGTTGAGCGTCGCGGTGTGCATGGTGACGAGCGTGATGCAGAACAGATAAGGGAATGTGATCTTCGTCAACGACACCGCCAGCGCGAATTTTTGCGGATCGTCGGTAAAGCCGGGCGCCATCAATGCGACAAAGCCGGGCATGAACAGCCAGCCGAGCGCCAGGATGACGACCTGCGAAGCGAACAGCAGCGTGAATATCTGGTTGGCGAAATGGCGCGCCGCCCAGACGTCGGATTTCTCGTAGACGCGAAGATAAGCCGGCACATAGGCGGCGTTGAAGGCGCCTTCGCCGAAAATGGCGCGAAAATGATTGGACAGGCGCAAAGCGACGGTCAAGGCGTCGCCCGTCGCGCCGGCGCCGACCATCGCGCTCAGCATCACGTCGCGCATAAACCCGGTCAGGCGCGACAAAGCCGTAAATCCGCTGACCGAAAGGAAGCTTTTGAACATGAGGCGCCGGTCTAAGGAGCAAGATAAATGATTTTAGGCTGGTCGCGTTAACATTTAGCGCCTTTTCGGAATGCGGGCGTTCAGCCGCGATGGCGCAGCGGCACCGGGTGGCCCGCCTCTTTGCTATGCTCGAGGCCGACCCGGTCGGCGACGAGGTAAAGCGGGCGCCGTTTAACTTCGGCGAAAATGCGGCCGATATATTCTCCGAGCACCCCGAGTGAAAGCATCTGCACGCCGGCGAAGAACATCACCGAGACGATCAGCGAGGCGTAGCCCGGCACGTCGACGCCGCGCACCATCGCTTCGAGCACGAAATAGACGGCGCTGGTCAGGGCGAAGACGGAAATCGTCAGGCCGATATAGGTCCAGAATTTCAGCGGCAATGTGGAAAAGGACATCAGCCCGTCGAGCGCGAAGCGGGTCAACTTGCGATAGGAAAATTTCGATTCGCCGGAATGGCGTTCCGACACGTCGAAGGGCACGCCGATTGATTTGAAGCCGATCCAGGCGTAAAGGCCCTTGGAGAAGCGCGCCCGTTCGCGCATCGTCGCCAGCGCCTGCAGGGCGGTGCGGTCGAGCAGGCGAAAGTCGCCGGCGCCTTCGGGAAGCTCGATTTCCCCGAATGATTTAAAGAGCTTGTAAAAGTTCTGCGACAGCCATTTGCGCGCGGCCGAATCCGTTTGCCGGTCGCGCCTGACGCCATAGATGTTCTGGAAGCCCTGACGCCACTTGTCGACGAAGGTTTCGATGACCTCCGGGGGATGCTGCAGATCGGCGTCCATGATGACCGCGCCCCGGCCGCTGGCGTGGTCGACGCCCGCGGCGATAGCGACTTCCTTGCCGAAATTGCGCGAGAAGGACAGCGCCCGCACGTGGGAATCTTCGTCGTGCACGGCGCGCAGAATCGACAGAGTCTGGTCCCGCGAGCCGTCGTCGACGAAGATGATTTCGTAACTGGCGACGCAGCGCTCCAAGACCGGGCGCAATCGCGCCAAAAGCGGCCGCAGGTTCTCCGCTTCGTTGAAAACCGGCACGATGACGGAAAGCTCGGGCGGTTCGGCGGTATGGGCGGCGTCCATTATTGCATCCTCGCGGCGGTTTTGTCCGGCGCCGCCTTTTGTCGACAATGATCTAGGCTTGCGCCGAAAAATGCGCAAGAACATGGCGGAATTGATCGCTCGAGGGGCGGTCGATAGTCTTTTTTTTGGAAATCCGATGCCGTCTGCGCTCCAGATCCGCGATTTTGCGCTTTGCGCCGACGATTTCGCGCTGTCGCCGGCCGTCACCGCCGGCATTCTCGAAGCGCTGGGGGCGCGCCGTCTCACCGCGACCTCGGCGATGACCACGCAGCCGAACTGGCCGCAGGCGGCGCGCGCGTTCAGGGAGCTGGCGCCCGAGGCCGACATCGGCCTGCACTTCAACCTGACGCTGGGCGCGCCGCTTGGGCCGATGCCGAGCTTTGCGCCGGGGCGCGCGTTTCCCTCGATGCGGAGCATCGTTCCCGCCGCCTGGCGCGGCGCGTTGCCGGCCGCGGAGATCAAGGCCGAACTCGCGCGCCAGCTCGACGCTTTCGTCGAGCATAGGGGCCGCGCGCCCGATTTCGTCGACGGCCACCAGCATGTTCAAGTGCTGCCCCATATCCGCGTCTGGCTGCTCGACGAGCTTGGGGCGCGCGGTTGGGCGGGAAAGGTCTGGCTGCGCGACAGCGCCGACCGGCCCATGCGTATTTTCGCGCGGGGGCGGCACGCGGGCAAGGCGTTGACCGTGGCGTCGCTGGCGCAGGGTTTCGCCGCGCGGGCGAAGCGCGCCGGGTTCGCCCTCAACGATGGTTTTTCCGGCTTTTCCGATTTCGACGCCGCGGCCGATTACGGGCGCGATTTCGCGACCTATCTCGATGCGCCGGGCGAGAATATGCTGATCATGTGCCATCCGGGCCATGTCGACGCCGAATTGGCGCGGCTCGATCCGGTGACCGCTTCGCGCGAGACCGAACTGGCCTTCCTGCTGTCCGAGCGCTTCGCTGAACTGCTCGCGTCGAAAGGCATGCGGCTGGCGCGTCTCGTCGCGTCGAAATAAAACGCCCGGCTAGGGCCTGTGAACACTCCGTCGTGAGCCGGGATTTTGGCGAAATGAGACGGATGGCAGGAGCATGACGAAGCCAATATCGGGGATATTGGCGAGGCTTGCGACACCCCAGCCGTCCATTTCGGCCAAACCCTTCTGGCGCGGGCGTTTTGGCCTCCGTGTGTGTCGCCGATCTTGCCAATATCCCCGATATTGGCGGCAATCGGCTCCTGCCCGGAAACCAAAACGCCCAGCGTCGCGGCCCGCGCCGGAAGTGTACACAGGCCCTAAAGCCGGGCGTCTTGTGGGCGCCGAAAAGGCCTGGGCGAAAGCCTCAGCCGATCGCTTTTTCGAATTGCGCTTCGACGTAGTCCCAGTTCACCAGATTGGCGAGCACGGTCTTGACGAAGTCGGGACGGCGGTTGCGGTAGTCGATGTAATAGGCGTGCTCCCACACGTCGACGGTGAGAATCGGCTTGGCGCCGTGCACCAGCGGGTTCTCGGCGTTGGGCGTCTTCATCGTGACGACCTTGCCGTCCTTGACGGCGAGCCAGCCCCAACCCGAGCCGAACTGGCCGACGGCGGTGGCGGCGAGCTGATCCAGCGCCTGTTCGACCGAGCCGAACGCCGCGACCAGCGCATTCTCGACCTTGCCGGGAACCTTGCCGCCGCCGGCGGGACGCAGATATTTCCAGAACTCGGCGTGGTTCCAGATCTGGGCGACGTTGTTGAAGACGGCGTCGTTCTTCTTACAGGCGCCGACGATCGTCTCTTCGATCGACTTGCCTTCCCATTCGGTGCCTTTGATCAGGTTGTTGGCGTTGGTCACGTAGGCGGCGTGATGCTTGTCATGATGAAACTCGAGCGTTTCCGCCGACATGAAGGGTTTGAGCGCATCGTGGGCATAGGGCAGCGGTTCGAGAACAAAAGTCATGCAAAATCTCCCTTCGAGCACTGGTCCGCCCGGTCATGGTGGGGGGTAGGATAGGCCGGGCCGCTCAGGGTCAAGGTAGTGAGCAATGCGCGCGGGGGCAAGAATTGCCGGGCGAACGGAAGAAGATTATCCTGCGGCGCGGTCGCCGTTGACGACGACGAGTCGTCGTTGACGGCTGAAAGGCGGTTTTTAACGTGAGAATTGATTTTTTTGTCGTCAGCGTGGGGGTCTTACTCGCTGTCGCCGGCCTGATCTCCATCTGGTCCGGATCGGGATTTGTGCAGGTCGAACGCGGCTGGACGGAAGTGATCGCCGGCTCGGTCGCCTTGAGCGGCGGATTGGCGATCGTCGCCCTTGGATTGATCCTGCGCCGGTTGGGCGCGCTGCTGGCCAGACTGGACGCCGGCGCCCGGCCGTCGGCGGCTCCCTCGCAGGCGCCGATGATCCAGCCACCGCCGCCGTCGTTCGATACCGCCGCGCCGAAGCCGTCGGCGCGCGGGATGGAGGTCCAGGAGGCGCGAACGCCGCCCAGGCCCGAGCCGGCGGCGCGCCCGCCGCTCGAAGCGCCCAAGGCCGAGGCGCAGACGCCGGTTTCGCCGGCCGAGGCGCAAACAAGCCCCTGGGACGAGCCCGCCTCGGCGTCCGCCGGATACCCGCGCCGTCCGAAAATGCCCATCGTCACACCGCCGGCCGAGACGCCGCGCGCGCCGTCCGAAACGCCGGCGGCAGGGAGCCAGAGCGAAGAGACTCGTCGGCGGGCCGATGCCCCGGCGTTCCGCCCCGACGTTCCAAGATGGGAAGTCTGGCCGCGAAACGCGGGGGGCGAACGGCGCGGCGACGAAAACCCCGCGCCGACCCAGGGCGGCGCGAGCCGGACGAGGATCGATGATTGGCTTGAACGCGCAGCGACGGGCGACGACGAGACGCCGGCCCGTTCGCCGGCGCAAAGTTCGTCGCCGCCGTCCGCCGCGCCCGCCCAACACGGGGGCGAAATCGTCGGCCAGTACGACGCCAACGGCGCCCATTACCTGCTGTTCGCCGACGGTTCGATCGAAGCCCAGACGACGCATGGCGTCTATCATTTCGCCTCGATGGAGGAATTGAAGCTGTTCATCGAGGGCAAGAGCTGACGTGGCGTTCGCGGGCGGCTTGAACGCTTGGCTGCCGTGGATTTCGACGATATGTTGCTAAGTCGCCAGTGATCCCAGGCTATTACCTGTGGGCATTCGTCTCACTCTGCGGGGGCGCGCGCTTTGTCAGAAGGGCTTGTCGAAGACATCATCGGGGACTTAGTAAGCTGTCACCGTAACCGCAAATTGAAATCGTTTGAACACTGGTCCGCCACTGCTATCGGCGACCGGCAAGAAATGCTGATCGGCCTTGCGAAGGAGATATGGACGACCGCACCAATCGATGCAGGCTAATCTTAACGTTTGGATGCAGACAAAGCCGCCAGAGAGGTGATCCATACCACGTATCCTCCCCAGCCAAATCGTTTCGGCGATTGATAGCTTGTTCGGTCCGAAGCGGAGCGAGCTCAGCGTTGACATGACACGATTCCCGCAGAGGGACAGCGTAAGAACACTGCTGTCATTACTACGCCAAGTACCTGACGAACTCATTACCGTTCCTTTCGCTGACTACACCGAATTTCTGCAATGCCAGTCCTCTCTTACTTCGGCGTTGAGCGTATGGGACGTGGGAGATCAAGATCGACCGGTTCGAAACGGTGGCGGAAAAGACCCAGTCGCGCGTATCCGGCAGACACTGGCACTATGCCCCGACGAGAATCCGCCGCCCTATCCTGATCGATTGCTCATACCGGACGACATCGCCCGCGCGAACGTCCAGCAGGACATACGAGCCGCATGGATAGATTTCAGGTCAGAGGAATGGAAGGGTGCAACCGTATTTGCGACCACCGCCGTGGAGGCACTTCTATTTTGGGCATTGAAAGGCCGCTCGGATGTGCGCGAGCCGGAGCGTCTGGATAGGCAGCACTTGGGGGATTACATCAACGAAGCCGAACGACTTGGCATCATAGTCAAAGCGACGGCGGACCAAGCGCGACTGGCTACGGATGCGCGTAATCTCATTCATGCCGGGAAAATGGCCCGCACTGGGCTCACCTGCACTAAGGCGACCGCCCTCACCGCTCTGGCAGCTCTTGAGGCAGTGCTTAGGCACTTGCGGTAATGCCTGCGGGCGCAAAAGAATATATCGAGGCCTCGATCACCCGCCTCAAGGCATATTGTTCGCGAGTTAAGTGCGCCCTCTGTCCAACACGGGAAAAACAAATGTCGCCGTTTGAGACGCACGGTTTTTTTTCGGATGAAATTGAAAACTTCCGCGCGATCGTCAGAACGAAGTCGCCTTACAAAGAGTGGTTCGATTTTGCGCAGGAGTTGAATCTGTTCGGTTCCGTCGCGATAAGGGCGTACAAATTCGATCAAAATGATACGCAGCGGATGACGATTTCTGCGCTCTTCATCCGGTCCCATCAATCGCTTCAAGCCGCAATGGTTCTCGTCGAACGAGGGATGATTGCGGAAGCGCGAACGATCCTTCGGACTTTGGTCGAGGGCACGATGGCCCAAATCGCACTCGCCGCCGACCCGGGAGTTATCAATCAGCTAGTGGCTGCGCATTATAAGCATCAGCTCACCACCTGCCGGGAGTTGCTCGCTGACAAGAAATACCGCGAACAACTCTCGCCGGAACAGATCATTAAATTGGAAGCGACTGTATCTGAATTGGAATTATTGAAAGGCGTCCCAGGCAAAGATCCCCGAGCAATCAATTGGGCCGTTATGGCAAGAGGGCACGGCGCAGAGCTATATCTCTTGTTCTACCGCCCGCTTTCAGCCGATGGCGTGCACACGAGCGTGGACGCGATTAATCGACATCTTGAGGCAGATTCCAAGTCCCGGATCACGGGGCTCAAGGGTGGTCCCGAGCTAACGGAGATTGTTGACACGCTCAGTATCGCTTGCCTCTCCTTCATATGGGCACTCAATTCCTTTGAGGAAACGCGCGGGGCCGAAGGGCAACGAGTTCAATCGTTCCTTCGGAAATTCAAGGAGCTTTCGAACGATCAGCCGATCCAGCTAAAGATTGGGTAGCGCTACAACATTATCTTTTGGCGCGCGGCCGCTGGTTTAGAGTCTGTCCGCGAAGTTTAAGAGCTTAAACATAGCTTTCGCATCATCAAGCGGATTGACGCGAGGCGGATGAACGCCAAGGCGTTTCGCGTCAGGTTTTCGAAGTCCTTCGCCAATCTGCGGCATCTTCCGAGCCAGGCGAAGGTTCGCTCGACCACCCATCTGCGCGGGAGGACCTCGAAACCCTGCGCCTGATCGGAGCGCTTGACGATCTCGGTGACCAGGAGCGGCAAAATCTTCTTTTGCGCCGCCCGGAACTTTGGGCCTTGATAGCCGCCGTCGGCGAAGAGTTTGCGCAGGAATGGGTGCAGTCCGAACATTGTCGCCAACACCAATTTGCCGCCGTCGCGGTCCTGAATATCGGCGGGATGAACAATCGCGTGCAGCAGCAATCCTAAAGTGTCGACGAGGATATGGCGCTTCTTGCCCTTGATCTTTTTCCCCGCGTCGTAGCCATTCGGATCGATGCAGCGCCCCCTTTTTCGGCGCTTTTGACGCTCTGGCTGTCGATCACGCAAGCTGTCGGGCTGGCTTCGCGCCCCATCGCCTCGCGACACTTCACATAGAGTGCGTGGTGGATGCGATCGAGCGTGCCGTTCCACGTCCACAGATCGAAATAATCGAACAGCGTGCTGCGCGGCGGCAAATCCTTCGGCACGTATCGCCATTGGCAGCCCGTGCTCAGCACGTACATCAGGCCGTTGACGACTTCACGCACATCGACGGTGCGCTTGCGCCCGCCGCGCTTGGCCGGCGGTATCAACGACGCGATATGCTCCCATTCGGCGTCGGTCAGGTCGCTGGGATAACGCAACTTGTCGCGGTTATATTGCGCGCGGTTCTCGCTCGTCCACATCGGCAGCCCCTCCAGAATCAGGCTACCTTCCATGAATCACATCCGACTCATGCGATTCAACTTCTTTTCGGACGGACACTTAGAGATTCCGGTGACACATTACTAAATCCCCAATTCAATTCGCTATCGAAGACGCCAGTTCGATTGCCGTGGGAGGCCGCCGTCCATCGACCTCGAGGTTTTCCGCTTCAATTCCGAAGCAAACGCTGGACCCAAAGGCGGCGACACGAAACGTCTCCGCCAGAACGCGTCAATCAGCCCGGAAAAAGCCCTGACGGCCTTATGAGCTTGCGCTCGCCTTCATGCGCCAGTCGGCGAAGCCGTCCTCGACGGCGACGAGCGCGAAGGCCTGGCGGCGGGCGACGTCCTCGAGTTCGGCGAAGCGCCCTGACGCGCCGCCGTGGCCCGCCTCCGTATTGGTCTTGAGCAGAATGGGGCCGCCGCCGGTCATTTCGGCGCGCAATTTCTGCGCCCATTTCGTCGGCTCCCAATAGGTTACGCGCGGATCGGTCAGCCCACTTTCGATCAGCATCGGCGGATAGTCCTGCGCGCGCACGTTGTCGTAGGGCGAATAGGACAACATCGTGCGGAAGGCCGTCGCGTCCTTGATCGGATTGCCCCATTCGCGCCATTCGGGCGGCGTCAGCGGCAGCGTGTCGTCGAGAATCGTATTGACGACGTCGACGAACGGCACTTCGGCGAGAATGCCGGCGAAGAGTTTCGGCTCCAGATTGACGACCGCGCCCATCAGCAGGCCGCCGGCGCTGCCGCCTTCGGCGACGATGGCGCCGGGCCGCGTCAGGCCGAGCGCGCAAAGGTGGCGGGCGCAGGCGATATAATCGGAAAAGCTGTTGGGCTTGTGTTCGAGCTTGCCTTCCTCGTACCAGCGCGCGCCTTTTTCCGAGCCGCCGCGCACGTGGGCGATGGCGTAGGCGAAGCCGCGATCGACGAGGCTGAACAGGTTTTCGTCGAAACTGGCGGGCATCGAGGCGCCATAGGCGCCATAGCCGTAAAGCAGCAGCGGGCCGGCGCGATGTTCGCGGTCCTTGCGGCAAAGCAGCGAGATCGGCACGCTTTGCCCGTCGCTGGCGCTGGCGAACAGGCGGCGCACGACATAGGCGTCGGCGTTGTGGCCGCTCGGCACGTTCTGGCGCTTGAGCAGCGTGCGCGTGCGCGCGTTCATGTCGTAATCGTAGATTTCCTCCGGCCGCGCCATCGACGAATAGGAAAAACGCAAAACCGCCGTGTCGAATTCGAGATTGTCCTCAAGGCGCAGATGATAGGCTTCCTCGTCGAAGGCGATGGCGTGGTCCTCGCCCTTGTCGTCGCGCACGACAAGGCGCGGCTGGCAATTCTCGCGTTCGAGGCGGACCATGTGGCGGGCGAACAGCGTCGCGTAGGCGATCATGCGGCCGGGGACATGCGCGACTTCCTCGCGCCAGTTTTCCGGCGCGAGATTGTCGATCGGCGCGCTGACGATCTTGTAGTCGAAGGCGCCGTCGGCGTTGGTGCGGATGAACACCCGTTCGCCGCGAGGCTCGATGTCGTAGCGCACGCCCTCGCGTCTTGGCGCCGTCAGCACCGGCTTGCCGTGCTCCTCGCGCAGATCGATCAGCCAGTTTTCGGACGAATCGTGATCGCGCACGATGACGACGGCGTAGGCGCCGTTGCGCGCCTTGCGCAGATGCACGAACCACACGGGGTTCGGCTCGTCGAGCAGCAGTTCGTCCGAAGCCGGATCGGCGCCGAGCTTGTGGCGGAACACCTGGGCGGTGCGAAAGTTGTCGTCGACGCGGGTATAGAGGAAGCCGCTCGAATCGGCCATCCAGACAATCGCGCCGTCGGTGTTCTCGACGACGTCGGCGCCGTCCCGCATCGTGGCGAGATCGCGCCAGACGATTTTGTGCAGCTCCGATCCCGTTTCGTCGCAACTATAAGCCAGACGTCGGTGATCGGGCGAATGGACGCCCTCGTTGAGATCGAAAAACGGCTTGTCGGCCGCCAGAGCGTCGCCGTCGAGCAGAATGGCTTCCTCGCCGCCGGCGCGCGGGCGTCGACAGATCAGCTCGTGCTCGCCGTCCGTCCTGTATCGCCGGTAATAGGAAAATGGTCCGTCCGGGGCGGGGGGATCGCTGTCGTCGTCGTCGACGCGCGCGCGCAGTTCCTCGCAAATCGTCGCGCGCAAGGATTCGCTCTTGGCCAGAACGGCGTCGGCATAGGCGTTTTCCGCTTTGATAAGGGCGCGAATCTCGGCCGGAAGCGCGTTCGGGTCGTGCAGCGCCTCCTGCCAGTTCGCCGCCCTGATCCAGGCGTAATCGTCGACCAGTTGCGTGTCGTGAACGCGGCGGGTCGTGCGCTGGATTTTGGCGCGCGGCGGCGTTTGCTGGCGATTTCGGGCGGGAGCGGACATTTCTAAACCGAACGCATGTAAACGATCCAGCCAATGTGATCGTCATGGAGGCGTTAATTAGGCTTTCAAGTCGCGAGCCGCAAGACGCGGGCGTTTCCAATTCGTCGAAATTGACAAGCGAAACCCTGCCTATTTCCCATCCAGGGCTGTTCAGTTCTCAATACAGTCCAGGCATGTCGAGTATGAGATTGAGGTCGAGCGCTGCGCGCCATCTGGCGTTTTTGATGTTATCGCATCCTGCGGCCCTGAGCAGGTTGTAAGCGAAGGAGCGCAAGCGGGCGGCGATGTCCGGGTTCTTGCGAATGCGTGAAGCGTCCTCGGCGAAGGTGACATCGCGTACATAATGGCTGGAGTTCTCGATCCGCCAATGCCGGCGTATGTGTTCATTCCATTGTTCGGGCGTTGGACCGCTGAGCGAGGAGACCCAGAAGACGATCTCGCTCGTCTGGCTCCAATACCCGGTTTTTGCGTCGCGTTTGGACACGGAGCGCTCCAACCGCAGGACGGTTTTGATCAGCGGTTCCCATGCCGCGCCGCGGAACCACGCCTTGGCCGGAAACACCGTCAGGTCCCGCGTTTCACAGCGATTGCGGCCTTTGGATTTGCTCGTCGCGGAGCCGCTTGGCTTGCGCCCCATCGATCCAAGTTCGAGCTGGCGGCGTAGTTTCGGCTGGTTGTCCTTGACCTGCGTGAGCAGATGGTTGCCCGAAGCGATCACGCGGGCAAATCCTTTTTTTGGCAATGCTCGGCGTCGAGCGTGAAGAGGCAGCCCTTCAGACCGAGCGCCTCGATCAATTCCGGCGCCGCCGGGATTTCGTTGCTTTTCTCGTCAACCATCAGATGGCCGAGTACGATTTGATCGGCCTGGCGCAGCGCCGACAGCATATGCGCGGCCTTTCGGTCGCAAAAGGCGTCGAAACTGCCGCGCAGGGTCTTGCCGTCAACGGCAATCGCCGTGGGCCCCTCGGGCGATGGCGGCGTTGGCAGCGACGCGGCATGGCGGCGAAACGCGTCCTCCAGAGCCGTTGAATCGATCCCTTGCAAGATCAGCCGCAAGCCCGAATAGGACGGCGCATAACGCAGGCTCAGATTGAAGGCTTTGTTCAGTCGCTGTCGATGAGCATTAACAAATTCATGCAGTTGCCGATAGGAATTGGCGCCGGCGACCATGCCCAGGATCGCATAGAGCACCACCGTCGCCAGTTCAAACCGAAGCCCTTCCCGTCGACGATGATCTGGAACCGAGCGCAAAATCTCCAGCAACGACACCGCCATACGACAACCTCCGATTCGGGTTGTCGCCTATAGATTCACACATTTTCGCTCGCTGGAATCCCCAAGCGCACTTAAAGTCTAGAGAACTGAACAGCCCTGCTGGAATCCCCAAGCGCACTTAAAGTCTAGAGAACTGAACAGCCCTGATTTCCCATCGCTACTAGATATTATAATAAAAATTTCAGAATTCGCGGTTGGATATTGCCCAACATTGATTTTCGATTTAAGTACTGTAAACATGTTTTTGTCGTTCAGTCCGAACGGAAGGTTCGCGGTCTGCAACTTGCCCCGCTTGCCTTGCAAAAGACGCCAATGAAAGCAAGCTTTAAGGTTTTCCGGCGAACTTTCCGGATCGAAGACAGGGACGACGCAAAGAAAGCGCGAGCGAAATGAGCGAATCAAACTCACATAATTACATCGAACTGGCTGCCGACATCGTGTCGGCTTATGTCAGCAACAATTCCGTCCCGGCGTCCGATCTGCCGGCGCTGATCAACGAAGTTCACGCGGCGTTGCTGCGCGTCACTTCGGGCGTCGCGCCCGTCGCCGTCGAGGCGCCCAAACCCGCCGTGCCGGTGAAGAAGTCGATCACCAATGATTTCATCATCTGCCTTGAAGACGGCAAGCAGTTCAAATCGCTGAAGCGGCATCTGCGCACGCAATACAATATGTCGCCGGAAGAATATCGCGAGAAGTGGGGTCTGCCGCCGGATTACCCGATGGTGGCGCCCAACTACGCCAAGGCGCGCTCCAATCTGGCGAAACAGATGGGTCTCGGCCAGCAGCGTCGGCGTGGCCGCAAATAATCGCGGCTGACGCGCCGGCGCGCGCGTTCAGCAGTGTTTCGCCGGGCGGGTCGTCGATCCGTCCGACTTTTTTTCGCTATCGCGGCGTCGCCAACGCCTGCCGGGCTTCGGTCTTGATGCGCTCGACCATGGCGCGCAGACCATTGGCGCGTTGCGGCGTCAAATGCTGCTCCAGTCCGAGCCGGCGGAACAATTCAAGCGCGTCGGCGTCGAGGATGTCTTGCGCCGTATGGCCTGAGTAGAAGGCCAGGGTCAAGGCGACGAGGCCGCGCACGATATGGGCGTCGCTGTCGCCCAGGAAGCGTAGAACGGGCGGGTTGTCGCCATCGCGTTGTACCGTGGTTTCAAGCCAGACCTGACTGGCGCAGCCGCGCACCTTGTTGGCCTCGTTATGCGCGGCTTCGCTGAGCGGGGCGAGCGTGCGGCCGAGTTCGATCAAATAGCGATAGCGGTCGTCCCATTCGTCGAGCAGGGCGAAGTTGTCTTCAATTTCCGCGATGGTCATCAGGCTTTCCGTCTCGCCATTGTTTTTGCGCGCCGGCAAATGTTCTATTGCGGGCGCGGCAAGGCGTCCATGCTCGATTTATCGGCGCAATGGCGAAATGCTGAGAAGTGGGCGCGGCGCGACGAGCAGGACGGCGCTTGTCGCCATCGCCGCGCCATCTCCCGCAATAATATCCCGTGCCCAGGAAAGACGCTGTTAAAACAGATATATGTGCGTTCGGTCCGGCTTCAAGCTTAGCTTTGGCGGTCGCGCGGGGTCAGCGTGTCGTGGTTCGCCTTCGGCTGGGCCTGTGTCAGGCGATGCAATTTCTCGGCGACCTCTAGACATTGCTTGGGCGAGGCGAGGCATTGCGCCGGCGCGTCGCCGGCGGCGGCGGTGACGCGCTCCTGGGCGATCGCGGCGCCGTCATGAAAGAGCGCGGCGAAAAACCCGCCATGCGGCCAATCGATGTGGGCGTAGACGAGGCCGAGCCAGAAAATGCAGCGCAATAGGAACATCATGGGGGTTGTCCCGATGGATCTGCATCATGTCTAGCAAAGACGTCTCGACTCTATCTCAAACTTTTCGCTCAAATCCGATGGCGCGACGCAAGCAAACGTTAACATTGTCCAGCGGACTCTGTTGGCAACCAATATGAAACCATATCTCGACATTGACAGTCCGAATTGCCCTTCGCGCGCGCCAAAATGGCCAATTAAGCCGTCCCTTTAGCGTTCACTTAACAGCGGAGCGGCAAAGTCGTGACAGCAGCGGCGCCTTTGCGTCGTCGACCGATGAGAACACCGCCCATGCCAAGCGTCAGTCGTCAGATTGCCGGTCTGGCGCATCAGGATGCGCCGACCAGCGAAATCGAACGCACTTGCCAGGAAAATTTTATCGCGCTGCGTCTGGCGATGGCTTTGCCGTTCATGGCGCTGGCGCCGATCTTTCTGTTGGTCGGCGGCAAACCCAGTATCTGGGACGCGCTGGCGTTCCTTTGCCTGATGGCGCCGCTCGCCGGGGTCTTTGTGCTTTCGCGCACCGGACGAATGGAGGTCGCGCAGGCGATCTGCGCCGTCGCGATGGTCGTGCTCGGCGTGACGCTGACCGTGAGCCATGGCGGTCTGACCGCTGGCGCGGTCGCCTGTTTCGTACTGGCGCCGCTTGAAACGGCGATTGGCGTCGCGACGTCGCTGGCGTTGGGGGCGGCGACCGCCTCGCTCGGCGCGATTGTCATTCTGTCCGTCGCCGCCGCGACAGGCTGGATGTCGCCGAATTTGCAGCCGAGTTCGCCCGCCGATATGACGATCATCGCTCCTGCGGTGATCTATGGCGCCTTGCTGGCGGTGTGGAGCGCCAAAACCGGCGCGTTGCGCGAAAAGCGCGCCCAGATTGGCGACGCCAGCTACCGCGACCTTTCCGAAACCATCGGCGATCTCGTCATCAAGCTCGATCGGACCGGCTCGGTGACATACTCCAGCGCCGATCCGGCTGGGGCTTTCCGCTTTGCCTCGCGCGACTTGGCCGGACGCGGCCTGTTCGAACGCATCCTTGTTTCCGATCGTCCGACCTTCCTGAAGACGGTCGCCGACGCCGCGAAAGCGAACGCCACCGTCGCGACGGAGTTTCGGCTGCGCGTCGACGCTCGCGAACAGGCGCACAGCGAGCCTGTTTTCATCTGGGTGGAAATGCGCGCCCATCGTTCGAATGCGCCGGACGGCGCCGTCCTGGCGGTGATGCGCGACATTTCCAAACTCAAGGCTTCGCAACAGGAGATCGAAGCCGCGCGCGAGGCAGCCGAGCAGGCCAACAGCTGGAAGGATCGCTTTCTGGCCAATGTCAGCCATGAATTGCGCACGCCGCTCAACGCTATCATCGGCTTTTCGGAAATGCTCGGCGACGCCAAGCTTGTCCCGACCGGGTCGGACAGGCAGCGCGAATACGCCAACATCATCCACGCGTCCGGCGAGCATTTGTTGAGTGTCGTCAATCAGATACTCGACATGTCGAAAATCGAGACGGGCAATTTCGTCATCGAGCCGGAGCATTTCGAAATTCAAGCGCTGATCGATTCGTGCTGCGACATGGTCAAGTTGAAGGCGCAGGAGAAGCATATCCAGCTCAAGCGCGCGGTATCGCCCAATTTGCAAGAGATCGTCGCCGACAAACGCGCCTGCAAACAGATATTGCTCAACCTCGTGTCCAACGCCGTGAAATTCACGCCAGATGGCGGCGCCGTCGACGTCAGCGCGCGCGCGCAAGCCGGCTACGTCGAGATCTGCGTAGCCGATACGGGAATCGGTATCGCCCCTGGCGATCTGCCGCAGCTGGGCGCGCCGTTCTTTCAGGCCAAATCCACTTACGATCGGCCGTACGAAGGCACCGGTCTCGGCCTGTCGGTCGTGCGCGGCCTCGTCGGTCTCCATGGCGGCTCGATGTCGATCGCCAGCGCGCCGGGTGAGGGCTCCGTCGTTACTGTGCGGCTGCCGCTCGACGGCGTGGATACGAGCGCTCGGGCGGTCCAGCCGGTCAGGATCGAGGTTTTCGAACGGCGCGCCCGACGCACGGACGAGATCATTCGCAGTCAAGATCAGGTGAAAAAAATTGCGTGAAATCACCGCCCGCTCCAACCTGGATTTCGTGACCGCCGACAAACCGGCGGCTCGCAGGAACAAGGCGCCCGGCAAATCAAAGGGCGCGCAATTCTGGACGCGCGCCGCCGCCAGGGCGCCGTCGTGGCTGAAGCCCGTCGCCCACCATCCTGGACACGCGCTGGCTTCGATTTTGTTCATCGGCATGCTGGCCGCCATTCCGGTCAATGCGCTTTTGATGCAGAACGCCCGCCACCCCGCGCCGCTGTTCGCCAGTTTCCCGCGCGCCGCCCCGACCAAGCCTTCGCCGGCGGCGCCGACCGCGACGCCGGAAGCCGCGCCCGCGCCTCTGCCGACGCCGCGGCCGGGCGACTTGTCGCTCGATCCCGCCCCGCGCGCGATCGAACCGGCGCCGCGGCAGGAAGCCGCCCGATCGGACGCCATCGGCGCCATGTTGCGCGGCGCGTCAGCGGCGAAGACCGTCGAAACTGCTCAACGCGCGCTCGCCAAGCTGGGCTATCGCGTCAAGGCCGACGGCGAATTTGGCGGCGCGACGCGACAGGCGATCGAGAAATTCGAACGCGACAATGGCTTCCCCGTGCATGGCGATCTCAGCGCCAAGGTGAAACGCGAACTTTCAGCGCGCTCCGGCCTCTCGGTCGAGTGATGCGGCTGCGTTCCGATATCTGGGTCGCCGCTTACCTTCGCCGGTGCTCGTCGCAAAATGTATTCGCCGTGCTACGTCGACGCGGCGCGTCGGAAGCGGGCGCCATTTTCGTCAAGATCGATCGTCTCGACGGCGCTTGCGCGCTTTATGGCCCGGCGCCGCAAAGCGAGGCGCAGGACAGCGGCGACCGGCTGTTTTTCCTGGCGCATAAGGACGATTGGATCGACTGCGCCGACGCCGAAGCGCGGCTGGCGCGTCAAATCGCCTTCGATTCCGACCTGTGGATTGTTGAAGTCGAGGATAGGGCGGGCCGGAATTTTCTCGATCTCGCCAAGCAAACAAAATAATTCGTCGCCGCCGGAACGGCGAGCGTCGCGGAGCCTTCGGCATGATCGTGGAGCGCTTCACCCCACCGGCGTCAAGGGCGGCGGGCCACGGAACGAGCCGAGATTTTTCAGGCCTTTGACGATCTCGTCCCGCGGCGCATAGATGCGCAGCACGAGATAGAACGGTCCCGACGGCGCAGGCAGCCAGTTGGCCCGGCTCTCGGCGCCAGGGTCGTCGTGCTGCACGATAAGGTTGAACGAACCGTCCGCCTCGCGTTTGAGATCGTCGTCGCTGCCCAGGCTATAGCGCTCGATCGGATTGGCGGCGGAGAAGTGGGTGACGCCGTCGTACATCGTCACCGACCAGAAGCCCGGCGCGACCGGCTCGAGGTAATCCATCGGCGGCTTGAAAGCGATCGTGTAACGCTTCGCGCCTGTCAGCGGCAGTCCCTCGGCGTCCTGCACCGCCGAGTAGTAAATCGCCTCGGCCGTCGTGTTGGCGGTCAGTCCGAACACCGCGATGATCGCGCGCTCAAAATAATTCGCGCCGCTCATGCCGATGCCGGGACCGGGGATGCTCCAGCCGTTGACCGTGCGCCCGCCAATGGTCGCCGAATCGTTCATCATTTTGCCGATCTGGCTCGACGCGACTTTCATCTGCGCGACCACCAGCGGGTTGACGTTTTTCGGCGACCAGGGCTTACCGAGTTCGATGCCGAGATAGCGAAACTGGGGCAACACCGATGCGATTTCGTTGGCTGGCGGCGGATTTTCGTTCATCGCCTCCGAAAAAATTTCCCAGAACTGTACCGGGTCCTCGAACTGCATCTGGCTGCTGGCGACATTGGACGCGATTTTGGGGACGGCGTAATTATAGACGACAGGCGGCGGGGCCGCAGCGCCGGTATATTGCGCCAATCCTTGCACGCTCAGGCCGTCGAGCACAGCCCTTGCGTCAGCGAGATCGGCCTTGCTCTTGACATGCACGCGCGGTTGCAGCTCGACCCACCGCGTCGGACAATCGATGCGTTTGACATCGGCGGGCAGATTGTCAGTCCATCCTGGTCCCACCAGCGCGAATTTTCCTCCGCCATACCCCGCCGCTTTGCCCGCGGGATAAGCGAAAGCGTTGGTCCACATGTCGCAGATTTCAATCATGTAATAGCGGCCATGCGAATCCGGCGCGGTGAGGATTACGGGCTGCCGGCCAAGGTCGACAAAGCCGAAGCCGTAGAGCACGTTGACGTTGGGCGTGACATAGCCCGACTGCGCGGCCAGCGTCGGCGTCGAAATATCGGCCATCTTCCAGATTTGCCCTGGCGGCGCCTTGGAGCCGGCGCCAGTGGCGACCGCGTCGCGCAGGAGATACATCGCCACAATCGGCGCCGCGTAGGTCGCCGCCTGCAGCGCCAGCGAATAGATTCACGTCCCAAGCTCCTTCATTTGCTCCGGCGACATGCGCGCCGCTTCGGCGCCGTTTTGGTCAGCGCGGGCGAGCGACGTCGCGCCGACGATCAGCCCGCCGCCGGCCAACAGCGTTCTGCGGTCGATGCGCGTCAAAGGTTGGCGTTTGTCCGGCATTTTGGACCTCTGCGAGAGACGGCCGATCTTATCCGATATCCTTCCTATGGAAACCGGTAAGCCCACATCTGTCCAAATTCGCCATTTTGACAAATCAATGCAGTGCGCGCCGGAACGACCGGCGACCTCGAAAAAAGGTTCGGTGGATTTTCTAAAAATCGCTAAACGGCGAATCAGTGAATGCTTGCGCATCGCCGGCTATCGCCGCGATCATGACGCGCGCCGCCTGGTGCGGCGTCTGCCGCGCCAACAGCATCAAGCCCTGAAATTTTTGCACCGAGCCCGCGATTTGCGGGCAGGTCGCGAGCAAAATGCGGGCGATCGCCTCGTTGTCCAGGCCAAGAGCGACAAAGGACAGAACCAGCGCCTCGCCGCCTTCATCCTCGACGATACGGCGCGCGATTTCCGGCGCGCAGCGCGTCGCCTTCGCCAGCGTCTCGACCAAAGCGGCGCGCTCGCCCGCCAGCGCGCAGCGTTCAAGACAATCGACGGCGTTGTGTTGAGGGGCGGCCGACGCGTTAGACGCGGCCTCGTCGCCGACGGCCCATTCGATCAAGGTCAGGCGCTGTCCGTTGTCGGCGGCCAGAAACAAAGGCAGATGACTGGGTTCGAGCGGCCAGCGCAGCAACAGGGCGCGCGCCACAACTTCGTCCTCGCGACCCAGGGCGATCAGTATGGACGCCGCTTTTGCGCCGACCGGCGCGTTTGGATTTGCCGCCAACGCGCGCGCGACCGCGCATTCGCGTCTTTCGGCCAGACGCTCAACCAGCCTTTCGTCGAGGTCGCGCCGTTGCGCCACAGCGCATGCCGGATCGGCGCCGCCGTTCGCCGCGATATCGTAAAGTTCGATCCACTTGAGTTTCATGCTCGTCCGCAGAACGGCTTGCGCGGCGCCGCCGCCGCGGCGGAGCAGCGCGGCGACGATCGAAGGGGGACAATCGGCGCACGGCGCCAGTTCTCGTGCGACCGTTTCCAAAAGCTCCGGCTCGCTCGCGTCGATCAGAGCGCCGGCCATTTCTTCAAATTGGCGGATCTCCGCGGCGCTGTGGTGGGCGCGTTGAACAAACAGATCGACGACGACGCGCAACAACACCGGCGTCATGGGCGCCTCGCCCTCGGAAGCGGCGAGGGTTTGCAGACGCGAAAAAATATCGGCGTTCATCGTGAGTTGATCCAAAATGTGACAGATTTGCCGATCATAGGGAGCGTTTGTTGACGTGGCGTTAACCTTCGCAAATCTCTAATGCCGACGCGGACGTTCTCTCGCGAATCGACATGGCTTCGATCGGCGAAGGCGTCGGCGCGAGCGAGACGAAGCCGCGGAGCAGGGCTATGGGAGAGTTGATCGCGTTCAAGGAAAGGCCACGGCGCAAAACCGTCGAGCCTGCGCCGGCGGAAGGCGCGCAAATCCTGTTTTTTCTGGGCGTGCGCTATTGCCGGCAGGAAGAGGACGTTCCCACGAAGCCGGCAAAATCCCCACGCGCTCGCCGCACGTCGGCGCGTTCGCGCCGCCGCGCGTGACGCGGGTCATGGAGCGCATTTTTCCAGATTGAAATTTTGACGCGCCGGCTACTTGCGGCGGCAGGTCTTTCAGCTCTAATCGGTTTTTTCCAGGGCGCATACGGCGCCGTCCAGCACTTTTCGCGCCTGCGAAAAATCGCTTTGGTTCAACGCCAGCGATCGTATCAGGACAAATCCTTCCGCCTCCGGCGCCGTCAGAAGCAGTTCGCCGTTTGGCGTTTCGTCGGCGTCGCCTTCTTCGCGCGCGCTCGCCTGGGCCTGCGTCATCACCAGGATATTCAGAGTTCTTTGCGGGACGTCCCGATCGGTCGAAGCGTAAAAGACGACGCCGGCGCGCGAATGCGCCGAAACCGACAGGAGACGATCGCCGTCGCCCGCGACTTTGACATGAAGCGGGCCTTTCGACAGATCGTAACGACAGACGGCCAAGGCCGCGAACGGATCGGCGAAGGGCAGGGACGGCGTTTCGGTCGAGACCGGCGGCAGGACTTTCAAAGAAAACGCTTCGGTCTGCGCGGCAAGCCGGCCGTAGGCGCTTAACGGCGAAAAGGACGGCAAGGTGAGGACCGCGCCCAAATGCACGACGCCGGCCGTGAAAATCGCGCCGAGAACATAGGGCGCCGCCCTGAGAAAGGCTTCGAGCCAGAGGTCCCGGCCGAGCCGACCCTCCCGATTGAGCCAGGTCTCCATCATGAGCAGGCGTCCCGCGTGATGGTCGGCGTCGAAACGCCGTCAAGCGCATCGGCGGAGCCGCTGGCGAGCGCGTCATAGAGGCGCAGGACGAGCACGAAACGGCTTTTTTCGCCGAGCGGCAGCCAATTGCCTGGTCGCGCCTGGCGCGCCGCGATGATGTCGAACGAACCGTCGGCGCGTCTGAGCAGCGCTGTCGACACAAGGCCGTATCGGTTCGCGATATTGGCGCGCGGCGCGCCGTCGCTGTCGTGCGCGCTCAAGGTCCAAAAGCGCGCGGCGGGAACCGGGCCGCGCAAGACATAATCGCAGCGCGCGTCAAGCGCCTCGCCCTGATCGTCGGTTTCCGCCATGAACGCGATTCCTTCGCCCGAGCCCAGCGGCGCTTCGCCGGAAATGGCGAGGTTGGCGCGCGCGTAGGGATCGATCTCGCTCGATCCGATGCGCGGATAGGCGGTCCAGGCGCCGGCGCGCACAGCGCCGAATCCATGCCCTTCTAGCAGCGCGATCACTGTCAGCGCCAACCCGAAAGCGCCGCCGACGCCCGCCGCGAATTCAATTTTGCTGCTCTTGACCAAAAGATTTTTTCGCCATGCTCGCCGCCGCCGACCTCGCGACCGTTTGTCGCCAAGGTTTTTCGCGACACCAACATAAATACACGCAAAAACAGGCCGTTGACGCAATTTTCGACAGCAAGCGATCAAGAATTGCGTCGATGGCCTCGCGGTGGAGACTCTCGATACCGCATTTCACGCAAATCGTGACAATTTTCAAGCGACGAAGACGAAACGTCCGTGGTTTCCCGTTTGCGCTCGCTTCTATTCGGCCGGGAAAGCTTCTAAGCTCGCCGCGTTCGAACGGGAGGCATGCAATGAATGGCGCACAGGCTCTGATGCAGACGCTGACGCGATGCGGTGTCGAAGTTTGTTTCGCCAATCCCGGCACTTCGGAAATGCATTTCGTCGCCGCGCTCGACCACAGTCCCGACATGCGGGCGGTCTTATGCCTGTTCGAAGGCGTGGCGACCGGCGCCGCCGACGGCTACGGCCGCATCGCGGGCAAGCCCGCCGCAACCTTGCTGCATCTGGGTCCGGGCCTGGCCAACGGCTTGGCCAATCTGCATAACGCCCGACGCGCCGCGACGCCGATCGTCAATATCGTCGGCGATCACGCGACCTATCATCTTCAATATGACGCGCTGTTGACCTCCGATATTGCCGGCTTCGCCCGGCCTGTTTCGGCGTGGGTCTACGAGGCCAAGAATGCTAAGACGCTCGCCGGCGACGCGGCGCGAGCGGTGCAGGCGGCCCGCGCGGCGCCGGGCGGCGTCGCGACTTTAATCGCGCCGGCCGATTGCGCCTGGAATCCGGCGGACCATGCGGCGTCGCCGCTGCCGGACATCGGTCCGGCGCGGGTCGGGAAAGAGGACATCGAAGCCGTCGCGCGCCTCCTCACCAATGGCAAACCGTCAGCCTTGTTGCTGCGCGGTCAGGCGCTCTACGGCGCGGGTCTCGAGGCCGCGGGGCGCATTCAGGCGAAAACCGGCGCGCGTCTCCTGTGCGACACCTTCGCTCCGCGCTCGCAAGGCGGGGAGGGGGCGGCGGCGGTCGAGCGCCTTCCCTATTTCGGCGAACAAATTCTGAGCTTTCTCGCCGGGCTCGAACAGATCGTTTTGGTCGGCGCCAAGCCGCCCGTCTCGTTTTTCGCCTATCCCGGCAAGCCGAGCCTGTGCGCGCCGCAGGGCTGCGAATTTTTCTATCTGACGCAGCCGCACGAAGACGGCGTGGGCGCTCTGAGCGATCTGGCCGAGGCGCTCGACGCGCCGGCGGGGCCGATCAAGCGATTGGTTCTCGATCTGCCCGGCGTGTCGAAAGGGGCCTTCAACGCCGCTTCGATCGCGGCGGGCATCGCGGCGCTGACGCCGGAAAACGCCATTTACGCCGAAGAAGCCGCTACCTGCAGTCTGCCGCTGCTGCCAGCGTTGGCGCGGGCGCGCGCGCACACCCATCTGGCGTTGACGGGCGGCTCAATCGGCCAGGGATTGCCGCTGGCGGTCGGCGCCGCCATCGCCGCGCCGGACGCCAAGATCGTCTGCCCGCATGGCGACGGCGGGGCGGCCTATACGCTGCAGGCGCTGTGGACGATGGCGCGGGAAAATCTTGACGTGACGGTGGTGATCTACGCCAACCATTCCTATGCGATCCTCAATGTCGAGCTTTTCCGGGTCGGCGCCGGCGCCGTCGGCGAGAAAGCGCTGTCGATGCTCAATCTGCGCAAGCCGGAATTGAACTGGGCGCAAATCGCCGCCGGAATGGGCGTTGAAGCCAGCCGGGCGACGAGCAACGAGGAGTTCGCCGCGCAATACCAATCGGCCATGCGAAACAAGGGGCCTCGCTTGATCGAGGCGTTGATCTAAAGCGGAGCGCCTTTTGTGAATCGAATGGCGCTCCGCTCCACCCATAATTTGTCTTATGATCTTAGCCAAAGAGCCACACGGCTTTTTTGGGATCATGCTCGAAGGAGCGAGACATGGACGTTGTCGCGGAATTGCGCGCCTTGATTGGCGTTGATGGCGTACTCGACGCCGAGGAGGTCGCCCGTCGCTCGGCCGGCGCGTTGCGTCCCGACCATCTCAAGGCGCGCGCCCTGGCGCGACCCAAGACGACGCAGGACGTCGCGGCCGTGGTCAAATTCTGCGCGGCGCACAATCTCGCCATCGTGCCGCAGGGCGGCTTGACGGGGCTCGTTCACGCCGCCGACGCGTCGCCCGACGAGATCATTCTGTCGCTGGAGCGCATGCGCGAAATCGAGAACATCGATCCCGTTCAGCGCACCGCCACCGTGCAGGCCGGCGTTGTCCTGCAGAGCCTGCAAGATGCGGCGCTTGAGCACGATCTGTCCTTTCCGCTGGATCTCGGCGCGCGCGGCTCGTGCACGATTGGCGGCAACGCCGCGACCAACGCCGGCGGCAACCGCGTCATTCGTTACGGCATGATGCGCGACATGATTCTCGGCCTCGAAGTGGTTCTGGCTGACGGCTCGATCGTGTCGTCGATGAACACGTTCATCAAGAATAACGCCGGCTATGATCTCAAGCAGATGTTTATCGGCTCGGAAGGCACGTTGGGCGTCATCACCCGCCTCGTACTGCGTCTGCGCGAGAAGCCGCTGAGCGTTCAGACCGCCTTTGTCGGCGCGCCGGACTTTCCCTCGCTCGCCGCGCTGCTCAAACATATGGATCGCGCTCTGGGCGGCGCCTTGTCGGCGTTCGAGGTGATGTGGGCGCCGTTCTATCAACTCGTCACGACCCCGCCAGCGAAGGGCAGGGCGCCGCTGGAGCGACAATGTCGCTTTTACGCTCTGATCGAGTCCCAGGGCGGCGATCCCCAAGCCGACGATGAGCGAATGCAGGCGGCTTTGGCGAGCGCGCTCGAAGCGGGCCTGATCGAGGACGCCGCGATAGCCCGTTCGCAGGCCGACGCACTCGCCTTCTGGGGATTGCGCGACGATGTGGCGCAGCTGGTGAATGGCGGCTATCCGATCATTTTCGACGTTTCGCTGCCGATCGCGGAAATGGAGCGGTACGCCGGCGACCTCGGTCCCGCGCTGACGCAGGCGATCGGGCCGCATAAACTGTGGATTTTCGGCCATCTCGGCGACGGCAACCTGCATGTGGCGGTGCAGGTCGCCTTCAAAGATTATGTGGCGCTGCGGCCCAAGGTCGAGGCGGTCGTCTATGGCGGTCTGAAGCCCTTCAATGGTTCGGTTTCGGCGGAACATGGCGTAGGGCTGGAAAAGAAGCCGTATTTGTCGATCACCCGCAACGACGCCGAACTGGCGCTGATGCGTCGATGGAAGGCGGCGCTCGACCCCACGGGCGTGCTCAATCCCGGAAAGGTTATCTGATCGGCGTTTCTCCGCTATAACGTTTGCGCTCCGTCATTGACATGGCGTGCGCCAGGGAATTATTTGCGGGCGCTTTTGCCGGGCGTGAGCGCGGAAAGCGTTATCCCGGGGAGCCACGAAACTTCACGAACTCCTTGTTTAATCGCATATTCCTTCCTAGATCGTCAGGCGGCGGCGGGCGGAATATGCTCCAGCGGACGTCTTGACGCGATGGCCTATTCGGTCAAGGAAATTTTCTACACCTTGCAAGGAGAGGGCGGTCAGGCTGGCCGTCCGGCGGTGTTCTGCCGGTTTGCCGGCTGCAATCTCTGGAGCGGGCTGGAACGCGACCGCGCTGCGGCGTCCTGCGCGTTCTGCGATACGGATTTTGTCGGGATTGACGGCGCGGGCGGCGGAAAGTTCGCCGAAGCCGGCGCGTTGGCGGCGGCTATCGCCGCGGCCTGGGGCGTCGGCCTGGAAAATCGCTTTGTTGTGTTGACCGGCGGCGAACCGCTGCTACAGCTCGACGCGGAGCTTGTCGGCGCGCTGCACGGCGCAGGTTTCGAAATCGCGCTGGAGACGAATGGGACCTTGCCGGCGCCGAAGGGAATCGACTGGATCACGGTCAGTCCGAAAGGACCGAACGAATTGGCGCAGACGAGCGGCGCCGAGCTGAAATTGGCGTTTCCGCAAAAGGATGTCGATCCGACGGCTTTCGAAGGTCTCGCCTTCGAACGTTTTCTTTTGCAGCCGATCGATGGGCCAGATCGGTCCGTCAATACTGACCGCGCTATCGCTTTTTGCCTGGCGCATCCGCGTTGGCGTCTGTCTTTGCAGACGCATAAAGTCCTGGGGTTGAAATGATGCATGAGTTGAGCAGGGAATTCGGTTTTGACGCAGCCCACACTTTGCGCCGCACGATCAACGCGGAACCGAGTTGGCGCATTCACGGCCATTCCTATCGCGCCGAAATCGTTCTGCGCGGTCATCCCGATCCGCAGTCCGGCATGCTGATCGATCTTTCGCATTTTGAACGGGCGCTGGAAGATGTCCGTCTGTCGCTCGATCATCATTTTCTCGACGAGATCGAAGATCTTGGACCGGCGACGATTGAAAATCTCAGCACCTGGATTTGGCGCAAAGTCGCGCCGGTTTGCCCCAATCTGTGCCGCGTGACGGTGCGGCGCGACAGCGACAGCGGCGCCTGCAGCTATTTCGGCGGCGACTGATTTTTTCAAGGCGAAAAACGCACGGCGCGGGCGCGCTCTCGATCAGGCGACGTCGGCTTGCGGCGTCGGCGGAGTGTTGCACATTTGCGCGCGGACGTGGACGGGCGCCGGGTTGTTGACGAAACGCTCGACCTGATCGGCCGGCAGCGGCATCGACAGATAAAAACCCTGCATTTCCTGGCATCCGAGCTTGCGCGCCAGATCGAATTGTTCGCGCGTCTCGACACCTTCGGCGATGATGGTCAAATCGAGCACTTCGCCCAGCTTGACGATGGATTCGACAATGCGCGCGCTTTCCCCGCCGGCTTCCATCGTTTGAAACAGGGCGTTGTCGATCTTAATCCGGTCGAAGGCAAAACGACGCAGGAAGATCAGGCTGATGATGCCCGATCCGAAATCGTCGAGCGAGATGCGCACGCCGAGCAAGCGTAATTCGAACATAACGCTTTCCGCCTTTTCGCGGTCCGCCAGCAACACGCTTTCGGTAATTTCGATCTCCAGCCGCGTCGCGTCGAATCCGGTGCGTTGCAATACATCGGCGACGACGCGCAGAAAGTCCTTATGAAGAAACTGCACGGGCGAGACGTTGACGGCGAGACGCAGGCCCGGCCAGGCGGCGGCGTCGCGGCAGGCCCGTTCGAGCACGAAGGCGCCCAGCGGCAGGATGATGCCGCTTTCCTCGGCAAGGCCGACGAAACGGGCGGGGGACAGCAGACCCATCGCGGGATGGCGCCAGCGCACCAGCGCCTCCACGCCCACCGTCTTCTGCGTGGCGGACGAGATGATCGGCAGGTAATGCAGCATCAGTTCGTCTTGCGCGATGGCGCGGCGCAAATCGTCCTCGACGGTTTTGCGCATGCGCAATTGTTCGCCCATCGTGCGTTCGAAGAAGCAGTAACGGTTGCGTCCTTCGCTTTTGGCGCGATAGAGGGCGAGATCGGCGGCGCGCTCCAGACTGGGCAGGTCGCGCGCATCGTTGGGATATAGCGCGACGCCAATCGACATGTGGGCGAAGACAGTATGGTCGCCGATGACGAATTCGTGCGCCAGCGCGCCAACGATGCGCTGCGCCAGCATTTCGCAATCGCGCGGGCCATCGATCTCCGTTTGCAGAATTGCGAATTCGTCGCCGCTCAGGCGCGCTAGAAAATCAGAACGCCGCAGGGCGCCTTTCAACGCTTGCGCCACCGCCGCGATCAAACGGTCGCCGGCGGCGTGGCCATAGGTGTCGTTGATCGCTTTGAGGCGATCGATGTCGAGATAAAACAGCGCAAACGGCGATCCCGTCCGTTCGGAGCGGGCGAATTCGCTTTCCATCGTTTGGGCGAAACTCAGGCGGTTCCCCATCCCCGTCAACAAATCCTGCCCCACAGCCTGTTTTGCGGCGGTTTCGCGATACGCAAGCGCGTCGACGAGCTGGCGCGAGCGCAAAAGCGCCGCGATCGCCGCCAGAAGCGCGATCAGGCCAAAGCCCAGACCGACGCGTAGCGCCAGACGGCCAGAAGGCTGATTGGGCTCGAAGGCGAGAAGCACGGGATGAGGCGCGCCGATGTCGCCAAACGTGTCGCCGCGTCGGCTGGCGCCTGTCGGCGCGGCGGCGTCGACGACTTCGATGCGGCCGACGTCGGCGTCGAGCGCCATCTGGTTCAGCGCGTTGGCGCCGAGCCGCGTCAGTCCGACCAGCGCCAGACGAGACTGTCCGCCGGCCGTCTCGCCGCCGGAATTGGCTGCGCCCTTCATCATGCGCGTTTCGACGACGGCGCCGACGATGGCGTAAGGCGCGCCGTCGATCAAGGCGAGACCCGAACGCGGCTTTTCATATGCGGCGCCGACGCTCTCGGCCGGGGGAGGCGCATGGGCGTCGCCGGCCAGGCCGCCGCGCAGCGGCATGACGAGCGGCGCGCGCAGCGACTCCAGCAATGGTTTCAGGGTGGGCGCGAATTCATCGAATCGCGCCGGCGCGGCGAAACCGGATCGCTCGATCGCCGTTTCCCGATCGATGTCGACAAGAAACAGAATGGGCAATTTTCGCCAGGCGCGCGAGGCGGCTGGCGTCAGTTTTGGATCGGCGTTGATGGCGCTGTCGCCTTGCGCCATAAAGGGCGTCGCTATCGTCAATGTCGCGGCGTCGTCGGTCAGGCCGGCCAACATGCGTTCGATCGCCAGTCCGAGCCGACGCCGGCCGGCCGCTTCGTCAGCGCGGGCAATGTTTTCGACGCGCCAGACAAGTCCCGCCATCAACAGGAATGCGACGCCGCAGACGGCCAACGCCGCCCCGGCAAAACGCTTGAATGCGCGGCTCTCGCCAAGGTTTTCGCGCTCTTGTGAAACCATTTGGCCGAAACTCGTAAACACGTAAACACAAACAGTCTTCGTGTTGTTTAGTCATTTTAAGTTAACAGGGCGTATGCGCGCCCTCGTTTCGGCTTCGTCGAAATCCGAGCGGCCTCCGTGATCGGCGGGTTTGGCGCGAGCAGGCGGGCGTCAGATCAATTTGAGGCTGCGCAGACTGGAATGACCGTTGCGGCCGACGATCAGATGGTCGTGCAGGGCGATGCCCAACGGACCGGCGATCACCGCGATCTCGTTCGTCATCTTGATGTCGGCGGGCGAGGGCGACGGGTCGCCGGAGGGATGGTTGTGCGCCAAGATCAGCGCCGTCGCGCCCAGCTCCAGCGCTCGGCGGATAATTTCGCGCGGATAGACCGGCGTATGGTCGATGGTGCCCCGGCCTTGCACTTCGTCGGCGATTAGGCGATTTTTCTTGTCGAGGAAGAGAATGCGGAATTCTTCACGCTCGTTGAACGCCATGGCGGCGCGGCAATAGTCGATCACCTGCGAGAAGGAACTGAGCGTGTGGCGTTCGCTCAGCGCGACCTTGGCCAGCCGCAGCGCGGCGGCTTCGACGATCTTCAACTCGGTGACGGCGGCCTCGCCGAGGCCCTCGATTTCGCGCAGGCGTTCGGGGCGCGCGGCGATGATTTCGGCGAAAGACCCGAAGCGGGCGATCAGCGCTTTAGCCAACGGCTTGACGTCGCGCCGCGGAATGGCGCGAAACAGCACGAGCTCCAGCATCTCGTAGTCGGCCAGCGATTCGCCGCCGGCCTGACGGAAGCGCGCGCGCAGGCGCTCGCGGTGGCCAAGATAATGGGGAGATTCAGCCCCGTCCGATGCAGCGTCTGGCTTGGCGTCGGACTTGCGCATGGCGCCGGCTCACGCGTCCGGATAAGGCGGGCAATGCAGGCCTTCCGGCGAAAGGGTGAAAATTTCCACCCCGTCGGCCGTGACGCCGACGGCGTGCTCGAATTGGGCTGAAAGCGAGCGGTCGCGCGTCACCGCCGTCCAGCCGTCGGCGAGAATCTTCACCGGCGCCCGACCGAGGTTGATCATTGGCTCGATCGTAAAAAACATGCCCTGTTTAAGTTCTATGCCCTCGCCCGGACGGCCGTAATGCAGAATATTGGGTTCGTCATGAAACAACCGTCCGATGCCGTGACCGCAGAATTCGCGCACCACGGAACAGCGTTCGCCTTCCGCGTAAGTCTGGATGGCGTGGCCGATGTCGCCGGTCGTGGCGCCGGGTTTGACCTCCGCGACGCCGCGCATCATCGCTTCGTAGGTCACTTCGCACAGGCGCTGGGCGCGTCGGGGAACCTCGCCGACATAGTACATCCGGCTGGAATTGCCGTGCCAGCCATCGAGAATGTAGGTCACGTCGATATTGACGATATCGCCGTCGCGCAGCGGCTTGGCGTCGGGAATGCCGTGACAGACGACATGGTTGATCGAGGTGCAGATCGATTTGCGGTAGCCGCGATAATCGAGCGGCGCCGGATAGGCGCCGTGGTCCATCGCAAATTCGAAGGCGATCTTGTCGAGATCGTCGGTCGTGACGCCGGGCTTGGCGACTTTCGTCATCATGTCGAGCGCCTGTGCGGCCAACCGCCCGGCCCGACGCATGCCCTCGAACGCTTCGGCCCCGTGGATTTTTATTTGCCCGGTTTTGCGGCTGCCCGCTGTTTCGGCCTCGACGAAGTTCATTGTATCCCGCGACATCTGGATTAAAGCGGCGAGCGCCCCGCTGCTTTCGCAAAATGCGATACAGGCAGATTTAAGCCATTCTTAGCGTTCCGCAAGGCGGATTTGCGCAGGCCGTTTTCGCCCGGCGCTATGGCCAATCGCCGGGCAGGCGTGCTAACCCAGCGGCGACGGCGCGGGAAAACCCTGGTTGGGAGTTTTGATTCTTATCGGGCCCCCGGATCGACGTCGGCAATATATTGCAATTGGATCGCCATGGGCGCGCGCCCCGTCAATGACTTGTCGGCCTTCGGCGCGCACGCGCCCTCCGCGCGGATGCGCCGGCTGTTGAGCGCCACCAGCCACGCCGGCCGCCGCTGGCTGGTCGAGCGCTACGCCTTGTTCATGCGCGGTCTCGGCGTCCGCCGTCTGCGCCAGCGTCCGCTCGACGTCGATGTCGAACCGCTCGGCGCAAAAATGCGGCTCTATCCGTTCAACAATGCGATCGAAAAGCGCTTGCTGTTCACGCCGCAATATTTCGAGCGCGAGGAGCGCGATTATCTGACGTCGCGGATCACGTCGGATTTCGTCTTTCTCGATCTGGGCGCCAATGTCGGCCCGATGAGTTTGTTTGTCGCCGGGCAGGCTGGGCCACGCGCTCGTGTGCTCGCGGTCGAGCCGCAGCCCATCGTTTACGAACGGCTCGTCTATAATCTTCGGCAAAATCCCGCCGTTATGGTCAAGGCGCTCAATTGCGCCCTCGCCGACATCGACGGCGAGGTCAATCTCTTCGTCAATCCCTTTAATCTGAGCGAAACCTCGATGCGGGTCGTCAATGTCGAGGGCGGCGGCGAAGTGTTGCGCGCGCCGGCCAAGTCCTTGGCCACTATCGTTCGCGAAGAGGGGTTTGAGCGGATCGACGCGGTCAAGATCGATGTCGAGGGCGCGGAGGATCTTGTCCTCGAACCCTATCTCAACGCCGAACCGCCAGAATATTGGCCGCGCGTCATCATCCTGGCCTATACCCCCGAGCGATGGGACGTCGATCTCTGCGGCTTGTTGAAGAACTCGGGCTACGTCCGCGTCTTGCGCACCAGAGCCAATGTGATTTACGAACGCACAGCGACATGAGGCGACGCCATCCGCTGGGCGGGACCTCGCGGGAAGGATCGCGAGACGCGCCATTCCGGTCCGGTTGAGGCGTCCGGCGTAAATATGTGATGTTATTAAATAATAATTCAGCGCAAAGGTGATCGCCTTCCGCTGAGGCGATCAAGAAAAGCTTGGAGACGGGGCGGATGAGCGGCCAGACGCAACCGAACGAACCAATGCGGACGACCGTCACGGCCAGTTTGCTGGTGATCGGCGACGAAATCCTCTCGGGCCGCACCAAAGACAAGAACATCGGCTATATCGCCGAATATATGAGCAATATCGGCGTTGAACTGCGCGAAGTCCGCGTCGTGCCAGACGTCGAGGACGAGATCGTCGCCGCCGTCAACGCGCTTCGCCATCGCTATGATTATCTTTTCACCACTGGCGGCATCGGCCCAACGCACGACGATATTACCGTCGATGCGATCGCCAAGGCGTTTGGCGTTGAGGTCGACGAAGACCCGCGCATCATCGACATGTTGCTGACGCGCATCAAACCCGAGGATATGAACGCCGCCCGCCGGCGCATGGCGCGCATCCCGCGCGGCGCCGAGCTGGTCGCCAATTCGAGATCGGTGGCGCCGGGATTTTGGATCGGCAACGTTATTGTGATGGCGGGCGTGCCGGCGATCATGCAATCCATGCTCGACGCCGCCGCGCCCAAACTCAAGACCGGCGCGAAAATGCTGGTGGAGACCATCGAAGCGGCCGGCGTTCCCGAAGGCGCCTACGCCGCCGATTTGAGCGCCATTGCGAGGCTGTCGCCGACGCTGTCGATCGGCTCCTATCCTTCTCTGATCGATGGAAAATTTCGCAATCAGATTGTCGTGCGCGGCAAGGATGCCGCGCTGGTGGCCGCGGCGCGCGAGAAAATTGAAGCGATGCTGGAGGCCTTCGCGCGGGCTTCTTGATCGAGCTGTCCGCCTCCGACGTCAACGCAAAGATCCGGCGTCAACGCAGGATCTGGCTGAGAAACAGCTTTGTCCGCTGATGTTGCGGGTGGTCGAAGAATTCGTCGGGCGCGTTGATTTCCATGATTTGGCCGGCGTCCATGAAAATCACGCGATCCGCGATCTGACGAGCAAAACCCATTTCATGGGTGACGACCAGCATGGTCATGCCCTCGTTCGCCAGCAGGGCCATGGTGTCGAGCACTTCCTTGACCATTTCCGGATCGAGCGCCGAAGTCGGCTCGTCGAACAGCATGATTTTCGGATTCATGCACAGCGCCCTGGCGATGGCGACGCGCTGCTGCTGGCCGCCGGACAATTGGCCGGGGTGTTTTTGCGCCTGATCGGCGATGCGCACCCGCTCCAGATAGGCCATCGCGGCCCTTTCCGCTTCAGCTTTGGGCGTCTTGCGGACGAAAATCGGCGCCAACGTGCAGTTTTCCAGAATCGTCAGATGCGGAAAAAGGTTGAATTGCTGGAACACCATGCCGACTTCGCGGCGCACCTCGTCGATGGATTTGAGGTCGCCCGTCAATTCGATGCCGTCGACGATCAGCTTGCCGCTCTGGTGCTCCTCGAGCCGATTGACGCAGCGGATCAGCGTTGATTTGCCGGACCCCGAGGGACCGCAGATGACGATCTTCTCGCCGCGCGAAACCTGCAGGTCGATATCGCGCAGCACGTGAAAGTCGCCGTACCATTTGTTGACGCCGATCATTTCGACGGCGGGGGAGAGCTTTGTGAGGCGGCGTTGGGTAGATTCATGCGAACTCGCGATTGGCGGCGCGGAAATATCAATCATACTGGAGCAGAAAGCAAAAGAGTCGCAGGCATATGGGAAAAATCATGCTGTGAAACAAAATGTTATTATGTGCGACGCATCGAGCTTTCGGCGCTTTGCGGCGCGTTTCCACGTAACAATTTACGCGTTGAACAGCGGCGATGACAATCGCCGACGGGCGGTTTCGCTATGAATTCAATCATCGAAATCGCCTGCGGCGCGGCGCGCGCGCAAATCTCGCCGTTCGGCGCCGAACTGAAAAGCTGGAGCGTCGACGGTCGACCGCTGCTATGGCCGGGCGAGGCGCGGACTTGGGCCGATACCGCGCCAATACTTTTCCCCGTCGTCGGCTGGACGCGCGACGGCGCCCGGGTCGGCGGTCGCCGATATCCGCTTGGCTTGCATGGTTTCGCCCGCCATCAGGATTTTGTCCTGCGCCGCCGGGAGGCGGACAGTGTCCTGTTCGCCCTGTCCGACAACGCGCGCACACGGTCGCAATATCCTTTCGCTTTCGAACTTGAAGCCGAATTTGTCCTGAGCGAGACTTCTTTGCGCGTCGGCCTCACGGCGACCAACCGGGACGAGGGGCCGATGCCCTATGCGCTCGGCGTTCATCCTGGCTTTTTATGGCCCTTGCCGGGCGGGCGGGGGCGTCATGTCGTTCGCTTCGACCATAAGGAAAGCGCCGACGTTCCGGTCATAACGCCGGGCGGATTGTTTTCGCAAAAGACGCGTCGGCTCGATTTCGACGGTAAAATCCTGCCTTTGACGCCCGAGCTCTTTGTCGAAGCGCTTTGTTTCCTGAACGCCGCCAGCGTCGGCCTGGAGTTCGGCGCCGGCGACGGCAGGGGGCTGCGCGCCGAGTTCGAGAATTTTCCGCATATTGCGCTATGGAGCGTTCCCGGCGCTGGGTTTCTGTGCATCGAGGCTTGGACGGGACATGGCGATCCCGAGGATTTCGCCGGCGATCTATTCGCCAAGCCGTCGATGCGGGTATTGGCCCCGGGCACGTCCGACGCCTGCGCCGCCACGTTTTTCTGGCGGGGCTGAAACCGCCGCGCGCCATATGAAAATGAGCGAAAAATGAAAGCGTTGGTTTTACGCCGCGCTTGCGGGTCTAACGCTTGGTTAATGTCCGCGCGTTAGATTGCCCTTTGGTTTAATAGCTCGGGACATTGATGAAAGTCGCACTGGTTCACGATTGGTTGGTGATGCGCGCCGGCTCTGAACGCGTCGTCGAGGAAATTCTCGGGATGTATCCGCAGGCCGACCTGTTCACGCTGGTCTGTCAGTTGCCGCCGGGGCAGGACCAGATGCTGAAGGGGCGCAAGCTTACGACCTCCTTCATCCAGAATCTGCCGGGCGCGAAGAGCCGGCATCGCCTGTTCATGCCGCTGATGCCGATCGCCATCGAGCAATTCGATCTGTCGGCTTACGATCTAGTCATTTCCTCGTCGCACGCGGTCGCCAAAGGCGTCATCACCGGCCCTAATCAGGCGCATGTTTCCTATATTCACAGCCCGATGCGCTACGCTTGGGATTTGCAGCACATGTATCTGGCCGAATCCGGCTTGGCGCGCGGCTTCAAATCGATGCTGGCGCGTCTGTTGTTGCATTATTTGCGCATCTGGGACACGCGCACCGCCAACGGCGTCGACCGGATGGTGGCCAATTCCGCCTATATCGCGCGCCGCATCGCCAAGGTTTACAATCGTCAGGCCGACGTGGTGTTTCCGCCGGTCGATATTGAAAACTTGCCGTTTGGCGAAACCCGCGAAGATTTCTATCTCGCCGCGTCGCGCATGGTGCCGTACAAGCGGATGGCCTTGATCGTGTCCGCGTTCGCGCGCATGCCCCACAGGAAACTTGTGGTGATCGGCGACGGTCCGGAAATGGATCTCGTGCGCAAGAACGCCGGACCGAATACGCAAATTCTCGGCTATCAGGACAATGCCGTGCTGCACGACCATATGCGCCGCGCCAAGGCCTTTATTTTCGCGGCTGAAGAGGATTTCGGCATCATACCGGTGGAGGCGCAGGCGTGCGGCGCGCCGATCATCGCTTATGGCCGCGGCGGCGCGTTGGAAACGGTGCGCGGCCTGCATGGCGAAGAGCCGACCGGGGTGTTCTTCCCCCGGCAGGACGAAGCGGCGATCGTCGCTGCGGTGCAGGATTTCGAGACGAACGGCGCGCGCATTACGCCGCAAAATTGCCGCCGCAACGCCGAGCGGTTCAGCCGCGAGCGTTTTCGCCAGGAGTTCGGCGCGTTGGTCGACAGGGAAGTGGCGCGTCTCGACCCTCTTCTCGCCGTAAAGGCGCATTAGAAGAGACGCCGTCCTGGGCTCGCGCCGGAAGTGTCCGCAGGTCCTATGGCGGTCGGCGGCAGGACAGATGCTCAATCAAGGCTCCACGCCAGCTCGCCGATGCGCGGTCGAGGTAAAACGTTCTAGGATTTTCGCCGTTTGGACGCTAAGGTCCGCCCGTCTTCGGCGCATCGAACGGCTTGACGCTCTTTTTGGACGACGATGGCGTTCGATCCGTCGTGGTAAACCCGAGTATTTCCCCACTTCGATGAAAACAAAGCTGAAATGGTTTCTTGCTCTGCTTTGCCTGGCGCTCGTGGGCGCCGCGTTGGCGCCCTGGACGTTCTCGCAAAACGCGCAGCGCCATGTCATGGCGGCGGCGGTCGAGGCGGCGACCGGGTTCAAGGTGACGACGCGCGGGCGTTCCATTTTTGCGGTGTTGCCGCGACCGCACATCCGCATCGACGACATCGCCATTGACGACCCCTCCGGCGCCATGAGCATCGAGGCGCAATCGTTGCGCGGCAATTTGCGTATTCTGCCGCTATTGTTCGGTCGGCTGGAAATTGTCTCGGCCGTATTGAACACGCCCAAAATCGTCATCGATCCGCAAGCGCAGATTCTTTCCGGCGGGCTGGTGGCGCAGGCGGCTCGCGCGCCGGACAACACCGAACTGGCCGAACGCGCCGATCGGGCCAGTCTTGGCGTTCTGTCCATTGTCAACGGCCGGCTTTCGCTGGCGCAAGTCGGCGGAGCGGAGCGGCCGGCAATCGCCGAAGCGATTGATATCGTGCTCGACTGGCGCAAGATCGGCTCGCCGCTCGCCGTCAGCGGGCGCGCGGAAATTCAAGGCGCGCCGGCAAACTTCTCGCTTTGGCTGGCCCAGCCGGCGCAATTGTTGCGCGGCGGCGTATCGGACATCTCCGCGCGCCTGCGCAGCGAGCTCGTTCATTTCAGTCTCAACGGGGTTTTCACGCTTTCGCCCAATCACCACTTCACCGGCAAGTTGAACGCGACCGCGCCGTCCTTGCGCCGGTTGGCGCGCGCCCTGGATTTTCCGTTGCCAATACCGGGCAATTTCGAGGACGCTGCGTTGCAGTCCGATGTCATGTTCGAACGCGATTTGGCGGCGTTTTCGGCGATGCGTCTCGATGTTGACGGCAATACGCTTGAAGGAGCGGTGCTGATGCGGCGCGAGGCCGGCCGGCCGAACATCGCGGGGACATTGGCGGGCGCGTCCTTGTCATTCAATCCGATTCTGACGGAGACGCCGACGCCTTGGGGCGACGACGGCCAGTGGAGCCGCGAAACGTTCAATCTGAAAGATTTCGCCTCGACCGATCTCGATTTGCGTATTTCCGCCGCTCACGCGCGCATCGGCAAGGTGCAGCTTGACGACGCCGGCTTGTCCATCCTGCTGAAGAATGGCCGGATGGAGCTTAATCTGGGCGAGGCGAAGGCCTACCGCGGCGCGGTCAAGGGGCGCGTCACGTTGACAGGAACGAACTCGCTGGCCGATCTGCGTGGGACGTTCACCGCCGAAAACATCGACGCCGGCGCCTTTCTGTGGGACGCCTTCGGGCGCGAGGCCGTGACCGGTTCGGGCGCCCTGTCCGGGACGTTCGAGACGACCGGCGATTCCTATTTCGCTCTGGCGAAAAACCTCGACGGGCGCGGCCAACTGACCCTCGTCCAGGGTGAAGTCTACGGCGTCGACCTCGATCAGGCTTTACGCCGATTGGAGCGGCGCCCTCTGAGTTCGTCGGCGCAATTGCACTCCGGACGCACGGCGTTCGACGAGGCGTCGGCGAAATTCAATATTGAAAAAGGGGCGATCGAAATCGAGAACGGCGCGGCGGTTCGCGGCGCTTTGAAAGTGTCCTTTTCCGGTCACGCGATGGCGTCGGAGCGCACCATCGATTTGCAGGTCGTCGCGCTCGATTCCAGCGCTTCGCTCAAAGCGAACGCGGATGCGCCGCAAGTCCGGTTCGATCTGCGCGGCCCCTGGGACGCTCCCGTTCTGACGCCGGACGTCGGCAATCTTATTCGCCATTCCGACGCGGCGGCTCCGTTGCTGCTCAAAATGGCGCCGGAACAATTGACGGCGCACTGAACTTCTTATTCGCGTCCGCGTTCGGACAAGTCGCGATAATAGGAAGAAATCGCTTCGAACCAGACATGGCGGGCTTGCAGGTAGGGCGCGTCTCGGTCGCGCGAAGGCAGACGCAGGTGATCGATCAGCGACTCGATTTCGTCGCGCGCGGCTGACTGCGAAGGCGTCAGCGCCGTGCCGGCCGCCTCCTCGATAGCGTCGAGCGCCGTAAGGCCTACGGGAAAAAGTTCGCGGAAAATGACGCGATCGTGCAGACCTTCGGCGACGCGGAACTGGAGTTCGACCGCCAGTTTGCGCAAGGCGACGTCGACTTGCCGGGCGTTGTTGGATTGCAAAGAAGCGATGCGGTTTCGCACCAGCACCCAGTCAATCAAGCCATTGTCGACGAGCCGCCGTTTTCTCCGCGCCTCCAGCACGATTTCGGCGTATTGCGAAACCGAACCGCGCTGCGCGCGGTCGTGATGGACGCGCGAAATCACATCCATGTCGATGAAGCTGTCATTCATCGGCGAGATCAGCGTGTCGGCCAGCGAATGGGCCAGACGCATCAAATAGGAATCGCTGGCTGGCGTGTCGATGATGACAAATTCATAGGCGTGCTCGACTTCGCCGATCGCCTCCGCGAAGGTCGTGAATTCTTCCGTTTCGTTGTCGCGGACATTGGCGGTCTCGGCGCGGTTTGGCGCGAAATGGCGCGGCAACTTGACTTTCCAGGGCGCGGTGCGCGCCCACGATTGGCGGTTTTCAAAAAACCGCGTCAAGGTGCGTTGGCGCGTATCGAGATCGATGGTTGCGACCCGATAGCCGGCTTTCAACAGCGCTACCGACAGGTGAATCGACAGCGTCGACTTGCCGGTGCCGCCTTTTTCATTGGCGACGACGATCACATGCGCTGTGCGTAGCTCGGGCGCTGGGGCGTCGTCGTGATTCATGCTCGTCGGGGGGCTCGCGTGAAACGGTTTCAACCACTTGGATAAAGGCATTGTTCTCGCGCGACAAGGCGAAGAGCGATTCCTCGTCACGATCGTCGCGCCGTCGCGTCGCCCGCCGGCAGTCAAAACAGCGCGTCGTCAGACGGCGCGTTTTTCGCCGTCGCCGCAGGAATTCAGGCCATTGGTCGCTGGCCAGAAGGCGCGTGGGCCAGGTTCGGAGGAGGGCTGGCCAGCGTGACGATAGCAATGGCCGGCGTTCTCCCACCAGGCGGCGGGTTTGTCGAGGCGGTCCACCGGCATGGCGCCGGCCGCCCGGGCGCGCCAGAAGCGGCAATCGAAGCAGGTCGTTGGCGCATTGTCGGGCGTTCCGGCGTCAAAGTGTCCGCACCATTGCGTCCCGTGCGACTGGCGCCAATGGGCGATCGCTCTATTCACGTCCGGACTCGGCGCATAACGCTGGCAAACACCCTCATTCGGCCGCAACGGCGCCCAGAATCGGCAAAGCGAACAATTTTGCGAAACGTCTTTCGACACGATCATAGTCCTTGTTCTTTTTGCGCGATGGTCGCCGTGGACAGCCTCATCAGCGTCGCATCAAGGCTTTTGCCCGTAAAGCCAATCGTAGCGCCCAAGAAAATCGCCGACGCCCATGAGCCGAATGGCGATGTCGCGCGCCAGCGCGCCGGCGCCGGACATATGATAAATGGCGCCTTGACGGCGGGCGGCGAGTTGGACGCGTCCGGCGCGTTCGGCGCGGCTTTGCGCGTACGCGGCAAGCGCGGCGACCGTGTCGGAGCCGTAAGCCGTGAAGGCTTTGGCGAGCGCCGCCGCGTCTTCGATCGCTTGCGCCGCGCCCTGGGCCAGATAGGGCAACATCGGATGGGCGGCGTCGCCGAGCACGGCGAACCGGCCGAGCGCCCAGCTTTAAATCGGCGTGCGGTCGAACATCGGCCAGCGCAGCCATTGCGGCGCCAGCGCGAGCAATTCGCGCGCCTGCGCGCTCCAGCCGTCGAATCGCTTGGCCAGAAACGCCGCGTCGCCCTTCATGCGCCACACGTCTTCCTCGCCGTCGCCTTTCCACGCGTCTTCGACAATGGCGACGACATTGATAAGCGCGCCGCCGCGCAAGGGATAATGAACCAGATGGGCTTTCGACCCCATCCAGAGATTTGAAACCGGCGCGCGGAACAAGGTGGGCGCAAATTCGGCGGCGATGGTCGTCCGCCAGGCCGTATGGCCGGTATAGGCGGGCTTGTCGGCGTCGCCCAACGTCAGCCGGTCGCGCACGATCGAGCGCAATCCGTCGGCGCCGATCAGCGCCTCGCCTTCGAAACGTAGCGTATTGGCGCCGGACTTGGCGCCAATGGAGACGCTGCCGCGGTCGTCGACGAAGCCGGCGAGCGACGTGTCAGTTCTGATTTCGATCAGCGGATTTTTTTGCGCCTGTTCGAGCAACGCCTTTTGCAGATCGGCGCGATGGATGGTGAAATAGGGCGCGCCCCAGCGCTTCTCGGCGTTCTTGAGCGAAACATTCGCCAGTCGCGCGCCATCCCGTCCGCGCCGGATGACGATGCTGTCTGGATAGACCGCTTGGCCCTGCAAAGCCTCGAGGACGCCAAAGTCGCGCAGAATGCAGGAGGCGTTCGGCGATATCTGGATGCCCGCGCCCACTTCGTCGATCGTCTTGGCGCGCTCCAGCACGAGGACCTTTTTGCCGATCCGTCCAAGCGCCACAGCCGCGGCCAGACCGCCGATTCCGGCGCCGGCGACGATCACGGGTCCGGAGCCGGCCGGCTCGGCAAGGCGGGCGGAATCGCTCATGGCTTTGTCTCTACGCTGGTTGGGAGAGGCGCGCTGGGCAAACGCGCTTGGGTTTCTCCGCGTGCGATCCGCCTCACGCGGCCTATGCCGCGTTCAACTCGCAGGATGCGGGATCGGCGTGCCCGTGCAGGGCCTCGTCAAAGACGTAATGGGTCGAGCAATAAGGGCAGACAGCCTCGTTCTCCTTGCCCATATCGATATAAATGTGGGGGTGGTCGAACGGCGGCAGCGCGCCGACGCACATGAATTCGCGCGCTCCGACGCGCACCTTCGGCAGGCCGGGCTGGTTGTGGAAATGCGGAATGGCGTGGTCGGACATGCAGTGCGCCCTTTTGGTTCGGCCTGTTCGGCCGCCGGAACAGGCGCGCACCATAATCAAAGCTTCAGCCTTTGGGTAGGGGCGCGGAATGGGCGCTCCGGCAATCCGCGGCGGCTTATCGTCGCGCCGAGAACAAGCATTTTATCAGGGCGTCGAGTGAAATCGGGCCGGGTCCGAAAGCGAGGATGGCGAGGGCGCAGGACGCCCAGATCAGGTGAAAATTCGCCCAGCCGTCCGGGATGGTGAGTTGGATGATCGCCGTCATGATCAGCAGGCCGAGACCGGCGAAGCGGCTCGCCAGACCGAAGACGAGCAGGACGGGCAACGCGATTTCGGCGCAACCGGAGGCGAAGGCCATCAGATGCGGGAAGGGATAGGCATATTCCGCGCCGAGGATGTGTAGTTTGAATTCATCGGAAAACAATGCGTCGGCGCTGTCGGACAGGCTCAGGAAACCGTCCCATTTGGTCAGGCCAGAGCGGAAGAAAGGCACAGCCAAAGCAATGCGCAACGCCAGCAGCGCAACGGCTTGCGCCGCCGGCTCGACGCGGCGAAGGACGTTGAGGCCGGCGTGAATTGGCCCCAGGGCGGGTCGGGCGGTCATGGTTTGCATGATTTGGCTTCCTTTTTTGTCGGCGTTTCAAGACGCGTCAGCGCCCCCAGGCGGATCATCTCGACCAGGGTCCGGCCGAAATCGAAATCGGCGTCGGCGGCCAGGGCCGCCGTCGCGCTTGCGCGCAGGTCGCCGCCCCGCAGGGCGACGGCGACGAAGGCGCGGACGGCGCCGACGCATTCGTGCACGAGGACGTTTTCGTCCGGCCGCACGACAAGCGCGGCCTGCGCGCGCCAATCGACGATCGGCGCGGGGCGCTCGGCCTGGTTGGCGTGATAGATCGCGACGATCGGATGGGCGGAGACGACGGCGCGGGCCGCTGGATGAAAGATGGGCCGCGCGTCGAGCAAGGCTTCCGGATCGAGGCCGGCCAGCGCCTCGATCGTCATCGGTGCGCCGTCTTCGGCGCCGAAGGCTAGCGCGCAGGCCCATTCGAGGCGCGCGACGTCGGCAAGGTAAGGCAGCTCGCGCGCCGGCGCGAAATCGGCGATGAAGACGGGAAAATCCTCGCCATATGCGCCGAGCGCCGTATGACGCGGCGGACGCGCGTAAGAAAACTGCCGAGCCATGCCGACGAAAAAATCGTCGCCGACGAGCCGCGCGACGATCGGATAATTCGCCTTGAGGGCTTCGATACGCGCGACGGCGCAATTGTTGCGATAGACGGCCATGCGCGTCGGCGCGTCGCAGGGCGCGAATAGATCGGGAACGGGGCCGTCGGGTTGACGCAGCGCCTGCGCAAACGCCGCTTGCGCGTCGGACCAGCGCCTTTCCCGCCGGATCGGTTTAGACGGGTTCATGTTGGCTCTCCCTATAGGAAAGACCTACGAGCGCCCTGTCGATGCGTTCGCGCGCCTTTTGCGTTTCGGCGTAAAGCCCGGCCCAGTCGGGGAGGTTGTTGTCCCATTCGATCAGGGTCGGGCAGGGGCCAAGACGGTTCAGTGTTTGTTCGTAATGCGCCCAGACTTCGGCGCTGACCGGGCCGCCGTGATCGTCGATGAGAAATTCGCCCCGCGCGTCCCGCGCGCGGGCGAAACCGGCGAGATGGATTTCTTCGACGAAACGCATGGGAAAGGCGACGAGATAGTCTTGCGCGTCAAAGCCGTGATTGACGGCGCTGACATGGACGTTGTTGACGTCAAGCAACAGGCCGCAGCCCGAGCGTGCGGCGGCCTCGGCCAGGAATTGCGGCTCTTCGAAGCGATCGCCGGCGAAGCGCAGATAGCTGGCCGGATTTTCCAACAGAATACGACGGCCAAGGGCGTTTTGCGTTTGCTCGATATGCTCGACGAGGTTGGTCAGCGTGTCGTCGTCGTAGGGGCAAGGCGCGAGATCGCAGAACGCTTCCTCGCCAAAGCGCGCCCAGGCCAGATGTTCGGAAACAGCGAAAGGCTCATAGCGGCGCACGACTTCGCCGAGCGCGCGCAGGTGATCGCGGTCGAGCGGTTCGCTTGAGCCCAGCGACAGGCAGACGCCATGCACGGACAGGGGATAGTCGCGGCGTATATCGCGCAGGCGGCTATGGGCTGGGCCGCCGGCGGTGAAGAAGTTCTCGGCGTGAATTTCAAAAAAGCCGAGGTCCGGCCGGCGCGCGAAAATGTCCTCATAATGGACCGGCTTTAGCCCCGCTCCGACGCAGGAGCGCGATGACGGCGCGTGAATTTTCAGGTCGATGGCGTTCATCGCGGGCTCCTGCGTTGGTCGGCGGTCAATGGTCAGGATTTTGGAACGTCGCGCGTCAGCGCCGTCGGCGAGCCTGTGCGGTCACCCGGCAATTTCAGCGCCGTGCATGTTCCCTTCGGCGTGAATTTCCAGGAATTGCCCTGGTAATCGATCTTCGACGTGCCGGCGCAGGTCGTGCCGGCGCCGGCGGCGCAGTCGTTCTGCCCCTTCAGGGCTATGCCGAAGCACTTTTCCTGTGGCGCTCCCGCCATGGCGGGCGCGGCGGCGGCAAGCGCCGACGCCAGGGAAGCCAACAGGACGACATCGTGGTTGAATCGGAACTTTGACGATTGCGGCATGGACAGTTCTCCCAACGGCCCGGAATGGGCGCGCAAGGACATTTTCGTTCTGGCGCGGGATTTGTTACAGGAGAGAGAGAAATTGACGCGGCGAGTTGACGGAAAATGATTTCACAGAGCTGTAACAATGAGCGCCGCCGCCGCGTAGGAAACAGGAAATCTCTGCCTTGAAAGCGCAAGAGGAGGACTGGCGCCGCGCTATGCTGGCGGGTTTGGCGGGCGACGAGAGCGCCTATCGTGCGCTGTTGTCGGGTCTCGTTCCTTTTTTGCGCGCCTTGGCGCGGCGCGGCTGCGCCAGCGCGGGCCTGGGCGCCGCCGAAGCGGAGGATGTGGTGCAGGAAACCTTGCTGGCTATCCATCTCAAACGCCATACGTGGGACGTTTCGCAGAGCTTTACGCCGTGGATTTCCGCCATCGCGCGCAACAAGCTGATCGACGCCTTGCGCCGACGCGGGCGACGCGCGGAGGTCGACGTCAGCGATTTCGAAAATGTGCTGGCGAGCCCGGAAAACGATGAATTCGAACGGCGCGACGCCTTGCGTCTGTTGAGCCAATTATCGGAAAAACAGCGGGCGGCGATCGAGGCGGTGTCGATCAAGGGCGAGAGTCTGCGTCAGACGGCGCGGAATCTGGCGATGAGCGAGGTGGCCGTGCGCGTCGCGATTCATCGCGGGCTAAAGACGCTGGCGGCGCTTTATCGGAAGTCTGAGTCATGAAAACCGAGGATTTGATTACGGCTCTCAGCGCGGACCTGGGCGAAAGCCCTGCGCCGCTCGCTCGCGTTTTCGCTTTGTCGGCGGCGGCCGGCCTGGCGGTTTCGGCGGCGGCGTTTTTCAGCGCCATGGGCGTGCGACCCGATTTTTCCGCGGCGGCGCACACGGTCCGCTTTCTGTTCAAATTTGTGGTGACCCTTTCGATCTTCGCGCCTGGATTCGGCCTCGCCCTGGCGCTGGCGCATCCTGACAGCGAAGGCGGCCGCTGGCGCAAGGCGCTTTGGCTGGCGCCGGCGCTGGCCTTGTGCGCGGTCGTCGTCGAGCTGTTTCTGGTTCCTTCGTCGCTTTGGGGGGCGCGGCTTGTCGGCTCCAACGCGCTGCACTGCTTGCTGGCGATTCCGCTGATGTCGCTCGCGCCCTTGGTCGGTCTGTTCGCGGCGTTGCGGCATGGCGCGCCGACCCACCCGAGACTGGCCGGCGCCGCGGCGGCCCTGGCTTCGGCGGGACTGGCGGCGAGCCTTTACGCTTCAAACTGCACCGACGACAGCCCGCTGTTTGTCGGCTTCTGGTATTTTCTGGCGACGTCGATCGTCGTCGCTATCGGCTTCTGGGCTGGCGGGCGCTGGCTGCGCTGGTGAACGGGATTTTCCGCTATGGCCGACAGCGTTAGATCGGGAGTCGCGCTGACGCCCGTGGGACTCTATCATCGCGGCGAACGACACGGGATTCGCGCATGCTGGAGTTTTCTTCCGATGGGACGGCCATCGCCTACATCGATTTTGCCCCGACGGGGTCCGATCGTGGCGAGCCGATCATCCTGATTCATGGCTTCGCCTCCAATCACGGCGTCAATTGGGTGTTTCCGCAATGGGCGCGCACGCTCGCCCATGCCGGTCGACGCGTCATTTTGTTCGACAATCGCGGCCACGGCCGGAGCGAGAAGCTTTACGATCCGCAAGCCTATGGTTCGCCGATTATGGCGCGGGACGCGGAAAACCTGCTCGATCATCTGCATATCGAGCGGGCTGACGTGATGGGCTATTCGATGGGCGCGCGCATCGGCGCGCATCTGGCGCTGGCGTCGCCGCAGCGCGTGCGCTCGCTGGTGTTGGGCGGCCTGGGCGTCCATCTTGTCGACGGCGTCGGCTTGCCGATCGGCATCGCCGACGCGATGGAGGCGCCTTCGCTTGAAGCCTTGAGCGATCCGATGCAGCGGATGTTTCGCGCTTTCGCCGAGTCGACCAAAAGCGACTTGCGGGCGCTCGCCGCCTGCATCAGGGGATCGCGCCAGACGGTGAGCGTCGCCGAGGTCGCCGCAATTTCAACGCCGACCCTCGTTTGCGTGGGTACGCTGGATGAGGTGGCGGGCGACGCGGGCGCGCTCGCCAGCCTTTTTCCGCATGGACGCGCCGTCGATATTCCAGGTCGCGACCATAATCGCGCCGTCGGCGATCGCGTCTACAAGGACGCGGTTCTGGCTTTTTTGGAGACAAGACCTTGACCATCGCCGAAACGCGCGCGCATTCCCATCGCGGCCACAAGCAGGTTTTTCAAGCCAGTTTCGCCGGCAATCTCGTCGCCAGCCGCTATGACGCCGATCCCGCTTTCGCCGACGCGCCGCCGGTGCTGCTTCTGCACGGCGGCGGGCAAACCCGCCACGCCTGGCAGGCAAGCGCGGCGAAACTGGCTGGCGCCGGGTTCACCGCTTTTGCTCTCGACCAGCGTGGCCATGGCGACAGCAACTGGCCGCAGGATGGCGCGTATCGCTTCACCGATTTCGCGGCGGACGCGCTCGCCGTCGCCCGACAGATCGGGCAGGGCGGCAAGCCGCCGTTCGTCGTCGGCGCCTCGCTTGGCGGCCTTGCCGCGCTGCTGGCGCTCGGTCAGCAGGGCGACGCTTTTTCCGGCCTCGCGCTCGTCGACGTGACGCCGCAGATGAATCGTGGCGGCGTCGACCATGTGCGCAATTTCATGCGCGCCAACGCCACGGAGGGTTTCGCAAGCCTTGAAGAGGCTGCAAACGCCGTCGCCGCCTATCTGCCGCATCGACCCAAACCCTCTTCACTCGAAGGCTTGAAAAAAAATCTGCGTCGGCGCGAGGACGGCCGCTATTATTGGCACTGGGATCCCCGGTTTTTTGAAGGCCCGCATCCGGTCGATCAGAACGCCGAGGAAACCCAGCGATTGCTCATCGAAGCGGCGGCCAAAATCGCCGTTCCAGCCTTGTTGGTGCGCGGACGCGAAAGCGAACTGGTCGGGCAGACGCAAGCGGAGCAGTTTCGTCAGCTTTGCCCGCACGCCGAATATGTCGACATCGCCGGCGCGCGCCATATGGTGGCCGGCGACCGCAACGATATATTTGCGAAGTCCATTCTAGACTTTCTGAAACGACGATTTCTCTCGTGACGCGATAGATCACGAAATCATTCTAAAAATCTGAAATAGGGTAATTTTTTCGTTAAAGCTGAACCTTGACATGAAGCGCGCGGCTTGTCCCTGAAGCGACATTCGCGCCCGACGGTGTTATATGTATCCCTTGATAGGCGGCGCGTGCCGTTCGACGTATGGAGCAGGAAATGTCGAGTCATCGTTCGGTCCGCGTAGTCGGCGGGGCCGAAGCATCCGCTGACGAGGTGTTCGGGCGCATCCGGCGCGAGGCGGAAGCCGCGTTGCGGCGCGAGAGCGAACTCGCTCCATTTATCCTGTCGACGGTGCTCAACCATTCCAATCTTCATGGCGCTGTCGTGCATCGCATCGCCGCGCGCCTGTCGCATCAAGAAGCGCCGGGCGACCTGATCCGGCAGACCTATCTTGAACAGATCGCGCGCGAGCCGTCCCATATCGAGGCGATGCGCGCCGATCTGCTGGCTGTGCTCGATCGTGATCCGGCCTGCACGCGGCTGCTCGAACCCTTGCTTTATTTCAAGGGCTTCCACGCCTTGCAGACCCACAGGCTGGCCCACGCGCTTTGGCGCGATGGCCGTCGGGACTTTGCGCTTTATCTGCAAAGCCGCTCGTCCGAAGTGTTCCAGACCGACATTCATCCCGCCGCGCGGATCGGCAAGGGTGTGTTTCTCGATCACGCTACCGGCCTCGTTGTCGGCTCCACCGCCGTCATCGAGGACGACGTCTCGATTTTGCACGGCGTGACGTTGGGAGGGACGGGCAAGGCAGGCGGCGACCGCCATCCTAAGATCCGTCATGGCGTTCTGATCGGCGCCGGGGCGAAGATCATCGGCAATATCGAAGTCGGGCATTGCGCGCGCGTCGCCGCCGGATCGGTGGTGTTGCAGCCGGTGCCGCACAATAAGACGGTCGCCGGCGTGCCGGCCCGCGTCGTCGGCGATTCGGGTTGCGCCGAGCCGGCGCTCGATATGGATCAGATCCTCGCCTCCAAGGCCTATGAGGACTGACCGCGCCAGACGGGTGTTCGCCGCGAGAAGAGGGGCTGCTGTCGGCTGAGGAGTCTGTTCGACAAGCTTGTCCACGCCCTTTGGTCCTTGCGGCTTTCGCGCCTTCATGGCAATCGAAGCGGAGTTTGCGTAAAAGGCGGCGGATGCGAGCCTTCGCACCGCAGCTTTGGCGGCGCCGTATTGCTTCGCGTTTTCCGTTCTTGATCAGTCAAGTGCGCGGGCGGTCGCGTCCGATCGCTTAAGCTTTGCAACGCCGCGCGCGGGAGAAAATCATGACCAAGCATGTCGCCGTTCTGATGGGCGGATTGTCGAGCGAGCGCGTCGTTTCTTTGCGTTCCGGCGAGGCTTGCGCCAAGGCGTTGGAAGGAGAGGGATTCAAGGTCTCGCGCGTCGATGTCGGACGCGACGTGGCCGAGGTTCTGGCCCGGCTCAAGCCCGATGTCGCCTTCAACGCCTTGCATGGACCGGCCGGCGAGGACGGGACAATTCAGGGCGTTCTGGAGATTCTCGGCATTCCGTACACCCATTCGGGCGTGCTGGCTTCAGCGCTCGCCATGAACAAGGAAAAGGCCAAGATCGTGCTGGCCGCGGCCGGCGTTCCGGTGCCGGGCGGGCGCGTCGTCACCCGGTTCGAGGCGGCCAAAACTCACGTTCTGGCGCCGCCCTACGTCCTCAAGCCGGTCGCCGAAGGCTCGTCATTTGGCGTTTTTATCGTGCGGGAGGGCACATCGCATCCGCCGCAGGAGTTGTTGCGTTCCGATTGGAGCCACGGCGATCTGATGCTGGCCGAGCCGTTTATCGGCGGGCGCGAACTGACCTGCGCCGTTCTCGGCGATCGCGCGCTCGACGTCACCGAGATCAAGGCGGCGGGCGGCGGCTGGTACGATTTTCAGGCAAAATACGCGCCTGGCGGCTCTTTTCACGAACTTCCTGCGAATCTTAAACAAAATATTTACCAAGAGGTCCAACATTTGGCGCTCAAGGCGCACAGGGCGCTCGGTTGTCGCGGCGTAAGCCGGGCCGACTTCCGGTACGACGATCGCCCCGGAGGTACGGGCGAACTCGTTGTACTGGAAGTCAACACTCAGCCCGGAATGACCGAAACGTCGCTGACGCCCGAAATCGCCGCCTATGCCGGCATGACCTTCGGTGAGCTCGTTAAATGGATGGTGCAAGACGCCTCCTGCAATCGTTAACGGATGGCATTTCGGCCCTTGCGGGTCCGCACGTCGCGTATGCGGCGGCTTCGGCCGCCGAATTGTCTTCGTCGCCGCGCGCGAATGCGCGAATCGCCGTTCCGCTCGCGCGTGATCGCGCCCCTCGCCGCCAGGGTTTGCGCCTGCGTTCGCGCGCCAATTTTCTGTTGGCCTTGTTGCGGCGGCGCGGCTCCGGTCTGGCGATGGCGATAGGCTTTGTCGGCGCCGTTGGCGTTTACGGCGCCATGATCGGCGGCGAATACGACGCTTTCACAGCTGTTTACGGCGCCCCGCGCGACGTGCTCGCCAGAGCGCTCGGGCTCGACGTCGACGCCGTCACGATCTCCGGCCAAATCCGCCTGAACGAAAGCGAATTGCTGGCGCTTGCCGGCGTCAACCAACGTCAGTCGCTGGCCTTTCTCGACGTCGATCAGGTGCGCGCGCGCCTGATGGCGGTTCCGCTGATAAAGAACGCCAGCGTTCGCAAGCTGTTTCCCAATCGCCTCGTCATCGAGGTGATCGAGCGCGAGCCTTTTGCGCTTTGGCAGAAAAACGGCGACGTTTCCGTGATCGCCGCCGACGGCGCGGCGATCGATCAGTTCCGCGACGCCCGGCTCGCCGAATTGCCGTTCGTCGTCGGCGACGGCACCAATGAGCGGGCGGGCGAATATTTGGCCTTGCTCGACGCGATGGGCGAACTCCGCTCGCAGGTGCGCGCCGGCATTCTCGTCTCGCAGCGGCGTTGGAGCCTGAAAATGGCGTCCGGCGTCGAAGTGATGCTGCCCGAAATGAACCCGCAACTGGCCATCGCCCAGTTGCTGCGGCTGGAGCGCGAAGCCCATATTCTGGAAAAGGACGTGATCTCGCTTGATTTTCGCGCGCCCGGTCGGATCAGTGCGCGCCTCACTGAGGAGGCGGCCGCCGCGCGAGCGGACATGCTCGCCCACAAGAATCCTCATGGCAGAGGCGGGCCGACATGACCGGCAATTATCATCTGCCCAGGTTGAAGCCTTTGTCGGCGCGCAAGAGCGCCATTCTTTGCGTTCTGGACGTCGGCGCCTCCAAGGTCGTCTGCCTGATCGCGCGTCTGTCGCCGGCCGAGCCGTCCGAACTGCTGCGCGGACGCACGCATAATTGCCGCATTCTGGGCATCGGCCATCAACGCTCGCGCGGCCTGAAAGGCGGCGTCGTCGTCGATATGGACGAAACGGAAGCCGCTGTGCGTCTGGCCGTTGACGCGGCCGAACGCATGGCCAAGGTCCAGGTCGAGAGCGTCATTCTGTCCAATTCCGGCGGACGTCTGGGATCTTCCTACTTCAACGCCCAAGTGCCGATCGTCGGCTCCGTTGTCGGCGCCGGCGATTTGCACCGGGTCCTGGAGGCCGCCGCGACGCGCACCGCGCAGCCGGGTCGTTTCGTCCTGCACTCGCTGCCGACCTGTTTCAATATCGATAACAACATTGGCGTTCGCGATCCCAAGGGCATGATGGGCGAGACCTTGAGCGCCGACCTTCATGTCGTCTCCGCCGACGGGGCGGCCTTGCGCAATCTTCTGCTCGCCGTCGAGCGGTGCCATCTGTCGATCGAGGCGGTCGTCGCCGCTCCCTACGCGTCCGGTCTTTCGGTGCTGGTCGACGACGAGGCCGAATTGGGCGCGACCGTCATCGATATGGGCGGCGGATCGGTTTCGGTGGGCGTCTTCCGCGACGGATTATTGATTTTCGCCGACGCCATCGCCGTCGGCGGCAACCATGTTACGATGGACATCGCGCGCGGCCTGAATATGCGGCTGACCGACGCCGAACGCGTCAAGACGTTGTACGGCAGCTGCATCGCCGCCGCCTCGGACGATCGGGAAAGCATTTCCATCGTCCATGTCGGCGATGAGGGCGACAGCCCCGCGCAAGTTAGCAAGTCTCAACTGGTGCGCATCGTGCGCCCGCGCGTCGAAGAGATTCTCGAGCTTGTGCGCGATCGGCTGAATTGCGTCGGTCTGGGGCAGAATTCGGGCGCATCGGCGGGGCGTAACGTGGTGTTGACAGGCGGAGCGAGCCAGCTCACCGGCGTGCCGGACACGGCGCGGCGTATTCTTGGCGGCCAATTACGCGTTGGCCGCCCGCTGGGCGTTCAGGGTTTGCCGGAATCCGCCAAGAATCCGGGCTTTGCGGCCGCAGTGGGTTTGCTTGTTTATCCTCAGTTCTCTGGCGTTGAACATTTCAAGCCAAGCAAAGGAGCCAGCGCCGACGCAGAATCAGGCGGATATATCGCCCGGGTCGGCCAATGGTTGCGGGAGAGTTTTTAGGACGGACTTGAAGGGACAAAGCGGCGTTCGCGCCGACGAGACGATCGACGGGCAAGATTAAAGAGTAATTGGGACCGCGTGAAACGCGTTCGACAAGATAGAAGAGGTCAAGTGATGACAATCAACCTGAAAGCGCCCGAACTGCGCGAACTGAAGCCGAGAATCATGGTGTGCGGCGTTGGCGGCGCCGGCGGCAACGCAGTGAACAACATGATCGCTTCTGGTTTGGCCGGGGTTGATTTTATTGTCGCCAATACCGACGCGCAGGCGCTGACCAGTTCGCGCGCCGAACGCATCATCCAGATGGGTTTGCAAGTCACCGAAGGTCTCGGCGCCGGTTCGCAGCCCGAAATTGGCCGCGCCGCCGCCGAGGAAGCCATTGAGGAAATCCGTGATCATCTCGCCGGCGCCCATATGGTGTTCGTCACCGCGGGCATGGGCGGGGGCACCGGCACCGGCGCGGCGCCCGTCATCGCCCGCGCGGCGCGCGACATGGGCATCCTGACCGTCGGCGTCGTCACCAAGCCGTTCCAGTTCGAAGGCGTGCGCCGGATGCGCGTCGCCGACGGCGGGATATCTGAATTGCACAAGGCGGTCGACACTCTGATCGTCATTCCCAATCAGAACCTGTTCCGCGTCGCCAACGAAAAGACCACGTTCGCCGACGCCTTTTCGATGGCCGATCAAGTGCTTTATTCGGGCGTCGCCTGCATCACCGATTTGATGGTGAAGGAAGGCCTGATCAATCTCGACTTCGCCGACGTGCGCGCGATCATGCGTGATATGGGCAAGGCGATGATGGGCACCGGTGAGGCGTCCGGCGAAAAACGCGCCGTTCTCGCCGCCGAGGCGGCGATCGCCAATCCGTTGCTCGACGAAGTGTCGATGAAGGGCGCGCGCGGCTTGCTGATCTCCATCACCGGCGGCAACGATCTCACGCTTTACGAAGTGGACGAAGCGGCAAGCCGCATCCGCCAGGAGGTCGACGAGGACGCCAACATCATTTTGGGCGCCACATTCGATGAGAGTCTTGACGGCATCGTTCGCGTGTCGGTCGTAGCGACCGGCATCGACAAGGCTGCGGGCGCGCTCGACCTGTCCGAAAGCCGTCTGGCCGAGGTGGCCGAACGCCTGCGCGCCCAGACGCTCGCCCGTCAGATGGACGCCGCGTCGGCGATTCGCCCGAGCGCGCCGATCGAGACGGCTGTTCACGCGGCCGTGCCGTCGGAAACGGCGCAATCGTTCGAACCGGCTCCCTACGCCAACGCGCCGCAGGATCATGCGTCCGCTCAGCCGACCTACGCCGCTCGCGCGCCAATTCCGCAGGCTGCGTCGGCCCGCCAGCAGGACTATGCGCAGCTCGATCAGAGCGCTGCGGCGCCGGCGGCGGCGATACAGAGCGCGCAGCCGGTCTCCTCGCGTCATCCCGAGGTGCAGATTCGCCGCATGCAGAATTCAGCCGCCGGTCTATGTCGAACCGGCCCCGGCTCCACGCCAGGTCGAAGCGTCGCAGACGGGCGCTTTCGTTCCGGCCGCGCCGGAGCAGCCCTACCGCGCGCCGCGCATGCCTTCGGTCGACGAATTGCCTGTGCCCGGCCAGAACTTGATCCGCGCCCGCGCTGGCGGGCCGTCGGCCGAACCGGCGCCCGAATCGCGTCGCCGTACTTTGCTGGAGCGTCTGGCGACTTTCGGCCTCAGCCGCGCCGACGACCCGGCGCAGCAAGACGCGCCAGAGCGTCAGCCGGCCTATCAGCCGCGCCAGAGCGCGCCCTCGCCGACGCACGCGGAATACGCCAAACGCCCGCCGGCGCCGCAAATGCGCGCGCCGAGTCAGCCCGACGCCTATGGGCGTCCCGCGCCGGCTCGCGCCGACGACGACCATCTCGAAATTCCGGCGTTTCTGCGTCGTCAATCGAGCTGATGTCCAATCGCGACGCTTTGCCGCAAAACCTTCGGGCGTTTGCGGCAAAGAAAATATTTGAAACAAAGGGCTGGAGCGCGTTCGCCGAACCGGATGGATCGGGACGCGCTCTCGATCGGTCCAGGCCGGCGTCTATTCACAAATGTTGACTGTTTATCTAATCATTTGAAAATGTGATAAAAAATCCTGGATCAGGTTTTTCCGGGGACTTTGTAACACCGCCGTAAAAAAGCGTGATTTGGCGCGGGCGGGAGCAAAGTCTAAATTTACCATCGTTCTCAGAGGCCGACGGCGGAACGCGCGAGCGATTCCCTCTCACGCCAGACGGGGAGATCAGGCCGGGGCGGTTTTCGCGCTCGTCGAGTTTGGTTGAGGATCGTTGTCGACCTTGGCGGAACTGAGGCTGCTTGATTGATTTTTTGTGGCGCTCCGATTAATCGGCGGCGCAACAGCGATGGGACGCACATGAAGCCCTCGAAACAGACGACGCTTCGCAAACAGGCGATTCTTTCCGGCCTGGGCGTCCATTCCAATGCTCCCGTCCAACTCGTCCTCAATCCCGCCGAAGCCGACACCGGTCTGGTGTTTTTGCGCACCGGCCTGTCTGACGGCGGCGAACGCCTGATCAAGGCGAAGTGGTCGCATGTGACCATGACCGAACTCTGCACCGTGATCGGCGAAGGCTCGCAATCGATGGTCGCGACCATCGAGCACCTTGTCGCCGCGATGCACGGTCTTGGCGTCGACAATTGCCTGATTGAGGTCGACGGTCCGGAAGTGCCGATCATGGACGGTTCGGCGGCCGCCTTTGTCGAGGCGATCGAAACCGCCGGCGTCGTTACGCTTCCGTCTTATCGCAGATATATCAAGGTTCTGAAGCCTGTTCGGGTCGAAAACGGACGCGCCTTCTGTGAATTGACGCCCGCCGATCAGGGGTTTCGGCTCGATATCGAGATTGACTTCGGCGCCAAGATCATCGGCCGCCAGCGCAAGATCGTTGATCTGGAGCCGGGCGTGTTCCGCCGCGAAATCGCCCGCGCGCGCACCTTCGGTTTTTTGAGCGACGTCGAGCGTCTCTGGAAGGCCGGCTTCGCTCTCGGGTCGTCTCTGGAGAATTCGGTGGCGCTTGAGGACGACCGCATCCTCAACCCGGAAGGTTTGCGCTATTCGGACGAGTTCGTGCGCCACAAGATGCTCGACGCCGTTGGCGATCTGGGTCTGGCGGGCGGCTCTTTGGTTGGCTGCTATCGCTCCTATTGCGGCGGCCACAAGATGAATGTCGCCATTCTGGCCGCGCTGTTCGCTGATCGCGGCAATTACCAGATCATCGATTCTACTCCTGTGCGCCGCGAGGGCGCGCGCGCCGAACTGGCGCTGGGACTGTCTCCCGCTTTTATGCCCGAGCGCAGCTGATCGCGCCTTTTTGCAAGGCCGTCTGACGCTCGAGCCGGCGTCGTTGGAGCTCGTCCGCCGCGACCGCGCGCGATTTGGCTGTCGGCGCGCTTTCCGGCGAATTGGGCATAAGGACGCCACAATCTTGCGGTTTGGAGAGGGCGGCGCGCAAGACGGTGGCTTTGCGTTCGCAACTACGCTAAACAAATCGCCGTTCGGGGCGTTCAAGCCCGGAACATGAAGCTTTCGCCGAGTGTCGCTGCATGAAATTTTCGCATAAGTTTGGAACTCGTCTGGCGTCGCGCGCCGCCGTCGTGGTTTTTGCGGCGGCGATGTCGGTTCTTCTCTCCGGCTGCTCCACGTTCGAAGGGCTGAACCCGTTCGGCGGCGGCGAAAAATACGAAAAGAAATACGAGCCGGATACGGCGGCCGAGACCATGTACAACCAGGGTCTTGAAAAGCTGGAAAAAAAGGACTTTGAGGGTTCCGCCAAGAAGTTCGCCGACCTTGAGCGCGCTTATCCCTATTCGCAATGGGCGAAGAAGGGTCTGCTGATGACGACCTTCGCCCATTACAAGAATGGCGATTACTCGGAAACGATCGCTGCGGCGGATCGTTATGTCGGCCTTTATCCCGGCTCGCCCGATGCGGCCTACGCCACTTATATGGCCGGCATGTCCTATTACAATCAGATCCCCGACGTGACTCGCGATCAGGAGCGAGCCGAGAAGGCGATGCGGCACTTCAACGAAGTGATCGAGAAATATCCCAATTCCGAATATGTCGACGATTCCCGGTACAAGCTGCAGATCACGCGCGACCAGCTCGCCGGCAAGGAAATGTCGGTCGGCCGCTTCTATCTGGAGCGTAAGAACTATCTGGCGGCGGTCAACCGCTTCCGCGAAGTTCTGTTCAAATATCAGAATACGCGCCACGCCGAGGAGGCGTTGGAGCGTCTGACCGAAGCTTATCTGGCGCTGGGCATTGTCAACGAAGCGCAGACGGCCGCAGCCGTCCTGGGACACAATTTTCCCGATTCGCCGTGGTACAAGGACGCCTATGCGAAGCTGAAAGGCGGCGGCCTCGAGCCTCAGGAACATCAGGATTCCTGGATATCCAAGACATTCCGTAAAGTCGGACTGGTTGAATTCCATTCCAAGGGCGGGCGTAGATGCTGGTCCAGCTGGCGATCCGTGACATTGTCCTGATCGACAAGCTCGATCTCGATTTTCGCGCCGGGCTGACCGTACTCACCGGCGAAACCGGCGCGGGCAAAAGCATTCTGCTGGACGCTTTCGCTTTGGCGTTGGGCGGACGCGGTGACGGCGCTCTGGTGCGCTCCGGCCAGCCGCAGGGGCAGGTGACCGCCGTATTCGATCCGCCGGCCGGCCATCCCGCGCTGGGCGCGGCGGCGGCGCAAGGCGTCGACATCGATGGCGACCTGATCCTGCGCCGGGTGCAGATGGCCGACGGGCGAACGCGCGCCTTCATCAACGATCAGCCGGTCAGCGTGCAGACGCTGAAAGCCGTCGCCGCCGAACTCGTCGAAATTCACGGCCAGCACGACGATCGCGCTTTGATCGACCCGGCCGCCCATCGCGCCCTGGTCGACGCCTATGGCGGGTTGGAGCCGGCGGCCGGCGAGGCGCGCGCCGCCTATGCCGCGATGCGGGCCGCCAAAGCCGAGCTTGAAGCCGAACGCGCGCGTGTCGAAAAGGCGCGCGCCGACGCCGACTACTTACATCACGCGCATCAGGAGCTGGATCGTCTCGCGCCGCAGCCAGGCGAAGAGGCGCGCTTGGCCGAGGAGCGCACGGCGATGATGCAGGCCGAGAAAGTCGTCGCCGACATCAAGGACGCCTATGAGGCGGTCGCTGGCGACGGCTCGCCGTTGGCCACGCTGTCAGGCGCCTTGCGCCGCCTGGAGCGGCGCCAGCCGCAGGCGCCCGGCCTGATCGAGCCCGCCGTCAAGGCGCTCGAAGGCGCGCTGAACGCGCTCGATCTGGCGCAGGGCGCCTTGGATCAATCGCTGCGTGACGCGCAATTCGACCCGCGCGCGCTCGAACAAGTCGAAGAGCGTCTGTTCGCTTTGCGTGGGGCGAGCCGCAAATATCAGACGCCAGTGGAGAACCTGCCGGCCCTGGCCGAAAAATTCGCCGCTGATCTCGCCGCGCTCGAACGGAGCGAAGCCCGGCTGGCGGCGCTCGGCAAGGCGAGCGAGGCGGCGATCGACAATTACTTCGCGCTGGCGCAAGCCTTGAGCGTCGCACGCGTCAAGGCCGCGGCGATCCTCGACAAGGCGGTCGATTCCGAACTCAAGCCGCTGAAGCTGGAGCGGGCGCATTTTTCGACGCAGATCGTCTCCGACCGCGAGCAGGCGAGCGAGAGCGGCCTCGATCGTGTGGAGTTCTGGGTGCGGACCAATCCGGGCGCGCGGCCAGGGCCTTTGATGAAGGTCGCTTCAGGAGGCGAGCTGTCGCGATTTATGCTGGCGCTGAAAGTCGCCCTGGCCGATCGCGGCTCGGCGCCGACGCTCGTCTTCGATGAAATCGACACCGGCGTCGGCGGCGCCGTCGCAGACGCCATCGGCCAGCGGCTGGCGCGGCTGGCCGGCAAGGTGCAGGTCCTGTCGGTCACGCACGCGCCGCAGGTGGCCGCGCGGGCCGCCAGGCATCTGCGCATCACCAAGGATGAAACCGACAAGGGCAAGCGGGTGGCGACCCGCGTCCATCCGCTCGAGGACGAACACCGCCGCGAGGAAATCGCCCGCATGCTGGCGGGCGCCACCATTACCGAGGAAGCGCGCGCGGCGGCGGCGAGCCTGTTGAAAAGCGGCGCCTGAGCAACTTGCGGGGCGCGTGTTTAACGGATCGCCATTTCTTCGTCGGCTTTTTTTGGGTAGTTTCCCGGAATGACTTCGCCTTCTCGACACTCTGTGGAATCGCTCGAACGGGCGCGTGAGGAACACGCGCGGCTCGGCGCGGAAATCACCGCGCACGACAACGCCTATTATCAAAGCGACGCGCCGACGATCTCGGACGCCGATTATGACGCCTTGCGTCGCCGCTACGAGGCTCTGGAGGCGCAATTCCCCGAACTGGTCTCCGTCGATTCGAAAACGAAAAAGGTTGGCGCGGCGCCTTCGGAAAAATTCGCCAAAATCACCCACGCCGTGCCGATGCTCTCGCTCGGCAATGTCTTCGCCGACGAAGACGTGGCGGAATTCGTCGCGCGCGTGCGCCGCTTTCTGGGCCTCGACGACGAAGCGCCGCTGACTTTCAACGCCGAGCCGAAAATCGACGGATTGTCCTGCTCCCTGCGTTACGAGGACGGCGTTCTCGTGTCGGCCGCGACGCGCGGCGACGGCTTCACCGGTGAAGACGTCACCGCCAACGTTCGAACGATCGGCGAAATTCCGCACCGGCTCGCCGGCTCGTCGCCCGCCGTGTTCGAGGCGCGCGGCGAAGTCTACATGGACCACAAGGATTTCGCCGCGTTGAACGTCCGTCAGGCGGAAGCGGACAAACCGGCTTTCGCCAATCCGCGCAACGCGGCGGCGGGCTCCCTGCGCCAGCTCGATCCACAGGTTACGGCGGGGCGTCCCTTGCGCTTCTTCGCCTACGCCTGGGGCGAAATTTCAGGCCCGCCGCCGGCGCCGACGCAAATGGGGATGATCAACTATTTCCGTTCGCTCGGCCTGCCGGTCAATCCGCTGACGAAGATCTGTTCTGGCCCGCAAGAGATGCTGGCGCATTACCGGCTGATCGAAGCGCGCCGCGCCGCATTGGGCTATGATATCGACGGGGTCGTCTACAAGGTCGACGAGCTAGTCTTGCAGGCGAGGCTCGGTTTCGTCTCGCGTTCGCCACGCTGGGCCGTGGCGCACAAGTTTCCGGCCGAAAAGGCGACGACGATTCTGCGCGCCATTGAAATTCAGGTCGGCCGCACCGGCGCGTTGACGCCGGTGGCGCGGCTCGATCCGGTCACGGTCGGCGGCGTCGTCGTCGCCAACGCCACCTTGCACAACGAAGACGAGATCGCCCGCAAGGACGCGCGCGTCGGCGACACCGTCATCGTGCAGCGCGCCGGCGACGTCATTCCGCAGATCGTCGGCGTCGTGCTCGACAAGCGTCCGGCCGAATCCAAGCCTTATCGGTTCCCGCACGTCTGTCCCGTCTGCGGTTCGAAAGCGGTGCGCGAGATCGACGAAAAGACCGGCGAAGCCGACGCCGTCTGGCGTTGCAGCGGCGGTCTGATCTGCCCGGCGCAGGCGGTCGAACGGCTGAAGCATTTTTGTTCGCGCAACGCCATGGACATCGACGGTCTCGGCGACAAGCAGATCGAGTTCTTTTATGAGAAGGGCCTGATCAAAACGCCGGCCGACATTTTCACGCTGGCCGCGCGCGATCGCGCCAGCCTGACGAAAATCGAAAACTTCGACGGGTTCGGCAAGCTGTCGACGCGCAATCTGTTCGACGCCATCGAGGCGCGCCGCGCGCCGGCGCTCAATCGTTTCATCTTCGCGCTCGGCATTCGCCATGTCGGCGAAACCAACGCGCGGCGTCTGGCCCGGCGCTTTGGCTCGTTCCAGGCGTTGCGCGAGACGGCGCGCAAGGCGGTTGAAGGCAGCGAGGCGCGCGAGGAGATCAACGCCATCGACGGCGTCGGCGATGTGGTGGCGCAAAGCGTCGCCGATTTCTTTCTCGAGCCGCATAATGAAGAAGGGCTCGACCGGCTGCTGGAGCAGGCAGCGCCGCAGCCGATGGAAGAGATCAGGAACGACAGTCCGGTGGCCGGCAAGATCGTGGTCTTCACCGGCGCGCTGGAGCGCATGACGCGCGACGAGGCCAAGGCGATGGCCGAGCGGCTGGGCGCGAAAGTCTCCGGCTCCATTTCGAAGAAGACCGATCTTCTGGTGGCCGGCCCCGGCGCCGGCTCAAAGCTCGACAAGGCGCGCGAATTGGGGGTCGAGACGATTTCGGAAGACGATTGGTTCGCGCTGGTCGGCGGGTGAGGCCTGAGCGGCGGCTGGCCGGGTTGAACCCTTAAAATGATCGGCTTGCGGTATGAATTTCAATGTCCGTCGAGGCAAAGTCCTTGCCGGTACAAAGGAGAGGTTCGCCGCGCTCTCTGGCGACCGCGTAGACCATCAGGTCAAGTAGGTTGAGGAGGCCGCCGCGTCCATTGCCCTTGCCGAAACGCGTATTGGCGTCAGCGGCGACCGCCGCGTGTTCGGCGGTGAACGCGACCGTCACCAGACCTTGTTCGCGGAACACATCCAGCAAGCTCAACGCTTCCCTCACCTTGGCCGCTCCACCGGCCACCATCATGAATTCAACCATAGCCGGGGCCGGCAGACTGCCGCCCTCGACGCCGATAGCGTCGCGCAGTGACTCAAAACCGGCTTCTTGCCTGAGAATGGCGACCAGCCCCGAAGTGTCGACGATCATTTGGGCAAGCCATTTTCGTCGTAGGTCGCGGAGTCGAACTCCTTCATGGTCGGGATAGCCGCCGAAATCGACGCCGGCAAGGATCGCATCAACCTTGCGGCGGTAGGCTTCAAGATCAACCCGCGCCTTAGGCGCCGGCATCCTGTCGAGCGCCTCCTCGATAACCTGCACTTGACTGCGACCGTCGCGGGTGAGGAGAGCGAGACGGGCCAGCGCATGGTCGGAGCGAATGGTGATGGCGCGCTGTTGGCGGCGGGTGGGCGTGGGCATGCACTGGGTCCTTGAGAGGTTTAGTTATCCGCTCTGATACCACGCTGTGCAGCTACGTACAAGCATGGCCTGTATGGCAAAGATTGTCAAAAATATTGCCAAACATTGATGTTCCCTTATAGACTTCGCGCGGAAGGAGACAGCCATGGCGACGATGAATGTTTCGCTGCCCGAGCCGATGAAAGCGTGGGTCGAGCGTCAGGCCGAAGGCGGCTTGTACGGCAATGCGAGCGATTATGTCCGCGACTTGATCCGCAAGGACCAGGAACGGAAGGAAGCGGTCGCGGCCTTGCAGGCGGCCATCACCGAAGGCGTGGCGAGCGGCGAGCCGCGGCCCTTCAATTCGGCTGCGTTCAAACTCCGCATGCGCGAGCGCCATGTCGTTCGGTGAGCTGCGACAATACCGGCTTGCTCCGCGCGCCCTCGCTGATCTCGACGACATCTGGCGCTTCTCGGCGGAAAGATGGTCGATCGAGCAGGCCGATCGCACCATCGACGAACTGGCGCGGATGTTCGAGACGATCGCGGCGATGCCCACGCTGGCGCGGGAGCGCGGCGAGTTCAAACCGCCCGTGCGCATCCATGTCCATGAAGGCCATCTGATCGTTTACACGGTCGCGGAAGATGCCGTTCAGATTCTCCGTCTGCTGGGCGGGCGACAGGATTGGGTTTCGATCCTGAAGGCCGCTGATCAATGACGCATTCCGGCTGATTTGTGGCTGCTGGCCAGATACGTGTTCTGTTCGACTTTGGCGCGGCGACAATAAAGCGCGCTGTCGGCGGAACTCCGGTTTAAAGGAGCCATTCGTCGGCGTCGGCGAACGACGGCTCGGCGCCATTACCGGAATTCCGCGTTGAGCGCCGACGCGAACTCTGAGCAAGCTCCGAAGATTTCAGAACACATATCGCGCCGAAGCCCTGATCCTTTGCGCCAGGAGTTGATTGTCGATGCCGCCGGTGAGGAGATATTCGAGTTCCAGCGTCACCATGTCGGTGGTTTCGGCGCGCAGGGTGACGCCGCCCGTCAACGAATCGCGGACGATCGCCATACCCGGCACGACATAGCCGTGGGTTCCCGTCAGAGCGGCGTAATTCAGCCCTTGCGCATAGCCGCCGTCAAAGGCGTGGCGATATTCGACGCGCGCCATCGGCGTCAGCACGCCCCACGTCATCGGCATCTTGTAGGCGATACATTGGCGCTCTGCGATTGAGTGGAATGACCGCGCCGATGGTGCTCGACGGGCCGATCAACGGCGTCTGGTTCCAGGCTTATGTCGATCAGGTTTTGGTTCCGACGCTCTCGCCTGGCGACATCGTGATCATGGACAATCTCGGCAGCCACAAGCGCCCCGGCATTCGCGCCGCCATCGAAGCGGCAGGTGCGCAGTTGTTCTATCTGCCGCCCTATAGTCCCGACTTCAATCCGATCGAGAACGCCTTTTTAAAACTGAAGGCCTTGCTACGCAAGGCCGCGGAACGAACGGTCGAAGGCCTGTGGGCCGCTTTCGGCGCGCTCATGCCGGCGTTCACGCCGCAAGAGTGCGCCAACTTCTTTGCAGCTGCTGGATATGACCCGGATTAAAACGAATCCGCTCTAATCGGCGCAGACCGTCTCCCGTCCTCGGGTTTCGGGGAGCCGGCGCCACTGCGTTTTACTGAAATGTCCCGGCGACAACCTCTCGCAAGCCCTCATCCCGCGCCATCGTCGCGCTCATATCTTCCGCGTCGCGGCTTTCAGCCATTTGCGCGTCGGCGGATCAATGAGGGGCGACAATTCCTTGAACACGCGCGCGTGATAGGCGTCGAGCCAGGTCTTTTCGTCCGCGTCGAGCAGTCTGGCGTCGATCAGACGCCGCTCGATCGGCGCCAGCGTAAGGGTGTTAAAACCCAGCATCTCGCGTTCGCCGCCGGGAATGTCCCGGCGTTCGACGACGATCAGATTTTCGATACGGACGCCAAACGCGCCTTCGCGGTAATAGCCCGGCTCGTTGGAGACGATCATGCCGGGCTCCAGCGCCGGCGAGGGGCGCTTGGAAATGCTTTGCGGCCCTTCGTGCACGGACAAGTACGAACCGACGCCGTGGCCGACGCCGTGGTCGAAATCAAGCCCCGCGCGCCACAGCGAAAGGCGCGCCAGCGCGTCGATCCGCGCGCCGGTTGTCCCGCGCGGAAATACGGCGCGGGCGATGGCGATATGGCCTTTCAGCACGCGGGTGAAGGTTTCGCGCATCGCTTTTGACGGCGCGCCGACAACGAGCGTGCGGGTGACGTCGGTGGTGCCGTCAAGATACTGGCCGCCGGAATCGACGAGATAGATCCCCTTGCCGATCTTGACGTCGGAGGCGTGCGTCACGCGGTAATGCGGCAAGGCGGCGTGCGGGCCGAAAGCCGAAATGGTCGGGAAGGAAATATCCTGCAATTGGCCGCCCTCGCGGCGAAATGTCTCCAGCGCCCGCGCGGCGTCGATTTCGCTCAAGCCGCCTTTCGCCGCCGCGGAATCGAACCAGGCGAGAAAGCGCGCGAGCGCCGCGCCGTCGCGCAGATGCGCGGCGCTTGCGCCCGCCAGTTCGACCGCGTTCTTGACCGCCTTCAGGGCGACGATCGGGTCGGGACCGAAGACGCTGACGCCGCCGCCATAGGCGAAAACCTGCGACAGGCGCGCTGGCGCGGTGGCGGCGTCGAAATAAACCTTGGCCTTTTCGACGCCGAGTTTCTGCAAATAGGCTTCGAGCGCGCCCGGCTCCTCCACATCGGCCAGCGGAGCCAGCGCCTTGCGGACTTTCTCGTCGAGTTTTTCGCCGTCGAGAAACAAAGTCGGGCGGCCCGATTTGGGGATCAGCGCGAAGCCAAGGACGATCGGCGTGTGGGCGACATCGGCGCCGCGAATGTTGAAGGTCCAGGCGAGGGAATGTGGATCGCTGACGAGCAGGGCGTCGCAGGCGAGCGCGTCGACGATGCGCTTCAGTTTCTTCTTGGCGTCCTCGCCGGCGAAGCGGCGGGGATGAACGACGACGGCGCCTTTCGGCGCGGGAGGGCGGTTGGGCCAGATCGCGTCGATCGGATTGTCGTCGAGTGGCATCAACCGCGCGTCGGCGGCGGCCGCCGCCTTCTCGAAGCGGTCGATCTGCGCCTTGGTGTGCAGCCACGGATCGTAGCCGATGCGCGCGTGTTTCGGCGCATGGTTCTCCAGCCAGGCTTCAGGCGCGGTCGCGGCGAGCGCGATCGGCTCGAACGCCAGCGCGTCGACCTGTTGGCGCGCCTGCACGGTGTAGCGTCCGTCGACGAACAGGGCGGCCTTGTCCTCCAGCACGACGGCGAAGCCGGCGCTGCCGGTGAAGCCGGTCAGATAGGCCAGCCGTTCGGCGCAGGCCGGCATATATTCATTTTGATGGGCGTCGGCGTGCGGGACGAGGAGACCGTGCAATTTTCGCCGCGCCAGTTCTTCGCGCAAGGCCTTTAGGCGCGGCGCGCCCTGCGTGGGATCGGCGGCATCGTCGTAGGTTTGATGGAGCGATTCGAACATAGGACAAGCCTATGCCGCGCCGCCGCCTTGCAAAAGGGCCAAATTCGCGGAGCGGTTCAGCTTCGCTCAAGCGGCTTCAATCGCCCTGATAGAGACCAGTTCATCGCGGACGGCGATAGCGGCGATCGAAAGATCATGCTGGTTCTGCAGATTCATCCAGAACTCAGGCGAGGTTCCAAAAACGCGACCGAGCCGGAGCGCGGTATCAGGCGTAACGGGTTGTTTCTCTCGGATCAGGCGCTCGATGCGCGTGCGGTCCTTCAATCCCATGGCTTTCGCTAAGGCGCCCGCGGTGAGGCGGTATTCGGGCAGGAAATCTTCACGAAGATGCTCGCCGGGGTGGGCGAGGGGGTGCGCGAACGTGGTGTAATCGTGGGTCGCCATGTCGGTCCATTCCGTTTCGCGGTCTTTGCCCTGGTCTGTTTCAAAAAGTCTTCAGCTTTTTAGGACCATGTTTTAGTGATGGTCGCCGAACCAGACTTCCTCAGGGCCGGTGGGCCCCCATTTGAAGGTGACGCGGAACTGGTCATTCACACTGACCGACCATTCGCCTGCGCGGTCGCTTTCGAGTTGGTGTAGTCGATGGCCGGGGGGCGCTTGAAGATCCTCAACCCTCACCGCCGCATCAATGCGTTGAAGACGCCGCCGGGTCATTTTGATCAGGTCTGCCGGGAAACCCTTACCAGGATCGCGCCCCTCAAAAATCGCCTGCGCCTGAGGGCTTTTCCAGCTTTGAATCGCCACGGGATCGCCTTACTCAACAATCTCCGCGTAGCGCATTGAGCTACGCTTTGCAAGGAAAAAGTAGCGCGAAACGCTACGCGCCCACGATCCGCTCTGGCCTCGGGGCGGCGCCGCGACGGGCCAGCAGCAGGCTCGTCCAGCCGTCGATGTCGCGCCGGCTCTTGAGGAAAAAACCCTGCGCGCGATAGGCCGAGAGCACGCCGGGCGCGTCGCGCGCCAACAGGCCGGACAACACGATTTCGCCGTCGCGCATCGCCAGCCGCGTCAGGTCCGGCGCCAATTGCCGCAATGGCCGCGCCAGGATGTTGGCGAGGATGAGATCGTAGCGCTTGCCGCGGAGGCCCGGATGGGCGGCGCCCTTGGCGACGACCGGCCGCAGATAGGGGCCGGCGCCGTTCAGAACGGCGTTGGAGCGCGCCGCCGCTGTCGAAATCGGATCGATGTCGCCGGCCGAAACTTTTTCGTGCAAGGCGAGCGCGGCGGCGATCGCCAGCACGCCGGTGCCACAGCCGACGTCGAGAATGGCCCTCGGGCGGCGACGTTTGAGAATTTCGTCGATATAGAGCAGGCAGCCGCGCGTCGTGCCGTGATGGCCGGTGCCGAAGGCCAGCGCCGCCTCGATTTCGAGAGCGACGTCGTTGGCCTTGCGCCTTGCCCGATCATGCGAGCCATGCACCAGAAAACGCCCGGCGCGTACGGCGGACAAGCCTTCGAGCGAGGCGGAGACCCAGTCCTTTTGCGCCACCCGTCCAAAAACCATCTGGCTCGCCAGCTCCTCGCCGACGACGACGGCGACGAGGGCGCGCACATTGTCTTCGTCGGGCGGAAAGCCGAAATAGGCCTCGACGATCCACGGGCCGGAATTCCAGCTCTCGGTCGAGGTTTTCTCCTCGAAGGCCGAGGCCGCGGTCTCGGCCGGATCGAACGTTTCGACGATGATGTCGGCGACGGCGCGCGCCTGCGCCTCGTCGCATCGCAGCGACATTAGATAAGCGGCGTTATTGGGAGGCAGACCTTCAAGCATGGCGCGCGCATAGCATGGCGCCCGCGCCCGCGTCGAGAACTGTTCGACTAATCCTCGCCGTCTTGCGCGTCCTTGGCGTTGGCGACGATGGCGCCGATGGCGGCGGCGAGCTTGCCCTCGATCGACTCGCCGCGTTCGGCGAAGGACAATTCCGCCACGGCCTTATTGAGCACGGCTTCGCGGCGCTGATAATCCGCCATCTGGTCGGCGCGCAGGGCGGGAACCGCCTTGTCGTTCCAGTCGAAACCGTCGAACCAGCTGAAATCGGCTTGAGTCAGACCGGCTTGCGTCAATTTCAAACGGGTTTCGGCGTCAATCGGCATGGCGAAACTCCTCATCGACGAAAAAGACCGGTTGTCCGTCGCAAGCATTGGCGGGCCGAGGCAAATTGCCGTAATTTGCCGACGGGGGAAAGACAAATGGCGTTGAACAGGGCGATCGTCGCGATTTTTCTTGGGCTGGCGACGAGCGGGTCGGCTTTCGCCGACGCGCCCAAGCCCGAGCCGGTTCCCGCGCCCAAGCCCGCAGGCGTCCAGGCTTATGGCAAGCAGAACCCGGCCTGCCTGGAATGGACCGACGGCTGCGTGATCTGTGTGCGTCAGGGCGAGGCGATCCATTGCTCGACGCCGGGGATCACCTGCCAGCCGGGCGCGTTGGTCTGCAAGAGGCCGACGAAACAGGACGGCGGCGGCGGCCGCTGAGCCGGTTTACGCGGCGCAGGCCTTGAAGCCTTCGCGCAATTCGTCCGCCTTCAGCTTGCGGCCGATAAAGACGATGCGGCTGTTGCGTTTTTCGTCGGGCTTCCAGTCGCGTTGCAGATCCCCGTCGAGAATCATGTGCACGCCCTGGAACACGTAGCGCTTCGGCTCGTCCGGGAAAGCCAGGATACCTTTTGTCCGCAACAGGCTCGGGCCTTCGCGCTGCGTCAGTTCGGAAATCCACGGCATGAACTTGTCCGGATCGACCGGGCCGTCGACGACGACGGCGACCGACTGCATCTCCTCGTCGTGATAGACTTTCGGGCCGTGCTTATGGCCATGTTTGTGGCCGTCATGTCCATGATCGCCGTGCCCGTGGCCGTGATGGTCGTGGCCGCAATCGGGGCCGCAGGATTCATCATGCTTGTGGCCGTGATCATCGTGATGATGGCCGTGCCCGTGATGTTTATGCCCGTGATGGTCATGATCGTGGTGGTCGTGTTCGTCGACCTGAAGAAAATCCGGCTCCAGTTCGAGAATGCGGTCGAGATCGAAGGCGTTGCGACCGAGCACCGCGTCCAGCGGCACGGCGCATTTCTGCGTGCGGTGCAGCTTGGCGTAGGGGTTGATGCCGCGGATGCGCGCTTCGACCTCCTCCAGCTCGGCGGACGTGACCAGATCGGTCTTGTTGAGCAAGATGACGTCGGCGAAGGCGATCTGGTTTTTCGCTTCCGGCGCGTCCTTGAGCCGGGCGGAGAGCCATTTGGCGTCGGCGACCGTGACGACGGCGTCAAGGCGCGCCTGATTGCCGACGTCGGCGTCGACGAAAAAGGTCTGCGCCACTGGCGCCGGATCGGCGAGGCCCGTCGTTTCGACGATAATCGCGTCGAAACGCCCCTTGCGCTTCATCAGTCCCTCGATAATGCGGATGAGATCGCCGCGCACCGTGCAGCAAATGCAGCCGTTGTTCATTTCGAACACTTCCTCGTCGGCGCCGACGACGAGGTCGTTGTCGATGCCGATTTCGCCGAATTCGTTGACGATCACAGCGAATTTCTTGCCGTGGTCCTCGCTGAGAATCCGATTGAGCAAAGTGGTCTTGCCGGCGCCGAGATAGCCGGTGAGGACGGTGACGGGCGTTTTGTCGGACATTTGGTCTCCGTTAGCCGATTAAGGACGTTGCGCCGATTACCGGGCCAGGGCCTTGGTCAGCTCCCTTATATTGTGACGCATCATATCAATGTAAGTCCCCGCCGGCCCGTCGGGCGGCGAAAGCTGGTCGGAAAACAGTTCGCCGCCGATCTTTGCGCCGGTTTCCGCCGCTATGCGCTGCATCATGCGCGGGTCGGAGACATTTTCCAGAAACACGGCCGGCGCCTTTTCCCGTTTGATCTGGTTGATCAGTCGCGCCACGTCGGCGGCTGAGGGCTCGGTTTCGGTGGACAATCCCTGCGGCGCGAGAAAGGCGAAGCCATAGGCTTGGCCAAAATAGCCGAAAGCGTCGTGGGTAGTGATGATCTTGCGCTTCCGCGCCGGGATTTTCTCGACGGCCTGCCTCACCTCCAGATCGAGTCGGTCCAGTTCCGCCTCGAAAGCCTTGGCGCGGGCGCGAAAAGTCTCGGCGTCGGCCGCGTCGACGTCGATCAGGCCGGCCAAAATATTGGCGACGTAAATTTTGGCGTTGGCCACGGACTGCCAGGCGTGCGGATCAATACCGCTGTGGTTTTCATCCTGGTCGCCGGTCGCGACACGCGGGACGACGCCTCTGGCGGCGACAACGACAGGCGCCTTGGCGCCGCTCGCCGCGATCAGGCGGTCGATCCAACCCTCCAGTTTCAGGCCGTTGACGACGATCATCCCGGCCTGCGCCAGCCGTTTGGCGTCATTGGGGCTGGGCTGATAGACATGCACGTCGCCGTTGGGTCCGACCAGAGCCGTGACTTCGACCTTGTCGCCGCCGATCTGACGGGTCAGGTCGGCAAGAATTGAAAAGGTGGCGACGACCTCGATTTTATGCGGGGCTTGCTCCGCTCGCGCCGGCCATGGCGAGAAGGCCAGCCAGAATGCGCAGGCCGCCAATGAGCCGAACAGGTTTTTCCTTTGCATCGACGTTCCCGATCCTCCGTCAGGGCAGGGGCAAATCCCACTTTTCACCGGCCATGATAGTTCGTATGTTATAACATACGTCAAGGAAAGTTTCGCTCCATGCCCTCCAGAACGCCGCCGCCTTTGAATGAAATGCAAAAGCGCATCGGCGATTTGCTGGCGCGCTCGGTCAGGCCGATGTCGGCTTATGATGTGATCGAGGGCATGCGCGGGATGGTCCGCCTCAGCCCGCCGACGGTCTATCGCGCCTTGCGAAAACTCGTCGACGAAGGCCTTGTCCACCGGCTCGAAACGCAAAACGCTTATGTCGCCTGTCATCGCCGGCAAGCCGATTGCGGCCACGGCCACGGGGCTGGCTTCATGATCTGCCGCAACTGCCGCAAGACGCAGGAATTCGACGACGCCGAGGTTGAATTGAGTCTGGCGCGGACGACCGCGTCGAGCGGCTTCGCCGCCGAGCGTATCGCCGTAGAAATTGAGGGGCTTTGCGCCGATTGCGCGAAAGGCGGCTGACGCTCACGCTTCGAGGTGCCGACGCGGCGTGCGGGCGCGAAAGACGCCGCCGACCGGGCCGAAAATCAAGGACAGGACGTAGAGGATTCCGCAGGCCAGGATGATCGCCGGGCCGGACGGCAACCGCCAATGATAGGACGCCAGCAGGCCCGCGTAGGCGCCTGCGACGCCCAGCGCGGCGGCGAGCGCGATCATGCCGGAAATGTTCTGCGTCCACAGCCGCGCCGAGGCCGCCGGCAGCATCATCATGCCGACCGCCAGCAGGGTGCCGAGCGCCTGGAAGCCGGCCACCAGATTGAGCGCCACCAAAGCCAGAAAGGCGGTATGGGTGAAGACGCCGGCGTTGCTGACGGAGGCGAGGAAGGCCGGATCGAGCGTTTCCAACACCAGCGGCCTGTAGATCAAGGCGAGGCCGAACAAGGTGACGCTGGCGATGGCGGCGAGCAGGATCATGGTCGCGTTGTCGAGCGCCAGAACACTGCCGAACAGCACATGCAGAAGATCGACGTTGGAGCCGCGCAGCGACACAATGACGACGCCCAAGGCCAGGGAAATCAGGTAGAAGGCGGCGAGCGAGGCGTCCTCGCGCAACACCGTCGCGCGGGCGATCGCGCCTGAGCCGATGGCGACGGCGAAGCCGGCGATGACGCCGCCGATCGTCATGGCGGGCAGCGAAAGGCCGGCGATCAGATAGCCGATCGCCGCGCCGGGCAATATGGCGTGCGCCATAGCGTCGCCCGAAAGCGACATCCGCCGCAGAATCAGGAAAACCCCGAGCGGGGCGCCCGCCAACGCCAGCGCGCAGGCGCCGACCAGGGCGCGGCGCATGAATTCATAATCGGCGAAAGGGGCGAACAGCGCGGCGTGGACCATGCAGCTGTTTAGCCCGACGCGGCGGCGCTGTCATGTTTTCGCTCGGGCGGACGCAACTTTACGAACAACATGCTCTGAACATCAGCTCGCCAAATTCTCGTGGTGGAGTGACGGTTGCAGGCGGTCAGCCGCGCCGGGACGATGTTGTGTTGGCGCGTCTGGCCTGCATTTCAACGATCGGAGGCTGTTATGTCCATTCGCTTTACGATTGCTGCAATGGTCTATCTCATGGTTCAGGCGATAATGTTCGGCGTCGGGGCGGTTCTCGTTCTGGCGACGCCTCTGTCCGCCATAGCGATGACCCTGATGCCATGGGTGGTGGCGATCACCATGGTGTTGTCGGCGCCGATCGCCTGGGAAATCGCGCCGCGACTGCGCGCCCGCTACTGGCGCGAACATGACGCCAACGCCGATTTCTTGTCGGGGCCGGCGTTCGGCCACAAATAGTCGTTGGCGCGCGGCGTCGGCTCGCTCGTCTGGACAAATCCCCGCCGGAGAGGCTAAGCCCTTCGGCGGACGGGGCGCGCGCCCGAGTTGGGGGCACAATGAGCGAGACCAGGGATTCCAACGGCGCAATTCTGAACGAAGGCGACAACGTCACGCTGATCAAGGACCTCAAGGTCAAGGGGTCGTCCACCGTGCTCAAGCGCGGCACGGTGGTGCGCGGCATTCATCTGACCGACGATCCGGACGAGATCGAAGGGCGCACCGACAAGGTCAAGGGTCTGGTGCTGAAAACGGCCTTTTTGAAAAAGGCCTGATCGGCCGCCTCGCCGGTCGAGGGTCGACACGGCCCTATTGACGCCCCACATTGGCGCTAGCGATTCGTTCTCGTATCCTTTGGCGCCAAAATCTTGTCCGACCCATTCAACACCGACGGTTTTGAAGAAACCGCGCCCAAGTCCGGCGCGGATTGGGAAGGCCCGCGCGCCGGCGGCCTCGCCGCGCGGGCGCAGTCCGCGGCGATGGGCTCGCCGCGCTGGCTCGCCGCGCTCAACCCCGAACAGCGCGAAGCGGTCGAGGCGCTCGACGGTCCGGTGCTGGTTCTCGCCGGCGCCGGCACAGGGAAAACCCGCGTCCTGACGTCCCGCATCGCGCATATTGTCGCCTCGGGGCGGGCGCGGCCGCACCAGATTCTGGCCGTCACCTTCACCAACAAGGCGGCGCGCGAAATGAAGGAGCGCATCGCCGCTCTCGCCGGTCCCGGCGCCGAAGGCATGGCCTGGCTTGGCACGTTCCACGCCATTTCGACGAAAATCCTGCGCCGCCACGCCGAACTCGTCGGGCTCAAATCCAATTTCACCATCCTCGACACGGATGATCAGATCCGCCTGCTCAAACAAGTCCTGCAGGCCGAGGACATCGACGACAAGCGCTGGACCGCGCGCACGCTCGCCTATCTGATCGACAACTGGAAAAATCGCGGCCTCAGCCCGACGCAGGTTCCCGCCGGCGAAGCGCAGGCTTTCGCCAATGGCAAGGGCGGCAGGCTTTACGCCCTCTATCAGGAACGGCTGAAAATTCTCAACGCCGCGGATTTCGGCGATCTCCTGCTCGAGTCGCTGCGTCTGCTGCGCGAAAATCCCGACGTCCTGCGCGAATATCAGCAGCGCTTCCGCTATATCCTTGTCGACGAATATCAGGACACCAATGTCGTCCAATATCTCTGGCTGCGTCTGCTGGCGCGCGGCAGCGAGCCGGAGGCGCGCAACAATATCTGTTGTGTCGGCGATGACGATCAATCGATCTACGGCTGGCGCGGCGCCGACGTCGACAATATCCTGCGCTTCGAGAAGGATTTCGCCGGCGCCAAGGTTGTCCGGCTTGAACGCAATTATCGCTCGACCGGCCATATTCTGAGCGCGGCGTCGCATCTGATCGCTCACAACAGGGATCGTCTCGGCAAAACCCTGTTCACAGACGGCGAGCTTGGCGAAAAACCAAGCGTTTCCGGCGTCTGGGACAGCGAGGAGGAAGCCCGCAACATCGGCGAAGACATCGAGCAGTTGCAGCGCCAGGGCCATAGCCTCGACGAGATCGCCATTCTTGTGCGCGCTTCGTTCCAAATGCGCGAATTCGAAGAGCGTTTCATCACGCTTGGCTTGCCTTACAAGGTGATCGGCGGTCCGCGCTTTTACGAACGGCTCGAGATTCGCGACGCGCTCGCCTATCTGCGCGTCGTCGCGCAGCCGTCCGACGATCTGGCGTTCGAGCGCATCGTCAACACTCCGAGACGAGGGCTTGGCGAAGCGACGCTGCAGATCGTTCACGAACAGGCGCGTCGGCGGGCTGTACCGCTGACCGTCGCCGTTCGCGCGCTGGTCGAGACCGAGGAAATCAAACCCAAGCAGCGCGCCGTCTTGCGCGATCTGCTCAATGATTTCGCCCGTTGGTCGTCGCTGGTCGAGACCAAAACGCATTACGAACTGGCCGAACAAATTCTCGATAAATCCGGCTACACCGATTTCTGGCAAAAGGACCGCACCGCGGAAGCCGCCGGCCGGCTGGAGAACCTCAAAGAGCTGGTGCGCTCGATGGAAGAGTTTCCCGACCTCGCCGCTTTCCTCGAACATGTTTCGCTGGTGATGGACGTCGACAACAAGGAGGGCGGCGAACGCGTGTCGATCATGACGCTGCACGCCGCCAAAGGCCTGGAGTTCGAAACGGTTTTCCTGCCGGGCTGGGAGGATGGGCTTTTCCCGCACCAGCGTTCGCTCGATGAAAACGGCCGCGCCGGTCTCGAGGAAGAACGCCGCCTCGCCTATGTGGGGATGACGCGCGCCAAACGCCGGGCGAAAATCTATTTTGCCACCAATCGCCGCATTCACGGGCTTTGGCAGACGACCATCCCTTCGCAATTCATTGACGATCTGCCGCCCGATCACGTCGAAGTCGCCGACAGCCGCTCCAGCGGCTCCGCCTATGGCGGCTATGCGCAGTCGCGTTTCGCCAACATGGATACCTATAGCTCGACTTATACGACGCCGGGCTGGAAGCGCGCGCAGGCGCGCCAGGGCGCCGAGGGCGCGGGGTTCGCCCGCGACCCCGGCCCGCTCGATCAGTCGCGGCGCAAGGCGCCGTTAACGATCGAGGGCGAGGTGATGGCCAAGTCAACGGCGACTTCGACGTTCACGCCGGGCGCGCGGGTCTTTCATGTCAAATTCGGCCCGGGCTCGGTCGCGGCGGTCGACGGCAACAAACTGACCATCGATTTCGACAAGGCCGGGCGTAAACTCGTGCTGGACAGTTTCGTCGAGGCGCGCGGATAGAATTTCCACCGCCCCGACCTTCGCGTCGTTCACGCGACGAGATGCTTTTCGATCTCCCAAACCGGCATTTTGGTCAGGTCCTTGTCGATCTCCGCAACGACCAGCGCCTTGACGTCGGCGTGCAGGACGGTCCGCAGTTCCGCCAGCGTTTGCGGCGGCGCGACAATGACAAGCGCCGGCGCGGCGCGTTCGCGCACGAGCGTCTCCAACGCCGTGGCGACTTTTTGAACAAAGCGATGCGCCTCGATTTCGTGCCAGTCAGTTGACTCCATCGCGCTGCGTCCGTTGGCGTTGGCGCCCATGAAGGCGCGACCGGGGCGGTCGGTTCCCTGCTCGTGCGTCGGCGGATTGTCATCGACGAAGACGCGCTCGGTCTTGAGATTCAGGAACTTCTCATCGCCGTCGTTGCGCAGGAACAGCGCCTTGCGGCCATCGCCGACAAAAACGAACGCTTCGTGAGAAATGACCAGCTTTTTCATTATCGTCTCCTTAAACGGAGTTGGAAGCTCCGGCCAGTCTCGGCCGAACCCTCACCTGTAGACTTAATCCTTTCTCGGCAAATCGCCATGATCGGCGTCAACGCGCCGTATTTTCTGCGTCTTAGCCAACTTCCCCGTCACTTCGATTCCAGCCATTCGCCGAGATCGACGGCGGCCCGCGCCGACAGGGCCTTTTTCTTGGCGAGCGCCTTCTCCGGTCCGCGCAGACGTCGGCCGTCGGGCGATTTGGGCGACACGTCGAGAGGCGGAAACAGCCCGAAATTGACGTTCATCGGCTGGAACGAGCGCGGGCCGTTGTCGATGGTCTCAAGATGGCCGCCGGTGATGTGATTGAGCAGCGCGCCGATGGCGGTGGTGGGCGGCGGCGGCGGCAATTGTCGGCCAAGACGCTCCAGGCCCGCCATCCGCCCGGCGATCAGGCCGACGGCGGCGCTCTCGACATAACCTTCGCATCCGGTGATCTGGCCGGCAAAGCGCAGGCGCGTCTGCGCTTTCAGGCGCAGGCTGACGTCGAGAACCTTGGGCGAATTGAGGAAGGTGTTGCGATGCAGGCCGCCGAGCCGGGCGAACTCGGCCCGCTCCAGTCCGGGTATCATGCGGAAGGTCGCAACCTGTTCGCCATAAAGCAGCTTGGTCTGGAAACCGACCATATTATAAAGCGTTCCCAGTGCGTTATCCTGGCGGAGTTGAACAATCGCATAGGGTTTCACGGTCGGGTCGTGCGGATTGGTCAAGCCGACCGGTTTCATAGGTCCGTGCCGCAGCGTCTCACGGCCGCGTTCGGCCATCACCTCGATTGGCAGGCAGCCGTCGAAATAGGGCGTCTTTTCAAAGTCTTTGAACTGCGTCTTGGCGCCGCCCAGCAATGCGTCGACAAAGGCTTCGTAGGTCTGGCGGTCGAGCGGGCAGTTGACGTAATCGGCGCCTGTGCCGCCGGGTCCCTGTTTGTCGTAACGCGACTGAAACCAGGCCTTGTCCATGTCGATGCTGTCGAAATGGACGATCGGGGCGATGGCGTCGAAAAACGCCAGTTCCTGTTCGCCGGTCGTCTCGCCAATCGCCTGCGCCAGCGCCGGCGAGGTCAGCGGCCCCGAGGCGATGATGACATTGTCCCAGTCGGGCGAGGGCAGGCCGGCGATTTCCTCGCGCCGGATTTCGATCAGCGGATGGGCTTTCAGAGCCCGCGTCACCGCCAGCGCGAACCCGTCGCGGTCGACGGCCAAAGCGCCGCCGGCCGGCACCTGATGGGCGTCGGCGCAGGCCATAATGAGCGATTCCATCGCCCGCATTTCCCGGTGCAGTACGCCGACGGCGTTGCCTTGCGCGTCGTCGGAGCGGAAGGAGTTGGAGCAGACGAGTTCGCCCAGAAATTCTGTTTTATGCGCGTCGGTGCCGCGTTCGGGGCGCATTTCATGCAGGATCGCGGGAACGCCGAGGCGGGCGACTTGCCAGGCGGCTTCGCTGCCGGCCAGACCGCCGCCGACGATGTGGACGGGCGGGGCGGAGCTTTTCTGGATTGGGTTGTTCGACATGGCCCGCAAATTAGAGCGTTTCCCGGTCAGATTGAAGCATTCTGTTCGGTTTTGGCGCGGCGATCCGGCAAATTGGACGCCGAAAAGCGATGCTTGGGCATCGGTTGAGGCGGACGATGAACCGGGCGCCCGCCAAAACCGAACCCGAAGGGCCGGGACCTTTCGCGCTGCTGCGGCGTCGATCGGCTTGACCGCATCCTCGATGCGCTCCACGCCAATCTCCTGGCCGCAGCGCGAAATTTCTCCGGCAGAATGCGTCAAGCTGGCCGGGAAGCGCTCTGAGCGCGTCGCGGCGAAGGGAAAACCGAAATTTTGTGATTGGCGCCGCCGGGCGGGGATTTCAAAAAACTCGCCTTTGCCGACGCGCCGTGTTAACCGGCTCTTCCGCACGAAATCGTGTGAAATAGGCGGTTGGATAAAATGTCTGATATTTTCCGCGAAGTCGACGAAGACGTTCGTCAGGACAAGGCGCTGGAGCTGTGGAACAGGTTCCAGCCGGCGGTTCTCGGCCTCGCCGTGGCGATCGTGGCCGGCACGGCGATCTGGACCGGCTATGCGCAATATCGCTTGCATAAGGCCGAAGCGGCCAGCGCGAAGTTTGAGGCGGCGCTGCAATTGTCGCGCGAGGGCCGCGCCGGCGAAGCCTATGCGGCGTTCAACGCGCTGGCCGCCGATGCGCCCGCGGGCTACCGGACGCTTGCCCGTCTGCGCGGCGCCGAGGAGCTGTCGCTGACCGACCGCGACGGCGCCGTGAAGGCGCTCGACGCGCTGGCCGCCGACGCTTCGGTTGGCGCGGCTTTCCAGAATGTCGCGCGCCTGCGCGCCGCGCTGCTGCGGCTCGACGTCGCCGACGCTGCGGAGCTCGACGCGCGCCTGGGGCCGCTCAGCGCGCCCGGCGCGCCGTTCCGCATGTCGGCGCGCGAATTTCTGGCGCTCGCCGCTTTGAACCGCGGCGATTTCGAGGCCGCCGGCCGCTATCTCGATCGGGTCGTCGCCGATCCCGGCGCTTCGGCGGAAGAACGCGCGCGCGCGGGAAGCTTCATGTCCTTGGTGCGCGGCGGCAAGGTTTCGACCGCCGCTCCGGCGCCCGCCCTGACGCCCTTCATGCCGCCCGCCGCGCCGCCGGCGCCGTCGAAATGAACGGCGAAAAACCCTTGGGACGATTTGTATGAGTTTCACCGTCGCCATCATCGGGCGTCCCAATGTCGGCAAATCGACGCTGTTCAACCGGCTCGTCGGCAAGAAGCTGGCGTTGGTCGACGATCAGCCGGGGGTGACGCGCGACCGGCGTTCGGGCGAAGCCAGGCTTGGCGATCTCGCCTTCACTATCGTCGACACGGCGGGGCTGGAGGAAGGCGCGGTCGAAACCTTGAGCGGACGGATGCGGGCGCAGACGGAGGCGGCGATCGTCGACGCCGACGCGATCTTCTTCCTGATCGACGCGCGCGTCGGCCTGACGCCGGAGGACCGCCATTTCGCCGCGTTGGTGCGGCGCGCCGGCAAGCCCCTGATCGTTATCGCCAACAAGGCCGAAGGCCGGACCGGCGAGGCCGGCGCCTATGAGGCCTTCGACCTGGGGCTTGGCGATCCCATCGCCCTGTCGGCTGAACATGGCGATGGTTTCGCCGAGCTTTACGCGGCTTTGCTGAAGGCCCTGCCGGACGAGACCGCGCTGGTCGAAGACGAAGAGGGCGTCGCCGAACGTCTGGTTCTGGCCGACGACGAGGACGGCAGCGAGCTTGATCCGACCAAGCCCTTGCGCATCGCCATCGTCGGGCGTCCCAACGCCGGCAAGTCGACCCTGATCAACCGTCTGATCGGCGAGGATCGTTTGCTGACCGGACCGGAAGCGGGGGTGACGCGCGACTCGATCGGCGTCGACTTCGTCTGGCGCGGCGCCCACGAGGCGCATTCGGGCGAGACGGCGTCCGGCGCGCGTCAGGACAGCGGATCGGGCTCGGTCGTCGAACGTGCGATGAAAATTTTCGACACGGCGGGTTTGCGCAGACGCGCCCGCGTCGAGGACAAGCTCGAAAAGCTGGCCGCCGCCGACGCCTTGCGCGCTGTGCGTTTCGCCGAAGTCGTCGTGGTTCTGCTCGACGCGACCATTCCCTTTGAAAAGCAGGATCTGACCATTGTCGATCTCGCCGCGCGCGAGGGCCGGGCGCTGGTCATCGGCCTCAACAAATGGGATCTGATCGAGGACAAAGGCGCGAAATTGATCGAGTTGCGCGAAGAGGCGACGCGGCTTCTGCCGCAGGTCAAGGGCGCGCCCGTCGTGCCCGTGTCCGGCGCCAGCGGACAGGGTCTCGATCAGCTGATGAGCGCCGTCCTGCGCGTGCATGAAGTTTGGAACAAGCGCATTTCGACGGCGCGCCTCAACCGCTGGCTGGCTGGCGTGCTCGATCAGACGCCGCCGCCGGCGGTCTCGGGGCGGCGCATCAAGATCCGCTATATGACGCAGCCGAAGGCGCGTCCGCCGCATTTCGTCATTTTCGGCAATCAGCTCGACGAATTGCCCGAAAGCTACGAGCGCTTTCTGATCAACGGCCTGCGCAAGTACTTTGAATTGCCTGGCGTGCCGATCCGCATCACGCGCAAGCAGGGCGACAATCCGTTCGAGGGCAGGAAGAAGGACACCCGCCGCAAACGCCGATAGAGCGCGGTTGTCAATTCGAGGATAGGATTTAGATTGCGCGGGCGCGGCCTCTTTGCCTGAGCGCGACGAGGCGGCGGCAATTCGTTTCCTGTTCAAGGCGCGCGCCAAAAAGGGCAGGGTGGCCGCCTAACAGGCTGCTGAAAAACCCCTTCCGTTTCAGCTTCGGTCGTGATTCCATCGCTTTGAGACAGGAGCGACGGAATGCGCGGGACGGACGAGGGATCAGGGCGGCTTTTCAGCTATGTCGATCTGGAGTCGCGCGTTCGGCGCGACCATCCGCTGCGCGTGATCCGCGAGATCGCCAACGCGGCGCTCGCGACACTGGCTGCGGATTTTTCGGAGCTTTACTCCAGGACGGGCCGGCCTTCGGTCGCGCCTGAACGGTTGCTGCGGGCGATGCTGCTGCAAGCCTTTTATTCGGTGCGCTCCGAGCGGCAATTGATGGAGCGTCTCGACACCGATTTGCTGTTTCGCTGGTTCGTCGGCCTTGGCGTCGACGATCCCGTGTGGGACGCGACGGTGTTTTCCAAGAACCGCGACCGCCTGCTCGACGGCGCGATAGCGGCTAAGTTTCTCGCCGCCGTCCTGGCGCAGCCTCGGGTCAAAAGGCTGATGTCGAGCGATCATTTTTCGGTCGACGGCACGCTGATCGAGGCTTGGGCTTCGATGAAGAGTTTCAAGCCCAAGGATGGCTCCGGCAACGAGCCGCCGCCCGATTCCGGCCGCAACGCCGAGGTGGATTTCAAGGGCGAGAAGCGCTCGAACGAGACCCATGCTTCGACCACCGATACGGAAGCCAGGCTTTATCGCAAGGGCGCCGGCATGGAGGCCAAGCTGGCTTTCCTCGGCCATGCGTTGATGGAGAACCGCGCCGGACTGATCGTCAACGCCTGCCTGACGCCAGCCGACGGACATGGCGAGCGCAACGCCGCGCTTGCGATGATCGAACCGCTCGCCAATCGCCCTGTTGGCATCACGCTTGGCGCCGACAAGGGTTATGACGTGCGCGTTTTCGTCAACGAACTGCGCGCGATGAACGTGCGCCCGCATGTGACGCAGAACACCAACGGACGGCGCTCCGCAATCGATGGCCGCACCACGCGCCACCCCGGTTATGCGGTGAGCCAGCGCATCCGAAAACGCATCGAGGAAGCCTTCGGCTGGATGAAGACCGTCGCCGGCCAGCGCAAAACCAAGTTTCGGGGCGTCGAGCGGGTCGGCTGGTCGTTTGCCTTCGCCGCCGCAGCCTACAACCTCATCCGATTGCCGAAATTGATCGAAGAAAGGGCGGGGTAAGGGGGAAGTGGCGCCGCCAAACGCTCGCCGACGCCGGATTCGGCAAAAAACAACGCTCAAATCGCCGACAAAAATCCGCGCCGGGCGATAGTAACCGACGAAATCGGGGCGTTTTTCAGCATCCTGCTAACGCAAGGATCGGAGCTTTCTGCCGGCCAAAACATAACACTCGCAAAATTCATGCAATTCATGTATGTTATGCAACATATGTGATGGAGGATGCATGGACGTGCTCAAGGTCTCCGCTGCTGAATTTCAGCGCAACATAGGCCGTTACCAAGACCTCGCTTTGCGCCAGCCGGTCGCCGTGACCCGCAATGGTCGGGAAAGCTGTGTGCTGCTCTCCACGGATGAATATCGCCGCCTTAAGCGCCGGGATCGTGAAGTGCTGGGAATAGATGGTTTCACAGCAGCCGATGCGGAAGCCGTGCGGAACGCCCAAACTCCGGCAGAGTCTGCGGCGTTCAATTCCGAGCTGAAGCTCTGACCCGTGACGTTTCCAACGCCAAGGCCTGGTCTGGTTATTCGCTATTCGTATCTCTGGCAGCGTGAGCATTTGCGCGGACAAGAAGAAGGCGTCAAAGACCGCCCATGCGCAGTTCTGCTCGCACTGACCGATGATGAAGGCGAGCAAAAAGTAGTGGTGTTGCCGATCACCCATTCGCCCCCGGGCGACGCTGCGCACGCGGTCGAGATTCCAGCCGCAACAAAGCGCCGTCTCGGCCTCGATGATGAACGCTCTTGGATCGTTGTGACGGAAGCCAACCGTTTTACATGGCCAGGACCGGATTTGCGGCCGGCTGTGGTCGGCGATCCGGCAAGCGTCGCTTTGGGCCTATTGCCGCAGGCTCTTTTCGAGCAAGTCCGCGCGAAGTGGCTCGCGCTCTTTGCCGTCCGCCAAACCTACGCCGTCGCAAGAACGGAATGAATGGAAGCGGTTTGCGACAGCGAAGCGGAACCGCCCTTGCAAAACCTCTACCTTTTGCAATCGGGCGGGAAGAGGCGTGATTTGACGGAATGGGGCTTTGCGACGACTACCGCTCTGGTCGTTACCGGCATGCCGTTTTATCGACCACGACAGTTCCGATAAGTCGCTCATCTTTGTCAAAGTACACGAAAACATTTTTAAGCCCGAAATCGAAAGACCGTCTTGTATGCTCCTCGTTGCAGTTGTTTGAGATAACATTGTCACGTAGTTTGGCAAAATCAATGTCTTTGCCGCTAACATTTAGAGCATTCCCCGGTTGATTTGACTCGCATTTTTGCTGCGGCGGGATTCCCTTAAGCTCAAGAATGAGCGATTCTGCGCTTCTCTCTGATTTGGGGGCGCAAGATGTCGCGAGGCCATTCCTTCGATCTGCGTAAGCGTGTGATTGCGTTGGTCGAAGGCGGCGTGTCGCGGCGAGCTGCGGGGCGGCAATTGTTGGTCTCTGAATTGTCGGCGATAAAATGGTTCAGGCGCTTTCAAGAGACGGGCAGCTTTGCAGAAAAACCTGGCAAGAAAGCGAGACCATCGCCGCTGGACGCGCATGCGGATTGGCTTTTGGCTCTGGTTGCGCGCGAGAGCGACTTGACGCTGGCCGAGATCGAGGCCCGTCTTCTGGATGAGCTTCAGTTCAAAACCACGGACAGCTCGATTGCGCGGTTCTTTCAACGCCACAAACTCAGCTATAAAAAAAACGCTGCACGCCAGCGAGCAGCATCGCGAAGACGTGGCGAAGGCGCGCGAAGAATGGAAAAGGGCGCAGCCGACGCTTGATCCAGGCCGACTTGTTTTCATTGATGAAACCGGCACAAACACGCAGATGACGCGAACGCGCGGGCGCTGCCAAAAGGGCAAGCGCCTGGTCGATTACGCGCCGCATGGCCATTGGAAAACAACGACGTTCGTCGCCGGACTGCGCAATAACGCGATCATCGCGCCCCTGGTCGTCGATCGGCCGATGAACGGCGAGATCTTCCAGGCGTGGCTGGAGCAGCACCTCGCGCCAACCCTGCTCCAAGGCGACGTCGTCATCATGGACAACTTGCCGGCCCACAAGGTTGCCGGCGTGCGAGCGATCATCGAAAAAACCGGCGCAGGATTGCTGTATCTGCCGCCCTATTCGCCCGATCTCAATCCCATCGAGATGATGTTCGCCAAGCTCAAGGCCCTGCTGCGCATGGCCAAAGAAAGAACCGTCGATCAACTGTGGGACCGCATCGGCGTCATCCTCGACGAGTTCAGCCCGCCGGAATGCTCAAACTATTTCAGACATGATGGCTATGGTTCAGGTTAGCCGGGAAATGCTCTAGTCGATATGACCGCGCCATTCTCATCGCAGAAAACGCAACGCTAATCATAGTTGTTTGTTCATCCATCTTAAGTGGAAGTTGTTTTTGCATTTCTGCAACATTTTTAAGCATTACTTCTGATATAATTTCCTGCGCTTTTGCTAAGTCATCGGGATTGTTAGGATCAGCGGTCCGTGCTGATGCCTGATGGCTCGTGGACAAAACCATTATTGCGCTAAAGGCGAATGTGAATTTGCGTCTAAGCTTCATTTGGTGCCTACTTGGTTTCGGTATCTAAGAGTCTGTCCGCGAAGTTTAAGAGCTTAAACATAGCTTTCGCATCATCAAGCGGATTGACGCGAGGCGGATGAACGCCAAGGCGTTTCGCGTCAGGTTTTCGAAGTTGTCAACGGCGGCGGCAAAATGTGCCAGATGGCGGCGTAAAAGTGTACCAGTCGGGTTGAGAGAAAAGGGCCGTAAAGCCCTGGAATTTGGCATTGCCGCGCGCATTGAGCCGCGCGGAGCGTAGCGAAGCGCGGCTCAATGCGCGCGGCGGCGATTTAGGGTTTGGGCTCAACGTCTCCTTCGCTGGTTGTTTTTGCGGCGAGGTTCGCCACATGGCCGGATCTGCGCTGGGTTTTCTTGCTGGCGGCGAGCCTGAAACTGTCGCCGTTCATTTCCAGGATGTGGACATGATGGGTCAGGCGATCGAGCAAGGCGCCGGTCAGCCGTTCCGAACCGAAGACCGAAGTCCATTCATCGAAGGGCAGATTGCTGGTCACCAGGGTGGCGCCGCGTTCGTAGCGTTGGCTGAAGACCTCGAAGAGCAACTCCGAACCGACCGCCGTGAACGGCACATAGCCCAATTCGTCGACGATCAGCAGCTTGACGGTGTTGAGGTGCTTTTGCAGCGCGCGCAACCGGCGTTCGTCGCGCGCTTCCATGAGTTCATGCACCAGGGCGGCGGCCGTCGTGAAGGCGACGCTGTGGCCCTTCTGGCAGGCGGCAAGCCCCAAGGCCAGGGCGATGTGAGTTTTTCCCGTGCCGGATGGCCCCAGTGCGATGCAATTTTGCCGCTTCTCGATCCATTCGCCGCGCGCCAACTCCAGCACCAGCGATTTGTTGAGCGACGGCTGGGCGACGAAGTCGAAAGTGTCGAGGCTCTTGACCTGAGAAAAGCGGGCCTGGCGAATCCGGCGCTCGACGTTGCGCCGTTCGCGGTCGATGCGTTCCAGTTCGCACAGACGAAGCAGATAGCGCGGGTAGTCGGCGCTGTCGCGCGCCGATTCCATCGCCACCTTCTCGTACTCGCGCGCAAAGGTGGGAAGCTTCAACGCCTTGAGATGATTGCCCAGCAGCACCTGCGGCGCGACGATCGTTGGGGAGGTCGGATCCTGCGGCGTCGTCATGGGGAAACTCCCGCGCTTGCCAGTCCTGGAGCGGCGTTGGCGAGAAGTCCGAGATAGGCGCTCGGATCTGTCGCGCCGACCGTGGCTGCTGGCAAATAAGGATAGAACGTCAGATCGAGCCGGACGGGCCGCTTCTCCAATTTGGCCAGCAGCAGCATTTTCACCGCGTCGAAGCTGATGGCGCCAAGACGCAGCGCCTCGGTCACAGCCTGTTCAACCTGATGCTGATGGAAGTCTTCCATCAATCGCAGCACCTGGATGAACTCGCGGCGCCCGGGATTGCCCATCCGCGCTTCCATCAGCCGGCGCAACCGATGAATGCATTCCCCAAGCGCCCAGCCGTCGAGCGGCGCCGCCTGGTCGAGCGCCTTGCTCTTGTGTTCCAGCAAAGCCAGATAATGCAGCGGGTTGTAAACAAAATCGGCCTTGTCGTAGCTGCGGACGTGGGTGGCGATCGTCTCGCCGCGGCAGGCGATCTCGACCCTGTCGACATATCCTTTCGCCAGGACCTCTTGATGGCCATAGCGCGTCGGAACCGAATAGTCGTTGCTGCGGTAACGCACCAGCGACAGGGAGGAAACGCGCGTGGCGATCTTGTGGCAGGCGTCATAGGGCGCAGCCGGCAAGTCCTTGAACGCGGCGAGGTCCGCCTGCATCCGCTCCGCGATCGTCGTGGTGTGGCCGCGCAACACCGCCGCCCGCCGCTTGACGCAGGCGTCGAGGAAGCGGGCGTTGAGCGCGGCAAAACTCTCCGCGACCGGCAGAGGCGTCATGAAATTGCGCCGGGCGTAACCGACCAACCCCTCCACCTTGCCCTTGTCGTTGCCTTTGCCCGGTCTGCCAAAGCGGTCGTTGAAGAGGTAATGGCTTTGAAGCTCCGCGAACATATGCGAGCGCAACCGCTGTCCGCCCTTGACGATCCGGGCGACCGCGAGCCGGGTGTTGTCGTATAAAATGGACTGCGGCATGCCGCCGAAAAACTCGAACGCCGCGACATGGCCATCGCAAAAAGCCTCCGCCGTTTCGGCGGGATAGGCTTTGACGAAGCAGCCGTCAGAGTCGGCAGGTCCAAGCAAAGATAGTGGAAGCGGACCTTCTTGCCCGCGATATAGCCGTCCGCCTGGCCGAAATCCGCCTGGGCGTGGCCGGGACGATGGCTCAACGGCACGAACATCTCGCGGGCGCGCTGCATCGCCTGGGCGACATACTCGCGCACGATCGTGTATCCGCCGGAGAATCCTTCCTCGTCCCGCAGCCGGTCGAAAATCCGATGCGCGGTGTGGCGCTGCTCCTGATGAACGCTGCGATCATCGTCCAGAACCTTGTCGATCCACGCCGATGCGTGGACGAAGCTTCTTGGAAGCAGGCCGTTCTCGCCGCTGATAGCCAGGCGGGATCGAAAACTGGAGCATCTTTGAGATTGTGTTGCGATGAACGCCAAATCGCTTCGCCGCTTCCCGCGGCTTTTGAGCTGCTGTCGTTGAAAACGGCGCATCTGATCTTCGCATAGAGTTCCACTGTGAACATCCCTTCA
>CAVTNU010000003.1:0-13643 GCA_963736175.1 uncultured Alphaproteobacteria bacterium | reverse complement strand
GGCGCGAGCTCACGATCGGATGAAAAAAGGCGGCGTCGAAACCACGCGGCGCTCAACGGTGATTTTCGCTCAGCCCCAGAAACTGAGGACGCAGGCCGTCATCGGATAGCCGACGCCGAGACCTAGAAGCGCGCCGGCCAGGACGTCGCTCGGATAATGATGCGCCGTGGCGACGCGCGACCAGGCCATGCCGATCGCCATGGCCACGGCCGAAACGGTGGCCGCCGGCCAAAGCATCACAATCGGCGTCAACACGCCGACAATCGTCATTGTATGGCCGCTAGGGAAGGAATGCCCGTCAAGCGTGGCGAGCAGGCTCTTGAGCTCGGGCGCGGCCTGGAACGGGCGGCGACGGCAAAACCACCTCTTCATGATCGGGTAGATGGTATGCAGCAGCATGGCGCTGAGCGCCGCCGGCGCGATGATCTTCAGGCTCGAAAATCCCCATTTCGCCAGGAGAATGGCGACCAGCAACGGGTAGATCCAGCCGTTGCCCAGTCTGGTGATGGCTATCGCCAGCGCCTTGAGCAGCGGCGGCCGCGCCGTTCGCGTCGCCCTGTGCACCGCCCGCAAATCGGCGGCTTGCAAAAAGTCCGCCAAACGGGAAACACGGTTTCGCGCCCGAAGGCGAAAGGAATCGTCTCGCGGAAATCCGAACCGCGGCTCTTCGATGCAAAGGGCGGGGTTGGTCGGGATGGTCTCAAGGGACCATTGCCGTGAACTCGAAAGAGTTTCCATCGCCATTCCCCCAGGCCAGGAGCGCAAGCCCGGCCGCAGTCGTAACGCTTGAAACATCTTTTTACCCGAAGAATAATGCAGTTTTTTGTCGGTCTCATAGCCGCTTAGAAAAGCCATCCTTTTTGTCGACCGGAAAGTTGACCGACGCGCGCCTTTACGCGTCCAATTCCTGAGCCTATCGCGCGATGGCGATCGCCAGACAGAGAACGGCAACGAATTCGTGCGATTGTTCGATCGGCGCCGCCGAATCGCCCTTCCATCCATCGAAACTGCGTCCGATCTTGAGCAAGCACCGCATTATCAGAGCCTTGAAAGTCTCCCTCGCGGGCCTCGCCAGCGCCTTGAGGACGGAACGCTCCTTCCGCTTGGAAGTCGCCGTCCTGGTTGCGGCCGTCCCCTGCGCCTTCCTGCTTACGCCGGATTTGTTTCGGCGCGCGGAATTGATCGCGATTTTATTGGCTGTACTGGCGGTCGAGTTGTTGAATACGAGCATAGAAAAATTATGCGATCGCACGACGCCGCAGATCGACCCCATCATCAAGACCGTCAAAGATATGGGCTCGGCCGCCGTGTTTTGCGCGCTTGGCATGGCTGGCGTGATGTGGATCGGGGCGGCGCTCGCGCGGTTTTCCTGAAACAGGCCGATCACGCCGAACAGGCCGTCGCCGGAGGCCATGTCGGCGGCGTCGCTGCGTCATACCTCAAAGATCGCAAGCGCGCGTCGTTATGATTTGCCGAATGATCTCTTCTGGATTGGCGCCTGGCAGCATTCCGTCGAGCAGAAGCTGGGCGATTCCGTGCACCATTGACCATGCGCGAAGCGTCCGCGCCCGAGCGTCATCTCCGGGCGCCGCGCGCGATTGAACGGCGCCAAGGAGCATCTGCCGGATCTGCGCTACAACATCTTTGAGTTCCGGATAAAGTTCCCGGTCGGCGATCGTGGGGCCAAACATGAGGCGGAAGCGGCCCGGCCGCGCGAGAGCAAAACGGACATAAGCTTGACCCATAGCGGCCATAGGGTCCGAAGCCTGCGCGGCCGCCTCGACCAATGTCTCGGCCAGCTCCACAAAACCTCGGGTCGCCAGCGCCGCGAGCAACGCCTCCTTGTCTGCGAAATGGCGGTAGGTTGCGTTCGCCGATACTCCCGTGCGCCGGGCGGCCTCACGCAAACTCACGGCGCCGGCGCCGCCTTCGTCAAGCAGCGCGTCGGCTGCATCAAGCAACGCCGTCTTGAGGTTGCCGTGCCGGTAGGAAGGGCGATTGAATGTTGACAGCGTGAACGCTCCGCAATAGTTCACACCGTGAACATACGTTTTTTCGAGCGCCCTGACAAGTTTGGCGGCGGAAAATCGGATTTCGAAACAAGATGATTCCGGCGACGGAAGGAAGCGAACATGGAAATCAGCGAGCGTAAGAAAGTCGGTATGGTGCTGCCGCCGCCTATTATTTTTGGTCTCGCCGCAATCGTCGGAGTGACGGCGCATCTTCTCATGCTCGGCGCCTTCGCGTTATCGGGCGTGCGTTCCCTCGTCGGCGGCGTCATTATCGTCTTCTCCATGTTGATTGTGGGCGTCTGCGGGCGCCTTTTCATAAAGGCTGGAACGCCGGTGCGGCCTGTCTCGCCGACAACTTCGGTCGTCAGATCCGGTCCCTATCAATTCAGCCGTAACCCGATGTATGTCGGAATGGCTGGAATGCTGACCGGCCTCGCCGTTTTGCTCGGCAGCCCCGTCGTCGTCTTCATGCTCGTCATAGCGATCGTCGTCGTGCACTTCGGCGTCGTTCTGCCCGAGGAGCGCTATCTGGAAACGCGGCTTGGCGAAGTTTACGTCGAGTACAAACGGTCCGTGCGCCGTTGGTTGTAATGAGCGCCAAATACAACGCTCTGCCCGCCAACCGGTTGGACCCGGTTCATTCCATCGCGGCGGCCTTGAGGATGCAGACCATGGTCGCGTGCGCTGGCGTCGCGCCTTTGTTGCGGATGACATGCGGCCGATCGGCGCGATAACGCAAGGTTTCGCCGGATTTGACGCTTTCCAGAGCGCCAGCGACCTCGACCTCCAGCTCGCCCTCCATCACCGACAGGCACTCCACCGCGCCGCGCTGGTGGGCTTCCGATTCCAGCGAGCCGCCCGGATCGGCATAGAAATCGTAAGCTTGCAGCCATTCGACCGTCTTGATCCAGCCGATGATGGCGAGTTGGCACTTGCCGTCGTCGGAGACGAGAATCGGCGTTTCGCCCTTCGAGGTCTTCTCGATGAAGGGTTCGTCCTGCTGACCCTGCAATACGCGTTCGATCGACACGTCGAGCGCCTGGGCGAGGCGCCAGATCGTCGCCAGCGTCGGATTGGTCTCGTTACGCTCGATCTGGCTGATGATCGATTTGGCGACGCCCGATTGCTCCGACAATTCGGACAGCGACAGGTTGTAGGCCTTGCGCAGACGCTGCACGGTCTTGCCCAATTGGCCTGACAGGGCGACCGCCCCCGCCTCCAAAGCCTTCTGTTTGTCCCGCCCCTCGACGCCCATAGGTAGTCCCTGCAAAATCGTTTGCTCTATTAGCCGATTTTGTTTGGAATATCGAACGAAACCGTTCCTCGGGCAAGGCGCTGCGTCCAGAAAATCACGAACAACCCGGCCCCTGAAACGATTCCCGCGCCGACAGCGACCTGTATCGAGACCGATTCGCCGAAGATCATCGCGCTGGCGATCATCGCCCAGACCATCGCCAGATAGTCGAAACTCGCCAGAACCGAGGCGTCGGCGTAGCGATAGGATTGCGTCACCGCGATTTGCGCGAGCCCGCCGGCCAAGCCGACGACGACCAGGACCGCCCATTCCGGCCCCGCCGGGGCGACCCAGTGCTGGCGAGCGAAAAAGGCCGCCGCCGGCCAGTCAGCGGGCCAGAGCAGCCCCGCCGCGACGGCCAGCGCGCCGACGCCGGTGGTCAGTCCGGAAAAATAGAACACGATGGCGCCGGTGTGCTCGGAATGGGTCAATCGGCTGGTCTGGATCATCGACAGCGCGGCGAAAGCGGCGCCCGCCAAGGCGATGGCGGCGCCGAGCGACTGCCCCGACGCCGGAGCGGACGGCGCCCCGGCAAGAACGGCGCCGACCCCCAGATGTTCGGCGAGCATCAAGATCACGCCGCCAAAGCCCGCCGCCACGCCCACCCAGCGATAGAGCTTGATGCTCTCATCGAGAACCAGCGCCGACAGGAAAACGACGAAGATCGGCGCGACATAAAAATAGGCCGTGGCGTCGGCCAGCGAGAGCAACGAAAGCGCGGCGAAATTGGCGAACATGCCGACCGAGCCCGAAAACCCGCGCAATAAATGGCCCAAAGGTCGTTTCGTATGCAGCGCGTCGGGAAATTCGCCGCGCGCGGCCAGCCAGACGATCAAGACCGCCATGGCGACGGCGGAGCGGAAAAACACCAGTTCGCCGACGGGAAAACGCCCGCTCGACAGGCGCACCCCCGCCGACATCAGGGTGAAGCCCAACGTTGCGGCGATTCTGAAGGCCACGCCCTTCAACATGGACGGTTCATGTCAAAAGGCGCCCGGATAGGCGCCCCGTCGATGAGGATGTTCTGGCCGGTGATATAGCCGGCGTGGACGCTGGCGAGAAAGGCGCAGGTCTGGCCGAACTCCTCCTTGCTGCCGTAGCGTCCGGCCGGAATGGCGCGCTCGCGCGCGGCGCGCAAGTCCTGCGCGTCGACCCCGGCGGCCTTGGCGTGCAGGGCGGTGACGGAGGCGATCCGGTCGGTGTCGAATGCGCCCGGCAGCAGTTGGTTGATCGTGACGTTGAAGCGCGCGTATTTTCGCGCCGCGCCCGCCAGAAAGGCGGTCAGTCCCGCCCGCGCGCCCGAGGACAGATCGAGCCCGGCCATCGGCGCCTTCACTGAACCCGAGGTGATATTGACGATGCGCCCGAACCCGCGCGCCGCCATGCCTTCGATCAGCCCCTGAATCAGCTCGATGGGGGCGATCATGTTGGCCTCAAGCCCCGCCAGCATGTCCGCGTGCGTCAATTGCAGGAAGTCGCGCGAGGGCGGGCCGCCGTTGTTGTTGACGAGAATATCGGCGTCCGGACAGGCGGCGATCAGGCGCGCGCGCACGGCCGCGTCATTGAGATCGCCGGCGACGAAGCGAATCGCGGCGCCGGTCCTGCGCGTGATTTCGGCGGCCGTGGCGGCGAGCGACGCCTCGTCGCGGCCGTTAACCACAAGCTCGCATCCTGCTTCCGCCAGGGCCTGCGCGCATCCTGCGCCCAACCCGCGGCTTGCCGCGCAAACTATGGCTTTGCGGCCGAATATACCGAGGTCCATGACGCTCCTCCATCCCGCGCCGCGCATCAGACATGACGATTGTCACGCGCCCGCAACAATCATCTGGCAGCACAGGCGTAATGACGCGCAAACTAGGCCAGCCGATGACCGACGCACAAGACGCAAAGCGTTACCGCACGTTGTTTCTGTCCGATATTCATCTGGGCACCCGCGGCTGTCAGGCAGAGCTTCTGCTGGACTTTCTCAAGCACAATGAATCGGACACGCTCTATCTGGTCGGCGACATCGTCGACGGCTGGCGCCTGAAAAAGGGCTGGTACTGGCCGCAGGCGCATAACGACGTCGTGCAGAAATTGCTGCGCAAGGTGCGCAAGGGCGCCAGGGTCGTTTTCGTTCCCGGCAATCACGATGAATTCGCCCGCGACTTCCTCGGCTTCGAATTCGGCGGCGTGGAAATCATCGACCATGTCGTGCACGAAACCGCGGACGGCAAACGAATGCTGGTGATCCACGGCGACCAGTTCGACATCGTCGTGCGCCATGCGCGATGGCTGGCGCATCTCGGCGACTGGGCCTACGACTTCGCCATTTTCTGCAATTCCTGGTTCAATGCGGCGCGCCGCAGGCTCGGCCTACCCTATTGGTCCTTGTCGCAATGGGCCAAGCTCAAAGTGAAAAACGCCGTCAACTTCATCGGCGAGTTCGAAAAAATGCTGGCCGAAGAAGCGCGCCGGCGCGGCGTTGACGGCGTTGTTTGCGGCCACATCCATCACGCGGCCGTCCACGACATCGACGGCGTGGCCTATGTCAACACCGGCGATTTCGTCGAATCCTGCACCGCGATCGCCGAACATTTCGACGGATCGATGGAAATCCTGCATTGGCGCCTTCTCGCGCAAGAACGTGAAGGCGTCGAGGAAGCGGACGCGGAGAAGACGCCGGAGACAGCCGCACAGGCGGCCTAAAGGGCCCTTCGCGCTCCCGCGAGCTTTTCCTCGGGCGCGTTTTTTCAGCTCAGGCGAACAGAGCCAGACGCTCGCGCGTCGACACTTTGTCGAGGCGCGCGAGAGCCTGTGGCCGCAGGGCCGGCGCGCGCGACGTCATGACGGCGCGAACCGGCGGCGCCTCGACCGTCGTCGCCGCGGCTCGCGCAGACACGACCGAAGGCGACGCGAGGGAAAGCGGCGCGACCGGCGGAGAAGCGGCCGGATTTTGAGGCGCCTCGGCGGCGGCGGGCGCTGGCTGCGCCTCGATTTCAATGCGCGCAGCTGGCGGGACTAAGGTCTCCGCCGCCGTCGGCTCCTGCCGACCCTGGCGCTCTTGCGGCCAGGCGAGCAGCGCGCGCGCCTGCGCTTCGATTTCGCCGCGCGCCTGTTCAGCCTCGTCAAATCCGCCCGAATTCAGAAGCCAGAGCGCATCGAAAAGCCTTTCGCCGATTTCGGCGGCGCGCAACGCCGACAGTCGTCCGCCGGGCGAAGCCGGCGCGAGCTGCGGCGCCGGCGCGGCCATTTTCGCTTCGATGCGTCCCAGCGCATCGAGCAGCGCCTGCGTCTCCTCGGCGCGCTGGCGACGCGCATATTCCGACAGGAACCAGCGCCCGCGCGCCGTCTCCTGCACGGCCTGTTCGATGGCCTCATAATCGGCGGGGCTCAGCCCTTTCGGCGGCGGCAGACAATCCATCAGGCGTGGCTTTCACTGATTCGCCGCGTAATTCTAGCGCAGAATCGGCGAAACAAGCGCCTCGACACAAGCGCGGCGGGCTTTTCGCGCCGCACGCCCGGATCGGCGGCCGGAGTCGAGGGCGAACATCGGCGGCGTCCCTCAATCCGAAACGATTGTTTCGCCGGCGGCCAGCCAATCGAGCATCGAGCCGGCATAATGGCTATGCGCGTCCGGCCGGCCGCTCAGACGAGCCATCTCAATGGCCTTCAAGGTGCGTTGGCCCGAACGGCACAAAAAGACGATCTTTTTGCCTTCGATCTTCGGCACGGCGGCGATATCGAAGCGCGACAGCGGGTTCAGCAGCGCGCCGGGGATATGGCCGGCGGCGAATTCCTGGGGCTCGCGCACATCGATCAGAATGATCGATCCGTCCGCCAATCCCCTCTTCACTTCGTCACGGGTGACGGTTTCGACGGTTTGCGTCATAAATTATCCTGGTTTGGCCCCAACAACCATTGTTGCCGAACGAATCCGGCTCAATGATGATAGCTAGAGTTTTGATCACACCGAATTTTCGGGGAATTGCTTACAGAATTGTCAAACTTTCTCAAGCCGACGCCAAATCAGGAGACCTCACCAATGCCGCAATTCCGATTTCGCGCGCTGGCGCTCGGCTCGGCTGTATTAGTGGCCAACGCCCTCGGCGGCTGGCCCTCTATTGCTGTGGCCGGCGACGTCGCGATCGACAACGCGGTGTGGCGGACAGGCCCTGATGCGAAAGTGACGTTCAAGCATGTCGATTTGATCGACACCAATCTGACGCAGGACGAGGCGACGAAGCTCTTCAACGGCGCGCTCGACAAAGACGCGGCCGCCGCATTGGCGGAAAAATTCAAAGCGGCGCGGATCGTCATCCCGGAAGCCGTCGTCGCCAAAAGCGACGGCGCGACATTCACGCTCCACGACATCGCCGCGGACAATATCGCCGACGGTTCGGTCGGCCATGCGGCGTTGGGGTCGGCCGAGGCGCTGCTGCCCGGCGACAGCGGCGATTCGAATTTGCATATCGGCGCCGCCCATTGGGACAAGGTCGCGTTTGACGGACTGGCCGACGCGATCAGGAGCGGCGAATTTTTCGAGCGAGCGGTGCGGTTTGAGCATTTCGACGGCGAAGGCATTGAACTCTCCGTTCCCGACAAAGACCTGCCGGCCGGCGCGCCCGGCGGAAATCGTATCCTGGTCAAACTTGGCGCGACGCATGTCGATCAGACATTGGATTCGACGACGCCTTTGAGCACCGTCGCGCAGTTCAAGGGCCTGTCGATCGAGATGCCGAAAGCGTCGAACAGCGCGGCCATGCTGACGGCTCTGGGCCTGGCGAAGATCGAGGGCGATCTGCAGTTTTCCGGCCATTTCGAGCCGGCCGCGAGCGTCTATACACTCGAAAAATATTCGATCAATTTGCAAAACATCGGCGCGGTCGGCTTGACCGGACGTTTCGGCAATATCGACAAGAACGCCTTCAACGGCGACCGCGAGACGCGGCGCGCGAGAATGCTCGACGCCACCGTCGATCAGGTCGAATTGCGCATCATCAACAGCGGTCTATTCGAAAAGACCGTCGCCTTTTACTCGCTGTCGCAAGGCAAGACGCCGGACCAGATCAAAGCCGAATGGCGCGCCATTGTCGATCAGGCGCCGACGCTGTTCGCCGGCGTTCCGGCCGCGCGAACGCTCGCGAAGGCGCTCGATAAATTCATCGGCGAACCGAAAAATCTCTCCATCGTCGTCAAGGGCAAGGACGGCCCGATCAAAACGAGCGAATTCATGCACGTCGATGAGCCGACGGCTTTCCTCAACCGCCTCGACATCGCCGCAAGCGCCAACCAGCCCGGCGTAGAGTCTGCCGGCGACGAAATAAATTCGACGCCGATTCGGTCGACGGCGATCGATGAGAAAATTTCTTCGTCGAAGCGAATTACGCTGCGGCGGTTTGCGATTTGCAATCAGCACAGAACGTCTCCGACCGAAGCGGTCCGCGGCGCGAAAAGGACGAGTCGATGAAGTCGAAAATTTCTTCCGATCTCAAATCCGGCGCGTTGATCTACCATTCCCACCCGCGCCCCGGAAAACTTGAGATCACGCCGACCAAACCGCTCGGCAATCAGCGCGATCTGGCGTTGGCCTATTCGCCCGGCGTCGCCGTTCCGTGCCAGGCCATCGTCGAGAACCCAGCCGCCGCCGCCGAGTACACGGCGCGCCAGAACCTCGTCGCCGTCGTCACCAACGGCACCGCTGTGCTTGGCCTTGGCGACATCGGTCCGCTCGCCGCCAAGCCGGTGATGGAGGGCAAGGCCGTTCTGTTCAAGAAATTCGCCGGCATCGACGTGTTCGACATCGAGCTGGCGCAAAATGACGTCGACAAGCTCGTCGACACGATCGCGGCGTTGGAGCCGACCTTTGGCGGCATCAATCTCGAAGACATCAAAGCGCCCGAATGTTTCGAGGTGGAGCGGCGCCTGCGCGAGCGCATGTCTATCCCTGTGTTCCACGACGACCAGCACGGAACCGCCATCATCGTCGGCGCCGCCGTGCGCAACGGCCTGGAATTCGCTGGCAAAAAGATCGAAGAGGCGAAAATCGTCGCCTCGGGAGCGGGCGCGGCGGCTCTGGCCTGCCTCAATCTGCTGATCGAGCTGGGCGCGCGGCGGCAAAATATTTTCGTCACCGACCTCGAAGGCGTCGTCTACAAAGGCCGCGTCAAGTTGATGGACCCGCTGAAGGAAACCTTTGCGCAAGACACGCCGGCGCGCGGACTCGGCGAAGTCATCGTCGACGCCGATGTGTTTCTCGGCCTTTCAGCGGGCGGCGTGCTGAAACCCGAGATGGTCGCCCGCATGGCGCCGACGCCCCTGATTCTGGCGCTTGCCAATCCGACGCCGGAGATCCAGCCGGAAGACGCGCTCGCCGTGCGCCCCGACGCGCTGATCTGCACCGGTCGTTCCGACTATCCCAACCAGGTCAACAATGTTCTGTGCTTTCCCTATATATTCCGGGGCGCGCTCGACGTTCAGGCGACCACCATCAATGAGGCGATGAAGCTCGCCGCCGTCGAATCCATCGCGCAGCTGGCGCGCGAGGCGCCGTCCGAGGTCGTGGCGCGCGCCTATGGCGGCAAGGCTCCCACCTATGGCAAAAATTCGCTGATTCCCTCGCCGTTCGATCCGCGCCTGATCCTGCGTATCGCCCCCGCTGTGGCGCGCGCGGCGATGGCCAGCGGCGTGGCGCGCAAGCCGATCATCGATTTCGTCGCTTACGAAGAGCGGCTGGCGCGCACCGTGTTCCGCTCGGGCTTCATCATGAAGCCGCTGATGCAGGCGGCCAAGGCCAATCCCAAACGCGTCGTCTATTCCGAAGGCGAGGACGAACGCGTGTTGCGCGCCGTGCAATCGGCGGTCGAGGAAAGGATCGCCCACCCCATTCTCATCGGACGCCGTAATGTCGTCGTCAAACGGTTGCAGCAATTCGGCCTGACGATCGAGATCGACAAGGATTTCCAGCTCATCGATCCGAGCGACGACCCCCGTTACAAGGATTACGTCGCCACATTGCTCGCCGTCGCCGGCCGCGCCGGCATCAATCCGGAAACGGCGAAAACGCTGGCGCGCACCAATGCGTCGGTGATCGGGGCGCTGGCGCTCAAACGCGGCGAAGCGGACGCCCTGCTCTGCGGCTTGGAAGGCCGATTCGCCTCGCGCCTGAAATATATCAAGGACATCATCGGCCTTGCGCCCGGCGCCTCGGATTATTCGGCGATGAGCCTGATGATCACCAACAAAGGCGCGTTTTTCATCACCGACACCCATGTGCGCGCCGACCCCAGCGCCGCCGAAATTGCCGAGATGACCTTGCTTTGCGCCGTGCAGGTACGCCGTTTCGGCCTGACGCCGAAAATCGCGCTGGTTTCGCACTCCGATTTCGGCTCCGACGATCTGCCCTCGACGGTGAAAATGCGCGCGGCGCTGGACATCATCCGAATGCACGCGCCCGATCTCGAAGTCGACGGCGAGATGCAGGCGGACAGCGCCCTTTCGCAGGAGATAAGGGACCGCGTGTTGCCCGCCTCGCGCCTCAAAGGCGAGGCCAATGTGCTGGTCATGCCTAATCTGTCGGCGGCCAATATCGCCTATCAGATGACGAAAATGATGGCCGACGCCCTGCCTGTCGGGCCGATTCTGCTCGGCGCGGCCAAGCCCGTGCATATTCTTACGCCGTCGGTCACGGCGCGCGGCATTGTCAACATGACCGCCGTCGCTGTCGCCGAAGCGCAGCAGGACCAGGATTTTGACATGGCCTGACATTTGGTTGGCCTAGCAGGATGCTGAAAAACGCCCCGATTTCGTCGGTTACTATCGCCCGGCGCGGATTTTTGTCGGCGATTTGAGCGTTGTTTTTTGCCGAATCCGGCGTCGGCGAGCGTTTGGCGGCGCCACTTCCCCCTTACCCCGCCCTTTCTTCGATCAATTTCGGCAATCGGATGAGGTTGTAGGCTGCGGCGGCGAAGGCAAACGACCAGCCGACCCGCTCGACGCCCCGAAACTTGGTTTTGCGCTGGCCGGCGACGGTCTTCATCCAGCCGAAGGCTTCCTCGATGCGTTTTCGGATGCGCTGGCTCACCGCATAACCGGGGTGGCGCGTGGTGCGGCCATCGATTGCGGAGCGCCGTCCGTTGGTGTTCTGCGTCACATGCGGGCGCACGTTCATCGCGCGCAGTTCGTTGACGAAAACGCGCACGTCATAACCCTTGTCGGCGCCAAGCGTGATGCCAACAGGGCGATTGGCGAGCGGTTCGATCATCGCAAGCGCGGCGTTGCGCTCGCCATGTCCGTCGGCTGGCGTCAGGCAGGCGTTGACGATCAGTCCGGCGCGGTTCTCCATCAACGCATGGCCGAGGAAAGCCAGCTTGGCCTCCATGCCGGCGCCCTTGCGATAAAGCCTGGCTTCCGTATCGGTGGTCGAAGCATGGGTCTCGTTCGAGCGCTTCTCGCCCTTGAAATCCACCTCGGCGTTGCGGCCGGAATTGGGCGGCGGCTCGTTGCCGGAGCCATCCTTGGGCTTGAAACTCTTCATCGAAGCCCAAGCCTCGATCAGCGTGCCGTCGACCGAAAAATGATCGCTCGACATCAGCCTTTTGACCCGAGGCTGCGCCAGGACGGCGGCGAGAAACTTAGCCGCTATCGCGCCGTCGAGCAGGCGGTCGCGGTTCTTGGAAAACACCGTCGCGTCCCACACGGGATCGTCGACGCCAAGGCCGACGAACCAGCGAAACAGCAAATCGGTGTCGAGACGCTCCATCAATTGCCGCTCGGAGCGCACCGAATAAAAGGCTTGCAGCAGCATCGCCCGCAGCAACCGTTCAGGCGCGACCGAAGGCCGGCCCGTCCTGGAGTAAAGCTCCGAAAAATCCGCAGCCAGTGTCGCGAGCGCCGCGTTGGCGATCTCGCGGATCACGCGCAGCGGATGGTCGCGCCGAACGCGCGACTCCAGATCGACATAGCTGAAAAGCCGCCCTGATCCCTCGTCCGTCCCGCGCATTCCGTCGCTCCTGTCTCAAAGCGATGGAATCACGACCGAAGCTGAAACGGAAGGGGTTTTTCAGCAGCCTGGCTGAAAAACGCCCCGATTTCGTCGGTTACTATCGCCCGGCGCGGATTTTTGTCGGCGATTTGAGCGTTGTTTTTTGCCGAATCCGGCGTCGGCGAGCGTTTGGCGGCGCCACTTCCCCCTTACCCCGCCCTTTCTTCGATCAATTTCGGCAATCGGATGAGGTTGTAGGCTGCGGCGGCGAAGGCAAACGACCAGCCGACCCGCTCGACGCCCCGAAACTTGGTTTTGCGCTGGCCGGCGACGGTCTTCATCCAGCCGAAGGCTTCCTCGATGCGTTTTCGGATGCGCTGGCTCACCGCATAACCGGGGTGGCGCGTGGTGCGGCCATCGATTGCGGAGCGCCGTCCGTTGGTGTTCTGCGTCACATGCGGGCGCACGTTCATCGCGCGCAGTTCGTTGACGAAAACGCGCACGTCATAACCCTTGTCGGCGCCAAGCGTGATGCCAACAGGGCGATTGGCGAGCGGTTCGATCATCGCAAGCGCGGCGTTGCGCTCGCCATGTCCGTCGGCTGGCGTCAGGCAGGCGTTGACGATCAGTCCGGCGCGGTTCTCCATCAACGCATGGCCGAGGAAAGCCAGCTTGGCCTCCATGCCGGCGCCCTTGCGATAAAGCCTGGCTTCCGTATCGGTGGTCGAAGCATGGGTCTCGTTCGAGCGCTTCTCGCCCTTGAAATCCACCTCGGCGTTGCGGCCGGAATCGGGCGGCGGCTCGTTGCCGGAGCCATCCTTGGGCTTGAAACTCTTCATCGAAGCCCAAGCCTCGATCAGCGTGCCGTCGACCGAAAAATGATCGCTCGACATCAGCCTTTTGACCCGAGGCTGCGCCAGGACGGCGGCGAGAAACTTAGCCGCTATCGCGCCGTCGAGCAGGCGGTCGCGGTTCTTGGAAAACACCGTCGCGTCCCACACGGGATCGTCGACGCCAAGGCCGACGAACCAGCGAAACAGCAAATCGGTGTCGAGACGCTCCATCAATTGCCGCTCGGAGCGCACCGAATAAAAGGCTTGCAGCAGCATCGCCCGCAGCAACCGTTCAGGCGCGACCGAAGGCCGGCCCGTCCTGGAGTAAAGCTCCGAAAAATCCGCAGCCAGTGTCGCGAGCGCCGCGTTGGCGATCTCGCGGATCACGCGCAGCGGATGGTCGCGCCGAACGCGCGACTCCAGATCGACATAGCTGAAAAGCCGCCCTGATCCCTCGTCCGTCCCGCGCATTCCGTCGCTCCTGTCTCAAAGCGATGGAATCACGACCGAAGCTGAAACGGAAGGGGTTTTTCAGCAGCCTG
>CAVTNU010000002.1:0-651761 GCA_963736175.1 uncultured Alphaproteobacteria bacterium | reverse complement strand
CTGTTCAGTTCTCAATACAGTCCAGGCATGTCGAGTATGAGATTGAGGTCGAGCGCTGCGCGCCATCTGGCGTTTTTGATGTTATCGCATCCTGCGGCCCTGAGCAGGTTGTAAGCGAAGGAGCGCAAGCGGGCGGCGATGTCCGGGTTCTTGCGAATGCGTGAAGCGTCCTCGGCGAAGGTGACATCGCGTACATAATGGCTGGAGTTCTCGATCCGCCAATGCCGGCGTATGTGTTCATTCCATTGTTCGGGCGTTGGACCGCTGAGCGAGGAGACCCAGAAGACGATCTCGCTCGTCTGGCTCCAATACCCGGTTTTTGCGTCGCGTTTGGACACGGAGCGCTCCAACCGCAGGACGGTTTTGATCAGCGGTTCCCATGCCGCGCCGCGGAACCACGCCTTGGCCGGAAACACCGTCAGGTCCCGCGTTTCACAGCGATTGCGGCCTTTGGATTTGCTCGTCGCGGAGCCGCTTGGCTTGCGCCCCATCGATCCAAGTTCGAGCTGGCGGCGTAGTTTCGGCTGGTTGTCCTTGACCTGCGTGAGCAGATGGTTGCCCGAAGCGATCACGCGGGCAAATCCTTTTTTTGGCAATGCTCGGCGTCGAGCGTGAAGAGGCAGCCCTTCAGACCGAGCGCCTCGATCAATTCCGGCGCCGCCGGGATTTCGTTGCTTTTCTCGTCAACCATCAGATGGCCGAGTACGATTTGATCGGCCTGGCGCAGCGCCGACAGCATATGCGCGGCCTTTCGGTCGCAAAAGGCGTCGAAACTGCCGCGCAGGGTCTTGCCGTCAACGGCAATCGCCGTGGGCCCCTCGGGCGATGGCGGCGTTGGCAGCGACGCGGCATGGCGGCGAAACGCGTCCTCCAGAGCCGTTGAATTGATCCCTTGCAAGATCAGCCGCAAGCCCGAATAGGACGGCGCATAACGCAGGCTCAGATTGAAGGCTTTGTTCAGTCGCTGTCGATGAGCATTAACAAATTCATGCAGTTGCCGATAGGAATTGGCGCCGGCGACCATGCCCAGGATCGCATAGAGCACCACCGTCGCCAGTTCAAACCGAAGCCCTTCCCGTCGACGATGATCTGGAACCGAGCGCAAAATCTCCAGCAACGACACCGCCATACGACAACCTCCGATTCGGGTTGTCGCCTATAAATTCACACATTTTCGCTCGCTGGAATCCCCAAGCGCACTTAAAGTCTAGAGAACTGAACAGCCCTGTGATTTGCCGTCGCGTAAAGATGCGCCGGTTTACGCCGCGCCCGGTTTTTCGTGGACCGGCTTCTATATCGGCGTCAACGGCGGCTACGGCGGCGACGAATTCAAATATCCCGCCAGCCTCGGGAGCACGACTGCGGTCGGCCATCTCACGTCGGGCGGTTTCCTCGGCGGCGGCCAGATCGGCTACAATTATCAGGTCAACCAATGGGTGCTTGGCCTTGAGGCGGACATCGACGCCTCCGCGATCAAGGGCGACGTCGGCGCCAGCGGCGCCCTCGGCGGCTTCTTGCCCTTCACCCTCAACGCTGGCTCCAAGCTGAACGATCTTGGCACCGTCCGCGCCCGCCTCGGCGTCACGCCGGTCGAGCGCTTCCTGGTTTACGCCACCGGCGGCTACGCCTACGGCGGCGTCACATCTTATGCGAACGCTTCGGTTGGAAACAGTTCGTTCGGCATTTCCAAGTCGACGACCGGTTCCGGCTGGGTTGTCGGCGCCGGCTTCGAATACGCCGTCACCAACCACTGGACGGTGAAGTCCGAATATCTCTACACCGACCTCGGAACGGCCAACCTGTACAATGGCCTGCTCGGACGGACCGCTGCGAGCCTGGGCGTCACGACCACCGCGAACATCGTCCGCGTCGGCGTGAACTACAAGTTCGGCGAAGCCGAGCCGGTCGTCGCCAAATATTGATCCAATTCTACTGAAGCGGATGCGAAGCCCGGCCCCTGCGGCCGGGCTTTTTTCTTAATTTCGAAACCCTTGCGAGAACATGTCGCAACCCTTGCGAGAATACGCCGCGACGCATGTTGCCAATTTGTCACTGGCGCGCGGAAAATTTGAAATCGCTGGCCTTTTGCTTCACCGGCTTCTTCAAGATGCTAAGGTCGCGCATCTGAATTTTTAAAGAATCGGCAATCCTATGATGATCAATAAATTCTTACTCGCTGGCATGATCGTCGCCGGCTTCGCCACTTCGGCTTTCGCCGCCGATCTGCCTTCCACCAAGGCGCCGCCGGCGGCCTTCGCCGCGGCTCCTTTCTCCTGGGCCGGCTCCTACATCGGCGCCGACATCGGCTATGGTTGGGCGCGCGACGCCTTCGATTACGGTTTCAACATCGGCAGCCCGGCGCCCGCCACCACGCCCGAACCCGCGATCAAGATGCAGGGCTTGCTCGGCGGACTCTATGGCGGTCACAACTGGCAATCCGGCAATATCGTCTATGGCGTGGAACTGGACGCCGAACTGACCGGAATCCACGGAACCCTGAGCGGCGGCTACGAGACCTACAAACTGCCGGAACAAGGCTCGGCGCGCGTTCGTCTCGGTTACGCCATGGACCGCACGCTCCTTTATGCAACCGGCGGTTTGGCGATTGCCGATGGCAAGTTCGTCGACGGAACGATCGCCACGACCAACAGGACCTTGCTGGGCTGGACGCTTGGCGCCGGCCTCGAATACGCCATTAGCAATCATTGGCTCGCCCGGGCCGAGTATCGCTACACCGATTTCGGCACGGATGACCAGACCAACGTCTCGGGCCGCGAGTACTTCAGCTACGCGCATCATGTGACCGAGGAAGCCGTTCGTGTCGGCCTCGCTTACAAATTCTGCGCGCCGGAGCCGGTCGTCGCCAAATATTGAGCCTTGGCTCGAAACAATCAAAGCAATTGACAAAAACCCGGCTGCGAAGTCGGGTTTTTTGTTTTTGATGGACTGAAGGCGGCGTTCGCGGTCGGATAGCTCGTCCGATGCGGACGCCTCAGATATCGGTCGTGTCCCGCCCGACGAGCAGAAACATGCGCACGAGCTCGGAAAGGCCGCCGGCTTGCAGCTTCGCCATGATATTGGCCCGATGCGTTTCGATCGTTCGGACGCTGACGTTGAACTCCTGCGCGATGACCTTGTTGAGCTTGCCCTCGACGATGGCCGCCAGAACCGCGCTTTCCTTGCAGGTCAAAGTCGCTAACCGCTCCCGGATCGCCTTTTCTTCCCCGGTTCGAGCCGGCGTGGCGCTGTCCGCCGAAAGCGCTGATCGAACAGGCTCCAGCAGATCCTCGTCGTCAAACGGCTTTTCGATGAAGTCGGCGGCGCCCGATTTCATCGCCTGAACGGCCAGCCTCACATCGCCGTAAGCGGTAATGACGATGATCGGGGTCTGGCGCTTCAGCGCCTTCATGCGCGCCACCAGCTCGATGCCGGACATATCCGGCATGCGCACGTCAGTGACGACGCAATCGCAGGCGTCGTTCGCGTCCAGAAAACTCCGCGCCGAAGGATAGGTTCGAACCGCGTATCCTTCCGCCGTCAGAAGCGCGTCAAGAGCGCCGCGAACGGCCGCGTCGTCGTCGATCACATGCACTTTCTTGGCATAGCCCATCATTCGCCCTCGGTCTCAGTCAATGGCAGCGTGAAGCTGAAAATCGCGCCGCCGCCGGCGCGATTCTCGGCCCAAATCCGTCCGAAATGGGCTTCGACGATCGACCGCGAAATCGGCAAGCCGACGCCCATTCCAGATTGTTTGGTAGTCTTGAACGGTTCGAACAGGGTCTTTTTGATCTCGTCCGACAGACCCGGCCCGGTATCGGCCACGTCGACGCGGATGACATCGGGCGCATCAAGGACGGTCGAGACGACGATCTCGCGCGCGGCGGATGCGCCCATCGCCTCTTCGGCGTTGCGGATCAGGTTGACGAGCACCTGCGTGATCTGCACCCTGTCGACAACGGCGCGATCGCGCTCCGCGCGCAGTTGCAGCGACAGCTTGACGTTTGCTCGTCTTGCCGACTCGGCCATCTGTTCAGATACGCTCCGTATCAAGTCGTGCATGTTCAAGAATATCTTGTCGGGCTCGCCGCCGCCGACGAATTCGCGCAAACGGCTCATGATGCGTCCAGCGCGCAACATCTGGGCGGCGGCTTCGTCAAGCATGGCGTCGACGCTGCCGCCGCGGCGATCTTCCGGCAGCCTCAACAGGCGCTTGGCCGCCTTGAGATAGAGCGCGCCAGCCACGAAGGGCTGGTTGATCTCGTGCGCGAGCGCCGCCGCCTTGGCGTTCACGCTGTTCAATTGATCGATATGCAACTGACGCATGTGCGTTTCGATCATGCGTTGCGCCGTCAGGTCGCGCGCGAAGCCCACAAAAACATGAGAATCGTCGTAGCTGACCCGCGAAATCGAAACCGACACGGGAAACCGCGCTCCGTCCTTGCGTCGCCCTTCGAGTTTTCCATCCGCGCCGACAACCTTGCTTGCGCCAGTATGCTTATAGCTCCTCAGATAGGAATCGTGACGCTCGCGATCTTGTTCAGGCATCAGCAGATTGACGTTTCGCCCGACGATCTCGTCGCGCGAATAACCAAAGAGAATCACGGCCGCGTTATTGACTGTCTGGACGGTCCCTGCATCATCCGCGGTGATGATGGCTTCATCGGCCCCTTCAATGATCGCGTGCAGGCGCTCTTCGCTCTCCGCCAGCGCGTTTTCGACGCGCTTGCGCTCGCTCACATCTTGAACGTAACCATGCCAGACAACGCCGCCATCCGGCTCTCGTACAGGTTTGGCCGACATTTCTATCCACACCAACCCTTTATCGGGATGGTCATAGCGAAAAGCACGACTGAAACGCGTCAAATCCCGCCAAGATTTTTCGATATCGCTCAACAAATATGGCAAGTCTTGTTGATGAACACGCGCGAACAGCGGCGACGCGTCGAGAGAAATATCTTTCGGATCGACTCCGCATAGGCGTTTCAAATTCGGCGCGGCATAAGGGAACGACTTCCCGCCATTAGTATCAATCCGGAAGATAAAGACTGCGCCGGGCAACGCCACAACCAAATCCAATATTTGCTCAACCGGCCGTATCGTTTCACCGACCATAAAAACCGCCCCCTCGCAAATGCGTCTCGAGGTAAGAAAAATATATATGTGATATATATATACACATAAATTTGAATTTCGTCTTCGATCCAGATCATCCACCGCTTTTGTTATTAGGCGGAAAATTGGCAATTTCGCAGTTTGCGCCGACGACGCGCGGATTGCCCGCCAGCGCGACGACGATTGGCCGATTGAGGCCGTTCCGTCACAAAACTGACGCGCCGGCCGCGCTACGAATTCTGGCGAAGATCAATAATAGCAAGGGGTTTGTCATGGCCGACGCGGCGGCGCTGCACCAGGAAATCTCCGTTCTTTGGGCGAGGATCGTCATCGACAGCGCGCAACGCGGCGAGCCCTGGTCGACGCTGGACATCAGGCCCGACTATGTCGAGAGCGCGCAAAATCTCGCTGCCTATCTGGCGTTGCGTCGGCACGATCTGCGCGATCTCCAACGCGCGCTGATGGCTCTGGGCCTGTCCTCGCTCGGACGCCTGGAGAGCCGCGTTCTGCCGACGCTCGCCGCCGTCAGGGCCGCGCTGGCCGCGCTCGCCGGCCTGTCGCGCGAACCCACGCCAGATGAAGACGAATTTTTCAAAGGCGAAAAGCTGCTCGCCGACCGCGCTGCTCAGCTGTTTGGACATATCGCGGGCGCGCGCGCCATCGCGCTGCTGGTCACCTGCCCTTCGGAAGCGGCGGACGATCCCTCCTTCATGCTGGAGCTGGCGCGGCGCGGCGTCGAGGCGGTGCGCATCAATTGCGCCCACGACGACGCCGACCAATGGGCCAAAATGGTCGACCATGTCCACGCCGCTGGCGAACGAACCGGCCGACGCATGCGCATCTTCATGGACCTTGGCGGCCCCAAGCTGCGCACCGGGCAAATTCGCGCCGCGCACGACGAAAAACGGGCGCATCTGGGCGACCTGATCGCTCTTGTCGCGCCCGGCGAGCTTGATCGAGCGCATAAGAAAAGCGCCGATTTCATCATCGAATGTTCGCTGCCGCAGGCGATTTCGCTGTCGCGCGAGAACCATCGCCTGTCGATCGACGATGGCAAGATCGAAGCGAAGGTCGAACGGACGCAAGACGGCGTTGTGTTCGCCCGCGTCATCCGGTGCGAGGAAAACGGCGTCAAGCTGAAACCGGAAAAGGGCTTGAACTTCCCCGACGCCGAATTGGCCGTGCCGGCGCTCACCGACAAGGACCGAAAGGACTTGCGCTTCGTCGCCCGTCACGCCGACGCCATCGAATTTTCCTTCGTGCAAAGCGCCGAGGATGTGGCGATGCTGCAGGAGGCGCTGGCCGAGATCAGGCCGGACGACTGGCGCGAGCTGGCGTTGATCCTCAAGATCGAGACGCCGCGCGCCATCCGCAACCTTCCCGACATGATCGTGCGCGCCGCAGCTCGCCAGCCGACCGCCCTGATGATCGCGCGCGGTGATCTGGCCATGGAAATCGGCTTCACGCGGCTCGCCGAAATGCAGGAGGAATTGTTGTGGATCGGCGAAGCGGCGCAGATTCCGGTGATCTGGGCGACGCAGGTGCTCGAAACCCTGGTCAAGACCGGCGCGCCGTCGCGCGGCGAAATGACCGACGCCGCCATGGCGGCGCGCGCCGAGTGCGTGATGTTGAACAAAGGGCCGTATCTGTTCGACGCCATCGCCAAACTTGATCGGCTGTTGGGCCGCATGGACGACAACGTTCACAAGAAGACGCCGCAATTGCGTCCCTTGCGCTCCTGGTGAGGCTGGGCTAGCGATTCGATTGCGGGTTCCAGCGTTCGGCGGGCGCTTCGTTCAGGCGGCGTCGACCATCGCGGCGGGCTTCGGCGCGATAGAAATTCTTGCCAGCGCGCGCCAGTCCGACGCCATGGACGTGGATGCTGATCGCCAGTCCATCAAACGAACCGACACGGTGGACATCGCCAATGACGGGATCGACCATCGCCATCTCGCGAGGCTCGAGGATCGCCCAGTCGCCGCCAGTCCGAACGCGCCGCGAAAGACGCGTCATATCGCCGCGGTCGCCGAGGACCCAAAAAGCCTTTGCGCCGTGGGAGGCGCCGCACGCTCTTCGCACGGATCGCGCGAACATCCGAATTTTGCGCCGGTTGTCGCGACGCCCGTCAGGCGCCCGGAGTGTGGCAAACCGCTTCGATATTGTTTCCGTCTGGGTCGAAAACGAAAGCCCCATAATAATTGGCGTGATAATGCGGCCGCAGTCCGGGCTTGCCATTGTCGCGCCCTCCGGCGGCGATCGCGGCGACGTAAAACGCGTCGACCTGCGCCCGTGTGGCGGCGGAAAAAGCAACGTGCAGCCCGCCCTTGGGCTTGTCGCCGGTTTCAAGCCAGAAGAACGGCTTGCCGTCGCGGCCAAAACCGACATGCGCTTCCGCCCCGGTCTGCGCCTTGGTCACTTCCATGGTGACGATCAAGTTGAGCGGAGCCAAAGCTCGCGTATAAAAGGCCTTGGCGGCGGAAATGTCGGATACGGCGAACCCGATATGGTCCAGCATCGATTGCCCCGAAAGTTTTGCTCGCTCGCTTCATGCGTCAACCGGAAAAGCCTAGCACATTCCGTTGGTCACGGTGACGGCGCATGTTATTGGAGCCGAGCGAGAAGAGGCAAGCGAACCGCCGCCGTTAATCCGTAACTTAAGGATCATCCATGCTGTTGAAATCAGGCAAATCCGTCGGGATCGCGATTGTGGCCCTTTTGTCAATCCGCGGCGGCGGCGAAGCGTCCTGCGCGGCCGCGGCGGAGGCGATGGGCAATCGGCTTGTCGTGGCGCAAGCGGCGTCGCCGCAAACCCCGAAGCTCTTTCACGGCGTCGGAATCGTTACGGGAGTGAACGCGAAATCAGGCCTGATCATGATCAATCATGAAAACATTCCCGGCCTGATGGACGCGATGGAAATGGAATATCAAGCAAAGCCGCCAAAGCTGGCGGACGGTCTGGCCGTCGGCGACAAGGTCGACTTTACCGTCGATGGCAAAACGCTGACGATTGTCGACGTGAAGAAGCTGCCTTCAACCAAATGAACCGTGATTGAGGCGCGCGGCCGCCACAAGAGGGCCGCGCGCCGGAAACGCGTCGTTCAGGCGGCGATTTTCCGACATTCTTCGCTGCAGGCCTTGCAGGATTCCGCGCAGGCCTTGCATTCGGCCGTGTCCGGAAATTTCTCGCATTGAATCTGGCAGGCCGCGCAAATTTCGGCCGTCGCCTGGGCGAAAGCCGGAACCTGCGGCGAATTGACGGCGGCCAGCGCCTGAAGCGCGCCGCAGGCGGCGACGACCTGATAGGCTGTATTGATGCAGCCGGTCATCGTGTAGTCCTGCATCGCCAGCATGCCGATGCAATGACGCAGGCAATCGTTGGCCGTGGCGACGCAATGCCCGCAGTCGTCTTGCAGCGCCTTATATTTGGCCGGATGCATGTTGTGCATGGCCATGGGCGGCGCGGCGCCCGTTTCGGCGAAGGCCTGGGACGCGGACGCCGCAGCGGCGGCCATTCCGATTGTGGCGATGAACTCGCGGCGCTCCATCATGATTATTCCTCTGCTGTATTTTAAGCGACGATATTTGACATATACGCCATTCGCGTCGACGAACGGGCTGACAACAGTCAGGCTACAACAACGTCTCGAGCGCCGCTATGATTTCGCTTCGCTTACCGCCTGCTTTTCGAACTTGATTCACGCAAATTGAACTTCCGCTTCCGTGCGACTACTTTGATAGAACGGAGAGCTGATGACGCCGAAGAAAATCATTATGCCGATCCCTGCTCGCGGCTTCGATCCGACCGAAGCCGCCGTGAGCTGGCGCGTCATCCGCGACGCCGGACATGAAATGTCCTTCGCCACGGAGGACGGCGCGCCCGGGCAGGCCGATCCGATGATGATCTCCGGCGAAGGGCTCGACCTTTGGGGGCTCGCGCCGGTTCTCCGCAAATTTCCGCTCTTCGGCCTCGCCTTGCGCGCCAATGCTGACGCCCGCGCCGCCTATGCCGAAATGCGTCGCGACGCGCGCTTCAATCGGCCCTTGCGCTGGTCCGAGCTCAAGCCCGAGGATTTTGACGGGCTGGTCCTGCCCGGCGGCCATTCCAAGGACATGCGGCCCTATCTCGAAAGCCCCGTGCTGCAAAAATTCGTCGCGGCTTTCTTTTCGGCGCGCGACGCCGCGGGTCGGGCCAAGCCGATCGGCGCCGTTTGTCACGGCGTGGTGCTGGCGGCGCGCTCGATCAATCCCGCGACCGGAAAATCCGTCCTGCATGGGCGCAAGACGACCGCCTTGACCTGGGCGCTGGAGCGCGCCGCCTGGAGCCTGTCGAAAATCATCCGTTTCTGGGACAAGGACTATTACCGCACCTATCTCGAAGCGCCGGGCGAGACGCCCGGTTTTCGCGGGGTGGAGGCGGAAGTGACGCGAGCCCTAGCTGATCCGACGGATTTTCGCGATGTCGCGCCCGACGCGCCGGACCATTTTCGCAAAGCCAGCGGCCTGTTTCGCGATTCGCTGCATGACGCGCGGCCGGCCTGCGTGGTGCGCGACGGCGCCTATGTCTCGGCGCGCTGGCCCGGCGACGTCCATCTTTTCGCCAAGACCTTTGTCGCGGCCCTTGACGATCAGGGTTGACGCCTGGCTGTGACCTGATCCCCGAATAGCCTGTCGAAAGACCGCGTTCTTGCCAACGCCCATTGCGGAGCGAGTGCGAAGCCGCGACGCCGTTCGTTATCGTCCCTTCTCCCCGCAAGCGGGGAGAGGCGGGAAAAACCGTGACGCCGATCGTTCGCGTCGCCATTGACGAAAGCCGCTTGGCCCAATCAAACTGCCTTCGCCGTCGCGCCGAAGATCCATCGGCGAGGCATGGCGAGGCGACATGCGGGACAAGGCCATGAGCGCGTTGAACATCGAGCGGCCCGACTTCCTCCGGCACGAAGAAATCGTCATTTTCGAAGATTCCGTCGCGAAGTTCTGCAACGCCCATGCGCCCGAAAGTCGCGTCGCCCGTTGGCGCGCCGAGGGCGTCGTCGAACGCGACATGTGGCGGGAAGCCGGCGCCGCCGGGCTGCTTTGCCTTGCCATACCCGAGGCTTACGGCGGCGGCGGCGGCGACTACCGCCATGAAGCGATCTTCATGGAGCAATTGGCGAAATGCGGCGTCGACGGCTTCGGCGCCTCGTTGCACAACGCCATCGTCGCCCCCTACATCCTACATTACGGCTCCGAAGAGCAGAAGCGCAACTGGCTGCCGAGAATGGCGACGGGCGAGCTTGTCGGCGCCATCGCGATGACCGAGCCCGGCGCCGGCTCCGACCTGCAAGCCCTGCGCACGACGGCGAAAAAGGACGGCAATCACTACAGTATTTCCGGTCAGAAGACCTTCATCACCAACGGCCAGACCGCCAACCTCATCATTGTCGTCGCCAAGACCGACCCGTCGGCGGGCGCCAAAGGCACATCGCTGATTGTCGTCGAAACCCAGGAAACGCCGGGGTTCGAGCGCGGACGCAATCTCGACAAGATCGGTCTCGACGCCCAGGACACCTCGGAATTGTTCTTCAACGAGGCGCGCGTTCCGACCGCCAATCTGCTCGGCGCCGAAGAGGGCAAGGGCTTTGTCCATCTGATGCAGCAATTGCCGCAGGAGCGCCTGAACATCGCCGTCGGCGGCATGGCGGTGATCGAGCGCGCGCTGGCGTTGACCATCGCCTATGTCAAGGAACGCAAGGCTTTCGGACAACGTCTGATCGATTTCCAGAACACGCAGTTCACGCTCGCCGAATGCAAGACCGAAGCAAGCGTCGGACGGGTTTTCGTCGACCGGCTGATCGGCCTGCATCTGGACGGCAAGCTCGACGCGACCAGCGCCTCGATGGCGAAATACTGGATCAGTGACCTTGAAAACCGGATCGTCGATCGCTGCCTGCAATTATTCGGCGGCTACGGTTACATGAACGAGTATCCGATCGCCCGCATGTTCAGGGACAGCCGCGTGCAGCGCATTTACGGCGGCGCCAACGAAATCATGAAAGCGCTGATCGCACGCACGCTCTGATCGCCGGCCGACCCATTCAACGCGTCGGCGGCTTGCCGAACAATTCGAGCGAGGCGCCGACTGCCGCCTTTCGGCCGCGCGCGATTTCGACGCCGACAGCGCCCTCGATCACGTCGAGCTTTTCGACGCGAACGCGCACATCGACGACGCGCGGATGCTCGAGCGTCAAGCGGGCGACATTTTCCGCCAGCGTCTCGACGAAATCGACATGGCCCGCGCCGACCGACAGTCGGATGGCGTCGAGAATCATGTCGTAGGAAAAGATGGCGCGCATATCGTCGATATGTTTCTGCACGCGGCGCACTTTGGCGTCGACGTTAAAACGCACGCGTTGCGTCGCGTCGCGTTCGAAGTCATAGGCGCCGATTTGCGCCTGCGCGACGAAGTCGCGCACGAAAACGCAATCGACTTCGCTCTCGTGCAGGCTGTCATTCGCCTGACCGCGGTCGAGCAGACGCCAATCGACATTGGCGCTTGCCGGCTCATGCGGATGTTCGCGCGGGATGAGATCGCGCACCAACGCCGTGGCTTTGGGATCAAGCGGGCCGTGACGCTCGCTCGCCGCGCAGAGCGCGCCGCGAAAGGCCAGGACATCTGGTTTGACCAGCAACAGGCGCGGAATGTCGGGCGCCTCCAGCGAGCCGGCGAGCCATGAGGCAAGGCCATCCATGCGGCACGCCTGACAAAACGCCGCCAGTTTCGGCGCGTCGAGATGACTGGTCAGCCGGCCGTTGGCCTTGTCGGCGAGGTCGAGCATGACGCCCTTGAAGCCTAGCGCCGCCAAGCGCGCGACAAGCGAAAAGTCCGCTTCGCGGTCGGCGAACAAAACGCCGATCAGCGACAGGCGGCGCGCCAGGCGCGCGAGCCAGGCTTCATGACGATCAAGGCTGCCTGCGTCAACAACGAGTCTTGCCTCGTCAACGCCCATTGCGAGAAAACCGCGCGCGCGGCGCTCGATGTCGTCGGCAAGGCCGAGATCGCCGAGCGCGGCGACGATGGGACGGCGGCCGCCAACCGCATCGGCGATGGCGCGCATGGCGTCGGGCGCCAAGACGGCGCCCGGGATGGCGGCGCGAAAATCGCCGAGGTCGATAATATCGGCGCCCGCGCCCAAAGCGATCTGCGCTTCGGACGGATCGGCGACGGCGGCCAACATCAAAGTCATGGCGCATTCTCCGCGAAGGCGCGTGGCGTATCGGACATGCGCCGATTTTCGCGACCTTTGCGCCGCGGCGATCGAGACTGTCCGATCAATTATCCAGGAATGACCGCAATTTGCGGCTGCGCGAGGGGTGCTTGAGCTTGCGCAGCGCCTTAGCTTCGATCTGACGGATGCGCTCGCGGGTCACCGAGAATTGCTGGCCAACTTCCTCCAGCGTGTGATCGGTGTTCATACCGATGCCGAAACGCATGCGCAACACGCGTTCTTCGCGCGGCGTCAACGAAGCCAGCACGCGCGTCGTCGTTTCGCGCAAGTTGGACTGGATCGCCGCGTCGATCGGCAGGATGGCGTTCTTGTCTTCGATGAAATCGCCGAGATGGGAATCTTCCTCGTCGCCGATCGGCGTTTCGAGCGAGATCGGCTCCTTGGCGATTTTCAGCACCTTGCGCACTTTTTCGAGCGGCATGGCGAGCTTCTCGGCCAATTCCTCTGGAGTTGGCTCGCGGCCTATCTCATGCAGCATCTGGCGCGATGTGCGCACGATCTTGTTGATCGTCTCGATCATATGCACCGGAATGCGGATGGTGCGGGCCTGATCGGCGATCGATCGCGTGATCGCCTGCCTGATCCACCAGGTGGCGTAGGTCGAGAATTTGTAGCCGCGCCGATATTCGAATTTATCGACCGCCTTCATCAGGCCGATATTGCCTTCCTGAATCAGATCGAGGAATTGCAGGCCGCGGTTGGTGTATTTCTTGGCGATCGAGATGACGAGACGCAGATTGGCCTCGACCATTTCCTTCTTGGCTTGCCGGGCCTCGCGTTCGCCCTTTTGCACCATATGGACGATCTTGCGGAATTCCTGGATTTCCAGGCCCGTTTCGGTCGCCAGCGCATGAATTTCGCTGCGCAGATCGTGAATGTCGTCCTTCGCCTTGGCGACGAATTCCTTCCAGCCGCGCGAGCCGAGCTTGGAGACGCGCAGCACCCACTTCGGATCGAGTTCGGAGCCGTGGTAGTTCTTGAGGAAATCCTCGCGCGCCACGCCATAGCCTTCCGACAGGCGGACAAGCTTGGTTTCCAGGCCGATCAGCCGGCGGTTGATGTCGTAGAGCTGCTCGACCAGCGCGTCGATGCGGTTCTGGTTGAGCGACAGCGATTTGACGTCGGCGACGATTTCTTTCTTGAGCGCCTTGTATTTGCGCTCCTGAGCCGGCGTCAGCGCCTCGTTCTTGAGTTTGTTCTCGACATTCTGGTCCTGCAGGCGGCGCAGTTTCTTGTAAGCGTCGGCGACGCGGTCGAAGGTCTCCAGAACCTTGGGCTTGAGTTCGGCTTCCATCGCCGACAGCGACACGGAATTCTCCATGTCGTCGTCGTCCTCGAAAGAATCTTCCGGGACCGGCGGCTCGTCAAGGCCGGCGGGCGGGTTTTGCGGCGCCGTGGCGGGCGCTTCGTTCTCGGCCAGCGCGGCCTTGGGAGCGCCCTTGCCGTCGGGGCCGGCGTAGGTGGCTTCCAGATCGATGATCTCGCGCAGCAGCACCTTGCCGTCGTTGAGTTCGTCGCGCCAGATGATGATAGCCTGGAACGTCAGAGGGCTTTCGCAGAGCCCGGCGATCATCGCCTCGCGGCCGGCCTCGATGCGTTTGGCGATGGCGATTTCGCCTTCGCGCGACAATAATTCGACCGACCCCATTTCGCGCAGATACATGCGCACCGGATCATCGGTGCGGTCAGCCGGTTCGGACGTTCGCGTCGCCACGGCCTTGGCGGGCGCCGCCTCGACGAGATCGCCGCCCTCGGCTTCCTCTTCCTCGCCGGCGGCTTCTTCCTCGCTGTCGTCGGCTTCTTCGGCTTCGATGACGTTAATGCCCATTTCGTTGAGGACAGCGTAGATGTCCTCGATCTGATCGGAGGTGAACTCCTCGGAAGGCAATACGGCGTTCAATTCCGCATAGGTGACGAAGCCCCGCTTTTTGCCGAGCTTCATCATCTTTTTGACGGCGGCGTCGGACAAATCGAGCAAGGGGCTGTCAGGCGTCTCCACCACCGCGCCTTCGCCTTCCGGCTTTTCGTCGTCTTTTTTCGCCATGGTCCACTCCGAACCGAAATCTTCGACGGCCTTGGCCGACCTGAAAACGACATGAGAGCCGCGCGCAAAAGCGCCGACCCTCGCGATTTGTTCATTTTGGCTACGGTGCGGGGAAACCCGTTAATTCCCGACTAACCATGCCATTTTGTTATTCGCGCCTCGCCGATACGGCGCGCCGCAGGAATTATAAGGGCTTGCTTTCCCGACCCGACGCGGCGCCAAATCCCTCCAGCGCCGCCTCCGCGCCCTCAAGCGTCGAAAGCTGGGAGCGAATATCGACAAGACGCGCCAGATTACGCTCGTTCGGCTCCTCGTTGAAGGCGCCCAAAGCCAATTGCATTTCCTTATGTAGCGCCCGCGATTTCCGATGCAAGCCCAGGGCCTGCCGCAAAACCGCTTCGGCATCGCTTTCCGAGGCGTCGGGTTTGACGCACCAGAGCGATGAAATTGCCGTGTTTGATTCGATTCTTAACCGGATTTTGTCAAGCCCCGCCGATTCGACTCCGGAACGCAAATCCTCATGGCTAGCCCCTGGCGCCGCCAAAGCCAGCAGGCAATCGCGCAAGTCCCGCGCCGGCCGGCTCGCCAGATCCAGCGCCGCGATTTCTTCGGCGTGGTTCACCATCAGGTTTGGATGATTCAATAAAATCAATAGGATCATTGTTTCGCGCGGCGACATGGCCGCCTCGCCCGGCGCGAACAGGGCCGAATTCAGCAAGGCCGGACTGGCCGCCAATGGCGCTTTCAGGTTTTCCGGTTCGCCAAATCGCGCAAAACCGCCTTTCGCGCGCGCGCCGCGCTGGGCAAAACGCCCGGACAGGCCGCCCTGCTGGTTCTGATTCTGGCCGCGCCCGGATCTGTCGAATGATTGCCGGCCGAACAATTGATCGAGCCGGGCGCGCAGGTCCTCCAGATAATGCCGGCGCAAATTTTCGTCGCGGATGGCGCCGGCGGCCTCGCGCAGGCGCCGCTCCAGACCGGCGCGGCGCTCCGGCGTGTCCAGCGTCTGGGCCTCGGCTTCCCGCAAAAAAAGAAGTTCTACCAGCGGCTTGGACGAGTCCAGCGCCGCCGCGACGGCTTCGGCGCCGCCCGCGCGGGCGAGATCGTCAGGATCCTGACCCTCTGGCAGGAGCGCGAAGCGCAGGCTTTTGCCCGGCGCGATTAGCGGCAACGCCGTGTCGATCGCCCGGAAAGCCGCCTTGCGGCCCGCCTTGTCGCCATCGAAGCACAGAATCGGCTCCTCGGCCATTTTCCACAATAATTCGCACTGATCGGGCGTCAGGGCGGTGCCCAGCGGCGCGACGACATGGGGAAAACCGGCGAGCGTCATCGATATGACGTCGACATAACCCTCGACGGCGACCACCGCGCCGTTGTCATGCGCGCTCTTGCGGGCGTTGTGGAGGTTGTAGAGACACGCGCCCTTGTGGAACAAGGGCGTTTCCGGCGAATTGAGATATTTGGCCTGCGCCTGCTTATCCATCGCCCGCCCGCCGAAGGCGATGACCTTGCCGCCCCGGTCGCAGATCGGGAACATCACGCGGTCGCGGAACCGATCGTAGGGCACAGCGATGTCCTCGCCGTGGATCAGCAACCCGGCCTCGATCATGGTTTCGGCGCTGCAGCCCTTCGCCGCCAGAAAATCGCGCAAGGCGTAACGCTGGTTGGGCGAATAGCCGATACGGAACGCCTCAACGGCCTTGGCGCCGAGACCGCGATCGATCAGATATTGCCGCGCCCTGGCGCCTTCGGACCCGCGCAATTGCGCCTCAAAAAATTGCGCCGCCAGTTCGAGCGCTTCCTGAGTCGTGGCGCGCCGCTTCTCCTGCGCCGCCGCCTCCGGCGTCATCGTCGGCATCGACAGGCCGGCCATCGAAGCCGCCCGTTCGACCGCCTCGGGAAAGCCCAGACCCTGCGTCTCCATTAGGAACTTGAAGACGTCGCCGTGCTTGCCGGAGGAAAAGTCGTGATAAAAGCCCTTTTGGTCGTTGACCGTGAACGAGGGCGACTTTTCCGCCCCGAACGGCGACAGCCCGATCCATTCGCGGCCCTGTTTCTTCAATTTGACCGTCTGTCCGACGACTTCCGACACCGGAAGCCGCGCCCGGATTTCATCGAGAAAGGACGGGGGAAATTTCATAGCGATTTTTATAACCGCAGAAACGCCAAAGGCGAAGATGGCGATTTCAATCTCGCTGCGCGATGCAGCGAAATGGCGTAAATTGCGTCTTCGTGACGCCGGATTGCGAACCGAAAGGCGAAGGACAGCAGCACTGATGCAGCCCGCGACGATGCGATCGATGGTCTTGCGCGCACCCAAGACCCCACTGGTCCTCGAGCGACGCCCCCTGCCCGCGCCCGGACCCGGACAATTGCTGCTGAAAGTGCTGGCCTGCGGCGTCTGCCGCACCGATCTGCACATCGTCGACGGCGAATTGACCCATCCGACGCTGCCATTGACGCCCGGCCACGAAATCATCGGCGAGGTCGCGGCGATCGGCGAAGGCGCCGCGGGCTTTGTCCCCGGACAAATGGCGGGTGTTCCCTGGCTCGGGGGAACCTGCGGCGGCTGCCCCTATTGCGCCAGCTCCCGGGAAAACCTCTGCGACGACCCGACGTTCACCGGCTACACGTGCGACGGCGGCTATTCCAGCCATGTCGTCGCCGACGCCTCCTTCTGCTTCCCCTTGCCCAAAAACGGCGACCCGGCGCACATGGCCCCTTGGATGTGCGCCGGGCTGATCGGCTGGCGCAGCCTGAAAATGGCCGGCGAGGGCAAGGCTCTGGGCGTCTATGGCTTTGGCGCGGCTGGTCATATTCTGGCGCAAACGGCGCTGGCTCAAGGGCGCAGACTCTACGCCTTCGTGCGCCCGGGCGACGAGGCGGCGAGGCGTTTCGCCCTGTCGCTCGGGGCCGTCTGGGCCGGCGGATCGGATGAAACGTCGCCGGAAAAACTCGACGCGGCGATCATTTTCGCACCGGTCGGCGAACTTGTTCCGCGCGCCCTCGCCGTTCTGCGCAAAGGCGGGGTCGTGGTGTGCGGAGGCATCCATATGAGCGATATTCCGCGTTTCGCCTATTCCCTGCTATGGGAGGAGCGCAAAATCGTCTCAGTGGCCAATCTGACCCGCGCCGACGCCCATGAGTTCCTGGCGCTTGCGGGCAAGATCGGCGTCAAAACCCAGGTGACGCCTTATCCGTTGGAGAAGGCCAACGAAGCTTTGGCCGATTTGCGCGAGGGCCGTCTGCAGGGCGCCGCGGTCCTCGTTCCCGGCGATGAGGCGTGACGAACCGGCGACGCGAAACTCGCTTCCGGCCCTTGACGCGAGACAACCGGGCGCCGATCTTCCGGCGATCCGCGGAGAAAACGCGTATCCGCGCGGCGACGCCCGATCGCGCGTTCGCCCGCGAAATTTCGAACGGCTTTTTTTTGAAAATGTGCTCAAACAGAGGAACTGACGATGAGCGCCATCCGTAACGTGGCGCGCTTCGGCGCGATGAAGAAAAACAGCGAGAAGATCGCCATGCTGACCGCCTATGACGCGCCGCAGGCGCGCGCCCAGGCCGGCGCCGACGTCGATATCCTTCTGGTCGGAGACAGCGTCGGCACCAATATTCTGGGCTATCTGAGCGAGCGCGAAGTCACCCTAGCCGACATGGCCCATCACATGGCCGCCGTAAGGCGCGGCGCGCCCAACTCTTTCATTATCTGCGATCTGCCCTTCGCCACCTACGACACGCCGGAACAGGCGTTGGCAAGCAGCAAGATCTTGCAGGATGCCGGCGCCGACGCTGTCAAATTCGAGGGACCGCGTCCCGATCTCGTGCGCGTCCTCATCAACGCCGGAATTCCCGTTTGCGGCCATCTCGGCCTCGAACCGCAGCATCACGAACGCAAGGCCGTGCAGGGAAAGACCGCCGAGGACGCGCGCAGAATTCTGGCCGACGCGCGCGCGCTCGACGAAGCCGGCGTCTTCATGCTGGTGCTCGAAATGGTGCCCGAAGAGCTTGGCGAAGCCGTCACCAAGGCCGTCAAGGCGGCGACGATCGGCATCGGCGCGGGCCGTCGCATGGACGGGCAGGTGCTGGTCTATAGCGACGTCCTCGGCTATCAGGCGAAAAATTTTCGCCATAATCGCCGCTATGCCGAAATCGGCGAGGCGATGCGCGCCGCCGCCGAAGCTTATGTCAAGGACGTGCATGAAAGCGCCTTCCCCGCACAGGAGAACGCCTCGTTCATGCCGAAGGAGGCGCTCGACGCCTTCAACGCCGAGACGTTCGCGCGGACCTAAGGCGGACGACGTTCGGCGCAACCCAAAGGCTCGCGGCGAGCGCTCGTTTCAGCGCACGATTTTGTGCGCCAGAAAGGTCATGCGCTCCTGCGCGAAGCCAAGGTTTCGATCGGCGCGGGCGGCCTCGAAGTCATGCGCCGCCAGCAAGGACAGCATGTCGCGTTCATCGTAACGTGTAAGACCGATCCTGGCGCGCAACTGGCGATAGTCGGACAGAAAGGTCCGCGCCAGACCAGCGAGCGCCGCGAAGAGAAAGCCGCCGGCCCAAGCGAAGGACAGTAACGATCGGACGTCGGCGACCGCATCGACGTTTTTCGGAATGATGTCGCCCAGCGCCAGCAAGCCGCCGGGCTTGAGCTTGCTCCGCCAAAGTTCGAGCAGACGCTCGCATTCTGCATGGGAGCAATATTGCAGCACGGAATTGGCGACGATCAGATCGAGGCTGTCGGGGGCAAGGGCCTCAAGCGCCTCTTGCGTCAGCACGATCGCGTTCGGCGCGCCGCCGAGCGAAGCGCGCAATTTATCGCGCAGGTTCTCCGCCTGATCGAAAAGAAAAAGCGTCCCGCAGCGCGCGGCGATCTCCGGCGCCGCCAAGGCTTCGCCGCAGCCAAAATCGAGCGCTTGGGCGTCCGCGAAAGGTATCAGAGCCGAAATGTCGCGCGCTAGAAACTGCGCATGCAGGGCCTTGTGGCGCGCATTGACGTAAATGCTGTGATCGGCGTTGAAGAAATCCGTCCAGTCCGCCGTCACTCATCCGCCTCCAAAAGCCGAACGCCGTCAAGCGGCTTTGTGCTTCTCCATCATCTCGACGAACCGGCCGAAAAGATAATGGCTGTCCTGCGGACCCGGCGAGGCTTCAGGATGATGCTGCACGGAAAAGGCCGGTCGATCGGTCAAGGCGATGCCGCAGTTGGAGCCGTCGAACAGCGAACGGTGCGACTCAACCGCGTTTTTCGGCAGGCTGCCGGCGTCGACGGCGAAGCCGTGATTCATCGAGACGATTTCGACCTTGCCTGTGGAAAAATCCTTCACCGGATGGTTGGCGCCATGATGGCCCTGATGCATTTTCGCGGTCTTCGCGCCGACCGCCAGGGCCATCATCTGATGGCCGAGGCAAATGCCGAAGGTCGGGACTTTCATCTCCAGCAGTTTGGCGATGACCGGCACGGCGTATTTGCCGGTCTCGGCGGGATCGCCCGGGCCGTTGGACAGGAATACGCCGTCAGGCTTGAGCGCCAGAATGTCCTCCGCGCTGGTTTGCGCGGGGACCACGGTCACCGCGCAGCCGGCGTTGGCCAACAGGCGCAGAATATTGCGTTTGACGCCGTAATCGATGGCGACGACCTTGTATTTGGGGGCGCTCGCATGGCCATAGCCGCCCGCCAGGGTCCAGATGGTCTCGTCCCATTGATAGGGCTTGGCGCAGGTCACGTCAGGCGCGAGGTCCATCCCATCGACGCCCGGCCATGCGGCGGCCTGCGCCTTGAGCCCTTCCCGATCGAACTTGCCGTCGGGCGCGTGGGCGATGACGGCGTTAGGCATGCCCTTTTCGCGGATCAGCGCGGTCAGCGCCCGCGTGTCGACGCCCCAAAGCCCGATGATTTCGCGCTGTTTGAGCCAGGCGTCGAGATTCTGCCGGGCGCGAAAATTCGACGGGGCGCCGGGCGCCGCCTGGATGATCATGCCGCGCGCGCCGTGAACATGCGCCATGTCGACCGTTTCGACGTCCTCATCGTTGACGCCGACATTGCCGATATGGGGAAATGTGAACGTGATGATTTGTCCGGCGTAGGACGGGTCGGTCAGGATTTCCTGGTAGCCGGTCATCGCCGTGTTGAAACAGACCTCGCCGACCGCGACGCCAACCGCGCCAAAACCATAGCCCTCGATGATCGTTCCGTCGGCGAGCGCGAGAAGCGCTGTCGGCGGCGCGAATTCCCATCCGGCGGCTTTGGCTTGATCCTGGATCATGGGCGTCTTACACCATGTTTACACGCGAATGTCAGGACCGCTGTTCAAGGGGCCTTGGCGCGAAAAAAATTCGATTTAAGGGGTCGTGATTGGCGCGCAAGCTAGGCGAGCCGGTCTGACCCGTCAACCCCGCGCCCGACGCGTCGTCCTCTGGCGTCGAAGCTGGCGCGGACGAATTTACACAGACAAAATGGCGAAAGGGCCAACATGCGCGAACAATTCACCAACGAACTGAAACTGGCGATGAAGGCGGGCCAAAAGAAGCGCGTCGAAACCATCCGCATGATCGCCGCGGCGTTGAAAGACAAGGATATTGAGGCGCGCGGCCAGGGCAAGACGGTGTCCGACGACGATATTCTCGCCCTGCTGCAAAAGATGGTGAAAAGCCGTCAGGAATCGATGGATATTTTCGAAAAGGCCGGACGCCCCGAACTGGCCGCGCAGGAACGCGAGGAAATCGCCGTCATTTCAAGCTTTCTGCCCAAACAGATGAGCGAGGACGAGGTCCAGGCCGCCGTCAAGTCGGCGATCGCGACGGCCGGCGCCGCTTCGATCAAGGACATGGGCAAAGTGATCGCCGCCTTGAAAGGCCAATATTCCGGCCAGATGGATTTCGCCAAGGCGAGCGCTCTCGTCAAGGCGGCGCTGTCAAGCTGACTCGCCGCTCATCCGGACATAGGCGGAGGCTAGGAACTCGATCACCAATTCGCCGCGTTGATTGCGGCCGGTGTTCTTGTTGGTCACCAAGCCATAGCCGGGCTTTGATGTCGGACGTTTGGCGACGGTCTGGCTGGCGTAGGCGATTTCATCGCCCGCCAGCACCGGACGATTCCAGCGCATTTGCGAAAAACCCGGCGACGCGCGGCTTTCCAGCGCTTTTCCGGCCTTGGCCGCCGCTTCGCGCCGGACGTCGACGCAATGGCGCATCCAGCACGCCGCCGTCTGCCAGCCGGACGCCGCCAAAGCGCCGAAATGGCTGGCGTTCGCGGCCGCCTCATCGATATGGAAAGGCTGCGGGTCGAATTTTTCGGCGAAGCCCTTGATGAAATCCGCGTCAAAGCTGGTCTTGCCCAATTCGGCGCAGGCGCCGACGGTCGCGTCTTCATAGGTCGCGGGAAAAACGACGTCCGAGCGGCCCGCCTCTCCCGTCGGCGCCGCCGCGGCGTGCGCCTCGCCGGTCCGGACGGGCGCAACGACGCTTTCCGCCGGCGTGCGCCGGTTGAACATGGCGACAAGCGTTTGCGTCATCGCCGGCTGCTTTTTTGCGTCGAGCGCGGTGAGGGCGAAAGACACCAAACCGGCGTCAGGGCGCGAACGCAAAGGCTTGACGTGCAAAGTCCTGGCCTGCGCGCTCAAAATGTCGCCGGGACGCACCGGACGCAGCCAGCGCAGCTCCTCGACGCCAACGCCGGCGACATGATCGGTCTGGTTGATCCAGTGTTCGACGCTCATCCGCATCAGAACCGCGCAGGTGTGCCAGCCGGACGCCGCCAGACCGCCAAAAATCGAGTTTCGGCCAGCTTCCTCGTCAAGATGGAACGGTTGGGGATCATAAGCCGCGGCAAAGGCGACAATTTCCTCCCTGGTCATCGAATAGGCGCCATATTCGCGCGTTTCGCCCGGATGAAAATCTTCGAAAGCCAATTTCCGCAACGACCAACCTCCCACTCGCTTCGCGCGCCAATCTGACCGTCGTGGCGACAAAGCGCAATGTTCCGCACAATCAGCATAGGCGACATGCGCCTTTTGCATATCATCCTTATTGCGGCGGCGAGCGCGGGCGCGGCGCGCCAGACGCTGAACGCCCAGCTTTTTTTCGCCGGCGTGGCGTTGACGGCTTGTGCGCGAAACCGCAGGGCGCCATTTTGCCCAACGTTTTGCGGGGGAATAAACATGACCAAAGCGATTGTCGGCGTCATTGGCGGTTCGGGCGTATACGATCTGCCAGGCCTCAGCGATTTGCGCGAAGAGGCGGCGACGACGCCTTGGGGCGAACCGTCCGATCTGCTGCGCTTCGGCCGCGTCGGAGAAACCCAGGTGGTGTTTTTGCCGCGCCACGGCCGCGGCCATCGCCTGTCGCCCTCCGGCATCAACTACCGCGCCAACATCGACGCCTTGAAGCGGGCGGGCGTCACCGACATCATTTCGGTTTCGGCCTGCGGCTCGTTCAAGGAGGAGCTGGCGCCGGGCGTTTTCGTCGCCGTCGACCAGTTCGTCGACCGCACCTTCGGCCGGCAAAGCTCGTTTTTCGGCAATGGCTGCCTCGCCCATGTTTCGATGGCCGAACCGATCGCCCCGTTGCTGCGGGCGCGTCTGCTCGCCGCCGCGCAAAAGGAAGGCGTGCCCTGCGTCAAAGGCGGGACATACGTCTGCATGGAAGGGCCGCAATTCTCCTCGCGCGCTGAATCGCTCAGCTATCGCGCCGCCGGCTACAGCGTGATCGGCATGACCGCCATGCCGGAAGCCAAGTTGGCGCGCGAGGCCGAGATTTCCTACGCGACGCTGGCGATGGTGACCGATTACGACTGCTGGCGCGAGGAGCACGCCGCTGTCGAGGTTTCCCATATCCTTGACGTCGTGCGCCAGAACGCCGCCAACGCGGCGCGGCTCCTGAGCCGGCTGTTGAGCGAATTTCCGGCCGAGCACGAGCCCTGCCCGATCGGCTCGGACCGCGCCCTCGATCACGCGCTGGTCACCGACAAGAAATTCCGCGATCCGCTTTTGCTGGCCAAGCTCGACGCGGTTATGTCCCGAGTTTTGTGACGGCGCGACAGCCTACAAAAACACGTCGAGCGTCGCCGCGCCCTCGATGTGCCGCGGCCAGCGCCAGGGCGCCAGAAAGACGCCGTCGCCGCGAAAGGCGCAGCGCGCCGCGTCCGGGTGGGCGGCGATCCAGCGCCGCGCCGCCTTCGACATGCGCCGCGCCTTTTCGGCCGTCAGCGCAGCGAAGGCCTGCTCCAGCGTGTCGCGCGCCTTGACCTCGACAAAGACGATGGTGCCGCCCCGCCGGGCAATAATGTCGATCTCGCCGCCGGCGGCGGAAAAGTTGCGGTCGAGAACAGCATAGAATTTCAGGCGCAGCCACAAGACCGCCAGCCATTCGGCGCGCGCGCCGTAGGCGCGCGCTTTTTTGCGTGAGGGCGCGGCGCCGCTCATTTTTCCCGCGCGCCAAGCTCCAGCGCCCGCGCATAAACTTTGCGCCGGGGCTGGCCGGTTTCCGCTGACACGACGGCGGCGGCGTCCTTGACCGAAAAATCCTTCAAGGCGGCCCGCAGCTTCTCATCGAGCGCTTCGGCGCTCACGGCTTGCGCGCCATCGGCGGGCGGGCCGACCAGAATGACGATTTCGCCCTTCGGCGGCCCGTCGGCGGCGTAGTCCTGCGCCAAGCGCGCCAGCGGGCCGCGCCGCACCTGTTCGAAATGCTTGGTCAATTCGCGCGCCACCGCCGCGTCGCGCGGCCCCAGCACGGCTGAAAGGTCGGCGAGCGTCTCGACCATTCGCCGCGACGACTCGAACATAACGAGCGTGCCTGGAATGGTGGCGATTTCCGCGATCCGGGCGCGCCGCGCGCCGCTTTTGGGCGGCAGAAACCCTTCGAAGAAAAACCGGTCGGTCGGCAGGCCGGCCACCACAAGAGCCGCCAGAACCGCCGAGGGGCCGGGCGCCGAGGTGACATGAATTCCCGCCTCGAGAGCTTCGCCGACCAGCCGGAAGCCGGGATCGGAGACCAGAGGCGTGCCGGCGTCCGACACCAAAGCCAGCGCCGCGCCCGCCTGCAGGCGCGCCAGAAGATGGGGGCGCATAGCCGCCGCATTGTGCTCGTGATAGGCGACGAGCGGGGTCGCGATGCCGTAATGCGCCAGCAACGTCTTGGTGACGCGCGTGTCTTCGGCGATCACCGCGTCGGCGGCGGCGAGTGTCGCCAAAGCGCGAAAGGAAATATCGCGCAAATTGCCGATCGGCGTCGCCACCACATGCAGGCCCGGCGCGATCGGCTCGGCCTCGGCGCGCAAACCAAATGCGGCAAAAGAGGAAACCGGCTTTTGCCCGTCCTCGTGCGATTCGCCGTGATATGCCATGGTCAGCCCCGAAGCGTTCGTTATATAATCCTATTTGTTCTATTTATAGAACAAAGACGACAAAAAAATCAAGCGCGGGTCATCATCCGTCTTTTTTTGGCCTCGGCCGCAAAATCTCCGCTTTCGGTTGCCAGAAAGCAAAAAATATGTCCATGAAACCTGCGTTTCATACGCAACGGGTGCCAATCTCGGTTATGCTCCGCGCGGACGGTCTGAGGCGGCGGAGGTCGGGTTGCGCGCAAATGTCTTTGGCTCGGGTCTTGCCCTGCGGCAAGGGGTGGCCCGTGCGGCGGCTTTGACTGTTTTTACCGCGTTTCTGGCTTCCTGCAACACGACCGGGGGCCTGCCCCAACATGTCGACGGACCGCTGACCGCGCCGACCATGTCGGTCGAATCACAACCTTTGCCTGGATCGCAACCCTCGCCGGGCCTCGGGTCGGGACCGGTGCGCGTGGCCCTGATTCTGCCCCTGACGCAAGGAGCGGGTGAAAGCGCTGTCGGCCAATCTTTGCAACGGGCGGCTGAACTGGCCATTTCCGAGGCGGGCGCCACGGACGTGACGGTTCTAATCAAGGACGACCGCTCGACGCCGGAGGGGGCCAGGGACGCGACGCAGGCCGCCATCAATGACGGCGCCGAGATCGTGCTTGGACCGCTGTTCGCTTCCAGCGTGCGCGAAGCCGGACGAGTGGCGCGCGGCGCCGGACGGCCGCTCATCGCCTTCTCGACCGACGCCTCCACCGCCTCGCGCGGCGTCTATCTGCTGTCCTTCCTGGTTGAGAATTACGTCGACCGCATCGTCGATTTCGCCGCCGAACAGGGCAAGAAATCAGTCGCCGCGCTGGTTCCCGAAAGCGACTACGGCACGGTGGCGCTGGCCGCCTTTCAACAGGCGGCGGCGCGCGACAACATGCGCGTGATGACGATCGAACGCTACCGGCCGGGCGGAGCGGCGGCGGCGCTCCATCGCATCGCCGCGCTCGGCGGCCAGATCGATTCGTTGTTCATTCCCGAGCAGGCCGAGGCGATGGCGGGCGTCGCGCAGGCTTTGACGGCCAGCGGCGTCGACTCGCGGCGTTTGCAGATTCTCGGCACCGGCGTCTGGAACGACGCGCGCGTCCTCAAATTGCCGGCCTTGCAGGGCGCCTGGTTCGCCGCGCCGGAAAACGCTGGCTTCAACGCTTTCGCCGGCCGTTACAGGGCGAAATTCGGCGCCGACCCGGCGCGTATCGCCACCTTGTCCTACGACGCCGTGTCTCTTGTCGCCGCCCTGGCGCGCACGCAGGGCTCGCAGCGCTTTTCCGAAAGCGTGCTGACCGATCCGCACGGATTCAACGGCGCCGACGGCGTCTTCCGCTTCAAGAGCGACGGCTCCAATCAACGCGGTCTGTCTGTTCTGCAAGTCAACCGGGGGTCGAACACCGTCCTGAGCCCGGCCCCGCATTCGCTGGCCGGTTCTTGAACGTTTGTCCGCCCCGAAGCCAGCGACGATAGTGTGCTTTTTCGGTGCAATTCGCGCTAAAATGATTGGTGGCGAATTACAGGGACGCATGAAGTCGCGTCCAGCCGCGTCTCCGCGAGAATCTTTTTCCCAAGAGCGCGCCGCCGGACGTCCGCTGGCCCGTTTTCGGTTGGGAAACGCGCCTTAAAAAAACGATAGAGCATTTTTCGAATTGTACCGATCGCAAAATGCTCACGCCGCCGCGAAATCCGGCGGCTCACTTTGAAAAATGTTTGGATCGATCGCGATGGATGACACAAACCCCGAATATGGCGCGGAATCAATCAAGGTTTTGCGCGGCCTCGACGCCGTGCGCAAACGCCCGGGCATGTATATCGGCGACACCGACGACGGGTCGGGTCTCCATCACATGATCTACGAGGTGGTCGACAACGCCATCGACGAGACGCTCGCCGGCCACGCCGATCTGGTGACGGTGACGCTCAACGCCGACGGGTCCGTCACCGTCACCGACAATGGCCGCGGCATTCCCACCGACATCCACGCCGAGGAAGGCGTATCGGCGGCCGAAGTCATCATGACCCAACTGCATGCGGGCGGAAAGTTCGACCAGAATTCCTACAAGGTTTCGGGCGGCCTGCATGGCGTCGGCGTATCCGTCGTCAATGCGCTGTCGACGGCGCTGAAGCTGCGCATCTGGCGCGCCGGCAAGGAACATGAGATCGACTTCGCTCATGGCGACGCCGTCGCGCCGCTGCGGGTCGTCGGCGACGCCCCGCTGATGAACGGAAAGCCCAAGCGCGGCACGTCCGTCACCTTCACGCCCAGCCCGGAAACCTTCACCCATATCGAATTCGACTATGGCGTGATCGAGCACCGCCTGCGCGAACTGGCATTTCTCAACTCGGGCGTGCGCATCGTGCTGACCGACGCGCGCCACGCCGAACAAAGACGCGAGGAGCTGCATTATGAAGGCGGCCTGGAAGCCTTCGTGCGCTACCTCGACCGCGCCAAGGCGCCGCAGATCAAAGCGCCGATCCTGGTTGGCGGCGAGCGTGAAGGCGTCGTGGTCGAAGTCGCGTTATGGTGGAACGACAGCTATCACGAGAACGTGCTGGCCTTCACCAACAACATTCCCCAGCGCGACGGCGGCACCCATCTCGCCGGCTTTCGCGCCGCGCTGACCCGCCAGATCACCGGCTACGCCAACGAAAAGGGCTTTTCCAAAAAGGAAAAGGTCGACCTTTCCGGCGACGATTGCCGCGAAGGCCTGACCTGCGTGCTGTCGGTCAAAGTGCCCGATCCGAAGTTTTCCTCGCAGACCAAGGATAAACTGGTCTCCTCCGAAGTGCGCCCGGTCGTCGAGGGCGTGATGAACGAGGCGCTCGGCCGTTGGCTTGAGGAACATCCCGGCGAAGCCAAGACCGTCGTCGGCAAGGTTGTGGAGGCCGCCGCCGCGCGCGAGGCGGCGCGCAAGGCGCGCGAACTGACCCGCCGCAAGGGCGCGCTCGACGTCGCCAATCTGCCGGGCAAACTGGCCGATTGCCAGGAGCGCGACCCGGCCAAGGCCGAACTGTTCATCGTCGAGGGCGACTCGGCGGGCGGCTCGGCCAAACAGGGCCGCAACCGCGAATATCAGGCGGTGCTGCCGCTGCGCGGCAAAATTCTCAATGTCGAACGCGCGCGTTTCGACAAAATGCTGTCGAGCGAACAGATCGGCACGCTGATCACGGCGCTCGGCACCGGCATCGGTCATGACGAATTCAATGTCGACAAGATCCGTTATCACAAGATCATCGTGATGACCGACGCCGACGTCGACGGCTCCCATATCCGCACCCTGTTGCTGACGTTCTTCTATCGGCAGATGCGGCCGCTGATCGACGCGGGCTACCTTTATATCGCCCAGCCGCCGCTGTTTAAGGTCAAACGCGGCTCGTCCGAGCAATATCTCAAGGACGAACGCGCGATGGAGGACTATCTGCTGACCAACGGCGTCGAAGCCTCGGTGCTGCGGCTGGCGTCGGGCGAGGAGCGCGCCGGCGCCGATCTGCGCGCCCTGGCCGACGAGGCGCGAGCGGTGCGACAGGTTCTGGCGCAACTGCATTCGCGCTACGATCGCGTCATCGTCGAACAGGCCGCCATTTCCGGCGCGCTGAAGTCGCTCGGCGCGCTGAGCGATGAGGACACGCAAGCGCGCGCCGACGAGATCGCCCGCCGACTCGACGCGCTGGCGGACGAGACCGAACGCGGCTGGCGGGGCCGCGCCGAAAACGGCGGCTATGTCCTGACTCGGGAATTGCGCGGCGTGCGCCAGTCCGCGACTCTCGACGCCGGCCTGCTGGCCAGCGCCGAAGCGCGCCGCCTCGACGAACGCGCGGCCTCCCTGCGCGAGGCTTACGCGGCGCCGGCTCTGTTTGTCCGCAAGGGCGAGGAGACGCGGGTCGCCGGGCCGAGCGCGCTGATGGAGGCCATTGCCGCGGCCGGCGCCAAGGGCGTTTCGCAGCAGCGTTACAAAGGCCTGGGCGAAATGAACCCCGAGCAATTGTGGGAGACGACGCTCGACCGCAATGTCCGATCGCTGCTGCAGGTCAAGATCAGGGAAGGCGACGAGGCTGACGACCTGTTCGTCAAGCTGATGGGCGACGTTGTCGAGCCGCGCCGCGAATTCATCCACGACAACGCGCTCTCCGTCGCCAATCTCGACGTGTGAGCGTCTGGTTGGGGCGAAGGGACGCTAACGATCAGCGTCGCGGCTTTGCCCCCTCTCCCCGCCTGCGGGGAGAGGGTTGGGGTGAGGGGCAAAGGCAAGAAGGCGCAATGTCGTTGGATTTGAGAGATTTCGTCGGCTTACCGGAATCATCGAGGCTAATCACCCCGCCCCTCATCCTGTCCTTCTCCCCGTAAACGGGGAGAAGGGACGCTAACGATCAGAACGTGAAGCGCGCGCCCGCCGTCGGGTCGATCGTATTCTTGAACAGATAGCCCGACGCCATGCCGTGGGTGTTCACCGAATACATCAGGCCGGCGTAAACTTCGAAGTGCTTGGTGAAGTGATAATCGGCGAGCGCCGACAGCGCGTCCTGCGTGCCGGAGCAGCTGCTGGCCGCGATCGTGTCGCAGCCCTTCGCGCCATAGCTGTTTTGCAGCTCGTGATAATAGGCGGCGGTCAGATCGAGCTTGCTGTTGTACGCGTAGGTCGTGCCCGTCCAGAAGTACTGGAGGATGCGATCGTGCGCGTAGGGCGCGCTGTTCATGCTGCTGATGATATAGCCGCCGATGTCCTCGAAGCCGTTCGGCACGGGATTATGGGCGTTGGCCATGATCACGTGTTCGTAGCCGCCGAAGACCTTGAACTGGCTCCACGTATATTTCGCCGTCAACTGAACCGTCGTGTTGTCAGTGGCGACGCCTTGCAGCGTGCCGGCCGGCGTGGCGGGCGTAATGGCGGCGAGCGGCGAAGAGGTGATCGCGCCGGCCATGTGGCTGAACGCCGCGTCGAGCGCCAGGTTCTGAACGACGCCGCCGAGGCCGAGCTGATAATTGTTGGCGCTGTAATCGCCTTCGCCGAAGCCGGCGATCTGATAAAGCGCGGCGAAATGCAACGGGCCGTAGTTCAGGCGGTATTTGAGCGTGTTGTCGAGACGGGAATCCTCCGTCGCGCCGGCGCCGCCGGCCGTGCCGGAAAAGCCGATGATCGAGAAGGCGTTGGCGCCGCGCATCGGATCATAGGCGACGATGTTTTCCATCGTCAGACCCAATTGGCGGCCGAAGGTCAAGGCGCCGAAGGTCGGCGAAGCCAGACCGGCGTAGCCGATATTGGTGATGACCTGGCCGGCGCGCGCCGAGTTGGCGTTCGATCCCTGTTTCGTCAAGGGAACGCCGTCGTTCGCCGCCATCGAGCCGAGATGGTTGGCCGGGCCGAACGAGCCGGAGAATTGCGTGTCGACGTCGGCGATCACGGCGAGGCCCGGCGCGATCTCATGGTTGAACTTGACGCCGATATTGTTCCAGTTGATGGCGTTGGGCGCGTAGCCAAAACCGCTGTGATTGCTGTTCTTGGCCAGCAGATATTCCTCGCCGGGGCCAAACAGCGGGCTGTAGGGCGCGCCATGGCTCTGCCAAGTTCCGCCGCCTTCAAGCGCGCCATAAAGGGTGAAGCCGTTCCACGCCAGCGGACCGAAATCCATCCAGCTGTCGGCTGGCGCCTTGGTCGAGGGCAGGTCGGCTGCCCGCGCGAGGCCGGCGGCGCAGGCCAGGCCGATGAATGCGACGCTCGCCATCAATTTCGATTTCATGTCTTACCCCAATCCAGCACTGTCGCGACGCCAGGAACCCGTCAAGGCGCTCGGCGCGTCGGTCTTTCTCGTCCACTGTTGTGCATTGATAAATACAGCTTGCCGATGAGGAAAGCGCAAAAACGCCGCATTCGCTGAAAATTGCGGCAGTTTTTTCCGACGATCTAATTATGCGACTTTTTTGCAACATCGTATTTGCTCGCCCCGCTTCGGGGAAAAGGCCCGCTAACGATCAGTGTCGCCGCCTCACTCCCTCTCCCCGTTTTACGGGGAGAGGGTTGGGGTGAGGGGCTGGGGCAAGAGGGCGCAATGTCGTCGGAGTTGAGAGGCTTCGTCGGCATACTAGAATCATCGAGGCTTTCCGCCCGCCCCTTGCATCCTGTCCTCCTCCCCGCAATAGGGCGTTCGCAAGAACGCCCGTCGTTCGACGGGCTATGCGGGGAGAAGGGACGATAACGACTGGCGTTGCGGCAAAAAAAAATCCCGCGAGAGCAACTCTCGCGGGATTGTTTGTTTGGCTCTGAGCGACGCGCCTCAGGCGCGCGGCAAATCAGAACTTGTAGCGCACGCCGGCCGTCGGGGCCCAATCGGTGGACGCGTAGGTGAAGCCATTGGACATGCCGCCGGTGACCGCCGAAAACGTCAGACCGCCGTAGACGTCGAGGTGCTTGGTGACGTGATAGTCGGCATAGAGCGACACGAAGTGTTCGGCACCGGCGCAGTCGCTCTTACGCGAGCTCTGGATCGCATTGGAGCAGGTCTTCGCGTCGGCGCTGATGGAGCCCGTGTAATTGTTCTGGCCTTCATGATAGTAGGACAGAGTGATTTCGGTCTTGGGATCGTAGGAATATTTCACGCCGGTCCACACGGTCTGCAGCACCTTGGCCTGTTGACCCACGGACAGAGCCGGCACCGTTACAGTGCTGGCCCAATAGCCGCCCTGGCCAGAATCGGCGCCGACGCCGATCGGGTCCTTGGCGTTGTGATACAGATCCCAGGCGTAACCAGCGAAGAACTTGAACTGGTTCCAGGTGTAATTGGCGCCGACCATCACGTCGCTGGTGTCGTAGGCCTTGGCCGCCAGCGTATCCACGGGCGTGAAGACGCCAGTGGCGAGAGCGCTGTAGGTGACCGCCTGATTGAAATGGCCGCCGACGACGTCCAAGTTCAAAGCGCCGAGCGAAGCGCCGAGGTTGGCTTGAACTGCGTCATTGTGGTCAGCACAGGCTATCGCGCCGCACATGCCGGCCGAGCGGTCGGCGAACTTGTACAAGGCGCCGAAACGAACCGGGCCAACGGTGACCTTGTATTTTAAGGCATTGTCGAGACGGCCGTCGTCGGTGACGCCGCCGCCGGCGACCGGGGTGCCCGACAAGCCGATGATCGAATAGTTATAGGAGTAGCCGGCCGGATCATAGGCGGCCATCGTTTCGTTGGAGATCGACTTCTGACGACCGAAGGTGATCTGGCCGAGCATCTTCGACGACAGACCGGCGTAGAGTTCGTCATTGAAGGCTTGGCCGCCGCGCGTGCCGTCGGCGTTCAGCGACTGATTGGCGAGAGCAATGCCGTTGTTGTCAGCCAGCGAACCGGGCGCATTGGCCAAGTGGAACGACTGCGGGTTGATGCCGGTCGACGCCATGACCACGCCGGAGACGTCGCCGAACAATTCGTGGCTGGCCTTGATGCCGACGCCCGTCTGCGACAGACCGCTCGGAACGACGTTGGTCATGGCGTGGTTGTTCATCTTGGCGACGGCGACGTTGCCGAAATAGAGGTCGCTGTTGATGGGAGCGGCGTGGCTGGCCCAGCCGCCGCCGACGTCGATCGTGCCGAACAGGGTGATGCCGTTCCAGGTCAACGGACCGTAATCGCCGAACGGATCGAGACTGCTCGTCGGGGCAGCCGGCGCACCCTTCGTCGAAGCCAGATCGGCGGCGTGCGCGAAGCTCGCCAGGCTCAAAATGGCGGCCATCGCCGTCAAAGTTCTTTTCATCGCCATCTCCAAAATAACAAGCTCAAGCGCGTCTCATCCCTTTAAAGGGACAAGCGCGAAGAAGGTTTCAAGCGCGGCCGCGAGACCGGCTGTGGTGGACGAGGGCGGCGCATTTCCAGCGGAAGGGGAGGTCGCCGGACGCTTGCGCCATCGTGCATCCTGAATAGGCGGATCGGCGGGCGAACACAATTGCGCCACATCGTGAAATCGCACGGCTAAACTTGAATCCGGAAAGGTGTGACCTATTTGCAATAATAATAGCGAGTTCGCCGCCGACAATTAGGCGAATATGACACTATTATGACAACAATATGGGCTGAACTATACTTTGTGAGAATGGAGTGCGAGCGACAACGCCAAAAGCTTGACCGGCGATTTGCATCGCAAGCGGAGCCATGTCGCCAATTTCCATCACGCGTGAGTTCGACACAAAATTCATAAGCGGGCCGATTCGCCCAAGCCGAGGAACGGCCCCGCTCTCACCGCCGGCGCGAGGCGGAAATATCGCCAATCCGACGCGGCGCGCCCCGCGGCCAACTCAAAATCGCCGTTGTTCATTTTGCCTGCGCGCGCCGCTTGCAACACGCGCGCAAAGGCGTTAGCTAGCCCGAAATAAACTGGATGTTCGCGTCGACCGGGACGGATCGCCGCACGGAGAAGGCAATGACCTACGTCGTCATCGAAAATTGCATCAAATGCAAATATATGGACTGCGTCGAGGTTTGCCCGGTCGATTGCTTCTATGAAGGCGAGAACATGCTCGTCATCCACCCGGACGAATGTATCGACTGCGGCGTCTGTGAACCGGAATGCCCGGCGGAAGCGATCAAGCCCGACACCGAGCCGGATATGGAACGCTGGCTCGGCCTCAACGCTGAATACGCGCAGGTCTGGCCAAATATCACCATTAAGCGTGATCCGCCGGCTGACGCCAAGGAATTCGACGGCAAACCCGGCAAGCTGGCGCTGTTGAGCAAAAATCCAGGCGCGGGCGATTGACGAATCCGAGGCGTCGGCTGGTTAGCCTCACGACGACGGCAAATTGACGATTTGAACAAAAAAGCGGCGCTCGGTTGAGGGCCGCATTAACCACTTATCGCGCGCCGTGAGGGCGCGCGACCGGTTTTTTTTGATTTTTGCCGCTTTTTGTGATAAACACTTTTTTAACAGTCGACAAATCCTTTGAGTCCTGTCTGGCGCGTCCGGCTCCCGCTCCGAGCGAGGAGCCTTTTTTGGCGCCTGTTTCGAAATGGGCGTTCAAGCGCGCCCGAGCGGAACGACAGGCGAACAGTCGGCTGGATCGGCAGGCGCATAAGCCCTGCTTTGGTGGGTTAAGCGTATTTTTGACCCTGCGTCCGGTCCCGCCTCCATAACGGGACGAAAAAGGAGCCTGTTGCGTTATGGCGTCCATCAAGAAGGGCGGCAAGTCCGTCCAAAAGAAGTCTGTTTCGAAATCAGCCGTGAAATCAAAGAGCGACGTGAAGGCCAAGGGGCCCGCCAAGGCTAAAGCCAAGGCGCCAACCCGGTCAGAGCCCGTCAAATCGGACGCCAAGAAGACCAGCGCGACGAAACAGATGACGAAAATCACGGTTGCGAAAACCAAGGATTCCAAAAAAGCTGCTGAAAAGGCTCGGCTGGCGGCTGCGACAAAGGCGGCCGGCAAAGCCAAGAGCGCGGCAAAGAGCGCGGCAAAGGCCAAGACCGTAACCAAGGCCGTGACGAAGGCCGTCGTGACCAAGGCCAAGACCGCGGCCAAGCCTGTGGCCAAGAAGGCGACAGCCCGCCCCGCGCCGAGCAAGATCGCGAAGAAGGCCGCGAAAACTTCGACGGCGAAGGCGGTCTCGCGGGAGGCTGTCAAGCAGCCGAGCAAAGCCTTCGCGAAACCCGCCGTCGCGACGCGGGACAGCGAGAGCAAGGCTTCGAAAACCAAAGATTTACGTCAAAGCGCGATAACGGCGTCGGCGGTTGCGAATTGCTCGCCTGATTCTCCACGTAAAACCGAGCAGCCGGCTGTTTCCAGCAAACCGCCGGTCGGCGCGCCCGCTAATGTGAAGCATGACATCGACGATCGGACCAAGGTGACGCAAAAAAAATCCAATGTGGCGGCCACGCCCGCTTCGCCCTCTTCCCATCCCTCCAACACCGCAAGCGCCGAATTCGACCGCGACCAAACTGGCCGCCAAGCCCGGCGTGGCTAAACCCGTCGCCGCCAAGCCCGCCAGCGCGAAACTCGGCTTCAAGACCAACGAATTTATCGTCTACCCCGCCCATGGCGTCGGCCAGATCGTCGCCATCGAGGAGCAGGAAGTCGCCGGCTTCAAGCTTGAGTTGTTCGTCATTTCGTTCGTGAAGGACAAGATGACCCTGAAAGTGCCAACTCCCAAGGTGGTGAGCGTCGGCATGCGCAAGCTCGCCGAGCCTGACGTCGTCAAGAGGTCGCTTCATACACTGACCGGCCGCGCCCGCATCAAGCGCACCATGTGGTCGCGCCGCGCGCAGGAATATGAGGCGAAAATTAACTCCGGCGACCTCGTCGCGATCGCGGAAGTCGTGCGCGACCTCTACCGCTCCGACGCGCAGCCCGAGCAATCCTATTCCGAGCGTCAGCTTTACGAAGCCGCGCTCGACCGGATGGCGCGCGAAATCGCCGCCGCGCAGAAGCTTCTCGACGTCGAGGCGCTGAAACTGATCGAAACGCAATTGCTGAAAAGTCCGCGTCGCGGCGCCAAGACCGAAGAACCGGGCGCCGAGCCGAGCGACGTCGAAGAAGCCGCCTGAAGCTCCTGCGAAGCAACGCCAAAATCGCCGGCCCCTCGGGGCCGGCTTTTTTTTTGGCGCGCGGGCGATCCCCCTGGTGAAACGCCAATTTGACAGTCCGCTGCGGCGATGACAAACGAAGCCCAGCATCAGGCCCCAGCGCCGCGCCAAACAAGAGAACCACGCTCGTGCATGCAAAGCCTGAAAAGCCGTTTGACGATATCCGGGCGCTCATTCCATTGGCGCCGGCATCCTCGCGCGAAAGCGTCGAGGCGGTTCGCCTTCGCGACGCGCAACTGACCAAGCCGCCGGGCGCTCTCGGCCGGCTGGAGGAAATTGTCGAATGGCTTGCGGCGTGGCAAGGCAAGGCCTCGCCCAGCCTGGAACGCCCAACCCTGGTGGTGTTCGCCGGCAATCACGGCGTCGTCGCCCAGGGCGTCGCTCCCTACCCGCCGAGCGTCACAGCGCAGATGCTGAAAAATTTCGCCGGCGGCGGCGCCGCGGCGAACCAGATCTGCGCCGTCAACGGCGTCGGACTGAAGGTGTTCGAGCTGGCGCTCGAAGCGCCGACCAAGGACATTACCCAAGGCCCGGCGATGGAGGAGCGCGAATGCGCGGCCACGATAGCCTTCGGCATGGAGGCGATCGCCGGCGGCGCCGACGTTCTGGCGTTGGGCGAAATGGGCATCGGCAACACGACCGTCGCCGCCGCGATCTATCACGGTCTGTATGGCGGCGAGGCGAAAGATTGGGTCGGACGCGGCACAGGCGTCGACGAGGAAGGGCTCAAGCGCAAGATTTCCGCGGTGGAGCGCGCCGTCGCCCTGCACAAGGAACATCTGTCCGACCCGCTGGAGCTGCTTCGCCGACTCGGCGGACGTGAGATCGCGGCGATGGCCGGCGCCATTCTCGCCGCGCGCATGGAGCGCATCCCCGTCCTGCTCGACGGCTATGTCGTCTGCGCGGCGGCGGCGGTGTTGCACGCGCTCGACCCAGGGATTCTCGATCATTGCCTAGCCGCCCATGTCTCGGCCGAGGCCGCTCACGCCAAAGTGCTGGCGAAGCTCGGCAAAAAACCACTGCTTGATCTGGGCATGCGGCTCGGCGAGGGCACAGGCGCGGCGCTCGCGATCGGTTTGGCGCGCGCCGCGCTCGCCTGCCACAAGGACATGGCGACTTTCGCGTCGGCCGGCGTCGACAACAAGGATGCGTGAAAGGTCGACAGGAGCGCCGCAGCGCTCTAGGGCCTATGGACACTTCCGGCGCGGGCCGTGACGCTGGGCGTTTTGGCTTCCGGGCAGGAGCCGATCGCCGCCAATATCGGGGATATTGGCAAGACCGGCGACACACACGGGGGCCAAAACGCACGCGCCCGAAGGGTTTGGGCGAAATGAACGCCTGGGGCGTCGCAAGCCTCGCCAATATTCCCGATATTGGCTTCGTCATGCTCCTGCCATCCGTCTCATTTCGCCAAAATCCCGGCTCACGACAGAAGTGTCCACAGGCCCTAGGCCGCCGACCGTGGAGCTCGTCGTGAACGGCGAGCCCGGATGTCGATGGGCGAGGCGTCGGGATCGAGTTGCGGCAGAGCGTTCATGACCCGCTCCGACGGGAAGACGACGATCGCTTCCGTGCCCTCGCGCACTTTCGAGCGCAAGGTGAACGAGCCGCCGTGCAGTTCGACCAGCCCCTTGACGATCGGCAGGCCGAGACCGGACCCTTCGTCGGCGTTTTTCTGCGCCATCGAGCCTCGCCCGAAGGAAGACATAACCACCGGGATTTCCTCTTCCGGAATGCCCGGTCCGGTATCCTTGATCGAGAAATATTGTCCGCCCGCCGCCGTCCAACCGACCTTGATGGTGACGCTGCCGCCCTGCGGCGTGAATTTAATGGCGTTGGTCAGAAGGTTGAGGGCGATCTGCCGCAAGGCCCGTTCGTCGGCCCAGATGCGCGGCATGTTGTCTTCTATCGCCTCGTAAATCGTCACTTCGCGCTTTTTCGCCCGCAAGGTCAGCAGATGGCGGCAGTCGTCGACAATGCCCGGCAATGAAACGGCGTCTTCCTTCAGTTCATAACGACCGGCCTCGACGCGCGACAGATCGAGGATTTCATTGATGAGCATCAGCAGATGCTCGCCGCTCGCATGGATGTCGTTGGAATAATCGCGATAGGCCGCGACCGCATGGGGGCCGAATAATTCAGCCTTCATCACTTCCGAAAAGCCAAGGATGGCGTTGAGCGGCGTGCGCAGTTCGTGCGACATCGTCGCCAAAAAACGGGACTTGGCGAGGTTGGCTTCCTCGGCTCGGCGCCGCGCCTCGTCCGAATTGGCCTTGGCCTGCTCCAGTTCGGCGATCAAGAAGTCCTTTTCCGACTGGAACGCCAACGAATCGAGCTGGCTTGTATAAATCCGTTTGGCCAGGACGACGAAATACAACTGAGTGCCGCAGGCGAGCATCGTCAAAGGCGCGATCACGCCATTGAGATCGGTCGGATGCATGTGGCCGAAAATGGCCACGGCCACCGGGGCCAGCACGGCGTAGATCGCCATCGGCACCAGCGCCGTGATGACCGTATGCATGGCGGCCACCAGAAGGAAAACCACCATCACGTAAGTGGTCGCCCAGGGGTCGGAAACGCCCAACATCAATATGGCGAACGTCGCCCAGCACACGCCGTTGAGCGCCTCCACGGCGACAAAGCGGCGGCGCCAGCTTGCCGGCGCGGCGCTCGCCGGATCGGATTTCAGGAAGCGTCCGGCCAGGAATGTCGCCGCGAAGATCGCCGAAAAGACCAAACTCATCCAGATCATAATGACGCTGAGCGGAACCCAGACCGTCGTCAGCGCGGCGATGGTGAAGACCAGCAGCGACATCGGCAGAGCGGCCGCCTTGCGCCCGTCGGCGTAAAGACGCAGCAATTCGTGATCGAACGCGGTTGGACCGGCGCCCGAGGACGTCAGCCGCTCACGCACGTCGCGCACATGGTTGACCATGCGCCGTCGCTTGGCTGCGCTTTCTTGGTCGCCGGCGCGCCCGCTGGCGATCATATCCGCCGTCACCTTGCTCATAATTCACGCAAAACCAATGACTTATAAATTACCTGCCAACGCCCTCAATAATGCCCCAGAAACCTTAACGAGCGCCTGCCAAATCCCCGAAAGAATGCGACGCGAAGCGATGGGCCGACGCGTTGACGAACCGGACGACCGGTGGTCTGGTTGGCCGTAGTGTTGAACGCGAAAGCGAGCCAGACATGAAGCTTTACGACACCCGTCTTGCCCCCAACCCCCGCCGCGTCCGCATCTTTCTGGCGGAAAAAGGCGTCTCGGTCCCCTGCGAACAGGTCGACCTCGGCAAGCTGGAGCAACGCGATCCTCGCTTCGCTCGGCTGAACCCGCTGCAACGCACCCCCATCCTCGAACTTGACGACGGAACGATCATCGCCGAATCCATCGCCATATGCCGCTATTTCGAGGAAATTCAGCCGGAACCGCCGTTGTTCGGCGTCGGCGCTGTCGGCAAGGCGCTGGTGGAGATGTGGCAAAGGCGGGTGGAGTTGAACCTGCTGTTTTCGGTCGCCATGGCTTTTCGCCATAGCCATCCGGCAATGGCGGAAATGGAAAAGCCGCAATTCCCCGACTTCGCCGCCGCCAACCGGCCGCGCGCGGTCGAGTTCGCTCGTTTTCTCGACGCCGAACTGGCGACGCGGCGCTTTATCGCCGGCGACACGTACACCGTCGCCGACATAACCGGTCTGGTCGCCTGCGATTTCGCCAAATCCGCGCGCATTGAGTTTCCAGCCGAACTGACCCACCTTAACCGCTGGCGCGCCGAAGTTTCGGCCCGGCCGAGCGCCAAAGCTTGACGCATGAGCGATCCGTCAGCGAACGACGCGTCGGATCGGCCAGCCCGCCTTGCCGCCTATCGCGCGCGAATCCAAGCGTGCCGCATCTGCCGCGACGCGCCGCTGGGCCCGCCCCTGCCGCACGAACCGCGCCCGGTCTTGCGCGTCTCGACGACGGCGCGGCTGCTGATCGCCGGCCAGGCGCCGGGCGCGCGCGTTCATGCCTCCGGCCTGCCTTTCGACGACGCTTCCGGCGACCGGCTGCGCGCGTGGATGGGCGTCGACCGCGAACAATTTTACGATGTCGCGCGGATAGCCATCGCGCCGATGGGCTTTTGCTTTCCGGGCAATGATTCCTCCGGCGGCGATTTGCCGCCGCGCAAGGAATGCGCCGCAACCTGGCATGACGGTCTGTTCGCGCTGACGCCGCAGATCAAGACGATCCTTTTGGTCGGCCGCTATGCGCAGGATTATCATTTCGCCCGGCTTGGGCGGGCTCTTGCGAAAGGTGTCAAACTCGAAGACGCGGTGCGCCACTCGGTCGAGCCTTCCAGCTTGTCGCCGCGCCTCATCGCCCTGCCGCATCCCTCCTGGCGCAACACCGGCTGGCTCAAACGCCACCCCTGGTTCGAGGATGAGATTCTGCCTGCGGTTCGCTCCGCGGTCGAGCAAGCGTTGCGGCCAATCTGACCCGTTTTGTCGCAAATCAATGTTTGCTTCGGGCAAAGATCGGACTGATTTTGAACCGGCGGCGGGCGCGGGGCAAAGCGCTTTGCGGGCGTTTCGTCTTGCGCCTACACTAGGGCGTGGTGACAAATCCGATGCCGGCGCGCAACGCGGAGCATGTTCGTTATGTCGATCAAGGATATTCTGGTTCTCCTCGATATGGGCTCAAAGCGCGAGGTCGCCGCCCATTACGCGCTCTCGCTGGCGAAGCTGTTCGACGCGCATGTGACCGCCACCGCGATCAAATTCGAACTCGCGCCGCCGCCCTCGATGCTTGACGATTATCCAATCGAAGCGCTCGCCGCCGGCAACGCCGAACTCGATAAGCTGATCGCGGCCGCATATGAAAGATTCGCCCACGCCGCAGCCGACGCGGGCGTCAGCGTGCAGTTTCACCTGATCGACGGACTGCCGGGCCGAGCGCGCGAAGACTTCGGCAAATTGACGCGCTATTTCGATCTGAGCGTGATCGAACAACCCGTCGCCGACAGGAACACCGGCGACGAGCTCGAAGTCGAGGCGGCGATGTTTCGCTCCGGTCGCCCCGTGCTGATCGCGCCGAGTCAATTCGAAGGGCCGGTTAAATTCGAGCGCATCGTCGTGGCCTGGGACGGCGGACTGGCCGCCGCGCGCGCGCTGGGCGATTCGCTTGTCCTGCTCAAGCGCGCCAAAACCGTCGACGTCGTGACGATTTCATCGCGCGCGCCGGGCGAGGCCGAACAAGGGCCCAGCATCATCGAACATCTGGCGCGCCATGGCGTTAAGGGCGAACTCAAGCGCCTGTCGGACGCCGGAGACCCCGCCGCCACGCTGCTGTCCTATGGCGCGCAGGCGGGCGCCGATCTTTTGGTGATGGGCGGCTACGGCCATTCGCGCATGCGCGAATTCATCCTCGGCGGCACAACGCGCAATATTCTGGCGACGATGAATTTGCCGATCCTGATGTCGCATTGACGGCGTCGACGCGAAAGCGCGCGATGGTAACTCTGCGATCAATGGATTGCAGAGTCGCCGGTCAATACGGCGGCGGCGCCTAACGATAATTTCCGAGCATGGATCTGACATCCATTCAGGAGATTATCATGAAAAAGATCACCACCCTCCTCACCGCGACCGTTCTCGCCAGCGGCTTCGCCCTCGCCGCGCAGGCGCAGAGCGCGCCGCCGACCGTTCCGAACCCGGCCATTCCCTGCCCGGAAAATCCCGTCGCCACCAATGGCGCTCCGATGACCGCCTGGAAAGAAGAGTGCCGCAAGAACGGCTCTTATGGCCCGCAGGCTGCGGCGACGTCCGAACAGGCGCGCGGCGTCCGGTAATTTTTCAATTCGCTTTTGGCGCGGCGCGGTTGTCTCGAACGATCGCCGGGAAGCATTCCCCTCCCTCGCTTAACGGCGAGCGAAGCGAGCGCGTCGCTCCAACGCAGCGCCACCGGCCTGATTGGCCGGTGGCGTTTTTTTGAGCGTTTGTCGTATTCGTCAGACGCTCTCAATGTGTTTGCGGAAATCGCCCGGCGTTTCGCCGGTCCAGCGCTTGAAGGCGCGCTGGAAGGCGCTCTGCTCCGAAAATCCCAGCAGGATCGCCACGTCGACGAGACTGAGCGAGGGATCTTTCAAATAGTCGAGCGCCAATTCGCGACGCAGCGCCTCGACCTCCCCACGAAAGCTGCTGTCGCGCCTCGCCAGCCGCTGTCTGAGGGCTTGCGGCGACAACTTGAGGGCGGCGGCGACATGCGCCAGATCCGGCTCGCCGTTTTCGAAGGCGCCGACGATGGCGCGCCGGCAATCGGCCAGCCAGACCGGTTCGCCCGGATCGTTGAGGGTCTTCAACAACCGTTCGCAGAGCGCGTCGATCGCCGCGCGCACTTGCGGATCGCCCGGCATGGCGCGGTCCAGATGCGCCGACTCGAAGGCTATCGCGTCCTGCTCGGCGCCAAAATGAATTGGGCAGCGGAAGATCTCTTGATAGGGCGTCAGGTCGCGCGGCGGCGATTGGCGGAAGGAAACCCAAAGACCGTTGACTTCCTCATACCCGGCGATCTCGGCAATCCGCCGCGCCATGGTGATAAAACCGGCCATCAGCAATTCGTCGAGCAGCCGGCTGCCGGGCGCATCCTTGGGCAGATGGCTGCGCCAATAGCGAACGCAAACGTCGCCGCGCTGTTCGAAGCTGTTGTAGCCGGCGTCGATCATCAGGGTCGAAAAACGCGCCACGCGTGTGAAGGTCTCGCGCACCGTGCTGCAGCTCAACAAGCCAAAGCCGTAAGGCCCGAGATTTTGCGCCTTCATATTCTGGCCAAGATGGAGGCCAAGGCAGGGATCGTCGAAACGTTTGGCCGCATATTGGCAAAGCTGGAGGAAATCGTCGCAAGGGAAGCGCCCCTCGATATCATCCAGCGCAGCCGGATCGAAACCGCAGGCGCGAAACAGCATTTCGGCCGGCAGGCCCCTATCCGCGCAGTAATCGATGAGGATACGCAGAAAGGGCGCCGCTATCGAAAACCGATTGGCGGGTTGCGCGTCGTCCGCCAAAATTTTGCCTGCATACATGCGTCACGCTCCGGTCAATGACGTACTCCCTCGATCAAGACGTTTCCCCGAATTTGGCGTGAAATCGCCATCCGCTGCTCTTCGCGGTTTCAGTCGCCGCGTTCGAACGATTCTTTGCGCTTAAATTAGAGGCGGTCAAGCATATATTCAAGTATACAGCAATAATTTTTACAAATTTTTGAATTTTTTTTAAATACAACTCGCTTAATACGTGTTGTTACATAATTTATATTTAACGTTCGCAGTTTCGTCGCACTCTCGCGGCCGATGCGGCTCAATGACCCAGAAAACCGGGCCCTACAGCGGCAAGTGCGCCAACGATGGCGCTGACGAACAGCACCGCGTCATGCGCCGCCAGAACGGCGCGCGAGGGATGGGCTTGTCGGTGCAGCCAGATCGTCGCTCCCGAAGTCGTCAGCGACCAACCGATGGCGACGACGATCAAGGCCGTCGAAAATCCCCAGATATCGCCGGCCGCGACTTCGATCCACTTGGCCACGACGATCAACGCCAGCCCCAAGGCGACGACGGTGGGGGGCGTGGCCAACCGCGAAAGCGGCGCGCTGAAGAAGGCGGGCGCGTACATCGCCACGACATGCCAGGCGATCGCGCCCATAACGCCGGAAACGCCGATGCCGCAGCCGGCCATCGCGAAAGGCGCCGACAACATCACCGCCGTCATCGCGAACCAGGCGAGCCCCGCCAGCAGGGTCGGCGCGACGGCTTCGCGCCACGCCGACTTTTCGGGCGCGCGCGCCGCCGACGCATACGACAGCGCGGGCGCGCGCTCCATCGCGAATATCGCGAGAACCAACACCGCGACCTGCGCCAGCGCCGCCGCCAGCGCCGAACCGGCCATGACGGAATCGGGGGCTATCGCGCCCACGGCCCAGACCAGCGCCGGCCCGACGAAGCCCGCCAGCGCGCCTGATCCCAGGACGATCGCGGCGGCGTTGGCGCGCCCTGCTCCGTCGGCGCCGACAGTCGCCTCATGGCGGTAAAACAGGCTGAAGCCCTGCGCGACGCCAAGCCAGAAAGCGCCGAGACAAAATGGCCAAAAAGCGCTTTTCGACAGGGCCCAGGCCATTACGAGGCCGCCCGCCGCGCCGTGACTGGCGCCAAGCGCCAAAGCGGCGCGCCGGCCAAAAGCGTCGAGCAGGAACGAAGCCGGGAAAGTCGCCGCCGCCGCGCCGAGCATCATGGCGATGTAAGGCGCCACGATCAGCGCGGTTTTGGGCGCCAGCAACAGGCCCGCCAGCGGCAACACGCCCAAGGCCAAACTCTGCGAAAGGACCGATAAGGAAAAGCCGCCGGCGAGAAACAGAACTCCCGGACGCCACGCGCCCGGCGGGGGAGCCAACGCGCCCTCGATCGGCACGCCCGGCGGACAGAAACAGGCCAGCCTTCCAGCGCGCGGCGAAGCGCCTTCGCCAGCCTGCGGCGCCAATTCCGCGCTGCTCGCCGTTTGTTGTCCCGATGGCCCGAACAGGCTCATTTCTCGATGTCGTCGTCGAGCAGAATGCGATAGGCGGCGCCTTCGAGATCTTCATACTGATCGCGCTTGAGCGACCACATCAGCCCGTAAAGCGCGCCAAGGCCGAGCAAAAGCGCGGCGGGGACGAGATAAACCAGAACGTTCATATGCGGGCTGCCTCTGACTCACAGCGACAATAGGCTTCGCCTGGATAACAGGCAAGGACGCGCTCGCTTCAACGCGCTTGCCCTTTTGCCAAAAATCAAACGCGTCGCCATTGTTCCAGCGCAAGGCCGGTCGACGCCGCGGGCGCCGGCGTCTTGCTGATCGGCGCGTCGGAAAAACGTAAACGCAAGGCGTTCAGCGTAACGACAATCGAGGAGCCCGACATCGCGGCGGCGGCGATCAACGGCGTTGCAAAGCCGGCGATGGCCAAAGGCACGGCGACCACATTGTAGACAACAGCAAGAATAAGATTCTGGCGCGTCAAGGCGCGCGCCCGCCTGGCGATGTCGATCGCGGCGACGACCGGCGCCAGACGTTCGCCGAGGAACACGGCGTCGGCTTGCGCCTGCGCCAGATCGACGGCGGTGATCGGCGAAATCGAGCACCATGCGGCGGCGAGCGCGGGCGCGTCGTTGAGGCCGTCGCCGACCATCAACGCGCGCCGGCCCTGCGCCCTGAGCGCCTCGACACGGGCGATTTTCTCCGCCGGCTTCAAGGCGCCGGCCCAATCCTCGACGCCAAGCGCCTCCGCGATGGGCGCGACCGCTTCGGGCCGGTCGCCCGACAGAATCGAAACAGCAAGACCGCGCGCGCGCAGCGCGGCGACCGTTTCGCGCGCGTCGACACGCAGAGCCTGACGCACTTCGAGGCGAGCCATACGCGCGCCGAAGGCGAAGAACAGCGTCGAGGCGCCCGCCTCGCTTGGCGCGCTCGCGTCTTCCATGCCACAGAAACCGGCTGAGCCGAGCCTTGCCTCAACGCCGTCGACAACGGCAATCACGCCCGCGCCGGTCTCCTCGCGCGCGCCGTCGAGCGGCGAAGCGCCGGGAACGGCGCGCGTCAGCGCCGCCGCCAGAGGATGGCGCGAAGCGCGCGCCAGCCGCGCCGCCAAAGCGAGTAAATCGGGGGCGATCTCGGCGGCGTTGACGATGCGCGGCTCGGGCAGGGTCAAGGTGCCGGTCTTGTCGAAAATGACGCAATCGACTTCCGCCAACTTCTCGACGCCCTCGGCGGCGTTGAGCACCAGGCCGGCGCGAAACAGCGCGCCGGACGCCATGACCTGAACCGTCGGCACAGCCAGCGCCAAAGCGCAGGGACAGGTGATGACCAACACGGAGATGGCGATGACGATAGCGTCATGCAGGCCGGCCCCGGCGATCAACCAGCCGACGCCAGTCAAAATCGCGGTCAGATGCACCATCGGCGCGTAAAACCGGGATACGCGGTCGGCCAGACGCATATAGCGCGAGCGCGCCACGCTCGCCGTTTCGACCAACCGCGCCACTTCGTCGATCAACGCCGACGTTCCGGCTGCTGTGACGCGCAGGGTCAAGGCGCCGTCGAAATTGACCGATCCGGCGTAAAGGGTCTCGCCGACGCGCGCCGGACGTCGCGCCGTCTCGCCGGTAATCGGACTTTCATCGACCTCCGAGGCGCCAGACAGAACGACGCCGTCGGCCGGAATGCGCTCGCCCGGACGCACCAGGATGCGGTCGTCGACGCTCAAAGCTTCGACCGGCACGGATTCGATCGCCTCGCCCGTCTCCGACAGAACCATTCGCTGGGCGATCTCGCCTTTCAGCGCGGCGAGATTGCCCGCCGCCGTCCGCATCTTGCGGCGCATCGCCTGATCGAGCGCGCGTCCGGCCAGCAGAAACAGCAGCAACATGATCGCCGAATCAAAATAGGCGTTGGCGGCGTGATTGGCCGTTTCGTAAACCGACATCGCCAGCGCCAACCACACGCCGATGGAGATCGGCACGTCCATATTGAGGCGGCCCTGCCGCAGCGCCGCCAAAGCGCTGAGGAAAAACGGCTGACCGGCGTAGGCCGCCGCCGGCAAAGCAATCAAGGCCGACAGCCAGTGGAAGAAATCGCGCGTCTCCGCGCTCATCGACGTCGCGTCGCCCGCCCAGACCGAAATCGACAGCAACATGACGTTCATCGCCGCAAAACCGGCGACGCCAAGGCATTTGAGCAGAAGCGTCATGCGCGCGGCCTCGTCCGCCTCCGCGCGTCTTTGCTCGAAAGGATAAGCGCGATAGCCGACAGCCTCGAGCGCGCCAATCATGCGCGCCGGATCGATCCGCGAACTGTCCCAATTCAGCGTCAGGCGATGGTTGGTCAGATTGAGACGGGCGGCCTTGACGCCAGGCAGGCGTTTCATCGCCCCTTCAATGTCGGTGAGGCAAGCGGCGCAGGTGATGCCGTCGATCGCCATATCCATCCGCGCCGACCCGTCGTCCTCGCGTCTGACGAAATGGGAGAAATCGGCGGCGGCGTTCATGTCGCGTTACTCGACGTCGATTTGATTGTCGGTTCGAAACAATCTGGCGCCATCGCGGCTGATATCGATCAGCACCTCCCAATGGCCGGGCGTCAAATCCGCGCCGGCTTTGTAGACGCCCTCCGCTGTCTCGCTGGCGGCGACGACCTGATCGAGCTTGCGGTTGGCGGGATGCATGAAGCGCGTCGAAACCTCGACCCCGATCAACGGCCGGCCGTCCCGGTCCTTGGCGGTGACGGTAATGGCGGTGGCCGGACCTTCCCTGGTGCGGGTCAGATCGACACGCCAGCCGAGTTCGGCCTGCGCCTTGGCCGCCTCGATCTCGCGGTTGTAGGCAAGGCCGCTGTCGTAAGGATTGTCGGCGTCAAGACCGGAGAAGGTCTTGATCGCATAGCGCGCCATGATGGCGTTGGCCAACAGCATGACCGTGAAAAACGCCACCAGCATCGCCAGGACCGAACGGCCTGTCAGCTTCTTGCCGCCGGGTTGATAATCGCTTTGTTCACTCATCGCGCGTCCTTCAAGGGGCCTTGAAAAAGTCGGAGGCTTTCGCCGTTTCGCCGGTCTGGGCGTCGGTCAAAACCACGCGCAGCGGCGTGCTCGGCGGCAAACTGGCGTCTGGCGGGGCAGTCAGCAACACGCGCATCTCCAATGTCTGGTCTGGATCGACGGTGATGGCGACGCCATTGGCGGTGGCCGTGGCGCCGGCGGCGTCGATGCGGATGGGCGCAAGGCCTTCGACGCTCAAATTAAACGTGCGCATCGCGCCGCCCTTGTTGAGAAGACGGATCGTGTAGGCGTTGCGCACCGAACCGTCCGACAGCGAAACATAGATCGGATTGCGGTCATGCATGACGTCGACGCCAAGCGTCCGCCGCGTCGCCAGAGTAAAGCCCATCAGGCCGGCGACGGCAAGAATGATGGCGAGGTAAATCAGCGTGCGCGCGCGCAGGAAGCGGGCCTTGAGCGCGGGCAGGCCATCGGCGCGGCGATAAATGTTCACGTCGGTGTCATAGGCGATCAGCCGCGTCGGCTTGCCGATCTTCGTCATCACCGCATCGCAGGCGTCGATGCACAGGCCGCATTGGATGCAACCCATGTCGAGACCTTTGCGAATGTCGACGCCGGTCGGACAGACGGCGACGCATTGACCGCAATCGACACAGTCGCCAGCCGGCTGACCGGCGACGCGCAACGCGGCGTTTTTCTTCACCGAGCCGCGCGGTTCGCCACGATCGAACCGATAACTGATGTTCAGCGCCCACTCATCCGTCAGCGCGGCTTGAATACGCGGCCAGGGACACATGAACACGCACACCTGCTCACGCGCGAAGCCGGCGAGCATATAGGTGCTGAGGGTCAGGATGGCGATCCAAATATAGGCGATCGCCGGCGCCTGAAAGGTCGCGAGCTGTTTGAAAAGCGTCGGCGCGTCGGCGAAATAAAGAACCCAGGCGCCGCCGGTCCACCAGGCGACGATCAGCCAGAGCGAATGCTTCATCAGCAATTCGACGAAACGATCCAAACTGAAGGGCTGTTTCGCCTTTATCATGCGCTCGCGGCGGTCGCCCTCCACGAGACGCTCAATCAGCATGTAGAGATCGGTCCACACCGTTTGCGGACACAGATAACCGCACCAGACACGTCCGGCGACGGCGTTCATCAAAAATAGCACCATCGCGGCGAGCACGAGCAGGCCGGTGATGTAATAGACTTCCTGCGGCCAGATTTCGATGCCGAAAAAATAAAAGCGATGATTGGCGATATCGACCAGAACCGCCTGCGAGGGCGCGTCCGGACCTCTATTCCAACGCACAAACGGCAAAAGATAATAGATCAGCAGGCCGCCGATCAGCAGGCCCCATTTAATGTTCCGGAAAAACCCCGAAACACGCTGCGGAAATATTTGCTTGCGCGATTCGAAAAGGCCGCCGTCGGCCGTGGCAAGGGGTTCGGCAATTTTGAGCGCCGCCGGTTTCACGCCCGAGATCAATCCTAAATCGCCGCTCATCTGCCCTTCTTCCGCATGGCGCGAACCTGCTGCACAACCCCGGTGAACCCGACGACAGCCGTCGCCGCACGCCGAACGCCAAGTGTCTTCATGCACACGCGCGCCAGATCCCTAAAATCCGAATGAAAGCGCTTCATGCCGCTAGTAAGGCGAAGTCCGGTCGGCTGCCGGGACGCTGGTCCCGCGTACGCCGCGACGGCTTTTAAGCAGGAAATCGCCGCCATGTCATGCGCTTTCGTAGCGAGCGGGCCTCGGCGGTCCAGACGACATCGACGACGCGCAAAAAAATGGGCGGCTTTTCAGCCGCCCATTCGCATAAAAGACCGAATTCCGGAAGTTATTTTCCGCCGCCCAGCGAGTGGACATAAACGGTCAGCGCCTTGATCGTGGTCTCGTCAAGACGACCGCCCCACGCCGGCATCGTGCCGCCGCGGCCGTTCGTCACAGTCTGGATCACGGTGGGACGATCCCCGCCATAGAGCCAGATCTTGTCGGTCAGGTTGGCCGAGCCCATGTCCTGATTGCCCTTGGCGTCGTCGCCATGGCAGGACGCGCAATTATCGGCGAAGATTTTCTTGCCCGCCGAGAAATCGCCCGTTTCCAAGCCCGACAGCGAGCGGACGTAGCTGACCACCGCCTCGATTTCATCCTTCTTGAGGATGCCGTCGCGACCGAACGCCGGCATATTGCCCTGATGGCCCGCAGAATCGCCAGAACGCGCGCCATGCGTGATGGTGGCGTTGATCTGATCGAGCTTGCCGCCCCACAGCCAATCGTCGTCGTTCAGGTTGGGATAGCCCTTGCCGCCCTGCGCGCCTTGCCCGTGGCAAGGCGAGCAATTGTCGCCGAAGGCCGGTTTGGCCAAAGCGCGGGCGAAACCGAGCATTTTCGGGTCTTTCTCGATATCGGCGAGCGAGGCCTTGGACAAGGCCGCGGTCATGTCCGCGCGCTGAGCTTTCAGCGCGCCGAGGTCTTGTGCGACGGCCCCACGCGAGGACCAGCCGAACGTGCCGTGGGTAAAGTCGCCCGCCAACGGAATCGCCGGATAGACGACCCAGTAGCCGAACGACCAGACGATGCACGCATAGAACAGATACAGCCACCATCTCGGCAGCGGCGTGTTCAACTCCTTGACGCCGTCCCACTCATGGCCGGTCGTCGGCACGCCAGTCGCGGCGTCGATTTCTTGATTATGTTCGTCAGCCATGTCTCAGTCCTCATTCAGCGGCAGGCGAGCGGCTTCGTCAAAATCTTTCTGCATCGAAGGCCACAAAGCGTAGGCGACGATGGCGAGAAATGTGAAGACGACCGACAGGAGGCTCACCAATTTCAGCGGGCCCATTATTTGCTCGATATCCATGGTTCACCTCAACGCAGGTTCGCCTTGTCGTCGTAGATCTTGAAATCAACGAGCGTGCCAAGCATTTGCAGATAGGCGACCAACGCATCCTGTTCGGTGACGACGCCCGCGTTCAATGAAGCATGCGCTGTCGTCTTGGGATAACGCTTGACGAGGTCGGCGACGCCGGCGTCGTCAGGATTGGTCTGCGCCTTGATGTCGGCGCTCGCCTTGGCGATGTCCTCTTTCGTGTAGGGCACGCCCTCGAGCGCCAGAATGCCCATATCTTCGCCGATATGTTCGGCTTTGAGCGGCGAGCTGGCGAGGAACGCGTAGCGCGGCATCACCGAACCCGGAACGACCGAGCGCGGGTTGTCCAGATGGCCGCGCTGCCATTCGTCCGAATACTTGCCGCCGATGCGCGCCAGATCAGGACCGGTGCGCTTCGAACCCCACTGGAAGGGATGGTCGTATTTCGACTCCGCCGCCAGCGAGTAATGGCCGTAGCGCTCCACTTCGTCGCGCAACGAGCGGATCATCTGCGAATGGCAGAGATAGCAGCCTTCGCGGACGTAGATGTTGCGCCCGGCCAGCTCCAGCGGGGTGTAGGGGCGAACCCCGTCCACCGTCTCGATCGTGCTCTTCAGATAGAAGAGCGGGCCGATTTCGACCAGACCGCCGATGGCGACCACCAATAGAATGGCGACCGTGAGAATGATCGAATTTTTCTCAAGGATCGCGTGTTTGTTCCACATTGACATGGTGGTCTCCTCACTCGGCCGGCGCGAGCGCGGGGTTGGCTTCGGAAGCTTCAGCCTCTTCAGGCGAAGCGATGGTCTTGTAGAAGTTGAAGGCCATGATCAAGGCGCCGACGAGGAACAAGCCGCCGCCGAGCGCACGAATCAGATAGAAGGGACGCATGGCCTCGACCGTTTCGATGAAGGAATATTCAAGGAAGCCGACCGAAGTGTACGCACGCCACATCAGACCCTGAAGGATGCCCGACACCCACATCGCCGAGATGTACAAGACGATGCCGATGGTCGCGACCCAGAAGTGCCAGTTGACCAGCTTGAGGGAGTAGAGCTTGCGGTTGAAGATCCACGGGATCAGGCAGTAGAGAGCCCCGAAGGAGACAAAGCCGACCCAGCCCAAGGCGCCCGAATGAACGTGTCCGATGGTCCAGTCCGTGTAATGCGACAAGGAGTTCACCACCTTGATCGACATCAGCGGGCCTTCGAAGGTCGACATGCCGTAGAAGGCGACCGACACGACCAGCATACGCAGCACGGGATCGGTGCGCAGCTTGTCCCAAGCGCCCGAAAGCGTCATCAGACCGTTAATCATGCCGCCCCACGAAGGCATCCACAGCATGATGGAGAAGGTCATGCCAAGCGTCTGCGCCCAATCCGGCAGAGCCGTATAGTGCAGATGGTGCGGGCCGGCCCAGATGTACATGAAGATCAGAGCCCAGAAGTGGATGATCGACAGACGGTAGGAATAAATCGGCCGCTCCGCGCGCTTGGGCACGAAGTAGTACATGATCGCCAGGAACGCGGCGGTCAGGAAGAAGCCCACCGCGTTATGGCCATACCACCATTGGAACATGGCGTCTTGAACGCCCGACCAGACGATGTAGGACTTCGGCGAGAAGATCGACACCGGCACGGTGGCGTTGTTGCCCAGATGCAGCATCGCGATGGTGACGATGAAGGACAGGGTGAACCAGTTCGCCACGTAGATGTGGGGCTCTTTGCGCTTCCACAAAGTCGCCAGGAACACCAGCAGATAGGTGACCCAGACGATGGTCAGCCAAAGGTCGGAATACCATTCCGGCTCGGCGTATTCCTTGCCCTGGGTGATGCCGAGCAGATAGCCCGTGCCGGCGATGACGATGAACAGGTTGAAGCCGAGCACCACGAACCACGGCGACAGAGCGCCGGCCAGACGCGCGCGGCAGGTGCGCTGCACGACGTAGAACGACGTCGCCAGCAATACGTTGCCGCCGAAGGCGAAGATGACCGCCGAGGTGTGCAACGGACGCAGACGGCCGAAATTGATCCACGGCAGCCCCATGCTGAGGTCCGGGAAGGCCAATTCCAAGGCGATGATCAGACCGACCAGAAAGCCGGCGATGCCCCAGAAAATCGCGGCGATGCTGGAGAATTTCACCGGACCGTAATTATAGTTCGGCTTTCCGTCGATTTCCTGCGGAATCGACGCGGGCCGAATGGTGTAGCGCTTGCCGATCAGGAAGGCCGAAAGCAGGCCCGCCAGAGCAAACACGATCATATGGAAAGCGTATTCCGGCGTATACGCTTTAGACGCGATGAATATCGCTACGAGTGCGCCCGCTACCGACAAGACGATGCCCAAAAGCTCGCCGATCGACAGTTTCTTGCCGCTTGCCGGCGGCTGCGCTGTTAAGGTTCCTGATTGCGCCATGTTTTATCGCCCCAATGACGACGGACAGACTTTTGAAAGTCCGTTCCGTCCTGCGCCGGACCATCGCCCGCTCCTGCGCCTGATTCATTGACTCAAGTCAATTCAGACCGCAAGTCCACATTTTTGACACAAGGTCGCCGAAATCCTTGACATGCGGCCAAATCCAGGCGCCCTGCGTCATTCGGTCGCTGCGCCGGAAGCGAATATTTGCCTCATCCCTTCGTCACAGAAGCGCCCATTGCGCCGATGGGCCCCAAATTTTCGATCGATTCGCGACCTTGCCCCGGGGCCGTGCGCATGCGCGGGCGTGGCGACGCCGCCAAACCTTTACGCGGCGCTTGATTCGCGCGCGCCAAAGCGCCTATCCTTGAAACGGCAAGTCCGGTCAAACGGGCGCTCGGCGCAAAAAAAAACGCCGGACAGAGGAAGTGCCGAGTTGAGCGATTACGTTCTCGAAACGGTCGGCCTGACAAAGGAATTCGCGGGCTTTACAGCAGTCAAGAACGTCTGTTTGCGCGTTAAACGTCATTCCATTCACGCCCTGATCGGCCCCAACGGCGCGGGCAAGACGACCTGTTTCAACCTGCTCACCAAGTTCCTCGAGCCGTCGGGCGGGCGCATTCTTTATGAAGGACGCGAGATCACGACGGCCAAACCGGCCGCCGTCGCCCGTCTCGGCATGGTGCGCTCCTTCCAGATTTCCGCCGTCTTTCCCCATCTCACCGCACTGGAGAACGTACGGGTGGCGCTGCAGCGCGGCCGTGGCGAATCCTTTGATTTCTGGCGCTCCAAAAAGACGCTGGATCGCCTGAACGAGCGCGCATTGTCGTTGCTGGACGATGTCGCGCTGAGCGAATGGGCGCATTTTCCCGCCATCGAAATGCCCTATGGCCGCAAACGGGCGTTGGAAATCGCCACGACCTTGGCGCTCGACCCAAAAATGCTGCTGCTCGACGAGCCGATGGCCGGCATGGGCCAGGAAGACATCGAGCGCATCGCCGCTCTGATCAAGCGCGTTTCGGCCGGCCGCACGATTTTGATGGTCGAACACAATCTCAACGTCGTCGCCAATCTGTCCGACTTCATCACCGTGCTGACGCGCGGGCAGGTCTTGGCCGAAGGCGATTACGCCCAGGTCTCGAACGATCCGGCCGTCCAGGTGGCCTATCTGGGAGCCGGCCATGATTGAAGCCGCCGGCGGGGACCTGCGGACGACGGCGGGCGGCGCGCCGCTGCTCGTCCTCGACCGATTGCAGGCCTGGTACGGCGAATCGCATATTCTGCACGGCGTCGATTTCGAGGTCAGGCCGGGCGAAGTCGTCACCCTGCTGGGACGCAACGGCGCGGGCAAGACCACGACGCTGAAAGCGATCATCGGCATGCTGGGCAAACGGACCGGCTCCGTCCGATTGGCGGGCGTGGAGACGATCGCCCTGCCCTCCGACCGGATCGCCCGCCTCGGCGTCGCCTTCTGCCCCGAAGAGCGCGGCGTTTTTTCCTCGCTCACCGTCCACGAAAATCTGTTGCTGCCGCCCAAGACGGCGCCCGGCGGCCTGACGCTCGACGAAATTTTCGAGCTTTTCCCCAACCTGCGCGAGCGTCTGTCGAGTTCGGGCGGCAAATTGTCCGGCGGCGAACAGCAAATGCTGGCGATCGGCCGCATCTTGCGCACGGGCGCCAGACTGCTGATGCTCGACGAGCCGACCGAGGGCCTTGCGCCGGTCATCATTCAGCAGATCGGCCGCACAATCGAAAAGCTGAAGGCCAGAGGCTTCACCATTTTGCTGGTCGAGCAGAATTTTCGTTGGGCTTCCGGTGTTTCCGACCGTTATTATGTAATGGAGCACGGCAAGATCATTGATGCTTTCGTCAATGAAGAATTATCGGCGAATATGGGCAAGCTGCGCGACTATCTGGGCGTCTGACGCTATCGCGCGCCCGCTCCCGGCAAAGAGAACAAACGGAATTTCAGGAGAGGAACATGAAACAAACTTTGCTCGCTCGTTTCGCCTTCAGCCTCGTTCTCGCCCTGGCGGGATTGACGCAAACCCAAGTGGCGAGGGCGCAGGAAAAGACCATCAAGATCGGCAACCTCACCGACATGTCAGGCCTTTACGCCGATGTTGGGGGCGCCGGTTCGACATTGGCGGCGCAAATGGCGGTCGAGGAGTCCGGCCTCGCCGCCAAAGGTTGGAAGATCGAGGTCATCGCCGCCGATCACCAGAACAAGCCCGACATCGGCGCCAATATCGCCCGCCAATGGTTCGACGTGGACAAAGTCGACGTCATCGTCGATACACTGAACTCCGGCGTGGCGCTGGCCGTCAGCCAGGTTGTCAGGGAAAAGAACAAGGTCTTCCTCAATTCCGGCGCCGCCTCCTCGGACCTGACCGGCAAGGCCTGCACGCCCAACACCATTCACTGGACCTACGACACTTACGCGTTGGCCAACGGCACCGGCAAGGCGATCACCAAAGCCGGCGGCGACACATGGTTCTTCCTGACCGCCGATTACGCCTTCGGTCATGCTCTGGAGCGCGACACCACGGCGGTTGTCCTCGCCAACGGCGGCAAGGTGGTGGGCTCGGTGCGCCATCCGCTCGGCACGGCCGATTTCTCCTCCTTCCTGCTGCAGGCGCAAAGCTCCAAGGCCAAGGTCATCGGCCTCGCCAACGCCGGCGGCGACACCGCCAATTCGATCAAACAGGCGGCCGAATTCGGCGTCACGCAGGGCGGACAGCAGCTCGCCGCGCTGCTGCTGTTCATCACCGACGTGCACTCCCTGGGCCTGAATGTGGCGCAGGGCCTGACCTTCACCTCCACCTATTACTGGGACGCCAACGAGGGAACCCGCAGCTTCGCCGAACGCTATTCGAAACGCTCCAAAAACGCCGCCGAGCCAAGCATGGTGCAAGCGGGCGTCTATTCGGCCGTGCTGCACTACCTGAAAGCCGCGCAGGCTTTGGGCGACGTGAGCGACGGCGCCAAGGTCGTCGCCAAGATGAAGGAATTGCCGACCGACGACCAGGCTTTCGGCAAGGGTTACGTGCGCGTCGACGGGCGCAAGATTCATCCGGCCTATCTGTTGCAGGTCAAAAAGCCGTCTGAATCGAAATACCCCTGGGATTACGCCACGGTGAAGGCGACGATTCCGGCCGAAGAGGCGTTCCGCCCGCTCGCCGAGAGCGAATGTCCGCTGGTCAAGAAATAACGACCTGACAAGGCGGGCGGTCCCGGTCGCCCGCCTCAGCCGGAGCGAAGAATGATTCCCCTCCTCGGCATTTCGACGCAGGCGCTGTTCGGACAGCTATTGCTGGGCCTTATCAACGGCGCTTTTTACGCGCTGCTCAGCCTTGGCCTCGCCGTGATCTTCGGCATGCTGAACATCGTTAATTTCGCTCACGGCGCGCTATATATGATGGGCGCCTTCTGCGCGTGGTTCCTCTTGAATTACGCCGGCGTCGGCTATTGGCCGGCGCTGCTTCTGGCGCCGTTGCTGGTCGGCGCTTTCGGCATGATCATCGAGCGCACGATGCTGCAAAGACTGGCCGGGCTCGACCATATTTACGGCCTTTTGCTGACTTTCGGCGTCGCCTTGATTGTACAAGGCGTGTTCCAGAATTTCTTCGGCTCGTCTGGTCTGCCCTACGCCATCCCGCCGCAGCTGCAAGGCGGACAGAACCTTGGGTTCATGTATCTGCCCAATTACCGCGCCTGGGTCGTGGCGTTTTCGTTGTTCGTATGTTTTTCGACCTGGTTCATGATCGAAAAGACCCGTCTTGGCGCCTATTTGCGCGCCGCGACGGAAAATCCGGCGCTGGTGCGCGCCTTCGGCGTCAACGTGCCGCGGATGATCACGCTGACTTACGGATTTGGCGTCGGTCTGGCGGCGCTGGCCGGAGTGCTGGCGGCGCCGATCAACCAGGTGCGTCCGCTGATGGGCGCCGATTTCATCATCGTCGTCTTCGCCGTCGTCGTCATCGGCGGCATGGGTTCGATCATGGGCTCCATCCTCACCGGCTTCATGCTCGGCGTGATCGAAGGGCTGACCAAGGTGTTCTATCCCGAAGCCTCCAATATCGTCGTGTTCGTCATCATGGCCGTCGTGCTGCTGATCAAGCCGCAGGGTCTGTTTGGAAGAGCGCCCTGACATGTCAACATCCGCCGATAGCGCTCCGACGCAAACCCGCCTTCCCGTGCGCGCCGGCGCCGACGAAGGTAAAGCCTTCATCCTGCTAGCCATAGTGCTGACGCTGGCGCCGTTCGCCGTCTATCCCTTCATCCTGATGCAGGCCCTGTGCTTCGCCCTGTTCGCCAGCGCCTTCAATCTGCTTGTCGGCTATGTCGGGCTTTTGTCTTTCGGCCACGCCATGTTTCTCGGCTCGGCCGGCTATTTCTGCGCCCATATCGCCAAGGTCTGGGGGTGGCCGCCTGAACTGGCCATTTTGATGGCCAGCCTTGGCGCAGGGGCCATCGGCCTGGCGACCGGCGCCCTGTCGATCCGCCGGCAAGGCATCTATTTTTCGATGATCACGCTGGCGCTGTCGCAGATGGTCTATTTCTTCTGCCTCGAGGCGCCGTTCACCCATGGCGAGGACGGCATCCAGTCCGTGCCGCAGGGCCGGCTGTTCGGCTTCATCGACCTTTCGCAGCAGATGACGCTCTATTATGTCGTGCTGGCGATTTTCCTGCTCGGCCTCGGCGCTGTTTATCGCATCGTCAACTCGCCCTTCGGCGAAATTCTCAAGGCCATTCGCGAAAACGAGCCGCGGGCGATTTCGCTCGGCTATAAGACCGAGCAATTCAAGCTCGCCGCCTTCGTCCTGTCTGCGACATTGGCCGGCCTCGCCGGCGCGACCAAGGCGATCGTGGCGCAAAACGCATCGCTGACCGACGTGCATTGGTCGATGTCCGGCGAAGTGGTGCTGATGACCCTGGTCGGCGGCATGGGCACGATTTTCGGCCCAACCGTCGGCGCCTTCATAATCGTCGCCATGCAGAATTATCTCGCCGGCATGGGCCAATGGGTCGCGGTGATCCAGGGCGCGATTTTCGTTACGTGCGTTCTCGCATTCCGGCGGGGCGTCGTCGGCGAACTGGCGGCGCGCCTGAAATTGTCGCTTTAGGGCATGGCGCCATATCCGGCGTAGACCTGAAATGAAAACTTAGAGCGGACGTTCCGGGTCCGTCAAAACACAACCCGGCCGCGGCGATCCGAACGCCGATCGCGATCCGCCGTCGCCGCGCAGGGAGTCCGGATAGGCCTTGAGCGCCAGCGCGGTGAGCCGTTTTTCCTGACGATGCAATATCCAGCCGCCGCCAATGACGCCCGTCACCCCCAGGCAAAGGCCCAGCAAACCAAGCGGACCGGCGACTCGCGCGAAGGCGTCGCCGAAAATATAGCCGCCGAATCCGAAAACGGCCGCCCAGACGACGCCGCCCGAAGCATTGTAGAACAGAAACTGGCGCCAGCCATAGGCGTTCACGCCGGCCAGGAAAGCGGCGAATATGCGCAAAACGGCGACGAAACGGCCGAAAAACACGATTTTCGCGCCATGCCGGTCAAACAGATATTGTCCGAGCTTGATGCGATCTTCCGTGATCCGCATCGCCGCGCCGTAGCGCAAAAGCAAGGGCATGCCGAACCGGCGCCCGGCGAGAAAACCGAAATTGTCGCCGATGATGGCCCCGGCTGCGGCGCACAGCACGACAATCTTGATATCGATCAGGCCGGTCGCGCCGGCAAAAATGGCGGCGACGACCAAAGCGGTCTCGCCCGGCAGAGGCACGCCCGAACTTTCGAGCATGACGATGCAAAACACCGCCAGATAACCGTGCTGCATGATCAGCGGACGAACAAAAGACTCGAACATGGACGCTTTCTGTTGCGGTCGCGCATTCGGCGCCGGCGGCGCGGTCTACGCGGACTTCCTCAGCATAGGTCGGAAAGGTTGATAGTCTTTTCCGACAAAATTGCGCGTTTCCTTGGACCCTTAAAGATTATTATCGCGTTTCTCGGCGTCGCCCGCTCCGCAAGGGCGCTTCGGGCCGGTCATCCGGGCTGGCCTGAGGCCAGAAGCGGTCCGGGCAAAGCCGCCTCGGCCTCTTGCAGCAACAGGGTTTCGTGCTTGCGGTAGAAACGCCAGGCGAAGAAGATCCCGACAGCGACGACGACGAGGATGCTCAGCCCGACTGGTCCGGCGACCTTATGGAAGTTTTCGCCTAGCATATAGCCGCCCAAGCCAAAAATCGTCGCCCAGAGGAGTCCGCCCGCCGCGTTGAAGACAAAGAACCGCGCCGGAGCAAGATTGTTGGCACCCGCCAGCACCGCGGCGAAGGCGCGCAAAAAGGCGACGAAACGGCCAAAGAAGACGATCGGTCCGCCAAAGCGCTGAAACAGATACTGGCCGAGCTTGAGCCTTGGCTCGTCGAGGCCGATGCGCGCGCCATATCTGACGAGCAGGCGCAAACCATATTGCCGGCCGATCCAAAAGCCGGCGCCGCCGCCGACGATCGTTCCCGCGGTCGCCAGGGCGATGATTTCCCATATCGAAACAGCGTTGGAGCGTCCCGCGAATACGGCGGCGGCGACCAGCACAGTCTCGCCCGGCAGGGGCAGCCCCAAGCTTTCCAGCACGACCAGGAGGAAAACCGCCCAGGGGCCGTAAAGATGCAAAAGGTGATGGGAATCGATCAACAGCCCCTCCGCTGGCCGGGACGCCGATTTAACGGCGCGGCGCGCGCGCCGAATTCGCGCCTTCCGATATGGTCGAGTTGGCGAACGCAGGCAAGATGGAATTTGATGACGGCCCGACCGGCGAAACGCGCCGCCGCCCCCAATCGACGGCGCCGATAATGGACGAGGACAATCAGACCGCAAAAAAATGCACCCCGAAGGGCGCCTGTTGAGCACAATCTTCCCGCTTTTTTTTTGGGGCGGCGTCTAAGGGCAGATGTTCACGCCCACAGACGATCCAGGCGTGTGGGCGCGCAACGTCGCGTTAAACAGACCCAGTTCGTCGAATTGGCTCGCCCACGCGCTGGCGCGGCGCTGCAACAGGCTGATTTCGACGATATGACGCAGGCCCGCAAGAATTGGCGCGTCGTCGCCGCGAATGACGGCGGCAAGGTCAGCGAAAGCCGAGTCGCCCTTGCGGAAGCGATACTGGCGCACCGCTCTGGCGGCGAAGGCGCCTGGCGTCAGACCATCAAGCTCGGCCGCCGTGCGGACGCGCAAGGCGAGGACGCCGCCAATGCAGGCGAGCGCCGCGGCCGCGACATGTTCGTTCGAACAGGAGTGAATCAATTCGCGTGCGAGCATTTGCGCCTCCCATAAAATATCGCTCGAAAGGAAAATGAATCTGCAAAAAGAGGCTGCAAAACTCGGAACGTCCGAACCCCCAGCCTTCGCAAAATCACCGCGTTAAGACTTTAGGATAAGACCAGCCCATCAAGGCGACTTGATGGCGCTGGCGTGGAAAAATCGCAAAAAAAAGCGGCGCGAATTATCACAATCTTTTGATTCTTTTCGGTATTTTCGTCATAAAAGCGACATGAGACGCGGCGCTCAGGCGCCGGGACCATAAGCTTTGAATTTATCGACCAACGTTGCGATTTCCGCATCGGGCACCAGGGCCGGGACGCCGGCGAGGCTCGCCAGGTAATGCATCTTGGCGAGCGTCTCGAGTTCGCCAGCGAGCCAGAGCGCCCGCTCCAGATGGGGACCGACGGCGATCATGCCGTGGCTTCCGAGCAGAACGCCGTTGGCGGCGCCAAGGCCCGCGACGGCCAGATCGGACAAGGCCTGCGTGCCGAAGGGCGCATAATCGGTGCAAACGATCTGCGGAGCGCCGAACGCGGCGATCATGTAATGGCTGGCGGGCAAATTCCGGCGCAGCATCGACAGAACCGTGGCGTAAAGCGCATGGGTGTGAACGATCGCCCCGACGTCGGGGCGGCGGCGCAGGATATCGCGGTGGAAACGCCACTCGCTCGACGGTTTCGCCGGCCCGCTCCAGCGCGGCGTCTCGCCCTCGTCCGCAAGCGGCATTTTAGCGATCATCGCCGGCGTCAATTTCTCATAGGCGACGCCGCTCGGCGTGATCAGCATATCAGGGCCGCAGCGGGCGGAGAGATTGCCGGCCGCGCCCTGATTGATTCCCAAAACGTTCATCGCCCGCGCGCTGGCGACGATTTTTTCGCGCAAAACGGCTTCGGCGTCCATCGCCTCACCAGACCCCGATATTGGGCGCGGAGGCCCAGGGCTCCCGTGCCGGCAAAGGCTCGCCTTGCTGCAAGAGCTCGATCGAAATGCCGTCGGGCGTGCGAATGAAGGCCATATTGCCGTCGCGCGGCGGGCGGTTGATGGTGATTCCGGCTTTGGCGAGCTTATCGCAATAGGCGTATATATCGGCGACGCTATAGGCCAGATGACCAAAATTGCGCCCGCCCGTATAGGCCTCCTTATCCCAATTATAGGTCAACTCGACGACCGGCGCTTTTTCCGTTTTGGCCCGCTCGACATCGCCGGACGCGGCCAGAAAGACCAATGTGAAACGCCCTTTTTCGTTGTCGATGCGACGGGTTTCGACAAAGCCGAGTTTGCCCACGAAAAAATCGAGCGACGCCTCCAGATCGGCGACGCGGATCATGGTGTGAAGATAGCGCAAACCTCGAACTCCTCTGCTATTTTTGCAATTCTAGCACTAAACGCGCGTTTCGCGCAGAGCCCGGCGCCTTGCCGATTTATGCGCCCATCTGCTATTGAGCGGCCCGCTCGGCGCAATACCGGCGACAGGATTTATTGATGAGCGATTCCGCCACCCTGAAGGAACGAGCCGCGCTGGCCTCTATTTTCGCGAGCGCCCTGCTGGCGATCGGCAAGCTGGCGGCGGGATTGTTTTCCGGCTCGCTCGCGCTGATTTCGGAAGCCGGCCACAGCGCTGTCGACACAGGGGCGACAATTTTGACCTATTTCGCCGTGCGCGAAGCGAACAAGCCGGCTGACGACGAACATCATTATGGCCACGGCAAGGTGGAATCGCTGGCGGCGCTGGCCGAGACCGGCCTGCTTGCCGGACTCGCCGTTTACGTGCTGATCGAAGCGATCCACCGCCTGCATGTCCAGGAAGAAACATTTGAAGCGAGCTGGCCGGTTTTCGCCGTTCTCGGCGTTTCCATCGTGGTCGATCTGGTGCGCTGGCGTTCGCTCGCCCGCATCGCCAAAAAGACGGGAAGCCATGCGCTCGCCGCCGACGCCTTGCATTTCGGAAGCGACCTTCTGGCCTCGACGCTGGTGCTGATCGGCCTCGGCGCCAGCGTCTTCGGGCTCAAGCAGGGCGATTCGCTGGCCGCGCTCGGCGTCGCCTTGTTCATCGCCATCGCCGGCTACCGCCTGGGACGCAGCACCGTCGACAATCTCATCGACCGGGCGCCGGAAGGTTTGACTCAATCGCTTCGCGCCGCCGTCGCCGCGACCCCGGGCGTCGTTGCGCTTGATTTCCTGCGTCTGCGCCCCAATGGCCCGCACGTGCTGGGCGAGATCGGCATTTCCGTCTCGCGCACGCTGCCGCTCGAACGGGTCGACGAGATCAAGAACCGCGTTCTTGACGCCGTCGCGAAAATTTCTCCGGAAACACAGGCCAATGTCACCGCCGCGGCGCGCGCGCTCGACGACGAAAGCCTGATGGAGCGCGTCATGCTGATCGCCGCGCGACGAAAACTTCCGGTGCATCACGTCACCGTCCAGCATATCGGCGCGCGCGACAGCATCAGCTTCGATCTCGAACTTGACGGCGCCATGGCGCATGGCGCGGCCCATGAAATAGCCTCAAGGCTGGAAGACGACATCCGCGCGGAAATCGGCCACGATATCGAAGTGGAAAGCCATATCGAGCCTTTGGAGCCGCAGCCGCTGGACGGCGAGGAAGCCGACGCGCGGACGCTGGCGGCGATAAAGGCTTCGCTCGCAAGCAGAGCCTTGGCGGGCGGCGGCGTGGTGCGCGATATTCACGATGTGCGCGCGCGCGCCACCGCCGCCGGCCTCGTCGTCAATTTCCACGGCCGCGTCGACCCGTTTCTCAGCGTTGAACAGGCGCATCGCGCCATCGACACGCTGGAGCGCGCCGTGCGCGAGGACGTCGCATCCATCACACGCATCGTTGGACACGCCGAGCCGCCATCCGCTCAATGAGCGGGTAAGCCTATATAGACCGGCTTTACAACGCGTTCGCTCCGGTTTCGCGGAACGAACGCGTCAAGGCTCAACTTATCGGCAGGGCCGGCACCAGCAACGGAAGGGGCCACAGGCGCGCACGTAGCCGGGGCCGCACCAGCGTCCCCAACCGCGACACGCCGCCTTTTCGATTGGCGTGAAATTCTGCGTCGCCGCGGCAATGCTTGCGGCGGCGCGCGTGGTTTGCGCCTGAGCAGGCTCGATCGACGAGCCGATCACGAAAAGCGCCGCCATCGCGGCAGCCGTAACGATCAATTTGCGCATCGCTACTCTCCATTACACGTCCATGCGCGGCCGTTCGACCGCGCGAACGATGATAGCGGCAAGGACCTGCCGCCGGTAGTCAGAATCGCCCGACGGGCGAACAAAACGCTGTTTTCCTATGGCGTTCGATTCTCGTCGGACGGGCCGCCGTCAAAGCGCTTCGAGAAAGCGCATCGGCCTGCCGGTCGCGGCGGCGATCAAGTCGCCCTCCCACATCGCCTTGGCGCCGCGTACGAAAGTTCCGACCGGCCAGCCCTGAACCTGCCTGCCGTCGTAAGGCGTCCAGCCGCAACGCGAAGCGATCCAGCTGTTCTTGATCGTTTCAAGGCGCTTGAGATCGACGACGGTGAAATCGGCGTCGTAGCCGACCGCGATGCGGCCCTTGCGCGCGAGCTGGAACAGCCGCGCCGGGCCGGCGCTGGTCAGATCGACGAAGCGCGCCAGGGTCAGGCGGCCGGAGGCGACATGGTCGAGCATCGTCGGCACCAGCGTCTGCACGCCCGTCATGCCCGAAGGGCTGTCGGGATAGGGCTTGGCCTTTTCCTCCAAAGTGTGCGGGGCGTGATCAGAACCGAGGACGTCAACGACGCCCTGATCCAACGCCCGCCAGATCGCCTGACGCTGGCTTTCGTCGCGGATCGGCGGGTTCATCTGTACTTTCGCGCCGAGCCGGAGATAATCGTCGCTGTTCAGATTCAGGTGATGCGGGGTCGCCTCGACGCTCGCGATATCCTTGTTGTGGCTCAAGAACTCCATCTCTTCGCCGGTTGAGACATGCAGCACGTGCACGCGCGCGCGGGCCTGACGCGCTAGTTCGATCAACCGCCGCGTCGCGTTGAGCGCGGTCAGTTCGTCGCGCCAGCGCGGATGCGAACCGGGATCGCCGGCCACGCGCAGATTCTTGCGTTCGTTGAGACGATACTCGTCCTCGCAGTGAAAGGCGGCGCGACGACGAATGTGGCCAAGAATCGCCGCCAGGCCCTCGTCGTCCTCGACCAGTAGATTGCCGGTCGAGGAACCCATGAAAACCTTGATTCCCGCAGCGCCAGGCAAGCGCTCCAGCTCCGCGACGCGTTTGGCGTTTTCATGCGTGCCGCCGACCCAGAAAGCGAAATCGCAATGCATCCGCGCATTCGCGCGCGAAACCTTGTCGGCGAGCGCTTCCGGCGTCGTCGTCAGCGGATTGGTGTTGGGCATTTCGAACACGCCGACGACGCCGCCCAGTACGGCCGCCCTCGATCCGGTCTCGAGGTCCTCCTTGTGGACCGCCCCCGGCTCGCGGAAATGCACCTGCGTGTCGATCACGCCCGGCAGGATATGCAGGCCGCGGCAATCGACGCTCTCGCCGGCGCTGGCCGCGGAAAGATCGCCGATGGCGGCGATCGTCCCGTTCGTGACGCCGACGTCGCGTTCGCCCGCGCCGTCGTGATTGACGAGCGCGCCGCCGCGCAGGATGAGATCGAATGAGCGCGCCATGAACCGGCCTCCTTTGCTCCGTTTTAGAGCATATTCTTCAATTATTGTCAGACTTTTCGGGCGAGACCATGCGGTCAGACAATGTTGACGCGCTCGCTTAGCGCAGCTCGGCGACAAGCCCCGGCGTCCCCCCGGCCCAAAATGCGCGAGGATATTGCTTGCGCGCGCGCGTCGAGAGCATAATTGCTAAGATGACGCGGAAGAATTCGAAGCCGCCGCGAATGGAGTCCCGATGCAAGCCGCGCTTTTGAAAGGTCGTGGGATCGTCAGCGTCTCCGGCCCGGAGGCGCGGGCCTTTTTACAGGGCCTTGTCACCGTCGACGCGATGGCCCTGGGCGATAATGAAACCGTTTGGGCCGCGTTGTTGACGCCGCAAGGCAAAATCCTGTTCGATTTCATGATGACAGCCGCCAATGACGGCGTTTTGCTCGACTGCCCGCGCGCACAAACGCCGGACCTCGTCAAAAGACTGGGTTTTTACAAATTGCGCGCCAAGGTCGTCATTGAGGACGTCAGCGATCGATTCGTCGTCATCGCCCTGTTCGACGGCCCGATCGGCGAAGGGCTGATCGACCGCCGCGACGCGCGGATCGGCGCGCGGATCGTCGCGCCGATCGACGACGCTCCCGGCCTGCTGTTGACCTTTGGCGGCGACAACGGGCTTGAGGCCTATGAGGCGCATCGCATCGCCACCGGCGTTCCCGCCGGAGGCCTGGATTTCGTCTATGGCGACGCCTTTCCCCATGAGGTCAACATGAACCTGATGAACGGCGTCAGCTTCACCAAGGGCTGCTATGTCGGTCAGGAAGTGGTCGCGCGCATGCAGCATCGCGCGACGATGCGCAAACGCGTCGTCAGGGTCGTCTTCGCGGGTGACGCGCCGGAGCCCGGAACGCCGGTCTACGCCGACGATCTGCTGGTGGGCCATATGGGTTCGTCGGCGGCCGGCAAAGGCCTCGCCATGCTGCGGCTCGACCGCGCCGAGGACGCCGGGGCGCGCGGTCAGGCGATGACCGCCGCGACGACGCGGATCGACCTCGCGCCGCCTGATTGACGGTCTTATTCGGCCGTCTTCGGTGTGGAAAATTGCTGATAGGCCTGCAAGGCGTGGCTGGCGTACATCACCGAGGGACCCGCCCCCATGTATATCGCCATGGCGAGCGTTTCGAGCACCTCCTCAGGCTTGGCGCCATGTTCGGCTGCCGCCTTGGCGTGAAACGCGATACAATCGTCGCAGCGCGTCGCCACGCCGATGGCCAACGCAATCAATTCCTTGGTTTTGACGTCGAGCGCCGCCGTCTTCAACGCGCTCTGCGCCATCGAAGAAAAGGCCTTCATCACGTCCGGCGCGCCGCCGCGCAGATCGCGCAGCATCAAGGACAGGTCTTTCGCGGTCTGCGGCCAGTTTTCAATCATCAGCGCCTCACAGGGAAATTGCCTCGCAACAACGCGCTATTATATATTCTATTTCGAATATATCAATATAATGGACCCCGCCGCCGATCGACCCATCCTTTATCGCGGGCGTATCGGGCAAGCGCGCCGACGCCGCGGGCGGCCGCCGGGGCGCAACGCAGGTGGTTCCATATGAGAGCAACCTGCTCTAAACAAAAGCATGAGCGAAACGCCAGCCGCCAGGCCCAGAACAGCCATTTTGCACGCCGACGGCCAGCGCCGATGTCCCTGGCCCGGACAGGACGACGCCTATGTCGCCTATCACGACAGGGAATGGGGCGTGCCGGAGTTCGAACTCGCGCGCGCTATTTGAAAAACTCATTCTCGACGGTTTCCAGGCCGGGCTGTCGTGGATTTCGATCTTGCGCAAACGCGACAATTTTCGGCGCGCTTTCGACGGCTTTGACCCGATCAAGATCGCCGCTTACGACGAAGAAAAACAGCGCGTGCTGATGGGCGACGAAGGCATTGTCCGCAACAGGGCCAAGATCGCCGGAGCCATTGCGTCCGCCCGCCTCTATCTCGATCTCGACGCCAAACAGGGCTTCGCCGATTATTTGTGGGATTTCGTCGATGGCCGCCCCATCGTCAATCGTTTCAAAACCCTCGATGAGGTGCCGGCGCAAACGAGCCTTTCGGAAAAGATCGCCAAGGACCTCAAGGCCAAAGGCTTCAAATTCTGCGGCCCGACAATCATTTACGCCTTCATGCAGGCGACCGGCATGGTCAACGACCATCTGGTCGATTGCTGGCGCCATCAGGCATGCCAATCGACGCGAAAGGCGGGCGCGCGAACATGAACGGACAAACGGGCGCGCGCGTCTGGCAGCGCATGTTGTCGGGCCGAAGGCTCGATTTGCTGAACCCTTCGCCGCTCGACATCGAAATCGAGGACATCGCCCACGGCCTCGCGCGCGTGGCGCGTTGGAACGGCCAGACCGGCGGCGGCCAGATTTTCTCGGTGGCGCAGCACAGCGTCATCGTCGCGGAAATCCTCAAAATTATCGAACCCGCCGCCCCCGCGCGCTGGCTGCTGTTCGCATTGCTGCACGATGGGCCCGAATATGTCATCGGCGACATGATTTCCCCGTTCAAGGCGGTGCTCGGCGACGTGTACGCGCAGGTGGAGGCGCGTCTGTTTCACGCGATATTGCTGCGTTTTTCGCTCAATCCCAATCCTGCGCCTTCACTCGTCAAGCTGGTCAAACGCGCCGATCGCGCCTCGGCGTTTTTCGAAGCGACGCTTTACGCCGGCTTCGACCGTCACGAGGCGCAAACCCTGTTCGGACAACCCGAAATCGATCTCAAGCGCGTCGAGCCCCTGTTCGCCCCGCTGGCGCCGCAAGACGCGCAAAAACAGTTTCTGACGCATTTCCATCGCTATGATGAAGGATAGGTCCGGCGCATAGCGCGTGAGCCGTCGCGGGCGTCGCGAAAGACGGCGGCTGGAGCAGGTTGCTCGGATTGTCGAGTTGAAGCGGAGGAACAGGAATTTGGCGCGCATTCACGTCTGCCCGCAAACGCATTTGCAGCGCGTCGTCGCCGCCTGCGGGGCGAGGCGCGTGGTCTCGCTTGTCAGCCCCGGGGTCGTCGTCGCGCGGCCGGAGGGCGTCGCGCGCGAAGATCATCTGCTCTTGACCCTGTCCGACATCGACCAGCCTCTCGACGGCCATGTCCAGCCGCAGCGGGACCATGTCGAGCGATTTCTGGCCTTTGTCAGGACATGGGATCGCCAGGCGCCGATCGCGCTGCATTGCTACGCCGGGGTGTCGCGCTCGCCCGCCGCCGCCTTCATCGCCGCCTGCGCCTTGAGCGCGCGGCCTGAACAGGCTATTGCGGAAGAACTGCGCGACGCTTCCCCCACCGCCACGCCAAACCGTTTGATGATAGAAATCGCCGACAATCTCCTGGCCCGTCAGGGCCGAATGAACGCGGCGATCGCCGCCATCGGCCGTGGCGTCGATTGCTTCGAAGGCGAGCCTTTCGCGCTGGACCTGGCATGAATTCAAACGTCTCGAAAGTTCCAGTCGAAATCGGCCTCACCGCCGCCATTGTCGCGGTCAAGGGCGACCAGCCGCTCATCCTGGTGGCGCGCGCGGGCACGGCGACGGCGCTTGCGGTTCTGCCCTCCGGCCCGTTCGATCCGATCGCCCATCGCACCTTCGAAATCGGCCTGCGCGCCTGGGTGAGCGAACAGACCGGAACGCCGCTCGGATACGTCGAGCAACTCTACACGTTCGGCGACCGCGGCCGCCATTCGGGCGCCGGCAGCCGCGACCCGCACGTTGTTTCGGTCGGCTATCTCGCCTTGACCCGCATGTGCGCGGACGGCCCGCTCGAAGCGCCGCTGCAAGCTGAGCAAGGCGCCGGCTACCGTCCCTGGTATCAGTTCTTTCCCTGGGAAGACTGGCGCGAGGGGCGCCCCGAGCTGATCGATCAGGCCATCATGCCGGCCTTGAGCGCCTGGGCCAACGGCAAGTCCGACGCATCGGGCGGACCGCGCGGCCTGACCCGGCTTGAGCGGGTGCATCTGCTGTTCGGCCCCGACGGCACGCGCTTTGACGAAGAAAACGTCCTCGACCGCTATGAACTGCTTTATGAGGCCGGCCTCATCGACGAGGCGGTGCGCGACGGACGCCCGTCCGCGCCCGGGCGCGAGCTTCGACCGCCTCTCGGCGAACCGATGCAGGCCGATCACCGACGCATCCTCGCCACGGCGATGGGGCGGCTGCGCGCCAAGATGAAATATCGCCCGGTGATCTTCGAATTGATGCCGGAGGCGTTCACTTTGACCGAACTGCAAACCACGGTCGAGGCGATCGCCGGCCGCCATTTGCACAAGCAGAATTTCCGCCGTCTGGTCGAAAGCGCCGCCGTGGTCGAGCCGACCGGCGACACCTCGCATGCGACGGGCGGACGGCCGGCGGCGCTCTTCCGCTTCCGCCGCGAGGTGCTGCAGGAGCGTCCGGCGCCAGGCCTGCGCGTCGGCATCAGGGGCTAGACGATCCACGAAATTTGATGCGCCGCCGTTCAAATCCGCCTAAAATGTCGAATAAGTGTGGCGGCAAATCGCGGGCCGTCAGATCATGATCGCGAAACGTCGCCGGCCCTTGCGGACAACGTGGCGCGGTGAGACACAACCGAGAGCGCGCGTCTTGACGTCCTTGCGACGCGCTCGAACTCCACACCGCATCGACAGGCGCACATGACCGAGATGAAAAACGACGACCTCGCCTCCCTGTCCTTCGAAGCCGCGATGCGCGAATTGGAGGCGATTGTCGGCGCGCTTGAAAAAGGCGCCGTCGATCTTGAAAAATCAATCTCCCTCTACGAGCGCGGCGAGAAGCTGAAAAAGCATTGCGAAGGCTTGTTGAAAAACGCCGAAGCGCGGATCGAAAAGATCATCGTCGGCCAGGATGGTTCGGCCGCGGCGACCGCCCCGCTTGATATCGAATAGGACGCCCATGACCGAAGAGGCCCCGCAAAACGCCGCCATTGAAACGATCGTCGTTCCAAGCGCGCGCGATCTGGGCGGGTTTTCCGTCGCCCGGGCGTTGCCCTCGGCCGGAAAGCGAGCAGTCGGACCTTTCGTATTTCTCGACCGGATGGGACCGGCCGATTTCGCCGTCGGCTCCGGCATCGACGTCCGCCCCCATCCCCACATCGGCCTTGCGACCCTCACCTATCTGCTTGAAGGCGAATTGTTTCACCGCGATTCGCTTGGCAGCGCGGCGTTGATCACGCCCGGCGCGGTCAATCTGATGACGGCGGGACGCGGCATCGTCCATTCGGAACGTTCGACCCAGGAATTCAGACGCCGCGGCGGGCGCATGTTCGGACTGCAGACCTGGCTCGCGCTGCCGACGCGAAATGAGGAGACCAATCCGGCCTTCGAACATTTCGAGGCGCGCGCCCTGCCGACGCTCGACGCCGAAGGCAAGCGGCTGCGCGTGGCGGTCGGCGCGATGTTCGGCCTCGCTTCGCCGGTCCAGACCTTTTCGCCGTGCTTTTTCGTCGACGCCGATCTGCGGGCGGGCGCCATGCTGCCGATCGACGCCGATTACGAGGAGCGGGCGCTCTTTATTTGCGCGGGCGTCGCGGAGATCGACGGCGAAACATATGAGGCGGGACGCCTGATCGTGCTGCGTCCGGGCCGAGCCGTCACGCTGAAGGCGACGACGCCATTGCGCCTCGCGCTGTTGGGCGGCGCCGCGCTCGATGGCCCGCGCTACTTGTGGTGGAATTTCGTTTCCTCCGACAAGGAGCGCATCAAGGCCGCCAAGGCGGACTGGGAAGCGAAGAAATTCGCGGCTGTAGAAGGCGATCCCGAATTCATTCCGGCGCCGGACACGCCGACGCCATGACTTTGCCGCCGAAGATCTTCAGCGAACGCGCGCCCGCCAAGATCAACCTGACCCTGCATATCGAGGGCCGACGCGCCGACGGCTACCACGAACTGCAAAGCCTGGTCGCCTTCGCCGGCGCCTGCGATCGGCTGACGCTGACGCCGGACGCGACATTTTCGTTGACGCTCGCCGGCGACAGCGCGGGGGCCGCCGGTCCCGACAACGACAATCTGGTGGCCCGCGCCGAGAAAAATCTGCGCGCGCTGAAACCGGACATGAAAACCGGACATTTTCACCTGACCAAAAACCTGCCGGTGGCGGCCGGCGTGGGCGGCGGCTCCTCGGACGCGGCGGCCGCGTTGCGGGCGCTGGCGCGGCTCAACGGCTTCGCGCCGGACGATCCCGATCTGTTCGCCGCCGCGCGCGCCACCGGAGCCGACGTTCCCGTTTGTCTTGATCCGCGCGGCAGGATGATGGCCGGGATCGGCGAGAAGCTGGGAGCGACGCTGGAGCTGCCGGCGCTGTTCGCCGTGCTTGTCAATCCGCGCCAGCCGGTGGAGACCAGACAGGTGTTCGCCCGGATGCGTTTGACGCCGGGCCAAAGCGGCGGCTTTGGCCCCCATCCCGTCGTCGCGCCGACGCCGTCGCGCGAGGCCTTACTGGGGGCGCTGAAAAAGGGCCGCAACGACATGGAGGACGCGGCCGCGAGCCTCGCGCCGGTCATCGTTCATGCGCTGGCCGTTCTCTCCGCCGCGCCCGGCTGCCAATTGGCGCGGATGTCGGGCTCGGGCGCGACCTGTTTCGCCGTGTTCGGCTCCTGCCGCCAAGCGGCCAGAGCGGCGCGGTCGATCAAGCGCGACCATCCCGAATGGTGGGTCAAACCGACGGTTTTGCGTTAGACGCGTTCAATGCGCCCGGTCGATGCAGAAGTCGACCACTTCCAGCAACGCCCGCCGCCACGCCGAATCCGGGAAGAGCTCCAACGCGTCGCGCGCCATCGCGCCATAATGGCGCGCGCGCTCCACCGTGTCTTCAAGCGCGCGGTGCTTTTTCATTGTCGCCAGGGCGGTTTCGAGATCGCCTTCGCCGATCGCGCCCTGCTCCAGCGCGCGCTTCCAAAAGGCGCGCTCCTGTTCATTGCCGCGCCGGAACGACAGCACCACCGGCAGTGTGATCTTGCCTTCGCGGAAATCGTCGCCGACGTTCTTGCCGAGCTTGGCCGCCTGACCGCCGTAATCGAGCGCGTCGTCGATCAGTTGGAACGCGACGCCGAGATTCATGCCATAGGCGCGGCATGCGGCGATTTCCGCTTTCGAGCGGCCGGCGACGGTCGGCCCGACCTCGGCCGCGGCGGCGAACAGAGCCGCCGTCTTGGCGCGGATCACCGCGAGATAGTCGTCTTCGGTGGTCTGCGTGTCCTTGGCGGCGGAAAGCTGCATCACCTCGCCTTCGGCGATAATGGTGGCGGCCGCCGAAAGCACGTCGAGACAGGCGAGCGAGCCGACCTCGACCATCATGCGAAAGGCTTGGCCAAGCAGAAAATCGCCGACCAGCACGCTGGCCTCGTTGCCCCACAGCATGCGAGCGGCCAGCTTGCCGCGCCGCATGTCGGACTGATCGACCACGTCGTCGTGCAGCAGCGTCGCCGTATGCATGAACTCGACCGCGGCGGCGAGCTTGATGTGGCCGTCGCCGCCGTAGCCGCATAGGCCGGCGCTCGCCAGCACGAGCATCGGCCGCAATCGCTTGCCGCCGGAGGAAATGAGATGATTGGCGACTTCCGGGATCATCGCCACGTCCGAGCCGGTGCGCGCCAGAATGGCCTGATTGACCCGGTCCATATCGGCGCCGACGAGACTCGACAGAGCTTCTATGCTTGGCTCTTTGGCTGCTTCTTCAAGCGGAATGACGAGTCCCACCAGGCGATTCCTCATAACTTCTTGCATTCGCGCGATTGCGCTTGCCTACGGCGAGGTAGGGGAAACTTCACCGGTTGGCCCGAAAAAACCAAGGGTTTTTGCGATCACATCGACCGCATCGCCGCTTTGGCCGATTGTTTGAACCCGCCCCCACGAAAGGTCGGCCGACATTTCGGGATCGCGCGTTCGCCTTAAGTTGCGTTCGGACCATAGGCGTTCGGCGCGTCGCGGGCAAGCCGTAGACGCTGTCGGCAAAGGCGATTATCCGCGAAATCGGCCGCCGTAAAGTTCTAAACCATTTAGATCATTTAGCGTAAACGCCAGATTCGCGCCAAGCCCGGAGCGGCGTGCTAGAACATATCGTTCCCCGCAGGAGGCCGAGTTGGCCACGCATCGCCAGAAACCTGACTTATCCAAACCGGCCGCGTTTGAACTCGATGTCGTCAAGCCGGCGTTCGACCTGTTGCTCGACGGCGCGCTGCGCCTGCGGCAGGGCGAAAAAGGCCATCGCGCCGGCACCGACGCCATCTTGCTCGCCGCGGCCGCGCCGGCGCTCGAGCGCGGACTGATTGTCGACGTCGGGGCGGGGGCGGGAACGGTCGGCCTCGCCGTCGCGCTGGCCAATCCCGGCGCCGAGGTCGTCCTGCTTGAAAATCACGCCGCTACCGCCGATCTGGCGCGCGAAAACATCGCCGAGAACCGGCTGGACGGGCGCGTTCGGCGGCTGGAGGCGGATCTGTTCGACAAGGCGGCGCGCAAAGCCGCCGGACTGATCGAGGCGGCGGATCTGGTGTTGACCAATCCGCCGTTTTTGCGCTCCGACGAGACGCGTTCATCCCCCGACGCGGCGCGCCGCGCCGCGCATGTTCTCGGCGCGCGCGATCTCGCCGACTGGCTGACGGCCGCCTTGGCCCTGCTGCGCCCGGGTGGAGTTTTCGTCGCCATTCATCGCGCCGACGCGACAGGCGAATTGCTCGCCGGACTAGGCTCAAAGCTGGGCGGGCTGGCGCTTCTGCCGGTCCATCCGCGCGCCGACGCCCCAGCGACGAGATTATTGCTGCGCGGCGTCAAAGGCGCCAAAGCGCCGTTGAAAATCCTGCCCGGTCTGGTTCTGCACGAGGCCGACGGGCGGTTCACGCCAAGGGCGGAGGCGATCCATCGCGGTCGGATTTTGCGGCTATGGCCCGGCGACGAGCCATAGCGATCCGGCATTATGGCAAAAAAAAAGCCGGCCCGAAGGCCGGCTCGCATTTCGACGGTCTCAGCGGTAGCAATAGCGCACGGCGCGAACGCGCCAGCCTTCATGCGTATGCACCCTGCGCCGCTTGATGAAGCAATCGTGGCTATGACGGGGTCTTTCGATATAGATCGTCTCGCCATCATAATTGGGATAATCATAATAGGGGCCGTAATAAGGGCCATAGCCCCAATAGGGACCACCGCCCCAGCCCCATCCGCCGCCGCCCCGTCCGCCACCATGATGCCAGCCGCCATGAAAGGCTTGCGCGGGTTCGCTCGTGACGACAGCCGCGCCGGCTATAAGCGTAGCCGACAAAACGGCGGCTTTAATGAAGCCGAACGATTTCCTCATCACCGTACCTCCATACTGAACCTGAAAGCGAGTTTCGCAAAAACAGGCTGAACCGGACCTGAACAAGTCCAGCGTCAGGTTCCGCGCCTGCGGCCCAGCATGGTCTTTTCCCCAACGAAAAGCGACCCGAATCGAGCGCTCAGAGCCGATCCGTCGCCGTCAATCGCAAACGTTCACGAGTCGACGCCGCCAGCCCGAAACGGTGCGCACGAGACGGCGCTGCAGATAGCATTGGCTGTCGTCTCCGTAATAATCGCCATAGTCGTAGCCGTAATAGGGATAGAAGCCGGCGTAGCCCCAGTCGCCGTAGCCGCCGTAGCCGCCGCCGCGGAAACCGCCCCCATGATGAAAACCGCCGCCGCCAAAACCGCCAAAATGGCCGCCGCCACCGCCGCCGCCATGGCCGCCGAACGCCATCGCGCCCTGCGACATCGTTAAGGCCCCGCCCGCGAACATCGCTGTCGCCAACACCGCAACCTTGATGAGTTTGCGTGATTTACCCATGAACGCCTCCGTGCGGCGCCCTGAATATCGGCGCCAGATAGAACGCCCCCGTAGCTTTTTCGATATGCGTAAGCGCCTGAATACAGGCCAAGTATCGTGCATGGCGCGCGCTCCTGAAAAGGCGCGCCATAGGCTTTGTCGCCAATTTCGACCGCCGCCTATCGGCAAACGCGAATATAGGGGTGGCGGTATTCCCATTCCGTGTTCAAGACGCGCTGGCGCCATACGCACCGGGAGCTCCCTGCATGGGGAGCGTAAACGGTGTCCGAGTAAGTCTGCGCGTCTTCCGTATAATTAGCGCTGTAGTGATAGGGGTCGTATTTATACTGTCCGCCGGCCCAATAAGGCGCGACGCCCCACGCCGTCGGATCGCCGCCGGCTGGCGGGCCGCTCCAATAGGCCTGACCGTCGACTATGCGTTCGACGGCCTGCGCCGGAGTCGCCGCAACGACGACGTACGTCGCGGCCGCCGCCGCGAGGGACGCATATCGTAAAAAGGCGAAGGATTTTGTCATGACCAACCCTCCTCTAGTTAAACATGCTAGCATGTCACATCATTGCTGAACTGAAGATGAACGACCCACGCAGTTGACCCCTTCTGACGCGCGCCTTAGCTTGCGGCCGCTGGAGCGCCTTACCGCCCGAATGAATCGGAACGGGCGCTCTACCTTGTTGTTTCAACGCATATTCCAGCCCGAACGGCCGGCCGGCGAGTTGGGAATAGGCTCTGGGCGCCCGCTTGCGGGCGTGAAATCGCCGAGATGGACGCTTCATGAATAATTCCGCCGCCGAGCAATCGCCCGCCGCTCAATCGAACGCGCTCGATCCGACCCGCTCGTTTCAAGGTTTGATTCTGACCTTGCAGGGCTTCTGGGCGCGACAGGGCGCGGTCATCCTGCAGCCTTACGACATGGAGGTGGGCGCCGGCACGTTTCATCCGGCGACGACGCTGCGCTCGCTCGGGCCCAAGCCCTGGAAAGCCGCCTATGTGCAGCCCTCGCGCCGACCCAAGGACGGCCGCTACGGCGAGAACCCCAACCGTCTGCAGCATTACTACCAGTTCCAGGTGATCCTGAAGCCCAGCCCCGACAACCTGCAGGATCTCTATCTGCAATCGCTCGCGGCGATCGGCGTCGACGCTGCGCTGCACGACATCCGTTTCGTCGAGGACGATTGGGAAAGTCCGACGCTTGGCGCCTGGGGGCTCGGCTGGGAATGCTGGTGCGACGGCATGGAAGTGTCGCAATTCACCTACTTCCAGCAAGTCGCAGGCATTGAATGCGCGCCGGTCTCGGGCGAACTCACCTACGGGCTTGAGCGCCTCGCCATGTACGTGCAGGGCGTCGAAAACGTCTATGACCTGAATTTCAACGGTCTCGACGGCGACGCCCGCATCACCTACGGCGACGTGTTCAAACAGGCCGAACAGGAATATTCGCGGCACAATTTCGAAGCCGCCAACGTCGAGGCCCTGTTTCAGCATTTCAAGGACGCCGAGGCCGAGTGCAAGGCCTTGCTGGCCTTCGGCGAACAGGGCGACGACGAGCATCACAAGATGGTGCTGCCCGCCTACGACCAATGCATCAAGGCCAGCCACGCCTTCAACCTGCTCGACGCGCGCGGCGTCATCTCCGTCACCGAGCGGCAAAGCTACATTCTGCGCGTGCGCGAACTGGCCAAGGCCTGCGGCGCCGCGTGGCTGAAAACCGAGGCGGGGGCCGCGTGACGAAAGCCCTGGCCGCCGCCTGAACGCCGCCCGTCCTCATTTTTCGAGATCAATCTCCGTCATGCCCGATCTTCTGCTCGAACTCTTTTCCGAAGAAATCCCCGCCCGCATGCAGGCGCAAGCGGCCAGCGACCTGCAAAAGCTCATCGCCGACGCGCTCGTCGACCGCGGCGTGACCTACGAGGCGGCTAAAGCTTTCGTCACGCCGCGCCGCCTCGCGCTGCATATCGTCGGCCTGCCGGCGCGCCAGCCCGATCAGCGCGAAGAGAAAAAGGGGCCGCGCGTCGGCGCACCCGAGGCCGCCGTGCAAGGCTTCCTGAAAAGCGCCGGCCTCGCCTCGCTGGATCAGGCCAGGATCGAGACCGACAAGAAGGGCGGCCAGTTCTACGTCGCGGCGATTGAGCGCAAGGGCGCGGCGACGCTCGACGTGCTGGCGGAAATCCTGCCGGCCGTCATCAGAGCCTTCCCCTGGCCGAAATCGATGCGCTGGGGCCGCCAATCCGCCGAAGCGAACGCGCTGCGCTGGGTGCGCCCGCTGCACTCCATCCTCGCCACCTTCGGGCCCGAAACCGAAGAGCCGGACGTCGTTCCCTTCGAGATCGGCGGGATCAAGGCCGGAAACGTCACCTACGGCCACCGTTTTCTCAGCCCCCAGGCGATCAAGGTGCGCCGTTTCGACGATTATCTGCCCGCCCTCGCCAAGGCCAAAGTCGTGCTCGATCCCGAGCGGCGACGCGACATCATCCTGCACGACGCCAAGGACCTCGCCTTCGCCCAGGGCCTTGAACTGGTCGAGGACGAGGCGCTGCTGCACGAGGTCGCCGGTCTGGTCGAATGGCCGGTGGTGCTGATGGGCGAATTCGAGGAGAGCTTTCTCGACATTCCCGGCGAAGTGATCCGCGCGACGATCAGAGCCAACCAGAAATGCTTCGTGCTGCGCGATCCCAAGACCGGCAAGCTCGCCAACAAGTTTCTGCTGGTGTCGAACATTCTCGCCAGCGACGGCGGCAATGCCATCGCCGCCGGCAACGGCCGCGTCGTGCGCGCCCGCCTCTCCGACGCGCTCTATTTCTGGAAGACCGACCAGGCCCCCCTGCCCGACTACGCCGACAAGGGAAAGCCGCTCGATCAGCGCCTCGCCAAATTGCGCGCGCTGAACGTCGTCTTTCACCAGAATCTCGGGACGCAGGGCCAGCGCGTCGACCGCATCATGGCGCTGGCGCGGGAAATCGCGCCGCTGGTCGGCGCCGATCCGGTCCTGGCGGCGCGCGCGGCCGACCTGGCGAAGGCCGACCTCGTAACCGAAGTCGTCGGCGAATTCCCTGAAACGCAGGGCCTGATGGGCGCCCGCTACGCCGCCTTGCAGGGCGAGGACGCGAGCGTCGCCGCCGCGATCGAGGATCATTACAAGCCGCAGGGTCCGAACGACCGCATCCCCAGCGCGCCGGTCTCCGTCGCCGTGGCGCTCGCCGACAAGCTCGACACTTTGGTCGGCTTCTGGGCGATCGACGAAAAGCCGACCGGCTCGAAGGACCCGTTCGCCTTGCGCCGCGCCGCGCTCGGCGTGATCCGGCTGATTCTGGAGAATGGGCTGCGACTCAGCTTGCAAAGCATTTTTACTTCAGCGCAGGCGCCTTTCGTCAGGAGTCCGCCGGACGGCGCGCCCGACACTATCATGACGCCATTTTCCGCCAGCGATTTTTGGCTTGCAAACAGCAGGGATCTCCTCGCCTTCTTCGCCGACCGCTTGAAAATCTATCTGAAGGATCGCGGCGCGCGTCACGATCTGCTCGACGCGGTTTTCGCGCTCGGCGGCGACGATCTCGTCATGATCGTTTCCCGCATCGAGGCGCTCGATAAATTTCTGGCGACCGAAGACGGCGCCAGCCTGCTCGCGGGCTACAAGCGCGCCGCCAACATTCTCAAGGCGGAGGAAAAGAAGGACGGCGCCGGCGCCTTCGAGACGCGTCCGCAAGCCGAATTGCGCGTCGAGCCGCAGGAGCACGCTCTGGCCGCCGCGCTCGACCGCGCCGAACGCGAGGCGGACGAAAAACTCAAAATCGAGGATTTCGACGGCGCCTTGCGCGCGCTGGCGAGCCTGCGCGCGCCGGTGGACGCGTTTTTCGACCATGTGACGGTCAACGCGGACGACGCCGAGCTGCGCAGAAACCGCCTGCGATTGCTGGCGCAATTACGCCGCGCCATGCATCTCGTGGCGGATTTCTCCAAAGTCGGCGGCGACGCCAGGACGGCCTGATCGCGCCGATCGTCAAACATCGCGTGCCAAAACGACACAGCGCCGGCGCCCGCCCCGGTAACGCGACCTCAAGCTTAAAAAGCGATAACCAAAACGCGCCATAACTTGGCCCCGCGTCGCGCGGGGCTTTCTTTCTGGCCAGAACAGCGTGGCGAAGCCCGCGCATTGTCGGTTGTTTTCGGGTCGCGTATGCGTCGTTCGAGGAAGTACCGTTTTCGTGTCGCCAGCTCTCGGCTCTCCTGGGCCATGGGCGTGGCGGCGCCTTGGTGCCTCGGCGCGAGCCTTTTGGTCTCGTTCACCGCCGAAGCCGGCCAGGAATTGCCGACCGGCGCCTCGCTTGAGCCGATCCTGAGCCGCGCCGCGCCGGCGCCGTACGATCTCGTGCCCGGCGCGCGCGCCTTTTCGAGCCAACTGGGCGGTGGCGGCGGACGCGGCCTGCTGCGCGAGGCCCGCCTCGCCATCGGCGCGCCGGAAGATCTGCCGGCCAAGACCGACGAGGCCGATCCGCGCGCCGTCATCAAGGCCAACGTCAAAATCTTTCCTGTCGTCGACCGCGCCAAAAAAGGCGATCCGGTGGTCGCCCTGCGCCCGACTTTCGACAGCAAATACCGCCAGCCCGGCGGGCTTGGCGCGATGCGCGCCGATCGCCTGATCTTCGGCTTCGAGCAAAGCGGCCTGGCCTCCGCCTTCGCCCCGAGCGAGGGCGACGTTCCGGGTCCCGAGACGGTCGCCGCTTTCGAAGCCTGGCCGGACGGCGAAAGCCCGACGACGCAGAAGGCCAGCGCCGACGCTTCGCCGCAACAGGGCGGCTCGGCGTTCACCGTGCGCCCCGCCAATCTCGCCGCGCGCGCCGCCCAGGGCGCCACGCCCGCCGTGCCGCGCGCCGTCGCGCTGTCCTCGAATACGCCGCTCGATTCGGATCAGACGCCAATCGAGGTCGTCGCCTCCGCCAAGGCCGACAGCGCCGTCGCGAAAGCCGACAGCGTCATCGCCAAGGCGCCGCCGCCTGTCGCCGTCGTCCCGCGCCCGGGCGAGCGGACCAATTACGCCGCCTTGATCGCGCCCGAGCGTCTCGACGCGGAAAAGCGCTGCCTCGCCCAGGCGATCTATTTCGAAGCGCGCGACGAGCCGGAAGAAGGTCAGGCCGCCGTCGCCCAGGTCATTCTCAACCGCACGACGTCCGGCCTTTACCCGACCTCGATCTGCGGCGTGGTGTTCCAGAACCGGCGCCACTACAAGGCCTGCCAGTTCTCCTTCGCCTGCGAGGGCAAGGCGCTGCGCATTCGCGAGCAGGACAATTGGGCGATCGCCACGCGTATCGCCGACGAGGTTCTGGCCGGCAAGACCTGGGTGGCCGACGTCGGCGGCTCGACCCATTATCACGCCACTTACGTTCATCCGCGCTGGGCGCGCCGGTTGAAAAAAACCGACGTGATCGGCCGCCACATCTTCTATCAGCTCAAACCTGGCCAGACGTGAGCGACAAAAAAGGCCGCTGCGAGAGCGGTCTTTCTTTGTCGCGGACAGCGCCTATTGAAAGATTTTCAGCGCGCTCTCCAGCGTCTTCCACACGCCCCAGGCGAGTGGAACGCCGACCGCCGCCCAAGCCAGCGCCGTCTTGAGATCGAAGCCGCCAAGACCGATGCCGTGCGAGCCGATCGGGCCGGACGGCAGCGCGTGCGCCTGATTGAGCTTGGCGACGTCCTCGTCCTTCATCAGCCACTTGTCGTCGACCGGACGCACCAGGGCGTTGCAGATCAACCCCAACACCAGAAAGGCGACCAGAACATACATGGTGACGTCGTAGAGCCGGTCGGCGGGGACGCCGGCGGCCTTGTTGAACTCACGGATGTAGTTCACCACCACCGGGCCGATGATCCCGGCCGTCGACCACGCCGTAAGCAAGCGTCCGTGAATGGCGCCGACATATTGCGTGCCGAAAATATCGGCCAGATAGGCCGGCACGGTGGCGAAACCGCCGCCGTACATCGACAGGATGATACAGAAGGCGCCGACGAACAAAGCCTTCGAACCCAGATGCGCGAAACTCGGCGCGCCGGCGTAAAGCGCGATGCCCAAAGCGAAGAAAACAAAATAGGTGATCTTGCGCCCGAGTTTGTCCGACAGCGACGCCCAGAAGAACCGCCCGGCGATGTTGAACAGCGACAGCAGCCCGGCGAAGCCCGCGGCGATGCCGGCGATGGCGGTCTTCTGCGAAGCGTCGAGCGCGGCGAAACCCAGTTCAGGCTTGCCGATCAGCGAACCGCCAAAAACCTCCTGCAACATCGGCGAGGCCATGCCGATCACGCCGATGCCGGCGGAGACGTTGAGCGTGAGGACCGCCCAGATCAGCCAGAACTGCGGAGTTTTATGCGCGTCCTTGAGATCGACGTCGCCATGCGTGATCATCTTGTTGGCGCTGGTCGGCGGGGTCCAGCCCTCCGGCCGCCAGCCGGCGGGCGGAATGCGGTAGCCGAAAGCGCCGCCGAGCATGTAAACGAAATAGCCCGCGCCAAGAATCAGCAGGGTCTCCCAGACGCCGACCGACGTCGCGCTTTTGAAATGGTTCATCAGCAAATTGGCCAATGGCGCGCCGATCATCGCGCCGCCGCCAAACCCCATGATCGCCATGCCGGTGGCCATGCCGCGCTTGTCGGGAAACCATTTGATCAGGGTCGAAACCGGCGAAATATAGCCAAGACCGAGGCCGACGCCGCCGATCACGCCCGGGCCAAGCCAAAGCAGCCAGAGCTGGTGCAGATAGACGCCGAGCGCGCCGAGCGCCAGGCCGCCGCCCCAGCACAGCGCCGCCACGGCCGCCGCCTTGCGCGGTCCGGCCCGCTCCAGCCAGCCGCCGAACAACGCCGCCGAAGACCCGAGCAGAATGAAGAACAGCGTGAACATCCAGCCGAGATCGGCGACCTTCCAGTCGCAGGTGGTGGTGAAAAGCGCCGTCATCAGGCCGGAACCCGCCGGACAGGCGACCGCGGCGCCGACGCCGACGGCGCGGCTCAGCGGCAGCCAGAACACCGAGAACCCGTAGGCCATGCCGATGCACAGATGGATGGCGAGCGCCGCCGGAGGCACCAGCCACCGGTTGAAGCCCTCCTTGGCGATCGTATGTTCGCGATCGAACAGGCCCGGCGGCGACGCTTCGATTGAAGTCGGTATGTTCATCGTTTCCCTCCCAAAGATTATTATCGCGGCGCGCCCGCGTCGTTTTTTCTTCGTTTGATCTCGCCGCGCGCGGCGCGCAGCAACGGCGATAAGTCGGGCGAAGCCTCGCCATAAGCGGCGAGAAACTCTTCGCGCATTTTCGGCGTCCAGAACCGATTGATGTGGCTGGCGATGGACGCCGCCGCCCTCTCCTGCGGATAGGCCATGAAGAATTCGGCGATTTCCCGCGCCATGCGGATCAGTTTTTCTGGACCCGTCATGGGCGCAATGTGATCGGCTTCGCTGTTCATGACGCCGCCGCCTCTCGTTCCAGTCCGCGCGGATCGGGCGCGAGCGCGCCGGCGAAAACCATCACGCCGTCGGCGCGGGCGATGGCCGCCAGCGTCAGGCCGAGCTTTTCCGCGCGTTCGATCGCCAGAGATGTCGGCGCCGAAATGGCGACCAATGTCGTCGCGCCGAAAATCGCCGTCTTCTCGACCATTTCAAACGAGGCGCGGCTGGTGACGACGACGAAGCCTTCGCGCGGCGAGGCATTTTCGCGCAGAAGCGCGCCGATCAGCTTGTCGAGGGCGTTGTGGCGCCCGACGTCCTCGCGCAGGGCGACGAGCGCGCCATCGCGCGAACAGAAGGCCGCGGCGTGTACGGCGTGAGTGGCGGCGTTGAGCTTCTGGCTCTTTTCGAGATTGGCGAGAGCCGCGAACAAAGCCTTGGGCGCGATCGGCGCCGCACGGTCGAGGCGTTCGGCTTGCGGCAATTGCTCAACCGTCTCGACGCCGCACAGGCCGCAGGACGTGCGGCCGGTCATGGCGCGACGGCGGGCGAGATGTTCGCGAAACCGCCCCGGCGCCAGTTCGATCTCCAGCGTCAGTCCATGAGCTTGCGGCGTGACGTTCACCCGCCTAATTTCTTCCGCCGAGCGAACCAGTCCTTCGGTCAGGCTGAACCCATAGGCGAAATCCTCGGCGTCGCCGGGGCTGGCCATCATCACCGCATAGGGCGCGTCGCCGTAAACGAAAGAAACCGGAATTTCCATAGCGATGGCGCGCTGCGAGGGCAGGCTAAGGCCGCTGGCGGCGTCGATCTTTCGCGCCCTCGTCAAACGCGACGCCGGCAAGAGACCAGCGGACAATGGCTCATTCCGCGGCATCGGGCGCAGCCTCCAGAATTTTCCGCAGCGAAATATCTTCCTCGCCGTTGCGCTCCTGCCACATCGACAACGCGTTGGTGCGTCGCACGTCTACCGCCGTCACCTTGTATTCCGGGCAATTGGTCGCCCAGTCGGAATTGTCGGTGGTCACCACATTGGCGCCCGAGCCCGGATGATGGAACGTCGTATAGACAACGCCCGGCTGCATCCGTTCCGATATCTTCGCGCGCAAAGCCACATTTCCGGCGCGACTCGACAGGGAGACAAGATCGCCGTCGAGAATGCCGCGCTGTTCGGCGTCGAAGGGATGGATTTCGAGCTCGTCCTCCTTGTGCCAGAGAACGTTGTCGGTGCGCCGCGTCTGCGCGCCGACGTTATATTGCGAAAGAATGCGTCCCGTCGTCAGGATCAGCGGAAAGCGCGGCCCGCTGCGCTCGCTCGTCGGCACATATTCGGTCAGCATGAACCGCCCCTTGCCGATCACGAAACGGTCGACATGCATGATCGGCGTGCCCTGCGGCGCGGCGTCGTTGCAAGGCCATTGCACCGAACCCATTTCGTCGAGCTTTTTATAGCTCACGCCGCGGAAAGTCGGCGTCAGAGCGGCGATCTCGTCCATGATTTCGCTGGGATGCGAATAGTTCATCTCATAGCCGAGCGCCTTGGCAAGCTCGACCGCGACACGCCATTCCTCTTTGCCGCAAAGCGGCGCCATCACCTGCCGCACGCGGTTGATGCGCCGCTCCGCATTGGTGAAGGTGCCGTCCTTTTCGAGGAAGGAGGCGCCGGGCAGGAACACGTGCGCGTATTTCGCCGTTTCGTTCAGGAAAAGATCCTGAATCACCACGCATTCCATGGCGGCGAGGCCGGCCGTCACATGCTGGGTGTTGGGATCGGATTGGGCGATGTCCTCGCCCTGCACGAACAGGCCCTTGAAATTGCCGGCGACCGCCTCGTCGAGCATGTTGGGAATGCGCAGGCCCGGCTCGTCGTCGAGCTTCAAGCCCCACATCGCCTCGAAGCTTTCGCGCGTGGCGTCGTCGGAAACATGGCGATAACCGGAAAACTCATGCGGGAACGAACCCATGTCGCATGAGCCCTGCACGTTATTTTGACCGCGCAGCGGATTCACGCCGGCGCCGACATGGCCGATATTGCCGGTGGCCATCGCCAGATTGGCGAGGGCCATCACCGTGGTCGAACCCTGGCTGTGCTCGGTGACGCCGAGGCCATAATAGATCGCGCCATTGCCGCCCGTGGCGTAAAGCCGCGCGGCTTCACGCACGTCCTTCGCCGGCACGCCGGTATATTGCTCGCTCTGCTCCGGCGAATTGCGCTCCAGCGCGATGAAGCGCGCCCAGGTCTCGAATTCGCCGAGATCGCAACGGGCGCGCACATAGGCTTCGTCGACCAGCCCTTCGGTGACGACGACATGGGCTAGGGCGTTGATCAGCGCGACATTGGTTCCCGGCCGCAGTTTCAGATGATAGGCCGCCGCGACATGCGGCGAACGCGTCAGATCGATGCCGCGCGGATCGGCGACGATCAGCTTGGCCCCGGCGCGCAGACGTTTCTTCAAACGCGAGGCGAAGACCGGATGGCCGTCGGTCGGATTGGCGCCGATGACGAGCACGACGTCGGCCTGATCGACCGACTTGAAATCCTGGGTGCCGGCCGACGTGCCGAGCGTGACGCTGAGGCCATAGCCGGTCGGCGAATGGCAGACGCGCGCGCAGGTGTCGACATTGTTGTTGCGAAAGGCGGCGCGCGTCAGCTTCTGCAACAGAAACACTTCCTCGTTGGTGCAGCGCGAGGACGTGATGACGCCGATGGACTCGCGGCCGTATTTGGTCTGCAGGCGCTTGAATTCGCTGGCCGCGCGCGCGATCGCCTCGTCCCACGAAACCGCGCGCCAGGGATCCGTGATCCTTTCGCGGATCATCGGCGTGACGATCCGGTCCTTATGGGTGGCGTAGCCGTAGGCGAACCGTCCCTTGACGCAGGAATGGCCTTCGTTGGCCTGACCATGCTTGTAGGGGACCATACGGATCAACTCGTCGCCGCGCATTTCCGCCTTGAACGAACAGCCGACGCCGCAATAGGCGCAGGTCGTAACCTTGGAATGCTCCGGCTGACCGCGCGCGACGACGCTTTTCTCGATCAAGGTCGCGGTCGGACAGGCCTGCACGCACGCGCCGCAAGAAACGCATTCGGACCCGAGAAAGTCGGTCGGCCCCGGTTTTACGCGGGATTCGAAGCCCCGACCCTCGATGGTCAGGGCGAAAGTTCCCTGCACTTCCTCGCAGGCGCGCACGCAACGGCTGCAGACGATGCATTTGGACGGATCGTAAGCGAAATAAGGATTGGATTCGTCCCTCGCGTCGTCGAGATGATTGGCGCCTTTGTCTCCGTAACGCACTTCGCGCAGCCCGACTTCGCCCGCTGCGTCCTGCAACTCGCAATCGCCGTTGGCGGCGCAAGTCAGACAATCGAGCGGATGGTCGGAAATGTATAGCTCCATCACCCCCCGGCGCAGTCTGGCCAGACGTTCGCTCTGCGTGCGCACGACCATGCCGTCTTCCGCCGGCGTCGTGCAGGAGGCCGGCGTGCCGCGCCGCCCCTCGATTTCGACCAGACAGAGACGGCAGGAGCCGAAAGGCTCAATACTGTCGCTGGCGCAAAGTTTGGGGATTTTGACGCCGCGGCTCATCGCGGCGGCCATCACCGAGGCGCCTTTGGGAACGCTGACGCGCTCCCCGTCGATAGTCAGGGTCACTTGCGTTTCGGCGAGCCGGATCGGCGTGCCGAAGTCGATTTCCTTGATGAGGCTCATCAGGTTCTCCTATTCGGCGGCGGTCTTGTTGGCGGCGGGCGCAAAATCTTCCGGGAAACGGTCGAGCGCCGAAAGTACGGGCAGCGGCGTCAGACCCCCCATGGCGCAAAGCGAACCGTCCGTCATCAATTCGCAAAGATCGCGGGTCAGCGCGATATTCTGTTCGACGTCCCGCCCGGCGATGATCTTGTCCATCGTTTCGACGCCGCGCACGGCGCCGATGCGACAGGGCGTGCATTTGCCGCAGCTTTCCTTGGCGCAGAAATGGAAGGCGAAGCGCGCCATCCGCGCCATGTCGACCGTGTCGTCGAAAACGACGACGCCGCCGTGGCCGAGCATGGCCTTGGCGCCCGCCAACGCTTCGTAATCCAGCGGCAGGTCGAGTTCGTCGGCGCGCAGATAGGCGCCGAGCGGGCCGCCGACCTGCACGGCGCGGATCGGCCGCCCGCTCGCCGTGCCGCCGCCGAAATCCTCGACGATTTCGCGCAGGGAGACGCCGAAGGCGAGCTCGATCAATCCGCCACGCCGGACATTGCCGCCCAATTGCACCGGCAAGGAGCCGCGCGAACGGCCCATGCCGTATTCCGCATAAGTTTTCGCGCCCTTGTCGAGGATGAACGGGACGGCGGCCAGCGTCAGCACGTTGTTGATCAGCGTCGGCTTGCCGAACAGGCCGGCGATGGCCGGCAGCGGCGGCTTGGCGCGCACCAGGGCGCGCTTGCCCTCGAGACTGTCGAGCAGCGAAGTTTCCTCGCCGCAGATATAGGCGCCCGCGCCGATCCGCAGTTCGAGATGAAAATCCTTGCCGCGACCGAAGGCGCCGGCGCCTATCCAGCCGGCTTTTTCCGCGACGTTCAAGGCGCTGGCCATGGCTTCGGCGGCGTGCGGATATTCCGAGCGCAGATAGATGAAGCCCTTGCCGGCGCCCACCGCATAAGCGGCGATGGCCATGCCCTCGATGAGCAGGAACGGATCGCCCTCGAAGATCATGCGATCGGCGAACGTGCCGCTGTCGCCTTCGTCGGCGTTGCAAACGACATATTTGCGATCGGCCCGCGCGTCATGCACGGTTTTCCACTTGATCCCGGCCGGGAAGCCGGCGCCGCCGCGCCCGCGCAAACCGGAGAGCCGCACCTGTTCGACGACTTCTTCCGGCGAAAGAGCCAGCGCCGCCCGCAGGCCCTTAAGCCCATCGTGGGCGCCATAGTCGTCAAGCGATAACGGGTCGGTCACGCCGACGCGGGCGAAGGTCAGACGCTGCTGGCGCTTCATCCAGTCGAGCTGTTCCGTCAGCCCGAGGCGCAAGGCGTGGGCGGCGCCGCGCAACAGACCGGCGTCGAGGAGCCCGGCGACATCCGCCGGCGCCACCGGCCCATAGGCGACGCGGCCTTCGGGCGTTTCGACCTCGATCATCGGCTCGAGCCAGAGCATGCCGCGCGAACCATTGCGGACGATGTCGATCGCCAGTCCGCGCGAGCGCGCCTCCTGCGCGAAACAGGCCGCGACGCGTTCGGCGCCAACCGACAGGGCGGCGGCGTCGCGCGGGATGAAGAGACGAACCGGAGCGCCGCCGCTCATGGCCGGGAGCCCCCCGCGCAAAGATCGTCGAGCTTTTTCTCGTCGAGGCGGCCGATCAATTCGCCCTCGACCAGCGCGTTGGGGCCGAGCGCGCAATTGCCGAGGCAATAAACTGTCTCGACCGTCACCGGCCCGTCCCGCTCGTCGTCGGGACGCAACCCGCGCTCCGCCTCCAGATGGGCGACAAGCCGTTCGGCGCCGCGCGCCTGACAGGCTTCGGCGCGGCAGAGCTTGATCGTCCGCCCGACGCGTGGCCGCTTCTTGAAATCGTGATAGAAGGAAATCGTTCCGTGAACTTCGGCGCGCGACAGATTCAGCGCCGATGCGATCAAGTCGACGGCGCGTGCGTCGATATAGCCAAAAGCGTCCTGCAACGCGTGCAGAATGGGCAACATCGCCCCTTCGGCTTGTTGCAAGGCCTCGACGATGGATCGGGCTTGCGCCTCGTCCCAGCCCTGTCGCGAACGCATGTTTCCTCCCGTGGCGTTATATCTCGCCCGCGCATGTTGGCCATGCCGACAATTGATCGTGCGCCAAGTCACAAAAAGATCAAATTGAATTTTGTGAACGATTGATAGAATTCATCTATCAAAAAATTAGCCGATCCGGCGCGCCTGTCAATCTCGCCTCCCACGTACTTCTCGTCGTCCGCGCGACGGATTTAAATAATTCTAATTACGACAAAATATTGTATTTTCTAAGGCGCTTGCGCTGCGTTTACGACAGGCTCAGCATGCATCAGCAGATTGCGCGCCAACGGCGGCAGGGGCTGACGATCGGCGGCGACGAGGCCGATCGTGCGAAACGCCGTCGGCTCGACCAGAGTCAGGGCCGTGACGCCGGTCGGCGCGCCGAAAAACTCCAGCACCTGCCGCGAGACGATCGAGCAGACGCCCTCGACCTGCGCATGGGTGCAAAGGTTGAAGATCGAATTGGTTTCGATGACCGGCGTCGGCGCCTTGCCAACCGACCGGAAGATGCCGTCGATGATGCGGCGGTTCTGCATGTCCGAGGTCAGCAGGCAAAGTTTGTTTTCGGCGGCCTCCGCCCATGAAATGGCGGCGCGGCCGCCCAGCGGACCGTCTTCGCGCGTCAGCAAAATATAGAATTCCTGATAGATCGGCTTGGACAGGACGCCGCCCAGCGGTTCATTGTCGAGATAGGTCAGGCCTATGTCGAGTTCGAACTGCTCGATCCCCCGCAAAATATCCGCAGAATTCAACGACAGGACGGTCAGCGAGACGTCGGGATAGCGGGCGCAAAACGGCGCCGTGATCTGGGCGACCATCGGCAGGGCGGTCGGAATGACGCCGATGCGCAGACGCCCGTTCAGACCCTCGCGCGCGTGGGCGACCTGCGCCCGCAACAGATCGATTTCCGCCAGCACGCGCCGCGCATGGGCGAGCACGACCTCGCCCTCGCTGGTTAGTCCCTGAAACTTGCGGCCGCGTTCGATCAGCAGGACGCCAAGCTCGTCCTCCATCTGCGCGAGCGCCGCCGACAGCGTCGGCTGCGAGACATGACAGGCCTCGGCGGCGCGACGGAAATGCTTTTCCCGCGCCAAGGCGTCGAAATATTCGAACTGGCGGATGAACATGAGCGTCGCGCTTCCGCTTCGTACGATGGGGCGACAGGACTATCCGGAACGCCGACCTCAAAACGATCATAGGGCTTTTCTGCGTGCGCGCGAATGTTCGCTCTCGCCGACTAAAGCGGTCGTTTGGCCAGTTCGTCGCGCAACTGGCGTTTGAGCACCTTGCCGATCGAGGAGCGTGGCAGGCTTTGCACGACATACACCCGGGAAATCCGCTGGACTTTGCCTAATTGCGCGTTGGCGAAACCGCGCAGGTCTTCCGCCTCGACTTGCGCGCCCGGCTTCAGCGCGACGAAAGCCACTGGCGTCTCGCCCCATTCGGGCGACGGCGCGCCGACGACGCTGGCTTCGGCGACGACGGGATGGCAAACCAGCGCGGCCTCGAGATCGCTGGGATAGACGTTGAAGCCGCCGGAGATGATCATGTCCTTGGCGCGATCGACCAGGATCAGAAACCCGTCCTCGTCGAAGCGGCCGATATCGCCGGTGCGGATGAAACGGTCGCCCTTTTCGTCAAACCATTCGGCCTCGGCGGTTTTGTCCGGCTGGTTGCGATAGCCGTTCATCATCGCGCCCGAGCGACCGACGACCTCGCCGGTCGCTCCCGGCGCGACCGCGCGTCCCGCCTCGTCGATCAGACGAACGTCATGGCCTTCGGCCGGCTGGCCGACCGTATGCAATTTGCGCGGAAAGGCGTGAGCCTGAAGAATGCACGTCCCCCCGCCTTCGGTCATGCCGTAGTATTCGACAAGCCCGCCCGGCCAGCGATCAAGGATTTCCCGCTTCCTGTCCGCCGGCAGCGGCGCGCTGGTCGAAAATTTGACCTTGAAGCGCGACAGATCGAACCGGTCGAAATCGTCGACGGCAAGAATGCGCTGATATTGCACCGGCACCAGCATGGCGTGCGTCACGCCGTGCTTTTGCGCCAGCTCAAGGAATTCGCGCGCGTTGAACTTGCGCATCAACACCAGCGCGCCGCCCATCGCCAGGGCGGGAAAGACGCTGACCAAAGTGGTGTTGGAATAAAGCGGCGTGGCGATCAGCGAAACGCTGGCGGAACCATATTCGAAATGCGCTGCCCGGCGCACATGGCCCCAGCGCATCGCGTGCGATTGTTCAATGCCCTTCGGCGTCCCCGTCGTGCCCGAGGAATAGATGACGTTGAAAACGAACTGCGGTTCGATGTTCACCGGCTCGGGCTTGGCGCCCTCGCGCGCCAGCCAGTCCGCGAACGGCGCGCCAAAGGCCGAATTATCGAGCGCCACGCGCGGGACGCCGGCGTCGACCAATTGCACGGCCGCATGGGTCGCCGCGTCGAGAAACAGAATTCGAGCGCCGCAATCCTGCGCCATGTCCGCCAGCGATCGCGCGCTGGCGGAGGGCGCAAGCGGGCAAACAACCGCGCCGACGCGCAGACCCGCGATGAACGTCGCGACATATTCGATCGAGCTTTCGGCGCAGACGGCGATGGTCTGTTGCGGCGCGACGCCGTCGCGCTGCAGGGCGCTGGCGACGCGATCGATCAGAGTGTCGAAGGCGCCATAGGCGATCTGCCGGCTCCCATCGATCACCGCGATCCGCGCCGGCGTCAAACGCGCCGTCTGCGCGACCAATTCGGCGATGAGACCGAACTCGGACGAAAGCGCGTCGGCGTTAGACATTAGATCTTCCCTCGCAATCTTGCTATTGGCGCGCCACGCGCGAGCCAAAAACATTGATGAGCATTTTGGTCTTCGCAAATCGTTCCGGCGCTAGAACAGTTCGCGCAGGCTGGATTTCAGAATCTTGCCGGCGGCGTTGCGCGGCAAGGGCTCGTCCCGCAGTAAAATCTTCACGGGAACTTTGAAGGCGGCGATGCGTTCCGCGCAAAAGGCGCGCAATTGCGCCTCGTCGGCGCTGGAGCCGACCTTGACCGTCACGATCGCGCCAGGCTCCTCGCCGAGGGTGCGATGTTTGATCGCCACCACCGCCGCGTCGATGACGTCGGGATGTTCAAACAGAGCGTTTTCGACCTCGACGCAATAGATGTTTTCGCCGCCGCGAATCAACACATCCTTGGCGCGATCGACGATCGTCAAAAAGCCTTCCTCATCGATCCTGGCGATGTCGCCAGTCCTCAGCCAGCCGTCGACGAAGGTCTGGGCGCTCGCTTTGGGATCATCCCAATAGCCTTTGACGACATTCGGACCGAAAACCTGCAACTCGCCGATCTCGCCAGCCGGCAGGACCTTGCCCTGGCCGTCGACGATCCGCATGTCGTTGACCGGCAGCGCGGGACCGCAACTGTCGGGGCGCAATTGGTAGTCCTCGCCAACATGATGGGTGAATGTCGCCGTCGTCTCGGTCATGCCCCAACCGGTCGCCGGCGCCGCCTTGGGGAATGTCTCCGCGATCTTGCGCACCAGCTCGCTGGCGGCCGGCGCGCCGCCGTAGCCGATCGAGTTCAAGCGAGGACAGATCGTAATCCGCCAGCCGCGGATGCTCGACCAACTGCCAGGCGATGGTCGGCACGCCGCCGGCCGAGGTCACGCGCTCGGTCTCGATCAACTGCATGGCGCGTTCGGGATTCCACTTGTTCATCAGCACGAGTTTGCCGCCGAACAGAAAGGACGGAATCATCGCGGCGTTGCAGCCGGTCGTGTGAAACAGCGGAATGGCGACGAGCGAAGATTTCTGCGGCGCCGACGGGTCCTGCTCCGGAACCGGCTCGCCGCGGCGCAGATAGGCGCGGGCGACGGAAAACGGATGAGCCATCGCCGTGGTGCAAAGATTGCGGTGCGTGCCTAACGCGCCCTTGGGCCGTCCGGTGGTGCCGGAGGTGTAGAAGATCGTCGCGTCGTCATCCGGCGCCAACGCCACATCCGGCAGCGGCCGATCGGGCAAGTCCCGCCAATGATCGGGCGCGCCGACAATATCCTCGATCGAACGCACGCCTTCGCCCGGCGTTTTGGCGCGGCAGGCGAAAATCGCCTCGAGCGATGTCAGTTGCGCGCGAAACGGCCTGATGCGCTCAAGCCTTTCAGCGTCGAAAAAAGCAAATTTCGCCCGGCTGTCGTTCAGGCCATATTCCAATTCTGGCCCGGTCCACCAGGCGTTGAGCGCGCAGGCGACGCCGCCGGCCAGCAGCGTGGCGAAAAACGCCAGCGGCCATTCCGGCAGATTGCGCATGGCGATAGCGACGCGGTCGCCTTTGCGCAGTCCGCATTTCTGCAGCTCGGCGGCCAAAGCAAGCGCGGCGCGCGCGAATGCTTCGAACGAGACGCGTTCGGCGCCGTAAACGAGGTAAATTCTTTCGCCATGCGCCGCGCATCCGGCGATGAAAATCTCGCGCAAGGTCGGCGGCGCGTTCTTCCAAACGCGCGTCGGCCGCCCTGCTATGTCGACCACCACCATCTCAAAGGGCGCGCCGGGCGCGGTCAGAAGCGCCGTCGCCTCGGCAAGCGACATGGCTGGAAAAGGCTTTGTTTCGCTCGCTTGCGCCACTTCAACCCTCCCCCTATTTGATTTCGACGACGACCTTGCCTTGCGCGCCGCGCCCCGCCAGCAAGGCGATGGCCTCGCCGGCGCGCTCCAGCGGCAGGCGCGCGCTGATGCGCGGCTTGATCTCGCCGCGCGCGTAGAGATCGAGAAGCGCCCGCGTATTTTGCGCGTTGGCGGCGGGTTGGCGCGCGGCGAACTGCCCCCAGAACACGCCGACGATATCGCACCCCTTCAACAGCGGCAGATTGAGCGGCATGCTGGCGATGCCGGCGGGAAAGCCGATGACCAGGAAGCGCCCTTCCCAGGCGATGGCGCGCAACGCGGCCTGCGAATAATCGCCGCCGACCGGATCGTAGATCACGTCCGGCCCATTGGCGCCGCAGCCCAGCTTGAACACCTCGGCGAGCGCCTTGGCGCCCTCTTTGTCGAACGGCCCGACCGGATAGACGAAGCCTTCGTCGGCGCCGCAACTCTTGGCGAAATCGATTTTGTCTTGGCTCGAGGCGGCGGCGATGACGCGCGCGCCCATCGCCTTGCCGAGTTCCACCGCCGCCGAGCCGACGCCGCCGGCGGCGCCCAGAATCAGCAGCGTTTCGCCTTGTTTCAAACGCGCCCGATCCTTCAGCGCGTGATAGGAGGTGCCGTAGGTCATCAGCAGTGACGACGCCTCATCGAAAGGCATGGAGTTGGGGATTGGCATGACGCGCCGCACGCCGGCGGCGACTTTTTCCGCCATGCCGCCCCAGCCGGTCGAGGCCAGCACGCGCTCGCCAACGCGCAAATTTTCGACGCCCTCGCCGAGGCTGTCGATAACGCCGGCGACCTCGCTGCCGGGCGCGAAGGGGCGCGGCGGCTTGAACTGATATTTGTCCTCGATGATCAACGCGTCGGGATAATTGACGCCGCAGGCGTGTACCCTGATGACGACCTCGCCCGCCTTGGCGACAGGCTCGGCCGCCTGTTCCAACGTCAGCGTTTCGGGTCCGCCGGGCGCCCTGCTCAAAACGGCTCTCATGCGTTGTCCTCGCCCTACGGATCGATCGCGCCGGCCTGAGAGGCGGCCGCCCGCCGCGCTCGCGGCGTGATCCGATTATGCTTTGTTTTTCTGTGCGCCAAGATTATCCTTTTAGCCGCTGAAGGCAAGACGTGTTTTCGAACAAACTTATAAGGCCGATTAACATTGGCTTGAACATTGGTCTTGCCAAAACGAAAAGACATACCGTATTTTTGAAAAATGGCGCGTCCGACCCGGGCGCCGAGGGAGGGATCCATGGTCGCGATCAATCAGGTTGTCGATCTTACGCGCGCCGGCGACATTGCCGTCATCACCATCAATTCGCCGCCGGTGAACGCCCTGTCGGCGTCCGTGCGGCAAGGCGTGCTTGAGGCCGTGAACCAGGCCGCCGCCGATCCGCTCGCCAAAGCGATTGTCCTGATCTGCGCGGGCCGGACCTTCATCGCCGGCGCCGATATTTCCGAATTCGGCCGACCGCCGCAAAGTCCGTCGTTGAACGACATGATGGACGCCATCGAGGACTGCGCCAAACCGGTTGTCGCCGCCATTCACGGCACGGCGCTCGGCGGCGGTCTGGAAACCGCGCTGGTCTGCCATTATCGCGTCGCCGTTCCGTCGGCCAAAGTCGGCCTGCCGGAAATCAAGCTCGGCATTCTGCCGGGCGGCGGCGGCACGCAGCGCCTGCCGCGTCTCATCGGCGCCGAGAAGGCGCTCGACGCGATCTTGTCGGGCGCGCCCTTCGCCGCGACGAAAGCCAAGGAATGGGGGGTCGTCGACGCGCTGGCCGAGGATGGCGATCTTCCCGGCGGCGCGATCGCTTTCGCGCAGAAGGCGGTCGACGAACAATGGCCTCTGCAAAAGGTGCGCGATCGCAACGACAAGGTTCTGACCCACCGCGGCAAGCCCGAGCTTTTTGCGGCGGCGGAGAAGAATTTCGCCAAACAATATCGTGGCTTCGAGGCCTGGAAAAAAATCATCGAATGTCTGCACGCCGCCGTCGAACTGCCGTTCGACGAAGGCATGAAAATCGAGCGCGCCAATTTCATGCAATTGGTGACCAGCCTGCAATCGCAGGCGCAGCGTCACGTGTTTTTCGCCGAACGTCAGGTCAGCAAGGTCGCCGACACGCCAGACGATACGCCGCTCATACCCATCAAGAAGGTCGGCGTTATCGGCGCCGGCACGATGGGCGGCGGCATCGCGATGAATTTCCTCAACGCCGGCGTCCCGGTCGCTATTGTCGAAACGCAACAGGCGGCGCTGGAGCGCGGCCTCGCCACCATCCGGCGCAATTACGAGAACACCGCCAAAAAGGGACGCCTGCGGCCTGAAGACGTCGAAACCCGCATGGGCCTGCTGTCGGGCGGCCTCGACCTTGCCGCGCTCGCCGATTGCGATCTGGTGATCGAGGCGGTTTTCGAAAACATGGCGATCAAGAAGGATATTTTCGCCAAGCTCGACGCCATCGCCAAGCCGGGCGCGATTTTGGCGTCGAATACGTCCTACCTCGACATCGACGAAATCGCCGCGGCGACGAAACGACCGGAAAACGTCATCGGCCTGCATTTCTTTTCGCCGGCCAACGTCATGCGTCTGCTTGAGATCGTGCGCGGCGCCAAGACGTCGAAGAGCGTCGTCGCGACCTCGATGCAACTCGCCAAAAAGATCGGCAAGGTCGGCGTGCTGGTCGGCGTCTGCTACGGCTTCGTCGGCAACCGCATGCTGGCGGCGCGCCAGCGCGAGGCGCAAAAGCTGATTCTCGAAGGCGCGATGCCGTGGGACGTCGATCGCGTCCTCTACGACTTCGGCATGCCGATGGGCCCATTCGCCATGGGCGATCTGGCCGGCCTCGACATCGGCTGGTCGAAGGAGACGACGTCCTCCTCGACGATCCGCGAGATCTTGTGCGAGATGGACCGGCGCGGCCAGAAAGCGGGCGCGGGCTTCTACGACTACGACGAAAACCGCCGCGCCAGCCCCTCGCCCGTCGTCGAAAAAATCATTCTCGACTTCTCGGCGAAAAAGGGCGTGCGGCGGCGGGAAATTTCCGATGCGGAAATTCTCGAGCGCTGCATCTATCCGATGATCAACGAAGGCGCGAAAATTCTCGAGGAAGGCAAGGCGCAACGCCCCGGCGACATCGATATCGTCTGGATCTACGGCTATGGCTGGCCGGTCTATCGCGGCGGACCGATGTTCTACGGCGACAGCGTTGGCCTCGACAAGGTGCTGGCCAGACTGAAAGCCTACCAGGCCTCAATGGGCGACGAGTTCAAGCCGGCCGCTCTGCTCGAAAAGCTCGCCGCCGAAGGCAAGACGTTCGGCGCGCGCTGAACGGGCTTCAGCCCGGACGCCTTGAACGCGTCGGGGCGTCAGACCTCACGCCCCCGCCTTGCGCGCGAAACTCCACGCCGCCGCCGCCAGAGGAGCGGCGCGTTCGCCCATTTCGCGAGCCTTGTCGCTGGCCGCCGTTCCCTCTTCGACGCGCTTGGCGATGCCTTGGACGATGGCGGCGAGACGGAACAGATTATAAGCGAAATACCAGTCGAGCGCCGGTATCGCGTCGCGCCCGGTATGCGCGCAATAGAGGCTGACCGCCGCCTCGATCGTCGGCACGCCGAGCGCGGCGAAGTCTGCGCCGGCCAGCCCCGAGCGGCCGTCCCGCGGCATCACCCAGTTCATCAGCAGATAGGAGAAATCGGCGAGCGGATCGCCCAGCGTCGACAATTCCCAATCGAGCACGGCGCGTATGCGCGGCTCCTTGGCGTCGAAAATCATATTGTCGAGGCGATAGTCGCCGTGGACGATGGAGGAGCGCTCCTGCGCCGGCGCGGTTCTCGGCAAAAATTCGATCAACCGATCCATCTCGACGATGACCTTGGTCTCCGACGCGCGATATTGCCTCGACCAGCGCTCGATCTGCCGCATGAAGTAATTGCCCGGCTTGCCGTAGTCGCCCAGCCCGATCGCCTGCGGATCGATCTGATGCAGACGCGCCAGCGTCAAGATCGCCGCTTCATAGACCTGACCGCGTTCAGCCGGCGCAAGCTCGGGCAGGACGCCGTTCCAGAACACCCGGCCTTCGACCATATCCATGATGTAAAAGGCCGAGCCGATGACGCCGTCGTCAAGACACAGGCCATAGGATCGCGCCACGGGAAAATCGACCTGACGCAGCGCGGTGATGACGCGATATTCGCGATCGACCGCGTGAGCGGAAGGCAGCAGCTTGCCCATCGGCTTGCGGCGCAGCACGTAATTTTGTTTCGGCGTCGACAACTTGAAAGTGGGATTTGACTGCCCGCCCCTGAATTGCTCGACCCGCAACGGGCCCTCAAACCCCTCGACATGGCCGCTCATCCAGGCGCTCAGGCGGGCCTCGTCGAAACGATGGCGCTCCTCGACCGGCTTGACGCCGGCGAATGCGTTCTCGGCAAGCTCGTTGGTCTTGGTCATGGTTCAAGCCTTGTTGGCGTCTTGCGGACCCTTGTTGAGATATTTGCGCATTTCCAGCCGGGCGATAGCGCGGCAATGGACTTCATCCGGCCCGTCGGCAAGGCGCAGGGTGCGGATGTGGGCGTAAAGCTTGGCGAGGCCGGCGTCGGTGGTGACGCCCATGCCGCCGTGCGCCTGGATCGCGTCATCGATGACCTTCAGCGCGATGCGGGGAGCGGCGACCTTGATCATGGCGATTTCAAGCTGCGCCGTCTTGTTGCCAACCTTGTCCATCATGTCGGCGGCCTTCAGGCAAAGCAGGCGCGTCATTTCGATATCGATGCGCGCTTCGGCGATTCTTTGCTCCCAGATCGAATGTTCGGCAATCGTCTTGCCGAAAGCCCGACGCGACAACAACCGTTTGGTCATTTTTTCGAGCGCGACTTCGGCCGCGCCCAGCGTGCGCATGCAATGGTGGATGCGTCCCGGACCGAGGCGCCCCTGCGCGATTTCGAAACCGCGCCCTTCGCCGAGAACAAGATTGCCAACCGGCACGCGCACGTTATCGAGCAGCACTTCGCTATGGCCGTGCGGGGCGTCGTCAAAGCCGAAAACCGGCAGGTGGCGTAAGACTTTCACGCCGGTCGCGTCGAGCGGCACGAGAATCTGCGATTGCTGCTTGTGTCGTTCCGCGGCGGGATCGGTCTTGCCCATGACAATGGCGAGCTTGCAGCGCGGGTCGCCGACGCCCGAGGACCACCATTTGCGGCCGTTGACGACGTAGTGGCCGCCGTCGCGCCGGATCGAGGTTTCGATATTGGTGGCGTCGGAAGAGGCGACCGCCGGCTCGGTCATCAGGAAGGCCGAGCGGATTTCGCCCTTGAGCAAAGGCGCCAGCCACTTCGCCTTTTGCTCGGGCGAACCGTAGCGATGCAGGACTTCCATGTTGCCGGTGTCGGGCGCTGAGCAATTGAACGATTCCGAGGCGAAACCGACGCGCCCCATCTGTTCGGCGCACAACGCGTAATCGAGATTGGTCAGACCGGCGCCGTGATATTCGCCCTCGTCATGCTTGGCGGAGGGCGGCAGGAACAGGTTCCACAGACCTTCGGCGCGCGCGCGCCGCTTGAGTTCCTCGACGACCGGAATGACCTTCCAGCGCTCGCCCTCCAGATCCTGCGCCTCATAAACAGGAATCGCCGGATAAACGTGAGCGTCCATGAAAGCCTTGACCCGATCGAGCCAATGGCTCTGGGTTGGCGACAAAGAAAAATCCATGGCGTTCCTCCTGATCGGTTTTTTTGATTTCCAGGCGTTTCCGGTTTTCCGCGCGCCGCCGACATTGGCAAACCCGCCATTCGAAAGCGCCTCAGACCATATGACAAGCAGCGATAAATAGCATACCGTTATTTCTATGGATTGACAGGCCGAACCACGCCTTGGCATCCTGTAATCAACATCGCCGCATTCGCGGCGAATGGCCAGACGCGCGTTTCGCCAATCGGCCGACGGGGCGATGAGCCGCCCCGGCGGGCGTCAGTCGGCTTGGACTATAAATTGGATTATAAACCGGAGATCGAATGGGCGAGGAAGAACTGCTGACGCCGCTGGCGCGATTCGCCGGCGCAACGCCGCCCGCGCCGGAATGGTTTTCCGCCGCGCTCGCCCAGGCGCCGAAGCGCCGTTTCCTCGACGCCGCCGGCGCCTCGATCGAAACCCTGGTCTGGGACGCCGTCAACCCCGACGCGCCGCGCCGCCCGGCCATCCTCCTCCTGCATGGCGCCGGAGCGCACGCCGACTGGTGGTCGTTCATCGCGCCGTTCCTGGCGCAGGACCGACGCGTGGCGGCGCTCTCCTGGTCGGGCATGGGCGGCTCGGCGTCGCGGCCCGCCTACAGCCGTGAAATTTTCGTTCAAGAGGCGCTGACCTGCGCTCAGGCGCTCGATCTGTTCGCCGACGGCCCGCCGATCGTCATCGGCCATTCCTTCGGCGGACGCATGGCTTGCGCGCTGGCCGCCGAACATGGCGAGCAATTCGCCGGCATGGTGATGGTCGACCCGCCGACGTTCGCGCCGGGTCGAAGCAAAATCGCGACGAAGACGGAGTTTCGGCCGCACCGGGTCTATCCCACGCTTGTCGAGGCGTTGGCGCGTTTCCGCTTCGCCCCCTTGCAGAAATGCGACAATCTTTTTATCGCCGATCATATCGCGCGCCTGGGACTGCGGCGCGCGCGCCAAGAGGGGCCGGACGGCGTCGACGAAGGCTGGACCTGGCGCTTCGATCCCTTCATGTGGCGCACCATGCGTTTTGAAAGCGCCGCGCCGTTCCTGCAAGCCGCCAAATGCCCGCTGGCCTTGATCAGGGGCGGCGCCTCGAAGCTCATGCGCGTCGAAGACGCCGCGCATGTGATGGCGTTGCTGTCGCCCGGTTCGCCCTATTTCGAAATTCCCAACGCCGACCATCATGTGATGGTCGACCAGCCGCTCGCCTTTGTCGCCGGCCTGCGCGGATTGCTGGCCGCCTGGCCGCCGCGCTCAATCGGCGAAAAGCCCCATGAACAGCGGCCGGACGTAGAGATCGGGACCGCTTGATTCGTTGACGGACGGGGAAAAACGGCTCAGTCCCGCCGCCGCGTTGACAATATTGGCGACCAACTGGGCGGCGATGAACTGATCGACTGGCCTGATCGAGCCGTCGGCGACGCCGGCGACGATAAAGCGGGCGAAGCGCTGGTTCAAACGGTCGTAAGTGCGCGCGACGCTCTCGCGCATGCCTTGCGGCAACACGGAGAAGGCGCTAGCGCGCAGCAACGGTCCCGCGTCGGAAAGCTGGAAGCGCACCAGTTCGGCGGCGCTGGCCGTCAGTTTCGTCCAGCCGGACGCCTCAAGCGCGTCGGCGGCGTTTTGCACCGCGCGGATGACATTGAACGTGCGCTCGAAGCATTGCGCGACAAGGTCGTCCTTGTTGTCGTTGTGATGGTAGAATGAACCCTTGGTGACATTCAGGCGAGCGGAGATTTTCTCCACCGACGCGCCGCGATAGCCTTGTTCATTGATCAGGAATGTCGCCGCCTGCAAAAAGGCGTCGGAAGCGCCCGCCGGCGCCAGGCTTGCGGCCAGGCCCGGCAGCGGCTTTGGCGCCCAGACGGCGCCCCGCGCGCACAAGCCCTGCAGCAGAATATCGGCGACGCCGTCGGCGACGTAAAGATAATCTTGCGGTTCGTAGCGCTCCAGCAACTGACGCAGATTATGCAAGCTTGAAATGATGACATGGGCGCGCGAATTCCAATTGGCGCGCCCGTCTTTCGCCTGCGCGGGTTGCGGCGCCAGCGCACGAATTTTACGGAACAGGTCGTTATAGGCGTCGAAAGCGACATCGCCATGCGGACTGCCAAGCGCCAGCAGATCGTTGAACTGAACGATCTCGGACTGCTCGCCGAGCTCGATGCGCCGCAACAGATCGGCGTAAAGCCTGAATAAGGTTTTCACGCGCGCCCGCGGATCGCTTTGCCGGCCGGCTTGCAGCGCGAGATCCGTCAGAGACGCAATGGCGCGCAGGAAACAGGCGGCGGCCAAATCCTCTTTCTTGCGATAATAATAAGTCACGCTGTTGGTGATGAGCGCGACGGACTGCGCCACATCGGCTAATGTAGCGCCTTTGACGCCCTTCTGATTGAAAAGGCGCGCGGCCGCATCGAGAATTGCTTCCCGTTTCTTTGCGAAGCGCGGCGTTTGACGCTGCGCGGATTGCGGCCGTTCGCTCATGCCGCAACTAGTCGCAGGCGCGGATGATTCTGTCCAGTTTTTCACATCGGCCTCGCCGAGGTGGTTTTGCAGCGCAGAACAGCGCCGCATTTTTCTTTCGCGCATGCGAAATAAGCAAACCGGATTTTCGAAAAATTGATTTTGGCGAGATATGTCTACGTAATTTTCTGGACTTTCGCTCCGACAGCAATAAGCTCATGTTTAGAAAAAGTCAGAAAAGTGACTGCACTGTGGAGGGAACGATATGCGTTTGAAAATTGCGGGATTCGCCCTTGCCGCCAGCCTTTCGGGAAGCCTGTGCGCTTCGGCGGCCGAAACGATCAAGATTGGCTATATCGACCCATTATCGGGCGGCGGCGCGTCGGTTGGCGAGGTCGGCCTCAAAACTTATCAATACGCCGCCGACCAGATCAACGCGGCGGGCGGCGTCAACGGCGCCAAGCTCGAAGTAATCGGCTTCGACAACAAGACCAATCCGCAGGAAAGTCTTATTCAGGCGCAGAAGGCCGCCGATCAGGGCATCCGTTACATCACGCAGGGCAATGGCTCGGCCGTCGCGCTGGCGTTGTCGGATTGGGTGTCGAAGTATAACGAGCGCAATCCCGGCAAGGAAATGCTGTTCCTCAATTACGCGGCGATCGATCCGGCGTTGACCAACGCCAAATGCTCGTTCTGGCACTTCCGTTGGGACGCCAATTCCGACATCAAAATGGGCGCGCTGACGAACTTTTTGAAAACCCGTCCGAACGTCAAGAAGGTCTATCTGATCAATCAGGACTATTCGTTCGGTCAGGCGGTGAGAACAGCGGCGCGGACGATGCTCGGCCAGAAGCGCCCTGACGTCGAAATCGTCGGCGACGAAGTTCATCCGCTGCTGAAAGTCACCGACTTTTCACCCTATGTCGCCAAGATCAAGGCGTCCGGCGCCGATTCCGTCATCACCGGCGACTGGGGCCAGGATATCGCGCTGCTGCTGAAAGCTGCGGCGGACGCCGGCTTGCAAGTCGACTGGTACACCTATTACGCTGGCGGCGTCGGCAGCGCGCCGGCGATCAAGGCGACGGGCTTGGCCGATCGCGTCTTCGTCATCGCCGAAGGCATCGCCAACGACTCCCCCGCCGCGACGCAAGCCTATGAGAAGGATTACCGCGCCAAGGTCGGCTCCAGCCTTTTCTATCCGCGCGCCGTCAACGAAGTCCGCATGCTGGCGAAAGCCATGCAGCTGGCCGGCTCCGTCGAGCCGAAAGCCGTCGCGGCCAAGCTCGAGGGCATGAAGTTCGACGCCCTCGACGGCGGACAGGTGACGATGCGCAAGGACGATCATCAGGCTTTCCAGAATATGTATATCGCCAGCTTCGGACCGCTCGGTCCCAAGGAAAAGTTTGACGAGGAAGGCACCGGCTGGGGCTGGAAACAGATCGGCGTCGTCAACGCCGACGATACGATCCTGCCGACGACCTGTCAGATGGAAAGGCCCAACTGAGGCTAGGGACGTTCGAAACCTCCGACGCGGGCCGCTCGTCCGTATCGGAGGCCCTTTCAACCTTCCATCTGGCTTATCGGCTTTTTCATGCTGCAACTGGTCGTATTCTCCACCCTCAACGGCGTGCTCTACGGCATGCTGCTGTTTATGATGGCCAGCGGACTGACGCTGATTTTCTCGATGATGGGCGTGCTGAACTTCGCCCACGCCAGCTTCTACATGCTGGGCGCCTACGCCGGGTTTGAAATCAGCCGGTATTTGGGCTTTTGGCCGGGATTTTTTCTGGCGCCGCTGATCGTCGGCGCCATTGGCGCCCTGATCGAGCGCTACGGCCTGCGGCAGGTCCACAAGTTCGGTCACGTCGCCGAACTGCTTTTCACCTTCGGCCTTGCCTTCGTGATTGAAGAACTGGTGCAGATGTTCTGGGGCAAATCGCCCGCCGACTATCGCGTCCCGCCTTCTTTGGACTTCATCGCGTTCCGCCTGTTCGACACGACCTATCCCGCTTACAAGCTCTTCATGCTGGCCACGGCCGTCGCGATGTTTGTGGCGCTCTTTCTGGCGCTGACGCGCACGCGCGTCGGCCTCATCATTCAAGCGGCGTTGACGCATCCGGAGATGGTCGCGATGCTTGGCCATAACGTGCCGAAAATCTTCATGCTGGTCTTCGGCGCCGGCGCGGCGCTGGCCGGACTCGCCGGAGCGATCGCCGGGCCCGCGCTCATTACCCAGCCCAGCATGGCCGCCGTTCTTGGCCCCATCCTCTTCGTCGTCATCATTGTCGGCGGCCTCGGCTCGCTGACCGGGGCGTTGGCGGGCTCGTTGCTGATCGGCGTCATTCAGACCTTCGCCGTCGCCATCAACGGTTCGCTCGCCGATCTGTTCGGCGCGACTGCTCCGCCTTATCTCGGCGATCTTTGGCGCGTCACGGTGGCGCAACTTGCTCCGATCATCCCTTATATCCTGCTCGTCCTGGTCTTGATCTTCAAACCGTCGGGTCTGATGGGCGCGCGCCAGTCATGAAGGAATTTCTGCGCTCCTTCGCCCCCTGGGCCGCGCTCGCCCTGCTTTTTCTTCTCGCGCCGCTGGCGTTCGCCTCGCCGACTGCGCTGACGATGATGAGCGTCATGGGCGCGATGATCATCTTCGCCTTGTCCTACAATATGCTGCTGGGGCAAACCGGTCTGCTGTCGTTCGGCCACGGCGTCTATTTTGGCCTCGGCGGCTTTGTCGCCATCCACGCGATGAAAATCCTGATCGCCCAGAAATCGGGGATAAGCATACCGTTCGTGCCGCTGATCGGCGGGTTGGGCGGCCTGTTTTTCGGCGTTCTGTTCGGCGCGGTGTCGACGAAAAAGCCCGGCATCGCCTTCTCGATGATCACGCTCGGCATCGGCGAACTGGTCGCCTCGAGCTCGTTCATTCTGCGGAGCTTCTTCGGCGGCGAAGAGGGCGTCACGATCAACCGCACGAAAATGGCGGCGTTCTTCGGCTATAAATTCGGACCGCAGATCGAGGTCTATTACCTCGTCGCCTTTTGGTGTTTCGTTTGCGTGCTGGCGATGTATGGGCTCACCCGCACCCCATTCGGACGCATGTGCAACGCCGTTCGCGAAAATGACGAACGGGTCGAATTCATCGGCTACAACCCGCGCGCGCTGCGCATGATCGCCTTTTGTTTCGCCTCATTTTTCGCCGGAATAGCGGGATCGCTGTCGTCGATCATTTTCGAAATCATGAACGCGCAAAGCATGGGCGCGCAACAATCCGGGCTTGTTCTGCTGATGACTTTCGTCGGCGGCGTCGGCGCCTTTTTTGGTCCGATCATCGGCGCGATCCTCATCACATTCCTGCAGATATCGCTTTCGGACGCCACCAGCGCATGGCAGCTTTATTTCGGCCTGCTGTTCATCCTGATCGTGCTGTACTCGCCCGGCGGGGTCGCCGGCTGGCTCATGCTGCACGCCGACGCCGCGCGCGGCCGCCTGTTGCGACGCCTCGCGCCCAGTTACGCGCTTGTCGCGGCGCCGTTGGCGGTCTGTTTCGTCGGCGCCATCCTTGTCATCGAACTGGCCCATCGCGGTCTCGACAACGACACGGAGGTAGCGGCGCTGCATCTCTTCGGCGTTACGCTGGAATCGCGCGCTGTTTCGTCCTGGGTTGTCGCCGCGGCGCTGACCTTGGGCGGCGGCTTTTTCCTGCGTCTGTGCTGGCCGAAGGTCCAGGACGCTTGGGGCCAGGTCAATGGGCAACTGACAGGAAAGGGCGGAGCATGAGCGCGGCGCTTTCCCTGCGCGGACTATACAAGAGCTTCGGCGCGACGCCGATCATCCGCGGCGTCGATCTCGAAGTGTCCGAGGGCGAACGTCACGCCATCATTGGTCCGAACGGCGCGGGCAAGTCGACGCTGTTTCATCTCATCAGCGGACGATTGCCATTGAGCGCCGGCGAAATCCTGCTGAACGGCGAAAAGATCAGCGGCAAAGCGCCTTACGAAATCAACCGGCGCGGGTTGTCGCGCAGCTTTCAGGTCACCAATATCTTTCCAAAATTGTCGGTTTTCGAGAATTTGCGTTGCGCCCTGCTGTGGCCGCTCGGTTATCGCTACGCGTTCTGGACCGGCGTCGATCGGCTGAAGGACGTCAACGAGCGGGCGCAATGGCTGATGGAGCAGATCGGCCTCGCCGCGCGGAGCGACAAGCCGGCCGGCGTCCTGACCTACGCCGAACAGCGCGCGCTGGAAATCGGCGTGACGATCGGCGGCGGCGCCGACGTCATTCTGCTCGACGAGCCGATGGCGGGCATGAGCCACAGCGAGACGCTGGCGGCGATGGAGTTGATCCGAAACATTTCCGAAGGCAAGACCTTGCTGATGGTCGAGCACGACATGAGCGTGGTTTTCGGTCTCGCCGATCGCATCAGCGTGCTGGTCTACGGCCAGATCATCGCCAGCGACACGCCGCAGGCCATTCGCGAGAATCCCGCCGTGCGCGAAGCCTATCTCGGACAGGCCGATCCATGACCAAACAACCCTTGCTTGAAGTCGCGGATCTGCACGCCTATTACGGCAAGAGCCATATTCTGTACGGCGTCAATCTCCGGATCGGCGAAGGCGAGATCGTCAGCCTGCTCGGCCGCAACGGCGTCGGACGTTCGACGACGATCAAGACCATCATGGGCGCGGTGCCGCCGCAAGGCTCGATCCGTTTCCGCGGCGCCGAAATCGCCGGCATGAAACCGCACGACATCGCCCGGCTTGGCCTCGGCTACGTGCCTGAAACCCGCGACATCTTTCCCGGCCTCAGCGTGAAGAACAATCTTCTGCTCGGGCAAAAGCCCGGCCAAAAACAGGGACGATGGAGTCTAGAGGCTGTCTACGCCATGTTCCCGCGGCTGGAGGAGCGGGCGGAAACGCCAGCCGGCGTGCTGTCGGGCGGCGAACAGCAGATGTTGACGATGTGCCGCACCTTGATGGGCGACCCCGATCTCATCATGATCGACGAGCCGACCGAGGGCTTGTCGCCGATGATGGTCGAACATGTCGGAAACCTGCTCTGCGAAATCGCGCGGCGCGGCGTTTCGATCCTCCTGGTCGAGCAAAAGCTGACCATCGCGCTGAAGATCAGCCAGCGGCTTTATGTGATGGGCCACGGCGCCATCGTCTTCGAAGGCGCGCCGGCCGATCTTGCCGCCAATACGGCGATCCGCAAGGAATGGCTGGAGGTCTAGAGCATTCCCCGGTTGATTTGACTCGCATTTTTGCTGCGGCGGGATTCCCTTAAGCTCAAGAATGAGCAATTCTGCGCTTCTCTCTGATTTGGGGGCGCAAGATGTCGCGAGGCCATTCCTTCGATCTGCGTAAGCGTGTGATTGCGTTGGTCGAAGGCGGCGTGTCGCGGCGAGCTGCGGGGCGGCAATTGTTGGTCTCTAAATCGTCGGCGATAAAATGGTTCAGGCGCTTTCAAGAGACGGGCAGCTTTGCAGAAAAACCTGGCAAGAAAGCGAGACCATCGCCGCTGGACGCGCATGCGGATTGGCTTTTGGCTCTGGTTGCGCGCGAGAGCGACTTGACGCTGGCCAAGATCGAGGCCCGTCTTCTGGATGAGCTTCAGTTCAAAACCACGGACAGCTCGATTGCGCGGTTCTTTCAACGCCACAAACTCAGCTATAAAAAAAACGCTGCACGCCAGCGAGCAGCATCGCGAAGACGTGGCGAAGGCGCGCGAAGAATGGAAAAGGGCGCAGCCGACGCTTGATCCAGGCCGACTTGTTTTCATTGATGAAACCGGCACAAACACGCAGATGACGCGAACGCGCGGGCGCTGCCAAAAGGGCAAGCGCCTGGTCGATTACGCGCCGCATGGCCATTGGAAAACAACGACGTTCGTCGCCGGACTGCGCAATAACGCGATCATCGCGCCCCTGGTCGTCGATCGGCCGATGAACGGCGAGATCTTCCAGGCGTGGCTGGAGCAGCACCTCGCGCCAACCCTGCTCCAAGGCGACGTCGTCATCATGGACAACTTGCCGGCCCACAAGGTTGCCGGCGTGCGAGCGATCATCGAAAAAACCGGCGCAGGATTGCTGTATCTGCCGCCCTATTCGCCCGATCTCAATCCCATCGAGATGATGTTCGCCAAGCTCAAGGCCCTGCTGCGCATGGCCAAAGAAAGAACCGTCGATCAACTGTGGGACCGCATCGGCGTCATCCTCGACGAGTTCAGCCCGCCGGAATGCTCAAACTATTTCAGACATGATGGCTATGGTTCAGGTTAGCCGGGAAATGCTCTAAAGCCGCTCAGCGGCGGCGATCGCCGCCGCATGTTTGCGCGCCAGCCGAGCGCCGAAAACCAGCGCCAGCGCGGCGATGCACAAGGCTGAGAAGGCAAAGACGGGGCTTGCGCCATAGCGGTCGACCACCGGAGCGGCGGCCGCCACGCCAAGCGATTGCGCCGTGAAGAAACAGGCGGCGAATAACGAGACCGCGCCGCCGCGCCGCTCAGGCGCCATTTGCGTGGCGTTGGCCTGAAGCGTGTTGTGCAGCATGTAAAAGCCGAAGCCGGCCAGCGCCACCGGAGCGGCGGCCCAGGTCGCCGAGGGCGCGAAGGCGAAGGCGACGAAAGCGAGCGCGGCGCTCAATCCGCCGAGGCGAAATAGGCGCGCTTCGCCAAAAGCCGCGACGAGCCGCCCAGCGAACAAAACATAGCCAAGACCGCCCAGGCCGAACAAAGCCAAAGTCCAGCCGATGACGCCGAAACTCGCCGCGAAATGCTGGCGCAGGGCGACGCCGGCGTAAGCGAAGGCGCCCATGATGCAAAAGCCGTCGACGAAAACCGCGAGCAGCACGGCGCGGACGAAAGGCGCGCGCAGCAACGCCGACAGATCGGCGAACAAAGCCCGCGCGCTCGCCTTCTCGCGGGCGGGCGAAGTACGGGTCGCCGGATTGGTCGAAAACTCGTAGCTCAATCCCGCCGCCGCCAGAGCGTAGATCGCGGCGACGACAAAGAATACGGCGCGCCAGCCCCAATGCTGGCCGATCGCGCCGCCCGTCGCCTGGCCGGCGATCAAGCCCAGGATCTGACCGGACAGATAGCGCGCCAACACGCTTTGCCGGTGGTGGTAATCGACGACGTCGCCGATCCAGGCCATCGACAGCGGAATCAGCGCCGCCGCGGTGACGCCGGAAGCCAGCCGCGCCAGCGTCAGCATCGGCAACGACGCGGCGAAGCCGCAAGCGGCGGCCGTGAGGATATTGAGGCAGGCGGCGATCAGCACCATGCGGTATTTGCCGTAGCGGTCGCCAAGCGGCCCGAACGCCAGCTGGCACACGCCATAGGCCAGCGCGTAGGCGGTCACCACGATCGACGCGGCGCCAGCGCTCGTGGCGAAATCGCCGGCGATGGCGGGCAGCAGCAAATCGGTAACGCGCGTGGTCGCCGCGCTGGCGAAGGCGGCGACCGACAAAAAGCCGATGGCGCGGAAGGGAACTTTCTTTTGCGGGACTTGCGTCAAGGGAGCGCTTGCTTTCATCTTGCGGGTCTGCGCCCGCGCGCGTCCTTGGTAATTCGCCAGCCGTGTCGTCGCAATGGCGATCCGTCGCAAAAAAGCGACGAGACGCGATCCGGTCCGGCGCCGGCAAGGGTGATCGAGGTGAACATGTCCAATCTGGCGATAGCGCTCGAAGGCGGCTTCGGCATCGAAAACCTCAAGACCGTGCGACGCCCGCCGCAAGCGCCGGGGCCGGGGCAGGTCTTGCTGAAAATCGAGGCGGCCAGCCTTAACCGGCGCGACCTGCTGCTCGTCGAAGGCGTCTATAATCCGCGCCAGACATTGCCGATCATTCCCGGCTCGGACGCCTCCGGCGTGATCGAGGCGGTCGGCCCCGGCTGCGAACGGATGCGGGTAGGCGACCGGGTCGCCATGCATTTTTTCACCGATTGGACCGCCGGCGAGCCCGACGGCCAAAAACTCGCCTCGGCGCTCGGCGGACCGGGCGGCGACGGCGTCCTGCGCGAGCGCATGATCGCCTCCGAACACGCGCTGGTGCGCTTGCCTGACGCCCTGTCGTTCGAGGCGGCGGCGACCCTGCCCTGCGCGGCGCTGACCGCATGGTCGGCGGTGGTCGAACTGGGCCGGACCAAGCCCGGCGATTGGGTGATGGTGCAAGGATCGGGCGGCGTTTCGTTGTTCGCCCTGCAATTCGCCAAGATGCTCGGCGCGCGCGTCCTCGCCACGACCTCAAGTCAGGAGCGCGCGGCCAGACTGAAAGCGCTCGGCGCCGACGAGGTGCTCGACTACGTAGCCAATCCGGACTGGTCGCGCGATGCGCGCGAACTGGCCGGTGGGCGCATCGACCTGATCGTCGAAGTCGGCGGCGCGCAAACGCTCGAAGCGAGCCTTCGATCCATCAAACCGGGAGGAACGATAGCGCTGGTTGGCGTCCTGTCAGGCGCGAAAGCCGCCATCAACCTGCCGCTCGCCGTCATGCGCCAGGTGCGTCTGCAGGGGGTCACCTGCGGCCATCGCGAAAGCTTCGAGGCGATGCTGCGCGCCATCGACGCCAACAGGATAGAGCCGGTGATCGACTCAAAATTCGCCTTGCGCGATGCGCAGCAGGCGTTCCGCCATATGAAGAGCAACGCCCATATGGGCAAGATCCTGGTCCTGCCCTGACATCGACTGCGTTCTCGCCCGCCCGCCGGATGGCCGCCCGTGGTCAGATAGCGACTTGGCGTCAAATGGCGACTTGGCGGCCGATCTCGACCACGTCGTCGCCCGGCAGGCGCATGAAGTCGTTGACGTGCACGGCGTTGCGCTGCATGGCGGCGAAAATCGCTGTCTCCCATCCGGCGTGACCGCCCTGCTCCTTCGGCACGACGGTCTCGTGTCCGACGTAATAGGTTATGTCCTCGAGCGGCAAGTCGACCCCAAGCTCCTTGGCTTTTAGCGTCAGCGCCGGAACATCCGGCCGCTCCATGAAGCCATAGGCAGCCACCCCTCGCCAAAGGCCCGGCGCGATCTGCTCGACTTTCAGACGCGCGTTGGCGGAGACATAAGGAACCGATTTGGTCTCGACGGTCAGAACCAGCGGGATTTTATGCAGCGCGCGGTTATGCTTGACGTGCCAGACCATCACCGGCGGCGCGCCATCCTTGGTGCGCGTCAAAAACACCGCGCCGCCGGGCACGCGCGAAATATTTTGCGCGGCGAGCATCGCCATGAATTCGTTGGCCGGCATTACCCTTTCGTGCAATTCCTGAGCGACGGCCCGCGAGCCGCGATGCCAGATGAGCATGCACGCGTATACGCCAGACGCCAACAGCAGCGGCACATAACCGCCATCCATCAGCTTGGCCATGTTGGCGCTGAAAAAGGCGAAGTCGATACAGGCGAAAAGGCCGGCGGCCGCCGCGCTCGCCCACAGGCTCCAGCCCCAGACCTCGCGCATCGCGATGAAGAGCAGGAAGGTCGTCATCAGCATGGTCGCCGAAACCGCTATGCCGTAGGCGGCGGCAAGGTTGTCGGACTTGCGGAAGCCGATCGCCAGGGCGAGCGTCACGATCATCAGCAGCCAGTTGACCGCGCCGACATAGATCTGGCCGTAGCCCTCCTCGGAGGTTTGCACGATACGCAGACGCGGCATCCAGCCCAACAGAATGGCCTGCCTCGTCATCGAAAAAGCGCCGGTGATGATCGACTGACTGGCGATGATGGTGGCGATGGTCGCCAGAAAGATGAAAGGCAGCAGCAACGCCGGCGGACAGAGCTGAAAGAAAATGTTGCCCTTCGCCGAACCGCCGGCCAGCAGAATTGCGCATTGGCCGGCATAATTCAAAAGCAAGCTCGGAAAGACGACGATCGACCAGGCCAACCTGATCGGCCGGGCGCCGAAATGGCCCATGTCGGCGTAAAGCGCCTCCGCGCCGGTTACGCAAAGAAAGACGCCGCCCAGCACCAGAAAGCTGACCGCGCCGTGCGAAATGAGGTAATGCGCGGCGTATAGCGGGTTGATCGCCGCCAGAATGGCGGGATGCTTGAACACGCCCCACAGGCCGAGCGCGGCGATCGAGAGGAACCACAAAGCCATGATCGGGCCGAACGCCCGGCCGATTTTCGCCGTTCCCAACGGCTGCAAGGCGAACAGCGCGATGAGGATGGCGACGCTGGCCGGCAGGACATAGGGCTGCAACGCCGGCTCGACGATATTGAGCCCCTCCAGCGCCGAAAGCACGGATATGGCCGGCGTGATCGCGCCGTCGCCATAAATCAGCGCCGCGCCGAACAGGCCGAAAGCGACCAGCACCGGACGCTGGACCTTTTTGATGCCGAGCAGCGCCATCAACGCCAGAATGCCGCCCTCCCCGTCATTGTCGATGCTCATGGCGAACATCACGTATTTGACCGACGTGACGAGGATCAACGTCCATAAGATCAACGACAAAAGACCATAGACAACATCGGGCGCCGCCGCGCCGCCGGAAAGGTCGAGAACGGTTTTCAGCGTGTAGAGCGGGCTCGTGCCGATGTCGCCGAACACGACGCCCAACGCGCCAAGGCCGGCCGCGGCCGCGCTCGTCCTGATTCCTGTCTGGGCGTCTTGTTCCGGCACGGGATGTTTCCTTCCAGAATTTCAATATGCGATTTCGCCAATCAATATCGACGCAATACCGAACCCGGCACGCTTTCGCCGTAGTCGGCGTAAAGCGCGATTGCGCTCATGTCGGCCGTTCGGAAATTTTGCGCCCGTCAATAAGATCGCGGGTCGGCGGCAGAATAGAGCATTTTTGCGACAGTCGCGCCGCGGGCGCCCGTCAGGACAAAATCGTGCGGACGGAGCAAGGAGCGACTCGCCGTCACTCCGCGCCGAGGCGTTTGACCTCGCCAAATCCGGCCGCCTCCATCGCCAGATGCGCCCTGTTCTGCGCTCCGGCGTCGTCGCCCTTGGCGATCAGCGCGGCGTTGCGCGCCAGCGTCTCGCATAACGCGTCAACCCAAGGCTTCTCGCCCTTGCCAAAGTCGTTCAGCACATAAGCGTGCACGGCGCCCTTGTCGCCCGGATGGCCAACGCCCATTCGCACCCGCCTATAATCATTGCCCATATGCGCGGAAATCGAGCGCAGGCCGTTATGGCCGGCGTTGCCGCCGCCCCGCTTGATCCGCATTTTGCCGGGCGCGAGATCGATTTCGTCGTGGAAAACGACAATATTTTCCAGGTCGATCTTGTAGAAACGCGCCGCTTCGCCGACAGCGCGGCCGCTTTCGTTCATATAAGTATGCGGCGCCAGCAAAATGACGCGCTCGCCGCCGATCTGGCCTTCGCTGACCTGCCCCTGGAATTTCGGGCGAAAGGGCGGAAAATTATGGGCGCGCGCGATCGCCTCCAGCGCCATGAAGCCGATATTGTGCCGGTTTCCGGCGTATGCGCGGCCCGGATTGCCGAGCCCGACGAAAAGCAGCATGACTGAGCCTATCGTTCTCTCCGGCGCGGCTCCCGGCGCCTGAGAAATCCCACGACGAGCGTTCTATCCTAACAAATCCGCCCGCGCGAGGCGGGCGGATCATTTCGTCTATCGTGCGAAAAATTACTTCTTCGCCGGCGCGGCCTTGGCGGCGGCCGGAGCCGCGGCGGCGACCACCGGAGCGGCGGCGGGCGCTTCCTCGCCGCCCGCCGGGGGAGCGATGGTGGCGATGGTGAAGTTCGTCTTGTTGGTCGGGGTCACGCCTTCAGGCAGCTTGACCGCGCTGATGTGCAGCGAATCGTTGAAGTCGAGGCCCGTCAGATCCGCCGTGATGAATTCGGGAATATTGTCTGCGGGCACGAGCAATTCGATCGTGTGCAGAACGATATTCAACGAACCGCCGCGCTTGATGCCGGGAGCCGTTTCCTGATTGAGGAAATGCACCGGCACGTCGACCCTTAGACGCGAACCGGCCTTCAGCCGCAAGAAATCGATATGCAGCGGGGTGTCCTTGACGACGTCGAGCTGATAGTCGCGCGGAATGGCGCGCTCGGTCCTGCCGTCGATATCGATTTCGAAAATCGTCGTCAGGAAATGCCCGGCGTAGATGAGCTTGTTCAAATCGCGATAGTCGAGCGAAATCGGCGTCGGGGCTTCGCCCCCGCCATAGATGACGCCTGGAATGCGGCCTTCACGGCGTACGCTGCGGGCGGCCCCCTTGCCTGTCCCGCTGCGGACCGTGGCCGCGAGCTTTTTGTTCTCGGCCATGTCTCTTGTCCTTTATAGAAAACGCGCCCACGCCTCCAGGGGTGTCGGAAACGGGCGCGAAGCGCGGCTTATACTGGCGGCGGCCATGCTTGGCAAGCAGACCGGGTGTTTTCGGCGCGAAATCTTCGTCGAATGCGCGCCTGCGCGGCCGAGCAGCGCTAGGCCGCGCGCAGGCTCGCGACGAATTCGCTCATCTTGTCGGACAGGAACCCCGCCTGCGCCGACAGGTCTTCGGAACAGGCGAGCAATTGCGTCGATGCGGCGGACGTACCTTCCGCGGCGCGCAGAACGCCGCTGATGTTCTGCGAGGCCTCATCGGCTTCCGCAGCCACTTTATTGATGCTTTGCGCGATTTCGTCGGTCGCCGCGCCCTGTTCGCGCGCCGAAGCCAGGATCGACGCGCTGATTTGATTCATTTGATTGATGGTTCCGGCAATCTGCGCGATGGCGCCGGACGCGCTGGCGGAGGCGTCCTGAATGGCGCCGATCTGGCCCCCGATCTGCTCGGTGGCTTTCGCCGTTTGTGCCGCCAGAGCCTTGACCTCGTTGGCGACGACAGCGAAGCCGCGCCCGCTTTCGCCGGCCCTTGCCGCCTCGATCGTCGCGTTGAGCGCCAAAAGGTTGGTTTGCGAGGCGATCGCCTCGATGACGGCCAGAACGTTGCCGATTTCCTGCGCCCTGGACGAAAGCTCGCTCATGGCGTCGGCGGTCGCGCCAGAATCCTCAACCGCCCGGCTCGCGACGAGATGCGAATTGTCCAACTGGCGGGCGATTTCCGCGATCGAGGCGGAAAGCTCCTCCGACGCGGCCGCCACCATCTGGACCTGACTGGAGACGACATCGGTCGCGTCGGCGACCTTGGAGGACTTCGCGGTCGTCTCCCCCGCCGCGGTTGAGAGGCTTTGAGCCGCCGCCTGCAACTGTCTCGCCTCCGAACTCACGCGCCGGACGATATCGCTGACGCTCGCTTCAAAATCGCGAACCAGCCGTTCGAGCTGCGCGGCCCGCCGCGCGCGCGCGCCATGTTCGGCCAATTGCTCCTGTTTGAGCCCTTCGGCCTGCCGTAGCCCGTCTTGCAGCGACGCCAAAGCGCGCGCCATGGCCCCGATTTCGTTGCGCGCGTCGCCGCCGGTCACGGCCGTTTCCAGATTGCCGTCGGCTATCCTCGCCATCTGACGTTCGATATGGCCGAGCGAGCGCACGATATGACGCCAGACCCCGATCGACAGGGCGAAAGAGCCAAGCATGGCCAGAACGATCGAGGCGACGATCGCGTAAAAATTGTGCGCCGCGATGGATCGCTCTTCCTCGATCGCCGATCGGCTCACTGACGTCGCCCGGTCGGCCATGGCGGCGACAACGGGCTCCAGTTCGCCGTAGGCCGCGGACACCTGGCCTTGCGCCGCCTTGACCTTGTCGGCCGCGTCGGTCCATTGCGCAAAGCTTCGCGCATAGGCTGCGAGAAGGACGTTCAGTTCGCTCTTGTCCAGCTCGGGCGCCGGCGCGACGGCGATGGCGTTCTTGAAATCCTCCACCGCTTTGGCGTGCGCCTCGATGTAAGACGCCTGCCGACGCAGCATGAAATCCTTTTCGTGACGACGCAGGGTCAGCATCTTGACACTCAACGCCGGAATATCGAATTTGGCGAGCCGAGCCTCGACGTGATGAACGGCATGGCGCAGATCGCCTTCCGCGCCTTGTTCGGGATCAAGGCCCATGGATCGCCGATTGTCGACGAGTACGGAGAAAGCGCCAATATAGCGGTCGAGCGGCGCCTGCGCGCGCGCAACCTTGTCCTCGAGATCGGAGTCGCCGATGTCGCGCGCCGCGTTCGCCAACGTCCTGATCGCGGCCTGCGCGCCCTCGGCGGTCTTGCGATGCTGGTCGACCAATTGAGCGTCGGCGCGCAGCAGAAAGTCCTTTTCATACCGCCGCAATTGCAGCATCTGCGCGCCAAAGCGCATTGAGTCCAACGCGGCGCCAGAAGCGTTCTGAGCGCGTAGCTGAATTTCGGTTTGCCGGGCGGATGTCCAGATGACGTCGCCAAGCACGACGACAAAGCCAATTGCTGAAACCAGGGCGATAGCCAAAATCTGATGGCCGAGCTTCAAATTTCTGATCATTGGGCGCCCGCTGGATGCGTCTCGACGGAAGGCGCAAAACCTAGCAAAATCGCGGTTAATGAAATGATAATATTATCCGCTTAGCGCCCCAGGATTCCGGAGCTTTTGGTCACGCAACTATATTCTGCATCCATGACGCTATATGACGATTTTATTACACTGCCGTTAGCTGACGCCTGACCAAGAGGAAAGGCGCGAAGATAACGCGCCAAAGCGATCTGCGGACATCAATATCGTCGCGAGATCAACTCAACCGCGCTCGTTCGCGGTGGCGCAATAGGCCTGGGCCACCCGTTCGATATTGCCGGAGGTGAGGCCGGCGATCGAGATGCGCCCGTCCGGCAGAAGATAGAGACCGAAATCCTGCCGCAGCCGTTCGGCCTGGCCGTCGCTGAGCGGCAAGAAAGAAAACATGCCGCGCTGGCGCGTCAGAAAGCTGAAATCCCGCCCACCGGAACGCCGCAGCAGCGCCGTCGCCAACTGCTCCCGCAATTGCGCCATCCGCTGACGCATGAAGTTGAGTTCGCCCAGCCAATCGGCCCTGAGCGCGGCGTCTTCCAGAACACGGGTGATGATCGAGGCGCCATGCGCCGGCGGCATCGAATAAAGCGAGCGCGCGATCGCCCCCATGCGCGCCAGCGCAAGGCTGCTCTGTTTCGGCGTGGCCGCCATGATGATGGCGGCGCCGATCCGTTCGCGGTAGAGCGAAAAATTCTTCGATCCGGAAAACGCGACGGCCAGTTCGGGGACGATTCCAGCGAGCAGCCGCAGGCCCGCCGCGTCTTGCTCAAGCCCTTCGCCAAGACCTTGATAGGCAAGATCGACCAGCGGAAACAAACCGCGTTTCAACATAAGGACGGCGAGTTCGGCCCATTGCGGCTGAGTCAGATCGGCGCCGGTTGGATTGTGGCAACAGCCATGCAGCAAGACGATGTCGCCAGACTTGGCGCGGGCGAGATCGGACAACATGGCGTCGAACAAGACACCCCCCGTCTTCGCGTCGTAATAGGCGTAGGGCGTCGTCGGCAATCCGCAACTGGTCAACAGCGGCGTATGATTGGCCCAGGTTGGGTCTGGAACATGGATGACGGCTTCCGGATTCGCCGCTTTCAGCAGTTCGGCGATCATGCGCAGGGCGCCCGAGCCGCCCGGCGTCTGCGCCGTGCAAACGCGCGTCGCGCCGAACCCAGAACCTAAAACGAGATCGGTCGCGGCGGCGTTGAACGCTGCGTCGCCGAGCGGGCCGACATAGACCTTGGTGGTCTGCTCCGCGATAACCTGGCGTTCCGCCTCGCGCGCCGCCGCCATGATCGGCGTGTTGCCGTCATCGGTGCGATAGACGCCAACGCTGAGGTCGATTTTGTCCGCCCGCCCGTCCTGTCGGCATCGCAGCATCAAAGATAGGATCAGATCCGGCGTGGTCGGCGGTAGGTTACGAAACATTTGCGCCCATTGCTTGCCGCCGCGCGGCGTTTCCAAAAAATCCGGCGGACTTGTCGCACGAGAATCCGCGCGGGGCAACAAATCGCAACGCGCCTTCCGAATTCAATCGGAAGGCGCGCGATTTTAACAATAAATTCCGGCAATTCAGGTCGTCGCGCCCAAAGCCTGGCTCAGATCGGCGAGAATGTCGTCGATATGTTCGATGCCGATCGACAGGCGCACATAGCCCGGCGATACGCCGGTCGCCAATTGCGCTTCCGGCGCCAGCTGCGAATGGGTCGTCGAGGCCGGATGGATGGCGAGACTGCGCGCATCGCCGATATTGGCGACATGGTAGAACAGCTTCAGCGCGTCGATGAAGGCGCGGCCGGCTTCCGCGCCGCCCTTCAGTTCAAAGCCTAGCAGCGCTCCATAGCCGCCCTTGAGATATTTGTCGGCGCGCCGACGCTCCTCGCCCGACTGCAAGGACGGATGGATCACCTTCACGACCTCGGGCCGCTTGCTCAACCATAGCGCCACGGTCGCGGCGTTCTGGCTGTGCCGCTCGATGCGCAAGGGCAGCGTTTCGACGCCTTGCAGGGTCAGGAAGGCGTTGAAGGGCGACAGCGCCGCGCCGAGATCGCGCAGCAAGGTCGTGCGCGCTTTGATGATATAGGCGACCGGACCGATCGGCTTGACCGCCTGCGTCCAGACCGCCCCGTGATAGCTCGGATCGGGCGTATTCAGGGCCGGCTGACGTTCGGGGAATTTTTCCCAGTCGAAATTGCCGCCGTCGACGATGACGCCGCCGATCGACGTTCCATGGCCGCCGATGAATTTCGTCGTCGAATAGACGACGATCGCCGCGCCGTGATCGAGCGGACGCGCCAGGATCGGCGCCGCCGTATTGTCGACGATCAAGGGAATGCCGAATTCACGGCCGATGGACGCGACTTCGGCGATCGGAAACACCGCCAGCTTGGGATTGGGCAGGGTCTCGGCGTAATAGGCTCTTGTGCGCGCGTCGGTGGCCTTGCGGAAATTTTCCGGATCGGCCGGATCGACAAAACGCACTTCGATTCCTTGGTCTTTCAGCGTATTGGCGAAGAGGTTCCAGGTTCCCCCGTAAAGATCGGTGGAGGAAACGATATTGTCGCCAACCTTGGCGAGATTTTGCACCGCATAGGCCGAGGCCGCCTGACCAGAGGCGACCGCCAGCGCGGCGACGCCGCCTTCAAGCGCGGCGATGCGCTGCTCCAGGATGTCGGTCGTCGGATTGCCGAGGCGCGTATAGATATTGCCCAATTCCTTCAGGGCGAAAAGATTGGCGGCGTGCTCCGTGCTGGCGAATTGATAGGACGTCGTCTGGTAGATCGGCGGGGCGACGGCGCCGGTCGTCGGGTCGGCCCGCCAGCCCGCATGAAGAACGATGGTTTCCGGCTTTTTCGACTCGACCGACATTTTCTTCTCCGTTTATCGCGCCCCACCGCTCGCATCCGCGGCGAAAAGAGGCCCGTCGTCTGTTTTAATGAATGAACACGCCGACTATGGCAAACGCCGACGAGTTAGTCTAGTGTTTTTGTCAACTATTGAACTCCACGCATTTGATTGGCAAACTTACGGCGTCTCACAAGACGGCGCCTTGCGCCGCCGGATCAAGAATATGCGGCCGAACAAAGCGCTCGTTTCGCCCGTGGGCGGCGTTTGCGAAGAATCCTCCAGCCTCGCGTGCGCGGCGACAATTGACATTTGTCGCCGCGCCGACTTTCCTGTGAGCCGCCGCGGCGCGCCGGACGGGCGTTGATCGCCGCAGCCCAAGTTCGAAACAGGATGAAATCATGCCGAAGCAACGCATCGCGATCGCCCTCGGCGCCCTGTCGCTGGCCGCCTCGACATGCTGCGCTTTCGCCGGCGATATTGTTCTGGCCCATCCCTGGGCGCGCGCCACCGCCGGCGGCGCTCAGGTCGGCGGCGCCTATGTCGCCATCCTCAACGACGGCGCCCAGCCCGATCATCTGATGGGCGCCAGCGCGCAAATCGCCGGACGCGTCGAGATTCACGAAATGACGACGGTCGACGGCGTGATGCGGATGCGTCAAGTCAAAAGTCTGGACATTCCGGCGCACGGCAAGGTTGAACTGAAGCCCGGCGCCTACCACGTCATGTTGATGGAACTGAAAAAGCCGCTTATCGCGGGTGAAACGGTTCATGGCTTTCTGACGTTCGAGAGAGCGGGCGAGATTCCAGTCGACTTCGCTATCGAAGCGGTCGGCGCGTCGAGCGATCACCATCACTGACCGGAGTTTGGAACGGCCATGACGCCAGCGTCGGCGCGAAAAACGAGCGTTCTGGCGCTCGCCCTGTCAGCGACGATCGCGGCGTTGGCCGCCGTCGCGCTGTATTTGCCGCGCGGCGAGCAGATTGGACGGCCCGCCGTCGGCGGTCCATTTCAGCTCGTTTCGCAGGATGGCGCGATATTCGACAGCGCCCGGCTCAACGGCAAACCCTACGCCTTGTTTTTCGGCTACACACAATGCCCCGACGTGTGTCCCACCACGCTGACCGACATGGCGGAACTGCTCGCCGAACTGGGGCCTGTGGCGCGGGACTTTCGTATTCTTTTCGTCACCATCGACCCTGAGCGCGACACGCCTCAGGTTTTGCGCGATTACCTTGCTTCCTTTGAACCGCATGTCACCGGCCTGACCGGCTCAGCGCAACAGATCGCCGACGTCGCCAAATCGTTTCGCGTCTACTATAAGAAGGTTCCGTTGGCGGGCGGCGGCTACACGATGGACCACACCGCGATCGTCTATCTCATGAACGCCAAAGGCGAATTCGCCGGCGCGCTGAGCTATCAGGAAGATCACGCGCTCGCTTTGAAAAAAATGCGGCGGCTGCTGGCCGGGGACGCCGGCTGACGCTCAACTCCTTGGCGCCGCAAAAACGGCGCGTTCGAAATCGAACGCGCCGCTTTGTTTTTATAAAAAAATATCACCGCGAGAACTGGCCGACGGCCAATCCTTGCAAGACCCTGCTTATCAGGACAGGCGCGGCGTTATCGCCGCGCGCGTCAAACGTCGATCAATAGCAAACCCAAACCCATCCGCCCATGAACGGGTTCCAGCGCCAGCAGGGGCCGACGCCATAGCCCCAATAGCGGCCATGCCAGAACCGACCGCCATGGCCGCCGCCGCCACCGCGAAAACCGTGGCCGCCGCCGCCGCCAAAATGGGGGTGCCCGCCGCCGCCAAAATGGGGGCCGCCGTGGGGGCCGCCATGAGGATGGGCAAAAGCCGTGGCGCCCATCGGAAAGGTCAAGGCCGCGGCTACAGCCGCGGCAAGGGTCAGATTGCGCAACATTGGTTGGCTCCCTCGCAATTCAGAAGGAATTCCGATTGCAAAAAGCAGGGTCGAAACGGCTTCTGCCTTCTCGCTCACCGTCTTGCCGCCGACTGCCGCAAAACCCGATGAACTTCCTATCAATTTGGAAGTCTTCCGCTCGCCCGTCAAGCACGCGGGCGCCGTTTTTATACGACCTTGAAATATTCTAAATATTGACTTGCGAACAACGCGGCGAAATTGCGCCCCGCCGCTTAGAGCGTGTTGTTGTCATCCACGAATTCGTCCGGTTCGAAGCTTTGGCAGCTTGAGCAGAATTCGCAGGTGACGCTGATCCGCCCGTCGGCCCCGACCATATCGGCGCGCTCGTCCGGCGAGAAACTGCGCAGCATGGCGACGACGCGCTCGCGCGAGCAACGACAGGCGGCGCGAAGGAAAGCCGGCGCGAAGGCGGTCACGCCGCGCTCATGGAACAACCGGAACAGCAGGCGCTCGCCCGAAAGTCGCGGGTCGAGCAATTCATGGTCCTCGAGCGTCGCCGCCAAAGCCTTGGCCTCGGACCAGCAATCGTCCTCGTCTACCGCGTGCGCGACGTGATCGGGCGGGGCGTCGCCGGGATGGAGGTCGGCCTGACGCTGGCGCTCCGGCGAGTGCGGCAGGAATTGCAGGATCAAACCGCCGGCGCGCCATTGCGCGCCCGCGTTGGTCAACGTCTGTCCGACGGCCAGACGCACAAAGGTCGGAATTTGTTCGGACTGACGAAAATAAAGCAGCGCCGCGTCTTCCAGCGACCCGCCCTCGATAGGCGCGACGCCTTGATAGCGGGCGGCTTCCGCGCCCTGCTCGATCGTCAGCGCGAGATGCCCCTTGCCCAGCAACTGCCCCGGCGAGAGCGCCTGCGCCAACCGTGCCGCATCGAAGCGGGCGAAAGCGCGCAATCGGTCGGGCGCGTCGAAATCGACGACGAGCATATCGACGACGCCGTCGGTGCGGGTTTGCAACTGAAAGCGGCCTTCCTGCTTCAACGCCGCACCGAGCAGCGCGGTCAGCGTGATCGCCTCGCCAAGCAGGCGCGCGACCGCGTCGGGATAAGCATGGCCGGAAAGGATCGTATCGATCGCCGGCCCCAGACGCGCCAAGCGGCCGCGCACGTCGAGCGGTTCGACGGCGAAGGGCAAAATCGTATCGTCGTGGCCCCGATCGTCAACGGGCCGCGAGGGAGGCGATCCGGCCGGATGGTTCAAGGACGCGCCCCAAAACACCAGGCGAGTATGCCCTTCTGCACATGCAGCCGGTTTTCGGCTTCATCGAACACGACGGAATGGCGCCCATCGATCACCGCGTCCGTCACCTCCTCGCCGCGATGGGCGGGCAGGCAGTGCATGAACACGGCGTCTTTGCCGGCCGCGTCCATCAACGCCTCATTGACCTGAAAGGGCGCCAGCAAGCGATGGCGGCGCTTCTCGTCCTTGTCGCCCATCGACACCCAGCAATCGGTGATGACGCAGTCGGCCCCCGCCGCCGCTTCGAATGGATCGCTCGTCACGACGATCTTCGCGCCGTCGGCGCGCGCGCGCCGGATCAGCGCCGCCTCCGGCGCCAATTCCGGCGGCGCGGCGATCGACAGATCGAACGCGAACCTTTGCGCGGCGTGAACCCAGCTAGTCAGCACGTTGCTGGCGTCGCCGACCCAGGCGATCTTGCGCCCCTTGATGGGACCGCGATGCTCTTCGAAGGTCATCAGATCGGCCATCACCTGACAAGGATGCGAGCGTTTGGTGAGGCCGTTGATAACCGGCACGCTGGCGTGCGCGGCCAATTCGAGCAGGTTCTCATGGCTGAGGATGCGGATCATGATGGCGTCGACGAAACGCGACAGCACGCGCGCCGTATCGGCGATGGTCTCGCCGCGCCCCAATTGCATTTCGGCGCCAGTGAGCATGATGCTCTCGCCGCCGAGTTCGCGCATGCCGACGTCGAAGGAAACGCGGGTGCGCGTCGACGGCTTGTCGAAGATCATCGCCAAGGTGCGGCCCGCCAACGGCTTGTCGACGCTGGGACGGCCCTTTTGGCGACGTTGTTTGATCTTACCCGCTAGGTCCAATATATCGCGCAGGTCCTGCGCGCTCAAATCGGTCAGATCGAGAAAGTTTTGCTTTTGCCCTGTGGCGCTCATTGCGTTCATGCTCCGGCGCCCGCGCGCGGCGCTTGCGCAAAATGCCGGCACGCCGCCTCAAGGCGGACAATTCCTTCGCTGATTTCGTCTTCCGAAACGATCAAAGGCGGCAAGATGCGCACGACATTTTCCAGCGCGGGAATGACAATCAATTTTTCGGCGCGCGCGGCGGCGGCGAATTCGCCGTTGGCGACGCGCAATTGCAGCCCTTGCATCAATCCCTGCCCGCGGATTCCGGCGATGACGCCGGGATAAAGGTCGGCAAGACCGGCGAGCTTCTGCTTCAGCGCCAGCCCCTTGGCCGCGACGTCGTCGAGAAAGCCCGGCGCCAGGATTATGTCGAGCACGGCGTTGCCGCAGGCCATGGCGAGCGGATTGCCGCCATAGGTCGTGCCGTGCGAGCCAACGACCATGCCTTTGCCCGCATCTTGCGTCGCCAACACCGCGCCGAGCGGAAATCCGCCGCCGATGCCTTTGGCCGAGGCCAGAATGTCGGGCGCGACGCCATAATGCTCATAGGCGAAGAGCTTGCCGGTGCGACCCATGCCGCATTGCACTTCATCGAAACACAGGAGCAGGCCCCGTTCGTCGCAAAGCTGGCGCAAAGCCCTGATGAATTCGGACGAAGCGACGCGCACGCCGCCTTCGCCCTGAATCGGTTCGATCAGGATCGCGCCGGTCCGCGGACCGATCGCCGCTTCCACCGCCTTGATGTCGCCGAACGGAACCTGATCGAAACCTTCGACCTTCGGGCCGAAACCGTCGATATATTTCTGATTGCCGCCTGCGGCGATCGTCGCCAGGGTGCGGCCGTGAAAGGCGCCGTCGAACGTAATCATGTGAAAACGTTCCGGCGCGCCGTTGGCGCTGTTCCATTTGCGCGCCATCTTGATCGTCAGCTCCAGCGCCTCGGCGCCGGAATTGGTGAAGAAGGCGTAGTCGGCGAATGTCGCCTGCGTCAGCCGTTGCGCCAGTCTTTCGCCTTCGGGAATCTGGAACAGATTGGACGTGTGCCACAGCTTTTGCGCCTGGCTCGTCAGGGCGGCGACAAGATGGGGGTGATTATAGCCGAGCGAGGCGACGGCTATGCCGCCGCCGAAATCGAGGTAGCGCTCGCCCGCGACCGACGTCAGCCAAGCCCCTTCGCCCCGCTCGAAAGCAAGATCGTAACGCGCGTAAGTCGGAAGAAGCGCCGAAGTCACGTCGAACACCCCAGAAAGCGCGAAGCGAAGCTTGCTAAAACCGCTCCTCCGCCAGCGCGTGACCACAAAAACGAAATCGCCGCCCCGCAGGGACGGCAACCTTGTTCTTATTGTAGGAAATCCTTGCGCCGCGGTCAAACCGACGCCGCTTTGACTCATTCTCGCCACGCTCCTGCGCAATTCTCGCCGCCGCAATTCCTCCGCTCGCCGCGACGCGAGGGTCTTCTAATTGGAATGGGCTGTTGAAAACCCGAATGAAGAAGCCTCGACTCTTGCGCCCGATTCAACGCCTAGTGTAGTGTCCCACTTGTCGACTACGACATCTCGTGCGGCAGTCTTCTAAGTAGCGCAAACGTCCAACGGCATCGGATCGAAACGGCGCGGTCCTGTCGAAGGTTTTTTATGCGCTGGATTCCGATCTCGCGATCGGCGCGCAGAGATAGTTCGTTGTTATTGATTTCGAGGAGGCCAATTCCATGTCCTGGACCGACGAGAAAGTCGAGCAACTGAAAAAGCTCTGGCTCGATGGTCTCAGCGCCAGCCAAATCGCCAATGAGTTGGCCAATGGCATGACGCGGAACGCCGTTATCGGCAAAATTCACCGTTTGGGTCTTTCAGGACGCGTCAAATCGCAGACGCCGTCGGGAGCGCGTCCCAAGCAGAAGAACGAGCGACCCGCGGCGCCGCGCTCCAGCGGCGGTTCGGCCCCGCTCATGCGCGGCAATCTTGCGCTTGCCATGGACTCGCGCCCCAGCCCGGCGGCGCGTCCGATCGCCGACGATGTCGTCGTTCCGATCAGCGAACGCGTCACTTTGATGGAATTGCGCGAATCCATGTGCCGCTGGCCGCTGGGCGATCCAACGACAGCTGAATTCCGTTTCTGCGGCGCGAAGATGCCGACCGGGCCAGGCCCCTATTGCAGCTATCACGCGCGCATCGCCTATCAGCCGGCGCAAGAGCGGCGGCGCGAGCGTGATCGCGAACGCCGTTTGGCCGCGCGCGGCTGATTTAACAAAAGTTGATCAAGGATCATTACCAACGACGACGGCTCCAACGGGTTGCGCTTTGAGCAAATCAAAACGCAGCCCGAAATTTTGCTTCGCCGATTGAGTGGCGGCCCGCGAAACGAGGGGCTTAGGATCTGTTACCCGCGGCCGAAGGTTTCGTCGAAGGAATAGCCGGAGCCGCGTACGGTCCGGATCGGATCGTTTTCGTCGTCGCACGAAAGCGCCTTGCGCAGGCGTCCAATATGCACGTCGACCGTCCGTTCGTCGATCTCCGCCGAAAGGCCCCACACGCTGTCGAGCAATTGCGAGCGGGCGAACACCCGGCCCGGCTTCTCCATCAGATATTCCAGCAGACGAAATTCCGTCGGCCCCAAATGAACGTCGCGGCCGGACCGGCGAACCCGGCGCGTCTCGCGATCGAGTTCGAGGTCGCCCGCCGCCAGTTTCGAGGCGACGCGCTCGGGCCGCGCCCGCCGCAACAAGGCGCGCACGCGCGCCATCAGTTCGGGGACGGAGAACGGTTTGACGACGTAATCGTCGGCGCCGACGGAAAGCCCGCGCACGCGCTCGCCCTCCTCGCCGCGAGCGGTCAGCATGATGACCGGCAACGAACGGGTGAATTCGCGCGCGCGCAGGCGCCGGCAGATTTCCAGACCGGAGACGCCAGGCAGCATCCAGTCGAGAATGACGAGGTCCGGCGCTGATTCTTCCAGACGCAATTCAGCCTCGTCGCCGCGTTCGACGCGCTCGACGACATAGCCTTCCGCTTCCAGATTGTAGCTCAGCAGCAAGGACAGCGCCGCCTCGTCTTCGACGACGAGAATACGCGGCGCTCCGCCGGGCGAAGCCGCGGTAATGGATGAGGCGCGCGTTTCGTTCATGGCTGGACGGTTCCTGTTTTTCCGCACATTTTGGGGAAAGCGCCGCGCTTCCCGAGCAAGACAATGCGATTATTCCTTTGTTCAAACCGATCGTTTCGACGCGATCGGCGCACTGACGCTAAAATCCATTGGCGGAATCGCCGCCGCGCGGGCGATCCGAGGGCAAGGGTTCGCCGGTGGCGATGTAAGCGACCGTTTCAGCGATATTGGTCGTATGATCGCCCACGCGTTCAAGGTTTTTCGAGCAGAACAGCAGATGCGTGCAGAACGTGATGTTGCGCGCGTCTTCCATCATGAACGTCAAGAGATCGCGGAACACCGAGTCTTCCAGCGCGTCGAGCTCGACGTCGCGTTCCCACACCGCCTTGGCGCGCGCGACGTCGCGCTGCGCATAGGCGTCGAGCACGTCGTTCAACTGGATGGCGGCGAGTTCGTGCATCGACTTCAGGCCGATGATGGCGCGCGGCAAACGTTCTTCGCCGGCGACTTTCGCCGCGCGTTTGGCGATGTTCTTGGCCAAGTCGCCGACACGTTCGAGATCGCCGGAAATGCGGATGGCGCCGATGATCTCGCGCAAATCGACAGCCAGCGGCTGGCGGCGCGCGATGGTGCGAATGGCGTTTTCCTCGATCGTCCGTTGCAAGGCGTCCATGCGCGGATCGGCGGCGACGACGCTTTTGGCGAGATCGACGTCGAGGCCGGCCAAAGCGTCCATCGCGTCGGCCAGCATTTTTTCGGCCAGCCCGCCCATTTCGGCAATCTGCCGCCCGAGCGTCTCCAACTCATCGTCATAGGATTTGACGGTATGGTCGCTCATTTAAAATTCCCTCATTCGTTATGCGGCGCATGGCGCTGAACCAAGCGTCGATATCTTCATTTGTCGTTCAGCCGAAACGGCCGGTGATATAATCTTGCGTGCGCGTCTCGCGCGGCGCGGTGAAGACGGCGTCGGTTTCGCCAAACTCCACCAATTCGCCCAGATACATGAAGGCCGTATATTGCGACACGCGCGCGGCCTGTTGCATGTTGTGGGTCACGATGGCGATGGTGTAATTTTCCTTCAGTTCGTCGATCAGCTCTTCGATCTTGGCGGTGGAGATCGGATCGAGCGCCGAAGCCGGCTCGTCGAACAGGATCACTTCCGGCTGGATCGCCACGGTGCGGGCGATGCACAAGCGTTGCTGCTGGCCGCCAGACAGGCTGAGGCCGCTGGCCTGCAGCTTATCCTTCACCTCATTCCAGATGGCGGCGCCGCGCAGGGCTTTTTCGACGCGCTCGTCCATTTCGGATTTGGAAATGCGCTCGTAAAGACGAATGCCGAAGGCGATGTTTTCGTAAATCGACATCGGAAACGGCGTCGGCTTCTGGAACACCATGCCGACGCGGGCGCGCAGGGCGTTGAGATCCTGGTTGGGATCGAGAATATTCTCACCGTCCAGGATGACCTCGCCGGTCGCCCGCTGCTTGGGATAAAGATCATACATGCGGTTCAGCACGCGCAGCAAAGTCGATTTGCCGCAACCCGACGGGCCGATGAACGCGGTCGCCTTGTTGGCGTAGAGCGGCATATTGATCGATTTCAGGGCGCGATTGTCGCCGTAAAAGAAATCGAGATTACGAACCGAAATCTTGTTCGGCAATTCGGCGGCTTGCGTCATTTTGCGATCCTTTGCGAGCCGAGAATCCGCGCCGTGACCGACAGCGCCAGAACGGCTAACGTGATGATGAGCGCCCCAACCCAGGCAAGCTGATGCCATTCCTTGTATGGCGACAGCGCGAACTGGAAGATGATGACCGGCAGGCTCGACATCGGCGCGTTGAAGTTAACGCTCCAGAACTGGTTGTTAAGGGCGGTGAAGAGCAGCGGCGCGGTTTCGCCGGACACGCGCGCGACGGCCAGCAGCAGACCGGTGATCAGGCCGGAGCGCGCCGCCCGATAGGCCACGTGGCGAATGACCAGCGAGCGCGGCATGCCGAGCGCGCTCGCCGCTTCGCGCAGCGGACCCGGCACAAGATTGAGCATGTCCTCGGTGGTCCGCAGCACGACCGGAACCACGAGCACCGCCAGCGCGATCGAACCGGCGAACGCCGAGAAATGCCCCATTGGCACGACCGTGATTTCATAAACGAACAGGCCGATGACGATCGAAGGCGCCGACAAAAGGATGTCGTTTATAAAGCGCACGACCATAGTCAATCTGGTGTTATGGCCATATTCGGCCATGTAGGTGCCGGCCAGCAGACCTAGCGGCGCGCCGATCGCCACGCCGACGATCGTCATCAGCAGGGAGCCGAAAATTGCATTGAGTAAGCCTCCGTCCGAGCCGGGCGGCGGCGTCATCTGCGTGAACACGTTCAGATTCAAGCCCGAGAAGCCATTCCACAAAAGCGCGAAAAGGATCAGCGCGAGCGCCGCGATGCCGAAAGCGGCCGAGGCGATGCAAAGCCCCGTCGCGACCTGATCCTTGATGCGGCGGGCGGGTGATAAGGCCATGATTTACGCTCCCGCCTTGCGTTCGATCCGCATCAGCATCAAACGCGCCGCGGCGAGAATGAAGAACGTGATAACGAACAGCACCAGACCGAGCGCGATCAGCGAAGACGTGTAAAGCGTCCCGTCCGCTTCGGTGAACTCGTTGGCGATGGTCGCCGAAATCGTCGTGCCGGGCGCGAGGATTGATCCCGAAATCTTGTGGGCGTTGCCGATGACGAAGGTGACCGCCATCGTCTCGCCCAAGGCGCGGCCGAGGCCCAGCATCACGCCGCCGATCAGGCCGACGCTGGTGTAGGGCGCGACAATCTTGCTCATCACTTCCCAACGGGTGCAGCCGACGCCAAACGCCGCCTCCTTTAGGACCTCCGGCACGGTTTCGAACACATCGCGCGAGATCGACGCGACGAAGGGCAGAACCATGATGGCGAGGATCAGGCCGGCGGTGGCCATGCCAATGCCATAGGGCGGCCCGGCGAACAGGGTGGACATCACCGGCACGCCGGAAAACATCGAGATCAGGGCGGGCTGCACATGCGTCTGCAAAAAGGGCGCGAGCACGAACATGCCCCAGATGCCGTAAATGATCGAAGGAACGCCGGCCAGCAATTCGATGGCGATGCCGATCGGCCGACGCAAGGTGTGGGGACAAAGCTCGGTCAAGAACACCGCGATGCCGAGCCCGATCGGAACGGCGATCAGCATGGCGATGATCGACGTGATCAAAGTGCCGTAGATAGCCGCGAGCGCGCCGAATTTTTCGCTCACGGGATTCCAGCTTTCCGAAGTCAAGAAGGAAAAGCCGAATTGTTTCACGGCCGGCGCCGCGCCAAAGCCGAGCGACAGGATAACGCCGCCCAAAATGAGGAGAACGGCGGCGGCGCATGCGCGCGTCACGATGTGGAAAGCGCCGTCGCCGATTTTAAACCGCCGCAAAACTTTCGATTTGACGTCCCCGTAGCTTGGAGCGTCTGTCTGCGCCTGCATTGTCGCCTGCGTCATAACCTGCCTCTTGTCCGCCGGAACGCGGCGGAGCGTGAATTCTATAAATAGCAAACGGCGCCGGAAATGGCTCGGGCCATCAGGCCCGAGCCATTCCCGCTGACGTTACATGCCTTGGTAGATCGCCTTGCCGTCGGCGGACTTGATGTCGGCGGCCCAGGTCTTCTTGATCAAAACGACGACAGCCGCCGGCATCGGGATGTAGTCGAGTTCTTCAGCGGCTTTGCCGCCATTGGCGAAGGCCCAGGCGAAAAATTTGAGGGCCTCGCCCACGGCGGCGGCGTCCTGCGGCTGCTTGTGCACGAGGATGAAGGTCGACGCCGTGATCGGCCAGGATTGAGCACCCGGCTGGTCGGTCAGGATCTGGTAAAAGCCCGGCGCGTGCGCCCAGTCGGCGTTGGCGGCGGCGGCCTGGAAGCTCGGCGTCGTCGGCGCGACAATCTTGCCGTCGTGATTGACAAGCTTGGTGAAGGTCAGCTTGTTCTGCTTGGCGTAAGCGTATTCGACGTAGCCGATAGCGCCCTTGGTGTTGGCGACGTTATTGGCGACGCCTTCGTTGCCCTTGGCGCCGATGCCGACCGGCCATTCGACGGCGGCGTTTTCGCCGACCTTGGCCTTCCAGTCAGCCGAGACCTTGGACAGGTAATTGGTGAAGTTGAAGGTAGTGCCCGAACCGTCCGAACGGTGCACGACCGCCACCGCCGTATCAGGCAGTTTCGCCGAAGGATTGAGCTTGGCGATCGCCGGATCGTTCCAGGTCTTCACTTCGCCGAGGAAAATCTTGCTCAGCGTCGGCCCATCGAGCACGAGATCGCCGGCGTTGACGCCGTCAAGATTGATGACCGGAACGATGCCGCCCATCACCTGCGGCCATTGCACGAGACCTTCCTTTTCAAGATCGTCGGCCTTGAGCGGCGCGTCGGTGGCGCCGAAGGTCACGGTGTTGGCCTTGATTTGCTTGATGCCGCCGCCCGAACCGATCGATTGATAGTTGAGGCCGTTGCCGGTCTCTTTTTTGTAGGAATCGGCCCATTTAGCGTAAATCGGATAGGGGAACGTGGCGCCGGCGCCCGAAATGTCGGCGGCCAGCGCGTAAACGCCCGCGCCCGCAAAGGCGACCACGGCGGTCGCGCGCAAAAGGTTCTTCATCATGCCAGACCTCGATGGGCTGTAGAACAGGTTCATCGCGCCAGATGCCTTGCAGTGGCGCAAGGACAGCGCCTCGGGGCGCGGCCGTCAGCCAACTACGACGATTACATGACAGCGCCATGACAGCGTCCGGCCAATATGGGGGAAAATCCGCCCCTCAGCTATCAAATAGCGGAATAAACGCCGTAAATACAGCGCCCTGCCCAACAACAGAATCAATTGTCAGACGTCCACGGTGACGCGCCACGATGTGTTTCACCAGGGCCAGACCGAGGCCCGTGCCGCCCTTGGCGCGGCTTTGGCCGGCGTCCACTCGGTAAAATCGCTCGGTCAGACGGGGGATGTGTTCGGGCGCGATGCCGGGGCCTTGGTCCCGGACCTCGAGAAAACCGGCCGCATCGCGCGCCCCGACGCGGACATATACCGTCTTGACGGATTCGCCTGCTTCCGGCGCGCTATATTTGATGGCGTTTTCGACGAGATTTTCCGCCACACGTAAAAGTTCGTCGCGATCGCCGCGCACTTTGACGGACACGCCCTCGATTTGCAGGACGACGCGATTTTCGCGCGCCAGCTGCGTCAAAGCGTCGCCGACGTGATGGACGAGCGCTTTGAGGTCAACCTCGTCGCGGGGACGCACATGCAGGGTCTGCTCGATCCGTGACAGCGACAGCAGATCGTCGACCAGACGAGCCATGCGGCGCGCCTGAGCCAGCATGATGGTCAAGAACCGTTCGCGGGCGCTTTCGTCGGCTTTGGCCGGCCCTTGCAAGGTTTCGATAAAACCAAGCAACGAGGCGAGCGGGGTGCGCAATTCGTGGCTGGCGTTGGCGACGAAATCGACGCGCATGCGCTCAAGACGACGCGATTCGGTCAAATCCTTCAGCGTCAACGCGACGTAGGACGCTTCGTTGGCGGCGAATTTGGCGACATGGACGCTAAACAGCCGCTCGAATGGCACACGGTCCAGCCAGGAAAAGTTTTCGGCTTCGCCGCCGGCGAAGACGCGGCCGATCGCATCGTGGACGTCAACGGCGCGCAGGCTGGAGGCGAGCGGCGCTTTCAGGCGCAGACTAGGAAACAGGGCGCGCGCCGCGTTGTTGGCGGCGACCAGCCGCACGTCGGACGCGACGATCAGCACCGGCTCGGGCAAAGCCTCGATCAGGGCGTCGATCATCGTCAGGGATTCGCCGCCCGCTTCACCCATCAATGCGCTATTCCCCTGATTTTTGGCCGTTCAATCGCGATCATCCGAGGGCTTGATCGATTGCGCCCGGTTCATGGTTTCGCGCAAACTGTTCCAGCGTCGACCGCCCTCATTGGCGCCAAGCATAGCCAGAGCCAATGTGAACGGTATGACATAATAGATGATGCGGAACAAAAGCAGCGAAGCCAGCAGGGCTTCCTGCGACGGCGCAGGCAGCGCCTTCAGCATGGTCGCCTCGAACACGCCAATGCCGCCCGGCGCATGGCTTGCTATACCGAGCAGGCAGGCGAAGACATAAATTGACGCGAAAGTGAAAAAGCCAAACCCGTCATGGCTTGGCAAAAGAAAATAAAGTGTCGCCGCGGCGCAGCACAGATCGACGACGCCGAGCGCCATCTGCCCCAGCGTGACGCCGAAGCCTGGCAATTCCAGCCTGAGTCCCTGCACCCGCGCCCGACGCGGATGGACCGACACCCAGATCAGATAAAAGGCGATGGCCAGCAATACGCCCAATCCGATCAAACGGTTGAGGTTCACAGCCAATTGATCGATTTCCGACAGGGGCCTCGCCTCGACCACCAGCCCGACGCCGATGACCACCGCCATGCCGAGCCAGAAGGTGACGCCGGCCACCACGGTGAGGCTGGCGACCTTGCTCGCCTTGACCCCCGCGCGCGAATAAATCCAGTAGCGCACGGTGCCGCCGGTGACGATGGGGAAGCCCAGCATGAAGGAAATGGCGTAGCTGGCGAAAGAGCCGAGCGCCGTCGTCCGATAGGGCACGCGCAACCGCAATTGATGCAAGGCGAGCGCGTCGTAGCCGGTCAGGGCGAAATAGGACAGGGCGGTAAAACACAGCGCCAGTCCGAACTGGGAAAGCGCGGTCGAGGCGATGGCGGCGCGCAAAGCCCAGATGTCGATATGAACAAGCGTGCGCGACAGAACGAACAGCGCGATGGCGACCAGCAGCAGGCTGGCCCCGCCGCCGACCCAAGCCTTGATCCGCGCCCGCCGACTGGACGGCTCGTGCGGGGGAGCGCCGGCAATGGCCGCGGCTTCCTCGGTTCGCGCCGTCTCTTGCTCATCGCGCATGGAAATGGTTTCCGCCGTTGTCGTCTGATCGGGACGCGGTTCTTTCACCATTGCATCGGCGTCCAACACCTTCAATTCTTTTGCCCCGGCTTACGCAAACAGGCGCGAAAACTGAAAAAGATATTTTGTTTCCATAGAGTTGGTTTCCCCCCGAGCATTTTCGCGCACCGAACAGGGCGATCATTGAGAAAACGCAAGAACGCGGCTCCTTTACGATGGGACGGCGGCGCAAGCAAGGCCGGCCCGGTTGGCGCGGACGCCCATCGTTCTGGCGCGCCGCGGCGAAAACTTGGGGCGGCGGCGGAAGATTGCTATGAATGCGCTTCACACGACGGCAGGCCCGCATGCGCACAACGCAAATGATCACCCGCCGCGGAGCGCTCGGCCTTTGTGGCGGCGCTTTGGCTGCGACGGCGCGCGCGCGTTCGGCCGCCGCGGACGCGGCGGCTACAGCCGACCTTGCCGCTGCGGCGCGGAAAGCCGGGCTGACCTTCGGCGCGGCGGTGGACTTGGAAATTCTCAAGGACGCCGATTTCGCCGCCCTGATTCGCACCCAATGCGATCTGATCGTTCCGTCCCAATCGTTGAAAATGGCGACGATCGAACCGCAATTCGACGCCTTCCAATTCGAACCCGGCGACGCCTTGGTAGAATTCGCGCACGCGTCCGGCAAATTGGCGCGCGGTCATACCATCGTCTGGAACGACTACGCCCCGGATTGGACCAAATCCCTGTCGAACGCCGAACTGGCCAAGGCGCTCGACGCCTATATCGACGCGGTCGCCGCACACTTCGCCGGAAGGCTCCAGTCCTGGGACATCGTCAACGAACCGTTCTGGCTCGGCGGCGACAGGCCGGGAAGCTTCAGACCGGGTCCATGGCTCGCGGCTTTCGGCGAAGATTACATCGAGCGCGCCTTTCGTCGCGTCGCGGCGCTGGACCCCACGACCAAGCTCGTCCTCAACGAAGCGTGGACCGAATGGAACGATCCGATCGGCATTGCGGTGCGCCGCGCTTTGCTGGCCCTGATCGAACGTTTGCAGGACAAGGGCGTCAAGCTCGACGCTATCGGCCTGCAAGGCCACATTTTGCCCCACAAGCCCTGGGACGCCGAGGCGTTTGGCGCATTCCTGAACAAGATCGCGGCGCGCGGCCTTGATATCTACATCACCGAACTCGACATCGACGATTCCGGCTTTGTCGGCGACATCGCGGCGCGCGACCGCGAGGCGGCGCAAAGAACCTTTGCGTTTTTGTCGACAGCGCTCGCCTGCCCGGCGGTGAACACGGTGATTTGCTGGGGACTGGCCGATAATTATTCCTGGTACAACGATCCCTGGTTCCAAAAACAGCGGCGCGCCGCGCGAGAGGCGCGCCCCTTGCCCTTCGACGCCGCGTTGCAGCCAAAGCCGATGTTCGAGGCCATCGCCCGAGCCTTCGCGGACCGAAAACTCTGATCTCACGCGTCCGACGACGTTCCGGCGGCCTCAGCGCGCTGAGCGATGCGCGCCAGCCAATAGCTCCTGAGGAATAGAATGCTCAGACCCACCTGCAGCGCCCAGATCGGCAGCACGGGCAGCGTCGGTAAGAACCCGGATGCGATCCCGTTCGCCTGATTGACGGCGAGGCCGGCGATCACCGGAACCACGGTCAGCGGCAGCACGCCCATGCGCTCGACTGGCCGACGATCGGCCCATAACAGCAGCGCGGTCCAGCCGAGCATCAGCGCCGCGCCCATGCCCATCGCATAGCGATAATCGAGACCGGGCGCAAAGCCGCTCAGGCCCATGCCAAATCCGAAGAGCGGCGGATAAAGCATCTGCGCCGCGGCGCCTAAATCCACCATGGCGCCGACCCAATAGGAAATTCTCAACCAGCGTATCGCGTCACTCATGACCGCCCCCCCGCTCGCCCGACGCCTTTCAAGAATTGGCGTTTTGCTCGCCTGCGTCAGCCCTGTCCGACCTGATAATCCTTAATGTCGGCAAAGTGGATGGCCGGCCAACGCTCCTGATCATAGCGCAGGGAGAAGGCCGATTGCGCCAGAAACACCGGCGCCCCGTCAAGATCGTTGGCCATTGACGAGGGATAGGCGCGAACGAATTTTTCCAACTCCATCGGGTCGTCGGCGCTGATCCAACGGCAGATTTCAAACCGGCTGGTTTCAAAACTCACCGGCAGACCATATTCCGCCTGCAGCCGCTCGATGAGCACATCGAGCTGAAGCGCGCCGACGACGCCGACCATCGCCGGCGAGCCGTCATGTGGCAAAAACAATTGCACCACGCCTTCCTCGGCCATCTGCTGCAAGGCTTCGCGCAATTTCTTCGCCTTCATCGCATCGCCGAGTTTGACGCGCCGAAGAATTTCTGGCGCGAAACTCGGCACGCCGCGAAACACCAGATTCTCCCCTTCGGTCAGCGTGTCGCCAATGCGCAACAGGCCGTGGTTGGGAATACCGACGACATCGCCGGCGTAGGCTTCCTCGGCCAATTGCCGGTCCTGCGCGAAGAAGAACTGCGGCGCGTTCAACGCGATGTTTTTTCCCGTGCGCGACAACCGAGCCTTCATGCCGCGGGTGAGCTTTCCCGACGTCACGCGCATGAAGGCGATGCGATCCCGGTGATTGGGATCCATGTTGGCCTGAATCTTGAAGATGAAGCCGGTCATCTTGGCTTCGCGCGGATCGACAATGCGGGTCGAGGCCGCCACAGGCTGCGGCGCCGGCGCGAACTCGGCCAGCGCATCGATCAGGTCCTGAACGCCGAACTTTTTCAGCGCCGACCCGAAAAACACCGGAGTGAGGTGGCCTTCGAGAAAGGCTTCGACGATGAACGGCTTTTGCGCCTCGCGCGCCAGCGCGATCTCTTCCGCCGCCAATTCGGCGTCGGCGGCGTTGGATATGGCGGCGATCCGCGGATCGGCCGGCCCCGAAACCTCGATCGGTTCGGCGTCCGCTTCAAGGCGCCGCACGATATTGCGGCGCAGATCGTAGGTGCCGGCGAAGCTGCGCCCACGTCCGATCGGCCAGGTCAACGCCACCGTGTCGAGCGCCAGCGTCTTTTCAATTTCGTCGAGCAATTCGAACGGATCGCGCGTCTCGCGATCCATCTTGTTGACGAAGGTGATGATCGGAATGTCGCGCAAGCGGCAGACTTCGAACAATTTGCGCGTGCGCGCCTCGATGCCCTTGGCCGCGTCGATCACCATGATGGCGCTGTCGACGGCGGTCAGCGTGCGATAGGTGTCCTCCGAAAAGTCCTCGTGGCCCGGCGTGTCGAGCAGATTATAGACACACTCGCCATATTCGAACGTCATCACGGACGTTACGACCGAAATGCCGCGCTCGCGTTCGATGCCCATCCAGTCCGACCGGGTCTGACGGCGATTGGCTTTGGCGCGCACTTCGCCGGCCAATTAAATCGCGCCGCCGAACAGCAGAAGTTTTTCGGTGAGCGTCGTCTTGCCGGCGTCGGGATGCGAAATAATGGCGAATGTGCGCCGACGCGCGACGGGATCTGATTTTTGCATCTGGCGCCGGAGAGCGGGAGGAAAACGTTGGCGCTGATTAACCTATGTTGCGCGCCAGAGGCAAGTTTACGCCTTGCGGCTTTACCATTTTCCCGATCTTTTCGGCCAAAAGCGCAAATTTTGTTGCGCGCCGCGGCGAAGCGGACGAAGTTTCGCGCATGAACATCGAAGCGCGCCTTGATGGAACCGCCCCCCGGACAGAACTCGTCCCGCGGTCGCGTGCGCGCCATGGAAGCGGAAGATTGCCCGCGTCTTGCCGCCATCTTCCTGAACGTCTTCCGCAGCGGCGTCTCGTCTGAAGCCGGCGCGGCCCGCCTTGCCGCGGATCTCAAATGCGTCTTCCTCGATCATCCGCATTATCATCCAGATAGCGCCGCTCTGGTGTACGAGCGCGCGAACGGCGAAGTCGGCGGCATGCTCGGCGTCATGCCCGCGCCAATGATTTTCGATGGCCGGAAATTCCTCGGCAACGTGTTCAGCACGTGGATGGTGGAGGACCCCATCCGCGACCGCGAGGCCGGCGCACGTCTGCAACGGGCGCATTTCAGGCGCGATTGGAGCGTGGTCGTCGCCGATACCGCGAACCGCCACTCGGTCGCCTCTCAAGCGAGCCTACATATGCGTTTTGCCGCGGCGCATAGCCTGCACTGGACGCGCCCGTTGAATTACGCCGCCTACGCCGCGTCCATCGCGACGAAGCGCGTCGGTCTTACGCGTCCCGAAGCCGTCATCGAAGCGTTCGGGCGCTCCGAGAAATTTGTGCGCGCGCTGTTCGGAAAAGCGCCGGACATCAAGGGCGAGGACTGGCGCGTCGAGGCTTGTTCGGTTGAACATTTTTCCGAATGCTGGCTGGCGTTGCACGCGAATTACCGGCTGCGGCCGGACTGGTCGGCGCAGGACGTCGCCTGGATTTTGACGCAGGCTGACCGGCGCCCAAGCCTGGGGCCGCTGCGCCTTGTCGAAATTCGCGACGCGCGCGGCCGTCTCATCGGCTGTTGCGCCTATCATATCAACGCCAGCAAGAGAGGCGAAGCGCTTACCCTCGCCGCAACGCCGCGCAGCGCCGACAAGGTATTGCGCGCGCTCTTCGCGGACGCCGCCGCGCAGGATTGCGCGCTGATCGGCGGCGCAAGCGATCCCGCCATTATGCAGGGCCTGTTCCAGCTTCCCGGCGTCTTCTACCGGCATACCTGCGGCGCGATGGTGAAATCCGCGGACCCCGAGGTCGCGCGCGCCGCGCTGGCGGGCGAAGGCGTGATCGGCGGTCTCGTCGGCGACAATTGGACGCCCTTCGCGTCCGAATCTTACGACTGACTGGCGCTCGCCTCTGATTGTCGGCTCTCGCGATGATCGCGCGCCACCAGCGTATAGATCGCCGGCGTGACAAAGAGCGTGAACAAGGTGCCAATGCTCATGCCGGCGGCGATCACCATGCCGATCGCCGCTCGCGAGCGGGCGCCAGCGCCTTCCGCGACGATCAACGGCAGCATGCCGACCACCATCGCCGCCGTCGTCATAAGGATCGGCCGCAGACGCACGCCAGCCGCGTGTTCGATCGCCTCGCGCGGCGACCAGCCGTTTTTTGACTGCATGTGATTGGCGAAATCGACCATCAGGATGCCGTGCTTGGAAATCAGCCCGATCAGCGTGACCAGACCGATCTGGGTATAGATGTTGATCGAAGCCGCGCCGGCGACGCCCAGAATGTTGAGCGGCAGCAGCGCGCCGAACATCGAAGTCGGCAATGCGATCAGAATAATCAAAGGATCGCGGAAACTTTCGAATTGCGCCGCCAATACGAGGAAGATGACGACCAGCGAAAAGACGAAGGTGATCGCCAGCGTATTGCCTTCCTGCACGAATTGCCGGCTTTCGCCCTGGAAATCGTAGGAATAGCCGTCCGGAAAAATGGTCTTCGCCTTCTCCCGCAGAAACGCCAGAGTCTCCCCCACCGTGCGCCCCGGGAACGGCACGCCGGACAAGGTCGCGGAATTGAGCTGCTGGAAACTGGTCAGCGCGTTCGGCTGAATCGTTTCGCTGACGCTGGCCACAGTCGACAGCGGCGCCAATTCGCCCGTACTCGTGCGCACCTGGTATCGCGTCAACCAATCCGGCGTCAGACGGAAATCGCGCGGCGCCTGCGGAATGACTTCGTAGGAGCGGCCGTAGAGGTTAAAGCGGTTGACGTAATTGCCGCCCAGGAAGGTCGCCAGCGTCGAGCCGATATCCTGCATCGAAACGCCGATGCGATTGGCCTTGGTCGCGTCGATCTTGAATTCGAGCTGCGGCGTGTCGAACTTCAAATCGCCGTCGGTAAAGATGAACAGGCCGCTCTTGCGCGCCTCCATCTGCATTTTATCGAGCACTTCGGCAAGCGTGCGATAATCGCCGGCGGTGCGGATAATGAACTGGACCGGCGGGCCGCCTGTCGAACCCGGCAGCGCGGACGGCGAGAAGGCGAGCACCTGACCGCCGGTAACGCCGGCGAATTTCGGCTGCAAGTCCTGCAAGATCTGTTTTTGCGATCGCGCGCGATCACCCCAGGGCTTGAGCAGAATGCCCGCGAAGCCCTGCGTGACGCCCTGCGACCCGTTGATGACGAACAGGTGACTCTTTTCAGGAACCGTGTCCGTGGCGAGTTTCAGCTTGGCCGTGACATTTTCCATATAGTCGAGGTTCGCGTATTGCGGCGTTTTCACCAAAGCCAGCAAGATGCCCTGATCCTCTTCCGGCGCCAGTTCACGCGGCGTCGATTGATACATGATCGCGGTCAAGACCAGGACGCCGACCAGGATCAGGACCGTCAAGGCGCGAAAATTCAGCGTTGCGTGCAGGCGCGCCTCATAACGCAGACGCAGGTTTTCAAACCGCTTATCGAGCCAGACGACAAAACGCCCGCCCTTGCCAGGCGCATGGCTCTGCAGCAATTTCGAACACATCATCGGTGACAGGGTCAGCGCGACAACGCCCGACACGACCACCGATCCGGCCAAAGTAAAGGCGAATTCCTTGAACAGGGCGCCGGTGAGGCCCGAGACGAAGCCGATCGGCGCATAGACCGCCGCCAGCGTGATCGTCATGGCTATGACCGGCAGCGCGATTTCTCGCGCGCCCAGAACGGACGCTTCGAGCGGCGTCAGCCCTTCCTCAATGTGACGGTAGATATTTTCAACGACGACAATCGCGTCGTCGACCACCAGCCCGATCGCCAGCACGAAGGCGAGCAGCGTTAAGAGATTGATCGAATAGCCGAGCGCCAGCAGGAACGTCATCACGCCGATCAACGACAATGGGATGGTGACGATCGGGATAAGCGTCGAACGCAGGTCGCCCAGAAACAGGAAGATCACGACGATGACGATCAGCGCCGCCTCGATCAAGGTCTTGGCCACCTCGCGGATCGAAGCGCGGATGAATTCGGTTGCGTCATAGGCGATGGCGCCGATGATGCCGGTCGGCAGTTGCGTCTGAATTTTCGGAAACTCGGCGCGCACGGCGTTGATGACATCGAGCGGATTGGCCGAAGGCGTCGCGTAGACGCCGATGAACACAGCCTTCAGCCCGTCGAAGACCGAAGTGGAATCGACCAACTCCGGCCCCAGCTCAATTCTGGCGATGTCGCCGAGACGCACCAGGGCGTCGCCGCGATTGGAAACGACCAGATGCGCGAAGGCCTGCGCGTTGTCGAGCGAGGTCAGCGCATTGATGCTGGTTTGGACGAAGTCGGCCTTGATCTGTCCGGCGGCGGCGGTGAAATTGTTGGCCGTCAAGGCCGTGCGCACGTCGGCGGCGGTAACGCCGTGCGCCGCCATTTTGTTGGGATCGAGCCAGATGCGCATGGCGAAATTCTGGCCGCCGAGAATTTGCGCGCTGGCGACGCCTTCCACCGTCTGCAACGCCGGCTGCACGACACGCACGAGAAAGTCGGTAATCTGCGAAGGCGTCAGCATGTCCGAATTGAAGGACATGTACATCAGGGCCGTGCCCTGGCCGGCCTGCTTGACCACGACCGGGTCGTTGGCGTCGCGCGGCAACTGGCTTTTGACCTGATTGACTTTCGCCAGGACGTCGGTGACGGCGCGATCCGGGTTGGCGTTGAGACGCAGATTGAGGGTGATGGTCGAGACATTCTGCTGCGACGTCGACACCAAAGTGTCTATGCCTTCGGCGCTCGCGACCGCCTGTTCGAGCGGCGTGGTTATGAAGCCCTTGATGAGATCGGCGTTGGCGCCGGGATAAATGGTGGTGATGGTGATCGTCGTCGAGGACAGTTCGGGATATTGCCGAATTCTCAGGTTGAACCCGGCTTGCGCGCCGACCAACAGGATGAGCAGGCTGACGACGGTGGCCAGAACCGGACGACGAATGAAAATATCGGTGAACGAAGCCATGTCGGCGAGCCCTTATTCGAGCGGCCGTTTGGCCTGAGGTTTCATGCTGGAGCCCGCCTCGACGCGCACGTTCGCGCCGGGCTGGAGCTTCAATTGTCCTTCGACAACCACGGTCTCACCCGCCTTCACGCCTTCGCTTATGGCGACGCGCTCGTCGCGCGTCTCGCCAACGCGCACGAAACGCCGTTCGACGACGCCGCCATCGCGATTTTCGTTCAGTTTGACGACGTAAACGGCGTCGCCAAACAAAGAATAGGCCACCCCAGTGCGCCGCAAGGTAACGACTTGCTGCGCTTGTCCCGCCGCGATCGAAAGGTTGGCGAACATGCCGGGCAATAGTTTCTTGTCCGGATTGGGCAGGATCGCGCGCACGAGAATATTGCGGGTGTCCTGGCTGACGCGCGCGTCTATCGTTGCGATCTTTCCGTTGAACGTCGCCCCCGGCAGCGCGTCGACGCTGGCTTCGACGCTCTGATCGACGCGCAGCTGAGCGTAGTTCTGCTCGGGAACCTGAAAGTCCAGATAGATGGGATCGAGCTGCTGCAAGGTGACGAGGCTCGTTCCGGGCGCGACATATTGGCCGAGATCGACCTTGCGGATCCCGAGACGCCCGGCGAAGGGAGCGCTCACCGCCTTCTGCGCGATCAGGGCGCGTGTACGTTCGAGCGCGGCGGCAGCCTGATCGCGGCTGGCCTGCGCCGAATCGACATTGGCCTGCGCCGTATTGCCCTTGGCCACGAGCTGGCGCTGGCGATCGAGCGACAGATCGGCGTTTTTCAATATCGCGACATTGGATTTCAAATCGGCCTGTTCGGTGGCGTCGTCGATTTCGACCAGCAAAGCGCCTGCGGCCACATCCTGGCCATTATCGAAACGGATGGCGCGGATGATTCCGCCGGCCTGCGGCGCCATGTCAATGCCCTGCACCGCCTTGAACGTGCCGATCACGGAAATGTGCGGCGTCCAGCTCTCCGCCCGCGCCTCCTCGACCGCGACGGTGAAAGCGGGAGGCGGCGCCTTGGCGATGAAGCCGGCGATCATCGCCGGCTTGACGATAAACTGAAAAAGCGCAAGGCCGCCGGCCAACACCGTCAACGCCGACAATGTCAGGGAAAACACCAGTTTACGATTCATCGCCAACAACCGTATTGAATTCAAAAAGGAGAAGCTCGGGCCGCCCGGCGCTTATCGCCGCCTGACCGCGAGGCCTCAAGCGATTACACGGAATCGCCGATCCGCTCCAGAGCAATATCGGGAAAAGCGCGGCGACCCTGCCCGAAATACGCCCTCGCGCGTCAAGCGCCGGAGCGAGCGCGACCCAAAGCGCTTAGGAAATCACGTCGGAATAACTAACTCTTCAGCGCCGGGCCGCGAAATCGACCATGGCGCGCGTTGTTCGCCGCGGCCATGGCGTTATGCTCATGCACAGTGTTGAGATCGAAATTCGATCAAAGTTTAACCCCTTTGGCCTTGGCCGCCGCCACCACAAATTTTTGCGTCTGCGCGAACGCCCCCGGCAATGGTTTCTGGTCTTCGAGCGTCGCCATCGCGGCGAATTGCGCAGCGATATTTTCCGGGCTGCGCTCCAACTCGGGGAAATAGACGCCCTGGCTTTCGGTGATCGCGGCGCGGGCGAAAACGCCGGCGCCGGCGGCCATGATGGCGCGCGAGGGCGCGTCCTCGCCGACGAGACAAAGCAGACCGGGCGTGATCGAATCCGGCGTCAACAGCTCGAGCGCGGCTTGTGGCAGAAGCTCTTCCGTCATGCGCGTTGCCGCCGTGGGGGCGAGAGCGTTCACCTTGATATTGTGACGCTCGCCCTCGAGGTGAAGCACGTTCATCAGACCGATCATCGCCATTTTCGCCGCGGCGTAATTGGCTTGACCGAAATTGCCATACAGGCCGGAAGACGAGGATGTGAAAACGATACGGCCGTAGTTTTGCGCTTTCATGATGTCCCAGACCGCCTTGGCGCAGATGACGGAACCCATCAAATGCACCTCGATAACGGCGCGAAAGTCCTCCAGCTCCATCTTGGAGAAGGTCTTGTCGCGCAAAATGCCGGCGTTGTTCACGAGTATGTCGACGCGCCCCCAAGCCGTCATCGCGTCTTCGACCATCGCGCGAACCGCTTGCGGATCGGCGACATTGGCGCCGTTGGCGAGCGCCTGCCCGCCCGCCGCGACGATTTCGGCGGCGACGTCGCGCGCCGCTTGAGAGGATTGCCCCGTACCGTCGCGGGTGCCGCCCAAATCATTGACAACGACCTTGGCGCCGCGCGCCGCCAGCCCCAAAGCATGCGCGCGTCCCAGACCATTGCCGGCCCCGGTGACGATGGCGACGCGCCCTTCAAATCCGATGCTCATTCTTCGCTATCCTTTCCAAGTCCGTTCAGGCGAAAACCGCCAGAGTCAGCCAGATCGCGGTGAACGCAGGCTTGAGCGATCCCTCGATTTCGACGTTGACGTCATAGGCGATCAGGAAACTCGTTTCGCCTCGTTTGGCGACACTCCGCGGGCTGAACTGGCCGCGAACGCGCGATCCGGCGGGGACGGGCGCGAGGAAGCGGATCTTGTCGAATCCGTAATTGACGCCCATGATTCGCCCTTCGATCTGCGGCAGGGCGTCGATCGCCATGGCGGACAGCAGCGACAAAGTCAGAAATCCATGCGCTATGGTTCCTCCGAACGGGGTCTCGGCCGCCGCTTTTCGATCAACATGGATAAATTGCCAATCTTCCGTCAGATCGGCAAAACGATCGATACGGGCTTGATCGACCTCAATCCACCGGGAGGGCGCTCCGGGGCGCCCAATCGACGCCTCAATCTGCGCCAACGTCGTCGTCGGCTTAGCGTTATCTGGAAAAACCACTCCGCGCCTCGCTTGCTCGCGTCAATGCCGATCCGGCGCCGTCGCATTTGACGGCAAAAAATGACGGCGCCGCCTCATTTTTAGGCGTCTCGTTCAATTTGCGGGCCGCCTGACCAATTGCTGCCGCCATATGCCGCAGCGCGAGCCTGTTTTCAATGGTACGCCGCTTGCAATAATTTCGTGAACAGCGAAATGTTGGCGTTGCGATGGAATTGGCGCGACGAGATAAATGCGCAAAAACGGGCGATGAATCGAAAATGACACAGCCTTGTTTTGACGAAATGACCGGCTTCGACGGCGTGACGCGCGAGCTTTACCGACGCCTCGCCGATTGGTTGGCGAACGCGCCGCCGGGCCTGTTGGATTCGCGCCGCAATCAGGCCGAGCTGCTGTTTCGCCGGATCGGCATCACCTTCGCCGTTTACGGCGACAAAGACGCCGGCGAGCGGCTGATTCCCTTCGACATCATTCCCCGCATCTTCGGGCGCGGCGAATGGAGCCGGCTCGAACAGGGCTTGGTGCAGCGCGTCAAGGCGCTGAACATGTTCCTGACGGACATTTACGGCGCGCAGGCGATTTTGCGCGCGGGCGTCGTCCCCGCCGACCTCGTTTACCGCAATCCCTGCTACCGCCCCGAGATGCAGGGCCGGCGCGCGCCGCACGACATCTGGACGCATATCGCCGGCATCGACATCGTGCGCATCGACGATCACGATTTTTATGTGCTGGAGGATAACGCCCGCACGCCCTCCGGCGTTTCCTACATGCTGGAAAACCGTGAAATGATGATGCGGCTGGCGCCCGATCTGTTCGCCGAGCATCGTGTCGCGCCGGTCGACAATTATCCCGACGCCCTGCTCGCGTCGCTGCGTTCGACCGCGCCAGCCAGCGCCGGTTCGGAGCCCAATATCGCGGTCCTGACGCCAGGCCAATTCAATTCGGCCTATTACGAACATTCCTTTTTGGCGGACAAGCTCGGCGTCGAACTGGTCGAGGGCCGCGACCTATTCGTCAAGGACGACGTCGTCTATATGCGCACCACCGAAGGTGAAAAGCGTCTCGACGTGATCTATCGCCGCGTCGACGACGAATTTCTCGACCCCTTGGCCTTTAACCCCGACTCCGTCCTCGGCGCGCCGGGTCTGATGGGCGCCTATCTGGCCGGCAACGTCACGCTCGCCAACGCCATCGGCACGGGCGTGGCCGACGACAAGGCCATGTACACCTATATGCCCGACATCATTCGGTTCTATCTGTCGGAAGAGCCCATCTTGAAAAACGTGCCGACATGGCGCTGCCGCGAACCCGACGCGCTCAAGTACGTGCTCGATCATTTGAACGAACTCGTGGTCAAGGAAGTCAACGGCTCGGGCGGCTATGGCATGCTGGTCGGCCCGCACGCCAGCAGCAAGGAAATCGAAACGTTTCGGCACAAGCTCATCAATGCGCCGATGGGTTTCATCGCGCAGCCGACGCTATCGCTGTCGACCTGCCCGACGTCCTTTCCAGAGGGCGTGGCGCCGCGCCATGTCGATCTGCGTCCTTTCGTACTGTCTGGAGCGGACGGCGTGCGCGTCGTGCCGGGCGGCCTGACGCGCGTCGCCCTCAAGGCCGGTTCCCTGGTGGTCAATTCCAGCCAGGGCGGCGGCACGAAGGACACCTGGATCGTCGAAGATTCGTTCCCCGTTCAATAAAGCGATACGGAATAAACCATGCTCTCGCGCACAGCGGACAATCTTTTCTGGGTCTCGCGTTATCTGGAACGCGCTGATTTTCTCGCCCGCATCATCCAGACGTCGCGGCGCATAGCGGCGTTGCCGAAAGCATACATGAGCGCCCAGAACGAATGGGAAAGCGTGCTTATCGCGTCGGGCGCCGACGAGACCTTCTACGACCATTTCAAGACCGCCGACGAACAAAGCGTCATCGCCTATCTGGCTTTCGACAGGCGCAACCCTTCCAGCATCGCCAATTGCATCGAATACGGCCGCGCCAACGCGCGCGCCGTGCGCACGGCGTTGACCGTGGAAATGTGGGAAAGCATCAACAGCGCCTGGCTCGAAATGAAAAAATTCGCCTCGGCGCACGAAAACATGGGTCGCATCGATCGCGAGGAGTTGTCGGGCTTTCTCGATTTCGTCAAGACGACGTCGCTGCTGTTCGACGGCTCGGCCTACCGCACCATGTTGCGCAACGACGCCTATTATTTCTCGCGGCTCGGCGTCTATATCGAACGCGCCGACAACACTGCCCGCGTGCTTGACGTGAAATATCACGTGCTGCTGCCGGCGCAGGAGGCGGTTGGGGGATCGCTCGACTATTTTCAGTGGACCGCCATTTTGCGCGCGGTGTCGGCGCTCACGGCCTATCATTGGGTCTATCGCGAAAGCGTCAAGCCATTGCACGTCGCCGACCTGTTGATCCTGCGCCCGGAAATGCCACGCTCGCTGTTGTCCTGCTATGACAACATCGTGCATTTCCTCGACGCCATCGCCAAACAATATGGACGGCAGGGACCGTCCCAACGGCATGGCCGCAACATCAGGGCGCGATTGGCGAACGCGTCGATCAATGACATCTTCCAATCTGGACTGCACCAATTCATTGAGGCTTTCGTCAGCGACAACAGCCAGCTTGGCGCCGACATCGCCGAGCAATACCTCCTGGGTTGAACCGCATGCGCGCACGCGTTCGTCTTGAAACAAACCTTGCGTACGGCGAGCCCGTTCGCGCCGTCAATCAAGTTCTGCGGATGCAGCCGCGCAGCTTCCAGACGCAGCACGTGATCGATTGGCGCGTCGACGTCGATCAGAACTGCCGGTTGCGTCAAAGCGAGGACGCCTTCGGTAATATCGTTCACAGTTTTTCGCTCGACGGCCCATTGAGCGCGCTGACCATCTCCGTCGAGGGCGAGGTTGAACTGAACGACGACGCTGGCGTCATACGCGGCCAGATCGAAAGGCTGCCGCCCGACGTATATCTGCGCCAAGGCGACGACCAGCGCGCCGACGAGGCGATCCGCGCGCTGGCCGCCGAATGCGCCGCGAAAGAGCCGAACCTGCTTGGCCGCCTGCATGAAATGATGACGCGAATTCACCAGACCTGCCGCTTCGCGTCGGACAGCGACGAGCGCCCGGCGACGCCAGCGGAGGTTTTCGCGCGCGGCCGCGGATCGGCGCGCGAAATCGCGCAAGTTTTCATCGCCGCGGCAAGGACCCTCGACATTCCCGCCCGTTTCGTCAGCGGTATTTTTCTCGGCGAATGCGAATGGGAAGACGCGCGCCCGCGCCACGCCTGGGCGGAAGCGTTCGTCGCCGATTTTGGCGCGTGGATCGGCTTTGATCCGGCGCTCGACTATTGCCCGAGCGGCGAGCATTTGCGCTTGGCCTGCGCGCTCGACTATTTCGGCGCGGCTCCCCGGCGCGGCGCGGTCAACGGATGGATCGCGGAAAAGGCCGACTTGCGCCTGACCGTCGAACCCGAACGCTGGGACGCCCAGTCGCAAATGCAACAATAGCCGTCGGTCCGAAAGGCGCGATCCGCGTTCCGCGTTCGCGCCGCAAATTGCCCTTGCGGCGCAATTCGTTTTGGCGGAAATTGACGAAGCTGGCCCGGTGAGCGGGGCAAACCCGCCATTCAGACGGCCGGTTTGACTCCGAGGAAACGCGTCATGCGATATTCACATATTCTGGCGGCGCTCGTCATTTCGACAATGGCGTCGACGACGATTCAAGCAGCTCCGGACAGGGTCGTGATCGGCGATATAGACGATTTGTCAGGCGTCTACGCCGATGTTCTCGGCGTCGGCGCGATCGAAGCGGCGAAGATGGCGATCGCCGATTTCGGCGGAGCCGCGCTCGGCCATCCGATCGAATTCCTGTCGAGCGACCATCAAAACAAACCCGATCTCGCTGCCGCGAAATTACGCGAATGGGCCGACGTCGGCGGCCTGACCATGCTGCTTGGCGGCTCCAACACCGGAGTCAGCCTCGCCATGAACGCCGTGGCGCGCGAGAAGAAAATCCCTTTCGTCGCTATCGGCGCGGCGGGCGCCTCGCTGACCGGCAAGGATTGCGCGCCCTACACCATGCACTACGGCTATGACACGACAGCGCTCGCCAACGGCACGGCCTCCACTATCGTCGGGCTCGGCGGCAAGACCTGGTATTTCATCACCGCCGATTATGCGTTTGGAACGCAGTTGCAGGACGCCGCCACGAAGGTCGTGAAGTCCGAAGGCGGCAATGTCGTCGGCGCTGTGCGCGCGCCGCTGGCGACCGCGGATTTCTCGTCCTTCCTGCTACAGGCGCAGGCTTCCGGCGCGAAGGTGCTGGGGCTCGCCAACGCCGGCGCCGATTTCTCCAATTCGCTGAAGGGCGCGCAGGAATTCGGCGTCGCCAAAACCATGACGCCGGCCGCTTTGCTCGCCTTCATCAGCGACATTCATTCGCTGGGTCTGAAAAACGCGCAAGGCCTCTATCTGACGACGACCTGGTACTGGGATCTCAACGACAAGACCCGCGCCTTCGCCAAACGCTATTTCGAGAAAATGCAGCGGCAGCCGACAGAATTGCAGGCGGCCTATTATTCGGCGGTGACGGTCTACCTCAACGCCGTCAAGGCCGCCGGCAGCACGGATCCCGACGCCGTGATGGCCCAACTGCACAAGGCGAAAATCGACGACATGTTCACATCGGGGGGCGTCATCCGCGCCGACGGACTGTTGCAGCACCCGATGTACGTGATGCAGGTGAAAACGCCCGAAGAGTCGAAATATCCATGGGATTATTACAAGGTCGTCCGACGGATGACCGGCGAACAGGCGTTCGGCTCCTTGTCCGACAGCGCTTGCCCGCTGGTGAAGAAATAGACCTGACGCGCCGCGCGAGGAAAGATTGGCGGTAAGCGTTTTGATCTCACCAAAACGCCTTCCGTGCTAAGCGGCGCGGACAGACTGAAGGAAACGGTCGACTTCGGTTCGAAGATGCGACGCCTGTTTCGACAGATCACCCGCCGACGTCAGCATATGATGAGAGACGACGCTCGAATTTTGCGCTGACTCCATGACGCCGTTGATATTGCTGGCGACCTGCTTCGTCCCATTGGACGCTTCCTGAACGCTGTGAGCGATTTCCGCGGTTGCGGCGCCCTGTTCCTCGACGGCTGAGGCGATCGACGCCGCGATCGTGCTCACTTCGTTCGTCGCCTTGGCGATCGAAGTGATGTAGTTGGCGGCGGTTTGGGTCGAAGCTTGAATACCGGTGATTTGCGCGCCAATCTCCGCTGTCGCTTTGGCTGTCTGTTCCGCCAGCGCCTTGACTTCCTGGGCGACGACGGCGAAACCGCGACCGGATTCGCCCGCGCGCGCCGCTTCGATGGTGGCGTTGAGCGCAAGCATGTTCGTCTGTCCGGCGATCTCAGCGATCAGATTGACGATGCCGCCGATCTTCTCCGCCGCCTGGGCCAGATCATGCATCTGCGCGTCGGTCTGCTCCGCCTGTTGCGCGGCGTCCGCCGCCATCTTGCGCGAGTGGTGCACCTGCTCGCTGATTTCCTTGACCGAGTAGGACAGCTCTTCCGTCGCCGAAGCGACAGAGCCGACGCTGCCCGAGGCTTGTTCCGAGGCGGCGGCCACGGTCGTCGCCTGCGTGGCCGTTTCCGTCGCGGCGTCGCTCAAGGCGCGCGCCGTCGTCTGAAGATCTTCAGCCGCCGCGGAGACGCCGCCGACAATGGCGTTGACGGTCTGGTCGAACGTCGCGGCGAGCGAATGCATCATCTGCTTGCGTTCGCGCTCGGCCTTGGCGCGCGCACCGATCGTGTCGGCTTCGAGTTGGCGCGCCGTGGCCATACTCTGCTTGAAGACATCGACGGCCTTGGCCATCGCGCCGATCTCGTCGGCGCTATCCTGCGAGGGAATTTCCACGCCGACGTCGCCGCCGGCAAGCTTGGTCATGGCGTCCGTCATTCCGACGATCGGCCTGACGATGCTTCCGCCAACCATAAAGGCGATGAAGCAGCCAAGGAACAGCGTCGCGACGCCGATCATCGCCTGCAATTCGATGGTGCCGCTGATGGTGTCGCCGACCGCAAGCTTGGTCGTCGCAAAATCGGTTCTCAACGACTGTTCGGCGACGCCGATGCTGTCGAGCATATGAACGTTTTGCGGCACGATCCCATTGGCGTAGACATCGCTGCTATTCAAAAGATCCGCAGCGAACCCGTCGAAGGCGGCATTGTAGCTCGAAAGCGCGTCCTTCGTCGACGCCAGCGCCTTGCGCGCCTCGTCAGGCAAGGCCTTGCCTTCCAACGTCTCGATCGCCGCCTTGGCTCGTTCGGAATTCGCCTTCAAGGCGGCCGGGCCCTTGGCGTCGTGGTTGGCCTGGAAGCGCAAGTTGGCGACCCGCACCTGCAACAATCGCGTTTCCAGTATCTCCAAGGTTTGGCGCAGCGCCGGATCCGCGTTCGCCGGGACAGCGGCGAGCAATTGCCCGGTCGCCGCGGTCATGGCGTCGCCGACGGTGGACAGAGTTGCTCTTTCCTCGTTCAGGCGTTTGCCGATTTGTTCAAGCTGCGCCCGCTTGTTCTGGAAATCGACGACATTGGCGTCGAGGTCGCTGTATATCCTGCGGCGCTCGTCGGACAGGGTCGCGGCGGCAGCATCCTTCAACAATTTCGAGGCTTTTCCCGCGGCCACGGAGGCCGTCTTGAGCGCGTCGTCCTCGCCCTCGAACCGATATTGCAGCATGGCGCGCCGCATAATCTCGAATTCCCGACCTGTCTGCAGCGCTCTGACGACATTGTCCGACAGAGCGCCAAGCTTGCCGACTCCGGTCCTGATGGTCATCAATTGCAGCGCGGCGATGATCGTCAGGATCATCCCCAAGACGACGAAAACGCCAAAACCGCCGTAAACGCGCGGTTTGATGCCCAAGCGAAAGATGTTCATTAGCAACCGCTCCCATGGCGCGAGGCCCAACGCCATATTTGAAACAAAACGCAAACTTTAAAAGGCTACGCGTTTCTCGTTGTTCGCCGTCGACGGCCGTCGAAGACTATTCACGAACGAGCGCGGCGCCGCCTACGCGTCTGGACCGACGACATGAATTTCCAGCGGACGGAGCCAGTCTCTATTGTGGTTAATTCCGTTTAAATTAACGCGGTTAACAACCGATTAATCCCTACATCACCCGCGACTTTGCTGCTGATCGGCCAAATCGAAACGATGAATTCGCCGAACGCGAATCGAAAACAGGCGCGCGTCTGCGCCGCCTGACGTCACGTCTAATTCAAATTGGCCGTTTCCGATCCTTCCGCGCCCGCGGCGTCAGGACGTCTGACGAAAAGGTTGGGACGTTTTGGTCGACGCGATGGAAAAATATCGATATTATTGCCAAGCGCTCACCGACGTGGTTTTATTCTCTCGCCAGAGGCGCGGTCGTGATCGCGCTTTGCCGCCGGCAATACCGGCAGCCCCTTGCCCTTTTGTCCAACCGCCTCTTTTCGCGCGGAAAATCTCGCGCCTTTGCGTCGCTTTGCTCCTGGAGAAGATCGTGAACGAACCCAAAGCCGCCGGCGCGTCAGCCGGAGTTTCGTCGGCGAAGCCGCTCGCCGTGATGGTGACGCGGCGCGCGCGCGCGGGGCGCGAAACCGAATTCGAACGCCTGACCGCCGGCATGATCAATGCGGCGCAAGGGTTCGAGGGCCATCTCGGCGGCTATCTCATCGACCCCGAACCGGGCAATCCGGGGGTCTACCGAACCTTGTTCGCGTTCGACACGCCGGCCCATCTCCGAGCCTGGACGCAAAGCGCCGAGCGGCGAAGCTGGCTCGACAGCATCGCCGAAATCAGCGACGATCAGGGTAATTTGCGCATATTGAGCGGGCTTGAAGGCTGGTTCGAACTACCGTCGACACGCACGAAGACGCCGCCGCCGCGCTATAAGATGGCCATCGTCAGCTGGCTCGGCATTTTCCCGCTGGTTCTGATCCTGTCCAATACGGTCGGTCCGCTGGCCGCCTCGATTCATCCGATCCTCGCCATCGTCGCCGTCACCATGCTGGTCGCGGCGGGCATGACATGGCTCGTCGCTCCATTCCTGACGCGTCTGTTCGCTTTCTGGCTTTACCCGAAAAGTTAACCGGCGACGATCGGCTGTCCGCCGATCGTCGCCGTTTCCGGTCGTTTCAGCCGTTCATGGGCGCTGACCCATGAAATCCGGATTTATTGCGCCGCCACCGAGGGCAGGCCGGCCAACGCCATCGCGAGTTCGCCGTCGTCGTAGTCTTGGTCGACCAGAGTGCCGGCGAAGTAATTGATGTAGGCGCCCATGTCGAAATGGCCGTGGCCGGACAGATTGAAGACGATGGTCTCGGCTTTGCCTTCCGACTTGCAACGTAAGGCTTCATCAATGGCGCAGCGCACGGCGTGTGTCGATTCAGGCGCCGGCACGATGCCTTCGGCGCGCGCGAATAGCACGCCGGCTTCGAAACAGGCGAGCTGATGATAGGCCTTGGCCTCGATCAACCCGAGATCATAAGCGTGCGAGACCAGCGGCCCCATTCCATGATAGCGCAGGCCGCCGGCATGGAAGCCCGGCGGAATGAAGGTCGATCCCAAGGTGTGCATCTTGACCAGCGGCGTCAGATGCGAGGTGTCGCCGAAGTCATAGGCGAATTTGCCGCGGGTCAGCGAGGGACAAGCCGCGGGCTCCACCGCGATGAACCGCCGCGTGCGGCCGCCGCGCAATTGCAGGCCGAGGAAGGGGAAGGCCAGACCGGCGAAATTCGAGCCGCCGCCCGCGCACGCGATCACCACATCGGGATCGTCGCCGGCCAGTTCGAACTGCTTGATCGCCTCTTCGCCGATGATCGTCTGATGCAGCATGACATGGTTGAGCACCGAGCCGAGCGCATATTTGACGTCCGAATTTTTCGCGGCCACCTCGACCGCCTCGGAAATGGCGATACCGAGCGAACCGGGGCTGTCGGGATGCTCCTTGAGGATCGCGCGGCCCGAATCCGTTTCGGTCGAGGGCGAGGGGATACAGCGCGCGCCATAGGTTTCCATCAAGGCGCGGCGATAGGGTTTCTGGTCGTAGGAGACGCGAACCTGAAACACCGTCACGTCGATATCAAACAGCGAGCCCGCGAAGGCCAAAGACGAACCCCATTGGCCGGCGCCGGTCTCCGTCGACAGCTTCTTGATTCCGGCCTCCTTGTTATAGAAAGCCTGCGGCACTGCGGTATTCGGCTTGTGCGAACCGGCGGGCGAGACGCCCTCATATTTGAAATAGATCTTCGCCGGGGTGCCGAGCTTCTGCTCCAGCCGCCGCGCCCTGATAAGCGGCGAAGGCCGCCACATCCGGAAGATATCGCGCACGGCGCCGGGAATTTCGATGTAGCGCTCGGCCGAGACCTCCTGAAGGATCAGCTCCATCGGAAACAAGGGTTCGAGATCGGCGGGGCCAACCGGTTGATGGGTTCCAGGATGCAGAACGGCGTGCGGCGGCTTGGGCAAATCGGCGACGATATTGTACCAAGCCTTCGGAATCTGGCTCTCGTCGAGACTATATTTGATCTGTTTGGACATCTTTCCCCCTGCCGGAAATGGCGCGCTCGAACCGCGCCGGCCGTGGCATATTCAATCCAAATTTTTTGTTTTGCAATCAACCCCGTTGAAGTGGCGTCCGGGCGCATTGACGCAGCCGGCGACAAAATGGCGCGATCGCCGCCTCAAGCCGGCGCTTCAAGCCGTCACAGCCAGTCGGCGACCGCCGATCCGGTCGCCTGATCAATCTGGTCAAAGCCTTTCGCCTGGAGATGCTCCACCAGGCCGCGCTTGATCCGCGCCACCAGCCCGAGGCCCTCGAAGACCAGGGCGGAATAGATTTGCAGCAAACTGGCGCCCGCCTCGATCTTCGACCAGGCCGCTTGCGGCCCGTCGACGCCGCCGACGCCGATCAGGGGGAACTGGCGCTCGACGCGGAGGAACGTCTGCGCCAGCATGTGGGTCGACAGCCCGAACAGCGGCCGTCCCGAAAGCCCGCCTGTTTCGAGCAGCGCCTCGTCGAGCAGCGTGTCGGGACGCCAAACGGTGGTGTTCGACACGATCATGCCGTCGACCCCCCGCGCGCGCGCAACGCGCACAATATCGTCGAGATCGCCCAGAGCCAGATCGGGAGCGATTTTCAACAGCACCGGCCGGCGCGGGAATTTTTCCGCCATTGCGTCGCGCGCCTCGATGACGCGCGCCAGCAGATTGTCGAGCGCGCCGGCCTGCTGCAGATCGCGCAGACCGGGCGTGTTGGGCGAGGAAATATTGATGGTGAAATAGCTCGCCACATCGGCGAAGATTTCGACGCCGGCGACATAGTCGGCGACGCGATCGGGCGCATCCTTGTTGGCGCCGATATTGACGCCGACAAGACCGTCGCTGGGCGGGCGCTCGCTTAGGCGTTCATGCACGCGCTCGGCGCCGTCGTTGTTGAAGCCGAAACGATTGATGACGCCCTTGTTCTCCATCAGCCGAAACAGACGCGGGCGGGCGTTGCCGGATTGCGGGCGCGGCGTCACGGTGCCGATTTCGGCGAAGCCGAAACCGAGCCGCAACAAGGCGTCGGGCGCGCGGGCGTTCTTGTCGAAGCCGGCCGCCATGCCGAGCGGATTGGGAAAATCCAGCCCGAAACAAGACAGGGCGAGGCGAGGATCGTCAGCGCGCGCCCGTGGCAGCGGTGCGTGCGAAAGCGCGGCGATGGTCAGATTATGCGCGGTTTCCGGATCGAGACCGCGCATCAAAGGCAAAGTCAGTTTGTCGAAAAAGCCAATCATGACGCGATCCCGGAAAAATCATGGGCGCCGTCTGCCTTCAGCGGCAGCGGCGCCGTCCACAGCACATGGAGCAGGTCCAGCGCGCCGTAAAGATGAGGGAAAAGCTCGCCGTCGCGCGCGCGCTCCCACTTAAGGTTTTCGCCCAACGGCTGCGCCTCCACGGCGATCAGCAGGAGATCATTCTGTCCGGCGAAATGCTTTTTCGCCGTTGTCTCAACCTGCGCGCGAGCGGAAAAATGGATATAGCCGTCCGTCAGATCGATCGGGGAGCCGGCAAAACGTCCGGCCTCCTCCGCGGCGCGCCACAGCGCCCGCGGCGCGATTTTGTAAACGAGCGTCAAGGGCTCTCCGCTTGCACGATTCCTGCTCGTCCGTTTATAGCCCGATTCCGCGCGCCCGCCAGCGCCCGGACGCACAATGCCGGCGCGCGAGCGTATTGACGCATTGACGCTCAAAGCCTTGCTACCTAGTTTGGCCAGCTTCTCACCCAGGAAGGTATTGCCCGAAATGTCCGGTTCCTCGCCCGCTTTGCTAGACTTTGCCCGCTCCTCGACGGCCTGGCCGTTCGAAGAAGCAAAAAAGCTGGCCCAGCGCGTCGAGAAAACCGGGCAGAAAGAGGTCCTGTTCGAAACCGGCTACGGGCCGTCCGGCCTGCCGCATATCGGCACGTTCGGCGAGGTGGCGCGCACCACCATGGTCCGCCACGCTTTCGAAACGCTCACGGGCGGCGCGATCAAGACCAAGCTTTTGGCGTTTTCCGACGATATGGACGGCCTGCGCAAGATTCCCGACAATATCCCCAACAAGGAGCTGGTGGCGCCGCATCTCGGCAAGCCCCTGACGCAGGTTCCGGACCCGTTCGGCACCCACGCGAGCTTCGGCGCGCATAACAACGCCCGCCTGCGCGCCTTTCTCGACGCCTTCGGTTTCGACTACGAGTTCGCTTCATCGACCGAATATTACCGCTCCGGCCGGTTCGACAAGGCGCTCCTGCATATGCTGGCGTCGTTCGAGGCAGTGCAGAAGATCATGCTGCCCTCACTGCGCGCCGAGCGCGCGGCCTCCTATTCGCCCTTCCTGCCAATCCACCCGCGCACCGGCGTCGTCATGCAGGTGGCGATCGACGAGATCGACGCGGCGAAGGGACTGATCGCCTGGCGCGATCCCGACACCGGCGAACGGTTCGAGAGCAGCGTCACCGGCGGCCATTGCAAGCTGCAATGGAAGCCCGACTGGGCGATGCGCTGGTATGCGCTCGGCGTCGACTACGAAATGGCCGGCAAGGACCTGATCGAATTCAGTCAAGCTGTCGGGCGATATCGTGCGCGCCTTGGGCGGAACGCCGCCCGAGGGCTTCAATTACGAATTGTTCCTCGACGACAAGGGCCAGAAGATTTCAAAGTCGAAGGGCAACGGCCTGACCATCGACGAATGGCTGGCCTACGCCAGCCCCGAGAGCCTGTCGTTCTTCATGTACTGGAAGCCGCGCGAGGCGAAGAAGCTTTATTTCGACGTCATTCCGCGCGCCGTCGACGAGTATCTGGCGTTCCTCGACGCCTATCCGCGGCAGGACTGGAGATTGCGGCTCGGCAATCCGGTCTGGCACATTCACGCTGGCGAGCCGCCGGAGCCTGAATTGCTCAGCCACGGCGACGGCAAGGGAACCGCGATTTCCTTCGCCATGCTGCTTAACCTCGCCGCCGTCGCCAACAGCGAGGACGCCTCGGTGCTCTGGGGCTTCCTGCAACGCTACGCGCCGAACGTCTCGGCGCAGACCCATCCGCGGCTCGACAAAATGATCGGCTATGCGGTCGCCTACTTCCGCGATTTCGTGCGGCCGAAGAAGGTTTATCGCGCGCCCGACGAGGTGGAGCGCGACGCCTTGCACAAGCTGGAGGAGGCGCTCGCGTCGCTGCCGGCCGAGGCCAGCGCCGAAATGGCGCAGACGCTGCTCTACGACGTCGCGCGGCCGATCCCGCGCTACCAGAATCTCGACGCCAAGGGCGCGACGCCGGAACGGCCCGGCGTGTCGAACGATTGGTTCAACATGCTCTACCAGGTGCTGCTCGGCGAGAACCGCGGCCCGCGTTTCGGCTCTTTCGCGGCGCTTTACGGCATCGACAATACGCGGCGACTGATCGGAGACGCGCTGGCGGGAAAGTTCCTCAAAACCTAGAAGTCTCCCGACCCGATTGAAGCTCGTCAGCGAATTTTCGAGGTCGGCGCGACGTCCTCGTCCTGCGGGTCGAAGGCGCCGTCGGAACGGATCGAGCCGCGCGCCGGATAGGCCGCGCCGACCGGCTTTGGCGGAGCGTAGGCGTGCAGCGTCAAGGCGCGTTGGTCGGGAGCCTGACCGCCCTGAACATAGGCCTGACGGCGCTGGAGCTGCGCGGGCGCGGCGAGGTCCGGGGCTGCGCGCATGGCGTAGCTGGGCGCCGCTGACGGCGGCGCGGCGTGGGCGATATCGAGATCGTCGTCGATAGCGGGAGCGTCGGGCAGATCGTCCTTGCGGTTAGGCAATGGCGCCGGCGTCGTTTGCGGATAGGGCTTGCAGACGCGACGCGGCCCGCGCGACGAACGCCCGTGCATCGCCAGATCGACGTGAATGTGGTTGTAGTGAAATACGTTCGAACCGGGGCTCAGCACCGTGGTGAAATGATCGCAGGCGCCGTTGTGAACGTCGCGCAGAAAGGCCTGCGTTTGTTCGTCGCCGCGCGTCCAGTCATGCACCAGGGTGATGACGCGCCCGTCAGCGAGACGGAAACCGCCGATGTCGAGCGCGTTGCCGAACGAGTGCTCCGACAGGCGCGCGCCGGGCTGGTTGTTCATGCCGCGGCAGGTATAGGAGCCCATGCTATCGATCTGCGTCACTTTCTGGCCGAACCGGGCGAGCGCCGCCGGCTGCACGACTTCGGCGAGCCAGGCGTCGAGTTCGGCGACCATCGGGCAATCGAGGGTCATGGTGGAGTTGAACAGCACTTCGCCCTGCTGCAACGCCGTGACCTTGAGCGGATGGGACAAACCGCAGATCGAGGGGCCGTCGATCTCATGCGCGGCAGGCTGGATAAAGGCTGAAAACTGCACACGCCTGGCGGCCAAACAGGCGTTTTCCGCCTGCGCGCGCCAAGCTGGACGCTCGGCGCGTTGATAGATCGAGCAGCCGGCGAGGCCGGCAATGCCCGCAAGAACCAGGAAAAGCAGAGTGCGGCGCGCCATGCTCCGAACATGCGCGTTGTCGGTTAAACGCCGCTGAAGCGAAATAGTTAACAAACAATGTTTTTGGCGTTCGGCGGTCCGTCCTCATGCGGCCGCGGACGCTGCTTTTCCGGACAACAGCCCCGGAACGAGCGCTTCGGCCGCCCAGGCGCCGGAGATGGCGGCGGCCTCGACGCCCGGCCCGAAGTTGACGGCCCCGGCGACGACCAGTCCGCGGATCGGGCTTTTCGAGCCTTTGATGCGCGCGTTTTCGGCGACGCCGTAAATCGCGCCGGAGCTTGACCAACCGTAGCGGGTATAGGTGATCGGGCTCGCTTCGCATCGAAAGACGATATGCTCGCGCAAGCCCGGAAAGGCCTGCTCCGCCTGGACGATCAAGATGTCGGCGAGCGCCGCCTTGCGCGCCTGATAGTCGGGCGAGGAACGATGGTCTCGCCAGTTCGGACCATCGTCGGTCGCGGGGAACCAGTCTTTCGCCTTGTCCTGCGGCAGCAGCGTGAACAGATCGATGGCGGCGAAGCCGTGCGGCGCGTCGCCGGGATCGACGAGGCCCGGGATAGCGATCAGGCATGGCGTTTGGCCGCGCACGAAGGTCAGGGGCTTGCCCTGCGGCGTGAAATCGACGCCGAGATGCACGCCAAATCCCGAGACCGCCGGCTTGGCGCCGGCGAAACGGGCGCGGAAGTCGGCCGGCAACTGCGCCTTGTCGATGAGCTCGAGAAAGGTTTTTTTCGGGTCCGAATTGGCGACCACCGTGCGCGCCTTGATCCTTCGCCCGTCGACGAGGCGAAGCCCGCAGGCGCGCCCGTCTTCGACGAGGATTTCGGCGACGCCGGACTTGTAGAAAATCTCGCCGCCGCGCGCTTCGACGGCGCCGGCGAGAACTTCGGCGAAACGGCTGGTCCCGCCCTTAGGATAAAAGCCGCCGTTGAAATAGTAGCCGAAGATCGGCGCCATCGCGGCGCAGGTCAGGACGTCCGGATCGTCGCCGATATAGCCAGTCAGGCGCATCAAAGCGGCGCGCGCCGGCTCGGTCTTGACGTGCAGGCGGAGCAATTGCTTGAACGGGCGCTCGCCCCATTGCGCCAACAAGGGATGGCGCTTAGCCACATCGAGCATCGCTTCGACGCTGCGCGGATCGCCGGGCACGCCGCCATTGGCGCCCACGTCCGAAAACATCCCGTCGTAAATCGCCTTCATCGCCGCGAAAAAGGCGTGAACACCTTCGCCGTCCTGCGGATGGGCCTTGGCCAGAAGGTCGACAAATTCACGCCAATCGCGCGGCGGGTCGAGCGTTTGTCCATCCTCGATATAGCGATGGTCGAGCCGCAGCCACTCGATCTCGTCGGCGACGTTGAGCCGCTTGAGCAGGACGTCGAGCGATCCGCCCGGATGCGCGCCGGAAAAATCATGCGGCCCGGCGTCGAAGCGGAACAGCAGCGGCGCGCCCTGATGCATCTGTTTACGCAACCAGCTATGGCAAAAGCCGCCAGGCAGCACGTGATGTTCGAATACACCGACGCGCAGACCCTGATCCGCCAGAAGCGCCGCCGCGGTCAGCCCGCCGACGCCCGCGCCGACGACGGCGACGTCGTAAACGTCGTCCGGCCGCGTCGCGTCAAAGGTCGGCGGCGCCCAGGAATAGTCCTCCTGCGCCGCAATTATCTTCGACAAGGCGCGCCGGATGAGAAATTTCGGGCCGAAAATCGAGGCGAGCGCGCCGGCCGCCGTCAGGCCAGCCGAGACAAAGGCGCTGACATGCAGCCAGTGCAGGGCGGCAAGAGCGATGAAGATGACGCTCCACAACGTTGAAAGCGCGCCGTTGATCTCTTGGAAGATCGGGTTTTCCGCCATCTGCGGAAAGGCGGCGCGCGAATAGTCGGCGGTCCAGGGCTTTCGCCAAAAGACCGTCAGCGCGCCCGCAAGGCCAAGACCGAGAAAGGACAGCGGCAGCCCATTGGCGAGGGCGAAAGGCGCGTCGATCGCCAGGAGCGCGGCGAGCGCAACGAAAATGACAGCGCCCGCCAATTCGAGCTGTTTAGTCTCGGCGCGCCGCCAAGCCCAAAAATTGGCGATGAGCGAAAGCGCCAAAGCGCCGAAAATCGCCGCCCTCGGCGATCCGAGAAAAAGCGCCCAGAACAGAATGAAAGGCAGAAAGCCGATCTTCGCCGCAATGAAGGTGCGCATGTTCGCCTCTCGAAACTTTTAAGTCGCCTGATGTTAATGTTATTAACATTTACATTGAGGGGAGTGCAAGCCCCTTGCGGAATATTTTCCACCTTGCGATTGGCTGACGGCGAAGCCTTAGGATTTCCTCTCGACGACGAACGGCACGCCTTCGTGGCCGCCGTCGCCCTGCCCGAAATCGGTCGGCGCGCCGCCGGACAGGGCGTCGCCCAACTTGCCGTCGCCCCTCGCGCGCCAAGCTGTATCGACGGTGAAGCAGCCATCCTTCGCCGCCGCCTCCGCCCAGTGCAGCACAGCCAGCGCCTTGCGCTTGCGATTGGCGACGTATTCGAGCGTCGCCAGCCAGGTCGGGCCGGGGTCGCGCGGGCGCATGTCCTGCACCCCGCGGGCGAGGTTGATCGCCACCTCGATCTGCAACGCCAGCCAGTCGATCAGTTCGCTGTCGCGCAATGGACGGAATCGTTTGAGCGCGTCGCGCCATTGGTCGGGGCGTCTGACGCGCGGACTGTCGCGATAGGGATGATGGCGCGCCCAATGGTGGATCAGCCGCCATTTTTCGAAACTCGCGCGTCTCAGCTCGACGTCGGCGCTGGCCGGATCGGCCTGCGCGGCCGCTTCGCGCGCGCGCGCGCGCCGCAGATCCTGTTCGAATGCGCCCGCCTCGCTGCGCGAGAACGCCCGCGCGCCCGCGCTCATCCTGAGAAACTTCGCCTCGTCGCTGGCGTCGCAGACCGCGCCGCGTTCGCTCATGGGCATCGCCTCCCGCGCTTCGCTTCTAATTAACAATATGGGATCGCGCCACGCTCTCGCTAGCGGGCGCCCAGCGCCTGACGCACCGCCGTCTCGATAATTGCGCTGGCGCCAGCGTCCATGATGGACCCCGGCTCATGGCCAAGCGCGACGAAAACTCCGGTCTTGGCCAAACTCGCCACGCCGTGCGAAAGCGACCAGATTTGCAGGGCGAGCAGGCGCGAATTCGAATCCGGCGCGCCGAAATGGCGCAACAAGGCGGCGGCGGACTGCTCCAGGGTCGCGAACGCGCGATCGGCGGCGACGCTCGAAACGTCAGCCCTTTCGCCGCGCTGATAGCCGAACATGGCGCTGTAGAGGCCGGGCTCCTCGCGCGCGAACCGCTGATAGGCTTCGCCCATGCGTTGGGCGGCTAAAAAAGCGTTCGGCTTGCCTTCGTCCCAGGCGCGCTCCAGCCGGTCGCCAAAATCCTCGAAGCCGCGCCGGGCCAACTCATCGAGCAACGCATCGCGATCGGTAAAATGGCGATAGGGCGCCGCCCCCGTCACGCCAACGCGCTTGGCCGCCTCCGCCAGCGTAAAGCCGGCCGGTCCGCGCTCGGCGACCAGAGCGCGCGCCGCTTCGATCAACGCTTCCTTGAGATGGCCATGATGGTAGCCGCGACGCGGCGTTATGCTTTTTTCAATTTTGTCGCTCATGCGAACTCAACCTAGACCCTGCGACACCATATTGCGAGACGATGATCAAAAAATGCCTCATTTGTCTTCAATTTAAGCACGTTACATGATTGTTGCGCAAATCTTGATCTTGCTGATTTTTTGGACAGCCTTTACATTTTGTTCATAATTATCGGGGTCAAATCTCGATAAGGCGCGGCGGTTGACGGCGGTCATCGCGTGCCGTGTTTGACGCCAAAACGCAAGGAGTTAAGCCGATGGACACCTCGCTGAAGCTCGATATTATGGCGATTTGCGCCGCCTGTTTCCTGATGACGGCTGTGTTGGTCCATATTTGGTGAAACAAATCAAGTCCGGCGCGCCTGAACAAAGCTCCCTCCGATTGTCGGGGCGTGTCGGATTTGCTTGATGCTTAGGCATATTCTGAAGAACCGCTCGACGTCTTCGGAAAGAAAACGCTCTCAACTAAGCAGTAAATGACCTTCTCGAAACATTTTAGCCTAAGCGCGTGTAAACGCTTGCCTTCGCCGGCCGAACAGCGTCGTTGACCCATCATCAAAATACGCTAGACTTTCGTCTAAGGCGCGTATTGAAATTGTTTTGATGGACGCAGCGGAGACGGGCGTGATGAGTGGCGGCGTCGCGGGTTTTGCATTGCAGCTTATTTGCGGCGCGCTCGCCGGCGCGATGGTCGAGGCGGCCTGCTGCCGTTTCGCGCGGGCGCTGGGGGCCGGCGGCGCCGTTATCGCCGGGCTGCTTGGCGGCGGCATAGCCGGTCAGCTCGCCAATATCCTCTCGCCCAATCTGCTCGCCGGCGCCGCTCGCAACGTTGGCGGGTTTACGTCATCCGCTTTGGCGCCGCAAGCCGGCGTCGCTCTGGCTGGCGGCGCGCTGCTGGCGCTTTTCGTGATGCTGATCCAGCGTGTTTTACATCAAACGGCTGATCACGGCTGAATATGCGCGCCGGCTCGTCGTCTAAAATTCGCATTCCTCAAAGGCCGGCTCGACGTTTTCGCCCCAGCGGCCGTGATACCGCGCCAAAAGCTCTTCGGCCAAAGTGCGGCCGTCCTCGGCGATCTTTTGCAGCGGCGCGAGATGGATTCGCTCGTCTTCGCCCGCGTCGTTGCGTCGCCCGCGTCGGCGCAGGCCTTCGCTGGAAATCGCCAAGACCTCGATCGCCACGTCGCGCAGCGAACGTCCGGCGATGCGCGCCTTGAGCCCCTGCGCCGGAACGGCGGCGCGCAATTCCTCGCACTGTTGCGCGCTCCAGCCTTTGGTCAGGTCCAGCGCCGAGTTGAGCGCGCCCGAGTCATACAACAGGCCGGCGCAGAAAGCCGAAAGCGCCGGAATATGAGAGCGTGGGCCGACGTCGGCGCCGCGCATCTCGATATAACGTTTGAGCCGTACTTCCGGGAAAATGGTGGAAAGGTGATTGGCCCAATCCGACATGGTCGCGCGCTCGCCCGGCAAGGCGGGAAGACGCCCCTCGAGCAGATCGCGGAAACTTGCGCCCGCCACATCGTGATAGGTTTCGTCGCGCTTGACGAAATACATCGGCACGTCGAGCGCATAATCGACGTAACGCTCAAAGCTCATTCCCGGCTCGAACACGAAGGGCAGCATGCCGGTGCGCGCGGCGTCGGTGTCGCGCCAAATCTGCGAGCGCATTGACAGATAGCCATTCGGGCGTCCGTCGGTAAACGGCGAATGGGCGAACAGCGCCGTGATCAGCGGCTGCAGCGCCAGCGATACGCGCATCTTGCGAACCATGTCGGCTTCCGAGGCGAAATCGAGATTGACCTGAACCGTCGCGGTGCGAAACATCATATCGAGGCCAAGGCCGCCGACTTTCGGCATATAGCGCGCCATGATCTGATAGCGTTGCTTGGGCATGATCGGCGTCTGCGCCCGCGTCCATTTCGGGCTCATGCCCAAATCGAGGAAGCCAATGCCCAGCCGTTCCGCGATCGGCTGGAGCGCGGTCATGTGCGCCTGCGCCTCGGCGGCGTTTGCGTGCGCGTCGGCCATCGGAGCGCCCGACAATTCAAACTGACCGCCCGGCTCCAGCGAAATGGCGCCGCCGCCGTTCTCGTCGTACAGGCCTATCAGCGCGCCGCAATCCTCAATGGGCGACCAACCGCTCGCCGCCCGCAGGCCTTCCAACAAATCGCGCACGCCGCCACGGCCGTTTCCGCCGCTGGCTTCATACGGCACGCTTGTGCGGTCCGCCTTGTAAAAAGGGATCTTCTCATGTTCCGCGCCAATCAGGAACGGGCCGTCTGGCTTTGCGCCTTGCGCTAGCCACTCAACCAGTTCGGCGCGCGACGAGACGGTCGTTTGATCGCTAACATCGCGGGCCATCGCAGGTCTTTCGAACGGGGGTGTCATCAAAAAAGCGCCGCGCCCCAGGGCGCGCCGCCGTCCTTTAGATAGGGGCAAGATTGTGACAACGCAACGAGCGCGCGAAAATGTCGTTTTTGTTGTCGCCGACGCCGAAAGCCGAGGCGCCCGACCCAGCCGAACCGCCGACCGCAGTTCGAACATCTATAATGTTGAATAGGCCTCTAATTTGCCGGCGTATCGACAATATCCTGACTTTCCTTGGTCAGGCCCTTGGATTTCTTGATCGGACGGGTCAGCGGCTCGGGGGCGAGGCGCGCCTGCGCCGAATAGAGCGGCAGCGGCGCCCCGCCCGCCTGCTGCACCGCGAAACGGTCGAGATCGCGGCGGCGCACGGCTTCGACTACGTCTTTGGCCCGATCTGGATCCTCTTTCAGCTCAAGCAGCGCGGCGCCGCCAAAAGCCAAGGCGGATTCGAACGTCTCCCTGATCTGATAGTCGACGCCGCATTCGATGAGTTCGAGCGCATGATTGCGGTCGTAAGCCCGGGCGAACACGCGCGCCAAAGGAAAATTCTCTTGAGCCAGAGCGGCGATGGCGCTGGCGCTAGCGCGATCGTCGATACAGATGGCGATAACGCGCGCCTGGGCCGCGCCGGCGGCGCGCAAGACGTCGAGTCGCGCGCCGTCGCCGAAATAGACCTTGAAGCCGAACCGGCCAGCGTTGCGGACGCGTTCGACCGAAAGATCGATCACGGTGACGTCAATTCGTTCGGCAAGCAGAGGCTGCAAGGCGATCTGGCCGAAGCGGCCGAAACCGATCGCCAGCACGCTGCCCCGCTTGTCGGGCGGCAACTCCAGCACGCTGTCCTGCCCCGGATCCGTCTGCGGCGCGATTTTCCATCGCGCCACGAATTGTTCGCTCAATTTGGCGATCAAAGGACCAAGCACCATCGTCAACGCCGCCAGCGCCGCCAGCAGATTGGCTTGCGAGGGCTCCATCAGCCGATGCGCCGCCGCCAGCGGAAATATCGCGAAGGAAAACTCGCCGGCCGGCGTCAACACGCCGCCCGCCTTGAGCGCCTCGCGCCAAGGCGTTCCGCGCGCCCTGAACAAGCCGAAAACCACCGCCATTTTCAAAATGATGATCGCCAGCGCGCCGCCCGCCAGCAAAAGCGCGTTGGCGGCGATCACATGACGATCGACCGACATGCCGACCGACATGAAGAACAGCCCCATCAGCAGACCGCGAAACGGCTCGATATCGGCTTCGAGCTGATGCCGAAAATTCGATTCCGACAACAACAGTCCCGCCAGAAAGGCGCCGAGCGCCATCGACATGCCGACCGATTGCATCAACAGCGCCGCGCCCAGCACGATCAACAAAGCCGCCGCCGTCATGACCTCGCGCGCGTTGGCGCGCGCCAGCACGCGAAACAGCGGATTGAGCGCATAATGGCCGGCGATGATGACGAAAGACAGCGCCGCGAAGGCCTGCGATAAGCTGAACAAGGCTTCTTTCATCGACCCGGCCAGCGCCGGATGGCGACTGGAAATCAACGGGATCAGGGCCAGAACCGGCACAACGGCGATGTCCTGGGCGAGCAGGACGGCAAAGGAGCGCCGTCCGTATTCGGTTTGCCCGTCGCCGCGCTCGTCGAGCAACTGCAAAGCGATGGCCGTGGCCGAGAACGCCAGCGAAATGCCGGCGACGCCGGCGCCGTAACGGCCAAGCCCGAGAATTTTCTCCGCCGCCGCGCCGATCAAAAACGCGCAGATCGCCATCTGGCTGAGGCCGATCAGGCCAATATCGCGGCTCATGGCGACAAAACGCGCCGGCTTCAGTGAAAGGCCGATCAGAAACAGCAGCAGAACGACGCCAAGTTCGGCGATATTCAGCGTTGTCGCCGGATCGGCGATCAGGCGAAACCCGGACGGGCCGATCGCCATGCCCGCCGCCAGATAGCCGATGACGGCGCCAAACCCCGCGAACCTGAACAAAGGCACGGCGATGACGGCGGCGGCGAGAAAAACCAGGATGGGCGCAAGAAAACTCGTTTGCGACGCGAGTTCGGACATGAACAGCCTTGTTGCGGAGAATCAGACGGGTGGGGCGAGCGTCCGGATAAGGGGAGAATGCGGCGCGAACGCGGCGCGTGTGATTTCGGCGCGCCGGCTTGACAGAAAGGCGCGCGCGCGCCCAAAACAAGGACGTCGCTCGGCGCTTTTCTCAGACGAATGAGAGCCCTGGCGATTTGTTTCACCGCATTTTCCCGAAGAGCCTCGCGGCTATTGGCGAATTTGCTCTTGAAGCGCGAGCTGGAACATGAACGCCAAACCGATTTTGCACGCCTATCTTTGCGCTCCGCGCGGTTTCTGCGCGGGCGTCGTGCGCGCTATCGACGTCGTCGAACAGGCGCTGGCCAAATTCGGCGCGCCCGTCTATGTCCGCCACGAAATCGTTCACAACCGCTATGTCGTTGAATCCCTTACGACGAAGGGCGCCATTTTCATCGAAGAGCTTGACGAAATTCTTGACGAAAGCGCCCCCGTGATATTTTCCGCGCACGGCGTTCCAAAGTCGGTTCCGGCCGTGGCCGAAGCGCGCAAGCTCCTCGCCATTGACGCCACCTGCCCGCTGGTCACCAAAGTGCATCGCGAAGCCGAAATCCACTACGGCCGCGGACGCCACGTGATTCTGGTCGGCCATAAGGGCCATCCGGAGGTCGTCGGCACGATGGGCCAATTGCCCGAAGGCGCCGTAACCCTAGTCGAAAACGCCGACGACGTCGAAGCATTGCCCTTTACGGTCAACGATTCACTGGCGTTTGTCACCCAGACGACTTTGTCGCTCGACGATATGGAAGCTGTGGTCTCGTCCCTGCGCAAAAAATATCCGCAAATCATCGGACCGCAGAAGCGCGACATTTGCTACGCCACCACCAATCGGCAAGAAGCGGTCAAACAGATCGCGTCCAACATCGACGCCTTTATCGTCGTCGGCTCGCCAAACTCCTCTAATTCGCTGCGCCTGAAGGAAGTCGCCGAACGCAACGGCTGTCCGCGCGTCCAGCTCGTGCTGCGCGCGACCGACATTGACTGGAGCCTGTTTGAAGGGATCAAATCGCTCGGCGTGACGGCGGGGGCCTCGGCGCCGGAAGTCCTGGTCGAGGAAATCCTCGGCGCGTTCGAAAACCGCTATCGGCTGGAAATCAGCACGATAACCACCGCCAGCGAACATGTCTCCTTCCCGCTGCCGAGACAATTGCGCGAAAAGGTCGCCTGACCCGGGAAGGCGGCCGCGCGGGCGCGTTTCGGCCGCGCTGAGCAACCGACTTTCTCAGGCCACGCCGGCGCGCAAGAGATCGTGAAGGTGGATGACGCCGCAGATTTTCCGGTCGCTCTCGATCACGAAAAGCGCCGTGATTTTGGCGCCGTTCATGATTTCCAGCGCTTCGGCCGCCAACATGTCCGGTCGGATCGTGCGGGGATTGGCGGTCATCGCCTCCTCGACCGCCGCCGCCATCAGGTCGGCGCGCATGTGGCGGCGCAGGTCGCCGTCGGTGATGATGCCGGCAAGTCCGTCCCGCGTGTCGAGCACGCCGACGCAGCCAAAACCCTTTTTCGACATTTCCATGATGGCGTCCGCCATCGAGGCGCCGACGCGCACATGCGGAATCGCCGCGTCCACATGCATCAGATCGCGCACGTAACGCAATTTCGCGCCGAGCTTGCCGCCGGGATGGAAAACGCCGAAATCCTGAGCTGTGAAGCCGCGCGCCTCCAGCAGAGCGATCGCCAGCGCGTCGCCCATGACCAATTGCATCGTGGTGGACGTCGTTGGCGCAAGTCCGATCGGGCAAGCCTCCTCAGCGCGCGGTAAGGCCAGACAGATGTCGGCCTGCGCGCCAAGCGCGGATTGGGCGTTTGAGGTGATCGCCACCAGAATGGTGCGAAAGCGCCGGGAATAGGTGATGATGTCGGCAAGCTCCGCCGTCTCGCCCGACCAGGACAGGGCGAGGATGACGTCGCCCGACTGGATCATGCCAAGATCGCCATGGCTGGCTTCGCCAGGATGGACGAAATAAGCGGGCGTTCCCGTGGAGGCCATCGTCGCGGCGATCTTGCGGCCGATATGGCCGGATTTGCCCATGCCGGTGACGATGACGCGGCCGCTCGCCTGTTGCATCGCGGCGACGGCTCGTTCGAACGGCGCGCCGAGACCGTTGACCAAAGCCGCTTTCAACGCGGCGATCCCGGCGATTTCCGTGGTCAGCGCGCGCACGGCCGATTGCGCGGCGGTGTTCGCTGAAATGCTCTTGGTGTTGTTCGAGGCGTTCATTTGCGCCTCATAGCATCAATGCGCTCTTTGCGCACCCCACGCATTGCTGTCGGAGCATCGACAAAATCAATCGACTTTGCGGTCGCTGGCGGTGAACCCGCCGACGGTCAACCGCGTCGCCTCGGCGCTGAAACGCGACGGCGGTCCGCCCATGGGCGCGAAAGCGGCTTGCGCTTCCAAACGCGCGAACGCCCGCAGACCCGCCGCGCGCGCGACCAGCACCGCGTCGGATGGCGCGTCGGTCGTCAGCGCTTTGGCGATCAGCGCTTGGAAATTATCGCGATCAATACGCGCCGGCGACATTTCCTGCTCGATAGCTCGCGTCGTCGCCACGCGCGCGCTCTTGGCGCGAGCGGCCGGCCGCAGCGACGCAACGATGGTTTTGCGGAGGGAAGGCGACTCGGACGGCGCTGGCGTCGCGACCGGGGCCGCCGCGTCCACGCCGCGCAACCCGGTATAGGCCAAAGCGTCGACGGCGGACGAAGGCGCGCTCGGCGACGCGCTGGCGCCCTGGGTGATGATGGCCGGCAGACTGGCCAACTCGACCGGGCGAGCGGGCGGAGTAGGCGTGGACTCCAGACTGAATATGTCGTTCGGGCGGCGCGGCGGCAAAGGCGTATCGGCCGGAACATCGCGTTGCGCGGTTCCTTCCTCAAGCGGCGTCGGCTTTACGGGCGGTGCCGGCGGCGTCGGACCGAGAGACGCAAATTGTTGGCGCGCCGGGGCGGGCGCGGCAGCCGGGGTTGTAAGATAGGTTTCCCCGCGCGGCAGATTATTCTGCGCGCTGGCGAGCATTTGCGCGCGCGTTGGCGCGGGCGCGACATCGGCGTTTTCTTCGTCATCGTTCGAGGCGACGGCGCGCTCGCCGCGCCCGCTCTGACGGTAGCTGCTGGCGGTCGCGACGACGCGGCCTTCGTCCTCGTCCTCGCCGCCGCCGCCGAACAGGGAAGCGAAAAAGCCCCTGACGCCGCCGCCGCTGCGTTCGGCCACGACAACCGGCGCTTCGCCGCCGCGCGCCTCGATCTTGGCCTTGGCCTCGGCGTAACGGGCGAGCGGCGAACCATTGGAGGGCAGATGCACGGTTTTGCCGTCGGGGAAAAGACGCGCAAGCTGGTCGTAGCTCATGCGCGGCCACGAACGCACGCCGCCGACATCGAGATGAATGAACGGTGTGTTGACGCGCGGATAGAAACCGACGCCGCCGCGTTGCATGCGCATGGCGATTTCGCGCAGCCGCTCAAGCGGCATTTCGGGAAGCGTCGTATCCATCGCCTTGCCGAGCATGTGCTGGGAATGTCTGGCGACCGCGCGCGATCTGCGGCGCAGCATGGCGTTCGTCGCCGGGCAGCGATAGGCGGAAACGACGATGATCGGATCGTCGGGACTGGAGCCGCGCTCGCCCGCCCGATAGGTCTCCCACACGACGTCGAACAGCCGCGGGTCCATCTTGGTCGGTTCGTCATTGCGCCAGTCGCGCAGAAAATAATTCAGTTTTTCAAGGGTCGCGGCGTCATAATGACCATTGACGCGAAACGTCGCCGCAATCGTCTCCTTGGTGTGCGAATGATAGAGATAGAGTGTGCGCGTATCGCCATTGGCCGCCGCTGTCTGCAACGACGTCGGCGAAACAACCATCGCTAGCGCCGACAAGAACCCAAAAGCCTTAAAATTGGCTAGGCCTATCAAGCGATGTGCGACGGCAAAACGTTTGCGCAAATTTGAACTCGCTGGCTGTCGGGCAGAGACCTGAAACTCTGGCGGCGCTCAGGCGAGCCTGAACGTGCGGCGAACATGGTGAGCAAATCATTGACGAAATGTGTTAACGCGCTGTTGCTCCCCTTTGGCGCCGCCCTGCATACACTAATTGTCTCGATAAAGCCACACCCTGTCAAAAAAGGCCGCGCCACCTGTTTTTTTCTCCGGTGTGACAATTTGGCGCGCCGCGCAAGCTTAGGCTCGCGTCATCGAGCCTATTGCGCTCAGCCCGGCCGTTGCTTCTGCCTGAAATAAACTTGTGGAAAAGCAAGACGCTTCGTTTTCGACACAAGGTTGGTCGACGAAGGCTGATCATTGCAGACTTCGTCCGGAGCGTCAGTGGCGTTCTGCTTGCCCTGAATATCTATAGTCAAGATCAACAAAACGCCGCGCAAATGGGCGGGATACCGCCCGTCGGACGTTGGCGACGACCGATCGCCAAGACGCGCCAAGCCTTTTGAAACCGTTCAGCCGTTGAGCCCGAGCAACTCGCGCACTTTTCGCGAGTAGCCGTAGATGTCCTCATACTGATGCGTCTGGCCCGCCGCATCGACGCTCACGGTAAAATATTCGATGTGGATCGGCAGCGTCGCCGGCAGGAAGACGGTGCGCTCGCCGCCGCCGATCAGATGGCGCACGCGCGCCTCGGTCCAGCCATGGTCGCGGCCGAGCACCGCCTCGGCGAAGGCGAAAGGCTGGTCGACGCGCACGCAACCGTGCGAGAACGCGCGCCTGGACGCGGCGAACAAGCTGCGCGACGGCGTATCGTGCAGATAGACCGAGTAGTCGTTGGGGAACATGAATTTGATACGGCCCAGCGCGTTGCGTTCGCCTGGCGGCTGACGGACCGTCATCAGGCCGTGTCTGAACGTAACTTGATATCCCAGCCGGCTGAAATAGCCGGGATCCTGCGCCGCCTTCGGCGCCATCTCCTTCTTTATGATCGACTGCGGCACGTTCCAGGACGGATTGACGATCAGATACTGCATTTTGTTGGAGAAGATCGGCGTCGGCGTGTTTGGTTTGCCGACAACGACGCGCGTTTGATAAACCGCCTGCCCCGCGCGCGTCAGCCGAACTTCGAATTCCGGCAGATTGACCTCGATGCGATCGACGCCGATATCCCTGGGCAGCCAACGCCAACGCTCCATATTGGCGATGATTTCCGCTTCGAGGCTCGAGGGCCGCATCCCGCTCAGGGCCGCCAGAGTGCGAGGCGTCAGGACGCCCGAGGGCGGCAGTCCATTGACGCGCTGGAAATCGGCGACCGCCGCCGCGATCTTGGTGTCGTAAAGCGCGCTATCGGCGGGATCGGCGCCCATATCCAGACCAAAACGCGCGCGCACCAGCGGCACCCGCGGATCGCGCGCGCCGGGCTTGAGCGGCGGCTCCGTCGCGATGATCTCGCGCGCCGCGCTCGGCGTCGTTCTGGCGCGGATTTCGGCGAGCTTGGCGCGTAACGCCAGATATCCCGGATGGGCTGGATTATAGCCCTGCAAAAAAGCGTCGGCGTCAGCGGCGCGCGAGGTGTCCTCAAGCGCTTTGGCCGTCTCCACGACTTCCGGACGCGCGCCGATCAGATGCGAAATGCGCGCGGGATCGATGCGCGCCCCGCTCGCCTGCCGGGCGTAGGCGGCGACCGCGCCCGACAGCGCCAACTCGCCCTGCGCCAGCGACGCGTCGGCGCCTTTGTCGAGCGAATAGACCTTATAGTCGCGCAGATCGAGCCCGTCCTCGGCGGCGCGCTGAAGGCGGGCGAACGCGCCTTTGGCGGCGTCCGTCCACTCGCCCTGCGCCAACCAGATCGGCGCGTAGTCGCGGGCGGCGTAGAAAGCGGCGAGGGTTTCGACTTGTTTGCGCGCCTCGCTAGCGCGTTGCGCTGGCGCGCGGGCCAGCGATTCCAGCGCGTCCTTGATCGCGACGTTGATCGCCGGCGGACTTTGCGGCGGCTGCGCGCCTTCAACGTTCGGGACAATCGGCGCGGCGGGCGACGCGGCAGGCGCGGCCACAGCCGGGATATCGGCTTTGCCGGGCTCCAGCGCGGCGGTGGCGCGGCGTTCCTCAATCCGCGGCGCAGGCGCGCCCGTCGCGACGGGGGCGTCGTTTTTCCCCACATCGGACTTAGCGACATCGGATTTGGCGGGATCCAGAGCGCCATCTGAACGCGCGACGGCGTCGGACATCGGCGCCGAGGCGCTTTTGGGTGTGTCCGCTCCGCCTAAATCTACAATGACCTCAGGCTCTTCCGGCAGCACGAACGCGGGCGGCTCAAGCCCCGCGCGGGCGGATCGGATGGGCGCGTTGGCGCCCTGCTCGGTCGACAAAGCGCGCGCCAATCCAGCCGGCGCGCCGACGAACGCCGTCGAGGCCAGGCCGACAATCCATAAAGCTCGAAGCCGAGACGGCATGTTCCGCCCTTTTGACCTAAATTTAGCGTCGCCTGCTTCCAACGGAAGGTTTCAGCCCGCCGTCCGCTCGCCGCGACGACGCCCCGAGGCTACTCACGAAACGCGGCCCTTTGGCGACAAACGTCTGAATTGAAGCTCGACCGACCTGCCGACGCCGCGCCGCCAGCCATCCAGAATTTGCTAAAAAGCGCGCTCGCATCGCAAAAATCAACCCGCGACAACGACAAAAACCTCCAACCGTCACGAAGATTCGATTTGCGTTGCCTGAGCGCAACAAGACGCCTTGCGCGAGGAGCCTCATACGCGCCCCGTCGGCGCGCGGCCGTCCGCGCGGAAGTCTCCACAGACCCTACGCCGCGTTGGTGTCGACCTGCGTCTCATCGAGCCCGAATTCCTTCATCTTGCGATAAAGGGTCGAACGCCCGATGCAGAGCTTGCGCGCCATTTCCGACATCTGACCGCGGTAATGGGCCAGCGCGAAGCGGATAGCCTCCTCCTCGAGGCTTTCCAGCGTGCGCACGTCGCCATTTTCATCAAGCAGGCGCATGACATTAGGGTCGCGCACTTCGACCCGCACAATTTCGCGCGCGGTCGGTTGGCTGAGCGCGTACGGGGCCGGCGCGGGCGGCACACGCACGTCAAAACCCTCGACCTGCGCGGCGATTTGCGGGAACTCGGCGACCGTCAGTTCATCGCCGTCGCACAGCACCACGGCGCGGAAGACGGCGTTTTCGAGCTGGCGAACGTTGCCGGGCCAGTCGTAGATCGACAGCAGGGCCAAAGCCTCGGCGGAAATGCCGCGCAGTCTTTTGCCCTCTTCCGCGGCGAACCGCGCCAGAAAGCGACGGGCGAGTTCGGCGAGTTAACCCGGCGCGCCCGCAACGGCGGAATGCAAATGGGAAAGACGTTGAGGCGGTAGTAGAGATCCTCGCGAAACAGACCGCGTTTGACGAGATCGATGAGATTTTGATTGGTCGCCGAAATCAGCCGCACGTCGACGCGCACGGAGCGGCGCGCGCCCACCGGGTCGATCTCGCCCTCTTGCAGCGCGCGCAGCAGCTTGACCTGCGTTTCGGGTGGCAATTCGCCGACTTCGTCAAGAAACAAGGTGCCGCCATTGGCCTCAAGAAACTTGCCGGCGTGCTTTTCGGTCGCGCCAGTGAAGGCGCCCTTCTCGTGGCCGAACAGGATCGATTCCACTAGGTTTTCCGGCAAGGCGCCGCAATTGACCGTGACGAAAGGCTTGCCGCGCCGTTCCGACGAACCCTGGATGGCGCGGGCCATCAATTCCTTGCCGACGCCTGATTTGCCTTCGATCAGCACCGGAATGTTGGACTTGGCGGCGCGTTCGCCAAGACGAATTGCTCTCATCATGTCGTCCGAATGCGACAATATATCCTTGAAGCCGAGAACCCCTGCGTTCTTACGGTTGATGCGGCGGATTTCATCCTCAAGCGCATCGACGCGCATGGCGTTCTTGATGGAGATTTGCAGCCGTTCTGCGCCGACCGGCTTGACGACAAAATCGATGGCGCCCGCGCGCATGGCGGAAATCACCGCCTCAATGGAGCCATGCGCCGTTTGCACGATGACCGGCGTGGTCATCCTCGCCTCGCGCAGGCGTCCGAGCACGCCCATACCATCGAGATCGGGCATGACAAGATCGAGAATCAAGAGATCGATATTGGGCCGACCTTGCGCCTGTAAGCGGTCCAGCGCCGCTTGCCCGCCTTCAACCGTTTCCGCCTCGTAACCAAAACGCCTGACCATAGCTTCCAGGAGGCGGCGCTGAACAGGATCATCATCGGCGATCAAAACGGTCGAAATCATCATTCCACTTTCTCAGGGCGCGATCGAAGCCAAGGCCGAGCGCGCGCCACATGATTGTTTTTAGCCATTTTCTCGACGGCGGGCCTCGCCGCTTTTTTGGAAGCGGGCGACAAACGGTCGATTTGCCCGCTTGGCGCCATGCTGCTGCATCGCGGTAAATGCGGTGTTAACGGGCAAAGCCCAATCGCTCCAAATTGATGCGCCGAAGGGTCTTTTCGCCGGGCGGGCGGCCCCGTTCCGTTTAGAACGCGTTAACGGTCGACGCGCCGATATGTCCGACCGGAAGCGCAAAATGACGCCTGTGGCCTGGCTTTGCAGGACTTTGGGCGAATTCGGTATTTTCCCTTAAGAAGGGCGCGCGCCTGGCGGAGCCTTGGTTGAACCTTTGGCGCAAGTCGCCAAATATAGCTGCCTCAACGCTCTCAACGGGTCTATAATCGCGCCATGCACTTGAACCCCTTCAACGCCCTCTCCGCCGCGCTCAACGAGCGCCCGTCAACCGCAGGCGCCGCATCAGACGATCTGCCGCAATGGCGGCTTGAAGATCTTTATTCAGGCATGCAGACGAGCGAGTTTCGCGACGATCTTGAGCGCGCGGCGAACGAATGCGCGCTATTCGCCGGCGATTGGCGCGGCCGATTGGCTCAGGCGTTGGCGGCCCCAGACGCCAGCGAACAGCTGTTTCAGGCCATCGTCCGTTATGAACGGCTGGAAGAATTGATCGGGCGCGTCATGTCCTACGCCGGCCTCGTCTACGCCGAAAACACCGCCGATCCGGCGCGCACGAAATTTTTCGGCGACGCGCAGGAGAAAATGACCGCCGCCGCCTCCGATCTTCTGTTCTTCCAGCTTGAATTGAACCGGCTCGACGACAAGGCCTTGAGCGCCGCCGCGGCGCGCGCGCCGCTCGATCATTACCGGCCCTGGATCGAGGACATCGCCAAGGAAAAACCCTTTCAGCTGGACGACGAGATCGAGCGCCTGTTTCACGAAAAATCAGTGACCGGCCGCGCCGCCTGGAATCGTCTTTTCGACGAAACCATCGCGGCGCTGCGTTTCGAGGTCGACGGGCAGGAGTTGACGCTTGAACCGACGCTCAGCCTGTTTCAGGACGAAGATCCGCGAAAGCGCGAAAAGGCCTCGAACGCCGTGGCCGCGACGCTGAAAGCCAACATGCGGATCTTTACGCTGGTGACCAATACGCTCGCCAAGGATAAGGATATTTCCGATCAATGGCGCGGCTTCAAGGATCCGGCCGATTCGCGCCATCTGTCCAATCGTGTCGAGCCCGAGGTGGTGGCGGCGTTGACGAGCGCGGTGCGCGACGCTTACCCGCGCCTGTCGCATCGCTACTACAAGCTCAAGGCGCGCTGGTTCGGCAAGGACCAACTCAATCACTATGACCGCAATGCGCCTTTGCCCGACACGCCGCAGAAGACTTATGCGTGGAGCGAAGCGAAAGAGGCCATTTTGTCGGCCTATGGGCGCTTTTCCCCACGCATGGCTGAAATCGCCGGCCGCTTTTTCGATCATGGCTGGATCGACGCGCCGGTGCGCCCCGGCAAGGCTCCCGGCGCCTTCGCCCATCCGACCGTTCCGTCCGTCCATCCTTATGTTCTGCTCAACTACCAGGGCAAACCGCGCGACGTGATGACGCTCGCCCACGAACTCGGCCACGGCGTGCATCAGGTTCTTGCGGCGCATAACGGCGCGTTGATGGCGCAAACGCCGCTGACGCTCGCCGAAACCGCGTCCGTTTTTGGCGAAATGCTGACCTTCCGCGCGTTGCTGGCGGACGCGCGCGATCCGGCGCAAAGGCGCGCGCTGCTCGCCTCCAAGGTCGAGGATATGCTCAATACCGTCGTGCGCCAGATCGCGTTCTACACATTCGAGCGCAAGGTCCACGCCGAGCGCAAATCGGGGGAATTGACGGCCGAGCGGCTGTGCGAATTATGGATGAGCGTTCAGGGCGAAAGTCTGGGGCCGGCGATCCGGCTCGGGCCGGGTTACGAGACGTTCTGGGCCTATATTCCCCATTTCATCCACTCGCCGTTTTACGTTTACGCCTATGCGTTCGGCGACTGCCTGGTGAACTCGCTTTATGGCGTCTATCAGCAAGGCGAACCCGGCTTCGTCGAAAAATACTTCGCCCTGCTGGAGGCCGGCGGCTCGAAACATTACGGCGAACTTCTCGCCCCCTTCGGCCTGAACGCGCGCGACCCCAAGTTCTGGGATATCGGCCTATCGATGATCGAAGGCATGATCGAAGAGCTGGAGCGCCTGGAGGCGCCGTGACGGGCGCCAAACAATGGGATGACGCATGAACCTGCAAGGCAAGACGGCGCTGGTCACGGGCGCGGGATCCGGGATCGGCCGGGCGGTAGCGGCGACGCTGGCGGGGCGCGGCAGTCATCTTGCGCTGGTCGATATCGACGCGGACGGACTTGACGAAACGGCGCGCCAATTGGACGGAACGGGAGTCAAGATAAGCCAGCGCAGGCTCGACGTCTCCGATCGCGCCGCCGTCGCCGCGCTGCCGCAAGCCGTGCAGGCCGATCACGGCGGGCTCGACATTCTCGTCAACAACGCTGGCGTCGCTTTGGCGGGGAACTTTGAACAGGTCGCCGAAGCCGATTTCGACTGGTTGATGGAGATCAATTTTTTCGGCGCCGTGCGCATGACGCGCGCCTTCCTGCCGCTGCTGCGCGCCAGCGCGCAGGCGCGCATCGTCAATCTTTCAAGCCTGTTCGGCCTGATCGCCCCGCCCGGCCAGAGCGCTTATTGCGCCAGCAAATTCGCCTTGCGCGGTTTTTCCAACGCGCTGGCGCACGAGCTTGACGGCTCCAATATCGGCGTCACGGTCGTTCACCCCGGCGGCGTCGCCACATCCATCGCCAAGAACGCCCGTCGCGGCGGCCCCGCCGTTTCGCCGGAAAAGGCCGCCGCAGAAATCAGACGCTTGGAAAAGGCGCTGACTTTGTCGCCGGCCCGCGCCGGCGAAATCATCGTCGACGCCATCGAAGCGGAAAAGCGGCGGGTGCTGGTCGGCTCCGACGCCAAACTCCTGGCGCTGATCGAACGGCTCATGCCGGTCCATTATTGGTCGCTGATAAAACGGCTGGTCTAAGCCGATGCTGCTGGTCCTGTGGCTGTATCTTTGTTTGGCGGCAGGCGTCTTCGCGCTCGCCGGTCTGGCGTTTTGGTCATGGCTGACGGCCCGCGCGATGGAGAGGGCGGTTCCGCCGCAAGGACGCTTCATCGAGATCGACGGGCGGCGCCTGCACTATCTCGACATGGGCGAACCGGCCGGCGGCGGCGCGGGTCCCGCCCTCGTTTTCGTGCATGGGCTGAACGGCCAGATGGGCAATTTTCTTTACGCGCTAGCTGGACCTCTGGCCCGCGACCACCGCGTCCTGCTGATCGATCGGCCGGGCTCCGGCTATTCCGATTTCTGGCCTTCCGCGCATATCGCCGATCAGGCGCGGGTCGTTGGCCAGTTCATCGCCCTCATGGGTCTTGAGAAACCCCTGATCGTCGGCCACTCGCTCGGCGGCGCCATCGCCTTGCGGCTGGCGCTTGATCGTCCCGACGCCATTTGCGGCGCCGCACTGATCGCCCCGCTTACCCATTACGCGAACGTCAAGACGCCGCCGCCGTTCCGCTTTCTTTCCCTGCGCTCTCCCGCTTTACGCCGACTTTTCGCCTGGACGCTGGCGCTGCCCTTCGCCATTTTCAATACGCCGGCTGTGTTTTATTATATTTTCGGTCCGCAACGCACGCCGCTTGATTTCGGCAAAAGGGGCGGCGGCCTGTTGACCTTGCGCCCGAAAAATTACATCGCCGCGGCGCGCGACTTCGGCGTCGTCGAAGCGGACATCCCAGCCCAGGAGGCCCGCTACGGCGACCTGAAAAAGCCGGTCAGCGTGTTGTTTGGCAAGCAGGACCGCATTCTGGATTTTGACGGGAACGGCGTCGCGCTGCAGAAAAGGTCGCCGCAGGTCGAACTGACCCTGATGGAGGGCGGGCACATGCTGCCCGTCACCTCGCCGGTCGAGACCGAAGCCTTTATTCGCGCCGCGCTGACGCGCGTCGGCGCCAACCATCCAGCAGCTTAGCGCATTTTGTTCTTTCGCCGACGAGATCGTTCAAGCCGAGGAGAGACCGCTCATGTTGAAGACAACGCTCGTATCGGCGGCGCTGACCGTCCTCGCGGCGATTGCGCCGGCCAATGCGTTCGAACTGACGAGCGCCGACTTTCAGGCCGGCGGGTCGATCGCGATCAAAAACGTCTTTGACCGCTTCGGCTGCGCCGGGGCCAATATTTCACCGGCGTTGAGTTGGAGCGATCCGCCGGCCGGAACGAAAAGTTTCGCGCTGATGGTGCATGACCCCGACGCGCCCACCGGCGGTGCGGGCTTCTGGCATTGGGTGGTGGTGGACATTCCCGCGAGCGCTCGCGCCCTGCCGGCCGGAATTCAAGCCGATGGCAAAGGATTGCCCGACGGCGCCAGGCAAATTACCGCCGATTCCAGCGAACAGGGATGGCATGGCCCATGCCCGCCGGTCGGGGATGGGCGGCATCACTACAATTTCACCATCTATGCGCTGAAGGTCGACAAGCTGCCGGCGCCGCCGCAAGCCACGGCGTCGCGGACCGGTTTCGTGATCAACGCCAATGCGCTCGGCAAAGCGACGCTGACGGGGCTTTATGGCCGCTGACAAGGACGACGAGGCCAATCGGTTCGGCGCGCGAGCGGCGCGTTACGCGCAGGTCGGCGCCAATGTCGGCTCGCTGGCCGCGCGCTTTGCCGGATCGCGCCTGTTCGGCGAAGGCGATTCCTTGCGCGACGCGCAGGCTTTGACGCGGGCGCTTGGCGGCCTCAAAGGCCCGATGATGAAGGTGGCGCAGCTTCTCGCGACGATTCCCGAAGCGCTGCCGGCCGATTATGCGGCGCAGCTGGCGAGCCTTCAGAGTTCGGCGCCGCCGATGGGCGCGGCCTTCGTCAAACGCCGCATGAACGCCGAACTTGGCGCCGACTGGCGCGCCCGTTTCGCCGAATTCGATCTGCACCCGGCCGCCGCCGCCTCGCTCGGACAGGTGCATCGCGCCCGCTCGCGCCAAGGCGAAGCGCTCGCCTGCAAGCTGCAATATCCCGACATGGCCTCGGCCGTCGAAGCCGACCTGCAGCAGCTCGATCTACTGTTGTCACTGCACCGCCGCTTCAACAGCGCCATCGACGCGCGCGACACGGCGAGCGAGATCGGCGCGCGCATGCGCGAGGAACTCGATTATGCGCGCGAAGCGAAACACGCGAAACTTTACGCGCTGATGCTGGCGGACGCGCCCGACATTCGCGTCCCGCGCATCCTTTCCGAGCTGTCGACCGGCCGGCTTTTGACGATGCAATGGCTGGACGGGGCGAGGCTTCTTGACCTGACCGGCGCGCCGGAAGACGAGCGCAATCTGGTGGCGCAGGCGATGTTTGCGGCCTGGTGGTCGCCCTTCGCCCACTACGGCGTCATCCACGGCGATCCGCATCTAGGCAATTACACAATTTTCTCGACGGATGGACGGCCGGCCGGAATTAATCTGCTCGATTATGGCTGTATCCGGATCTTTCCCGCCGCTTTTGTCGGCGGCGTCGTCGAACTTTACCGGGCCTTGCGCGCCAACGATCAGGCGCGTATCGCCCACGCTTTCGCTATCTGGGGGTTTCAAAACCTGACGAAGGATCTCGTCGAAATCCTCACCCTCTGGGCTCGCTTCATTCTGGGTCCCTTGCTGGACGATCGCGTCCGCACCATCGCCGACGGCGTCGCGCCGGGCGCCTATGGCCGCGCCGAAGCGGCGAAAGTGCATCAGGGCTTGAAGGACAAGGGGCCAGTGCGCATTCCGCGCGAATTCGTCTTCATGGATCGGGCGGCGATTGGACTTGGCGGCGCTTTTTTACATCTTGGCGCGCGCCTGAATTTCCATCGTCTATTCGAAGCGGCGCTGCAGAACTTCGACGAAAAAGCGTTGGCGGCGCGGCAATTGGCGGCGCTGAGACAGGTCGGACTGGACGCCGGCGCAGATAAGCCAGATTGACTACTTGCCAGAACCTTCCGGTTTTGGGAAAAAGGATCCGCCAAAAGACATAGGGAGACAAATTTGGTGGCGCAATATGAAGCCTCAGGCGGCAATCCGACGTTGGACCATGCCGAGCATGAAGCGACCAATCGCGTGTTCGCCTCGCTGGAGAAATGGGGAACGCTCGCCACAGCGGCCATCGTCGTCATTCCCGCCTTCCTGACGCTCTAAGCCTTCATTCACGCCAAGTTGAACAGCCCTGGAGTTGGCTTTCGGGGCCGCGGGCGGTCTGTTCGGCTCCCCCGAAAGCCGCGCTCAATTGTTTGTTTAACCAAAAGTCCTCTCTGGACTGTCTTACCGTTTCTCAAAATACGCTCAAGTGGAGCCTTTCATGCGCATTGCCGTTCCTGCCGAAACCGACGCCAATGAGAAGCGCGTCGCGGCGACGCCTGAGACCGTGAAGAAGCTTGTCGGCCTTGGCGCCGAAGTCGTCGTGCAGACCGGCGCGGGCAAAGCCTCGGGCGTGCTCGACGCCGATTACGAAAAAGCCGGCGCCTCGATCGCGTCGGACGCCGCCGCGGCGCTGAAGGACGCCGACGTCGCGCTCTGCGTGCGCCGCCCCGACGCGGCCGCGCTCGCCGGCGTGAAGCCCGGAGCCGCCGTGCTCGCCATCATGGACCCCTATGGCCATCATGACGCGCTGGCCGCCCTCGCCGGCGCCGGCGTCCAGGCCTTCGCCATGGAGCTGATGCCGCGCATCACGCGCGCGCAGGCGATGGACGTGTTGTCCTCGCAGGCCAATCTCGCCGGCTATCGCGCCGTGCTCGAAGGCGCCGCCGAATATGGCCGCGCCATTCCGATGATGATGACCGCCGCAGGCACGGTTCCCGCCGCGAAGATCTTCATCATGGGCGTCGGCGTCGCCGGCCTTCAGGCGATCGCGACGGCGCGTCGCCTCGGCGCCATCGTCACCGCCACCGACGTGCGCCCGGCCACCAAGGAGCAGGTCGAGTCGCTCGGCGCGAAATTCCTCGCCGTCGAGGACGAGGAGTTCCTGCAGGCCCAGACCGCCGGCGGCTACGCCAAGGAAATGTCGAAGGAATATCAGGCCAAGCAGGCGGCGTTGACCGCCTCGCACATCGCCAAGCAGGACATTGTCGTCACCACGGCGCTGATCCCCGGCCGCCCCGCCCCGCAGTTGATTTCAGCCGAGATGGTCGCCTCCATGCGGCCGGGCTCGGTAATCGTCGACCTCGCTGTCGAGCGCGGCGGCAATTGCGCCCTGTCGAAGCCGGATGAAGTCGTCGTCACCGACAACGGCGTCAAGATCGTCGGCCATCTCAATGTCGCCGGACGTCTCGCAGCCACCGCCTCGCAGCTTTACGCCAAGAACCTGTTCGCTTTTCTCGAGACCATGATCGACAAGACGAAGAAAGAACTGGCGATCAATTTCGACGACGAACTGGTCAAGGCGACGCTTTTGACGAAGGACGGCGCCGTCATCCATCCCAATTTCATCAACGCGTAAACCGCCAAGCGCGGCCGCTTAACATCTTTCAGCCCAACAGAGGGGCGCCCCATGGCCAATGAAACTACGCAATCCCTGCTCGACAAGGCGCAAGCCGCAGCCGAGGCCGCGCGTCAGGCGGCTGAAGCCGCGCAGCATTACGCCGACCAATTGGCGACGTCCGCCGGCGCCGCCGCCCACGCCGCGAGCGGCGGAGCGATCGATCCTTTCGTCTTCCGTCTCGCCATTTTCGTTCTGGCGGTCTTCGTCGGCTATTACGTCGTCTGGTCGGTGACGCCAGCGCTGCACACGCCGCTGATGTCGGTGACCAACGCCATTTCCTCGGTGATCGTCGTCGGCGCCTTGCTGTCGGTCGGCGTCGACACCGCCGGCGTCTCCGATGACGGCCCCGCCTGGGCGCGCGTCTTCGGCTTTTTCGCGCTGATTTTGGCCTCGGTGAATATTTTCGGCGGCTTCCTCGTCACCGAACGCATGCTCTCCATGTACAAGAAGAAGGGCTGAAGCCGATGACCGCCAATCTTGCAGCCCTGCTCTATCTCGTCTCGGGCATTCTTTTCATTCTCGCCCTGCGCGGCCTGTCGCATCCCACCACCTCGCGCAAGGGCAATCTCTACGGCATGATCGGCATGGCGATCGCCGTCGTCACCACCTTGATGTTGAAAGCGCCCTCGGGCGCGGCGAGCTGGCTGCTCGTTCTGCTCGGCCTGGCGTTGGGCGGCGGCGGCGGCGCCGTTCTGGCGCGACGCGTCGAAATGACGAAGATGCCGCAGCTCGTCGCCTTCTTCCATTCGCTCGTCGGCCTCGCCGCAGTTCTGGTGGCGGCGGGCGCGCTCTACGCGCCGCAGGCCTTTGGCATCGGCGCGCCGGGCGCGATTCACGGCGCCAGCTTGATCGAAATGTCGCTCGGCGCGGCCATCGGCGCCGTCACCTTCACCGGCTCGGTGATCGCCTTCCTGAAGCTCGACGGGCGCATGTCCGGCAAGCCGATCATGCTGCCGCAGCGCCACGCCATCAATCTGGCGCTGGCTGTCGCGCTGGTGTTGAGCATCGGCGTGTTCTTCGCGACCGAGAGCCACGTGCTCTTCCTGGTGATCGCGCTGATCTCCTTCGCGCTCGGCGTATTGCTGATCGTGCCGATCGGCGGCGCCGACATGCCGGTCGTCGTCTCGATGCTCAATTCCTACTCGGGCTGGGCTGCCGCTGGCATCGGCTTCACCCTCGGCAATCTCGCGCTGATCATCACCGGCGCGCTGGTCGGCTCGTCAGGCGCGATCCTCTCCTACATCATGTGCAAGGGCATGAACCGCTCGTTCATCGCGGTCATTCTCGGCGGCTTCGGCGGCCAGGACGCCGCGGCGGCGGACGGCCATGTCGAGACGCGTCCGGTCAAGCAGGGATCGCCCGACGACGCCGCGTATATCCTGCAGAATTCGTCCAAGGTCATCATCGTGCCGGGCTATGGCATGGCGGTGGCGCAGGCTCAGCACGCCCTGCGCGAGATGGCGGACGTCCTGAAAAAGGAAGGCGTGGAGGTCAAGTACGCCATTCATCCGGTGGCCGGACGCATGCCCGGCCATATGAACGTGCTGCTCGCCGAGGCCAATGTGCCTTACGACGAAGTATTCGAACTTGAAGACATCAATTCTGAATTCGCTCAAGCCGACGTCGCCTTCGTCATCGGCGCCAACGACGTCACCAATCCGGCAGCCAAGACTGACCCGAAATCGCCGATTTTCGGCATGCCGATTCTCGACGTCGAAAAGGCCAAGACGGTGATGTTCGTCAAACGCTCGATGAACTCGGGCTACGCGGGCGTGGAAAACGAACTGTTTTTCAAGGACAATACAATGATGCTGTTCGGCGACGCCAAGAAGGTGGTCGAGAACATCCTCAAGGCGCTAGCGCATTGAGAGCTGCCGGCGCGCAGGTAAAATCGGGGCGCGGCGCGAAAGGCCGCGCCTTTTGCGTTTCGACTTCGCGCCCGCCAGGACGACACGCCATTTCTGGCTGTGTCGTTTTCAAACCTTTCGGCGTCCGATGAGCGAAGCCGCAATTCCGTCCGCTGTGGAAATCCTGATCGACGCCGACGCCTGTCCGGTCAAGGACGAGTGCTACAAGGTCGCCGCGCGCCATGATTTGCAAGTGTTTCTGGTCGCCAATCGGCTGATCCAGGCGCCGCGCCACCCGAAGATCGAGCGCGTGCTGACGGCGCAGGAGCCGGACGCCGCCGACGACTGGATCGCCGCGCGCGCCGACGCGCGCACGATCGTCGTCACCGCCGACATTCCGCTCGCCGACCGCTGCGTCAAAGCGGGCGCCTCCGTCATCGCGCCCAATGGCAAAATCTTCGAATTCGGCCTCCATCGGCATGGCGCTGGCGATGCGCAATCTGATGGCGGATCTGCGTTCGTCCGGCGAGGTCACGGGCGGCCCGAAAGGCTTTTCGCCGCGCGACCGCTCGGCCTTTCTGTCAGCGCTGGAGCAAGCGGTCCGGCAAGCCAAGCGCGCCGCTGTCGCGAGCGGAAAATAAAGGTAGGATAACTTCGCCTGTCGGGAGCCGCCTATTGCTCGATGTCCTGTTCAACGTCATCTCGCCCGTCGCGTTGGTCGCATTCATCGGCTGGCTTTGGGGTTTTTTCAAAAAGCCGTTCGACGCGCCCAATATCGCCCACATCGCTATCAATATCGGCACGCCCTGTCTGGTGATCGATTCGCTGTCGACGTCCGGCCTGCAAATGGGGGCGCTGACACAGATGGGGCTCGGCGCGGCGCTTTGCATTATCGCGGCGCTGGCGCTCGGCGCCGCGGCGGTCAAGGCGCTGGGCCAGCCGTTGGCGGTTTTCCTGCCCGCCACAGCCTTCGCCAACACCGGCAATATCGGCCTGCCGCTCGCGCTGTTCGCCTTCGGCGAAAAAGGTCTCGGCCTGGCGATGGCCTATTTCGCCGTCCACACGGTTTTCACCTTTTCCGTCGGGCAAGCGCTGGCGATGAGACGTTTCTCGGTGAGCGAAATCGCCCGCTCGCCGTTGATCTGGGCGACGTTTCTAGGCGCCGCGTTGAGCGTCACGGCGACGCCTTTGCCGCTGCCGCTGGCGCGCGCCCTGCATATTCTGGGCGGCCTCACCATTCCGATCATGCTGTTGGCTTTGGGCGTATCGCTGGCGCAGTTGAAGGTGAAATCGCTGTCGCACGCCTTTTTCTATGGAGCGCTACGTCTCATCGGCGGCTTCGCCATCGGCTGGGGTGTCGCGTATCTGCTGGGCTTCACCGGCGTGTCGCGCGGCGTTCTTGTGCTTCAGAGCGCCATGCCGGCCGCCGTCTACGCCTATATGTTCGCCGCCCGTTACGACAACCGGCCCGAAGAGGTCGCCGGCCTCGTCGTGATCTCGACGCTGCTAGCGATTGCGGCGCTTCCGGTATTTCTGTGGAGCGTGATGTAGACGACGCCGAAAAAGCGTCGCATGTCCGCCAAGCCGCGCTTGCGGCGCGCCTTATCCGCGGCCGACGCGGCCCGATCCCTCGCGGGCGACGGCATTGCCCGAATCGAGCATCAAGGCGCGCTGATAATTGAGCGCGGCCTTTTGCGTATCGCCCTTGCGCTCATAGGCCAGACCGAGTCCGGCCCAACCTTCGGCGATGCGATTGTCAACATTGAGCGCGGCGTTGAAATCCTCGATCGCCTTGTCATATTTGCCGAGCGCGTTCAGGCTTTGGCCGCGCGCCAGATAAGGCGCGGCGTGGAACGGATCGCGATCGATGGCGTTGTCGAAATCGGTGACCGCCCGTTCGTTCTGGCCTTCGCGCTGGAAGATCAGGCCGCGCGCATGGAACGCCTGAGCGTTTTCGGGATTGAGGCGGATCGCCTGATCGAGATCGGCCAGCGCGCGGTCGAGTTGGCCCTGCGCGCGTAAGAGATTGGCGCGGCCGAGATAAGCCGGAGCATGATTGGGGTTTGAATTGATCGCGTGGGTGAAATCGGCGAGAGCGGCGTCGTTGCGGTTGGTCTGACGGTAGGCCAGCGCGCGATTGGTATAGGCCGGCGCATTGCGCGGATCGAACTGGATCGCCTTGGTGAAATCCTCGATCGCCGAATCGTAGCGGCCGATCTTCGCGTAGGCGACGCCGCGCGTATTGTACGCTTCGGGGTCGTTGGGATTGCGCTGGATAACCCGCGACAGCGAATCGATATTGGCGGAAACGGCGTGCGGATCGTCGGCGACGACTTCGGCGATGCCGGCGCCGCGCGAAGGCGAAGACAAACCTGCGATGGATTCGCAACCGCCAAGCGAAAGCGCAAAAGCCAAGCAAACGCCGGCGCGCCACGCCGTCGTCGGCTTCCTGGCCCAAGGCCAGGCATCATTCGCCAAAAAAATTGCGCCGTTCATGACCATTTACCCCGGCTGCCGGATGTTCTGCGCCCATTCACGTTCCGACCGCCCGCATCCAACTTCATCGCAAGCGCTCTGAATTTCCCGAAATTGCGGCGATTTTGCGAAAATCGCCGCCTAATCCTTCGCTTCCCGGCCTTCGGTTCACGCGCCAGGCCCGGATCGCCGCTCGCAATCGCCTGACGTCAATCCAGAAGGTTTTAAGCCCTTCTTGGTGAACATTTCATTGCCGTCTGATTCGGAAGCGCCTCAGGCCGGAAACGCGAAAGCGCCCGGATTGACCGGGCGCCAAACAAGCGGGCGACGAGCCCGAATTCCCAAAAAAACGCTAAATTCCTGAACAGGACCGCGCTCTAGCGAGCGACGAGCGGCTTGGCCTTCATCGGCAGCAGGCCTTCGCGTTGCATTTTCTTGCGGGCCAGTTTGCGGGCGCGACGGACGGCCTCGGCCTGTTCGCGAGCGCGCTTTTCAGACGGCTTCTCGTAATGCCCGCGCAACTTCATTTCACGGAAAATGCCCTCGCGCTGCATCTTCTTCTTGAGCGCCTTGAGAGCCTGATCGACATTGTTGTCGCGAACGAGAACCTGCACGCCTTGATCCTGTGATGCTGGGCCGGCGTGAATTGAGCAAACACACAGGCCATATGAAAAAAATAACCAGCGCTTACGGAGCGCCGGACCGTTGGCGGTTGCGATACCATAAAACCTTAATCGCTGTCCAGCGCGAGTCGGGAATTTTACGCAGGCGGAGGCGCGTCCTTCACGGCAAAAATCTGGTGACATGGCCCATCTTGCGTCCCGGCCGGGCCTCCGCCTTGCCGTAGAGATGCAGGCAGGCGTCCGGCTCGGCGAGGATTTCGCGCCAGCGCAGAATGTCGTCGCCGATCAGATTGCGCATTTCGACCCGGCCAAGCCGGCGCGCCGAGCCGAGCGGAAAGCCGCAAATGGCGCGCAAATGCTGTTCAAACTGCGACGTCGTCGCTCCGTCCAGCGTCCAATGGCCGGAGTTATGCACACGCGGGGCGACTTCGTTGACAAGCAGCTTTTGCTCGCCCGCCGTCTCGACCAGGAACATCTCCACCGCGATGACCCCGACATAGTCGAGCGCCTCGGCTATCGTCCTGGCCATCTCCTGCGCCCGATGGGCCAGGCTTGGCGCAATGTCGGCCGGAACGCGGGTCGTCGCCAGAATGTGATGTTCATGCACGTTCTGACAGACGTCATAGGCGACGAACTCGCCGTTGAGGCCGCGCGCCGCGACGACGGAAATCTCGGCTTTGAACCGCACAAAACCTTCGAGAATGGCGCTTTGGCCGCCCAGTCCGCGAAAGGCCGAGGCCAGATCGTCGCCCTCGCGGATCAGGATCTGGCCCTTGCCGTCGTAGCCGAAGCGGCGCGTCTTCAAAATCGAGGGCAGGCCGATCCGCTCGACGGCGCGGACGAGCGCGCCGGGCTCCTCGACCGCCATATAAGGCGCGACATCAAGCCCGAGCCCGGCGATGAAGTCCTTCTCGCGCAATCGGTCCTGTGTGAGGGCCAACACCTGCGGGCCGGGGCGCACCGGCAGGCGCGCGGCGAGAAATTCCGCCGCCGCGGCGGGAATATTCTCGAATTCGTAGGTGACGACGTCGACTTGATCGGCGAACCGCGCCAAAGCGGCCTCGTCGGCGTAATCGCCGATGACATGACCGCCGCAAACCTCGATAGCCGGCTCATCCGGGCTGTTGGCGAAGACAACGCTGTGGAGGCCGAGACGCGCGCCCGCCAGAGCCAGCATCCGGCCAAGCTGGCCGGCGCCGACGACGCCAACGCGCGCCCCCGGCCCAAGCGCGCCGAACAACCCCGGCTCAATCATTTTTCGGCCGCTCCGCGACGCTGGCGGTCTGGGCGGCGCGCCAGGCGTCAAGCCTTTGCGCCAGACCTTCGTCGTTAAGGGCGAGAATTGCGGCGGCGAGCAGCGCGGCGTTGATCGCCCCCGCCTTGCCGATGGCGAGCGTGCCGACCGGCACGCCGCCGGGCATTTGCACGATCGAAAACAGAGAATCCTTGCCCGACAAAGCTTTCGATTCGATCGGCACGCCCAGAACCGGCAAGGGCGTCATGGCGGCGGTCATGCCCGGCAAATGCGCGGCGCCGCCGGCCCCGGCGATGACGATCTTGAAACCTTCCGCCCTGGCGCCTTTGGCGAAAGCGACCAGACGTTCGGGCGTGCGATGCGCCGAAACGATCCGCACGTCCGCGCCGACGCCCAGCGCGTCCAGCGTTTCGACGGCGTGGCGCATGGTGTCCCAGTCGGACTGGCTGCCCATGATAATGGCGACGGGTTTTGGCGATAACGTCACAGGCGCACCTGACGAAAATGGCTGATTGACCGCGGGATTGACGGACCGTTCGGCGGAAAGCCTGCGTCCTAAAGCATTTTATCGGACGGGGGAACGAAAAAATGCAGGTCCCGGCGGCGGCGCCTGGCTCGCGACGCTCAGGCGATAATGTCCGGCGTCAGCGCGTCCTCGAGAAAGCCGATCCGGTCGCGCAAGACTAATTTACGCTTTTTCAATCGCTGTATTTGCAATTGATCGTTGGCGCCCACCGCCACCAGCGCGTCTATGGCGTCGTCGAGATCACGATGTTCCTGACGCAACCGCTCGATTTCGGAAAGAAACCCGGCTCTTTCCTCGTCGGTTAGTTCTTTGCTCATGAATTGCTGCTGGCCGCACTGAATTTGCCCGGCGCAGGAGCGCCGCATGGCGCAATTATGTCGCCAGCCGCCTGCAAGAGCAAGATGGGCGCGTTCATCCTCCGCAATTTCCTGCTTCCGTCCGGCCTACGCACGATCGATCTTGGCGAGTTCGCCATCGCCGGCGACCTTGCGCCCGATATCCAGGATGGCCGCGCGCAAAGCCCCGACATCGGCTTCCGGCGCGCCCACGGGCAGGGATGCGCGCAAGCCTTGCCGCTCGGCTTCGAGCGCGGCGGCGCGCTCCTTTTCGACGGCGATTTTGGCCAACAACCTCGAACGGCGCGTTTCGAACGAAGCGATCTGGCGCAACGCCTCGTCGTGGTCGCCCGTCAGCGCCTGAAGGTCGGCAGCCTGATTCTTGGCCGTGCGCCGCAGAACCGTCAGATCGGTCGTCATGCGCTCGATCGCCGTTTCGGCGGCCGAAAGCTTGTCGCTGGTCTCGACCAGCCGCGAGTGCGTTTCGAGCGCCTGAACGCTCAGGACGTCGTGCTTTTGCCGCAAATCGCCATGGGCGGCACGTTCGTTCGCCAATTCGGCGATATGGGCGGCAAGGCGCGCCGCCGTATCGTTGAGCGAATTTTGCGTTCTTTCGCCGAAATCTCGCGATTGCGCCAATTCCTGCTCGCGTTCGGCGAGCGAAGCCTGCGTTCGCGCCAGATTTTCCTCAAGCCGGGCGATCGTCACCGCGCGCCGTCCGAGTTCGGCGAGGTCTTCGGCCTTTTCCGCCGTGACAATCGCCGCCTTTTGTTCGATCTGGCGCTTTTCCACCGCAAATTGAGCGCGCATCTGATCGCGATCCGCTTCGATATCGGCGAAAGACAGCGGCAATTTGCGTTCAAGCCGCGCCAGCGTCAGGCGCATGGCTCGCGCCCACATCACCGGCAGGAACAGCAGCGCGAGCAATCCTGCGATCAGGAAGCCAAGCGCGAAAAACATCGTTTGCTCAACCAAATCAGTTCATCCGCCAAATACAAAGACTTCGACGCTTCGCGCGCCGAACGATTTGGACTGACGCTCCCGCCCCCGCCAAACCAAAATGCCACGGCGCGCCGTCCGACGCAAAAGATCATGCGTGAACGCCGCGCCGTCAAACGGGTTCGACGCGTCCGGCGTTGACCAGAAACAGCGCGCCGTCCGCCCCAAGGTCGTCGAACAGGGCGGGGTCCGCGCCGCTCATCCAGACCTGGCCGCCAAGACGGTCGAGCGCGCCGAACAACGCCCTACGCCGCAGCGGATCGAAATGGGCGGCGATCTCGTCGAGCAGAACGACGGGCGCCATGCCGCTCATGGCGGCAACGAGACGAGCGTGCGCCAGCACCAGCCCTGTCAGCAGCGCCTTCTGTTCGCCGGTCGAGGAGCGTCGCGCCTCCACTTTTTTCGGGCCGTGCCAGACGACAAGATCGCTCGCCTGCGGCCCGATCAGGGCGCGGCCCGCCGCCGCGTCGCGGCCGCGATTGTCGCGCAGCAGGGCGCGATAGGTCTCCTCCGCCTCCAGCGCCGGGCTCGCCGCGATCAGATCGTCGATCTCGCCTTCAAGCGCGATATCGGCCCAGGGAAAGGGCGAATCGTCAACGTCCGTCGCTTCGATCAGGGCCTTGAGCCGCCCGACCGTCTCACGCCGGGCGGCGGCGACGGCGATGGCGAGCTCGGCGACCTCGCGCTCGGCGGCGTCAAGCCAGACGCGGTCGTCGCCGCCCTGTTCCAGCAGGCGATTGCGATTGCGCAACGCTCGCTCCATCGCGTTGACGCGCGCGCCATGTTCCGCGTCGACCGCCAGAACCAGCCGATCGAGAAAACGCCGTCGCTCGCCCGCGGGGCCGATGAACAGCCCGTCCATGGCCGGCGTCTGCCAGACGAGGCGCGCCCGGTCGGCGAAAACCCGCGCTGAGGCGACATTTTGGCGATCCAAGCGAAATTTGCGCGTCGGCGTTCCATCCAGGCCCGGCTCCAGCCCGGTCGCGATCTCGAACGTGTCGCCATCGGCGCCAAGGCATTGCAGAAAGACCGAGAATCCGCGCGTCGCGCCGACGCGCGACAGATCGGTCAGTTCAGCCCGACGCAGGCCGCGCCCCTGCGCGAACAGGGACAGCGCCTCAAGCAGATTGGTCTTGCCCGCGCCATTGTCGCCGGCCAAAGCGATCATTCTGGCCTTGGTCTTGAGATCAAGCGCGCCATAGGAGCGGAAATCAGCCAACACGACGCGCCGAACCAGAGGTCCGCCGATCGCCGAATCTTTGTCTGCCGCGCGCGTTTCCATGCCCCGGGTTTGGCATAGTGGGCAAAACTTGGCAAAAAGCGCTCAAACTCCGGATTTGCGCGGCCGAACCGGTTCGCGCGCGCGCGCCGCATGGACGCTGCAGGCGGGATTGGGACGGAACGGCGCGGTAAAAAAGGCGCGCAGCGCCGTATCCTCGCCCGCCGCGATCAGATCGACGCGGTCGATCAGACAGGCGAGCCGCTCCATGTCCAACGGCCGTTCATCCGATCCACAGGCCACGCCCGTCATCGAAACGACATCGCCGGAACCCGACAGACGGAAGCCGTAACATTGGCCGCGCCGCGTCTCGCCCTTGGCCAGGATCAGCTCCGCCGCTTCGAAAGCGCCAAACCGCGTCGTTAATTCGCCCGGCAACCCGGCGCGCTCGATCGCCGCGCCGCTTTCGGCCGCCTGACGCGCCATATCGACGAAAAACGAGGCTGTCATCCTCGGCTCGGCGCCAAAGCGATAAATGTCGAGCCGCACGAAAGGCGCGCCCTGATCGAACTTGCCAAATGTCAGAATATCCTGACGTCCGCCGCCGGTTGAATGGCGACGCGCCTGATAGGCGTGCGGCGCCTTGTTCAAGAATGGCGCGTCCAGCGAAAACAGACTGAACGGCCGGACGATCTCCAGCCATTGCGCATGAACCGGCTCTGACGCCGAATGCCCGGCCGGCGTTGTCGGAGACGTTTCTTCAAAATAATTCGAGGCGGCGATCAGGCAGGCCGCCGTCGCGCCCAAAGCCAAGACCGGCAGCCGCCTGCCGGAAAAGAGAGCCAAAACCGGCAGCCGCCGCGTTGCGGCGCGCGCGGCCGCCAGGGCTGTTTTGAGCCGCGGCGGCGCCGGGGCCCAATCGGCCGGCGTCGAGGCGGCGCGGCGCGCGAGAGACGAAAGGGCGCGGGCCTGCCGCCAGACCATATCGCGAAAGGCAAGACTGTCGGCCGAAGCCTGGCGGGCAATGCGCCGGCCGCGCGCCAACGCGCGCAACAACGCCCATTTGGCGTGCAGGCGGGCGAGTTCCGACTGATCGCGTTGGTCCGGCCGCCATTGCGCGCCCGCCACCGATTCGTTGAAATAGGCCCGGAAATCGGCGCCGTTGCGGAAAGTTGTCGTCTGCATTGCCCGATCCTGCCGCCCATCGCGAGGCTAGCTTTGGCGATCGGATCAATCTGCGAGAGAGTCTTGAGCTTTGGGTTACCGCAACCCCGGACTCTCGATTCACTATGAATCGAACGTTACCGCGTAAAGCGCATCTCCATCAACGCCTTGCGGCGTGACGTCGATCAATCGCCCGGGTGCAGCCCCGGCAATGCGCACGGGAGTGAAGTCGGCCGCGCGGGCCAATCCGCCGCGCTCGCTCAGAACCCGCATGGTCTTACCGACGCGCGCGCGCAAATGCGCCTGCAAAGCTTGCGCGCCAGCCTCGCGCAGGCGCGCCGCGCGCGCCTTGATCACGCCCGGCGCCACCTGCGGCATGCGCGCCGCCGGCGCGCCAGGGCGCGGCGAAAACGGAAAGACATGCAGATAGGACAGCCCGCAATCGTCGATCAGATCAAGGCTGGCGCGCGCCATCGCCTCGTCCTCGGTCGGAAAGCCGGCGATCAGATCGGCGCCGAAAACGATATCGGGCCGCAGTCGCCGCAGTGTCGCGCAAAACTCGACGCTGTCCTTGCGGCTGTGGCGGCGTTTCATGCGCTTGAGAATGAGATCGTCGCCCGCTTGCAAGGACAGGTGCAGGTAGGGCGCCAAACGTTCTTCCTCGGCGAAGGCGGCCAGCAAATCCGCATCCGCCTCGATGCAGTCGATTGAGGACAGGCGCAGACGCGGCAGCTCCGGCAGGGCCTTGAGCAGAGCGCGCGCCAGCGATCCGAGCTTGGGCGCGCCGGCGAGATCGCCGCCCCAGGACGTCAGATCGACGCCGGTGAGAACGATTTCCTTATGGCCTGTCGCGACGAACCGACGCGCCTGGGCGAGAACGTCCTCGAGCGGCGCCGAGCGCGAAGGGCCGCGCCCCTGCGGGATGACGCAAAAGGTGCAGCGATGATCGCACCCGTTCTGAATGGCCAGAAAGGCGCGGGTGCGGCCTTCGATGGCCGCCAACGCCGACGCCTTGGCTCCGCTGGGAAACGGCGGAAAGGCCGGCCCGACATTGACGCGCGCGTCGAGCCGCGCCCAGCTCGTCGCCAAAGTCTTTTCGCCATTGCCGATGACGTGGGCGACCTGCTCCATCTCGGCGAAAGAGCGCGGATTGATCTGCGCCGCGCAGCCGGTGACAACGATTTTCGTCTGCGGCCTTTCGCGCTTGAGCCGGCGGATGGCCTGACGCGTCTGGCGCACCGATTCAGCGGTGACGGCGCAGGAATTAACGATGACCAGGTTCTTGTGCCCGGCTTGTTCTGCGAGCGCGCGCATGGTCGCCGACTCGACGATATTGAGGCGACAGCCGAAGCTGAGAACCTCGACGTCGCGAACGCCGCCGTCGTCGTCCGACGGCGCCGGCGACAAGCCGCCGCTCGCGCTCATGACGCCGCCGCTGCCGCGAAAATGGCGGCATCGAGAACGGTTTCGAACTCCATTTCAACCGGACCGGTCATCAGGATGTGATCGTCGCCGCCGCGCTGCTCAATGACAAGATCGCCGCCCTTCTGGCTGATCGTCGCCTTGCGGCCGGTCAACCCGAGGTTGGCGGCGGCGACCAGCGTCGCGCAAGCGGCGCTGCCGCAGGCGCGCGTCATCCCCGCGCCGCGCTCCCAAACCTTAAGCCGGACCTGATCGGCGCCGGCGACCTGCGCCAGCGAGATATTGGCGCGTTCGGGGAAAATGGGATCATGTTCGAGACGGGGTCCCAACGCGGCGAGATCGAAGGCTTCGATGTCCTTGACGAAAAATATCGCGTGCGGATTGCCCATGCTCACGCAGAAGGCGGGCGGCAGCCCCGCGCCCTGCGCCGCGGCGATCGCCAATGCGCGCGGGTCGGCTGCATGCGCCAGAGGAATCGCGCGCCAATCCAAGCGCGGAACGCCCATGTCGACGGTAAAGCTGAATTCGCCGCGCCGACGCACTGTCAGCGGCCCGGCGGACGTCTCCAGCCACACCTCGTCGCCGGCGCCGGCGCGCGCCAGAAAATAGGCGACGCAGCGCGTCCCGTTGCCACAGGCGGCCGACAACGAACCATCGTTGTTGAAAATCGTCATGAAGGCCTGCTCGCCGGGCCGACGCGGATTTTCGAGCACCATCAATTGGTCGTAAGACAAGCGCGGCGCGGCGTGAATGGCGCGCGCGTCGGCCGGCCGCACATGCGCCTGCGTCCCGCGCAGATCGAGTACGAGAATTTCATTGCCGGCGCCATTCATGCGGGTTATCGCCCGCCCCGCCAAGGGATGCATCGAAAATTTCCTTGAATTCGCCTTCGCCGGGCGCGCCGGCGAAAATCCGTTCATCTCCGGTTTGGACAGGATATAGGAGAAAAACCTGTTCATAGCTAACGACGCGTCGCTCGCGCGCAGTCTTGCAAGTTGCTAGAGTTTTTCGGCAAGAATATGTGCGTAAACGGACGCCTGACGCTTTTGCGGCTGTTTTGGGCCCAAAAAAGCGTTTGGGCGCGGCAAGCCCTGCTATGGATCGTTATGGTTTCGCGCACGGCCCACCGCGCGCCAGAGGTCGGAGCATGGCCATGAAAATCAACGGATTACGTCTTTTTACAAAACAATCCGCCGGGATTTTCATCTTGACTTTGGGGCTTTGCGCCCAGGCCCTGGCGCAAACGCCCGCCGCGCCAGCCGCAGCCGCTCCGACGCCCGCTCCGACAACCGCCAAACCTGACGCGAAGACGGACGCCGCTGGGCCCGCCGCGGCGCCGACCCAGGAAGCGCTGAAGGCGAGCGCCTCGGACAACGACAGCGCCGTCAAGACGATCGAACTCGCCGCGCGTCCGGTCGTTGTCCTGCATGATTCCGCGACCTGGGAAGAAGGCTACAAGAAACTGGCCGAGGCCCAGGCGAAATTGCGCGAGGCGGCGGCGAAAGCCGGCTTGAAAGTCGCGGGCCGGCCGATGTCGGTCTTCACCGACACCGACGACGCCGGCTTCAAGTTCGACGCGATGCTGCCGATCGAAAGCGCGCCCGGCGGCAAAAGCGAATTGACCCCGGATATCAAAGTGGGCGCCTCGCCGGCCGGCAAGGCGCTTAAATTCGAACATCGCGGCGCTTACGACGACATCGACACAACCTATGAGGCGATCACCGCCTATCTCGACGAACGCGGCTATGCCGCAAAAAATCTGTTCATCGAGGAATATGTCAACGATCCCAAGGACGCGAGCGACAACTCGGCGCAGATCGATATTTTCGTTTTCGTGCCCTGATGCGCCCCTCCCGGCAAACAGCCTGACAATCGAGACGAGCGAGCGCCGCGATGCGGCCGCGATCAGGAAACGAACAGAAATTCACCTGGGCGTTTGACGACAAATTTTTCCGCCGCGACGCCCTCGCGCGCCAAGGCCGCCGCCAAGCGTTGCGGCGGCTCCTCGATCGGCTCGTCGGTCAGCCTGAACGTCCCCCAATGATGGGCGAGCGCCTGGGCGGCGCCCAGATCCCGAAAGATCGACACCGACTGTTCGGGACAGATGTGCTGGTCGGCCATGAACCAGACTGGCGCATAGGCGCCGATGGGAATGATCGCCAGCCTGATGTCGGGATGGTCGCGGCGCGCCTGTTTGAAAAGCGCGCCGTCGCCATAGGCCGTGTCGCCGATGTGATAAATCGTTCCGGCCGGCGTCTTGATGGCGAAGGACGCCCACAGCGCCATGCGCCGATCCGACAGGCCGCGCGCCGACCAATGATAGGCCGGCTCGAAGCCGACGCTGACCTCCTTAGAGATCACAACGCGCGCTCCCCAGTCGTAGGCCTCGGCCTGCAAGGCCGGATTGGCGGCGCGCATGATCGTGTCGTTGCCGAGCGGGGTCAGGATGCGCGATGGCCGCAATCGCGCCAGCTGCGACAAGGTCGCGATGTCGAGATGGTCGTAATGGTTGTGCGTGACCAGCACGGCGTCGAGTCTTGGGCAGGCTTTCAAGCTCGACGCCCGGCGCGTTGACGCGTTTGGGCCCGGCGAAACGCAGCGGGCTGGCGCGTTGCGACCAGAGCGGATCGATAAGCAGATTGACGCCGAAGGTCTGGATCAGCACGCTGGCGTGCCCGATATAGGCGACGCGCAGATCGGCGCCCGCGACCCGTTCGGGCGGACGATCGGGACCGGCGCCGGGAAAACTGGTCGGCCACGGCGCTCGGGCGCGCCGCTCGAAGCGCCAGCGCCACAGATCGCGCGGCGTTTTGTCCCTGCCGCCGCCATTGACGAAAAACCGCAAGCCGTCGAAATGATCGCTGATCGTCCCTGAATAATAAGGATTTTCCGGCATTGGAGACCTTTTTTGACGCGCGGCGGGTCTTGTCGATGTGGTAAACCTGAACGCGCGCCGCAAGGACGCTCGCGCGCCGTTGGGCAAATCCCGGCCGCCGGTCCCTTGCTCGCCGGACGGCGCGATGATAGGCCGGCACAACGAAATTATCAGGATGATCCGGCCGCGATGACAATCAGATTGCACAAAGGCGATTTGCCCGCCGATTTCCAGCCCGGCGTCTCCATCGCCATCGACACCGAAACCCTGGGTCTCAACCCGCATCGCGACCGTTTGTGTCTGGTGCAGATGTCGCGCGGCGACGGACAGGCTGACCTCGTCCAGATCGCCGCCGGACAAAAGGACGCGCCCAATCTGTGCCGCGTGCTCGCCGACCCCGGCGTGACGAAATTGTTCCATTTCGCCCAATTCGACGTCGCCGTTCTGGAAAAGACCTTCGGCGTGCGCGTCGCGCCGATCTATTGCACCAAGATCGCCTCGAAGCTGACGCGCACATATACCGACCGGCATGGCTTGAAAGACCTCGTGCGCGAATTGCTCGGCGTGGAGATTTCCAAGCAGCAGCAATCGTCCGACTGGGGCGCCACGGAATTGTCGGAGGCCCAGCTCGCCTACGCCGCTTCCGACGTTCTGCATCTGCACGCCCTGCGCGCCAAGCTCGACATGATGCTGGCGCGCGAGGACAGAACCACGATCGCCCAGGCCTGTTTCGACTTTTTGCCGGTCAGAGCCGAGCTCGATCTCAAAGGCTGGCCCGAAACGGACATTTTTTCGCACGAATAAAGCCTTAAGGCGCTGCGATGACGACCCCGCCGTTTTGATGTAGATGAAAGGTCATGGCGATCGACAACCGCGGCTTGCAGGAATCGGGGGGAAGGCTGGCGAACGTCGCGACCGGCCGGGTAAATCATTTCGCCACGGCCTCGCGCAATTCGGCGCGCGTTAAACTTCTGCGCCGCGCCATTCTGTTCGCCGCCTGCGGCGGCGTGCTGTTGTTGCTATTGCCGCTGCTCAATCCGTTCGGCTCAACCCCCATCGTCTTGGATATCCGCAAGCTTGGGCTGTCGGGCAACAAGATCACGATGGATCATCCCAAACTCACCGGCGAGAAGCGGGATGGGCGCCCTTATGAATTGCACGCCAGATCGGGCATCCAGGATCCCCATGAGCCAAACAAGATCGAACTTGTCGATCTCGACGCGCGGCTGCAGCTGGGCGAGGAAGGACAAACTCATGTGCTGGCCGAGCACGGCTATTACGACTCTTCCCGCGATACGCTCGATCTCAAGGGCAAGGTCCATATCATAAGCCCGACTTACGATCTGGCGCTGCAATCGGCGGCGATGGATTTCAAAAGCGGGGCGCTGCGCTCCCAACAGCCGGTAAACGTAAAATTCAGCGGCGGCGTCATAGAATCGGACGCTATGGAAATGATCGACGACGGCGCCAAGGTCACATTCCTCGGCAAGGCGCATTCGATCCTCAATCAGGATGGCGAAGCCGACGACTCGCCCGCCTTGAAAGGAACCCCCTGAAATGAGAGCCCTTGGATTCGCGCTTTGCGGCTTTTTGGCGTGCGCGGCGTTGACAACGGCGCCGGCTTTCGGCCAAGCGTCCAAAGGCGGCTCGATTCTGCCGGGCGGCAACAGCCGCGAGCCGATCAATATTGACGCCGACAAGCTGGATTATTTCGACAAGGAACAAAAGCTCGTCTATTCGGGCAACGTCATCGCCGTACAAGGCGATTCCCGCCTCAACGCCTCTGTTCTGACGATTTATCTCGAAGGCAAATTGGGCGGCGCCGAAAAGTCCCAGGCGCCCGCCGCCGGCGGTTCTTCGCGCATGCGCCGCATGGAAGGCGTCGGACCCATCACCATCACGTCGAAGGATCAGGTGGGCACCGGCGACAAGCTCGTTTACGAAAAAGCCGCGAACAAGGTCTATTTGATCGGCAACGTCACTCTGACGCAGGGGCAAAACGTCACCAAAGGCGACAATATGGCCTATGACCTGACCACCGGTCAGGGCGCGGTGACCTCGAACGGCCGCGTGCGCTCGCTGCTCATTCAGGGCGGCCCGCCGCCCGCCGGTCCCGCGCCCCAGCGCGAAAAGCCGAGCCATTGATCCGATAACGCATTTCATTCTCGACGTTCTGGCCGCGCGACCGCCCATTGCCAGACGCCGCGCGTCGCGCTACCGGGTAGGTCGACAAACCCTTTTAGAAAGCACTTCCTTGCGCGTCAGCCCGTCATCCTTGTGGAAAGCCGTGCAAAACCTTGCTGGCCTGGGCGCGGATGGGAACGCGGGCGCGCCGACGGGCGACGCCGACTGGCTCGTTCAGGACGCCTCCTATCCGCAAGGCGGGCCGACCCGGCGCCCCTCCGGCGGCGGCGATCCGGCGGACCCTTTGGCGCGGCAGCGGCAATTCCAAAGCATGGCGAACGCCTCGCTCGACGTGCATCACCTCGGCAAAGCGTACAAAGGACGCCGCGTCGTCGAGGACGTCAGTCTCAATGTGTGGCGCGGCGAGGCCGTCGGCCTGCTCGGTCCGAACGGCGCCGGCAAGACCACGGTTTTTTATATGATCACCGGGCTGGTGCGTCCAGACAAAGGCGCGATCGAGCTTGAAGGCCATGACGTGACCGATCTGCCGATGTATCAGCGCGCGCGCCTCGGCATCGGCTATCTTCCTCAGGAAGCGTCAATCTTTCGTGGCCTTTCGGTGGAAGACAATATCCGCGCGGTACTGGAGATCGCCGAGCCGGACAAGGACAAGCGCGCGCACGAACTTGAATCGCTGCTGGAGGAGTTCGATATCAAGCGCTTGCGTAAGTCGCCCTCCATCGCGCTGTCCGGCGGCGAACGGCGCCGCTGCGAAATCGCCCGCGCGCTCGCCGGCCACCCCTCGTTCATGCTGCTCGACGAACCCTTCGCCGGCATCGATCCGATCGCGGTGGGCGACATCCAAGACCTTGTGCGCCATCTCAAGGGGCGCGGCATCGGCGTATTGATCACCGACCATAATGTGCGTGAGACCTTGGGGCTGATCGACCGCGCCTATATCATTCATTCGGGCCACGTGCTGACCGAAGGCTCGCCCGACGATATTATCGCCAACCCGGACGTGCGGCGATTTTATCTCGGCGAAGACTTCCGCATGTAGCGTTCACCCCGATCGCAATATCCACCGGGTCAGCGACCTTAATCCGCTCGATGAGCCGCTTCAGTCCGAACGCGCCCGGCGCCCGACAAACGCGCGAGCGTCGGATCATTCCTTTTTATCGAGATTTTCCAGACGTTTCTGCATCTGCGCCAATTGCGCGCGCATTTCCGCGAGTTCGGAGCCCGCCGGCGCTTCCTTGGTCGCGGCGGGTTCGACGGCGCCGAAAGGCGAGAACATGTTGAGCGCCTGACGAAACATCGCCATGTTCTTGCGCGCCTGCTCCTCCACCGACAGGAACATCTGGCGGGTCTGCTCGGGCAAGGGCACCGCGCCCAGCGCCGCGTCGAACTGATCGCGAAACTTCTGGCTGTCCTTGGTGAGCCGTTCAATGGAAAATTCGAGATAGGACGGCACCAGCATCTGCATGCTGTCGCCGTAGAAGCGGATCAATTGCCGCAGGAAGGCGATCGGCAGCAGATTTTGACCGGTCTTGCCTTCCTGTTCGAAAATGATCTGGGCCAGTACGGAACGGGTAATCTCCTCGCCGCTCTTGGCGTCGAAAACCACGAAATCCTCGCCGTTCTTGACCATTTCGGCCAAATCTTCCAGCGTCACATAGGCGCTTGCGCCAGTATTGTAGAGGCGTCGATTAGCGTATTTTTTTATTGTGACAGGTTGCTTCTGGCTGTTCATTTCGTCTCCCTACGCGACGCCGCCGCCCGCACAAAATAGCGGCGTCCCTCACCCCTGGGCGATCATTCGATTTTTCGCCGCATTTTTAGGCGGTTCGACCGCTAATTGCTACGATACGCGCATATGCGGCCATTCGAAAAGTGTTTTTCACGGTTAACGCCGCGCCGCGTAAAAAGACATTCCGGGAATGGTTAGCGGACGCGCCATCGTTGACGAGCCCCTCGCGGATCCCATAGGAAACGCCGCAATCGGAAAAAACCACCGGAGGCGTCGACGCCGAACGGCGAATCCGCGTCGCTCTTGAGCATAGCCCGGCGCGCCTGATGAAATCGCAGCCCCCTACAACCAAATGTGCATAGATCGCCGACAACTGCGCCTTGACCGTTCCGGCGGCAAAATGCTCAAACAGTCACCCAGTTCTTGTGGCCGGCCAAAGCCAGGCCGAATGAAGCGACCTTGGAGGAAGTATCATGTCCACTGACATCGTAATCGTTTCAGCTGCGCGCACCGCCGTCGGCTCCTTCAACGGCGCGTTCGCCAACGTCCCGGCCCACGAGCTCGGCGCGGCGGCGATCAAGAGCGCGCTTGAGCGCGCCAATGTCGCGCCGGGCGACGTGGACGAAGTGATCCTCGGCCAGATTCTCGCCGCCGGCCAGGGTCAGAACCCGGCCCGTCAGGCGGCGCGCAAGGCCGGCGTGCCCGACGAAAAGACCGCTTGGGGTCTCAACCAGCTCTGCGGCTCGGGGCTGCGCGCCGCCGCGCTCGGCCTGCAGCAGATCGCCAACGGCGACGCCAATATCATCGTCGCCGGCGGCCATGAATCGATGTCGCAGGCCCAGCACGCCGCCTATCTGCGCTCCGGCGTCAAGATGGGCGAATTGAAAATGGCCGACACGATGCTGCGCGACGGCTTGTTCGACGCGTTCCACGGCTATCATATGGGCCAGACCGCCGAAAACGTCGCCGCCAAATGGCAGATTTCGCGCGAGGAACAGGACAGGTTCGCCGTCGCCTCGCAAAACAAGGCGGAGGCCGCGCAAAAAGCCGGCAAGTTCAAGGAAGAGATCGTTCCATTCGTGATCTCGACCAAGAAGGGCGACGTGATCGTCGACACGGACGAGTTCGTCCGTCATGGCGTCACCTATGACGCGCTGGCCAAATTGCGTCCGGCCTTCGCCAAGGACGGCTCCGTGACCGCCGGCAACGCCTCGGGAATCAACGACGGCGCCGCCGCCGTGGTGCTGATGACGGCGGCCGAAGCCGCCAAGCGCGGCCTGACGCCGCTGGCGCGCATCGCCTCCTGGGCGACGGCTGGCGTCGACCCGGCGATCATGGGCTCGGGTCCGATTCCGGCTTCGCGCAAGGCGCTGGAAAAGGCCGGCTGGAAAATCAAGGATCTCGAACTGGTCGAAGCAAATGAGGCTTTCGCGGCGCAGGCGCTGGCGGTCAACAAGGATCTCGGCTGGGATCCAGCCATCGTCAACGTCAACGGCGGCGCCATCGCCATCGGCCATCCGATCGGCGCCTCGGGCGCGCGCATCCTGGTCACGCTGCTGCATGAAATGGGTCGCCGCAACCTGAAGAAGGGTCTGGCGACTTTGTGCATCGGCGGCGGCATGGGCGTCGCCATGACGCTCGAACGCTAAGAAACGAACCGTGGCGCGCCTCCCGCCTAGGCGGGCGCGCCACGTGAACAACGAAGACATGTAAACAACGAAGAAAAGCCAGCGGGACGAATATCTTTCTCCCGGAAGAAGATTTTTTGGAGGACAAAATGGCGAGAGTTGCAGTGGTCACCGGCGGCACGCGCGGCATTGGCGCGGCGATTTCCAAGGCTCTGAAAGCGGCCGGCTATATGGTTGCGGCGAGCTACGCCGGCAATGACGAAGCCGCGAAGGCGTTCCACGCCGAAACCGGAATCTCCGTCTACAAATGGGACGTCTCCGATTTCGACGCTTGCGCCGCCGGCCTAGCCAAGGTCGAGGCGGATCTGGGTCCAGTGGACGTTCTCGTCAACAACGCCGGCATCACCAAGGACGGCATGTTCCACAAGATGACCAAGGACCAGTGGTACGCGGTCATCAACACCAATCTGAACTCGCTGTTCAACATGACCCGCCCGCTCTGGGAAGGCATGCGCGCGCGCAAATTCGGCCGCGTGATCTGCATTTCCTCGATCAACGGCCAGAAAGGCCAGATGGGTCAGGTCAATTACTCCGCCGCCAAGGCGGGCGATCTCGGCTTCGTCAAGGCGCTCGCCCAGGAAGGCGCCAAAGCCGGCATCACCGTCAACGCCATCTGTCCCGGCTATATCGCCACCGATATGGTCAAGGCCATTGATCCGGCGGTCATCGAAAAGGCGATCCTGCCGCATATCCCGGTCGGTCGCCTCGGCGAGCCTGAAGAAATCGCCCGCGCCGTGGTGTTCCTCGCCGCCGATGACGCCGGCTTCATCACCGGTTCGACGCTGACCGCCAACGGCGGCCAATATATGGCCTGATCGCCGCTCAAACGGTCGAACGACAAGCCCGTGGAACCCCGTTCCGCGGGCTTTCTTTTGCGTTATTTGCGCAAGATCAAATTTTCGCGCGGCGCGCCCTTGCCGGGGACGGACGCAGCGGGTTAGTTTGCGCGCGGGAGTGCAAATGGATCACGCGCGCAAAACACGGGCGAAAGATTGGCGATGGATCGCCGGCCTTGCCGCGCTTGCCCTGGTTCTGCAAGGCTTGACCCTCTACGCGCCGCGCGCTGCGGCGGAAGCGCCTTATGGATTTATCGCCGCATTGAGCAAAACGCTCGGGCTGGCGGAGGGCGCGACGGTGCTTTGCGTCGCCGACGCCGGCTTGGCTTCTGACGGCCAGACCCCGTCGCATCGGCACGATTCCAGCGATTGTCCGATGTGCCAAACCATCGGCGCCGCTCTTCCCGGCGCGTCCTTGATCGCCTCGCTCGCCCTGCCCGCCGCTTTCGCCGCGCCACGCGCGCCGATCATGGCGGCGCAGGCCGCGCCACGGGCGTCGCCGCATTTCGCCGTTTCGCCGCGCGGTCCGCCAATACTCGTTTGAATTGTTCTCGTCGGCGTGAGCCCATTCGCGTGGGCGCGCCGAAACGCCGCGACGCGGCTTCGACAATCAGATGCGAGTATCCCATGCCGACCATACGATTTTGTTCGCGCGCGCCGAAAAAGGCCGCTGCTCTTGCCATCCTCTCGACGATCCTGGTGTCCACCGTAAGCACGCAAGCGCTCGCCTGCGCCTGCGGCTGCGGCGTCTTCGACGCCGGTGGGCTGACGGAAGCGCCCAACGCCGCCGACTCGGGATTGTCGGCTTGGTTCCGCTACGCCAACTCGGACCAGAACCGCAATTTCGAGGGATCGCATTTCGCGCCCGCGGCTGACAATTCAGATAAACGCATCCAGACTTCATTCTATACGTTCGGCCTGCAATACATGATCAATCACGACTGGGGCGTGATGGTCGAGGCGCCGCTCTACTCGCGCTCCTTCACGACGATCTACGACGACGTCGGCGACATCGGCAAATTCAACCTCAACGCGCTCGGCGACATACGCGTCATGGGCATGTATTCCGGCTTTTCGCCGGACCATTCGACCGGCGTGCTGTTTGGCCTCAAATTGCCGACCGGCCAATGGAAGAGCCCGACCTATACAGTCAACGGAATGGTCTATTCCTACGCTGGCGGCAATGGAATCTATGATCGCGACACCATGCCGGGCACGGGTTCGACCGACTTCATTATCGGCGCCTATCACTTTGGCAATTTATCAGCCGACGGCAAATGGGGCTATCTCACCAAGGCGATCGCAACCGCGCCTTTCATGACCGTCGAAGGCTACAAGCCCGGCGCCGAAATCGATGCGGCGGCGGGCGTGCTTTACGATTTGGGCGCGGCCGGGCCAGCTACGAAGATCACGCCGCTTCTCCAGGCGCTGGCCTCTATTCGTGGCCACGACAGCGGAGCCAACGCGCTTTATAACGATTCCGGCTACGAGCGCCTCTTCATCGCGCCCTCGTTCGACATTCGCTTCGGCAAATTCAAGTTCTACGCCGAAATCGACATTCCGGTCTGGCAGCGCGTGAACGCCGGTTCAGGCGCCGCGGCTGTAGCGGACAACACGTCGGGCCAATTGGTCGCCTCGCCGCTTTACAAGGTGCAACTCGGCTATGATTTCTAAATCTTGGCTTTCGATCCTGACGGCGGGCGCGCTGGCGCTCGCCGCGGCCGTCACCTGCGTCCAGGCCGAAGAGCTTGTGACGCCGACTTTGGGCGGGGGGACATTCAATCTCGCCGCCAAGCGCGGCCATGTCGTTCTCGTCAATTTCTGGGCGGCCTGGTGTCCGCCCTGCCGCGCCGAAATTCCGGTGTTCAACGCCTTTTATCGCCGCCATCATGGCCACGGGCTTGACATTATCGGCGTGTCCACCGATGTCGGGCGCGAACGTGAGGCGGTCGAACGAATGGCCAACGGTATGACCTATCCGGTCGCCATGGCGCGCGATGCGAGCGTCAACAGTTTCGGCTCGCCCGGAGGCCTGCCAGTGACCTATGTGATCGACGCGCAAGGCAATGTGCGCGCCACATTGCGGCCGGACACGACGCCGATCAACGGACAGACGCTGGAAGCCGTCGTCGGTCCGCTGCTCGGCCGCAAGTGAAAGCGCTCACAACGACGCGTCCGCGTTCGGTTTCAGCGTCAGCGGCAGGCCGGCGGCGATGAAGACGACGCGGTCGCAGGCCCGCGCCATCGCCTGATTCAATCGCCCCTGGGCGTCGCGGAAGGCGCGGCCGAGCGCGGTTTCCGGCACGAGCCCGAGACCGATTTCGTTGGAGACGAAAATCGCCGGCCCCTTGAGTCCGCCGACCGCCGCCGCGAGGCGGCGCGTTTCGACGTCGAGATCGGCGCCGGCGAAGGCGAGATTCGACAGCCAGAGCGTCAGGCAGTCGACCAGCATAATCCGTTCTTCATCGGCGTTGGCCGCGAGCGCGCCGCACAGATCGCGCTGTTCTTCAACCGTGCGCCATCTTGAGCCGCGCTCGAGGCGGTGGCGGGCGATCCGCGCGGCCATTTCATCGTCACCCGCCGCGGCGGTGGCGATGAAGACCGGCTCCAGACCGCTGTTTTCCGCGCATCGCCGGGCAAAGGCGCTTTTGCCGGAGCGCGCGCCGCCGAGCGTCAACAGGTTGTGAAAGGGCAGGTTTTTCGGATAGGGTTTTGCCACGGAATTCTTGCCGGAACGGGGTCGCCATTGACTGGAGCCATCTCTTACACGCCCGACGCCCTCCGTTCCATGAAAACGTATGGACCGGCGGCATGAACAAGATCTTCGCCAATCTTCCGACGACGATTTTTGAGGTCATGTCGGGGCTCGCCCGACAAAAGGGCGCGATCAATCTGGGTCAGGGTTTTCCCGACGACAAAGGGCCGCTCGACGTGCGCGAGAAAGCCGCCCAGGCGACGATCGAGGGCGACAATCAATATCCCTCGATGATGGGCGTGCCGGAATTGCGGCAGGCGATGGCCGACCATTACGCCGAACATCAAGGGATCAAAGTCGATCCGTTGACGCAGACGCTGGTCACCTCGGGCGCCACGGAAGCGATCGCCGGCGCGTTGCTGGCGACGATCGAGCCCGGCGACGAAGTGATCCTGTTCCAGCCCATGTACGACGCCTATCTGCCGCTGGTGTTGCGCGCCGGCGGCGTGCCGAAATTCGTCACCTTGCGCCCGCCGCGCTGGCGCATCGAAGAAGATGAACTCGCAAAGGCCTTCACGGCGCGCACCAAGGCGCTCGTGTTCAACAATCCGCTCAACCCTTCCGCCAGGGTCTACGAGCGCGAACAGGTCGAGCTTGTAGCCAAATTCTGCGCCCGCCACGGCGTTATCGCCATTTGCGACGAGGTTTGGGAGCACCTCGTCTATGACGGACGCGAGCATGTCTCGATGCTGAGCGTTCCTGGGATGGAGGCGCTTTGCGTCAAGATCGGCTCCGCCGGCAAAATATTTTCGCTGACCGGCTGGAAAGTCGGACTGACGCTGGCCTCGGCCGAGCTGATGAAGACGCTGGCCAAGGCGCATCAATTCCTGACCTTCACGACGCCACCCAATCTGCAGGCCGCCGTCGCCTATGGCCTTCGCAAGGATCGGCGTTATTTTCTGGACATGCGCGCCTGCTACCAGGCGGCGCGCGATCATTTCACTGCTGGTCTGATCGAGCGCGGCTTCTCCGTCCTGCCGGGCGAGGGCGCCTATTTCATCAATGTCGACATCGCCCCGCTGGGGGAAAGCGACGACGTCGCCTTTTGCACGAAGTTGATCGAAACATACGGCGTCGCCGCCATTCCGGTTTCGGCGTTTTACGCGCAGGAGCCCGTGAGAAATGTCGTGCGTTTCTGTTTCGCTAAGAATGTCGCGACGCTCGACGCCGCGCTGGACCGCCTGAGGCAAGCCGCGCGCGGCTGAAATTTTCGCGTTGATATTTTCGCCTGGAGATCGTCATGAACCCGACAAAAAAATTCTTCGCCGAGGTTCGACCTCTCCTCGCGGGTCTTTTGTTCGCAGGCGCGATGGCCGCGGCTGCGCCGCCCGCCGCGCTGGCGCAGGCGAGCGGCGAGCAGAAGGTCGTCAACGTTTATAACTGGAGCGATTACATCGATCCGAAAGTCCTTGAGGACTTCACGCGTGAGACCGGGATCAAGGTCGTCTACGACACCTACGACTCAAACGAAATTCTCGAAACCAAACTGCTCGCCGGCAAGACCGGATATGACGTCGTCGTCCCCTCCGCGACGTTCATGCAACGACAGATTCAAGCCGGCGTGCTGCTCGAGTTCGACAAGAGCAAGCTGCCCAACCTGAAGAACGTCTGGCCGGAAATCGCCGCGCGGCTCGCTGTCTACGATCCCGGCAACCGCTATGGCGTCAACTATATGTGGTACACCAGCGGGATCGCTTACAACGTCAAGAAGGTCAAAGAACGTCTAGGCGAGACGCCGATCGAAAGCTGGGACGTCGTCTTTCGTCCAGACAAGCTGAGGAAGCTGGCCGACTGCGGCGTATATATCATCGACAGTCCCGAGGATTTGTTTTCCGCCGCGCTCAATTATCTCAAGCTCGACCCCAATTCGAAAAACCCGGCCGATCTGCAAAGGGCCGCTATCCTGCTCGCCGGCATGCGCGGGCATGTGAAGAAGTTCCATTCCTCGGAATACATTAACGCCCTCGCCAACGGCGATATCTGCCTCGCCGTCGGCTGGGCGGGCGACGCCTATCAGGCGCGCAACCGCGCGCGCGAAGCCAATAACGGCGTAGAGATCAACTATGTCATCCCGAAGGAAGGAACGCTGATGTCGCTCGACAATCTGGCGATCCCGAAAGACGCCCCGCATGTCGAGGAAGCCTATCGCTTCATCAATTTCCTGTTGCGGCCGGACATTGCCGCGCGCAATGTCAACCTGACCAATTTCGCCAGCGGCGTGCAGGGCGTCAAAGCTCTGGCGGCGAAAGAGGTCGCCGACAACAAGTCGATTTATCCAGACGCCGGCGTGCTGACGCGGCTGTTCACCGTCACGCCCTTTGATCAGAAGACCCAGAAACTCGTCACACGCGAATGGACGCGCGTGAAAACCGGTCAGTAAATTCCAAGGCGGTCCCGATTTGGGCGCGCCGCCTATTGTCAAAGTTCGGCTTATTGTTTATATATGAACTAAATGAATTGACGGGGCCGACGCCGAAACGGCGGAGCGCCCCGAAAGCATGACGCCAAAACGTCGCGAGACTTTTGGACAAGATCGTGCGGTGGAACAAAGGCCTGGAGCAAACGCCGCGACGCCGTCAACGCGATCACTCTGCAGATATCGCCGATGTTGCGCCAAATTTCCTGTCGCGTTCGCGAACCCTGTTTTAATCCGAACGCGCCTGTCGATCCGCTGGGAGAAAACGATGCCAAGCTATCAAGCCCCTGTCGAAGACGTCCTGTTTTTGCTCAACGATGTGCTGCATTTCGAAAAATACAATAATCTTGCCGGCTTCGCCGACGTTCCGCCCGATGTGGTCGAGGCTATCTTGAACGAAGCCGGCAAACTCGCCGAAGAGGAGCTGGCGCCGCTCAATCTGCCCGGCGATCAGGAAGGGTGCGCCCGCCACGCCGATGGCTCGGTGACCACGCCCAAGGGCTTCAAACAAGCCTTCAAGGCCTATGCGGAAGGCGGCTGGATCGGCCTTGCCTTCGATCCCGAATTCGGCGGCCAGGGCCTGCCCTACACGCTCGCCGCCGCCGTCGCCGAGTTCTTCGCCTCCGCCAACATGGCCTTCACCATGTATCCCGGCCTGACCGCCGGCGCCATCGCCGCCATTCTCGCACATGGCTCGCAGGCTCAGAAACAGACCTATGCGCCCAAGATGATCGAGGGTCGCTGGACCGGCACGATGAACCTGACCGAGCCGCATTGCGGCACCGATCTCGGCCTGCTCAAGACCAAGGCGGTCAAGCGGGAGGACGGCTCCTACGCCATTACCGGCCAGAAGATCTTCATTTCGGCCGGCGAACACGATCTGGCCGAAAACATCGTCCATCTCGTTCTGGCCCGCATCGAAGGCGCGCCAGCGGGCGTGAAGGGCATTTCGCTGTTCATCGTTCCCAAATTCCTCGTCAACGCGGACGGCTCGACCGGCGCGCGCAACGGCGTTGTCTGCGGTTCGATCGAACACAAGATGGGCATTCACGCCAATTCGACCTGCGTCCTCAATTACGACGAAGCGCAAGGCTGGCTGATCGGCGAGGAAAACAGAGGGCTCGCCGCCATGTTCGTGATGATGAACGAAGCGCGGCTCGGCGTCGCGCTGCAGGGTCTCGCGCAATCGGAAGTCGCCTATCAGAACGCGCTGGCTTACGCCAAGGACCGTTTGCAGGGCCGCTCCCTGTCGGGCGCGAAGGCCCCGCAAAAAGCCGCCGATCCGATTATCGTCCATCCCGACATTCGCAAGAACCTGCTCGAGATCAAGACGTTCAACGAGGCGGCGCGCGCTTTCGCGCTGTGGTCCGCGTTGAAAAGCGACATCGCCAACCGCAGCGACGACGCCGCGCAAAGACAGGCGGCGGAGGACCTGCTCAGCCTGCTGACGCCGGTGCTCAAGGGCGTCCTGACCGACAAGGGTTTCGACAACGCCGTCAAGGCGCAGCAGGTGTTCGGCGGCCACGGCTACATAGCCGAATGGGGCATGGAGCAGTTCGTGCGCGATGCGCGCATCGCCATGATCTATGAAGGCGCCAACGGCATTCAGGCGCTCGATCTGGTCGGCCGCAAATTGCCGGCCAACGGCGGGCGCGCCGTGATGGCGTTCTTCGCCGAGGTCAACGCCTTCCTGAAAGAGAACGAAGGCGACGAGACGCTGAAATTCGCGCTGGCGCCATTGAAAAGCAGCCTTGGCCATTTGCAGCAGGCCACCATGTGGCTGATGCAGAACGCGCTCGCCAAGCCCGACAACGCCGGCGCGGCGTCCGGCGACTATATGCATCTCTTCGGCCTGGTGGCGCTCGGCTACATGTGGGCTATGATCGCCAAGGCGGCCGCGCCGCTGGTCGCCGGTCCGCGCGGCAAGACGATGGAAGCCAAGCTGATTTCGGCGCGATTCTACATGGAGCGCGTCATTCCTGAATCCGGTCTGCGGCTCGCCCGCATAACCGCCGGCGCCGACACGATGATGAGCCTGGAGGCCGACGCATTTTGATGAGGACGCGGAATTTCGCGGAAATTCGGCATCCGAATTTCCGCATCCCGCTTTAAACGCCGTACCGCTTTGATCCGACGCCGACGCGCCGGACGACAAATTCGCAAGGGAGCTTCCGATGACGCAAGCCTATATTTTCGACGCCGTTCGCACACCGCGCGGGCGCGGCAAGCCGGACGGTTCGTTGCACGAGGTGTCCACCCTCGGGCTGGCCACGAACGCCCTGAAGGCGCTGAAAGACCGGTCGATACCCGACACCAAGTTGATCGATGACGTGATTTTGGGCTGCGTCGATCCGGTTGGGGAAGCCGGCAGCGACATCGCCAGGGCCGCCGCCCTCACCGCCGGCTATGGCGACCATGTGCCGGGCGTGCAGATCAACCGCTTTTGCGCCTCCGGCCTCGACGCCGTGAATTTCGCCGCCGCCCAGGTCATGTCGGGCCAGCACGAAATGGCGATCGGCGGCGGCGTCGAAAGCATGAGCCGCGTCGGCATCGGCGCCTCGGGCGGCGCCTGGCCTGTCGATCCGGCTATCGCCATTCCCCAATATTTCATGCCGCAGGGCGTCTCCGCCGATCTTATCGCGACCAAATACGGCTTCAGCCGCGACAACGTCGACGCCTACGCCGTCGAAAGCCAGAAGCGCGCCGCCAAAGCCTGGAGCGAGGGGCGTTTCGCCAAATCCGTCGTCCCGGTCAAGGACGTCAACGGGCTGACCATTCTGGCGCGCGACGAACACATGCGCCCCGAAGCCGACATGCAGTCGCTGGCGAGCTTGAAGCCTTCGTTCGTCATGATGGGCGAACAGGGCGGCTTCGACGCCGTGGCCATTCAGGCCCATCCCGCCTGCGAGCGCATCGAGCACGTCCATCACGCCGGCAATTCGTCGGGCATCGTCGACGGCGCCGCCGCGGTGTTGATCGGCAACAAGGACGCTGGCGAGCGCGCCGGATTGAAGCCGCGCGCCCGGATCAAGGCCTTTTGCAACATCGGCTCGGAGCCGGCCATCATGCTGACCGGCCCGGTCGACGTGACGAAGAAGATTCTCGCCAAGACCGGCATGAGCATTTCCGACATCGATCTGTTCGAGGTCAACGAGGCCTTCGCCGCCGTCGTCCTGCGCTTCCTGCAGGCTTTCGACGTCGACCCCGGCAAGTGCAACGTCAACGGCGGCGCTATCGCGCTCGGCCATCCGCTCGGCGCCACCGGCGCCATGCTGGTCGGCATGGCGCTCGACGAACTGGAGCGCAGCGGCAAGTCGACAGCGCTGATCACGTTGTGCATCGGGGCCGGCATGGGCACCGCGACGATCATCGAACGTATTTGAGTTTCACCCCTTTGATGCGAGCGCGCCCGCCTTTCACGTCGGCGCCGCAGGGAGACACGCCATGAGCTATACGCAATTCCGCCTCGAAAAAGATTCCGACGGCATCGCCCTCGTCACTTGGGACATGCCTGGCAAGTCGATGAATGTCATCGATCAGAACGTTATCGCCGAACTGGAAAAGATCATCGCTGAAACCACCGACGACGCCTCGGTCAAGGGCGTTGTCGTAACCTCCGGCAAGGACCATTTTTCCGCCGGCGCCGACCTGACCATGCTTGAGGCCTCGGGCCGGCAATTGCGCGAGATGGCCAAGAGCGTCGGCGAGGAAAAGGCGCTGCAGGCGTTCTTCGACAATTCGATCCATCTTTCGATGCTCTACCGCAAGCTCGAAACCTGCGGAAAGCCCTGGGCCGCGGCCATTGCCGGAACCTGCCTCGGCGGCGGCTTCGAATTGACGCTGGCCTGCCATTACCGCGTTCTCGCCGACGACGACAAATCCCGCGTCGGTCTGCCAGAAATCAAGATCGGCCTGTTTCCCGGCGGCGGCGGCACGCAGCGCGTCGCCCGTTTGATGCCGACGCCCGACGCCTTGCAGATGCTGTTCAAGGGCGATCAGATTCGCGCCAAGGCGGCCAAGACGCAAAATCTCGTGCATGAGCTGGCGCCGCGCGCGGAAATCGTGGAAAAGGCCAAGGCCTGGATCAAGGCCGGCGGCAAGGGCGTCGCGCCATGGGACGTCAAGGGTTTCAAGACCCCGTCCGGCAAGGTGTTTTCGCCGACCGGCATGATGATCTGGCCGCCCGCCAACGCCATCTACCGCCGCGAGACCTACGACAATTATCCGGCTGCCAAGGCGATTTTGCATTGCGTCTACGAAGGCCTGCAATTGCCGATGGACCTCGCCCTCAAGGTTGAAGGCCGCTGGTTCGCCAAGATCCTGCGCTCGAAGGAAGCGGCGGCGATGATCCGTTCGCTCTTCGTGTCGATGGGCGAACTCAACAAAGGAGCGCGCCGCCCGAAAAACATCCCGCCGACCAACCTGAAAAAGATCGGCGTCATCGGCGCCGGCTTCATGGGCGCGGGCATCGCCTATGTTTCGGCCATGGCGGGCCTCGATGTGGTGTTGATCGACCGCGATCAGGAAGCCGCGGACAAGGGCAAGGCCTATTCCGACAAACTGTTGTCCGGCGCCATCGCCAAGGGTCGCTCGACCGAGGCCGCCAAGGCCGACGTGCTGGCGCGCATCACGCCGACGCCGGACTACAATAAACTGGCCGGCGTCGATCTGATCGTCGAAGCCGTGTTCGAAGATCGCGCCGTCAAGGCGGAAGCCACAGCCAAGGCTTTGGCGGTGGTCGGGCCGGACGCGATATTCGCCTCCAACACCTCGACCCTGCCCATCACTTCGCTCGCCCAGAACTGGCCGAAGCCCGAAAATTTCATCGGCATTCATTTCTTCTCGCCGGTCGAGAAAATGCTGCTGGTGGAAAATATTCTCGGCGCCAAGACGGGCGAGCGGGCGCTCGCCGTCGCGCTCGATTTCGTGCGCGCCATCAAGAAGACGCCGATCGTCGTCAACGACACGCGCGGCTTTTTCGCCAATCGCTGCGTCACCAATTATCTGCGCGAAGGCCATCTCATGCTGATGGAAGGCGTGCCGCCGGCGATGATCGAAAACACCGCGAAAATGGCCGGCATGCCGGTCGGTCCGCTTTCGCTCAACGACGAGGTGGCGCTTGATTTGGGCTGGCGCATTCTCAACGCGGCCAAGAAGGATCTGGGCGAAGGCGCCGTCGATCCGGCGCAGGAGAAGCTGCTTGAGGCGATGGTGGTCAAAGCCGAACGTTTCGGCCGCAAGAACGGCAAGGGCTTCTACGATTATCCCGCCGGCGCCCCGAAGCGCCTGTGGCCCGGCCTCGCCGATTTGCAGCCGGTCAAACTCGATCCCGACACGCTCAATGTCGAGGAGCTGAAGCAGCGCTTCCTTGTCGTGCAAGCGGTCGAGGCCGCGCGCACGATCGAGGAGGGCGTCGTCGTCGATCCGCGCGAGGCCGATGTCGGCTCAATCGTTGGCTTCGGCTTCGCGCCCTTCACCGGCGGCGTGTTGAGCTACATCGATTTCATGGGCGCGAAGGCTTTCGTCGCCCTGTGCGAGAAGCTCGAAGCCAAGTATGGCGCGCGCTTCAAGCCCCCGGCCCTATTGCTGGACATGGCGAAAAAGGGCGAGACCTTTTACGGCCGGTTCGCTCCGAAAAAAGACGCCGCATAAAATCGCGGCGTTGTGAACGTCGATCGGCGGGCTTCGCGGCGGCGAGCCCGCCTATTTTTGGCGCGGTCTGGCGCGGAAATCGGTGAACGCGCCGCGCGTCGCGGTTTGACTTGCAATCGGCGGCGCGGCGTCCAGACTGGCGTCTGACAGGACGGCGATTCATGACGCGAAAAATCTTGTACTTCTTCTCGACGCTGAGCCCTTGGGCCTATATCGGCCACGCCGAATTCAAACGCATCGCCGCACGCCACGGCGTCAGCGTCGACTATCGCCCGGTCGCGCTGTCGCGGGTCTTTCCGGAAACCGGCGGCCTGCCTTTGGCGAAGCGCCATCCGGCGCGCCAGCATTATCGCATGCTCGAACTGCAGCGCTGGCGCGACAAGCGCGGTTTGGCCTTTCAACTACGCCCGCAGCATTGGCCGTTCGACCCTTCGCTGGCCGACAAGGCCATCGTCGCCCTGGCCCAAGAGGGCATGACGGAGCCGTTCACCCAGCGCCTCTTCGCCGCCGTTTTCGAGCAGCAGCGCGATCTCGGTCAGGAAGCGACGCTGGCCCAGATTCTCGACGAAAGCGGGTTGGACGCGCATTGGCTGGAGCGCGCCAAATCGGCGGAAATCGAGGCGCTCTACCAACGCAATCTGGCGCAGGCGCTCGCCGGCGACGTCTTCGGCTCGCCGAGCTATGTGCTCGATGGCGAATTGTTCTGGGGACAGGACCGCCTCGAATTGCTCGACGACGCGCTGACCAGCGGACGCGGGCCCTATTCCGCCGAAGCTTGAACGCCCGCCGAACGAGCCCGCCATTGCGCCAGCAGCGAACGCAGCGCGGCGGGTTTTAGCGGCTTGTTGAGCAAGACTATGTCTTTTTTCGACGCTCGCGCCCGCATGTCCTCGCCGCGTTCGGCGGTAATCAAGGCGGCGGGCAGATCGGGACCGAATTTCCAGCGCAGCGCGACAATCGCGTCGACGCCGTCGCCATCGTCCAGATGGAAATCGGCCAATACCGCGTCGGGGGCGAGCGGCGCCAGCAAGCCAAGCGCCGCCTCGACTTCATGCAGGCTGGCGCCGACGATGACGCGGCACCCCCAACCGGAGAGCAAGGCGCGCATGCCTTCAAGGATGCGCGGCTCGTTGTCGATCGCCAGCACGTTCATGCCGGACAGGGGCTTCGCCCGCGCCAACGCGAGGGACGTCGTCTCCTGCCCCTGTTCGACCGGCGCCGGCGCCGGCGCGGCGATGGGCGCCTCGACGGCGAAGACCGACCCTTTGCCCGGCCGCGAACTCAGGGAAATGCGATGGCCAAGCACCTTGCCCATGCGCTCGACGATGGACAAGCCGAGACCGAGGCCGCGCGCCATGCGCATGCCTGACTCAAGCCGTTCGAATTCGCGGAAAGCCGACTTCTGCATTTCCTGCGGGATGCCCAGACCGGTGTCCCAGACCTCAATGCGCATGCGCCCGCGGGCGCGCCGCACGCCGATCAACACACGGCCCTTGGCGGTGTATTTGATCGCGTTGGAAACGAGGTTCTGCAACAAGCGCCGCAACAACCGTCGATCCGAACGCACTGAAAGCGAGCACGGCGCAAAGATCAACGTCAGCCCCTTGTCCTTGGCCAGCGGTTCGAACTCGATGCGCAGCTGGCGAAACAGCTCCTCGATGCGGAAATTCGACAACTCCACCTTCATGGCGCCGGCGTCGAGGCGCGACATTTCGAGAAGCGCGGAAAAAATTTCCTCGACCGCTTCCAGCGAAGCGTCGACATTGCCGGCGAGATTGCCGGTTTCTTTCGGATTGGCGCCGTTGGCCAATCGTTCGACAAGCGAGGCCGCGTAAAGGCGGGCCGCATTCAACGGCTGCAAAATGTCGTGACCGGCGGCGGCGAGAAAACGCGTCTTCGACAGATTGGCTTCATCGGCCTGCGCCTTCGCGCGCGCGAGCTCGGCGTTGAGACGGGTCAATTCCTCCGTGCGCTCGCGCACGCGTCGCTCCAACGTTTCGTTGGTCGCCGCCAGCGCGGTTTCGGCGGCGACCTGCGCCGTGACGTCGGTGTAGGTGGTGACGATGCCGCCATCCGGCATGCGCGTGGCGCGCACTTCGATCACTTTGCCGCTTGGATACAGGCGCAGGCGGAACGGCTCGCTTTGCCGCGTCAGAATTTCCAGACGCGCGGCGACTATCTCGTCCGGCGCGCCCGGTCCATAGAGACCGCGCGCCGCGTTGACGCGCAGGATTTCGTCGAGCGCCACGCCGATGCGGGCGATCGAGGGCGGCAGCGAAAACAATTCGACGAATTCGCGATTCCAGCAAGTCAGGCGCAGATCGCGATCGAAAACGGAAATGCCCTGTCGGGCGAAATCGAGCGCGTTTTGCAGAATGTCGCGGTTGTACAGTAAGGCCGCGGAGGCGTCGTCGACCAGTTGCAGCGCCGCCTTGCGCGAGACGTTGCGCTTCCGCAGCAGAAGCGACAGCACGAGCCGCGAAGAAGCCGCGCCGATCGCCGCCGCCAGCAGATGTTCGGCGATGCGCAGGAGATGAATGTCGGCTTCCGCGCGCGGATCATACTCGCCGCCTCTGGCGGCGAAAAAGCTTTCAAAAGCCTCGCGCGTGCGTTCGGCCCCGAGATAGCGGGCCAGAGTAGCTTCGACTTCCTCGGCCAGCACGCTGGAGCGCCACAGCCGGAAAGCCTGCGACATGGGCGCCGCCGCCCCGCCGACGAATATATCGGCTTGCAGGCGCTCGATCGGATTGGGCCGCCGGCTGAGCGAAACCCCGACATAGGCGAGACAATTGAACAACAAGCTCCAGAAAACGCCGGAAGCCAGACCGGTCATTTGCGCGCCGCCGCCGCCGGTTCGCGACAGCAGCGCGTCCAGCAATCCGCCGCTCGAAGCCGAAGCGTTCATTCCCAGATCGAGCGAAGGCGCCAAAAAAGCGTACGCCCAGATAGCGGCGCCGATCGTCATGCCGGCGATGGCGCCGGGCGCCGTGCCTCGGCGCCAGAATAAAGCGCCGACGAAGGACGGCGCGATCTGGGCGATGCAGGCGAAAGACAACAGGCCGATCGAGGCCAGAACGGCCTCGCCCGCGACGCGAAAATACAGATAAGCCAACGCCAGCACGAACAGGATCGCGACGCGGCGGATGAACAGGATGCGAAAGCCGACGTCGCCTGATTCGACATGGGCGCGCGCGCCCCGCCAACGCAACAGCAGGGGCATGACCAGATCATTTGAAACCATGATCGACAGGGCGACCGATTCAACGATAACCATCGCCGTCGCCGCCGACAGTCCGCCCAGCAGGGCCAGCAGCGTCATCACGCTGTTGCCGGCCGACAAGGGCAGAGCGAGCACGCTCATGTCGCGATCGATCGACCCGTCCGGAAAAATCGTCAGCCCGGCGATAGCGAGCGGCACGACAAAAAGATTGATGGCGATCAGATAGAGCGGAAAGGTCCAGGCGGCCGTGCGCACGTCGTCTTCGTCGCGATTTTCGACGATGGCGACATGAAATTGGCGCGGCAGTAAAATGATGGCGAAGCTCGACAGCAAGGTCATCGTCGTCCAAGCGGCGAAATCGGGGCGCGCCGCCATGATCGCGTCTATGCGCGCATCCGCGCTGGCGCGGCGCAGCAAGTCGCCCAAGCCATTGAACATGCCGTAGGTGACGAAAAGGCCGACGGCGATAAAGGCGAGCAGTTTGACGATCGATTCCGAAGCGATCGTCAGCATCAAGCCGTCCTGATGCTCGGCCGTATCGACGCGCCTCGTGCCGAAGGCGATGGCGAATCCGGCCAGCAGCAAGGCGGCCAGCAGCGACAGATCGGCCGCCGGAGCGGCGGCGCCGTGCGCCTGCACGCCGCCAAGCGCCACCGCCAGCGACGCGGAAATCGCTTTGAGCTGCAAGGCGATATAGGGCACGACGCCGATCACGGAAATCACCGCAACGATGGCGGCGACCGCCTCCGACTTGCCATAACGGGCGGCGAGAAAATCGGCGATCGATGTCGAGTTTTGCGATCGCGCCAGCCGGGCGATGCGGGCGATCAAAGGCCAGCCCAGGGAGAACACGAGGATCGGCCCGATATAGATCGACAGAAAATCCAGGCCCTGCGAGGACGCCAGACCGACCGAACCGAAAAAAGTCCAGGACGTGCAATAGACGCCAAGGCTCAGGGCGTAAACGGCCTTGCGCGCGCGCCCGCGCACCAGCTTGGCGCCCTTCGTGTCGCCGAAATGGGCGAGCGCGAAAAGAGCGATAAAATACAATAGCGTCGTGATAACGCCGATGCGACTGGCGACCATATTTGCCTCTATACGCCCCCGTTTTAAAGCATTCTCGCCGGCGCGAAAGCCCGCGCCGGCTTGACCATCGACGGCGCCTCGTTCAATTTCCGCACGCGTTCGTTGGCTCTACGGTCGTTTTCGACGGCGCGCCAGCTTGGAGTTAAGAAAATGTTGGAAGATTTCAAAAAGTTCGTGTTGCGCGGCAATGCCATCGATCTCGCGGTGGGCGTCATCATTGGCGCGGCGTTCGGCAAAATCGTCGGCTCGATCGTCGAGGACATCATAATGCCGATCGTCGGCGCGCTTTTCGGCGGCCTCGATTTCACCAATATCTATATCCCGCTGTCCGCCGCGGTGGTCGGCCATCCCGCCTACGCCGACGCCAAGAAATTAGGCGCCGTTCTGGGCATTGGCTCCTTCTTGACGGCGCTCGTCAACTTCCTGATTCTCGCGGCCGTGATCTTCCTCGCCATCCGCGCGATCAACCACCTGACCGCCAAGCCGGCGGCGGAAGCGGAGCCAGTCGAGCCGACGCCGACGCCGCGCGAACAGGTCCTTCTCACCGAAATCCGCGATCTGCTCGCCAAAAAGTAATCCGCCCATTAAAAAGGCGTCAGCGCTGTCGCCTCGACCCGGCAGCGTTCCTGTTTTCCTTTTCAACCGCGGGAACATCCGTTTGGCCGAACCGAATAAGCCCAGCGCCGAACACAACGCGCGCCGCGCCAGCCTGCGGCCGGAGGCGCGCGAAACGGCGCCCAGCGGCATTGTCGAAGTATTCAATTACGGCCGCGGGCGCGCTGACCTCATTCCGCTCTGGGTTGGGGAAAGCGACCGCGCGACGCCCGGTTTCATCGTCGACGCGGCGCACGCCTCGCTGGCGGCGGGGGAAACCTTCTATATGCCGCAATGCGGACATCCCGATCTGCGTCAGGCGATCGCCCGCTACATGAGCGCGCAGTACGGCAAACCCTTCGCCAACAGTGATAAGTCCTTCACGCCGGATCGGTTTTTCGCCACGGTCGGCGGCATGCACGCTTTGCAGATCGCCTCGCGCATGCTGGCGGGCGCGGGCGACGAGGTCGTCATTCTCACGCCGGCCTGGCCGAATTTCGCCGGGGCTTTGAGCCTTGCCGGCGCCCGCGTCGTCGAGGTCCAACTCAGCTTTGTCGAGGAAGCGGGCGAATGGCGCTGGCGGCTGGACCCCGAACGGCTGCGCGCGGCTATCAGCGAACGCACTCGGGCGATCGTCGTCAATACGCCCGCCAATCCCACCGGCTGGACGGCAAGTTTGGGCGAACTAGCTGACATTCTCAACCTGGCGCGCGCCAAGGGATTGTGGGTCCTGGCCGACGAGATCTACGGACGCCTGGTTCACACAGGGCGTCGCGCGCCGTCCTTTCACGATCTGATTGACGAAGGCGACCGGGTCTTGTTCGTACAAACCCTGTCAAAGAACTGGGCGATGACCGGCTGGCGCGCCGGCTGGCTGGAAGCGCCTGCCGAATTGGGCGACATCATCGAAAATCTGATCCAATATTCGACATCGGGGGTCGCCATGCCGATGCAGCGCGCCGCCATCGCCGCGCTCGATCAGGGCGAACCATTTCTGGCCGAGCAGATCGCCGACATGCGACGCGCTGGCGCGCATTTACGCGAGGTCCTGACGGCGACGAGCCGTGTGCGGGCGGCGCCGCTCGAGGGAACTTTCTACCTGTTCTGCGCCGTCGACGGGGAGCCGGACACCCGCGCGCTGGCTCTACGGCTGGTCGACGAGGCCGGCGTCGGCGTTGCGCCGGGAACGGCGTTCGGCGCGGGCGGATCGAACTTTCTGCGCCTGTGTTTCGCGCGCCGCTACGACGACGTCGTCGAAGCCGGCGACCGGCTCGCCAAATGGCTGAAAAAATTGTGACGCGATGAGGCTGTCAAAGCCCATCGGCGATCTTGGCGGGCAAGGTGCCAGCCTCGCGGCGGCCGCGGCCGGCGGCGCTCTTCTGGCTTATCTCCATGTTCCAGGCGGCTGGCTGACCGGCGCGATGGCCGGCGTCATCGCGCTGTCGTTCTTCGGCGCGGCGGCGCCGCTTTCGACGCCTTTGCGTCTTGCCGCCATGACCGCCACGGGCGTCGCCACCGGCTCGGCCGTCTCGCCGCAAATGCTGGCGGGGCTCGCCGACTATCCAATATCGCTTGCCCTGATGATCGTCGCCGTCTGCGCCATGACCTTTGTCGGCGCGCTTTGGCTTGCGCGCCTGCCTGGCTGGAGCCCCGCCAGCGCTTTGCTGGCCGCCGTGCCGGGCGCGCTGTCCTACGTTTTCGCGCTGGGGCAGAGCCGGCCGGACGTCGATCTGCGCAAGGTCGCCGTCGTGCAGGTCTGCCGTATTCTCTTCGTCATGGCCGCCCTGCCGCTCGCCATCGCCGCCAGCGGCGCGCACGGCGGCGCGAACGGCGCGGCTTTCGGCGCTATAGCGTCCAACACGCCGATCGATCCGCCGGCGATTATCGCGCTGGTGTTCGCCGTCGGCGCCCTTGTCGGCCTTGCGTTCGAGCGCGCGCATGTCGCGGCGGGCATGCTGCTTGGCGCCATGGCCGTTTCGGCCGTGTTGCACGGCGTCGGCTTTGCGGCCGGGCGGCTTCCTCCGCTTTTGTCCGGCGCGGGCCAAATTCTTGTCGGCGCTTGGATCGGCGGGCGCTTCATCGATTTCGATTGGGCCTATCTCGGCCGTTCGTTGGTCGCGGCGATCGGCGGTTTCGCCGCCGCGATGGCGATCGCCGCCCTCTTCGCCTTCGCCGCGGGGCGGGCGCTCGGCCTGCCCTTCGCCGAGACATTCATGGCTTTTTCGCCGGGCGGTCTTGAAGCGATGACGTTCCTGGCTTTCGCGCTCGGTCTCGATCCGCTTTACGTCAGCGCCCACCATCTGGCGCGCTTCATGTTCATCAGCGCCATTCTGCCGTTTGTCTTGCAACGCCTGAAAAAATCGGGCACGCAACGGGACGGCCACATAGGAGGCGACGCCTAGGCGTGTCGCGCTTACTTGTTCGCGTCCGCGTCGCTGTGTCCGCGCCTATGTCTGGTCTGCGCATGATCGGGCGTTTTGGCGCGCGTGCGATCGGGCGCGAGGCCGGACGCGCCGGCTTTCGCCTTGCCGTCGCCCAATCCGACCAGGATCGTGAAGGCTTCTGGTCCGTTCTCGGGCGTTATCGGCACAAGCACCGGGTCCGACACCAATTGGAACGGCGCTTGACCGACGCCGGTCGGCACGTTCGCCCCAACGGAATAGGATTTCGTTCCCACCGTACGATTATTGGCGTCGTCGCGGACCGTGATGCGCAAGGGGCCGAAATAAGAGCCGGCTGCTCCAGCCGGACCGATCAGCACCCGCCCCTCGACGCCGACTCTGACACCAAGGCCGCCGGCGCTTTCTGGAGCGCAGTCGCGCGCCACATTGGCGATGGAAATCTGGTAGCGCACGGCCCCATTGGCCTCGATGCGCAGTTCCGACGCGCCGTCCTGCACAATAACCACCGGGCATTTGAGCCCCGTCGGTTGAATTTTCTCCGGTCCCGACTGGCCCATGCCGAACAGGCCGGCGACCGGATTGCCGCCGCAGCCGGCCAGCGCCATGGCGCCGGCGACGCATAGCGCCCCGCGCGCGGCCTTGGACGGCGCCCCGCTGCGCCATGGAAGCGTCCAATCGCCGGAAGGAGCAGTCTTGAAACGCAGCCGCGTCCGAGCCGAAGTTTTCGACCCGCGCAAAACGTCATTCATACGCAACCCCCCGAACCATTTCCGCGCCCGCTTGCCGATATTGTCGGCCGCGCGGAGCCGCGCCCTGTTTTTAATCTAAACTGGCGAACCGACAAGAGTTTCGTTGCCGGCGCGGCTGGAATAAGCACTCGGAAAATCCAACGGAGTCCTCCAGAAAGGCTCCGCGAGCAGGCCTAAAATAAAGCGATTTCAGTCTGCCGCCCAACATTCTAGGGGAGCTTTTCAAAGCCGTCCTTGAACCCAGCGAGGGCCAACGGAATGCCGACGCCTTCCTCCGGCGTCTGGAAAATGATGAAGGTCGCCGTCTGACCCGTGCGTAATTGATCGAGCAGCTTGTCTTCCATGACGACCTCGGCGATGCAGCCGGACGGCAGGCAACGCACGAAACCGGCGCGGCCGACGTCGACCGAATCGATTTTCAGACCCAAACCCGAGGGCAGGAGAACGCCAAGGGGGGCGATGACGCGCAACAACCGGCTTTTGCCGTCGGCCGTCTTCAACACGATCACGACCAGATTGACATTGGGCTTGTCCTCGGCGGCGACGGACTGCAGCAGAGCGCATTGTTCGCGCGCCGCGCCGGGCGGCGTCTCGCAACGCAAATCCCAATCGCCGAACTTGGACTTGACTTGCCCCTGCGCCTGCGCCTGCGCCGGAGCGATCGCGGCGCACACGCCGGCCAGACACAGGCCGAGCGTCAACATCGCCGTCCTGAAAGGCGAGAAGCCGCCAAAAATTCGAAAGTTCGGCAGTCCGCCACATGCAGCGCGCGCCATAATCGCTCCAAATCGTCCGGCCGCATCTTCAAGGCGGCCCATCGCGCCATCAGCGCTAAATTCCGGGTCAAACATCGCCGCCCGGGCGAATCCATTTTTCATTCCGCCGGAAGTTCGGCTTCGTTTGTGCCTATCAAAAGGCAAGCCCAAGTCAAGCGAAGCCCGTGAAAGCACGCTTTAAGGCGGGCCGACCGCTGGTGGTCAGTATCATATTTCACGCGATATTGCGCGAGATCAAGATTTGCGCCCGGCTTCGGACACGAGGGTTATCGCATCGCGCAATTTTGGATCGACGCAGATTTGTAGATTTTACGCGTGCGCGCGCATAAGCGGAGCGAGACGAACGTGACGACGCGCTTGCGGAACCCAGGCGCCGGCGACGCGCCGAAGCGCAAAACCGATGGGCGTCAACCCGGAGCGGCGCGCAACTGCGCGACCGTGTAGGTCGGGTTGAGATACCCGCCGAGATAAGGCGTCATCAGCGTCGGGAAATAGGTCAACGAATGCTGGTAGCTCGCCGTGACGATGACGCCGGTCTGACCCGCCGAAAACCGCGCCGTCGCCAAATTGTATTGCGCCGTCGTCATCGTCGCGCCGGCTGGATAAGCATAGATCACCGTCGGATTTGCCGATGTTCCGTCCGTCGAGCTGACCATGTCGATTTGAAACATCTGCAATGTGAGATTGGCGCTTTGCAGCAGCGGAAAAATATTCGCGATCGTGTTGGCGGCGCTCAGATTGGTCAATTCTGTCCCGCAGGCTCCGACGGGAGTGTCGACACAATCGGCCCAGGCTATGGCGTATTGCGTCGCCAGCCGGTTGACCTGGTTATACACCGTGAAGATACGGCCAAACTCGGTAATTCCGGCGGCCAAAATCAGAAGGATCGGCGCCAGCAACGCGAATTCTATGGCCGCATTGCCGCCGGACGATGTAAAGCGCTTGAGCAGCGGCTTCATCTTATGTGCCCTGCCGGCGCACGATCGCGCTCGATCTGACATAAGCGAGCGAACTGAAGCCCGGCGCGAACGTGACCACCGACGATTGCGCGCGCAGAACCAGAGTCGAGGTCGTCGATCCATAATCCCGCGCGGCGTCCGTGATCGCCACGGCGCCAGCGGCGAGCGTCGTCAATTGCCGAATTTCGACGGCAAGGGTGCTGTTGTTGTAAATCACGCCGCCCGAAGTCGAAACCACCTTGGCTTTGAGCGCGGCGGCGGTCGGGAACGTCGGCGACGCCGATGTGAACTGCGAACGCAGATAGCCCGCCGTATTATTCACGCCGGCGTCGAGCGAGGCCTGCGTCAGGTAATAGATCGAGATCTGCAATATTCCGAGCAGAAGAACAAGGAAAGGCGCGGCGACCAGCGCGAACTCGACGGCGGAGGCCGCGCGCGCGTCGCGGAAAAAGCCCAAAAACGCGCCTTGGACTCGCGCCGGCCAGCTCATAGCGTCGGCGCCGGCGGGGTCAGCGGATCATTGACGAATTCGAAGCCAATGAAGGTGGTGGTCGATTTGGGAGTCGGACCCGGCGCTGGAATGACGACATAGCTCGACGGCGGCGAATCCATATAGGGACTGCCCAAAGCGGTCAGCTTGACATCGTCGATGGCGCCGCCATAGGTCGCCGTCATCGTGCCGAGCGACGAGGCGGTCAGCCAATAATAGCCCGGCTTGGTGATGCGAATGTTGGCGGTGCGCGTCTGCCAGGACGTCGCGTAGCCGCAAATGTCGAGCAGCGGATTGACCTGCGACGAATTATAGCTGGTCAGGCTGATCCCGTTCGGAGCGACGGTCGGCGTTGTCGTCGTGGTGCCGTCCGGATTATTGTAGGACGTCGTCGAATTGAGACTGCCGCCGGCGATTGGCGTGCTGGCCAAAGAGCCGTGTGCCATGAAGAGGCCGACGATATTGCTCGACAGATTGACGCTCGTGGCGATTCCCGTCGCGCGCGACGTCGCGCTGGCCGTTCCCGACAGCGCGCCGAGTCCGGCCGCCATGGGCGTCGAGCCGCAATAGACGCCGGACAGCGTCGCGGGCGCGAATTGCCCGTCAGCGATGTAACGATACGTGACCTGATAATAGCCGGGAACGAGGAGAAAGCCGCGGCCGATCAGTTTCTGCGTCGTCGTCGAACCCGACGTCGTTCCGTTGATCTCGAGCGCCTGCGCGCCCTGGGCTGGGGTCTTCATGACATAATCGATTTGGTTGACCGGCGCCGCCGCCCACCCGTTCGCGGCGAAATTCGGCCAGCCGCTGCTTGCCCCGCTCGTGCCCAGGCTGCTGCTGATATTGCCGCTTATGCTGACATAGGCGCTGGCGCCGCTCGTCGAGTAGGAATAGGTCGGACTCTCGAACGTATCCTCGAATAGGTTGGTCGACGTCGTCCAACCCGACGGGAAATTGTCCTGCAGCGTCCCGGTGCAGGAGCCCTGGCACAAGCGAATGTCGGCGATCGCGCCGCCAAGCGAGTTGTTCGCGCCGTCGGCCGCGAAGCTCAGCCAATACGACCCGGACGTATTGACGTAGATGCGCACGCTGCGCTCGATCCAATTGAAACTGCCGGTATACACGCATGCGTCGATCAGATTGGAGCCGCCGAGATATTGCGTTCCGTCTATCGTCTGGTGCGTCGGTGGTTTTCCGCTGGCGTCCTTGTCGAGATAGACGTTGATCTGATTGGTCCTCGACCCATCGGGTACATTGGCCGAGCTGGAGTTCGATATGAAGGACGTATTCGTGTCGTTCGCCCATGCAAGATCGCTGGCCGTCGATCCGCAGATATAAGTCGGATTGTAATCGGCGTAATTGACGCGCGAATTATAGAAATAGCGCAGTTCATAATAGCCCGCCGAAAGCGTCTGGATCGTCGAAATCGAGGAATTGCCCTTGGCGTTCGAACCGTTGTCGCAATCGAGTTCGGCGCTGCGATAGCCGCTCGCCGCCACCAAAGCCGCAGGGTAATTCGGATAGATATTCGTGTCGACCTCAAGACAATAGCCCATGATGACCCATTTGACGCCGGTCGCGCCTGTATAGCCGACCGTCGAGCTGGCCGTGCTGTTCGGATTGACGAGCGTATAGCCATATTGTCCGGGGCTGCCGCCCGGCGTGGAGACGGACGTTCCCGGCGCCGAGTACATGTAGCCGCAGGCGCCGCTGCCCGTGCAGCCCGAGGTCCCAAAATTCTCATGAACGACGGGACCGTTAGCGGCGGCTTGCGTCGGCGGCGTATCATAACAGTGCGAGGTCGCGGAGATGCCGATCTGACTGACGTGCAACACGTTCAAAAAGGCGGTCGGCACCTGCGCCGAAAGGCTCACGTTCGCCGCTCCGCCCTGGACGTAGGTGAACGGCTGCGCGGTCGACTGGGTCCAGGCGAAATTTTGCGCGTTCAACGCCTGCGCGATGAAGGTGTCGACATTGCTCTGATAACTCGCGTTATTGGCGGAAATGCTCGGACGACTGGCGTATTGGCAAGCCAGAACCGCCGCTTCCGACAATTTCTGCCGGGCCTGATAGGCGCGCGTCAAATCGACGGCGCTCGCCAACGCCAGCATGATGGCGAAACTGGCGAACGCGAAGATAATGGCGATCTGACCCCTGGCGTCCGAGCGAAAAGCTCTCAGCAAACGGAACCACGGACCAACATGACGCAAGCGCAATGACGGTCTCCTCCAAAACAAGTTCGCAGGATAGGCGGGACGCGATAATAGCGCGTTAACTTATAGTCACCAAATTCAGATGGATGTTTCGACGCAGAAAATTCAACGAACTTCGTGAATTATAGATATAGAATATGTTGATGCTTGCACAAACATTGGTCACGCTCAATCATAAGTTAACATGACGCAATTCTCGATGATTTCCCGAGATCAGCGGCATTTATTGGATGCTGAACTATTTGTCCGGGGCCGGAGGTCGTTCACCCAAATTCGTTAATGGCGCTGAATTTTCGGCCCGCGCCGCCGAGACCAAAAGCGTCGGACTTGGCGCGCCGCGCCGCATTGGCGAAAATTTGGCGGCGCTGTGACGTTTTACGCTGGCGCCGACGCAAGACATGACAGGACCGGCGCTCTGGTCTAAGGAAGCGGCGAAGCTTCTCGAAAACCGGCAGAAAACGTGAATTATCTTTCGACGCGCGGACTGGCGCCCGCCCTCTCCTTCACCGACGCCCTGTTGACCGGCCTGGCGCCGGACGGCGGACTTTACGCGCCGGACCAATATCCGCGGCTGTCGCGCGAGGCGATCGAAGCTCTGGCCGGCTTGCCCTACGCCCAGGCGGCGCAAAGGATTCTTACCCCTTTCGTCGGCGCCGACATTGGCGCGCCGCAGCTGGCCGCGATGCTGGAGAGCGCCTATGCGGGTTTCCGGCACAAGGCCGTGGCTCCTCTGGCTCAGATCGATGACAATCTGTTCGTGCTGGAGCTGTTCCACGGCCCGACCTTGGCGTTCAAGGACATCGCCATGCAATTGCTCGGGCGTCTGATGGATCACGCCCTGAAGCAGAAGGGCCAGCGCGCCACCATAGTCGGCGCGACCTCCGGCGATACGGGCGCCGCCGCCATCGAGGCCTTTCGCGGGCTCGAACAGGTCGATGTGTTCATTCTCTATCCGCACGGTCGCGTTTCCAACGTGCAGCGGCGGCAGATGACCACCGTGCAAGACGAAAACATCCACGCCATCGCGCTTGAAGGCACGTTCGACGACGCCCAGGCGATTTTGAAAAATCTGTTCAAGAACCGGGGATTTCGGGAAAAGGTCGGGCTTTCGGGCGTCAATTCGATCAATTTCGCCCGGGTGGCGGCGCAAATCGTCTATTATTTCACCGCCGCGGCGGTCCTCGGCGGCCCGCGCCGGCCGGTCTCGTTCTGTGTGCCGACCGGCAATTTCGGCGACATCCTGGCGGGGTACATCGCCAAGACCATGGGACTGCCGGTCGAGCGGCTGATCGCCGCCACCAACTCCAATGACATTCTGGCGCGCGCTTTGGCCGGCGGGCGTTATGAAGTGCGCGGCGTGCACGCCACCCAATCGCCCTCGATGGACATTCAGGTCTCGTCGAATTTCGAGCGCCTGCTGTTCGACGCGCTTGGCCGCGACGCTGCCGCCGTCAGGGCTCTGATGAACGGCCTTGAGCAATCGCGCGCCTTCGATATTCCCGCCCCGGCTTTGGCCAAAATCCGGGTTGATTTCGACGCGGCTGCGGCGAGCGAACAAGACACCAGCGCGGAAATCGCCCGCACATATCGGGAAACCGGCTATCTGCTCGACCCGCACACCGCCGTCGCCGTGCATGTGGCGCGCCGGCATGTCGCCGCGCGGCCGCAAACGCCGATGATCGCGCTCGGCACAGCACACCCGGCCAAATTCCCCGACGCGGTGCGCAAGGCGACCGGCGTCGAAGCGCCCCTGCCCGCCCATCTCGCCGATCTGCTGTCGCGTCCGGAGCGTTTCGACGTCCTGGCGAACGATCAGGAACAGATCGAAAAATACATCAGCGCTCGGGCGCGAGCGGCTAGTGGCCTATGTCAGTCAAAATGATGGGTTCCGCGCGAGCGAAAACAGTTATCCGGCCAGCCGGAAAACGCAGGCCGTATCGCGTGATACGGACAAATTTCCTGGCGCCGTCCGGCAGCTTGTTTTCGCAGCGCCCCAAGGGGTTTGCGTATGAAGGCGAACGGACGTCGCCGACTGCGCTCGCCGTATATCAATACGCCTTCGCTTGTCGCCTTGCCGTTTGCCGTCCCACGCAAACAGAACCCGGCATTTTGACTGACATAGGCCACTAGACATGGCGGTTGAAGTCACCACCCTGCCTTCCGGATTGCGCGTCGTCACCAACGCCATGGGCGGCCTTGAGACGGCTTCGCTCGGCGTCTGGGTCGGAGCCGGTTCGCGCCATGAAAGAGCCGAGGAGCAGGGTCTTTCCCACCTCATCGAACACATGGCCTTCAAGGGCACGGCGCGACGCAGCGCTAGGGTCATCGCCGAGGAGATCGAAAGCGCCGGCGGCGATCTCAACGCCGCCACCTCGGTCGAGAACACCGCCTACTATGCGCGGGTTCTGCGCGAGGACTGCGACCTCGCCCTCGACATCCTGTCCGACATTCTGTGCGACAGTCTGTTCGCCGCCGACGAACTGGCGCGCGAACAGGACGTGATCCTGCAGGAAATCGCCGCCGCGCAGGACACGCCGGACGATCTGATCTTCGACCTGTTCAACGCCGCCGCTTTCCCCGATCAGGCCATAGGCCGCGCCATCCTCGGCGCGGCGCACCTGGTCAAATCCTTCGATTCAAAGGCTATCCACAGCTATCTCGAGCGCGCCTACCGCGCCGGCGCCAGCGTCGTCGCGGCGGCGGGCGCGGTTGAGCATCAAGCGATCGTCGCGGCGGCGCAGCGCCGCTTTGAAGGCCTGAACGCCGGCGCCGCCAGCGATTTTCCGAAAGCCGAATATCGCGGCGGACAAATCCTGCAAGCCAAAAGGCTGGAGCAAACCCACATCGTCGTCGGCTTCGCCGGCCTGCCTTACGATCACCCCGACAATTACGCCGCCCATATCTTCGCCAACGCGGTAGGCGGCGGCATGGCCTCGCGGCTGTTTCAGGAGGTGCGCGAGACGCGCGGACTCGCCTATTCGATCTACGCCTTCCACTGGTCCTACCTCGACGCCGGTCTGTTCGGGTTTTACGCCGCGACCGGCGGCAAGGACGCGGGCGAAGTGGTGGCCGTCTCGCTCGACGCCATGGCCAAGGCCACGCGCGATCTCACGCACGAGGAAGTCGCGCGGGCGAAAGCGCAAACCAAGGTCGCGCTTCTGACCGCGCTGGAGAGTTCGAGCGCGCGCGCCGAGCAGATCGCCCGGCAACTGATGATCTTCGGGCGCGTCTTGACGCGCGCAGAAATCATCGGCGCCATCGACGCCCTGAGCGTTGAGGACGTGCGCGCCGCCGGCGCGCGCATGCTGCGCGCCAGGCCGACGCTGGCCGGACTGGGCGCGATTAAGAAAATTCCGTCGATCGACCGCATCGCCGCGCTTGTCGGCGGGCTTTGAGTTTGATTTGGTAACACCTGTGCGTCTTGACGGCGCGAAGTCGGACTTGCTTGGCACGATGGCCCTGTTTCGTTTCAGCCGGAGCGTCGACGCGCCCCATTTCATCCGCGGCGACGGACTTTATCTGCGCCCGGCGGCGTCCGGCGATTTTTTCGCCTGGACGCGTCTGCGCGAAGTCAGCCGCGCGTTTTTAACCCCCTGGGAGCCGGTTTGGCCGGCCGACGACCTGACCCAGAGCGCCTTCCGGCGCCGGCTGCGCCGCCACGCCCAGGAAATGGCGGATGATCTGTCCTACTCGTTCCTGATCTTTCGCGACGCCGATCAAGAACTGCTTGGCGGCCTGACCATTGGCTATGTCCGGCGCGGCGTCGCCCAATCGGCGACGCTTGGCTATTGGATGGGGGCGCCGCACGCCGGCAAGGGCCATATGACCAGAGCGGTGCGGGCGGCCTGCAATTTCGCTTTCGCCGGCCTGCGCCTGCATCGAATTGAGGCGGCCTGCGTGCCCCATAACGTCGCCTCGCAAAAAGTGCTGCAAGCCAACGGATTTCAATACGAAGGCTTCGCCAGAGCCTATTTGCGCATCAACGGCTTCTGGCAGGATCACGAACTTTACGCCCTGGTCGAATTGGACGGGCCGACGCCGAATCCGCGCCATCCGTGAACGACGAGGCGACGCGCCGGGACCGCGCGCGCCGTGGAAAAGCCCGGCGGTTGGACATACCGCCTTGCTCAGAATGCCTTAAGCCGCTAACCAATCAAAGTTCCGACACGAATGCGGCGCAGGGGTCGTTCCGCCAATCGCCTCTTTGAGCCAGCCGTCTACAGTCAAGGTCCCGTGCGCTCATTTCGCCTAGCCGTCGCCCTGTTGTTAGTGATTGTCGCGGGCGCGCTCGGCGTGCGGACGGCTTGCGCCGTTGAATCGGTGCGCGTTCCGCTCGATTCCGCGGCGATCGACCTCACCCGCGCGGTCGAGAACTATTCCTCGCAGGGCGACCGCATCCAGGTCTCCACCGCCCCCGACAACACCGGCATTGTCAGGCGCATTGAGGTGCGCGCCCGCGAAGAGGGGGCCCACCCCTCCTGGATCGTCTTCGCGCTGACCAACGATACCGACGAACAGATCGAGCGCCTGATCGTCGCTCCGCATTTCCGTCTGGTCGGCTCCGGCGTGATCTGGCCCGATCTCGGCGCGACCCGCATTTCGGCGATCACCGCCTCGCAAGGCATCGCCCCGGAACGGGACGATGCGACCGACGCCGACGTCTTCCGCATCACGCTGGACCCGGGCGCTACCGTCACCTATGTCGCCGAATTGCGCACGCCCAATCTGCCCCAAGTCTATTTATGGGAGCCGGACGCTTACAAGGACAAGGTCACCAGCCTGACCCTCTACAAGGGTATCGTTATCGGCATCGCCGGCCTGCTGGCCCTGTTCCTGACCATCGTCTTCGTCGTCAAGGGGGCGGTGATCTTCCCGGCGGCGGCGGCGTTGGCCTGGGCGGTGCTGGCCTATGTTTGCATCGATTTCGGCTTCTGGGACAAGCTGTTCGGCACATTGCCGGATTCCGACCGAATCTGGCGCGCCGGCGCCGAAATCGTGCTGTCGGCGACCCTTGTGGTCTTTCTGTTCGCTTATCTCAACCTAAACCGCTGGCATGTGCGCGCCTCGCACGTCGCCGGCGCATGGCTGGCCTTTCTGCTCGCGCTGATCGGCCTTGCCGTCTACGACGCGCCGGTCGCCGCTGGCGTCGCGCGCATTTCACTCGCCTCGGTGGCGGCGGTCGGCTTGATTCTGGCGCTTTATCTCGCCATCCACGGAGTTGAGCGCGCTATCATGCTGATCCCCACCTGGCTCTTGCTGGTGATCTGGGTGTGCGCGGCGGGCTTCACCGTCAACGGCTCGCTCACAAACGATCTGGTTTCGCCCGCTCTGATCGGCGGGCTGGTGCTGATCGTCATGCTGATCGGCTTCACCGTCATGCAAAACGCCTTCGCCGCCGGCGGGCTGGCGCAAGGAAGCATTTCAGACGTGGAGCGCAAGGCGCTGGCGCTGACCGGCGCCAGCGATATTATTTTCGACTGGGACGTCGCCGCCGACCACATATTCGTCAGTCCGGAGCTTGAGCAGCAGCTCGGTCTGGCGCGCGGCGAACTCGAAGGCCCCGCCGCCAGTTGGCTGGAATTGCTGCACCCTTACGAACGCGATCGTTACCGCGCCTGTCTCGACGCCGTGCTCGAACAAAGACGCGGGCGGGTCAATCAGGATTTTCGCCTGCACGCCTCCGACGGCCATTATTTCTGGTTTCGTCTGCGCGCCCGGCCTGTCGTCGGTCCAGACGGCGAAGTGATCCGCCTCGTCGGCACGCTCAGCGACGTGACTGAAGAAAAGACCTCGCAGGAACGCCTGTTGCAGGACGCAGTCCATGACAATCTCACCGGCCTGCCCAATCGCGAATTGTTTTTCGATCGGCTCGACGGCGCGTTGACGCAGGCCCGCGCCGCGACCGACCTGCACCCGACCGTCATCTGCATCGACGTCGACCGATTCAAAAAGATCAACGAGGCCGTTGGCTTGTCGGCAGGCGATTCTATTCTGTTGACGGTGGCGCGCCGTCTTGGCCGCCTGCTCAAACCAATGGACACTTTGGCGCGCATTTCCGGCGATCAATTCGCCGCTGTGTTGATTTCCGAGGACAAAACCGAACGGATTGTCGCCTTGGCCGACGCGATCCGCCGCTCGCTGGCGACGCCGGTGAATTTCGCCAACCGGGAAATTGCGCTCACCGCATCGATCGGTCTGTCGCTGTTCGACCCGCAATGGCATCCCAAGCGCGAGGACATGCTCAAGGACGCCGAAATCGCGATGCGCTACGCCAAGCGCGGCGGCGGCAACCGCATCGAAGTGTTCCGCCCCTCGATGCGCTCGCAAAGCTCGGATCGCCTTGCGCTCGAAGCGGATCTGCGCCGGGCGCTGGAACGTCAGGAAATTCAGGTTTTCTTCCAGCCCATCGTGCGCCTTGAAGACCGCACCGTCGCCGGTTTCGAGGCGCTGTTGCGCTGGCAGCATCCGCGTCTCGGCCGGCTGGGTCCTTCAGAGTTCATTCCACTCGCCGAAGAAACCGGTCTGATTATCGAGTTGGGCGTGTTCGCCTTGCAGCGCACGGCGCGCGAGTTGGCCGCCTGGCAAAAGGCGCTTGACGTCACCCCGCCGATTTTCGCCTCCGTCAACGTCTCTTCGCGGCAATTATTGCGCCACGATTTGCTCAACGACGTGAAAAACGTGCTGGCGCGCGCCAATGTCACGCCGGGCTCGCTCAAACTGGAGTTAACCGAAAGCCTGGTTATGGAGAATCCCGAATACGCCGCGCAGATCCTGCAGCGCATCAAGGATCTCGGCGCCGGCCTGTCGCTGGACGACTTCGGCACCGGCTATTCCTCGCTGGCCTATCTCCAGCGTTTTCCTTTCGACACCATTAAAATCGACCGAAGCTTCGTCCATCACAACGGCAAGGGCGCAAGACCGGTCATTCTGCGCTCGATCGTGACGCTGGCGCACGATCTGGGCATGGAGGTCGTCGCCGAGGGCGCGGAGACCGAATCGGACGCCATCGAACTGTTCCAACTCGGCTGCGAGTTCGCGCAAGGCTACGCCTTCGGCCATCCGCTCAGCGCGGCCGACGCGCGCAAACTGGTCGGCGCCGCGGCCGAGCCGAGTTGACTTAGAGCGTCTTCGGCGCGACGCCGCGATCAAAAGCGAAAACTCAGGCCCGCCCGCCCTCGGATGAAAGAAAGGCCGGATCGACGCCGATCGCGCCGAGCGCCAGCGCGTATTTGTCGTCAAGCGGGGCGCGGAAGATCATTTCCGGATCGGCAGGACAGCTCAGCCAGCTATTGGTCTGCAACTCCTGTTCAAGTTGCCCCGCCGCCCACCCGGCGTAGCCGAGCGCCATGATGGCGTTGCGCGGCCCTTTGTTGCCGGCGATCGCGCGCAAGATATCGAGGGTCGCCGTCAAAGAAACGGATTCATCGATCGTCAGCGTGGAGTCCTCGACATGATAATCGGGCGAATGCAGGACGAATCCGCGGCTGGCGTCGACCGGGCCGCCCGCGAGAATCTGCATATCCTCGGCCTGCCGCGACAATTCGAACGCCCCTTTGGCGTCGATCACGTCAAGCTGCATCAGAAGGTCGGAAAAGCGGACCTTTTTCGCCGCATGATTGACGATGATTCCCATCGCGCCTTCTTCGGAATGCGCGCAGATATAGACCACCGAACGCGCAAAGCGGGCGTCGCGCATGCCCGGCATGGCGACAATGCATTGACCGTCGAGATAGGGTCCGGACTCCGCCGGATGCTGTTTGACCGAGCCTTTCATGGCATGATGCTAGAACAAGCGCCGAGGTTGTGGAATTGTTTTTTCGTAGCGCCTTCACATCGAAACGGGCGGCGGCCGCCCAGGGAGCAAAATGAACCGGATCGTTCTCATCGCCATGGTCTTTTTCGCCGCCTCGCCCGGCGGCGCGCGCGCCCAGGAAAATGCTCAGGAACACGCCCAAGATATAGCGGTCTCGCCCTGGAGCTCCGCCGCCAAATCGCGGCTCCGCCTGCTCGGCGGCGGATATGACGAAAAAAACGGCGAATGGCTGGCCGGCGTCGAAGTCCGCCTCGACGGCGCGGCCGTGACCTATTGGCGCAATCCCGGCGAAGCCGGCGCCCGCCGGTGTTTTCCTTCGCCGCTTCGCAGAATGTTGTCGCCGCCACGCCGCTTTATCCTGCGCCCCGCCGCATCGACGAGGCGGGGATCGAGGCCTTCGGCTATCAAAACGAGGTTGTGTTCCCAATCAAGGTCAAACCGGCCGACCCCGCGGCGCCTGTTAAGCTCGTCGCCGACATCGACTATGCCGTTTGCGAAGCCTTGTGTTTGCCGGTTCACGCGCAGGCCGAGCTGATCTTAAGACCTGGCGCGCCGCTCGCCCCGTCGCCGCAGTTGGAACGGGCGCTCGCCAGCGTGCCGCGCCGGCTCGATAGTCATGAGATTCAAACGCTCGTCGCGATCGAAGCGGCGCCCGCCGATAGTCGCCCGAGTTGGCGTTTGAACTGGCGGGGCGCTGAAACCGGGGATCTGTTCGTCGAAGCTCCGGAAGGATTTTATGTTGAAACGAAACGGGGCGGCGCCGCCGGTCAGTATGTGCTGACGCTCGTCGAACATCCCCGCGACAAGCCCTTGCCCTCGGACGCGACTAGGGTCACCATCGGCGGCGCCGCGCCGGTCGAGTTTGCTCTCGACCTGCGCGCGTTGGCGGCGATCCCGGTCGTCGCCCCTTGAGGGTCCGGCGTCAAAGCGGCGCCGCAAAACGTTGGATATATTGGCTCGAACGCTAGGCGTTATTCGATAGGTCATATTCGGAAAGCGCGACGCCAATTCTCAAAATAGCCAATCAGGAGAAGAAAATGACGATCAAGGTTGGAGACAAATTGCCCGAAGCCACATTCACCGTGATGACGGCGGAAGGGCCGACGCCCTACAAGACCAGCGATTTCTTCGCCGGCCGCAAGGTTGTGCTGTTCGGTCTGCCGGGCGCATTCACCCCGACCTGTCACCGCGACCATCTGCCCGGCTATGTCGCCGAGGCCCAGGCGTTCGCGGCCAAGGGTGTCGATGCGGTCGCCGTGACGGCTGTCAACGACGTCTTCGTGATGGACGCCTGGGCCAAGGCGACGGGCGCCGAAGGCAAAGTGAGCTTTCTGGCCGATGGCTCGGGTCAATTCGCCAAAGCCGCGGGGCTTTCGCTCGACTTGACCGAACGCGGCCTCGGCCTGCGGTCGCGCCGCTATTCGATGCTGGTCGAGGATGGCGTCGTGAAAAAACTCAATCTCGAACAATCCACGGGCGCGGAAACGTCGGGCGCGAAAGCGATGCTGGCGCAAATCTGAACGCCGACGGCGCGGCGGCGCAACCGCCCGCCGTTTTCACTCGCACTGCGCGCCGGCGTCGCCCGGCGTAGGAAAGGCCAATGCCGCGCGTCGACTTCACCACCCAGCGTCTCTTCGTCGAGGCGAGGCTTTATGAAAACGCGCGAGTCGAACTGTCGCGCGATCAGGCCAATTATCTCGTCAATGTCCTGCGCATGAGCGCCGGCGCGTCTTTGCTGACGTTCAACGGGACCGACGGCGAATGGCGCGCGCATCTTGAACTCGTCTCGAAAAAGACAGCGGCGCTGGCCGTCGAATCCCGCGCGCGCGCGCAGGAGGAGGGCCCTGACGTCGACTATCTGTTTGCGCCGATCAAACACGCCCGCCTCGATTACATGGCGCAAAAGGCGGTCGAGATGGGCGCGCGCCGCCTTCGCCCGGTGCTGACGCGACGCACGCAGACGAGCCGCGTCAATCTGGAGCGGCTGCGCGCCAACGCCATAGAGGCGGCCGAGCAATGCGGGATTCTGACGCTGGCGAAAGTGGAGCCGGAAATCAAGCTCGAGTCTCTGCTCGCCGCTTGGCCGCACGACCGGCTGCTGATCTTTTGCGACGAATTGAAAGACGTCGGCGACCCGATCGCTCTGTTGCGCCAAGCAGGCGCGGGCTATGCGAAATTCGCTGTGCTGATCGGCCCGGAGGGCGGCTTTGATGAAGGCGAACGCCACGTCCTGCGCCGTCTTGAGCCATCGGTAAGCCTGTCGCTTGGACCGCGCATCATGCGCGCCGACACCGCCGCGGTCGCCGCTTTGGCCTTGTTTCAAGCAGCTTTGGGCGATTGCGCGGCCGCGCCCGCATGACTGGCGACACATCGGCGCGAAGCGTCGGATCAAGAGCGCCCTTTTTAAATAATTACATATTATCGGCAAATGGCGGGCCACGCGCGCCGTTATAAGCTTGTGACGTTCTCCATCGGTGTTTTGTTTTGCCGCGGCTTCGGTGATATTCTGTAAAAGATTCGCATATTGAGTTCGCCGAATAAGATTCTGCGAACAAAATGCAAGAACAGCCGCGACCGCTTTTTGCAAATCGAGAACTTCGTCCAAACGCGAAGCAGAAACGCGCTCAACGGATTATTGCATTCGAACGGCGCGAGCTAAAACTGACAGGGCCAAAGGAGTTTCCCGTGCGTCGACCGACCAAGATTTTCACTGTCGAGGTAAAAAAGAGCGCGCGCAAGGGCGCTCCCGCCAAGGCGCGCGCGCCGCGTACGCCTGACGCCCCGGCCGCAACGGCGAAAATCGAGGCCGAACCCGCCGCCCCGGCGCCGATCAAGGCCGCGCCCGCCGCGCGCGTGGGACGCATCTTGCCTTCGTTGATCGAAAGCCCGCCCTCGCCCCCGGTCGAGCCTGTGCAAAAGCGACGCGGCCGCCCGGCGCGGCAGCCCGAAGAAAAGCAGCCACTTCAGCCGCGACGTAAACGCGCGCCAAAAGCCGCGCCGCCGGCGCTCGCCCTTGCGGCCGCGCCGGCGCCGGCGACGCATCGCGACGTTTTCCCGATCGCAAGCGCGCCGGCTTTCTCCGACAAACGCGCCGCCAGGAAGGCCGCCCAACGCGCCAGAAGAACTCCACGCGCGGAGCGCGGCAAGATCGCCGTCCTGCTCGCGCGCAGCGTGCGCTGGAAGCGCCGCATGGCGAAAATTCTCTGGTGACGCGTCGCTTCGTCTCTTTTGTCGGGCGGACGCAAGACGCGTTGAGCGCTGAGGTCTGAACGCGATCGATTGAGTTTAGAGTCTAATGCGCCGCCGCCGGCTCGGTCAGAAAACCGATTTCGACCAGAGTGCCTTCCGCTTTGCGGCTCTTGATCGAAAAGGACGCGCGGTTGGCTTCGACCAGCGCTTTGGTCAACGGCAGGCCAAGGCCGGTTCCGGTGACATTGCGCGAAGTGGCGATCTGACGGAACGGCTCCATCGCCGTCTTGATTTCGTCCTCGCTCATACCGACGCCTGTGTCCTTCACGCGCAGCACGGCGCGGCCCTGCTCCGCCATGGCGGTCGAGACGATCACCTGGCCGCCCGGCTCATTGTATTTCACCGCATTGGACAGAAGATTGAGAACGATCTGTCGTAAGGCGCGTTCGTCGACAATGACCGCCGGCAGGCCCTGCGACAGCGACAAACGCATGATGACGCGCTCCCGATTGGCTTGCGGCTGCAACAGCGAAACACATTCGGCGATGACGCGGTTGGCGTCGAGCGCGACGAAATTGAGATCGAGCTTGCCGGCCTCGATCTTGGAAAGATCGAGCAGATCGTTGACAAGGCTCATCACATGCGCCCCGGAAGCGTGGATGTCCTTGAGATAATCCTTGTATCGTTCGTTGCCGATCGGACCGAAGCGCTCGTCGATGATGACTTCGGTAAAGCCTAAGATAGCATTGAGCGGCGTGCGGATTTCGTGGCTGATTTTCGCCAGGAAATCCGACTTGGCCTGATTGGCGCCTTCAGCTTGCGCGCGCGCGGCGAAAAGCTCGCCCTCGGCCTTTTTCCAATGAGTCATGTCGCGCAGCACGGCGCAATAGCGCGCCTCGTCCGAGGCGTCGATCCGCCCCAACGTCATGAACAGCGGTATCGCCCCGCCCTGGCGCGCGCGGCCCATGACTTCGCGGCCTTCATTGAGAACCGCGGCGAAGCCGCCCGACTTCATCTTCTCGAAATATTCAGCCGCCGCCGTTTGGCTTTCCTTGACCAGCAGCGCCGAAAACGGCTGTCCGATCGCCTCATCGCGGTCATAGCCGAACAAGGCTTCGCCGGACCGATTGATCTCCAGAATCTGGCCTTGCGCGTCGATGACCAGCGCGCCGTCGGCGGCCGTGTCGAGAATGGCGTTGGTTTGCGCCAATTGCTTTTCGCGCGCGCGCAATTGCGCGATGAGCGCCTCGACGCGCGGAGCCGAAGCTTCGTCCCTCGCGCGAGCGGCGCAAAACAGGCTTGCCGGCGCGCCGCCCCAATTGATCGGCAGGACGCGCGCGTCAACGGCGATTTGCTCGCCGGAAGCGCTGGCCAGCAGCGCGCGCGACCCCTCCGCCGTGAGTCGTTCGAACTCGCCCGCCGCAAGCATGCGTCCAAAGCCGCCGTTGGCGTGAAAGTCGCTGGCGTTGCGATAGCCGAGCCAGCCGAGCAGCGTCTGATTGACATAGACGCTCGCCTGTCCGCAGCGCACGACAAGCCCGAACGGCAATTGATCGGCGAGGCGGCCGTCTTCGACGGCGGCGCCTACCGGCGTCAGCGCCCGAGCGGCCGACGCCGTCCTGGCCGCATCGGCGTCCCGCTGATCTGGCTCACGCGCCGTCGATTTCTCGTTTGACGCCGCATGGCCTGATGTCGCCGCCGCAGCGTCCTGCACCCGCGCGCCGAGCGTTCTGGCGATTTCGCGGAAGGCGTTGCGTTCGAGCGGCGACAACTCCAGTTCCCGTTCGGCCGGGCGATCGAACGCCCGAACAACTGTACCTTCCGTCGCAGGAAGAGGGTTTTCGCCGTTTTCGTTGGCGGGCTCGCCGATTGAAGGCGGCTCATGTTGAAGCCTGGGAACCGTACCGTTTTCGTCGATGATCGCGGCCAACGCATCGGATTGGCGCGCGCCGCTTTCGTCGGTCGTCGCCGCTGCCTGTTCTTCCTGCGCGGGACCGGCCGGCGCCGCGCTTGGCGCGTTCTCAGCGCTGTCCCGCGCTGGCGCGTCGTCAGAGCGGTGGGCAAGTCCGGCTTCGATCGATTCCAAGGTTCGCGTCAACGCGCCCGCCGGTTCAGGATTTGCGTCGACGTCGGCAATAGCCAGAGGCGCCAGCGGAAAAGCCTCGTGCAGACGCGCCAGATGCACGACGCCGTAGCCGCGCCATCCCTCGAACACGCGCTGGCGATCGAAAACCGGCAAGGCGCCGAGCGAAACAGGGACCGCGGCGGCGGCGGCCTCGATCGGCCAATCGACTTCCTCCCCGCTCCAGGTCGTTCTCGCCGCGAAAAGCAGCGCGAAACGATCTTGCGGATCGAGCCCCATGGCCTTGGTCATTTCAAAAAAGTCGTGGCCGATCCACGCCGCATGGCCGGCGCCGACAATGGCGGCCAGCGGCGGGGTGATGTCGACAATCCGGCGTTGCGCGTCGGTGCGCCACAAAAAGCGGGCGTCGCGCCAACCGCCTGGGCGTTTGCGCAATTTTTCCCGCAACGCGGCGAATGTTTCCGGCGCCGATGCGCGCATCGGTTCAGCGACCGACGCAGGGGGCGCGGCGAAGTCGGAGCCGCCGGCGAGGACCAGCGCCGGACGCCGCTCCGGCGCCGGCGCGGCGTCGTCGTGAACGCTCTGGGCGTCCCCGCTCCGGGCGCGCAGGCCAAGCGCGGCGAACACGAACAAAGGCGCGTCATGCGCGCCGGTGCGCCGGCATAAAATCGTCACGACCTCGCGCGTCGCGCCAAACGTGAAGGTCAATCGTTCCAGGCGCGCTGCGGCGTCCGGCAATATCGAACGCGACAACTCGCGCAAACGCAGATCGGCGCCTTCGGCTTCTTCAGGGAAAAGACGGCGCGTCAACTCCTGCGCGTCGTGAGTCTGGAACAGCGCCATGGCCGATGAATTGGCGAAAACGACCCGCACCGGATCGCCCTGCGCGACGACGATGGGCGCGCCCGAGCGCGCCAGCGACGCAAAAGACGGCTCGGCGAGCGCGGCGCGAATGTCGGCCCGCTCCTCGCCGGAGAGCGCATTGATCAAATTGCCGTCGTCCATGGCGCCTGAATGCTCGTTCGAGACCTGACCAATTGCCTTGGCCAAAAAGGACCACCGATCGCGCGCGTCGCGCCTCAACCGAAGATCGGGCCAAACATCCGCCGCCCCGGCGCCAGCCTTAATGAAAACTTAATGCGTTGTGGCGGCAGAATCCATGACCGCGACGGCCAAACCGGAAATTTGTCGGCGTTCATCATGAATCCGGCCGAGATTTTCAAAATCGGAAATTTTGCTGCACCGCACAATTTTTGTTGCGACGCGAAATTTATTGACCTATATTGGCTTTGCAAGTTGATTAGCGAAGCTGACGAGCAGCCGCCGCTGCGCGAAGCGTTCGCGCGAAAGGATAGTTCCATGTCGAATATCAATCTGGAGATTCCCGCCGAAGTCCGCGACTTTGCCGAAAAGACCGTCGATCAGGCGCGCAAGGCGTTCGAAGGTTTCATCGAGGCCGCCCAGAAGGCGACGGCCCAGGCGGAAAGCACCGCCGTTAACCTGCAAAGCGGCGCCAAAGACGTCAGCGCCCGCGCGATCGGCTATGCCGAGGAAAACGTTCGCGCCGCTTTCGATCTCGCCCAGAAGCTCATCAGCGTCAAGAACCCGCAGGAAATCCTGTCGGTCCAGTCCGAATTCCTGAAATCCCAGCTCGCCACCGTTCAGGCGCAAGCCAAGGAACTCGGCGAAGCGGTGAAGAAGGTCGTCACCCCCACGAAATAACTCTTTGATCGGAAAGCGCCCTCATGACTAAAGCGTCTCACAAATCCGCGGGCAAGACGGCGGTCAAAGCCGCCGAAAAACCTGCGGTTGCGGCTGAACCTGTCAAGGTTAAAGTCGCCAACGCGGCTGCCAAGGATCTCCAATCCGCGCCGGCGGAGATCGCTGAGGCCAAGGAAACGGTGGCCGTCGTGTCCCAATCGGTTGGCGTTTCTAATCCCACGCCGCCGAAAAGCATCCAGGAATTGTCCTCAAAAGCTCTGGACGCCTTTCACGCCAACGCTTCGGCCGCCTTCGACTTCGTCAAGGCTCTGAGCAAGGCCAAGACGATGAGCGAAGCCATCGCCTTGCAGAACGAACATGCGCGCAAGCAGTTCGAGGTTCTGACGGCCCAAGCCCAAGAATTCTCGACTCTGGCCCAGGCCATCGCGACCGCGAGCGCCGCGCCGATCAAGGAACAGATCAACAAGGTCCTGAACAAGGGCTGATCGCCGAAGCGGCGTGCGGGCGCGATTTGTCCGCACGCCCTTTTTTTGTTGTAATTTGCGAATTCGCCGAGGCGTCCGCCTTCAATGGGGCGACGCACTTGCAATCGCGCTTTAATTGCTTATAGCTTCGCCCGACAAATCGGGCCGCCATAGCTCAGTTGGTTAGAGCGCTAGATTGTGGATCTAGAGGTCCCCCGTTCGAGCCGGGGTGGCGGTACCATCGCAACATTTCCGCGCCCCTCGCGATTTCGGCGTCGACGTTTCGCCTCCGGCCTCGCAGGCTGTTGTCGTGCGGAAAACATCGCCCGAACAAAAAGGTTGAAAGGAGCAAATGAGCGCTCCGGCATCCTTCGCCTTTACCCAATCCGGCGCGGCTTTCCGGCTCGGACGCGCCGAGGCGCCCGAACGCGGCGGCCCGGTTCGGCGCGACGCGGAGACGCGGCGGGCGCTTCGACGCGCCGCGCTGGCGTCCCATTGCGGAGATTTTCTCGGCGTCGCCAGCGACGCGATCGCCTTTGCAGCGGACGCGTCCGGCGCGCCGCGCATGCTGGTCGACGGCGCCCCGAGCGAATGGCGCCTGTCCATCGCGGCGCGGGAGGATTTCTATCTGTTCGGCCTGTCGCGCCGGCGAATTGGCGTCGATCTGGAAATTTTCGACCCCGCGATCGAACCGGCGTGGAATGTCCTTCATTCATCGGAACGCGCCGACATTCGGGGGCTCGACGCGTCGTCCCAGGCGTTGCGCTTCACGCAAGTTTGGCTGGCCAAGGAGGCCTATTTGAAGGCGCTGGGCGTCGGCCTGACCCGGGAGCCGGCGACCATAACGGTCATCGTCGACGGCGACCGCTTCACTCTCCAAGAAGAAGGCCGCGCCGTTCCGACGCAAACGGCGCGCTTCTGGCGATTCGATATGGATGAAGCGGTCCTGCTTTGCGCCGCGCTTGTGTTGTGAACTTTGAAGCCCGTTCCCAAAATTTTCAGTCGGGCTATCCGCCGAATCTGTGATCGCAAAGGTCGAGGGAATGGTTCCGCGGAAGGAGCAAAGGATCCGCCTGCGCGCCAAGCCGAAGGCGCAAAAGCTTGAACGTATCCCCATCACCGGCCATGCAGGCATAAGCGGCGTAGAGATTCAGGTTCGCTCCGCTATGCGGGAAATTGCGGATCATATCCTCAAAGCCGTGCTTCATTTCAGGCCACTTCGCCTTTGTGTCCGTGAACAGGTTGAAGTTGCTTCGATAGTTGTCGGCGATGAAAATATAGAGGCGAGTGTAAAATTCATTGCCCGCGCTGTCGCGAGTCGCCTCCGCCGCCGACCGAATGAGTTCGTCGACACGCCCCCAGTCGCCGGCCCATTTCGGCGACAGACCGAAGGCGGCGGCGCTATAGAGCGGAAGATAATTCTTTTCGCGCCCGACCGCCGTGCGAAAGAGCGTCATTAACTCGTCCTTGGGTTGGTTGAGCCCGGTTGCGGCCTCAACATAAAGGCTGCCCCAGAGCGGACTGCTCTCAGCCAAAGGCTTGATATTGTCCAGCACATATTCGGCGGCGAGGAGTTTTTGACCAAACTCATGATTTCCTTCGGGCGTGACCGTATCCTGAAAGCCATTTCCCCGGGCGGCCCAGGCGTTTTCCAGCCAAAAAATCACTTCCGTCAACGCCGCCGCCCGCGATTGCGGCGCCGTTTTCCGCCAATTGGAGATGAAACCAAAAGTCTCGCGCCAATCGACGCCTGATCGCAACTGCGAGGCGATTCCCTTTTGGAACGCCTCCAGCCGCCACGTTCCGTCGGCCGTACGAATTCTGGAGGCGCTCCAATCCTCAAACAGCCGGTCAAGATCGGCCGTCCGCCCATCCCGGAAGAGAGAGAGGACCATTTTTTGCAGCGCGCGGGACCCCGCCGGCCCGTCAAGCCACAATGGGCGTCCCTCGGCGTCAACGGGACTGGCAATGCGATCGTCCTCTGGCTGAGCCCCCATGGAGCCATCCGCCCATAAATAGATTTTCTCCGAATCGGATGAATTCGCCGGCGCATCTTTCGTGCGCGTTACCGCGTAGCCCAGCGGCACACCATAGTGACTTTGATATTGAAACCTGTATCGCTCTTGCTCGACAGGATGCGCGCCCGCCAACGTGTTCGCGATATCTTCGTCCTCGACGACGATTGGAACGGCGGCCTTTCCCAAACCAAGGCCAAGCGGTTCCTGGAAAACGTTGATTGCCGGCTCTTTGGCGGTTTGCGCCCACAACGGTCCATTGACGCCCAAGCTGACAACCAGCGCAATGCAAAATGTCTGAAAAATCTTGTTCATGGCGACTCGCCCAAATCGCGTAAAATTGAAATCCGTATCAAATAATTCAAAAAGGAATTGCAACCTAGCAGGCCTAACGCGCGCCGCAAAGATCAGGAAAAGCGCTCGCCAAAGCGCGCGCGCTGGCCTCGACCAACCCGCGCTCGGTGACGATTCCCGTCACCAGCCGCCCCGGCGTCACGTCGAAGGCCGGATTGCGCGCCTGCACGCCGCGCGGCGCGATCTCGACGCGGGCGAGCGCGCCGTTCTCCTCCAGCCCCGCGATATGCGTGACCTCGCGCGCGTCGCGCTCCTCGATGGGAATTTGCGCCAACGAATCGCTGATAGAAAAATCGATCGTCGAGGACGGCGCGGCGACATAAAACGGCGTGTCATTGTCGGCGCAGGCGAGCGCTTTGAGATAAGTGCCGATCTTGTTGCAGACGCCGCCGTCCGCGCCGATGCGGTCGGCGCCGACGATTGTCATGTCGATTTCCCCGCGCTGCATCAGATGTCCGCCCGCGTTGTCGACGATCAGCACATGAGGGACGCCCTGCTGGCCCAATTCGAAGGCGGTGAGCGCCGCGCCCTGGTTGCGCGGGCGCGTTTCGTCGACAAAGACCTTGAGCGCGACGCCGTCGGCATGCGCCCGATAGATCGGCGCCAACGCGGTACCCCAATCCACCGTCGCCAGCCAGCCGGCGTTGCAGTGAGTCAGGATATTGACCGGCGCGCCGGCCTTTTTCGCGGCGAGCGCCTTGATGATTTGCGCGCCATGCCGGCCGATCGCCTCGTTGCAGGCGACATCCGCGTCGGCCAGAGCGGCGGCTTTGGCGAAGGCGGCCTGTTGGCGCGCCGCCGGCGGCAATGGCTCTAGAGCCAGACGCATCTGGTTGAGCGCCCATTGCAGATTGACCGCCGTCGGACGCGCGCCCGCCAGCAACGCGCTGGCGCGCTCCAGGCCTTGATCGCTGGCGTCGTCGCGCATCGCCAGCGCCAGGCCGTAAGCGGCGCAGACGCCGATCAACGGCGCGCCGCGCACCTGCATATCGGCGATGGCGCGCCGCGCGGCCTCGCAATTTTCCAGCAAAAGCGTCGCCACCTTATGCGGAAGAACGGTCTGATCGATGATGCGAACGCCGCGCCCCGCCTCATCCGGCCAGATCGTGCGCATGGTCTTGCCTTCAATCAACATGGCCCTGTCCGTTCAGTTGAGCGTGCGCCGCACCTCGCCCTCGCGCAAGGCGAGGAGCGAGCCAGGAGCGATATCGCGCCAGATTTCGTCGCGCGTCAGCGGCCGGGTGGCGACGAGGGACACGCAGTCGCGCGGATTCGTCTCGTCCGCGAAATTCACCGTCATGTCCTCGTCGACCAGCGTCGCCTTGCCGAATGGCGCGCGACGCGTCACCCAGCAGAGCTTCTTGCCGCAAAACGCGTAAAGCGTGCGCCCATCCGACAGCAGCATGTTGAAGACGCCAAGCCGCGCGAGATCGCGGCTGAGAGCGGCGACTTCCCTGTCGAGCCGCTCGACGCCGGGAAGGTCGGCGAAGGTCCGCCGCAACCGCTCCAACATCCAGCAGAAGGCGTATTCGCTGTCGGTGGAGCCGACCGGCCTGAACAGGTCGAGCGGTCGGCGCTTGACGCCGCCAAGCTGACCGTTGTGGGCGAACGTCCAGGTTCGGCCCCAGAGCTCGCGGATGAACGGATGGGTGTTTTCAAGACAGACGCGCCCGCGATTGGCGCGACGCACGTGGGCGAGAACGGTGCGGCTCTTGATCGGATAGGCGCGGATGAATCGGGCGATCTCGGATTTGGCGCTGGCTTGCGGATCGTGAAAGGCGCGCGCCGCCTTGCCTTCGTAAAAGGCGACGCCCCAACCGTCGCGATGCGGTCCGGTCTCCCCGCCCCTCTTGGCCAATCCCGCGAAGCTGAAGCGAATGTCGGTCGGCACATTCGCGCTCATGCCCAGAAGTTCACACATGCGACGCCTTTCCCCACCGGACGATTTATAGGGCGCCCTAAGGACCTGTGTATACTTCCGTCGTGAGCCGGGATTTGGGCGAAATAGGACGGATGGCAGGAGCATGACGAAGCCAATATCGGGGATATTGGTGAGGCTTGCGACGCCCCAGGCGTTCATTTTGCCCAAACCCTTCGGGCGCGTGCGTTTTGGCCCGCGCCGGAAGTGTCCACAGGTCCTGAGGGCCAAGGCCAGCGCCAAGCGGCGCAATTATCGCTTTATCGAATCGAAACGGCCCGCAAGGACCAAACCATGCGGGCCGCGCGCAAGCAAAGACTCAGACGTCGCTGGAGCCGTCGTCGCCGCCGTCGTCCATATCCTGACTGTCGTCGTCATCGTTGGCGTCGAGTAAGGATTGATGGTCCTGGCCTGACGCTTTCGCGTCGTCGCCATAAAAATTATTGACGACCGTTTCGCCGCCGCCCGCGCCGGAGCCGAGGCCGCCACCAAGACCGCCGATTCCCAATCCGCCGCCATGGCCGCCGAACAGGCCGCGGATCGAATCGGCCATCAGCATGCCGCCCGCAACGCCGGCCGCCGCGCCCAGCGCGCCTTTCAGGAAGCCGCCGGAGCCCCCGGGCGCCGCGCCGAAGGGACCGGGCTGCTGCTGCGGGGCCTGGCCATATTGGCCAGGCGGGGGCGCGCCCCAGGGACCCGGTTGCGGGGCCTGCGGCGCATAGCCCTGACCGCTCGGAGGCGGCGAGCCCGCGCCCCAAGAGCCTCCAGGACCGCCTCCCGGAGGTCCGCTCATCGGCGGCTGCGCCGGCTGGCGGGCGTCGCCGCCGCCGAACAGGCCGCCCAAGAAGCTGCCGCCGCCCGAACCTTGCGCATGTTGCGCCTGAAGGTCCTGGACCTGAGCTTGCAGGGCTTGAAGTTTCTGGTCGGCGGCGCGCAGGGCCTGCTCCTGAACAAGCACGGTTTGCGCCAACAGATAGGGGGCGTAGGGGAGCGCGCGCACGCCCTCGGCGATAAAGGCCTCTGCGTCGCGGTCGCGCGGATTGTTCGCGGCGGCGCGAACGCGCTCAAACAGGCCGGCGAGCAACTGGCGTTCTTCGGGTGACATGGGCAAATTCTCCTGCGGCCAAACGGCGCCCATCATGGGAAACGTCGGCCGCTGCGAATATGGGGGCGCGCGGCGCGCCCGCCAAGCGCCGCCAAAATGAAATTTCGTCCATCTTCGATAGGGGACGACAAAGGCCGGAAAACCCTGGAATTCATTGGACCGAAACGCGACGTTTTCGGAAATGTTAAATCGCCCTCGCGATAAATGGCGCAATGGCGGGCGGCGCCTGCCTTCGGGGGACCACCCCTTCCGTCTGGCCGCCGAAGCGCCCATATCAATGCTGCGCCAAAAATCAGGCGGGGGAAAAGCCATGAAACTCGTTACCGCGATCATCAAGCCATTCATGCTCGATCAGGTGCGTGAAGCGGTGATGCAGGCGGGCGCGCATGGCATGACCGTGACCGAGGTCCGTGGCTTTGGCCGGCAAAAAGGCCACGCCGAAATCTATCGGGGCGCAGAATACGCCTCAAGTTTCCTGCCCAAGCTGAAGGTCGAAGTCGCGGTCGAAGCGAATCTCGTCGCGAAAATCGTCGAAACGCTGAGCACGGCCGCGCGCACCGGCCAGATCGGCGACGGCAAGATTTTCGTCACGCCGTTGGATCAGGCGTTCCGCATCCGCACCGGCGAAACCGATTCGGACGCGATCTGACGCGAACCGCAAACAGCGCCGCAACTCGGCTCATTCGAACATATAGGCGTCGAGACTGATCGATCCGATATAGGAATGATGCAGCCGCCGGCCCTTGGCGCCAGGCCCGCCCGCTCCCATGGCGAAAGGGAAGGGCAGGAAATGTTCGGCGCTTGGATGATTTTCCAAAGCGTGCGGCCCTTTGGTCCAATCGCTGACCGCCTGCGCGTCGCCAGCCCGCGCCTTCTCGCACAGCCATTCGTCGAAGATTTCCACCCAATCGGGCGTCGCCGTCGCGGCGCGGCCGCCCGCAAAAAACGCGCGCAAATTATGCGTCGCCCCGCCCGAGCCGACGATCAGCACGTTTTCATTCCGCAGCGGCGCCAAAGCCTGACCGAGGCGCAGATGATAGGCGCCGTCCTGCTTGGGCTGCACCGACATCGTCGCCACCGGAATATCGGCGTCGGCGAAAATCAGTTTCAGCGGAACCCAGGCGCCGTGATCATAGCCTCTTCCCTTGGTCAGACCCGGCTGGAAACCGGCGTCCGCCGCCAGACGCGCGGCGCGCTCGGCCAGAACCGGAGCGCCGGGCGCGGCATAGGTCATTTCGTATAATTCGGGTTCGAAACCGCCGAAATCGTAAATCATGCCGGGATGCTCGCCGACTTCAAAAGCCGGACGGTCGGTTTCGAAATGGGCGCTCATGATCAAAATCGCGTCCGGGCGCGGCAGTTTCCGCGCCAACGTCTGGAAAAAGGCGCGCACGGGAATGTCCTGCAAGATCATGTTCGGCGCGCCGTGCGAAAGGAAAAGACTGGGCTGGGGATTCATCGAATTGTCTCAAGTTTATGATGTTCAATTCTAAATAGTGGCGGATGCGGCCGCGCGCTCATGCATTTGCGCAAACGAGCCTTTGCGTCGGCCCTTTTAACGAAGCCGGACGCACGCCATATTGCAGCGCTGTGGCGGACGCAGGCTCGCGACGCCAAAATGGAGACTTGTCATGAAATATTTTGGGACGACGTTGTCCGCCCTTCTTCTGGTAGCTGTTGCGGGCTTCGGCGCGCCAGCCGCGGCGGGCGACGATCCCGATCTGATCTTCCGGAAGTCGACAACCTTCAAGCTCCTGACGCCCAACGACAAACTGGCGACCTACGGACTCGACGACCCCTTGATCGCCGGCGTCGCCTGCTATTACACCGTGCCCGAAAGAGGCGGAATAGCCGGCGCCTTTGGCGTAGCGGAACAGACGTCCGACGTCTCGCTCGCCTGTCGTCAGGTCGCGCCCATCCAGATTAAACAGAAATTCGCGCAAGGCGACGTCGTGTTCCGCGAAAGCCGGTCGCTGCTGTTCAAAAGGATGCAGATCGTGCGCGGTTGCGACGTCAAGCGCAACGTGCTGGTCTATATGGTCTACACGGACAAGCTGGTTGAAGGCTCGCCGAAAAACTCGACGTCGACCGTGGCGATCCAGCCGTGGGGAGCCAACACGGAGACGCCGCGATGCGCCGATTTTGTATCGGGGTGATTATTCGCCACAGGAAATGACGACCGAATCCTTCGGCGCGGCGGGCTGCGCCGCGGCGCCGGTCGAGCCGGTGACGTCGGCGGCGTGGCCAAAGGACAAGGCGGCGGCGTGGCCGTGCGCCTCGCACCAGGCGTCGGCGACGATCTTGGCGCAGCCGCGATCGTCCTTGATGCATTCGGTGACGCCGTAGCCGTCGGCGGCCCCGACCACGAAGACGTTGTTTTCGACGAGCGGCGCGCTGTTGGCGTGGGCGGTGCGATGGCTGGCGGCCAATGCGAGCAGTCCCGCGATCAACGGCGGAATGATACGCGGCAGCACATTATGCTCGAAATCGACGAATTTCATGACGCGGGCCCGATTATGATCAATGGCCCTGTCTAGGCTTTTTGGCTTAAAAAGCTGTTAACTTTTGCCCCTTGTCGTCGACGCTGACGCGATCATGTGCCGCAAAACGTCGCCACGACCCGCTCCTGCGGCGCTGGCGCGGCCTCTAGCGCGACGTTTTCGGGCTGCTCGTCGAACGGACGCGCCAAGACCGCGCACAATTGGTTGAAGGGCGCGAAATCGCCGCTTTCGTTCGCCGCCGCCAGCGCCTGTTCGACGCGGTGGTTGCGAGCGATGAAGATCGGATTGGCGGCGCGCATGGCGGCGACCCTTTCGCGCTGGCCCTCGCCGGCGAACCCCGCCCGCCAGCGCTCGAGGAAACCGGCGCCGATCGCCGCGTCGCCGCGTTCGCCAGCAGCGAATTGCGCCAACAGCCCCGCCTCGGACGCGCCGCCGGCGACCCGCGTCAGGGCCCGAAAGAACAAGGTAAAATCGACGCCGGTCCGCTCCATCGTCCGCAAGGCGGCGGCGACCAGGCCGGGCGTCCCGGGGTCGTCGGCGCGCAGCCCGAGTTTTTTCGCCATGCCGGCGGCGAACGCCTTCTCAAAATCCGACGCGAAGCCCTTGAGCTTTTCGCTCGCCAGATCGACCGCCGTCTCGGGTTCGTCATCGAACAAGGGCGCCAGCGCTTCAGCCAGCCGGGCAAGATTCCAGACGCCGATCTGCGGCTGGGCGCCATAGGCGTATCGACCGTACTCGTCGATCGAGCTGAACTTCCGGCGCAGACTGAAGGCGTCCAAGAAGGCGCAGGGGCCAAAATCAATGGTTTCGCCAGCGATCGACATATTGTCGGTGTTCATCACGCCGTGAATGAAGCCGACCAGCATCCACCGGGCGATCAACGCCGCCTGCCGCGCCACGACGGTTTCGAAAAAGGCGAGATAGAGCGCGGGGCCGCCGGCGCCGGCCTGAGCGGCAAGTTCGGGAAAGTTGCGGGCGATCGCGCAATCAGCCAGCGCGCGGGTCAGCGCCGGTCCGGCGCCGTTGCGCGCGTCTTCGTTCGCCGCGTATTGGAACGACCCTACGCGCAAATGGCTTTTGGCGACGCGGGTCAGCACCGCGCCCGGGTGAACGCTTTCCCGGAAGACGTCCTCGCCGCTAGTGAGAACCGCCAGCGACCGGGTGGTGGGTATATTGAGCCCCGCCATCGCCTCGCTGACGATGTATTCGCGCAACATCGCTGATAATGTCGCCCGCCCGTCGCCGCCACGCGAAAACGGCGTTCGGCCCGACCCCTTGAGCTGAACGTCGTAAACAAGACCATCGGGCGCGGCGATTTCGCCGATCATCACGGCGCGTCCGTCGCCAAGCAGCGGGTTCCAATGGCCGAATTGATGGCCGGCGTAGGCCAGAGCGATATTCTTCATGCCCTGGGGCGGCGCGGCGCCCGAAAGCGCCGCCAAAAACTCCGGCGAAGCCAACCACCCCGCGTCGATCCCAAGATCCTGAGCCAGCTTTTCGTTCAGCACGGCGAGTCTGGGCGCGGGCGCCGGCTGGGGCGCGACCTCGACGAAGAAAGCCGCCGGCAGTCCGCGGTAGACGCTTTGTGTGAACGGATGGCCTGATGGGCTCATGGTCCCTACTTGGTTCTGTCGAGCCACTCGAATTCGGGCAATTGCGTGCGGGCGAACGTAAATTGCCGCTTGGCGTAACGACGCGTGTCCCCCACGCCCCGCGCCACCGCCTCCTCGAGACTCGTCCTTCCCTCTAGATAGTCAATCAGACCGGGAACGCCATGAGCGCGCAGCGCCGGCAGCGCCGGATCGAGCCGACGCGCCGCCAATCGGCGCGCTTCTTCGATCGCGCCGTTCGCTACCATCGCGGCGAATCGGCGCTCGATGCGCGCCTTGAGCAGAGGACGTTCGATATCGAGGAAAATTTTCCGACACTCGGCGGCGACGAGCAGGGGCGCGGCGCGCGCGCCCTGAAAATCGCTCAAGGAGGCCCCCGTCGCCAGGAAAACCTCCAAGGCGCGCAAAATTCGCTGCGGATCGCTGGGCCGCAGGCGCGCCGCGGTTTTGGGATCGACGCAGGCGAGGCGCGCGTGCATCTCGGCCGGGGTCAAATCCTGCGTTTCGCGCCGCGCCTGCGCGCGAATATCGTCTGGAACAGCCGGAATATCGGACAAGCCTCGCGTCAAGGCTTTGAAATACAGGCCTGTTCCGCCGACGAACAACGGCGTGCGGCCCAGCGCGCGGGCTTGCTCGATCGCCGCCCGGGCGTCTATAAGCCATTGGCCGACCGAATAATTACGCGCCGCATCGACATGGCCGAACAGGAGGTGGGGAACGCCCGCCTGTTCGATTTCGCTCGGTCGAGCGGATAAAATCCGCAAGTCGGCATAGACCTGCATGGAATCGGCATTTATGACGACGCCATGAATGTCGCGCGCCAGTTCGACAGCGAAGGCGGACTTGCCGCTGGCCGTCGGTCCTGCGATGAGGACGGCCGAAACCTGATTCAATTCCACGGCTCCGAGAGATTTCCGACCCGATGACGCATGTCGCTACCCTTGTTTGCGCCGAAGGCGCCCAGGCTCTGACCGACCACCTTCTCGCCGGCGCCGCCTCGCGGCTGCCGGGCGCGGGCGACGTGATCTGGCTTGAAGAGCGACAAGCCGTCGACATTCCTTTCGCACCGGGCGCGGCTCATGGCAATCCGGCGGAAGGCGCTTTCGCCGACGCGTCCTATTGCAAGGCGGCGGCTGATGTCCTGCGCCTCGGCTTTGGCGGCGCGCCGATCGACGTTTTCGTCCAGAACCGGGAAACGCGCCGCAAGAAGCTGATCGTCACCGACATGGACTCGACCATGATCGGCCAGGAATGCATCGACGAGCTGGCGGATTTCGTCGGCCTCAAAGCCAAGGTCGCCGCCATCACCGAAAAAGCCATGCGCGGGGAAATCGCCTTCGAGCCCGCGCTGCGCGAACGCGTCGCGCTGTTGGCCGGGCTTGACGAAAGCGTGGTCGAGACGGCGATCAACGAGCGCATTACGTTAACTGCGGGCGCCAAGACGCTGATCGCCACCATGCGCGCGCATGGCGCCTACGCCGCGCTTGTCTCCGGCGGTTTTACCGTGTTTACCGACCGCGTCGGGCCGATGCTCGGATTCGACGAAGCCCGAGCCAATGTCCTTGGCCTGCGCGACGGCAAGTTCACCGGCGCTGTCGTCGAACCGATCCTGGGCAAACAGGCCAAGCTCGACACGCTGCGCGAATTGGCGGCGGCCAAACATCTCGATCCGGCGCTCACGCTGGCGATCGGCGACGGCGCCAATGATCTGGCCATGCTCGAGGCCGCCGGCCTCGGCGTCGCCTATCGCGCCAAGCCGGCGGTGGCGAGCGCGGCGCAGGCGCGCATCGACCATGGCGATCTGACCGCGCTGCTCTATGCGCAGGGCTTCGCCCGCCAGGAATTTGTCGAAGCCGAGAGTATTTCCCGACCAGATTGATGCTTTAGGAAAAGCGGAAGGGAACGTAATTGCGGACGTCGGGGTCGACCTGCAACAGGCGGTCGACCGGCGGGGCGGCGCGTTGCGGACAGTTGGGCCGCTCGCAAATCCGGCAAATGACGCCGATCCGCGCGACCGCCGCGGATTTCGGATCGAGACCGTCGGCGTAGACGACCTCGCCGGCGTAGGTCCATTCGCAGCCGATGCCGAGCGCGTAGCGGCGCGCGGGAACGAGATGGCCGCCACCCGATTTGACCGAGGAGCGGGCGACGCAAAGATACCGCACGCCATCCGGCATTTCGGCTATCTGGGCGAGCATCTTGCCCGGCGATTCGAACGCTTCGTGCACGTTCCACAATGGGCATGCGCCGCCGAAGCGGGCGAACTGAAAGCGCGTCGCCGAGTGCCGTTTCAAAATATTGCCGGCCCGATCGACGCGGACGAAATAAAACGGAACGCCGCGCGCGCCCGGACGCTGCAGCGTCGACAGCCGGTGACAGATCTGCTCCGTGCTGGCGCCGAACAAGTGACGCAGGCGCTCGACGTCATATCGCGCCGCCTGCGCGGCGGCGAGAAAGCGCGCGTAGGGCATCACGAGCGCGCCCGCGTAATAATTGCCGAGCGCCATGCGGGTGATCGCGTCGGCGCCGGGCGCGCGGAATCCGGCCATTTCGACAATCGCGTCGATTTCCTGGGCTTTCTCCAGAACGCCTATCTGATGCGCCATCAAAAACGCCGACTCGGACGCGGCAAGCCCCGCCCGCAACGTCAGCAGGCGCGCCGCCGGATCGAACTTGCGCAGAAACTGGCCGCCCGGTTCGATTTCGACAAATTCGACGGACACACCATGACGCTGCGCCAGATAGGCGGCGAGGCGCGCCGGACGATCGCCCTCCGCCAAACCGAAACGGTCGGCGGTTTTTTCCGCTGCCCGGTCCAGCGCGTCGAGATAATTGCCCTGATAGTGAAAGAAGTCGCGCACTTCCTCGTAAGGCAAGGAGGCCGCCGGCGCGCCGTCGGCGCCGGCCCGGCCGATGGAAAAGGCCTCGTCGACCATTTGCAGCCGTTCGTTGGCGCGCCGATAGGCGCCATGCAGGTCGAGCAGCGCGTGCGCGACCCAGGGCGTGTTGGACGCGATCGCCTTGAGGTCCTGATTGTTTGGCGTCAGGCCGCCGAAGATCGGATCGGCCAGCGCCTCTTTCAGGTCGACGATCAGCCTTTCGCTCTCCTCATGCGCGAAATCGCTGAGATCAATGGAAAAGGTCTGCGCCAGCGACAACAGCACCGGCGCCGTCATCGGTCGCTGGTTATTTTCCATCTGATTGAGATAGCTGGCCGAAACGCCGACGCGCTCGGCGAAGGCGGCCTGGGTGAGGTTATGGGATTTGCGCAGGCGCCTGATCTTGGCGCCGACGAAAAGTTTGCGGGCCATTGCACCAACCCTCAAAATGCAAATATGCGAAGCGCGATTGAAAACTTTTTGCAAATCTGGATTTTTGCGCAAGCGAAATCTGGAGGGGATGCGGCGATTCGGGCCGGAACGAATTTGCACGGGCGCGGTGGGGAGGCCGGCGCGCAAAGCCCGCCGCGACCGTCGCGGCGCGGCCCATGTTCGGAAGGCCCAGCGCGAATAGCCAGAGCGACCTGCTCTAAAGGCGATGCGGCGGCTCGCCAAAATCTGAGCGCGCTCCAAACGCCGCGGGCCAGAGAGCGCCTCCGACCCGCCGCTTTTTTTCTGTTTGATCAGCCGTTCTGCGAATTGTCAGCCGGTTGCGCGGCGACGTCATCAGCCGGGGCCGGAGCCGGCTCCTGCTGATCCGCCGATTGAGCCAGATGCTCCTTGAGCGCGCCCACGCCTTCGAACCCAGCGACGACGGCGGCGGCCTTGGCGAGCCCGCCCGCGTTCGGATCGGCGGCCTCAAGCGCCGTCACGGCGGCAAACGCGCCAGCGGCTTTTTCCACAAAATCTTCAATGCCCATGATCTGATCCTCGGTTTTTTGGTCTTGCAATGCGGCTCGCCTCGGCCAAATCCGATCGCGGCCTGGCTGGATCGCCGACCTCGTCGTCGTCCGACGTTACGCGACCAGCCGTCGAGCGCGAAATTGCGCCGGCGCCATCATGATAGCATTGGACATGACCGCAATATGAACACGCCCGCGAAAGCTTTGGAAGCGCTAAACAGGACGCCGCGCGGGGGGGGGGATGAGTTTAGAGCATTCCCCGGTTGATTTGACTCGCATTTTTGCTGCGGCGGGATTCCCTTAAGCTCAAGAATGAGCGATTCTGCGCTTCTCTCTGATTTGGGGGCGCAAGATGTCGCGAGGCCATTCCTTCGATCTGCGTAAGCGTGTGATTGCGTTGGTCGAAGGCGGCGTGTCGCGGCGAGCTGCGGGGCGGCAATTGTTGGTCTCTGAATCGTCGGCGATAAAATGGTTCAGGCGCTTTCAAGAGACGGGCAGCTTTGCAGAAAAACCTGGCAAGAAAGCGAGACCATCGCCGCTGGACGCGCATGCGGATTGGCTTTTGGCTCTGGTTGCGCGCGAGAGCGACTTGACGCTGGCCGAGATCGAGGCCCGTCTTCTGGATGAGCTTCAGTTCAAAACCACGGACAGCTCGATTGCGCGGTTCTTTCAACGCCACAAACTCAGCTATAAAAAAAACGCTGCACGCCAGCGAGCAGCATCGCGAAGACGTGGCGAAGGCGCGCGAAGAATGGAAAAGGGCGCAGCCGACGCTTGATCCAGGCCGACTTGTTTTCATTGATGAAACCGGCACAAACACGCAGATGACGCGAACGCGCGGGCGCTGCCAAAAGGGCAAGCGCCTGGTCGATTACGCGCCGCATGGCCATTGGAAAACAACGACGTTCGTCGCCGGACTGCGCAATAACGCGATCATCGCGCCCCTGGTCGTCGATCGGCCGATGAACGGCGAGATCTTCCAGGCGTGGCTGGAGCAGCACCTCGCGCCAACCCTGCTCCAAGGCGACGTCGTCATCATGGACAACTTGCCGGCCCACAAGGTTGCCGGCGTGCGAGCGATCATCGAAAAAACCGGCGCAGGATTGCTGTATCTGCCGCCCTATTCGCCCGATCTCAATCCCATCGAGATGATGTTCGCCAAGCTCAAGGCCCTGCTGCGCATGGCCAAAGAAAGAACCGTCGATCAACTGTGGGACCGCATCGGCGTCATCCTCGACGAGTTCAGCCCGCCGGAATGCTCAAACTATTTCAGACATGATGGCTATGGTTCAGGTTAGCCGGGAAATGCTCTAGCGCGCTGTCACCGGCCCCCGGCACCCCAAGCGCGCCTGTTCGGCGCTCGTCGGAAACAGGGCGGAAGAATCTTAGCTCCTCATCTCCGCCTGTCTGAACCTAGGTATTGAGTTTATTGACGGTTCATTCACGCGCCCGATTTCGGCGCGTGGAAGCGGGCAAGCCCCACTTGCGGCGTAGCGCGGGCCGCCATAGCCTGAGATAAATTTATGCGATTGTTTACCGTCTGCACCACCCCTTTTCGGGGCCTGGAGGACTGGCAAAGTTTTTTGGCAATTACGGCAATTACGGTGACAGGCCCATATTTACCCTTTATCTTTTTAAAAGGTAAAGACGGGCCTGTCACCGTAATTCGGTCGTTCACTTTCGATGATTTGCCGATTCGTGGCAAGCCGAGGGTATCGGGCTATTGGGGTCTGAGTAGCAGCGCAACAGAAAACCTAGGTAAGGATCACGCATGAGCCTTTGCCGTCAGCTCGATTCCGAGCGCTTTCATAACGGCTATTGTTGTTTTCAGCGTCGGATTGCCGTTCTCGCTAAAAGACCGATAGAGCTGTTCTCGCGAAAGACCGGTCTGACTGGCAATCTGCGCCATACCTTTGGCGCGGGCCACCACGCCAAGCGCATGTGCGATATATCCGGAATCTTCCGTCCCGAACGCTTCGGCCATGAAACTTGCAATCGCCTCGTCGGAAACAAGGTCTTCAGCAGGATCATAAGTCGTGAGTTTTTCGCCCATTTCATTCACTCCATTCGTCCGCGAGCCGTTTCGCCGTCTTGATGTCCTTCGCCTGGGTGTTTTTGTCGCCGCCACAAAGCAGGACGATCAACGTCGTTCCCCGCTTCTGAAAGTAAACGCGGTAGCCAGGGCCATAGTGGATGCGCAATTCGCTGATGCCGTCGCCAACCGGCTCGACGTCGCCTGCGTGCCCATAGGCGAGACGATCGAGACGGGAGGCTATCAACGCTCGTGCGCGCTCGTCCTTGAGCTTCGTTCGCCATTTGCGGAATGTTTCGGTCTGCTTTAGCTCGTACATCACTCTATGTAGTTTATAAACTACAAACCGTCAATCAAAAAGTCTTTCAGATGTCCGCGGATTCTCGAAACTCACGAATTTCGAAATAAGCGCGATTTTGATATTGGAGCTTGTGCGAAAAAAAAAACTGGCGTTGTTGCCATTCGCGAGCCCAAAATTACGGTGACAGGCCCGTCTTTACCTTTTTCGGAGATAGGGGGTGAAGACGACCTCGCGCCGCGCCAGTCCAACGAACCGCTACCGCCCCTCGTCCCCAACAAGCGCCGGCTTTTCGCGATAAAGGTCGGGATACAGGCGTTTCAGGTTTTCGATCTTCGGCAGATCGTTATAGGCGATATAGGGGTGGCTCGGATGGCGCGTCAGGAAATCCTGATGATAGGCCTCGGCTGGATAGAAACCGCCGTCCTGACCGACGACGGTGACGAGCGCCGCGCCGAAGGCGTGAGCCTTGTCGAGCTGCTCGATATAGGCGCGCGCCACGCGCGCCTGTTCGGCGTTCGTCGGAAACAGGGCGGAGCGATATTGCGCGCCGACGTCGGGGCCCTGACGGTCAAGCTGCGTCGGATCATGGGCGACCGAGAAAAAGATCCGCAGCAAATGTCCGTAGGAAATCTGGCGCGGATCGAACGTCACCTCGACTGACTCAGCGTGGCCGGTCGTTCCGGTGCTGACCATCTCGTAATGCGCCCTGGCCTTGTCCCCGCCGGCGTAGCCTGAAACGGCGCCGCTGACGCCTTTGACATGCTGGAAGACGCCCTGAACGCCCCAGAAGCAGCCGCCGGCGAAGATCGCCTTTTCGGATGCGGCCCGCGGCGCTTCGTCGAGCGTCGGCGCGGGAAGCGCGCGCGCCGCCTCCGACGCCCGCGCCGACATCGGGATCGCCAGGAAACTCGCGAGCAGCAGCGCGCGCGGCAGATTGAGGTTCATCAGCGGCTTGATCATCGAACGACGCCTTTTCAACCGAAAGTAAACGCGAAGGCCTGAACGCCAGGGTCGAGAAATTCGATTTTGAAAACGTGGTCGGAAACCGCGCCGTTCTGGCGAAACAGCTGATAAAGGCGCTGCGCGGCGACGACGCCCATCCCTTGCGCGTCGACATCGGCGCCATGGCTGTCGCCGGGCGCCGAGCCGTCGACGGTCACGCGAAAGCGCACCGGCGCGCCGTTGCGGCCCGGCCCCAACACCAGATGCAGGTCGCGCGCATGGAACCGGTAAACGATGGCGCCGCCTTTGACGTCGAGAACGGCGTCCTCGGCGCCGACCGTCCACGCGCCCGACAGTCCCCATTCGTTGAGACGCGACGGAGCCGCATTATAGGCGTGCGGCGTATCGTGAACCGCGCCGCCGTCCGAACTGAAATTTTCGGCGCGCGAATAGCCGATATAGGTCTCGGGCGAGCGCTGGTCCCGCCAATCGGGCGCGGCCTCGGCGCCCTCGGCGTCGACCTTAACCAGACCCGACGTCGCCTCGCCGCGGCCCGCCTCCGCCAGCAATTGCTGAATGGCGCGTTCGGAGCCCTCGTAATCGCCCTCGCCGAAATGATGGCTCCGCACCCGCCCCCGCGCGTCGATCAAATAATGCGCGGGCCAATATTGGTTGTTGAAGGCGCGCCAGATCGCATAGTCGTTGTCGATCGCCACCGGATAGTCGATGTGAAGCTCGGCGAGCGCCTTGCGCACGTTGTCGACATTCTTCTCAAAGGCGAACTCCGGCGCGTGCACGCCGATCACCACCAGACCCTGATTCTTGTATTTCTCCGCCCAGGCCCGGACGTAGGGAATGGTGCGCAGGCAATTGATGCAGGAATAGGTCCAGAAATCGATCAGAACGACTTTTCCCTTCAGCGCTTGCGTCGTCAGCGGCGACGAGTTCAGCCAAAGGCTCGCCCCGTCGATCGACGGCGCCGCGCCTTCGACCGGCAAGCTTTCCGCCAAAACTTCGCTCTTGGCCAGCATCGTTCCGACCGGCTTCATCGCCGCCGGATCGGCAGCCGCCATGACCGCTCCGCCCATCGCCGCCGAGGCTGACGGCGACATCGCCGGACCGACTGGCCGCAGCCCGTCGAGCAAGCGTTGTTCGAGCGCATTCGTGCCGGAGAGCGAGAGGCGGGTGAGAAGGCCGGCGTCGAGACCCAGAGCGATGGCGCCGACGCCCGCCAGCACCGCCAGCCCAAGGGCGCGCCGCGCCCATTCGCCAAAGCCGAGCCCACGCTTCATCGCCGCGAATACGCGCCCGCCGACCAGCAAAGCCAGCGCCAGCGACGTCGCCGCGCCGCCGGCGTAGGCGAGCAGCAGCAACGAGGTTCCTATATTCGCGCCCTGCAAGGCCGCGCCCGTCAGGATCAACCCGAGGATCGGTCCGGCGCAGGGGGCCCACAACAGGCCGGTCGCGACGCCGAGCAGCAGCGACGAGGCTATCGTCGACGCGCCCGACCCGGCTTCATGATCGCTCGACGCGCTCAGACGCGCGCCGAGGGCGACCAGCGGCCGGCTCATGCGATCCGACAGGCCGGGAAAGAGCAGCGCCAGCCCGAACAGGCCGAGCAGAACCAGGGCGGCGAAGCGGCCGTAAGCGTTGGCTTCGACCGCCCAGCCGCCGGCGAGCGCCGCCAAGGTGGCGACAGCGGCGAAGGTCGCCGCCATGCCGACAAGCATCGGCAGGCCCGAACGCAGGAACGGGCGGTCGGCGCGGGCGAAGACGAAGGGCAGCACCGGCAGGATGCATGGACTGACGATGGTCAGGACGCCGCCAAGATAGGCCAGAAGGAACAGGATCATCTTTGCGTCTCGCTAGGTTCAGGCCGCGGGTTTGAAGCGCAGGGCGACGCCGTTCATGCAATAGCGCAACCCCGTCGGCTTGGGCCCGTCGTCGAAGACGTGCCCGAGGTGGCCGCCGCAGCGGCTGCAGTGAACCGCGGTTCGCGTCATGCCGAAGCTGCTGTCGGCGACCTCGCCGACCGCCTTGTCGAGCGGCGCCCAGAAGCTCGGCCAGCCGGTGCCGCTGTCATATTTGGTCTTGGAGGAAAACAAGTCGAGATCGCAGCCGACGCAAGCGAACAAGCCCGCGCGCGTCTCATGCAAAAGCTCGCTGGTGAAGGCGCGTTCGGTGCCATCGTGGCGCAACACGTCATATTGGGCGGGCGTCAACAGCCGGCGCCATTCGGCGTCCTCATGCGCGACGGCGAAACCGCCCTGCGCTCGCGCCGGGCGCGAACGCCCCGGCCAACCAAGAACCGCCGCCAAACCGCCCAGGCCGAGCGGGAAGAGAAATCGCCGCGTCATCATGTCAGTCTCCTGAAACAAACTCTCAAGGGCCTATACGCGCGAAAATCGCCATTGTTACGTCCTCGCCCGCGGCGGAAGCGATCGACGCGCTCCCAAGAGCCGCTAACTTTTGACGCGGCCCGCGCCATCGCCTTCGCCGGCGATTCATGAAATTGTCACGCCTCGGAGGGCAAGTCTGCGTCGCGACCCTGGCGACAAAGGCAGGTCCTCAATCATGGAGCGCTCAATGGACTATTTTCGCCGGTTCACCTTCCTGCTCTGCGCGCCCGCGTTCGATTCGGACGAACTGGAAGGCGCGCGATTGCAGCAGATCGTCGCGGCGGTGGAGAAATCCGGGTTTGAAGTGATCAAGGCGCGCCGGGTCGAGGACGCTGAACTGGCGATCAAGACCGACGCCGCCATCGGCTGCATGATCGTCGATTGGGGCAAGAAGGGCATGGACGGCAAGACCGCCGGCCTGATCTCCTACGTCCGCCGGCGCGGCCTGGAAATGCCGATCATCCTGCTGGTGCGCCGCAAGCGATTTGAGGACATGCCGATCGACGTGCTCGACAATGTCGACGGCTATGTTTTTCTGGCGGAGGAAACGCCGGAATTCATCGCCAAGAATCTTGTCAGCCGGCTCAAGCAATACGCCGAGACGCTGAAAACGCCGTTCTTCGGCGAACTGGTCGATTACGCCGAGGAGGGCAACCAGCTCTGGACCTGCCCGGGCCACAACGGCGGCGTCTTTTACAACCGCAGCCCGATCGGCCGAATTTTCGTCGAACATCTCGGCGAGGCGATCTTCCGCGACGATCTCGACAATTCGGTTCTGGAGCTGGGCGACCTTCTGGTGCATGAGGGCCCCGCTTTGCGCGCGCAGAAGGAGGCGGCGAAGATTTTCGGCGCCGAGCGCACCTATTTCGTTCTCAACGGCACCTCCGCCTCCAACAAGATCGTACTGTCGGCCCTCGTCGCGCCGGGCGATCTCGTGCTGTTCGACCGCAACAATCACAAGGCGGCGCATCACGGCGCCCTGATGCTGGGCGGCGGCGTTCCGATCTTTCTGGAGACCGACCGCAATGCGATGGGCATGATCGGGCCGATCGATTTCGAAGCGCTCGACGAAGACCATATCCGCGAAAAGATTCGCAACCACCCGCTGGTCGCCGACAAGGACGCGTGGAAGCGCGAGCGGCCGTTCCGCGTCGCGGTAATCGAGCAATGCTCCTATGACGGCACGATCTACAACGCCCAGATGATCCTGAACAAGATCGGCCGGCTCTGCGATTACATATTGTTCGACGAGGCCTGGGCCGGCTTCATGAAGTTCCACCCGATATTCGCCGGCCACTTCGCCATGGGCCTCGCCGAACTGGGGCCGGACGCGCCGGGGATCATCGCCACCCAATCGACGCACAAGCAACTCGCCAGCTTTTCCCAGGCTTCGCAGATCCACGTCAAGGACAGCCATATTCGCGGTCAAGCGCGACGGGTCGAACATCGGCGCTTCAACGAGACCTTCCTGATCCACGCCTCTACATCGCCGTTCTATCCGCTGTTCGCCTCGCTCGACGTCGGCGCGCAGATGATGAAGGGCAAGTCGGGCGAAATCCTGTGGGACGACACGATCCGGCTCGGCATTGAAATTCGCAAGAAGATCCGCGCCATCCGGCACGAATACGAGCAGAAGGCGAAGGAGCCGGAAATGGCCTGGTTCTTCGATCCATTCGTGCCCGACAAGGTCGAGGCCGCCGACGGCAAATTGGCCTGGGAGGACGCCTCCACCGACGATCTGGCCGGCAACGCTCTCTATTGGGAATTCGCGCCGGGGGCGCATTGGCACGGCTTTACCCATGTCGCGCCGGGCTATGCGCTGACCGATCCGTGCAAGCTGACGCTGCTGACGCCGGGCTTCGACCGCAAGACCGGCGAATACCTGGATCACGGCGTTCCAGCGCCGGTGGTCGCGCAATATTTGCGCGAGAACCGCATCGTCGCGGAAAAGAACGATCTCAATTCGCTGCTGTTCCTGCTGACGCCGGGCGTCGAATCGAGCAAGGCCGGCGCGCTCATCAGCGCGCTTGTCGCGTTCAAACATTATCACGACGACAACGCGCTGCTCGACGAGGTCATCCCCGAATTCGTGGCGCGACGGCCAAAGCGCTATTCGGGACTGCGATTGCGCGATCTGTGCGGGCAAATACACAATTTCTACCGCGAGCGGCAGACCAGCCTGCTGCAACGCCAGCAGTTTCGGCCGGAACATTTGCCCGACATGGCGATGAGTTCGCAGGAGGCGGTGCAGAAGCTGACGCGCAATCAGGTGCATTACCTGCCGATCGATCAGATCGAGGGACGCGTCGCCACGACCTTGTTCGTCGTCTATCCGCCGGGAATCGCCACGATCGCGCCCGGCGAGAGGCTCGGCGAGCGCACGCGGCCGATGCTCGAATACCTGAAGACCTTCGAGGCCGGCGCCAATCTGTTTCCCGGCTTCGAGGCGGAAATTCAGGGGCTTTACCGCGAAGTCGAGGCGGATGGGTCAGTCCGCTTCCATACCTATGTCGCCGACGCGCCCGTTTGAAGCGGGCGCCGCGTGGCTGGCCGGCGGCGCGCCGGCGCCGGGGCCGAGCGCGCGTTGCAGCATGACGCTGTCGGTCCAGCGGCCGAACTTGAAGCCGATCGCCTCAAGATAAGCGACGCGGCGAAATCCGCAGGCCTCGTGCAAACTCAAGGAGGGCGCGTTTTCCGCGTCGACATAGGCGATCATCTGGCGAAAGCCGGCGTTGGCGCAGGCTTCGACCAGGGCCGGCAACAATTTGCGTCCGACGCCAGCGCGCAGATGATCCTGATGCACGTAGATCGAGTTCTTGACCGAATAGCGATAGGCCGGCCGCTTGCGGAACGGCACGGCGTAGGCGTAGCCGATGATCTTGCCGTCTTGTTCGGCGACGAGATGAGGCAGCCGATGTTTCTGCATGTTCTTGCGCCGACGCTTGATGTCGTCGGGATGCAGCGGCTCGATCTCCAGCGCGCCCTGTCCCTGCTGCACATGAGCGGTATAGATGGCGAGCATCGCCGGCGCGTCGGCTTCGGTCGACGAGCGCACGACGATTTCGGGGCGCGGCGCCGGGTCCGTCGGCGCCGCGACCTTCGACGTCAAATCCGCCAGCGCCGCGCCGGAAGCAAGCTCTCGCAGATCGTTCATGTCGTCGTCGCTCCCGTTTCATGCGGCGCGGTCCGCAATCGGCGAATAGTCCGCCAATATGACGCTTTTGCGAAAGGGCGGCGCGCCCTTCCCTATTTTGAATCTCACCGCGCGCGGGCCGGATCGGGGCGGCGCGCCAGCCAGATGACATGGCGCGCGCCGCGTTTGCTCCGGCTGGCGCGCGCGCGGACCTCCTCGACCTCGAAGCCGCTCTGGCGCAGCCTGCGGGTGAAACTCTCGTCCGGCCCGCTCGACCAGACGGCGAGAACGCCGTCGGGACGCAAAGCCTGACGGGCGGCGCGAAGACCGCTGGACTCATATAAACGGTCGTTGGCCTGTTGCGTCAGCCCGTCCGGTCCATTGTCGACATCGAGCAAAATCGCGTCATAGGCGCTCAGCGGCTTGGCGATCAGAGCGGCGACGTCGGCAGAGCGAAGAACGACGCGCCGATCGCTCAGCGCGTCGCCGAAAACCGCCGCCATCGGCCCGCGCGCCCAATCGATCACGGCGGGAACCAGTTCGGCGACGATGATTTTCGCCGCCGGTCCCAAGGCCGCCAGCGCCGCTCGCAAGGTGAAGCCCATGCCCAAGCCGCCGATGAGCACGACCGGATCGGGGCGCCCGGCGATCGCCGCGCAGGCCAGCGCCGCCAAAGCCTCTTCCGAACCGCCGAGGCGGCTGTTCATCAGTTCGTTGTCGCCGAGCATGACGGAGAATTCATCGCCGCGCCGCTTCAGCTTGAGCGAGCCGCCGCCGGGAATCGGCGCGCTATCGAGGACAGACCAGGGAATCACGTGCAATCGCCTCGCGCGCCGGGCCGCGAACGCCGGCGTCCGGTTCGCCCGCATCGGCTTGCCCAGGGGGAGCTCGCCCGATGGAGCTTTCACGTTTTCGGGAATATGCTCTAATGACGAAAGTCGCAAGAGTCAGGCGCCCAAGCCGACCGCCAAAGGGAGATCGATGACCGCGCGCGCGAAATTCAACGTTCTTTGGCTGCAGGCGGGCTCGTGCGGCGGCTGCGCCATGTCCGTGCTTGAACACGGCCCCTCGGGCTTGTTCGCGCAATTGCGCGCCTTCGACATCGATCTGTTGTGGCATCCGAGCGTCAGCGAGGAAACCGGCGCGGAAGTCAGCGCCATTCTGGCGGACGTCGAAGCCGGACGCGTCAAGCTCGACGCCTTTTGCCTGGAGGGTTCAGTGTTGCGCGGCCCCAACGGCAGCGGACGCTTCAACCGCCTTTCGGGCACGGAGCGGACCATGCTCGATTGGGTCGGCCGTCTCGCGCCGCTGGCCGATTATTGCGTCGCCGTCGGCGCCTGCTCGGCCTATGGCGGCTTTCCCGCCGGCGACCCCGATCCGACGCAGGCTTGCGGCCTGCAATACGAGGGCGAGACGGCGGGCGGGGCGCTCGGCGCCGCCTTTCGTTCGCGCAAGGGCCTGCCGGTCATCAATATCGCCGGCTGCGCCCCGCATCCGGGCTGGATCATGGAGACCCTGCTCGCCCTGTCGCTCGGCGGTTTCGCCGCCGACCAACTCGACACGCTCGGGCGGCCGAAATTCTTCGCCAATCACCTCGCCCATCACGGGTGCAGCCGCAACGAGTTTTACGAATTCAAGGCCAGCGCCCGCGCGCTGTCGGAGCGCGGCTGCCTGATGGAGCATCTGGGCTGCAAGGCGACGCAGGCGATCGGCGACTGCAACCAGCGCGCCTGGAACGGCGGCGGATCGTGCACGCAGGGCGGCTTCGCCTGCATCGCCTGCACCGCGCCGGGGTTCGAAAACAAGCGCGATTTTCATACGACGCCGAAGATCGGAGGCATTCCAGTCGGCCTGCCGCTCGACATGCCGAAAGCCTGGTTCATGGCGCTGGCGGCGCTGTCCAAATCGGCGACGCCCGAACGCGTGCGCAGGAACGCGGAAGCCGACCGCATCGTCAAAAGCCCGAGGCGCGAAAAGTGAGTCGCCTTGTCATCGGCCCCTTCAACCGCGTCGAAGGCGATCTCGAACTGACCCTCGACATCAAGGACGACGCGGTCGAGGCGGCGCATGTGGCGACGCCGCTTTATCGCGGCTTCGAGCAGATCTTGGTGGGCCGGCCCGCCGCCGACGCGCTGGTCATCGCCCCGCGCGTCTGCGGCATCTGCTCGCTGTCGCAGTCGATGGCGGCCGCCGCCGCCTTGCGCGCGCTGGCGGGCGCGACGCCCGCGGCCAATGGCGCGCTGGCCGCCAACATCGCACACGCGGTGGAGAACATCGCCGACCACCTCACCCATTTCTATCTGTTCTTCATGCCCGATTTCGCCCGCGACGCCTATGCGGGCGAGCCTTGGTTCGCCAAGGCGCAAGCGCGCTTCAAGGCGATGGCGGGCGAGGCGGGCGGCGAAGTTCTGCCCGCTCGCGCGCGCCTGCTCCACATATTGGGGCTTCTGGTCGGCAAATGGCCGCATTCCCTGGCGCTGCAGCCGGGCGGGACGACGCGCGCGCTCGACCTCGGCGAGAAGATGCGGCTACTGGCGCTGATCGCCGAATTTCGCGCCTTTGTCGAAAAAACGCTGTTCGGCGTCCCGCTCGAGACGATCGTTGCGATAGACGCGCCGGAGCGGCTTGAGGATTTCGCGCAAGGCGCGGGCGCGGACGCCGACTTCGGCTTTTTCCTGCGCGTCGCGGGCGCGCTGCGCCTCGGCGAACTGGGCCTGGGCGCGCAACCCTTGATGAGCTTCGGCGCCTACGCCAGCGCCGACGGTCCGCTGTTCGCCGCCGGGGTTTACGATCCGCGCCAGGGCGCGCTACGACCCCTGGCGCCGGAGACGATCGGCGAGGACGTCGCCTACGCCTACATGCGCGAGACCTCGCCCGATCCGGCCCTGGCGCGCACCATTCCCGACGCCGACCGCGAAGGCGCCTATTCCTGGGCCAAGGCGCCGCGCCTGGACAAGAGCCCGGCGGAAGTCGGCGCGCTGGCGCGCCAGGCGGTCAACGGCGACCCGCTGATCCGCGCGCTGCTGGCGGCGCAAGGCGTCTCCTCCGTCCACTCGCGCATCGTCGCGCGGCTGGTCGAGATCGCCCGACTGACGCTGGCGGTGGAGAGCTGGGCGCGTCGGCTCGATCTTGCCGCGCCCTTCTGCGCTGAAAGCGCCAAACCGCTTGAAGGCCAAGCCATCGGCATGGTCGAGGCGGCGCGCGGCGCGCTCGGCCATTGGGTGGCGCTCAAGGGCGGCGCGATCGAGCGCTATCAGATCATCGCGCCGACCACCTGGAACTTTTCGCCGCGCGACGGCTCAGGCGTTCCCGGCCCGCTCGAGCAGGCGCTGGTCGGCGTCGAGGTCGGCGAATGGGGCGCCAAGGCGCCGGCGATCCAGCACGTCGTGCGCTCCTACGACCCCTGCATGGTCTGCACCGCGCATTAGCGGGGCGGCGACAGGTGGGAAGCCGTTATCCGGGCGCTGACCGCGCAACGCGCCAGCGATTTTTTTGGGCGGCGGAAACGCGCGGGACTTATGCGGCCCGTATCGCCTTGAGCGCCGCTTCCGGCTGGCGATAAAGGATGATTAGCAGCGCTTGCGCAGCGGGATCGGGTTTGACCCGATTTTGTTCCCAGTTGCGGATCGTACCGATGGGGATATGGAGCGCGCGGGCGAAAGCGGCCTGGGACATGCCAAGCTTGCGCCGGACGGCGTGGACAGGGATCACGAAATCGAATTGCGCGAGAGGCGCGTCCGGATCCTCGCCATCTTCGATGGCGTGCCGACGAATCTCATCCTCGGTCGCGGCGGCGATCTTGGCGCGATCGATGGTCGGCCTTTCAGACCGCGCGTCGTTTAAGGATTTACGGATGATTGCCATAGCTGGCGCTCTTTCCTGCTGGCTTGGCGGGCGGAAATGATCCGACTGACGTTGTCGCGGTCGGTGTAGACAACAGTAATGACGTCTTCGTCGACTTGGCCGATGGCGCGGATTTGGGTTTCGCCATAGGCGCGCCGCTCGTCAACGGCCTCAATGGTCGGACCATCGAAAACAAGGGCGGCGTAGTCAAAGCCGAAGCCGCGCTGGTGAGGGTTCTGGTCGCTCTTGGCGTCATCCCATTCAAATTCCATCAGCGCGCCTAGCTATACGCTTGTAGCGTACAATTGCAAGATGAAAGCGTTCAGGCGTCATCGGATGAAATGGCGCCAACGAGGTCGGAAATAACATTGGCGCTAACGACTTCGCCGACGTCGGCGGCGGGACAGCGGAAGCTCACGCCGCGCTTGACGATTCCGCCGAAACTGCGGGAAGCGAAGACGCTATCGGGATTCAGGTGATGGCGGCTCGAGATGCGGGGCGGCGTTTTCCAGCAACACAAATTAGAACAAATATAGAACATTGACCGTTAGCATCATGCCTGTTTGACACGAGCTAGGGGAGCCTGAGCCAGAAGGAAACGCCGCCTCGCGGATTTCGCGTCGGTAAAATGCGTGCGCGTTTTTGTTGATTTTGCACAAACCAGAGTGCGTTGCTGCGGCGGCAAGATCATGGCGGATCGGAACGTGGACATTTGACCCCGGCGAAACGAGCGCAAACTGAAAGCGCGAATTGAACGGAGAATTCCATATGAACCGCCATCATACCGCTGGTCTTAAAATCGTCGTCGAATGCTTCCTCTGCAAACGAGGCTTTCAATTTGGACCGCACGCTTACAGCGGGCGACGCGTTCCCTCTTGGGACATCATGGTCTGCACGGCATGCGATGAAGGCAACTGGGATGGCGTCGTGACGACAAGCCACCCCCGACCTTCTTCAACATCTCGAAGCGCATGGAATTGACACCGGGCTCAACGCAAACGGTTGCCTCGATCTTCCGAAACGCGGGTCCGTCTAGGAGTCTCTGCGCTAGGCGGCGAATGTTTTTACAGACGCGGCGAGAGCGCCACTCCGCCCGAACACGCGCTCGGCGGCGATCATCCTCGCTCTATTTTCGCGCTTGGCCGGATCAGGCCTTTTTGGCGAACGGCGTGGCCATCGGCGCGCCCTTGCCCTGCGCGTTCTGATAGGCCGTGCCGGCGGATTTCTTCGGCGCGTTCTTGTCCGCCTTCGGTTTCTTCGCCTCTTTGTTTCCCTTGAGTTGACCCTTGGCCATGCTGTCCTCCCACGTTGAAAGCGAAAAAGCGTCCTGTCGAATTATTTGGCGAGCGCGGCCCGCGCGGCGTTGGCGACGAAGGCGGACTTGGCGCGGGCGGGCTTGCTGTGCTGGCTGGCCGGCGAATCCTCGGCGACCGGAACCGTCCGGGCGCCCTTGCTCGGCGCGAACGCCATCTTTTTATGGGCGGCGCAATAGCTGTCGCCCAGCAGGCGCCGGCAGCCGCAAAAGCGGAAGGCGTCAAAATGCTGGGGATCGCCGATCGGCCAGCGGCACATGTCGGCGCGCAGTTCGGTCAGGCGGACCGGGCGGGAGCCGGGCAGCGTCGTCCATTTCGGGCTGAGCGCCTGCGCGCCGATGAACTGCGAGGCCGCATCCTGGCGCCGCGCCAACACGTTGTTGAAATTGGGCTGTTCCAGCGGATTGCCGATTTTGTGCATCTTGATTTCGCTTCCCGCGAGTGGAGGGCGTTCCGACGAAAACGCGCTGGTCTGTGATTGCTGGAAAGAGCCAGGAATCGTGTGAAAAGCCCAACCGCGCCTTTCGCGTCCCATTTGCGGGGCTGGCGGTAAAAGCGTTTCGGGCTGAATTAAGGAATCCGGCGCAACTCGCCCCGAGGTCGAAAAGCACCATAGGACTTCACCGCGGCTTTTGCGAGGCAATTCAGCTTCGCCGTGACGCCGGCGGGCGAAAAGCTTATGAACGAGCCGTCATTGTGGAGGCCGCGATGTTCGAAACGGCCTTTTCGCGCGCATTCGCGTCGCCGTATCGGCGCGAATTCGGCGCGCATATGCGAATCATCGAGAGCGCCGGCGTTGGGCGCGCGGTAAACATAATCTGAGGCGGGGACATGGAAAAGAGCGAACTGGTCGCGATCAAAGGCGGAAGAACGGTGCTGCCCGAGGCCGTGCATCCTCTTCCCGATTTGCTTGATCTCAGCGCCGATGGCGTGCTCGACGTCTTGCGCCGCACGCAGCAAAACGACTTCCTGGCCATGGTCGCCGACGTCGAGGAGCCCGGCGCGCCGCTGCACGCCTTGTTCGCCGCGTTGCGCGAGCGCACGCCCGACGATCATCCGTTTCGTCGCATCGCGCTGTTCCGCAAGGGCGCCTTGCGCGACATGTTCCTCGACCTCCACGATCATGTCATGAGCCATCCGGTCTGGCTCCACCCGTTTTTCGTGCGCGTGTTCGATGGCCGCATCGACGCGCCTCAGGCGCGGGCTTTCGCGACGCAATATTTCAATCAGATCAAGAATACGCGGCAATGCGTCGCGATGGCGATCGGCCGCTTTCACGGGCTGACGCCGCTTCCTTTCGGCCAGTTGAACGAGCGCGTATCGGAAATCACCCAGATCGCGCTGGCGCAACTGATCGCCGACGAATACGGCGTCGGCGGCCACGCGCTCGACGATTACCCCGATCTCGGCCACCTGTTGCGGGCGAAAACGCATATCGCCATGTATCGCCAGTTTTTTGAAGGGCTCGGCGTCCCCGCCGATCGACAGGACGTCGCGATGACGCCCGGCGTCGCCGACAATGTTCTGACCCAACGCCTGGTCGCCGGCCATCCGGCCTTTTCGCCGCTGGAAAGCCTGGCGTCCGTTGGGCTGGGCATGGAGTGGGGCGTGCCGGAATTTTTCAGCCTGCTGCTGGGCGGCCTCATCCGTTTCGCCCTGCGCGAGAAAGCGCCGCTGACGCCGCGCCATCTGGAAGTCTTCATCGCCCACGTCCGCTATGACGTTATGCATGCGGTGTCGGTGATGCTGGTGACGTCGTTGCACATGCGCGGCGCGGAAGATCTCGACGCGGTCAAGGGCGCGTGCAACACGCTGATGGCGAGCCGTTTCGCGATGATGAGCGACCTCTACCGTCATGTCTTCGGAGAACCCTGCGCCGGACTGGCCGAGATCGGCGTCGCCGCCCGCTACCGCCTGAACGATCGCCGCATTCAATCGCTGCTGTTTGAGGCCCGCAAGGCCGCGGCGCCCGGCAGGGTTCTGAACGAGCAAATCTGGCGGACGAGCGCCGACCTGCCCTTCGTCTTCGCCTGATCGCTTCGCCGGTCGCGCTGCAAAGCTTTTTGCGGAGGCGGCAGTGTGCTTTCCACTCCAATGCGGTCTTTTGCCGCACGCCGTTCCGCGCCTTTTTAATAACTAACTGAAAATTATATATAATATAAAAAGCGCGGCGTTATGACGCACTTGGCGCCCTTTTTGCGAATTCTCCGGCAACCCGCTCTGGCTGGCCAGCCCAATAGCGGAAACGACGAAGTCGAAGGGGAGGCGCTTCATGGCCGCAATCGAAACATTTTACGACGTTATCCGCCGTCAGGGCGTAACTCGCCGCAGTTTCACGAAATTTTGCTCTCTGACCGCCGCCAGCATGGGTCTGGGCGCGACCGGCGCGGCGGAAGTGGCGCAAGCGCTCGAAACCAAGGAGCGCGTGCCGGTGATCTGGATGCACGGGCTCGAATGCACCTGCTGTTCGGAGAGCTTCATCCGTTCGGCCCATCCGCTGGTGAAGGACGTCGTGCTGTCGATGATCTCGCTCGACTACGATGACACGCTGATGGCGGCGGCCGGCCATCAGGCCGAAGCGATTCTAGAAGAGACCAAGGCAAAATATAAGGGCAAATATGTCCTGGCGGTCGAGGGTAATCCGCCGCTCAACGAAGGCGGCATGTTCTGCATCGACGGCGGCAAGCCCTTCGTCGAAAAGTTGAAATGGATGGCCGAGGACGCCATGGCGATCATCGCTTGGGGCGCCTGCGCGTCCTGGGGCTGCGTGCAGGCGGCCAAGCCGAACCCGACGCAGGCGACACCGATCGACAAGGTCATCACCAACAAGCCGATCATCAAGGTTCCCGGCTGCCCGCCGATCGCCGAAGTGATGACCGGGGTCGTCACCTACATCACCACATTCGGCCGCCTGCCGACGCTCGACCGGCAGGGCCGGCCGCAGATGTTCTATTCGCAGCGCATCCACGACAAATGCTACCGCCGGCCGCATTTCGACGCCGGCCAATTCGTCGAGGAGTGGGACGACGAGGGCGCGCGCAAAGGCTACTGCCTCTATAAAATGGGCTGCAAGGGTCCCACCACCTACAACGCCTGTTCGACCGTGCGCTGGAACAATGGCGTCTCCTTCCCGATCCAGTCCGGCCACGGCTGTATCGGCTGCTCGGAAGAAGGGTTCTGGGACAAGGGACCGTTCTATTCGCGCCTGAGCAACATCAATCAATTCGGGGTCGAGGCCAACGCCGACAAGATCGGCATGGCTGTCGCCGGGACCGTCGGCGTCGCGGTCGCCGCCCACGCCGCCGTCACCGCCGTCAAGCGCGTCGCCTCCAAACGCGACGATCGCGACAATACGCCGCCAGCGGCCTGATTTCCGCAACCCACGCCCGCGCGCCCCGCGCGGCGCTGTCCCTTGCCCGCCGTCGCGGGCGGCGATCCGCCGCCGACCGCGCCCGAAAAACGTCAATTTGAGGAAACGCAATCATGGGCATCCAAACGCCGAACGGTTTCAATCTCGACAATTCCGGCAAGCGTATCGTCGTCGATCCGGTCACCCGCATCGAAGGCCATCTGCGCGTCGAAGTGAACGTCGACAGCAACAACGTCATCCGCAACGCCGTCTCCACCGGCACGATGTGGCGCGGCATCGAAGTCATTCTGCGCGGCCGCGATCCGCGCGACGCCTGGGCCTTCACCGAGCGGATCTGCGGCGTCTGCACCGGCACCCACGCGCTGACCTCGGTGCGCGCGGTCGAAGACGCGCTGGCGATCAAAATTCCCGAGAACGCCAACTCGATCCGCAACATCATGCAGCTGGCGCTGCAGGTGCACGATCATATCGTGCATTTCTATCACCTGCACGCGCTCGACTGGGTCGACGTCGTCTCCGCCCTGAGCGCCGACCCCAAAGCCACGTCGGCGCTGGCGCAGTCCATTTCCAGCTGGCCGCTGTCCTCGCCCGGCTATTTCAAGGATCTGCAAACGCGCCTGAAAAAGTTCGTCGAGTCCGGCCAATTGGGTCCGTTCAAGAACGGCTACTGGGGCTCCAAGGCCTATCGTCTGCCCGCCGAGGCCAATCTGATGGCGGTGGCGCATTATCTCGAAGCGCTCGATTTCCAGAAGGAAATCGTCAAGATCCACACGATCTTCGGCGGCAAGAATCCGCATCCGAACTGGCTGGTCGGCGGCGTGCCCTGCCCGATCAACGTCGACGGAATCGGCGCCGTCGGCGCGATCAACATGGAGCGCCTCAATTACATCACCGAGATCATCGACCGGGCGATCGAATTCACCGATCAGGTCTATATCCCCGACCTGATGGCCATCGCCTCGTTCTATAAGGACTGGCTGCATGGCGGCGGCCTGTCGGGCAAGGCGGTGCTCTCCTACGGCGACATTCCGGAGAACGCCAACGACTACAGCAGCGCCAATCTCCTGCTGCCGCAAGGCGCGATCATCAACGGCAATCTGGCCGAAGTCTTCCCGGTCAATCATCGCGACCCGAACGAAATCCAGGAGTTCGTCACCCACTCCTGGTACAAGTATCCCGACGAGACCAAGGGCCTGCACCCCTGGGACGGCGTCACCGAGCCGCATTTCGAACTCGGCCCCAACGCCAAGGGCACCAAGACCAATATCGAGAACCTCGACGAGGGCGGCAAATATTCCTGGATCAAATCGCCGCGCTGGAAAGGCAATGCGATGGAAGTCGGCCCGCTCGCCCGCTGGGTGGTCGGCTACGCCCAGGGCAAGTCGGAATTCAAGGACCCGGTCGATAAGGCGCTGAAGGATCTCGGCCTGCCGCTGACGGCTCTGTTCTCGACGCTCGGCCGCACGGCTGCGCGCGGCCTGGAATGCCAATGGGCCGGCTACAAGATGCGCCATTTCCAGCAGAAGCTGATCGCCAATATCAAGAACGGCGATAGCTCAACCGCCAATACCGAGAAATGGGACCCCAAGTCTTGGCCCGCGGAAGTCAAGGGCGTCGGCTTCACCGAGGCCCCGCGCGGCGCGCTGGCGCATTGGGTCAAGATCAAGGACGGCAAGATCGACAATTACCAATGCGTCGTGCCAACCACCTGGAACGGCTCGCCGCGCGACCCCAAGGGCAATATCGGCGCGTTCGAGGCGTCGTTGATGGACACTCCGATGGTCGACCCGAACCAGCCGCTTGAGATCCTGCGCACGCTGCATTCCTTCGATCCGTGCCTGGCCTGTTCGACTCACGTATTGAGCGAAGACGGCCAGGAAATGACCAAAATCCAAGTGCGTTGAACGGGAGGCGAACGATGACCGAATTGACGCAAGTCGCTCACATCGCCGACGCGCACGGCGAAACCGCGGTCGCCCGCGCCACCGTCTACGTCTACGAGGCGCCGGTGCGCCTCTGGCACTGGGTCAACGCCCTGGCGATGGTCGTGCTGGCCGTCACCGGCTATTTCATCGCCTCGCCCCCGCCTTCGGTTCCGGGCGAGGCCAGCGCCAATTTTCTGATGGGCTATATCCGCTTCGCCCATTTCTCCGCCGGGCAGATCATGGCGGTGTTTTTTCTGCTGCGCATCTATTGGGCCTTCGTCGGCAACGTCCATGCGCGCCAGATCTTCCATATCCCGTTCTGGCGCGGATCGTTCTGGTCCGGCGTGCTGCACGAACTGCGCTGGTACATGTTCTTGGAGAAAGACCCGAAACAATATATCGGCCACAATCCGCTGGCGCAGACGATGATGTTCTTCGTCTTCTCGCTGACGACGGCGTTCATGATCGTCACCGGATTCGCCCTCTATGCGCAGGGCGAGGGATCGGCCAGCTGGCTATACGCGTTGTTTGGCTGGGTGTTCGCCCTTTTTCCCAACAGCCAGGACGTGCACACCTTCCATCATCTGGGCATGTGGGCGCTGGTGACATTCACCATCATCCATATTTACGCCGCCGTTCGCGAGGACATCATGTCGCGCCAGAGCATGATTTCCTCGATTGTCTCGGGCGAACGCCAGTTCAGGGGCGAGGTCTGACATGGCGAGATATGACATGGCGAGGCCGGCGGGCGAGCCCCGCATCCTCGTTCTCGGCATAGGCAACATCCTGTGGGCGGACGAGGGGTTCGGCGTGCGGGCCGTGGAGACTTTCCACGCCCGCTACCGCGTCCCCGACAACGTCACGATTCTCGACGGCGGCACGCAGGGCCTCTACCTCGTGCAATTCGTGCAGGAGACCGACTATCTGTTGGTGTTCGACGCCATCGATTACGGCCTTGAGCCCGGCTCGCTCAAGATCGTGGAGGGCGACGAAGTGCCGAAATTCACCGGCTCGAAGAAAATGAGCCTGCACCAGACCGGCTTTCAGGAAGTGCTGAGCGCCGCCGAACTGCTGGGTCATTATCCTGAAAAGCTGGCTTTGATCGGCTGTCAGCCGCTCGATCTGGAGGATTGGGGCGGGCCGTTGACGGCGCCGGTGCGCCAGACGCTGGACCGCGCCCTCGAAACCGCCGTGACCCTGCTCGCCCAATGGGGCGCGGACTGCGTACCGCGTTCCGGTCACGACAAGCCGCCGGCGTTGCTCGGCAACGACATCGACTTCACCAATTATGAAAGGCTGCACGGAGTCTAGCGCCTTTCCCCGAAAATCCGACTGAATTTTCGGCCTCGCGAAGCCATGAAACAGATCGATGCGCGCCGGTTCTGGCGCGTTCGGAAAAAAATCGACGCACCGACGTCTCAAGGGAGGACAACATGAACAAACCGTCGCGGAATTTCGCCCTCGCGCTTGCGCTCGCCAGCTTGGCGCCGACCCTGGCGCAAGCCCATCCAGGCCTGCGCGCCGCTGGATTTGTGGACGGTCTGATCCATCCCTTCACCGGCCTCGACCATCTGCTCGCCATGATCGCCGTCGGCTTCTGGGCGGCGATGCTCGGCGGCGCGGCGCGCTGGATCGCGCCCGCGGCCTTCGTCGGCCTGATGGTCCTCGGCGCGACGCTCGGCCTCCACGCCGTTGCTCTGCCTAGGGTCGAATATGGCGTCGCGCTTTCCGTCGTCGTTTTGGGCTTGCTTGTCGCATTTGAGGTGAAAATGCCGGTTTCCGCGGCGGCGGCGCTCGTCGGCGGCTTCGCCTTGTTCCACGGCTATGCGCATGGATCGGAAACGCCGGTCGCCGCCGACGCGATGACCTTCGCCGCCGGCTTCATCCTCGCCACGATCATCTTGCACGTCGTAGGACTTGGTCTTGGACTTCGTCTTGGCGACATACCGTTGCGTCGGGGCTTCGCCCGGATCGCCGGCGGCGCGATGGCGCTGAGCGGCTGCGCCTTCGTTTTGGCGGCGTGAACGTGCTAAACCTGACGGACGCCGCGTCCGTCAGGTTCTTGATTGAGGAAAGCAAAGTCCATGTGTCTTGGCGTACCGATGCGGGTGATAGAAGCCAATGACGTCAGCGCCCTGTGCGCGCGCGGCGAGGAAACGCGCCGGGTCTCGTTGTTATTGGTCGGTCCGCAAGAGCCAGGCGCGTTGGTGCTTGTCCATATCGACTCGGCTGTCCGCGTCCTCGACGAGCAAGAGGCGCGGCTGATCGAAAGCGCGCTGCAGGGTCTCGCCGCCGCCTTACGCGGCGAAAGCTGTGACGAGCATTTCGCCGACCTGCTGAATCGCGAACCCGAATTACCCGCGCATCTGCGCTGAATAGGGGGCGCTGACGCTCTTCGATGCGAGCGTTTGCGGATTGGCCCGATAAATATGGAAATCTTCCTTACAATATGGAATGTTGCTTTCCATACACGGATGCTTCACGTCGGCCTGAACGGGGCAAATGCCAATGAACGCAGTTCATTACCCCTTTATCAAGACGCCGACCGCTTGGCATGGTCTTTGCGGTTTGCTTTCCAGAAGAACAATTGAGGAAACGCCATGACGAGCATTCTGGTCGCCGCTTTAAGCGATCGCTATGGCCTGTCGATCGTCGACGAGGCCAATATCGACGCCTTCCTTGCGCCGGCGGCCGGCGAAAGCCCGCACGCCGTCCTGTTTTTCACCGGCGACGCGGCCCAGCGCGCGGAAACCAACGATGTCGCCGTCATCCTGCCTGAAGTGCTGCGCGCCTTTCATGGACGTCTGCGCGCCGCCGTCGTGGCGCGCGGCGCCGAGGAAAGGTTGAAGGCCCGCTTCCATGTTTTCGTCCTGCCGTCGCTGGCGGTGACGCGAGCGGGCGAACCCATTGGCGTTTTGCCCAAAGTTTACGACTGGTCCCAATACCGGGAAAAGATCGAGGCCTTTCTGGCCGACGAGGCGCCCGTCCTGACCAAGGACGCGCAACCGCGCGTCAAATTCACCCGTTCACAAGGGGCTGACCAATGAAAGCTGGATTTTGGATCGCCCCTGAAGGCGCCGAAGAACCCATGACCATCGTGCCGATCAATGTCGACCCGCTGGCCGACGTCGATAAGGGCCGCACGGGCGCCGGCGCCGTGACCTTTCTGGCGACGTCCGACGGCGAGGCCCTGACGCGCCGCTGCAAGCACGCCGCCAGGCTGCTGCCGGAATTGGCGCAGGCGCTCGAAACCCAGAAGGAAGACGCGCCCGGCCAGCTTTTCGACCTGACCGATTTCCCCGCCGACGACGCTGAACTGATCAAGCAGGTTCTCGGCGAAGGCGAGGTTTCCGGTCTGGTCGCCCTACCCGACGGCGTCACCGCGCAGATCCAGGAAGCGACGATGGCCGGCCTGTGGCGCGTGCGTTTCACCGGCCAGGACGGCAAGCTGATCGCCGATTATTTGGAAGTCTCCAGTCTACCGGAGATCGTCCGGCGCGGCGCGCTCGTCAACGCCCGCCCGCTCGCCTACGGCCAAGCGCCGCAGGGGGCGATGAACGTCATGCCCTTGCTCAAGGAAATCGAAACCCGCGCCAACGCGCACCAGCCAGGCCAGCCGACCCATACAGTGACGTTCTCGCTGCTGCCGATGAGCGCGGAAGACATGGACTATCTGCAGCAATGCCTCGGCGCCGGGCCGGTGAAGCTATTTTCGAAAGGCTACAGCTCCTGCCGGGCCGTCGCCACCGCCACGAAGAACGTCTGGTCTGTGCAATACTTCAACACGATGGACACGATCATTCTCGACACGCTGGAAATCGGCGATCCACCCGCCGCCGTCAGCGCGGCGGCGGAGGACTTCAAGGATTCCGCTGAAAGAATGCGCGAGATCGACGAGGCTTATTTTAAATGAGCGGTTTCGAAAATTTCGGCAAGCGCGAGGTCGACGACGACGCCAAAATGGAATGCGGCATATGTTGGCGCGTTTACGACCCGCAGGAGGGCGATCCGGTCTGGCAGATCGCGCCGGGAACGCCGTTCTCGCGATTGCCCGCCGACTGGCGCTGCCCGGAATGTGACGCCGATCAGAGCAAGTTCATGAGGCTCGACGATGGCCGCTGAACCGGACGAGGATCAGGCGCGGCAATTGGGCGAACGTCTCGCCCAGCATTTTCGCGGCGTCTACGTCGGCTCGATGGCGGACGCGCCGATCTGCAACCCTGCGCTCGACGTCGCCGCAATCGGCTTTGGCGTTCTTGCCGACAAGGCGATCGGCGTCGTCACGACGCCCTGGTTTATGAACGTCGTCGCCGTTCCCTTGCCCGGCGCTCCGAACATCAAAGGCGCGTCCGGCGAAACGGCCGCGCTTTTGCTTCCGGCCGGCAAGGTTGACTTTCTCGTCGGCGACCTCGACGGCCTTGGCCGGATCCTGATGTGCTCGCTATTCTCGCCCATGGGCGAATTCGTCGATCAAGCCGCCGCCGTCGCCACCGCCGAAGCGGCGCTCGCCGCGCTGCTCGATCCGCAAACATTGGCGGGCGACGACGATGCTGAAATCTATCCGCAGGCGCCGGCGCTCACGACCGACGCCGCGCAAGCGCCAACGCAGTTCGACCGGCGCGCTCTGCTGCGCGGGCGCCTGACCGCGCCGCGCGAAGACGGGCCGAGACCATGAGCAGCCCGGCGGGCGAAATCGACCTCGCGATCAAGACGAACGAGGGCTATGTGCGCGCCCTCGCCGTCGCCTCCAGCCGCGCCGATCAAACGAGCCGGCTGTTTCGCGGCCGCCCGGCGCAGGAGGTGGCCCCGCTCGTCGGCATGTTGTTTTCGCTCTGCGCTTTGTCGCAATCGATCGCCGCGCGACTGGCGACCGAGGCGGCGCAAGGCGTCGCGCCTACCAGCGCGACGCGGGCGCGACGCGCCCTCGCCCTGCTGGCCGAACGGTTGAGCGAAATGCTGCGCGCGAGCGTCATGGATTGGCCGCATGCGCCACCCGTCGCCGAGAACGCGGGCGCGTTGCAGGCCTTGCGCGCGGCGCTGGCCGCTTTGCGAATTTTGACGCGCGAGCCGCAGGCGAGCGAGGACGCTCCGCGATTTTCCGCCGGAGCGCGCGAGGCGCTCGCGCAAGCGCGCGACGCCGCGCGGCGGCTTGGCCTGCGCGCCGACGGCCCGCCCGTCGAAGGCTGGCTCGCGCAAATGCTGCTTGACGCGCGCCAGGACGCCGGCCTTTATCTTCCCGCGCAGCCTTTCGACGGCTTGAGCGCCGCCGACGACGCCGCCGTCGCCAACGCGCTGGCGCTGCAACCCGAGATTTTCGCGCGCCAACCGGCCTTGCCCGGCCGCGTGGTTGAGACCGGCGCCTTCGCCCGACGCGGCGGCCCCAGGCCCGAAACCGGCGACGCCGGCGCGCTGACGCAAAGATTATTGGCGCGGTTCGAGGATATGGCGGAAACGTTGGCCGCCATGCAGCGTCTGATGGAAGGCGAAAACGCTCCGGAAGACCTGACCAGCGCGCGGCGCGAAAGCGACGGGGAAGGCTTCGCCGCCGTGGAATCGCCGCGCGGACGGCTGTTTCATCAAATCCGGCTGGACCGCGCCGGCAAGGTCGTGAACTATGCCATTGTCGCTCCGACAGAATGGAACTTTCATCCTCGCGGCCCTTTTGTTCGCCAACTCGAAGGCGCCGCCATCGGGTTCGATCAGCCGGCGCGCGACCGGGTCGGCCGGCTTTCTCTGCTGTTTGATCCCTGTGTGCGGCTGAACATCGAGATTTCGGAAGATCGTCATGCATGAAATGTCGCTGACGGAGGGGATCGTCGAAATCGTCCAGGAAGAAGCGCGCAAACAGAAATTTTCGCGCGTTAAAATGGTCCGCCTGGAGATCGGCGCGATCGGCGGCGTCGATCCACAGGCGATGGAGTTCTGCTTCGACGCGGTGACGCGAGGCACCATCGCCGAGGGCGCGCGCCTCGAAATCGTCGTGACGCCTGGCCAGGGCTGGTGCCTTGACTGCGCCAAGAGCGTGCCGCTGAGCGAACGATTTGGCGCCTGTCCCGAATGCGGCCAATATCATGTGCAAATGACCGGCGGCGATGAGCTGCGCGTCAAGGAGTTGGAGGTCGAATAATGTGCACGGTTTGCGGATGCGGAGCGGCGACGCTCGAAGGCAAGGACCTCAAAAAGGACGCCTCTGGTCACGCGCATGACCACAGCCACGAGCACGGTCACAGCCATGAGCATGGCCGCGAGCATGGTCACAGTCATGATCATGATCATGATCACGGCCATCACGATCACGATCACGGCGACGGGCATGGCCACGATCATCATCACGATCATGACCATGCTCACGCGGCGGACAAACTCGACTTCGGCGGCGGATTGGCCGGCGTGCATGCGCCCGGCCTTACGCAAGAGCGCATCGTTCAGATCGAACGCGACATTCTGTCCAAGAACGATTCCTACGCCGACGTCAATCGCCGCGCCTTCGCGGCGCAAGGCGTGCTGGCGCTGAACTTCGTCTCCAGCCCCGGCTCCGGCAAGACCTCGCTGCTGGTGCGCGCCATTGAGGATCTGAAGGCGCGGCGATCGATCGCCGTAATCGAGGGCGATCAGCAAACCTCCAACGACGCCGAACGCATCCGCGCCACTGGCGCCGCGGCGCTGCAGGTCAACACTGGCAAGGGCTGCCATCTCGACGCCTACATGGTCGGCCACGCGCTGGAGCGCCTGAAGCTCGACGACAACAGCCTGCTCTTCATCGAGAATGTCGGCAACCTGGTTTGCCCCGCCGCGTTTGATCTTGGCGAGGCGCATAAGGTCGTCGTGCTTTCGACCACCGAAGGCGAGGACAAGCCCGCAAAATATCCGGACATGTTCGCCGCCGCCGACCTGATGCTGCTGAACAAGGCCGACCTCCTGCCCCATCTCGATTTCGACGTCGGCGCCTGCATCGCCCATGCGTTGCGGGTCAATCCGAATTTGCAGACGCTTGTCGTCTCGGCCCGCAGCGGCGAAGGCATGGCGGCCTTTTACGCCTGGATCGAAACGCGCGCGGCGCGCGCCAAAGTCGCCGCGCCGGCCAGCGAGTCGCGTGCATGAACGTCCACGCGGCCAGCCCTGCGCAAATCGAGGCGATGCGTCTGCGCCTGCGCCTGCGCGGCGCCGTGCAAGGCGTCGGCTTTCGGCCTTACGTCTATGGGCTGGCCAAACAACTTTGCTTATCCGGATTCGTATACAACGACAGCGAAGGCGTCGTCGTCGAAATTGAAGGCGCTCGCACCTGCGATTTCGACGCCGCGCTGCGGGATGGATTGCCGCCTCTGGCGCGGCTCGACGCGGTCGAGATCGAGGCGATCGCCCCACGCGGCGATGCGGAATTCGTTATCGCCGCTTCGCAGACCGGGTCGGCCGGCGCCCGCATTCCGCCCGACAGCGCGACCTGCCCGGCCTGCCTCGACGATCTGTTCAATCCGGCCAGCCGCTTCCACCGGTATCCCTTCGTCAATTGCACCCATTGCGGTCCGCGCTACACGCTGACCCGCGCGCTGCCTTACGACCGCGCCCAGACGTCGATGGCGCCCTTCGCGATGTGCGCCGCCTGCGCCGCCGATTACCGCGATCCGAACAACCGGCGATTCCACGCCGAACCGATCGCCTGCCCGGCTTGCGGGCCGCGCCTTTCGCACCCGATCCGCGATATCGTGGCGGCTTTGCGCAACGGCAAGATCGTCGCCCTCAAGGGCGTCGGCGGCTATCATCTGATGTGCGACGCGCATAATGAACACGCGATCATCGCCTTGCGCGCCCGCAAGAACCGCGAAGCCAAACCATTCGCCGTCATGGTCGCCAACGAGGCCTCGATCGCCTTGTTCGCCGAGGCGACCGCCGCCGAACGCGAACTGGCGCGCGGTCCCGCCCATCCCATCGTGCTGATGCGCGCGCGCGCGAATCTGCCGAACGCCATAGCGCCCGGCATGAACCGGCTCGGCGTCATGCTGCCCTACGCGCCCGTGCATCATCTGCTGTTTGACGAGGCCTGCGCTTCGACGCGCGACGCGCCGAACGAATTCGCGCTTGTCGCCACCAGCGCCAATCCGGGCGGCGAGCCCTTGATCACCGACGACGCGCAGGCGCGCGACAAACTCAAGGACATCGCCGATCTGATCGTCACGCATGACCGCGAAATCCTGACGCGCGCCGACGACAGCGTGATGAACGTGATCGACGGCGCGCCGAGCTTCATCCGGCGCGCGCGCGGCTTCGTGCCGGAACCCGTCGATCTCGGCGCCGATGGGCCGAGCGTTCTGGCCTGCGGCGGCCATCTGAAGGCGACGCTGACCCTGACGCGCGGCCGCGAAGCTTTCGTGTGCCAGCATATCGGCGATCTGTCCGACGTTGAAACCTTCCGCTTCTATGAAGAATCCGCACGCCATTTGCTCGCTTTGCTCGACGTTAAGCCGGAAGCCGTAGCCTGCGATCTGCATCCAGACTACCTTTCGACGCGCTATGCCGAAGAGACCGGCTTGCCCGTGCTGCGCGTCCAGCATCACGCCGCGCATATCGCCGCCATTGGCGCGGAGCGCCGTGTTTACGGGCGTCTGCTCGGCGCGGCGCTCGACGGACACGGCCTTGGCCAGGACGGCGGCGCATGGGGCGGCGAATTGCTTGCGCTCCAGAATGGCGGCTTCGAGCGCCTCGGCCATCTGGCGCCGCTGGCGCTGCCGGGCGGCGACCGCGCCGCGCGCGAGCCCTGGCGCATGGGGCTGGCCGCGCTGCAAGCCTGCGGCCGTCTCGATCAGGCGCAGAACTTTTGGGGCGTGATCGCAGAGGCCGCGCCGCTCGCCGCTTTGTTGCGCGGCGCCGCGGCCTTTCCGCAAACAACGAGCATGGGTCGTCTGTTCGACGCCGCGGCGGCGCTGCTTGGCGTTCGTCTGCGCCAGGACTTCGAGGGCCAGGCGGCGATGGAGCTGGAGGCGCTGGTCGACGCGCCGCGAGCGCTAGACGGCGGCTTCGTCCTGCGCGACGGCGTGCTGGATTTCACGCCTTTGCTGATCCATTTGATCGAAAATCGGCCTTCGGCGCGAGACGGCGCCGATCTGCTGCATGGAACCCTGATCGAAGGCCTCGCGCGCTGGATCGCGGCGCAAGCGGGCGTCGGCGAAAATATCGCGCTGGGCGGCGGCTGCCTGATGAATCGCGTGTTGGCCGAAGGGCTTGCGCGGCGTCTGCGGCAAGGCGGCTTGCAACCGTTGCTGGCGCGAGCGGCGCCGCCCAACGACGGCGGGTTGAGCCTGGGTCAAGCGGCCATCGCGCGCGCCTTGCTGACATAACGGAGAGAAAAAATGTGTCTCGCCATTCCGGTCCAAGTGACCGAGCTGCTCGACGACGACATGGCGCGCGTTACGCTCGACGGCGTGCAGAAGACCATTTCGCTGGCGCTGGTCGAGGACGTGCGGCCTGGCGATTACGTCATCCTGCACGTCGGCTACGCGCTCAACAAACTCGACCCAGAAGAGGCGGAAAAAACGCTCGCGTTGCTCGCCGAAGCGGCGGAACAGCAAGGGGCGAGCGCATGAAATATGTCGACGAATATCGCGACGGTAAACTAGCGCGCGCCATCGCCGCATCGATCAGGGCCGAGACGCGGCCGGAGCAATCCTATCGTTTCATGGAGTTTTGCGGCGGCCACACACACGCCATCGCGCGTTACGGCCTTGAAGACCTGCTGCCGGACACCGTGCGAATGATCCACGGCCCCGGCTGTCCCGTCTGCGTGCTGCCGGTCGGCCGCATGGACGACGCGATCAAGCTGGCGCAACGGCCCGACGTCACGCTGTGCACCTACGGCGACCTGATGCGCGTGCCCGGCTCAAACGGCATGAGCCTGCTCAAGGCCAAGGCGGCCGGCGCCGACATCCGCATGGTCTATTCGACGCTGGACGCCGTGCGCATCGCGCAGGACGAACCGACGCGCAATGTGGTGTTCTTCGGCATCGGTTTCGAGACGACGACGCCGCCCACCGCCATGGCCATTCTGGCCGCGCAAAAGGCCGGACTGCGAAACTTTTTCGTTTTCTGCAATCATGTCCTGACGCCCGCCGCGATCCAGAACATCCTTGAAAGTCCCGACGTGCGAACGCTCGGAACGATCCGCATCGACGGCTTTATCGGTCCGGCGCATGTTTCGACGGTGATCGGCACAAAACCTTACGAGTTTTTCGCTGAAGAATTCCAGAAGCCGGTCGTCGTCGCGGGGTTCGAACCGCTCGACGTGATGCAGGCGATTTTGATGCTCGCGCGGCAGGTCAATGACGGCCGCTGCGAGGTCGAAAACCAATATATCCGGGCCGTCACGCCCGACGGCAACCTGAAGGCGCAGGATCTGGTCGGTCAGATTTTCGAATTGCGCGACACCTTCGAATGGCGCGGCCTCGGACAGGTTCCTTACAGCGCGCTCAAACTGCGCGAGGCTTACGCCGCGTTCGACGCGGAAAGAGTCTTCGCCATAGACACCGTGGCGGCCAAGGACAATCCGGCCTGCGAATGCGGAGCCATTTTGCGCGGCGTGAAACGACCGAGCGATTGCAAATTGTTCGGAACGCTATGCACGCCGGAAACGCCGATGGGCTCCTGTATGGTTTCGTCCGAAGGCTCCTGCGCCGCCCACTGGACCTATGGCCGCTTCCGCGACACGGCGCGCCGAACGGAAACACAGAAAGCCGCTTCATGAACGCTGCTCCTCGATTGAAATCGCGCAAGCTGGACATCAAGAACGGTCGGGTCGATCTTTCGCACGGCTCCGGCGGTCGCGCCATGGCGCAACTGATCGCCGACATCTTTCACGCCGCGTTCGCCAACGATCTTCTGGCGCAAGGCAACGATCAGGCGATCTTCAACGTTCCTGGCGGACGGATGGCGATGACGACCGACGGTTACGTCGTCTCGCCATTGTTCTTCCCCGGCGGCGACATCGGCTCGCTCGCCGTTCACGGCACGGTCAACGATCTCGCCATGGCCGGCGCGAAACCTCTGCACCTGTCGGCGAGCTTCATTCTTGAAGAAGGGTTCCCGCTCGCCGATCTGCAGCGCATCGCGCAAAGCATGGGCGCGGCGGCGCGAGAAGCGGGGGTGAAGATCGTCACCGGCGACACCAAGGTGGTCGAGCGCGGCAAGGCTGACGGCGTGTTCATCTCAACGGCGGGCATCGGCATGGCGCCTGAGGGGATCGAACTGTCCGGAGACCGCGCGCGGCCGGGCGACGCGATCATCGTCTCCGGCTCGATCGGCGATCACGGCGTCGCCATCATGTCCAGCCGCGCCAACCTGCAGTTCGAAACGCAGATCGTTTCCGATTCCGCCGCGCTGAACGGACTTACCGCGGCGATGGTCGAAGCCTGCGGCAAACACCTGCGGCTGATGCGCGACCCGACGCGCGGCGGATTGGCCGCGACGCTGAACGAGATCGCACATCAATCGGGCGTCGGCGTCCGCATCGAGGAAGACGCGCTGCCGATCAAACGGCAAGTGGCCGCCGCCTGCGAATTGCTCGGCCTCGATCCGCTCTATGTCGCCAACGAGGGCAAGCTTGTGGCTTTTGTCGCGCCCGAGGCGGCCGAAGATCTGCTGGCGATCATGCGCGCCCATCCGCTCGGCCAGGATGCGGCGCTGATCGGCCATGCGGTCGAAGACGACCAGCATTTCGTCCAGATGACGACGAGTTTCGGCGGCGGCCGCATCGTCGACTGGCTGTCCGGCGAGCAATTGCCGCGTATCTGTTGAACGGGCGCGAGACGATGCGGATTTTGTTGCTCTGCCATTCGTTCAACAGCCTGACACAGAGACTGTTCGTCGAATTGCGCGCGCGCGGCGAAGTGGTCAGCGTCGAATATGATATTTCCGACGACGTTCTCCGCGAAGCCGTCGATTTGTTTTCGCCGGACCTCATTCTTGCGCCGTTTCTCAAGCGCGCCATTCCAGACGACGTGCTTGCGCAAACGCTTTGCCTGATCGTTCACCCTGGCCCTCCGGGCGATCGAGGGCCGTCGGCGCTCGACTGGGCCTTGCTGGACAATCAAGCCGAATGGGGCGTGAGCGTGATCGAGGCGACGCGCGAACTGGACGCCGGGCCGATCTGGTCCTCGCAAACGTTTCCGCTGCGCGCCGCGACGAAATCGAGCCTCTATCGTCATGAGACAACGCGCGCCGCCGTCGCCTGCGTGTTCAAGGCGCTCGACGCCTTGCGCGCCGGCGAGCGACCCGCGCCGCCGGCGGTCCTCGCGCCGATGCGGCCGTTTTGTTCGCGTCAGGAGCGGCGGATCGACTTCGCCGAAGACGACGTCGCGACGGTGCTAAGAAAAATCCGATCGGCCGACGGTTCGCCAGGCGCGCCGGCGGAAATCGCCGGACGCGAGGTTTTGTGCTTCGACGCCCATTGCGCGCCGGACGTTTCTTCCGCCGGCGAACCGGGCGCGCTGCTGGCGCGCTGCGGCAAAGCGATCGCCGTTTCGGCGCGCGGCGGCGCCGTGTGGATCGGCCACATGCGCGCGCCACAGCCGCAATCGCTGAAACTACCGTCGACCCTGTTATTCGCGGCGGAGGCGAAAGTCTTGCTTGAAGCGACGGGCTATCCCGGCGTCGCCTATGAGGAATCGGGCGACATCGGCTATCTGCATTTTCCCTTTTACAACGGCGCGATGGGCGTCGCCGATTGCCGCGCGCTGGAGGCGGCGATCCTCGACGCCCGCAAGAGCGAGGCGCGCGCGCTGGTGCTAATGGGCGGCGCTGATTACTGGTCGAACGGCCTGCATCTCGGGCTGATCGAGGCGGCGGACAGCGCGGCAGATGAATCCTGGCGCAACATAGAAGCGATGAACGATTGCGTGCGCGCGCTGCTCGAAACCGACGACCGCCTCGTCATCGCGGCGTTGCGCGGCAACGCCGGCGCCGGCGGTGTTTTTCTGGCGCTGGCGGCCGATCTCGTGTTTATGCGCGCTGGCGTCGTCCTCAATCCGCATTACAAGGACATGGGCAATCTTTTCGGCTCGGAATACTGGACTTATCTGCTGCCCCGCCGCGTCGGGGCGGCCAACGCCAAAGCAATAACGCAAGGCCGGCTGCCAATGGGCGCGGCGGAGGCTCTGCGGTTGAAACTTGTCGACGAGCTGCTGCCGGAAGACCCGCAGCAGGCCGACGCGTTCTTGCGCGTCGCGGCGCAGCGCCTGGTTTCATCGGACGATTTCGCGCGACGCCTCGAACACAAGAACGCGGCGCGAAAACAAGACGAGGCGGCCAAGCCTCTGGCCGCCTATCGCGCCGAGGAGCTGGCGAGAATGCGGCGCAATTTCTGGGGTTTCGATCCGAGCTATCATGTCGCCCGACATAATTTCATCCGCAAGATCGCGAAATCGCGCACGCCGCTGCATTTGGCCATGCATCGGTCGCTGAACAGGCCGCAAAGGGGGGTGGAGCCTTGAGTCCTTCCGGCACGGTTCTCATTATCGACGACGAGGTTAGATCGCGAGAATCCCTGCAGCGCGTGCTCGCCGAGGAATTCGACGTCCTATGCGCGCAAAATGCGCAGGAAGCGGAGGCCGTGCTGGCGGGCGATCTGGTTCAGGTGATCATTTGCGATCAGCGCATGCCCGGCGAAAGCGGCGTCGAATTCCTGCGGCGCGTGCGCGATCTCTGGCCCGATCCCGTGCGCATGATCATTTCCGGCTTCACGGAGTCGGAAGACATCATCGCCGGCGTCAACGAAGCGGGGATCTACCGCTACATCACCAAACCGTGGCACCCGGAAAAGCTGCTGGAATGCGTGCGCGACGCCGCGAACCTGTTCCGGCTGCAAAAGGAGCCCGGCGGCGGCGGCGCCGACTCCAAGCTTTCGCATGAGATTCTCAGCCGCGTCCTGACCGATCGGCGACAACGGCAAAGGCGCATGTTCGAATTCGACCGTATCGTCCATACGCCCGGCGGGCCGATGGCCGAAGCGCTGAGTCTGGCGAAACGGGCGACCGAATACGACATTTCCGTGCTCATTACCGGCGCTTCGGGCACCGGCAAGGAGCTGCTGGCGCGCGCCATTCATTTTGGCTCCGCCCGCGCCGACAAGCCTTTCGTCGTCGAAAATTGCGGCGCCTTGCCCGACGAATTGCTGGAAAGCGAATTGTTCGGCTGCAAGAAAGGCGCGTTCACCGGCGCCTATCAAGACCGCATCGGTCTGTTCGAACTGGCCGACGGCGGCTCGATCTTCCTTGACGAGATCGGCGAGACGTCGCCGGCGTTTCAGGTCAAGCTCCTGCGCGTACTGCAGGAAGGCGAGATACGCCCGGTTGGCGCGCAGCGCCCGCGCAAGGTGGACGTCCGCGTCATCTCGGCGACCAACCGCAACCTTGAAGACGAGGTGGCCGAAGGGCGATTCCGCCGCGACCTTTATTATCGTCTCACCGCCTTTCCGATTCACATCCCCTCGCTCGCCGAGCGCCCGCGGGATATTCCCGCCATAGCCGAGCGCATTCTCACCGATGTCAATCGCGGCTTTCGCCGCAAGATCGCCGCCTTCGCGCCCACGACCATGCAGAGGCTCTGCGCTTACTCATGGCCCGGCAACGTGCGCGAACTGCACAACGAAATTCAGCGCATGGCGGCGCTTTCGGACAGCGACGAGCCGCTTGCGAGTCATCTTCTTTCGCCGCGCATCGGCAAGCCCGTCTGCGCCGCGAATGGCGCCGCGCCGGCGGGCGACGCGCTCAAGGACCGCGTCGAGGCGCTGGAGCGCCAGCTGGTCGCCGAAGCGCTAGCGGCATGCGACGGCAACATCAGCCGCGCCGCCGATCAGCTTGGTCTGTCGCGCGTCGGCCTGCGCGCCAAGATCGAACGCTACAATCTGCGCAAGGATTTGCGCCATGAGTCATGACCGACGCCCACGCCCGGAAAACTTGCTCGCGCTGGCGAAGGAAAGCGGCGAAGCGGCGCTGACGAACGATCAGGAATCGATGTGGCGGGAAGTTATCCAGCGCGTCGACGAGGTCTATTCGGACCTGATCCGCTACGAATCCGATCTTGAATCGAAGAACGCCGAACTGGAGGAGGCGCAAAGCTTTATTTCCAGCGTCATCGCGTCGGTCTCGGACATATTGGTCGTATGCGACGGCGACGGCGTGATGCTGCAGACCAACCCCGCTTTCGTCAATCTACTCGGACGTCCTGAAAGCGAGTTGATCGGCACGCCGCTGGCGGCCCATATCGTCGAGGCCGACCGCGAACACGCCATGCGCAATGTCGTCTCCGGCGCGCAGGGGAGCGTTTCCGAATGCGAATTGCGCTTTCTGACAGCGCGCGGCGCTTCGGACGTCATGGCGGTCAACTGCTCAACGCGTTTCGATCACGCCAGGCGCTGCGTCGGCGCCGTTCTGACGGGACGGCCGATCGGCGAACTGCGTCGCGCCTATCAGGCGTTGCGCGGCGCTCATCTGGAATTGCAGCAGGCGCAACGCAAACTGATCGAACAAGAAAAGATGGCCAGCCTCGGACGTCTGGTCGCGGGCGTCGCCCATGAACTGAACAACCCGATCAGCTTCGTTTACGGCAATATTCACGTTCTCGACCGCTATCGGCGCAATCTGTCCGATTATTTCGACGCCGTCGACAAAGAGCCGGAACGGCGCGACAGCGCGGAACTGCGCGAAGCCTATCGCGTCGACGCCATTTTGCGCGATCTGACGCCGTTGATCGAAGGCACGCTGGAGGGGGCGAAACGCATCAGCGAAATTGTCAAGAACCTGCGCCGCCTGTCGTTCAATCGCATCAGCGAGACACAGGAAGTCAATCTTGAGCGCATCATCACGACGGCCGCCCATTGGGCGTCGCGCAGCAAAAAATCCTTGACCCGTATCGACCTCGACGTTTCGCCTGACCTGATCGTTTCCGGCAACGAGGGACAGATCCATCAGATCATCGTCAACCTGATCGACAATGCGCTGGACGCCGTGAGAGGTCGCAAAGACGCCCATGTCGACATCAAAGCCGGCGTCAAAGCCGGCGAGATCGAAATCAGCGTCGCCGACAATGGTCCAGGCATGGACGAGCAGGTGCTCGATAAGGTTTTCGAACCTTTCTTCACCACAAAAACCGTTGGCGAGGGCACCGGACTGGGACTGTGGATCAGCTACTCCATCGCCCGCGAACACGGCGGATCGATCCTCGCCGCCAATCGGCCCGAGGGCGGAGCGGTTTTCATCGTCAAATTGCCCGCGAACGAAACGGCCTCGCCGCGCGGCGAGACCAGATAGGCGAACCGGACGCCGATACGCCGAACCGCCTCCCTGCGAAGGCTATTTTATCTCGGTGACGAACTGATCGCGCGAACGGCGAACCTTTTTCAGATTCACCAGCCAGTCTTTGTCTTCTTCGCGATAGCCAAGCGGCATGATCGCCACGCTGCGTAGACCCTTGGCGCGCAATCCCAGAATTTCGTCCAGCGCGTTGGCGTCAAAACCTTCCATCGGCGTGCTGTCGACCCCGTCGAAGGCCGCCGCGATCAAAGCCGCGCCCATCCCGATATAGGCCTGCCGCGCGGCGTGCTGGAAGTTCGCTTCCGCGCCGCGGCCGGGATACGTGTTCAACAACAATTTGCGATAGTTTTCCCAGCCCTCGCTCTTGATCCCGCGTTCGGCGTTGGTCAGATCGAACATCATGTTGATGCGCTCGGCCGTATAATCGTCCCAGGCCGCGAACACTAGCAAATGCGAGCAGTCGGTGATCTGCCCCTGCCCCCAGGCGATCGGCTTGATCTTTTCGCGGACGTCGGCGTTGGTCACCACAAAAATCTCGTAAGGCTGCAAGCCGCTCGACGTCGGCGCCAAGCGAGCGGCCTCCAAAATCCGTTCGACCTTGTCTTGCGGCACGCGCTTGGCCGGGTTCATTTTCTTGGTGGCGTAACGCCAATTAAGCCTGTCAAGCAATTCCATGGCCATGCCTATGCCCTCAAATTCGTGTTTCGGACGTCGCGACTATCATTAGACGGCGCGCGTATCGACCGCAACGCAGTCAGCGTCATTCCGCATTTATAGTCGTCCATCCTCAACATTGTCAGCGCCGCAGTTGCGAGGAGAGACGATCGCCACAACCGGCGGCGACGACAAATCGCGCATATCGCTTGCCAACAAAATGCATGCCCGGCCCAAACCAGCCATTCGTTTTGTCCGCCGACGGGCCGCCGCAGACTTCGCCAGTCGCGCTCCGGCATTTCGTCGGCGCCAAAATCGTCAGTGCACTCATTTGTTTTAGCATTATATTGCCACAGAACCGATCGATCGAACTCCGTCGTTTCTGGCGCGACGCCGCGACGGCGTTTTATCAAATTATCAAATGTCGTGCGGCAATCCGCCGCAGGCATTTTCATCAAATGATGAAATCACACGACGCCGAGGCCTACCGCATCGCAGCAGAGAGTCCTTATCGCCCCTCGAATCTGTGCCGATATCCACTCATCCCATCGATAATGCGGTGCAATATCGTTATTTTTGCACGATCTGGCGCCGCCTTTGCTGGATAGGTCGGACCGGGCCGAAAGAACGCGCCGGAAAACATCGTCTTCGATTCCTGGGAGGAATTGCCGTGGCACTGCTCGATCGCTCAGACTGGTACGATATTGCCCGCTCCACAAACTGGACGCCGAAATATGTCTCGCAAGAGGAGCTTTTTCCCGACGTCATGACTGGCGCGCAAGGCGTGCCGATGGCGAAGTGGGAGGTTTATGACGAGCCCTATAAGACCTCCTTTCCCGAATATGTGAGCATCCAGCGCGAGAAGGACGCCGGCGCCTATTCGGTCAAGGCGGCGCTGGAGCGCAGTCAGATCTTCGAAAACGCCGATCCCGGTTGGCGTTCGATCCTCAAATCGCACTACGGCGCCATCGCGCTCGGCGAATATGCGGCGATGAGCGCGGAAGCGCGCATGGTGCGCTTCGGCCAGGCGCCGGGCATGCGCAACATGGCGACGTTCGGCATGCTCGACGAGAACCGGCACGCCCAGTTGCAGCTCTATTTCCCGCACGAATACTGCTCCAAGGACCGTCAGTTCGACTGGGCGCACAAGGCCTATCATTCCAACGAATGGGCCGGCATCGCCGCCCGGCACACGTTCGATGACCTGTTCATGGCGCGTAGCGCCACGGAAATCGCGGTAATGCTGACGTTCGCCTTCGAAACGGGCTTCACCAACATGCAGTTCCTCGGCCTCGCCGCGGACGCGGCGGAGACCGGCGATTTCACCTTCGCCAGTCTGATTTCGAGCATCCAGACGGACGAGTCGCGTCACGCGCAGATCGGCGGCCCGGCGCTGCAGGTCTTGATTGCGAACGGTCGCAAGGCCGAAGCGCAAAAGCTCGTCGACATCGCCATCGCCCGCGCCTGGCGCATCTTCGGCGTGCTCACCGGACCGGCGATGGACTACAACACGCCGCTCGAACACCGTAAGCAGTCGTTCAAGGAGTTCATGCAGGAGTGGATCGTCGGCCAGTTCGAACGCGCGCTCATCGATCTGGGGCTGGATCTGCCCTGGTATTGGGACAAGATGATCGCCGAGTTCGACTATCAGCACCACGCCTATCACATGGGGCTGTGGTTCTGGCGGCCAACCCTGTGGTGGAACCCGGCGGCGGGCGTCACCCCCGAATGCCGCGATTGGCTTGAAGAAAAATACCCGGGCTGGAACGCCTCCTTCGGCAAGGCCTGGGACGTGATCATCGACAATCTGCTCAACGGTCGGCCCGAGCGGACCGGCCCCGAGACCTTGCCGATCGTCTGCAACATGAGCCAATTGCCGATCTGCAGCATCCCCGGCGACAACTGGAGCGTGAAGGATTATCCGCTCGAATACAACGGCCGTCTCTATCACTTCAATTCCGAGATCGACCGCTGGATCTTCGAGCAGGACCCGGTCCGCTACCGCGATCACATGTCGCTCGTCGACCGCTTCCTGGCGGGCCAGATTCAGCCGCCGGACCTGATGGGCGCGCTGATGTACATGAACCTCCAGCCCGGCGAAATGGGCGACGACGCGCATGGCTACGCCTGGGTCGACGCCTATCGGAAGACCGCCCAGGCGGCGGAATAAGGCGCCGCCCGCAGCGCCGCGCCGACGCCGTCCGCACGGCCGGCGCGGAGCGACCGCCATCATCGTCAACGATCAAACGTCAGAAGGACGCCTGCAATGGCTCTGTTTCCAGTCATCTCCAACTTCCAGCACGATTTTGTGCTGCTGCTCGTCCCCGTCGACACCGACAACACTATGGACGAGGTGGCCGCCGCCGCCGCCCATCACTCGATCGGCACGCGCGTCGCGCCCCAACCGGGCAAAGTGGTGCGCGTGCGCCGTCAAGGCGCTGCGGACTTCTTTCCGCGCTCGGCGCGCCTGCACGAGACCGACATCAAGCCGATGGAGACCCTCGAATTCATTTTCTGCGACGGGTGAGCGCCGATGAATTTCAAATCTGCATGCACGCTGGACGACCTGTGGGAAGGCGACATGACGGAAGTCGAGGTCGACGGCCAGCTGATCTTGCTGGTCTGGCCCGAAGGCGGCGACATCCGCGCGTTCCAGGGCATCTGTCCGCATCAGGACATCCCCCTGTCGGAAGGTAAATTCGACGGCCGCGTCATCATGTGCCGCGCTCATCAGTGGACTTTCGACGGAAACACCGGAGAGGGCCTCAACCCGTCCGACTGTCGTCTCGCCGAATATCCGGTCAAAGTCGATGGCGAAGCTGTGCTGATCGCGATCGACGGAGTTAAGCCACTGTTCGCCCATACATAACCATAATTTGGAGGAAATCGCCGTGACAACCAATGACGTCGCCAACGGATATCGCAACAACCGGGTCGGCCCGGTGTTGCGGGCCAGCCCCATCACCGCCGGCGTGATCGAAGCCGCCGAGGAAGACAATCCCACCAAGACGATCCGCGTCGATGACAAGATCGCCTATGTCCGCATCGACACCGAAGGCGAATTGATCCTGCGCCGCGCCACGCTGGAGCGGACGATCGGCCGGCCGTTCCGCATGTCGGAGCTTGAAGTCAATCTTGGCTCCTTTGCCGGCCGCATCGAAACAACCGACGATTTCGTCCGCTTCTACTACGAAAAGTCGCTCTGACGCGGCGCCGGTCCATTCGCGTCGGAACAACGCGACCCGCGTTGTCGCATCGCCTGCTCCGCCTCGGCCGACGCGCCGAGCGACGGACAAAACCAAATTTCAGGAGTTCCCGATGAACCAGCCCGCCATTGCAAAACCCTTGAAGACCTGGAGCCACCTGGCTTCCCGCCGCCGCAAGCCGAGCGAATATGAAATCGTCTCGACCAATCTGCACTACACCACCGACCGGCCCGACGCCCCGTTTGAACTCGATCCAAACTTTCCGATGGCGCAGTGGTTCAAGACATACCGCAACGCCAGCCCGCTGAAACACGCCGATTGGAACGCGTTCCGCGATCCGGACGAGATGGTCTACCGCACATACAATATGCTGCAGGATGGCCAGGAAAATTACGTCTTCGGTCTGTTCGACCAGTTCTCGACGCGCGGCCACGACGCCATGCTCGATCAAAACTGGGCGCGCGTCCTCGTCCGGCTCTACACGCCGGCGCGCTACTTGATCCACACACTGCAAATGGGTTCGGCCTATCTCACACAGATCGCGCCGGCCTCCACCATATCGAACGTCGCCGCCTATCAGTCGGCCGACGCGTTGCGATGGCTCACCCATACGGCCTATCGCACCAGCGAGTTGGCCAAGACGTTCGGCGGCCTCGGCTTTGGGACCAGCGAACGACAGACGTGGGAGAGCGATCCCGCGTGGCAGGGTTTCCGCGAACTCGTCGAGAAGGGGCTGACCGCCTACGACTGGGCGGAAAGCTTCGTCGCCATGAACCTCGTGGCGCGGCCCGCCGTCGAAGAGGCGTTCCTGCGCGGCCTTGGTCTGGCGGCCCGTCATAATGGCGACACCCTGCTCGGCCTGATTTGCGACGCGCAACTAGTCGACGCCGACCGCCACCACCGGTGGGCCGGCGCCTTGGTCAAACTGGCGCTCGAGACGGAAGGCAATCAAGCCGTGTTGACGAAATGGATCAAGAAATGGGCGCCGCTCGGCGACGCGGCGATCAACGCCTATTGCGCGCAGCTGCCGGATTCGTCCGGCGCGGCGGAACGCGCGCGAGACGCCTGCGCCGCCTTCCGTCGCAACATCGGCCTGTAAAACGAGGCGTTTCGATCAATGACCTACCGCATCCAGATTGAAGGCGGAGACGGATTTTCCGTCTCCGCCGATGAAGACACGCTGTTGCGCGGCGCTCTGCGCGCCGGCGTCGGCTTTCCTCACGAGTGCAACGTCGGGGGCTGCGGCGGTTGCCGGTTCGATCTGATCGAAGGGAAAATGGAAACGCTATGGGACGGCGCGCCGGGCCTGAGCGAGCGCGATCGGCGACGCGGCAAACGATTAGCCTGTCAATCGAAACCGCGCGGCGACTGTGTTGTGCGCGTTCGCTGCGCCGACGAATATAAGCCGGCGATCGCGCCGCGACGCTTCGAGGCGAAGCTGACCGGCAAACAGAAGCTGACAGGCGACATGTCGCTTTTCACATTTCGCGCCGACGGCGCCGCCGATTTTCTGCCGGGCCAGTACGCGTTGCTGTTTCCGCCGCAAACCAATGGGCCGCGAGCCTATTCGATGTCCAATCTGGCCAACGGCGAAGGCGTCTGGCGGTTCATCATCCGACGCACGCCAAACGGCGTCGGCAGCAACGCTCTGTTCGACAAAGTGGCGGTCGGCGACACTTTGGCTATCGACGGTCCTTACGGGCACGCCTATCTGCGCGCCGACAGCCCGCGTGAGATCGTATGCGTCGCCGGCGGCTCCGGCGTTGGACCAATGCTCTCGGTGGCCCAGGGCGCGCTGGCGCAAGCGGACACGCCGCGTCTGCATTTTTTCGACGGCGCGCGGACGCAATCCGATCTTTGCGCCGGCGCTTTCTTCAACCGCCTCGCGGCCCCGCCCGACAGGCTCGCCTACCGGCCCGTGCTCTCGGCCGCGGCTACAACCGACGACTGGACCGGCTCGCGGGGCTTTGTCCATGAGGAGGTCGAGCGCGTCCTGCCCGCGCCGCTCGACCGCTATGAATTCTATTTCGCTGGTCCGCCGCCGATGATCGAGGCCCTGCAGAACTTGCTGATGGTCCGCGCCCGCGTGCCTTATCAGCAGATTCACTTCGATCGTTTTCTCTGACGAACGCCGGCGCCGCCGATCTGGACAAAGACCGATACATGACCTGCCCGTCATGTATAGTGACGGCGCGAGGCGCTCGAAGAAGCGCCCGAAGATAAATGTGGCGGAGCAGGCGAAAGCCAGCGCCGCGGCAAGGGAGAAGGTTATGGCCGCCAAACAAATAGGCAAGGCCGGACTCAATTCGGTCGCCTTGGCCAAGGACGGACAGCCGAACGACAATTCGCTGGCGTCGGAAATCGGCGTTCCGGACATACAGGATCTCGCCAACAGGCTGCGGTTCGCGCCGCAGCAGGGCCGCATCTGGCTGGACGATCAGCGCATGATGCTTATGCACGTCAGCTCGCTCGGCGCCCTGCGCCAGGAGTTGATCGAGAGCCTGGGCAAAGAGACGGCGCGCGGCCTGATTACCCGCATTGGCTACCAGGCCGGCGCGCGCGACGCCGAAATGGCGAGAAAAGTCCGCGCCGCCTCGGACACCTACGATCATTTTCTGGCCGGCCCGCAACTGGTTTCCCTTGAGGGAATCGTCCATTGCGAAATGAACGCGCTCGACATCGATGTCGGCAGCGGTCGCTATTTCGGCGATTTTTATCTGGTCGATTGCGCCGAAGCCGAAGTCCATTTGGCGAGCTATGGCGTCGGCAACGACTCCGTCTGCTGGATGCTGATCGGCTACGCCTGCGGCTACACTAGCACCTTCATGGGGCGGCCGATTCTCTGGAGGGAATGCGAATGCCGCAGCATGGGCCAGCCCAAATGCCGCGTCGTCGGCAAGCCAGTCGAGGAATGGGGCGAGGATGCGCAGGAAGACCTGCGTTTTCTGCAGATCGGCGATTTCGTCAAATGGACGGCCGAACCGAAGGCGCCGCTGCCCGCGACGGCCCGGCTTGCCGCCAAACATCTGGCCGGCCCGCAAAACAGTTTCGGCATGGTCGGCATTTCCAGCGGCTTCAACACCGTCTGCCACATGATCAAAAAGGCCGCGCCGACCGAAGCCACCGTGCTGTTCCTGGGCGAGAGCGGAGTCGGCAAAGAGATATTCTCGCATAATCTGCATCGGCTCAGCCGACGCAGCGAGGGACCCTTCATCGCCGTCAATTGCGCCGCCATCCCCGAACATCTGATGGAGTCGGAACTGTTCGGGGTGGAGAAAGGCGCCTTCACCGGCGCCACCGCCTCGCGGCCCGGACGGTTTGAACGCGCCAACGGCGGCACTTTGTTTCTCGATGAAATCGGCACGCTGAGCTATACCGCGCAGGGCAAGCTTCTGCGCGCTTTGCAGGAAGGCGAGATCGAGCGCGTCGGCGACACGCGCGTGCGTCGCGTCGACGTGCGGATCGTCGCGGCGACCAACAGCAATCTGCGCGAAGCGGTGAAAGCGGGAAATTTCCGCGAGGACTTGTTCTATCGCTTGAACGTCTTTCCGATCACCGTGCCGCCGCTGCGCGAGCGACGCGACGACATTCCACTGTTGATGCATTGGTTCCTCAAGCGTTTCAGCGAAAAGCACGGCAAGGTCATCACCGGCGTTCGCGAACGCGGCGTCGACGCGTTGTTCAATTATGATTGGCCCGGCAACGTGCGTGAGATGGAAAACACCATCGAGCGCGCGGTGATCCTCGCCGACGACGGCGGCGCGCTAGACCTTTGCCATCTGCTCGACGCCGGCGCGTTGATCGATTCTTCGTCATTCTTTTTGAAAAAGAACGGAACGATCGGCCGAACGCCCGAGCAGAGCAAGACGGGAGCGGGCGTTCCGCCCGTCGCCAGCGGCGTCTCGGCGCTCGCCGAAACGGAAGCCCAGATGCTGCGCATGGCCTTGGCGACGGCGCAGGGGAATCTTTCGGCCGCCGCCCGCCTGTTGGACATCAGCCGCGCCAAACTCGCTTATCGTCTGCGCAAATACGACATTGTCTTTGAATAAAATCGAGTCACAAACGGCGGCGGCTGCAATCGCCGCGAACAAGAAATCGCATATTGATCGATGGCGCGCATGTTGAACGAAATGCGGCTTGAGTGAATCAAAACGCATTTCGCTCATCGTCGTTCGCGGCGACATATTCCCACCCATAGGCGTGGCGCCGTCGCAGGAATACGCGTGCCGAACAAATGTTCGAACGGAACGCTTGTTCGGCGTAACGGCAAAAAAGCGAATTGATGCCGTTGACGGCGGCGTCAGTGCGGCAGCTTATCCGCTATGACGTCGATACGCTGGATTTCCGGCCGCTTCGCAAAAAGTTGCGGCGCCTTGGCCATTAATTGCTCGGCGACTTTGCCATGCAGATGCGCATCGCGTCCATGTTCGTCCGCAAATACGTCGAAGATGCCGAACGTCTGCGGACCCATCTTGATCGCGAACCAAGCAGTCGTTTCCGGTTCGTCATCGACCATGCGACGGGCGCCCGCCAAAAAGGCGGCGACCTCTTTCTCTTTACCAGGCTTGGCTTCGAGTTGGACGTACAGCGCCAGTTGGGTCATTGCCCTCTCCTGTGTTCGCGCTCGCCCCCCAAGAGCGCGATCATGCGCCTTGGCGCAAACTGATTCAATATCTTTGTTGTTTCACTGATTTACATTGTCTCGAAATTTTCCAACTAGAACACCTGAATGACGAGCGCGCCCAAGAGCGCGCGCAACCCCTCCAGCAGACCTGGTCGCTGATGCGTTTCGGCCAATGCGGCGATATAATTTTCAGCCCAACGCCCGATATCGGCTTGCAGCAAATGTTCAAGCATCGGCGCATGACGCCGGCAACGCTCGGACACAGGCATTTCCAACGCGCGGTTGAGCATAGACACCACACCCTCCGCTTCGTGCGGATTGACGATCAGCGCCTGATCAAGTTCGATGGCGGCTCCGGCGAACTGAGAAAGCAACAGAACGCCCGGATCGTCTGGATTTTGCGCCGCAAGAAATTCCTTGGCCACGAGATTCATGCCGTCGCGCAACGGCGTCACCATCGCCACGTCGGCGAGACGATAAATGCCCGCCAAGGCGGCGCGCGAATAGACGCGATTGATATAGCGGATCGGTGTCCAGTCCGCTTCGCCAAAGCGGCCGTTCACCTTACTGATCAGCATCGTCACCTCGCTCTCGATTTCAAGATATTCCTTGATGTCGACACGACTCTTCGGCGTGATCTGCAACAAAGCGACTTTCGAACGCCACTGCGGATAGTTTTCCAGGAAGCGCTCATACGCCAGAATGCGATGGCCTATGCCTTTAGAGTAATCGAGCCTGTCGACCGAAAGCACCAGACGACATTCGCCCAGACTTTCCTTGATCTGGCGTGCGAAGGGAGAATTCGCCGCGCGACGCGCCAGACGCGAAAAGACCTCCGTTTCGATGCTCACAGGAAATGCGCCGAGCGAGGTCTGACGTCCGTCGATCTCGTAAACGGCGGCGCGAAGGCGACGGACGCCCAGAGTGACCAGATAATCCCCGAAGTTGTCGCAGTCGTTCTGGGTCTGAAAGCCAACAAGATCAAAATACGTCAGCGCGCCCAGAATGTTTTCGTGGTGGGGCAACGCCCGCAAGATGTCCGGCGGCGCACAAGGAATATGGAGAAAGAAGCCGATGTGGTTGAGATGGCCGCGCGCGCGCAGTTCGCGCGCCAGCGGCATGAGATGATAATCGTGCACCCAGATGACGTCGTCTTCCTTCAGGAAGGGGCTAAGCTTTTCCGCGAACAGCCGGTTGACGCGAAAATAACCGCCGGCGTCCGTGCGGGAATATTCCTGTAGATCGACGCGATAATGCAGAATCGGCCACAGTACGCGGTTGGCGAGGCCGTTATAATATTCTTGAAAATCGTTGGCGGACAGGTCGATCAGGACATGGTCGAACCCAGGGCTGTTCAGTTCTCTAGACTTTAAGTGCGCTTGGGGATTCCAGCAGGGCTGTTCAGTCTCTAGACTTTAAATGTGCTTGGGGATTCCAGCGAGTGAATTTATAGGCGACAACCCGAATCGGAGGTTGTCGTATGGCGGTGTCGTTGCTGGAGATTTTGCGCTCGGTTCCAGATCATCGTCGACGGGAAGGGCTTCGGTTTGAACTGGCGACGGTGGTGCTCTATGCGATCCTGGGCATGGTCGCCGGCGCCAATTCCTATCGGCAACTGCATGAATTTGTTAATGCTCATCGACAGCGACTGAACAAAGCCTTCAATCTGAGCCTGCGTTATGCGCCGTCCTATTCGGGCTTGCGGCTGATCTTGCAAGGGATCGATTCAACGGCTCTGGAGGACGCGTTTCGCCGCCATGCCGCGTCGCTGCCAACGCCGCCATCGCCCGAGGGGCCCACGGCGATTGCCGTTGACGGCAAGACCCTGCGCGGCAGTTTCGACGCCTTTTGCGACCGAAAGGCCGCGCATATGCTGTCGGCGCTGCGCCAGGCCGATCAAATCGTACTCGGCCATCTGATGGTTGACGAGAAAAGCAACGAAATCCCGGCGGCGCCGGAATTGATCGAGGCGCTCGGTCTGAAGGGCTGCCTCTTCACGCTCGACGCCGAGCATTGCCAAAAAAAGGATTTGCCCGCGTGATCGCTTCGGGCAACCATCTGCTCACGCAGGTCAAGGACAACCAGCCGAAACTACGCCGCCAGCTCGAACTTGGATCGATGGGGCGCAAGCCAAGCGGCTCCGCGACGAGCAAATCCAAAGGCCGCAATCGCTGTGAAACGCGGGACCTGACGGTGTTTCCGGCCAAGGCGTGGTTCCGCGGCGCGGCATGGGAACCGCTGATCAAAACCGTCCTGCGGTTGGAGCGCTCCGTGTCCAAACGCGACGCAAAAACCGGGTATTGGAGCCAGACGAGCGAGATCGTCTTCTGGGTCTCCTCGCTCAGCGGTCCAACGCCCGAACAATGGAATGAACACATACGCCGGCATTGGCGGATCGAGAACTCCAGCCATTATGTACGCGATGTCACCTTCGCCGAGGACGCTTCACGCATTCGCAAGAACCCGGACATCGCCGCCCGCTTGCGCTCCTTCGCTTACAACCTGCTCAGGGCCGCAGGATGCGATAACATCAAAAACGCCAGATGGCGCGCAGCGCTCGACCTCAATCTCATACTCGACATGCCTGGACTGTATTGAGAACTGAACAGCCCTGTGGTCGAACCGCGACCCTTCGACGCGGCGAGGCTCGCCGCTGCACGTTTCGGCGACATTGCCGCTCCAGCCAAACCACAATCCGTTGCGCTTTTTCAGCGCCGCCTTCACCGCCACCGCGAGCTCGCCGGCGATAGCCTTGCGCTGAACCTCCGGCGCGGCGACGCGATTGGAGACTATAACGAGGCGCGCGCCCATGCGTCCTCCCAACTCGCCGAAAGCCGAGCGGCTGAATTGATCACGCCAGCCATCGAATAGGATTGCGGAAAATTGCCCCATAACTCGCCGGTATCGGGATGAACGTCTTCTGACAGCAGGCCAAAGGAATTGCGGTTGGCGAGAATGGATTCAAAAAGCTCGCGCGCCTCCGCCTTGCGGCCGATCTGGCTGAGCGCGTCGATGTACCAGAAGTTGCATGCGAGAAATGCGGTCTCCGGCGCGCCAAAGTCGTCCGGCGCGGTATAGCGCATGATGCGTCGGTTGCGGATCAGTTCGCGACCGATGACGTCGCAACTGCTGACGAAACGAAGGTCCATAGGCGCCAGCAATCCCAACTCGGCAATCAGCAAAATGGCAGCGTCAAGTTCAGGATGGCCGAAAGCGCCGGTCAGAACGCCGCGCTTTTTGTCCCATGCCTCTTCGAGAATGCGCCGCCGTAGAACCTGCGCGTGTTTCGACCAATATTCGGCGCGCTCGGGAATCTTCAAGCGCCGGGCGATCTGCCCCAGCCGGTCACAGGCGGCCCAGCATAACGCCGCCGAATAGGTATGGACGCGCGCGCGCCCGCGATATTCCCAGATGCCAGCGTCGGGTTCGAAGGCGCGCAGACGCGCCTGTTCGCCAAGCTTCTCCAGCAATATAAACAGCGCTTCATCGCCCATCCTCGGCAAGCGTTCGTCAACGAACATCTGCGTCGCGCCGAGCACCACGCTGCCATAAAGATCGTGCTGAGTCTGGCTTGCCGCTTGATTGCCGACCCGAACAGGCCCTTCTCCGCGAAAACCATCGAGATCAGGCGCGACCGTCTCTTCAAGCGACGTGAACGGCACGATTCCATGCACTGGCCGCACAGTCGCGGCCCCCGTGGCGATCGTGGTGATATAATTGATATAGGATTCCATTGCATGGGTGGCGCTCAGCCGGTTGAGCGCGTCGACAACGAAAAATGCGTCGCGCAGCCAGCAGAAACGATAATCCCATGTGCGCGCTGAGGACGGAGCTTCGGGAATTGATGTCGTATGCGCGGCGACAATGGCGCCGGTTTCTTCGAAACTGCACAACTTCAGCGTGATCGCGGCGCGCACCACCGCTGACTGCCATTCGAAGGGCACGGCCAGATGGCGCGCCCATTCGAGCCAATATTCGCGAGTGCGGTCCAACTTCTCGCGGCCGCCGACATCGATCGAGTCGCGAAACGGATCGTCCTGGCCGAAAATGAGATTGATCGAGTGCGTAAGTGGAAAGCAGGTCTCCGCGACGATGTACGACAACGGCGCATCGGTCGTCAGGCGCATCACCTGCACGCCGCCAATATAGCGAATGTGATTGGAGCCCATGACGATTTCGGTGAGCGGCTTGCCGTAGTTGCACGTCGGCCGCACGCGTATGGCGATGCGCGGCAGACCGGCGATGGGCTCGATACGCCGAATGATTTGCGGCGGTCGGAAGGCGCGCGCATGATGATCAAAACGCGGCGCGAAATCGGTCACCCGCACCTTCGCCCCGCGCGCATCGGTCAAACTCGTTTCGACCACCGCGGTATTGCGCAGGTAATGCGCGTCCGACTCAACCAGGTCGTCCATCGCGACATCACAAAATCCCTTTTCTTCGTCGCCCGCCAGCAGGCGCGAGAAAATCAGATCGGCATCGAACCGCGGGAAACACCACCAGACAATGCGCGCTTGACGATCGACGAGCGCGGCGACGCAGCCATTGCCGATAATAGCCAAATCAAGATTTGGCTTGTGCGCATTTCCGTCCAGGGTCAATGGGCGCCCCCTGTATTCGGCGCGAGCTCAAATTTCGGCTTCGGTTTCCCGGTTGCGAAAAGCGGCGGGCCAATTGCGCCCCGCTTCCGGCGTTTCAAACGCGCCGGCGTTTCCAGTGCGCCGCGCTCCAACGGAAAAAGCCCGTCCACCGAGACTTTCAACCAGCGCAAACCAGAATTCGTCCGTCAAATCACCGCCGATGAACATCGGCGAGCGGCGCAAAAACGGCGGCCGCGCCAACAATTGCGCGATCACTGTTCGCTTATCGAAACCCATGGATGCAATAAGGACGGTCGGAATCGATACAGCGCCGGGCGTCGCGGCCAAATCGACAACAGCGCCATCACCGTCCTCAAACAACGCGGCGCTTTCAGGCTCGGCGCAGATTTTTAGCTCGCTAAACGATATTGCGACAAATGACGGGCTATTTTTGGCGCCGCGTTCAAATCGAACGACAAAAGTTAACGGTATTTTTCATTTCATCGGATAACGAGAATCCCTCAGGGCTTTCGATGGGCTTTCAAAATGTTGGGCCGTTTGCTTGTCCGCGCCGATTTTCTGCGCCTTGCTCTTGTCGTTTTTCTCGCCGCGCTGCTTGCGTTGGTTCTGCCGTTCGCGGCGATGCATGTGATCTGGCGCTCATTCACGCTGCCGCTCGTCTGTACGATCTTTCTGAGCATGATCGGGCTGGTCTACCGCTGGCGCGGCCGGGACGTCGGAATCGCCGCCGCATGTTTCGTCACAGCCCAGCTTGTCGTTTTCTCCAGCCTCGCCGCCCTTTGCAATTACGCCGGTCTGGCGGCGCACCGTCCGCTTTACGACGCCCGTCTCGCCGACATCGACACGATGTTCGGTGTCGATTGGACGGCCTATGTCGCCGCGATCAAGGCCGATCCGACCATCGGCGCGATCCTGACGGGCGCCTATGAAAGCTCGTTGCTGCAACTGCCCTGCGCGATCGCGATTTTGGCGTTCAGCCAAAATTTGGCGCGCCTCGACGAATTCACCCTTGCCTTCATGATCGCCGCCGTGGCGACGGTCGCCGTGTGGACGGCGTTTCCCAACATTGGCGAAATGCAATGGCTTTACGCGCAGGGCGCGCCCGCTTTGCCGTTCTCCCTGGCTATTTCGCGCGAGGAGGCGCTCCGGGTTTTCGCGCTGTGGCGCGATGGCGCCGGCGAGGTTCGTTTCGAGGATTTGACCGGACTGATCGGCGCGCCGTCTTTCCACACGGTGATGGCGCTGCTGACGTTGCGGGCGCTTTGGGGCGTGCGCTGGATCGCCGCTCCCGCCCTGGCGCTCAACGCTCTAGTGCTGGCGGCCGTGCCGGCCGACGGCGGCCACCATTTCGTCGACATGGCGGCCGGCGCGCTGGTGACGGCCTTCGCCGTCCTCGCCGCCAAGGCCCTGCTGCAGCCGCGCGAGCGCGCGAATGCCGCAGTGTATGCGGCGCCCCTCAGCCAGAGCGCTTAGGACGCGTGCGTTTTTTCGCCGATCGCGTAGAAAAAACCGCCGCGGGCCATAGGCTCGGCGGCGGTTTTTCATGAACGATTCGCCTGAAGTCGTTCGCCGAAATATCCCAACCGCGCGAATGTCGCGGTTTGGCGCATGTTCTGGAAGATTCGGCGCGCTTTCAGGCGGTGCGCCTCGAGAAAGATGAGCTGGCGCGTTCGCTCCGACTCGGACGGAACGCCAGACGCCCTAATGGACGGCCATCATCGGCGCTTCGTTGCGCAGCTTGGCGATTTCGTCCTTAACCAGCAATTTGCGTCGTTTCAATTCATGCAATTTGATTTCGTCCACGGACGGACGGATCTCTTCCTTCTCGATTTCCTTCTTGAGCGAATCATGACGGCGTTCAAGTTCTGCGAGATGGCTTTGCAGTGACATGCGCAACTCCTTTGGATGCGACAACGACGAAATTGTGACACGAACGCGCCGGTCCGCAAGCGGCATTTTTTCGCATCGTAAGACGATTGCGCTTGCATAATGAAAAACGCCAGAATTTATACGCCTGTGTCGGGCGCTGCGGCAAAACGTCAGCCCGGCGTCGACGATCGGCGCCATGCGGAAAGCGGCCGGCATTGCTAATGCTCAAATTAGCAAATTTGCAATGACTGATTGCGAATATTTTGCAAATAAGCCTTTTTTACCGCGCTTTTGCCGGGAAATTCGATATTTTATCTCCCGAAAGACAGACCCCCTCTTTAGCAGGACCCCGCAATGACGTTGGCAGCACGCGAAATCGACAATCCGTCCGTCTCTACGCCCATCAAGATCGCCATTATTCACCCCGCCCCGCTGATGCAATTGGGTCTGACGGCGGCGCTTGAATCGGCCTTCGCGCCCGGCTCGATCTCTGCTTTCGCCAGCTTTGCCGCCGCCGCCGCCGATCTGGCGCATTTTCGTCCCGGCGATCTCGTTCTGGCGGAAGCCTGCGAATGGACCAAGCGCGGCGCGGCCCTCGCTCCCGCTCAGGCGGCGGTCGGCCTGATCGCCGGCGCCGAATCCGGCGGCTGCGTCAAATTATTCGAAACGCAGGGCGTCAAGGGCTTGATCGCGGCGCAATCGAGCGCCGACGCATTTTTGGCGATGGCCCTGACGCTGGCCGCCGGCGGCCATTATTTTCCGAAGAACGCCAAGAGCGTCGCCGGACTCGAGCGGCTCTCGCATCGGCAGCTGGAAATTCTCGAATTGATGACGCGCGGCCTGCTCAACAAGCAGATCGCCTTTGAACTTGGCCTGACCGAAGGCACGGTCAAAAGCCACGTCTCCGCCATTCTCGAAAAATTGAATTGCCACCGCCGCACCCAGGCGATCACCGCCTTCATGCAAAGCTTCGGTCTCGGCGTCGCGCACGCCGTCCACGCCTAGAGACATTTCAGGCGTGTTCTAACGCGGCGCCTCGGCGTCATTTCGGATGTCTTCGGGATTGGGCATCGAAATGATGTTGTAGCCCGCATCGACGAAATGCACTTCGCCTGTCACGCCGGCGGACAGATCCGATAAAAGATAGAGCGCGGAGCCGCCGACATCTTCGATGGAAACGGGGCGACGCAAAGGTGCGTGCGCTTTTTGAAAATTGAACATGGCGCGGGCCTCGCCGATCCCCGCGCCCGCCAGGGTGCGGATCGGACCGGCTGAAATGGCGTTGACGCGCACGCCCCAGGGGCCGAGGTCGCTGGCGAGATAGCGCACGCTCGCTTCAAGCGCCGCCTTGGCCAATCCCATCACGTTGTAATTGGGCATGACCCGCGTCGAGCCGCCATATGTCAACGTCAACAACGCGCCGCCTTCGGGCATCAGTCGAATCGCGCGCTGGGCGATTTCGGTGAAGGAAAAGGCCGAAATCACCATCGTGCGCGAGAAATTCTCGCGCGTCGTGGCGTCGATATAGCGGCCCTTCAATTCATTCTTGTCGGAAAAGCCGATGGCGTGAACGACGAAATCAATCGTCCCCCAGTCCTTCTCGAGCGCGTCGAAAACAGCGTCGACGCTGGCGATATCCTCAACGTCGCAGGGCAGCAAAAGCGTCGAGCCGAGGCTTTGGGCCAGCGGCGTCACCCTTTTGCCGAGAGCCTCGCCCTGAAACGTGAAGGCCAATGTCGCGCCCTCGGCGGCCAACGCCTGGGCGATGCCCCAGGCAATCGAATGGCTGTTGGCGACGCCCATGACCAGGCCGCGTTTGCCGTTCATCAGTCCCTTGGCGGAAATGGTCAATATTGTCTCCGGTCAAACGTCGATATGTTTGAAAATAAGCGTTGCGTTGGTGCCGCCAAACCCGAACGAGTTGGACAGAACCACGCCCAGTTGCACATTGTCGCGGCGCGCGCGCACGATGTTCATGTCGGCGAAATCAGGATCGAGCTCTTCGATATTGGCGCTTTCGGCGATGAAGCCGTGCTGCTGCATCAGCAGGGAATAGATCGCCTCTTGCACGCCGGCGGCGCCGAGCGAATGACCGGTCAGCGATTTTGTCGCGGCGATTGGCGGACATTTGTCGGCGCCGAAGACGGCTCTGATCGCTTCGATTTCCTTGGCGTCGCCGACCGGCGTGGCGGTCGCGTGCGGATTGATGTAGTCGATCGGAGCCTTGCAGGTCGCCAGCGCCATCTGCATGCAGCGTTGCGCGCCCTCGCCGGATGGGGCGACCATATCGTAACCGTCGGAGGTGACCCCATAGCCGGCTATTTCGGCGTAGATTTTGGCGCCGCGCGCCTTGGCGCGCTCATATTCTTCCAGCACCAGCACGCCGGCGCCGCCGGCGATGACGAATCCGTCGCGGTTCTTATCGTAGGCGCGCGAAGCTTTCGCCGGCGTGTCGTTATAGGCCGACGACATCGCGCCCATCGCGTCGAACAGCACCGAGAGCGTCCAGTCAAGCTCCTCGCAGCCGCCGGCGAACATCACGTCCTGCTTGCCGTATTGAATCATTTCGGCGGCGTTGCCGATGCAATGCGACGAGGTCGCGCAAGCCGAAGAAATCGAATAATTGACGCCTTTGATCTTGAACCAGTTGGCGAGCGTCGCCGATGCGGTCGACGACATGGCCTTGGGCACAGCGAACGGGCCGACGCGCTTGGGGCCTTTGGTGCGGGTGATATCGGCCGCCTCGACGACGACGCGCGTCGAGGGGCCGCCCGACCCCATGATGATCCCCGTGCGCGGGTTGGAAATGTCGCTTTGCTCCAGACCGGAATCGGCGATGGCCTGATCCATAGCCACATGATTCCAGGCGGTGCCCATCGCATGAAAACGCATCGCGCGCCGATCAACGAGCGTTTCCGGATTGAGCGTCGGCGCGCCGTGCACCTGACAGCGAAAACCCAATTCGGCATATTTGTCCGCGCGGACAATGCCAGGGCGCGCGGCACGCAACGAGGCGACGACTTCGCCGACATCATTGCCGATCGACGAGACTATGCCCATGCCTGTGACGACGACGCGTCTCATGATTTGCTCCTCGTTGCGTCTTCATTCTCGACGCATTTTAACAACCCGCAGCAAAATGTGCAGGACTTTCGCCAGAGTAAATTCCGGGGAAAACAGGTTGGCCTTCCGAAACGGTCGTTACGGCAAGCAAGAGAGTGAAAGCGTGTGGCGCTACCCAGGCGGGGCGCAAGACGCTCCGGAAAAACGGGCGCGGAGAGCCTCTCAGCCCGCCGCCGGCTGGAACAGGCCGACGCGCATATCCTTGACGTCGTAAATGCGCGCGCCGTCGGCTTCGAGCCAACCGTCGGCTATGCCCAAAACGAGTTTGCCTTTGAAGACGCGCTTGAGATCGACGCCATAGACCACCTTCTTGACGCTCGGCAGAACCTGATTGGCGAATTTCACCTCGCCGACGCCCAGAGCCCGGCCGCGGCCCGGCAGCCCGAGCCACCCGAGGAAGAATCCCGTCAATTGCCACAAGGCGTCAAGCCCGAGGCAGCCGGGCATCACCGGATCGCCCTTGAAGTGGCAGCCAAAGAACCAGAGGTCCGGCTTGATGTCGAACTCGGCGCGCACCAGGCCCTTGCCATTGGCGCCGCCCGTTTCGGCGATCTCAACGATACGGTCGAACATCAACATCGGCGGCAGCGGCAACTGCGCGTTGCCCTGACCGAACAATTCGCCGCGGCCGCAGGCCAGCAGGTCCTCGTAGCTGAAGTTTAGGCGCCGTTCCCCCATTTGGTCCACTTTCCTTAGGGCATAATCCCGACAAACCTGTCAGGCTTGTCGACTGGAATACGCGTTCACACCAATTTTCTAAAACGCGTTCGATGAATCGATATGATCTGGACGCGCTCTCGAACACGCTTCCCGCAGCTTGTCCTTCAACCGCGAGCATAGCGGCGCAGAACAGTCATTTAAATCAATCGATTGAATTCCGCCGAACCGCATTCCCCTATCCACAGCTCCCGACGGAGTTGTCCTGTTTCCGCGCCTTCTATCACAGCGCCGTCAGCCCCGAAAGGCGAACTTCCTCCTGAAAAAGCCGTAGGCCGCGTCGATTTGCCGGCGGCCGAACGACCAATTGAATAGTTGCCCTTCGCCCGGGCGACGCTAGTATGTCAATTCGATTTGCCGATTTCTGGAAAGGCGCCGACGAGCCGACTGTCTGGAGAGCTTGCCCCAGCTGCGGCGAAGAGCTCTGACCCTCCGGTTGACGAAAATCGGAAAAGGCGGATATCTATCTGTTTAACAGCATATTTCGTCGGAAAAACAAAAAGTCTTTCCCCGAAAATGCGCCATATGGACAAATTTCGATGGCCCAAACCCATCGCACGGGACGCTCCAGACCGCGCCGGATCGAGTCTGCGCGCGCGCTTGTCGGCTGTCCGGCCCATGACGTACGCGCCAGACTCCGCGCCGCAGGCTTGCGTCCGACCCGGCAAAGACTTGCGCTCGGCTGGCTGCTGTTCGGCAAGGGCGACCGTCACGTGACCGCGGAGACCCTGTTCGACGAGGTCAAGTCGGCGCGCGCCTCCATCGCGCTCGCCACTGTTTACAACACGTTGCATCAATTTACGCAGGCCGGCCTGTTGCGTGAAATCGCGGTGGACGGCGCCAAAACCTATTTCGATACGAATATCAGCGCCCATCAGCATTTTTTGGTGGAAAACGCGCAGTTGCTCGATCTTCCGCCACAGAACTTCGAACTCGGCGCGCTGCCCGCGCCGCCCGAAGGCATGGAGATCGAGCGTATCGACGTCATCGTTCGATTGCGCAAGAAAACCTAGAGCGTCCGCCGTTAAAAATCGTCAGATCTGTCCGGCCTCAAGCGAGCGCCCGTCGGTCGAGGCGGGAAGCTGCGCCTGCAATTTCTTATTCAAACGGACCATCAAGGCGACGCCGAACAGCGGCGTCAGCAGGTTTAGAACGGGCGTCGCCACGAAAAAAGCGATCAGCAGCCCGGCAAGAAAAATCGGCGCCATATTCGCCTTGCGCAAGGCGCGGGCGTCTTCGACCGAGACGAAACGCATGGCCGCCAATTCGAAATACTCGCGGCCGAACAGATAGGCGTTGGCGACGAAGAAGACCACGGCGTTGACGCCCGGCAGAAGCCACAGACAAAACGCAACAAAATTGACCGCCAGCGCCACCGCCGAGAATCTCACCGCCAACCACATCGCCGTCAAAGCCGGCGTCGCCCTTCCGCGCAAATTCTCGGGATAGAGATCCGCCTCGGCGTGCGCGGCGAGATCGTCGAGAAACAAGCCCGCCACCAGCATTGACACCGGCGCGATCAGAAACGCCAGGCCCACAAAAAGGCCGAGGCCCGCGGCAAAAGCCGCGAGGCCGGTCAGCCATGAAGAATCGCTTGCGATGAAATGCAGCGCGAGACGGTCGAGTAAGAGCCAGAGCAAGGCCAGCAAGGCGATGGTCAAGGCCAGGGTCTTGTACAGCACGGCGCGAAAGGGCGGCGTGAAAATCTGTCTCAGCGAGGCGTAAGCGTCGGCAAGCATAGCTTTATGTCGTCCCTAACGAGGCGGCCCGAAAATCGCGCCGACGACGCGCCCGCCATTGTTTTCCACGTCGTCAACATGGGGCGCGCGATGGCGAATTTCCAGTCGGCGCGTCAGGCGGCGAAGGACGCCGCCGATTGCGTGAGCAAGGCATAGAGCGCCGGCGCTTCGCGTGTCGCCCGGATCTTGTCGGCGGCGCCTGGATCGCGCAATAGCCTGGCGATGTTGGCGAGCGCCTTGAGGTGATCGGCCCCGGCCGATTCAGGCGCAATCAGCGCAAAAATCAGATCAACCGGCGCGCCGTCGAGCGATTCAAAATCGATCGGCCGGTCAAGCCGCGCGAAAACGCCGAAAATCTTCTTGGCCTTCACCAGTTTGCCGTGAGGAATGGCGACGCCATTGCCAAGTCCGGTCGAATTGAGCCGTTCGCGCTGCAGCAGGGCGTCGAAAATTTCGCGCGCGTTCAGGCCGGAGACGGCTTCCGCCCGCTCGCTGATTTCCTGCAAAGCCTGTTTCTTGCCGTTCACCTTCAGCGCCGGCAAAATTGCGTCGACGGTGATGAGATCGCTTAGCGACATGTAAATCCCATTTCTTCAATGAGAGAAATACTCGTGGCAAATCGCATGCCAAAGGCGCGCTTACCCTTGCCAGATTTCCGAGTCTTTTTCACGAATGCTCAAACAAAAAAGCGCGGCGGGTTCAGTTGCGCGCGCGTTTCTCCTCGTTGGCCGGGTCGATCCAGCCGATATGGCCATCGAGGCGACGATATATCACATTCACGCGCCCGCTCGAAGCATGCCGAAAGGCCAGAACCGGCGCGCCGGTCAGATCGAGTTCGAGAACGGCGCCCGACACCGAAAGCGAACGCAAACGCGTCGTGGATTTCAGCGATGACGGCCGGGTTGAACTCGGCTTCGGACGGCGCTTCCTGATTTTCGTCGGGCGCGCCGAGGACTGTGTAGCGCATCGCTTCGCCGGCGTCCGCCTGCGAAGCGGCGGTCTGGACGGCGCTGCGGTCTTTGAGCTTGCGCTTGTAGCGGCGAAGCCGCGCCTCGATCCGCTCCGCCGCCTGGTCGAAACTGGCGTACGGCTCTTGCGCGCGCCCTTCGGCCTGCAGGGTGATGCCGGAATTCAGATGCAGGGTGCAATCGGTGCGATAGCCCGAGCCCTCCGGCTCAAGAGTCACATGGCCCTTGGCCCGTCCGTCGAAATATTTGCCGACTGCGGCGTCCAGACGTTGTGCGACATGTTCGCGCAGGGCCTCGCCAATATTGATATTCTTACCTGAAACGCGCAACGGCATGTTTTTCCTCGGGAGGCGCAGCCTGAATGTCTGGCCGTCCAATGCTGCAAGACGGCGAAATTTCGGCCACAGGGTTAGATTTGTCTCAACGCGAAGTCAATGGCTGCCGCCACTGCTTTAAAATAGCGCATTTTTTCGCGAAAGAACATCAAATTGAGGCTCTCACGCGGAGCGGGCGAGGCCCGCCTGCTTTTCCCGTCGCCGCTCCACCGACGATGGAATTTTCAGACTTTCCCGATACTTCGCCACGGTCCGGCGGGCGATGTCGACGCCGGCGGCCTTCAGGCGTTCGACAATGGCGTCGTCCGAAAGAACGGCGTCGGGCGCCTCCTGATCGATCATCTGCCTGATCTTGAAGCGAACGGATTCGGCGGAATGCGCATCCCCGCCGCCGTGCGCGGCGATTGAAGCGGTGAAGAAGTATTTCAATTCGAACATGCCGCGCGGGCAGGTCATATATTTATTCGACGTAACGCGCGAGACGGTCGATTCATGCATGCCGATGGCGTCGGCGATCGCCTTCAGGTTGAGCGGCCGCAAATACTCGACGCCATGCGCGAAAAAGGCGTCCTGCTGGCGCACGATTTCGCTGGAGACCTTCAAGATCGTGCGCGCCCGCTGCTCCAGGCTCTTGGTGAGCCAGTTGGCCGTCTGCAGACATTCGGCGATGAAGGTCTTGTCGGCTTCGTTGGTTTTGGCGCGCGAGACGCGCGTCGCGTAGGTCCGGTTGACGAGCACGCGCGGCAAGGCGTCGGAGTTCAATTCGACCTGCCAGGCGCCGTCGGCGGTCTCGCGGACGATCACGTCGGGAATGACGGGTTGCAGAACCTCGCTGCCGAAGGCGCGGCCGGGCTTGGGATCGAGGCGGCGAATCTCGCCGGCCATGTCGGCCAAATCTTCGTCGTCGACGCCGCAAATACGGCGCAGCGCGGCGAAATCGCGTTTGGCCAGCAAGGGAAGATTGCGGACAAGCGCCTGCATCGCCGGATCAAACCGGTCGCGCTCGCGCAACTGGATCGCCAGGCATTCGGCGAGATCGCGCCCGCCGACGCCGCTGGGATCGAAAGTCTGGACAACGCCGATCAAGCGTTCGACACGGGTCTGCGCGGCGCCAAGACGCCCGGCGATGTCCTCCGCGCTCTCGCGCAGATAGCCGTTCTCGTCAATCGAATCGATGATCGCGCGGCCGATTATTCGATCGGTCGGGTCGCCCACCGCCAGCGCCAGCTGGCCGCCAAGATGGTCGGCAAGGCTCGTTTGCGCGGCGACATAGGCTTCAAGATTGCTGCTCTCGCCGCCGTCGAATCCGCTCGATCCGGACCAGGCGGTTGCCGACAATCCCAACTCTTCCAGCGGCTCGGCCCGCTCGGCCGGCGCCAACGAACGCTCGCCGTCAAAAGCGTTTTCCAACTCGGTGCCGAGGCTCGCTTCCAATTGGTCGCGTGAGGTCGCAAGCTCCTGCGAATTCCAGTCGGCGGCGACCGGCTCGCCGGACAGACCGGCGTCCGCCCGCGCGACGTCGAAATCGTCCGGTCGGTCGACGCCCGTGGGGGCTGCGTCCGGACGATCTTCGGCGCGTTCCAGCAGAGGGTTGCGCTCGAGTTCTTCTTCGACAAAATTGGCGAGCTCGGTGTTGGAGAACACCAGCAGCTTGATCGCTTGCAAGAGCTGCGGCGTCATCACCAACGATTGGCTCTGACGCATTGTCAGTTTGGCCGATAAAGCCATTTTCTCGATCCACGCGCACCAAAACGACCGGCCGCCAAAAACCGGCCCGTTTCTTGCTTAAAGCATATTGATCTTTTTTGCCACGCCCTTATCGCCAATTTTCCGCGTTTTGGCTGAAAGGGTTAAGCATTTTCTCGCGCGGACGGTCGCTGGCGGTGGACTGGCCAGCGTTTCGGGAAAATGGCCGCCCGGCGTTCGTCCCGATAGGATCGGGCCGACAACGTCCCGGCGGATCAGCCCTTTTTACCCTTGGCTTCGAGTTCGGCCTTCAACGCCAGAAGCTTGGCGAAAGGCGAGTCGGGATCGGGCTGTTTTTCGCGTTTTTCCGACGAAAAATTACGCTGGCTTTTATTGCGGTCGTCGTCGCGGCGCTTGCCGTCGAATTTCCGGCCTTCGAAGCGCGGCTTGCCCGCCTCGTTGCGGCGATCGTCGCGCCGACCCTCGAATTTGGGACGTCCCTGCGGACGCTGGCTGTCGCCCTCCTTCGGCGGGCGCTGCGTCGGCGCGCTTTCGCCGGAAGGCGCCGCCTCGACGCCGCCTTGCGCCGTCTGTCCCGGCTTTGGAGCCTCGCCCGAATGCGGCCGACGGCGGCCATGGCCGCGTTCTTGTCCGCGATCTTGTCCGCGTTCGGGACGCCGCCCGTGCTGGTGATGTCTTTGCGGACGCCAGATTTCGATCAGAACGACTTCGGCGGCCGGCGTGTCGGTCGACCCCTCCGATTCGGCCTGCCCCGCCTCGCCCTGCTGGCTCTCATCGGTTGGCGCGACCGCTTCGACGCGCTGTTCGACGACTGACGCCTCAACCGGCGACGCTTCGCCCAATCCGCCTTCGACCGGCGCCTCGTCCTGCGATTGCGTCTCTTGCGATTGCGTCTCTTGCGGCTGCGTCTCCACGGCGGCCTCAACGGGCGTCGTTATTTCGCTGGCCGGCGCCGCTTCGGCGGGCGCTGGCGCGTCGGCCGCGACGGTTGACGCCGTCTCCGCCGCTTCGCTCAGCGTTTCGGCCGCGTCCGCAACGGGCGCGCTCGCCGTTTGCGCCGGTTCGTCCTGCAACGGAACAGGCGCCGCCGGCTCGGTCGCCGCCTTGGGCAGAAGCGGCACGGTGATGGCCGGGCCAGGACGCTGCGTGGCGGCGTAGCCAAGCGATTTGAGAATGGAGGCGAAAGCCTCGCCAGCGCAGCCGGCAAGCGAAGTCATGGCGACCGTCACCACGAATCCGTCGGCGTCGGCGGCGCCGGCCGGCGGCTCGCCGGGCGTGACGCCGGGGCGATAGGCTATGGCGGGACGGATCAGATCGGCCAGACGTTCGAGAATGTCGACGCGCACGGCCCTTTCGCCGCAGACGCGGAAACCGGCGGCGCGATAGAATGCCTTGTCGACCTCTTTGTCGGCTGCGAAGGACGTGCGCCCGGACGCCGCCAGATGCGGCACGTCGTCGAGGCCCTTGAAGCCTTCGATGCCGCCGTGGGTCAACGCCCAGATCTGCGCGGCGAGCGCGCGCGGCGCGGGCTTGAGCAGGGCGGGCAGGTAAAGGTGATAGGCGCCGAAACGCAGGCCGAATTCTACGCAGGGCCGCCCGCGCGTCCTGCGACAGGGTCTTCATTTCCTCGGCGACGCGCGAACGCTCCAGCACGCCCAGCGATTCGGCGACCTGAAAGGCGACTCCCTTGGCCGCGCCTTCGAGCCCCTCGCCCAATTCCAGCTCCTCCAGCGGCCCCAGCAGCTTTTTGACGTGCTGCGCCAGCCATAGATCGAGGCGGCGTTGCACCAGATCCAGACTGGCGCCCGTCAGCGCCTCATCGGCAATGACCCGCACGCGCGGCTTGAGAATATGATCGCCGGCGACGATCCTGCCGACCAACTCGCCAAGCCAGCGGATCGCTCCATCGTTGGCGAGAACGAAGGCTTCGTCGACCGCGTCGCTGACCCGCTTGGCGCGGCCTTCGATCTCGGCGGACAGAGCCTTCTGCGCCGCCGCGTTCAGCGTCCTGGCGGCCTCGCCTTCGGCCTGGGCGTCCGGCGTGAAGCAAAAGCCGTGCAGGGCGCCCACGTGCTGCCCCTCGACGATGACCTGACCGGCCGCATTGACTTCCGCTTCCAACATTGTGTTCTCTCTCAGACGGCGCATAAGCACGCTCGTGCGCCGGTCGACAAATCTCTGGGTCAGACGCGCGTGCAAAGCGTCGGACAGACTGTCCTCTACCTGACGCGCGCGCGCCTGCCAATGCTCAGGATCGTTCAACCAGTCGGATCGATTGGCGATAAAGGTGCAGGTTCGCACCTGGGCGATACGATTTGAAAGCGCGTCGATGTCGCCGTCGACACGCTCCAAACCCGCGATTTGCCTGGCTATCCAGTCGTCCGGGATGCGCCCGGCGCGCACCACGAATTGATAAACCGACAGGCAAAGCTCGACATGGGCGGCCGGCGACGTCTTGCGATAATCGGGAATCTGGCAGACGTCCCAGAGCCGTTCGACGTCGGCCCGCGTTTTCGCGGCGCGGCGCGCCTGCGCTTCGCGCATCGCCGCTTCAAGCGTCAATTGGTCCTCGCCGGGCGGCGCGCGCGTCAGGCCTGGCTCCCGCGGCAGAAGCTCCAGAGACGCGACGAGACTTTCGAGCGAGGCAAAATCCAGCGCCGAATTGCGCCATTGCAGCGTGGTCACCGGATCGAAGGCGTGGTCTTCGATCATTTCGACCAATTCCTCGTCGAAGGGCGGGCAGCGCCCACTCGTGCCGAACGACCCGTCGCGCGTGTGACGGCCGGCGCGCCCGGCGATCTGGCCAAATTCCGCTGGATTGAGGCGACGATACTGCCAGCCGTCGAATTTGCGGTCGGCGGCGAAAGCGATGTGGTCGACGTCGAGATTGAGCCCCATGCCGATCGCGTCGGTCGCGACGATATAGTCGACGTCGCCGTTTTGGTAGAGATCGATCTGGGCGTTGCGGGTGCGCGGGCTGAGCGCGCCCATCACGACGGCGGCGCCGCCGCGCTGGCGCCTGATCCATTCGGCGATGGCGTAAACGTCTTCAGCGCGAAAGGCGACAATGGCGCTGCGCGGCGGCAGACGGGCGATTTTCTTGTCGCCGGCGAAACTCAGCTTCGACAGGCGCGGCCGCGTCAGGATGCGCGCGCCGGGCGCCAAAGCCTGGATCGCCCCCTGCATGGTCGAAGCGCCGATCAGCAGCGTCTCCTGCATTCCGCGCCGGTTGAGAATGCGGTCGGTAAAGACGTGGCCGCGATCGAAGTTCGCGGCGAGCTGAATTTCGTCGATGGCGACAAAGGGCAGATCGAGATCGCGCGGCATAGCCTCGACCGTCGACACCCAATAGCGCGGTTGTTTCGGTTTGATCTTTTCTTCGCCGGTGATGAGGGCGACCGCGCCCGCGCCGACTTTTTCGACGACGCGATTGTAGACCTCGCGCGCCAGCAGGCGCAGCGGCAGACCGATCATGCCGGCGGGATGGGACAGCATCCGCTCGATCGCGAAATGCGTCTTGCCCGTATTCGTCGGGCCAAGCACGGCGGCGACATTTTCCGACCGCTTGCGGCTGTTTTCGCGCGGATCGTCATCGGCGACGCGAATGTTCACGTTCATGCGCGACCCCGGTCGAACGCCGCGCCGCTGTCTCCATTTGGGGCAGATCCGGGCCGCATTTTTTACCTTTCGAACAGGAAAGGAACGAATCGCGCCCGAATCGGTGACCTTGCGCGAGTCCTTGTTTGTTCACACAACATATTGAATGGACTTGCCAAGAAACCACAAGAATTTGATTTCACGTCCTCTGACAGCCCAAGACCCGAGAAAACGGAGACGGACTCCGTTGGGCTGTTTTGTCAATGCGGTGCAAATGGCGTTTTCGGCGTGAAATGTAAAGCTTTTGAACGAAAGAAGAACAAAAGGCGCGCGAATCAGCGTGCGCCGAACATTCTCTTTTTGTCACGCCCGGTTTTCAAGGGCGCCCGGCGCGGCGAAATTTCCGCCGCCGGTCTCGCGCCGCCGGAAAAGGCGCATCGTCTTAACCTTTCCGCATCGAAATGACACGAAACGCCAGATCGCCGTCAAGTCATCGCGACGTCCAGATGCGTTCCGTTCAGGGCGCGATATTCATATCGGTGGCTTCGATGACCGCGGTGCCGGCCATAGTCATTAACGAAACCCGGTAGGGTATGACGACATGCGCCTGCGTCATCGGCGCAAGCCAGACATCCATCTGCCGGTTTCCCTCCATGAATTTGATCGCCCGATTCAGCTTGTGGCCGGCGATCGGGATATAGCGGGCCGCGCAGACCGAAACCGGCCCCGCATAGCCCTTGGTTTTGATCTGCCGGACGGCGACAAAGGACAAGGTCACGTCGAACCGCGTATAGCCGTCGTAAACTGGCACCGTGCGATTGCACGCCGACGGTCCCACGAGATCGGCCTGCGCCGGCACGGGCATGATGAAAGCCGACAACGGATCGATGATGTTGCGCTTGTCCGCCTCGGTCAGCGGCACGCGGTCGGGGCTCTTGTCCTCCCAGGGCGGCGAATATTCGACCGCACGCACCGAACCGCCGTTCAGCGCCATGCGCAAGGTTCGCGTCTCCCTGGAGTTGGCCGAGGTCGTCGCATAGGTCAAGGGCGTCACGACGCCATGATTGACGCTGCCTGACGAGGCAAGCGCCGCCTTGGCGCTCGAAACCATCGCCGCCAGACCGGTCAATTTGACGCTGAAGTCGATTTTATAGGCGCTCTGACCGATGGCGGCGTCCGCCGTCGCCGCGCCGATCGGCAGGCCGATCAACGAAACCGAATAATGAGCGTGAAAGTTTTCCGCGCGCGCCGAGGGAGCGACGGCCACGATAAAGGCCGCGCTCACGATCGCGCCCGCATTCAAAAAATTTGATTTCATACCTGTCGGAGTCTTTCGGTCTGGCCGCCGTCGCGCGTTGATCTGCGATCCGAGTACGAATCTATTCCGAATCGGACCAATTCAAGGCGAATCCGCCGCGCCGATCAACAAGGAAAACGCGCGCCGGGCCCTTTTGCCGCGCGGCGCGACGACTGGTCCGGACGCGCGCGGCGGCGAAAACGGCGCGAAAGGAAGGATTTCGCGCCCGCGCCTTTTCGCTTGCCGGGCGCCTGTGTCCCCGCTATAAGGCGGCCTCCAGGGCGCATCGGGCCTATCCCTTTGCATGTCGGAGTGTAGCGCAGCCTGGTAGCGCACCTCGTTCGGGACGAGGGGGTCGTAGGTTCGAATCCTATCACTCCGACCACTTTTTCACTGCATTCGCGCCTATTTCCGGCCGTTCGGGCGCTAGGCGCGCCTTGACGCGACGACGGCCCTGCGCTAAAAGCCCGCTCGTCAAAGCTGAGCGCGACGCGATGGAAATCACGTGGCGGGGGTTTTTGCGTTTCTGTGGGCGGCGATTCGGCTGACAAGCCGCGCTTTGCATCCCGCGCGAAGCCAAAGCCGAGGCTTTCAACAGTTTTCAAGGCCGCAAGCCCGATAAGCCGGCAGACCCCGGCGTCAGACCTGTCGGCGCCGATCGAAAGGAAGTTCTATGTCCCGCCGTTGCGAATTAACCGGCAAGGCCGTCCAGTCGGGCAATCTCGTCAGCCATTCCAATCACAAGACCCGCACGCGGTTCCTGCCCAACCTCGTCAACGTCTCGCTGATCTCCGACACGCTGCAGCGTTCGGTGCGTCTGCGCGTGGCGGCCGCCGCTTTGCGCTCGGTCGAACATCGCGGCGGTCTCGACGCGTTCCTCGCCAAGGCCAACGACGCCGATCTGTCGGTCGGGGTCAAGAAGCTGAAGCGCGAAATCGAGAAGAAGCAGGCTGCCGTCGCCTGAAGCCTATTCCCAAAAAGTTGCAGACTTTTTGGATAAGAATATGCGGTTAGAATAACGTTTTGGGTTTTTCCGCATTTTCTTCAAGCGAACCGCCGCGCACCCTGCTCAACGCCAGGATTTAAAGCCGGCGCGAATTCCCACCGGGGATTTGCGCCGCTTTTTTTTGCCGACCGCGCCGGCTGATGGGCGAATTCCGGCCGGCTATCAGGCTTGGCGCACGCGCAGCTTTTTCGTCAGGCGCTCGTACAGCGGGTTCCGCGCCTTGAACACGTAATCGAGCTGGCGCACGCTGACATGATCGGCGCCGAGGCCGATCAGCCAGTCGGCGAAGCTGGGCGCGCAATCCTTCGGCGCGGCGAACACCAGCAAGCCGTCGTCGCCGCGGCGGCGCAGCGCGGCGCCGAATTTCGCCTGCGCTTCGGCTTCCAGATTTTTCGGCGCCTTGGCGAGCACGGCGCGCAATTCGCGCGTGACGCGGGCTTCCTCCTCCGCGGCGATGCGCGCCAGAATGAGGCGGGCGCTCTCCAGCGTCTCCGGCGTCCAGGACGCGGCGAGCGAGGCCACGAGATTGGCCTGCGAGCGCAGGATCACGCCATTGTCGAGAATTTTCAGCGCATTGGCTGCGAGCGTCGCCCCCGTCGTGGTGATGTCGACAATCAGCTCCGCCTGGCCGGCGGCCGGCGCGCCTTCGGTCGCGCCCAGGCTCTCGACGATGCGATAGTCGCTCACACCCTTTTCGGCGAAAAAGGCGCGCGTCATGTTCACATATTTGGTGGCGACCCGCATCCGTTCGCCGCGCTTGGCGCGATAGGCGGAGGCGACGTCCTCGAGGTCGGCCATGGTGCGCACGTCGATCCAGGCCTGCGGCACGGCGACGATGACATTGGCGTGGCCGAAGCCGAGCTCGGTCAGCAGCTCGACCTTGCCGAGGGCCTGCGACTCGTGAACGAGATCCTCGCCGGTGACGCCCAGGTGGGCCGCGCCGGACGCCAGATTGCGGACGATTTCGGAGGCCGAGAGAAAGGCCACCTCGACATGCGGCGCGCCTTCCAGCACGCCCCGATAATCGCGCGCGCCGCGTCCCTGCACGACATTGAGGCCGGCCCGGGCGAAAAAGGCGTTGGCGTTTTCCTGCAGGCGTCCCTTGGAGGGAACGGCGAGAACGAGTTTTTCGACTTTCATTGGCCCTCTCCCGCGCCGGGCTTGCGCGCCGGACCCTGGCTTTCGTCGAGACGGTCGATCCAGACCGCCGCGCCGACGGCGGGTATGTCGGCCTTGGCGCCGACGGCGGCGAGCAGGCCGTCGTAGCGCCCGCCTCCGACGGCCGGCGGGGCGCCGATGCGCGCCGGATCGCCCGCCTCGAAGACGAAGCCGGTGTAATAATCAAGATTGCGCGTGAAGGCGGCGGCGAAGGTCATCTGGTCGAGATCGAGGCCGCGCGCGGCGATGAAATGCAGCCGCTGCTCGAAGGAGTCGAGTTCGCCGTTGAGGTCGAGGTCGGTCTCGGACGCCAGGAAGCGCAGGGATTCGGCCGCCATGTCGGGATTGCCCTCGATGGCGAGAAAATTTTCCAGCGCGTTGACCTTTTCAGCCGGCACGCCGGCGCCGGATTTCAGCGCCGACTGCTCCAGAAAGCGTTCGGCGATTTCGCTGACCGAGCGGCCGCCGACGCTGGAAATGCCGGCGATCTTGAGCAGGTCCTCGACGAGCGCGCGCGCGCCCTGCTTGTCGACGCCCTCAAGCGCCGCCAGAACGCCGGAATGATCGTCGCCGGCGGCGTGGCCGGGCGCGGCGAGAATGGCGGCGACCGATTGCCCGCGGGCGTGGCCGCTGCGGATGCGGCGGCGCAGACGGCCGGCAGATTGAGCTTTTCGAGGAAGGCGGCGAACAGGCCGGCGTCGCCCATCCGCACTTTCAGCGGCCGCTCGGCCGCTTCCAGCGCCAGCGCCAGAATATCCGCGTCGGCGGCTTCGCGATCGGCGCGTCCGAAGCTTTCGAGACCGCCCTGCAGAAATTCGCCCGGCCCGTCCGAGCGGACGCGAAACACCGGCCCATAATAGCAGAAGGCGGCGGCCGAGCCCGCCTGCCCCGAGGCGAGATAGGCGCGCGCCACGGGAATGGTGAACTCCGGCCGCAGGCAGAGTTCCGCGCCGCCGGCGCCGGAGGTCAAGAACAGCGCGCCGCGAATGTCCTCGCCGGCCAGATTGAGGAAGAATTCGGCGGGATGCAGGACGCCCGGCTCGCAACGGCGATAGCCGGCGCCCTCGAGACGGGCGAGAAACGCCCCCGCTTTGGTTTCCTGCGCGAAATCTGGCTGCGACACGACAAAATACTCCGATTTGCCGCTTTCTTTAGCGCAGACCCGCGTTGAGCGCATGCGAATTCGCGCGGCACAGTGAACGGTTTTGGTTGATCGCCGCTTTGGTCGCGGCTTGGATCGCCGCTTGGCAAAAACCTGCGCCAGGACGCCGCGCCGCCTTGCCAATAAAGTTCAATCTGGCTAATAGGGCGGTGCGCCGATTTAGCTCAGCTGGTAGAGCACCTCATTCGTAATGAGGGGGTCGGGGGTTCGAATCCCTCAATCGGCACCATTTTCCCAAATGTCCGACCCGCAGACATGGGTGACGGAACGCGCCTAAGTGTCCGTCCGAAAAGAAGTTGAATCGCATGAGTCGGATGTGATTCATGGAAGGTAGCCTGATTCTGGAGGGGCTGCCGATGTGGACGAGCGAGAACCGCGCGCAATATAACCGCGACAAGTTGCGTTATCCCAGCGACCTGACCGACGCCGAATGGGAGCATATCGCGTCGTTGATACCGCCGGCCAAGCGCGGCGGGCGCAAGCGCACCGTCGATGTGCGTGAAGTCGTCAACGGCCTGATGTACGTGCTGAGCACGGGCTGCCAATGGCGATACGTGCCGAAGGATTTGCCGCCGCGCAGCACGCTGTTCGATTATTTCGATCTGTGGACGTGGAACGGCACGCTCGATCGCATCCACCACGCACTCTATGTGAAGTGTCGCGAGGCGATGGGGCGCGAAGCCAGCCCGACAGCTTGCGTGATCGACAGCCAGAGCGTCAAAAGCGCCGAAAAAGGGGGCGCTGCATCGATCCGAATGGCTACGACGCGGGGAAAAAGATCAAGGGCAAGAAGCGCCATATCCTCGTCGACACTTTAGGATTGCTGCTGCACGCGATTGTTCATCCCGCCGATATTCAGGACCGCGACGGCGGCAAATTGGTGTTGGCGACAATGTTCGGACTGCACCCATTCCTGCGCAAACTCTTCGCCGACGGCGGCTATCAAGGCCCAAAGTTCCGGGCGGCGCAAAAGAAGATTTTGCCGCTCCTGGTCACCGAGATCGTCAAGCGCTCCGATCAGGCGCAGGGTTTCGAGGTCCTCCCGCGCAGATGGGTGGTCGAGCGAACCTTCGCCTGGCTCGGAAGATGCCGCAGATTGGCGAAGGACTTCGAAAACCTGACGCGAAACGCCTTGGCGTTCATCCGCCTCGCGTCAATCCGCTTGATGATGCGAAAGCTATGTTTAAGCTCTTAAACTTCGCGGACAGACTCTAAGACATGGGCGGCAACATCGGGCCGAATGGGTTGTCGTGGAGGCGCAAAGTCTTCCGCTCCAGATCGTCGTCGCGCCGCCCGCCTAGCGGCAATCCCTCAGCATTTCCTGCGCCTTCGCCTCGATGATGTTGGCGCGGTCGGCGAGGATGAGTTCGCAGGATGTCGACACGCCCTGCCATAGGTCGCTTTCATCGCCGACTTTGTATTCGCCGGTATCAGGGCCGGTGAGAATTGAGCCGAGAAGCTTTACGTCCTTGGCGGGCAAGCAAGAGCCGCCGTGCTGGCAATAGGTTCCCTCGTCCGGTCGGTATTGCGTGATGGCGGTCAGTAGTTCGCCTTTCTTCACGATCGCGTCCGGCGCCTCGTTGGCGGCGGTATCCCTGATCACGACGCCCCAGGCGTCGCGAATGAATTTCATGTGACACGCGCCCCGCGCCCACCAATAATTGGCGTCGTGGCGCATGGCGGCCTTGCATTCCGCGTGGGTCAACTCGTTTTGCGGCTTGACGATCCACGGATATTTGGTCGTGATTTCATCGGCGCGGGCGGGCGTCGCGAACAGGACGACCGCGCCGATCGTCAGCAGGAGCTTGCGAATCTGTCGATAAGCCATGCCGGTTCTCCTTCGCCGCGCGCCGACATCGTCAGCCAGCGATTATGCATTGCTGGGGCAGCTTACCTGAATCCCTTTCCTTCGGCGCACTTTTTGCCGGGCGTGCGGGACGATGGAACGGTTGAGTATCCAGATTTCGTAGCGTGACGCCGAAATCCTGAATAAAATTGGACTCTCGCCCTGGACGTATGATTTTTGTTTATAGGCGCAGACGTTCTGAAATGGAGAAATCCATGCTTGCGGCCTGGTACGGCTTTTACGCCCTGGCGGGGGCGGCGGCGGCGACTTTGGCGGGGCTGCTCTTTGTCACCGTCACTTTGAGCGTCGGCCTTTCCTTGAAGGGCGCGTTCGACGGCGCGCATGCATTTTTGACGCCGGCGCTGGTCCATTTTTGCGGCGTGCTCATCCAGGCCTTGATCGTCCTGGCGCCATGGCCCGCCGATCGGCCCGCCGGACTTTTCGTGGGCGCGCTCGGACTCGCCGGGCTGGGCTATACGACGAGCGTCGTGATGTTGCTTCGAAAGCAAAAAGTCGTGTCGCTCGAACTCAACAGCTGGATAATCTATGCGGGCGTTCCCTTCATTTCGAACGCCAGCCAGATCGTGGGCGGGATCGGGTTGATCGGCCAAAAGCCCTTCGCTCCTTTTGTCATCGCGGGCTCCACGACGCTGTTGTTGCTGATTGGCGTCATCCAGGCTTGGGACCTCACGCTTTGGATCATCAAAAACCGCGGCGCGGACGTGTGACCGGTGGGAGCCCGAAATCCCCGGCTCGTCCGCCGCCGCGAGATTAACCGGCAAAGGCGTTTGCGGGCGATGATTTGAACGCGCGCTCAACAGCCTTATGCGCCGTGTCGATATGCCCTATTCTGTTTCCGAACGGGCGACTCGGAGAGCGACATGCAAAGGATCACGGTCACGCTGGACGACGATCTCGTCGATGAACTCGACAAATTTCAGCGCGAAAGAGGCTATCAAAATCGCTCGGAAGCCTTGCGCGACCTGACCCGCGCCGGACTGGCGCAACGCTCGCAGGCCGTGGCCGAAGGCGCCTGCGTCGCCGCCTTGGTCTACGTCTACGACCATGAGACGCGCGCCCTGGCCAAAAGGCTCGCCAACGCCCAGCATCATCATCACGACCTGTCCGTCGCGACGCTGCACGTCCATCTCGATCACGAGTCCTGTCTCGAGGTCGCCGTCTTGCGCGGAGCCAGTCCACAGGTTCGCCACTTCGCCGAACATGTGATGGCGGAGCGGGGCGTCCGCCATGGTCAGCTCGTTGTCGTCCCGGTCGACGTCGCCGCCGAAACCCATGCCCATGGCGACGATGGCTCCGACGGCGACACCCATGCTCATCCGCACGCCCATCCGCACGCCCACGTGCGCGAGGCGGGTTGATCGCTCAAAGTTCCCGCCCCGCGCCAGCGCCATATTGCCAAATGGATATGATGTTCTATTCTGAACATCATACTCAGGCGGGACGTTCAAAACCGTCGACGGAAGGGGCGAGTGGCGATGAGCGACGCCGTTATCGCGCGATCGACGCGCGCAAAAGCGCTGGGCGGCGCGACGATCGGAATGTTCGTCGCCCTCATCGGCGCCAATGTCGCCGCCTGGATCTGGGCTTTCGCGCTTTTTTCCGAACGTCCCGCCATTCTCGGCACGGCGCTGCTGGCCTGGGTTTTCGGCCTTCGGCACGCGGTCGACGCCGACCACATCGCCGCGATCGACAATGTCGTTCGCAAATTGATGCAGCGCGGCCAGAAGCCCCGAAGCGTGGGATTATTCTTCTCGCTGGGGCATTCGACCGTCGTCATTCTCGCCGCTGTGCTGCTGGCCTTGACCGCCGCGGCGATGAAAGACCGGTTGAACGCGTTCAAGACGATCGGCGGCGTGGTCGGGACGGCGGTCTCCGCGACGTTCCTGCTGGTGATCGCCATCGCCAACCTGGCCATCCTCGTCGGCGTCTGGCGCACGTTTCGTTCAGCGCGCCAGGGCGGCGCCCTCGATCACGAAAGCCTCGACATCCTCCTGTCCGGGCGCGGATTTCTGGCGCGTCTGTTTCGTCCGCTGTTCGCCGTGGTGACGAAATCCTGGCACATGTATCCGCTCGGCTTCCTGTTCGGGCTGGGCTTCGACACGGCGACGGAGATCGGGCTGTTGAGCATCGCCGCCGCCGAGGCCGCCAACGGCATGTCGCCTTGGCAGACCCTGGTGTTCCCGGCCTTGTTCACGGCCGGGATGGCTTTGGTCGACACCGCTGACAGCACATTGATGGTCGGCGCCTACGGCTGGGCCTTCGTCAATCCGATCCGCAAACTCTGGTACAATCTGACGATCACGGCCGCCTCGGTGGTCGTCGCCCTGTTGATCGGCGGCGTCGAGGCGCTCGGCCTGATCGGCGAACGCCTGGGTCTGGAGGGCGGCGTCTGGAGCGTCGTCTCCTGGCTGAACGACAGCCTGAGCAATTTCGGCTTTGTCGTGATCGGCGTTTTTGTCCTCGCCTGGCTGGCCTCGATGGCGATTTATCGCGCCAAGGGCTATGACCGGTTGGCGGTCGCCGATTAGCCCTGGATTTGCGAACCCGGCGCCGCCGCTCAGACGAAACGATGCTCCAACTGCATGATGTCGCGATAGGGGATCGCGCCCTTCATCACGTCGCTGTCGTCGACGATCGGGATGGCGCGGAAACTGTAACGGGCGAACAGCTTTGAGGCGTCGGCGACCGTCGCCTTCTCGTCCAGGCTGACGATATTGGTCACCATGATGTCCTCGAGTTTGTCCGTCGGCTCGGCGTTCAGCAGCTCCTTGATGTCGATGACGCCGAGCAGCGCGCCGTTGGCGGCCAGGACGTAAACGTACATCACCACATCGCAGTTCTTCGCCACCTCGCGGTAATCGCGGATCGCGTCGCCGACCAAGGTCGCGGGAGGAAAACGGATGTAATGCGCGGTGGAGAAATTGACGATGCTCTCTTCGTGCTTCTCGACCAGAGCGCGGATTTTTTTCGCGTCCCCGGCGTCGATATGCTCCAAAATGGCGTCCATATCGTCGCTGGGCAGAACCGCGACGATGTCCGCCGCCTGGCCGGGCGTCATATCGTTGACGAGTTCGGCGACCCGTTCGACCGACATGGCGGAAATCAGCTCACGCTGCACGCGCGGCTCGACTTCCTCCAGCGTGTCGGAGGCCTGTTCCGTTTCAAGTTCGCTGAAGATCGCCAGGCGCTGTTCGGGTTCAAGCTCCTCCAGAATGTCGGCGAGGTCGACCGGGTGCATGTCCGGAAGCTTTTCCTTCAGCACGTTGAGTTTCACATTGCCCTTGAAACTGCTCATGTCGGCCGGCAGCGGCTGAACATAGGTCCAGGGAATGGTGTTTTCATCATTGAGCTTGGCGGCGGCGCTGCGGATGAGGTTGGACAGCCAGGACAGTCCGATGCGCCGCAAAAAGCCCGTCCGCGAACAATCGACGTCGGTGACGAAGAGCTTGCCGCCGAGCGCCGCCAGCTTGATGTCGTAAACGACCTCGACCTCGTCCTCGTCGCAGTCCAGCACCTTCTTGTCGAGCAGGTGATCGCGCAGGCGCACCTGGCCTTCCTGCGGTTCGCCTTCATACGGCTCCGGCGCTTCAATGCCCAGAACGGCCACGCCCCCGGGACTGAACTGCTCGACCTTTTCCCACGGAATCATCAAGGATTTATAGCCGTAGGGACGGCCGATCAGCAGGTGCGTGACCTCTGGCAGTTTGCCGTGTTCGACAACGATGATGTCGGTCAATTTGCCGATCGTCTTGCCGTGCAGGCGCGCTTTGCCGCCGATCAATTCGCTCAGCATGTAGCTGGCGTCGGGAATATTTTGCACGAGCGTCATCACTTCCCCTCCCGCGTTCAGTGAACGACCAGCGTGTAGAATTTATAGAACAGCAGCGCGACCAGGGTGAGCAGGTAGATGCGCAGGGCCAGCAGCGACCAGCGCACCGCCGGCGACATGACCAGACGGGGGTGAGCGTAGCGGGCGTTGATCGCCCGCACTTTGGCGATGTTGCCGGACAGCATCGACCGGAGGGAATAGAGAAGGCGCATGTCGATCCTCCTTAGCCGAACATGGTCGGGAACAAAGTGCTGATTCCATAGAGCGTCGACAGCACGATGATCACGGCGACGATGAGTCCGCTGACGAGATTCTGTGAGAACGTATTGGCGTATTCGCCCATGGTTTCCTTGTCGTTGAGCAGCAGCACGAGGAAGACCAGGGCCGCGGGCAGCAGCGTCACCGCCACCACCTGCACGAACAAGGTGATGAGCACCAGCGGCGCGCCGGGTATCAGCACCACGGCGCCCGACGTCACCAGCGTCAGGAAATAGGTGACATAGAACCAGGGCGCTTCCTTGATCTTGTTGTTGAGCGAATGCGCCCAGCCGAAGATCTCGCCGAAAGCCCAGGAGCTGGCCAAGGAGATGCAGATGGCGCCGAGCAGGCCGGCGTCGAACAGACCGATCGCCATGAACGTGCCGAGATAGCCGTCCTTCTCCATCAGCAGGCGCGCGGCCTGGGCCGCGTCGTCGATCGGCACGCGATAAAGCACGGTTCCCGTGACGATGACGATGAAGACCGCCACGACGACGGTGAAGATCGAGCCGATCAACGTATCGAACTTGCCGAACGGGATATCCTTCTCCGTCAGGCCCTTGTCGACCACCGAGGATTGCTGGAAGAAGAGCATCCAGGGGGCGATGGTGGTGCCGATATTGGCCATCAGGAAGAAGAACAATTCGCCGTTGAAGCCGCCCGGAAAATTGGGAAGCGCGCCATGCGCGAAAATGTCGGCGACCTTCGGGTGAACCATGAAGGCGCCGGGAATATAGATCAGGTTCAGGGCGCAGAACGCCATGGCGATCTTTTCCCAGGTCCAGTACCGGCCGTTGAGCATGATGAAGGTCATCAGCAGACAGACGCAGGCCACGGTCGACCAGGCCGGAATGCCGAAAATGGCGAGGGCCGAGGTCATGCCGATGAATTCGGTGACAAGGGTCAGCCAGTCGATCAGCAGCAGATCGATCAACGAAAACCAGCCCCAAAACGCGCCGAAGCCGTCGAAAATCGCCTCGGCGTGGCCGCGCTTGGTGACGGCGCCGAGGCGCACCGTCATTTCCTGGACGTAATAGGCCACCGGAATCAACAAAAGCAGGAACCAGATCAGGTAATATTCGTATTTCGAGCCGGTCGCCGCGTAAGTGGTGATGCCGCCGGCGTCATTGTCGGCGATCATCACCACCAGGCCGGGGCCGGCGATGATCAGGTACAGGCGGACGGCTTTCCACCAGCGCTGCATCAGATAATAGGCGCGCGTGATCCAGCTCATCGATCCGCTCCATTCCATCCGCGTTTGGCCAGGCGGCCGCGAAAACGCCGCCCGGCGTTGTTTGCGCCCGACTTCGCGCTATGCGCATTTCTTGTGACGTTTTTGTTTGACCGTCCGAGGCCCCGATGAGCGCCGCCTGTGGCGCGCGCGCTGGCCGCCGCTTGAATCGCGCGTCCAAACGCAGAGAGGCCGCGCGCGCGAGGGCGTGACGCGGCGAGCGGCGAAGAATTGGCGCGACGCGCGGTCGCCCGGAAAATTATGAGCTTGGTCATGGCTCACCTCCTCGGCCGCCGGCCATCGGAGGTGAAAAACAGCGCCGGCCTTACGCCTTCCCGCCGCCATTCACGCGGACCCGACGGTCGCGGAATTTCGCGTTATGGATCGGCGCCATAAGGGCGGCGTTCGCCGCGATCCGGTCGCCGGAGTTGCTACTGCCCATGTCTCTTTCGAAGAATTGTGGATGGTCGGCGGCGCAAGCCAACCAACGCGCCGCTGATGATCCCGCGGTCAAGCAATGTCAAGCCGGAATGTTCGCGAGGCGCTGGCTGTTTGGCGATTTTTGCCGATCGCGAAGACGGCGATCCTGAGCGCGGCGAGACGGGGACGGCGAGATGAGCGAGCCGGGCCGCTGAAAATCCGATTGGCGGCTTGCGCGCTGGCGAAAATCAGCCATTTTGGCGCATCCGATTTTGATTTATTCCTGATTCCCACGTCATTCATTCGAAAACCGCATGAAATCCACGCCGCCCAAATCCCCTGAAACTGTGTCCCCGGCGACGGTCGAGGCGTTTATCGCGCGTTGGTCCGGCGGCGACGGCGGCCAGGAGCGCGCCAATTACGCGCTGTTTTTGTCCGAACTCTGCGACGCCATCGGCGCGCCGCGTCCCGATCAGGCTTCGCACGAGGCCTCGCTCAACGCCTACGCTTTCGAGCGCGCCGTCACTTTTCGCGAGCCGGACGGGTCGAAGTCGGCGGGCCGCATCGATCTTTATAAACGCGGCTGTTTTGTGCTGGAGGCCAAACAAAGCCGCCGGCCCGGCGCGGCCAAGGCGACGCCCGGACAAGGCGACCTTCTGGCGGCGGAGGAAATCGACGCCACGCCACGCGGCAAGCGAACCGCGACAAGGGGCTGGGACGTGCTCATGATGAGCGCCCGCCGGCAGGCGGAGGACTACGCCAAGGCCCTGCCCGCAACCGAAGGTTGGCCGCCCTTTTTGATCGTCTGCGACGTTGGCCATTGTTTCGAAATTTTCGCGGATTTTTCCGGCCAGGGCAAAAACTACGCGCAATTTCCTGACCGGCAGGGTTTTCGCATCTATCTCGAAGAGCTTCGCGACGAGAAAATCCGCGAACGCCTTCGCCTGATCTGGCTGGACCCGCACAAGCTCGACCCGACCAAAATCGCCGCCAAGGCGACGCGCCAGATCGCCGAACGGCTCGCCAAGGTCTCCAAACATCTGGAGGAGGCCAGAGCCAAGGACGGCAAGCCGCTTTACGATCCTGAATCGGTGGCGCTGTTCTTGATGCGCTGCCTGTTCACGATGTTCGCCGAGGACGTCGAGCTTCTGCCGAAAAACAGCTTTCGCGACATTTTGCAAAAATGCGTCGCCAATCCCGATCTGTTTCCCCGCCTTGTCGGCCAACTCTGGGAGGCTATGGACACCGGCGGCTTTTCCTTCGCGCTGGAGCGCGACGTGAAAAAATTCAACGGCTATTTGTTCAAGAACCGCACGGCCCTCAAACTTCCGCGCGGGGAAATCGCCGAACTTTTCGAGGCCGCCAAGGCCGACTGGCGTCAGGTCGAGCCGGCCATTTTCGGAACCCTGCTTGAACAGGCGCTCGATCCGGCGGAGCGGCGCAAGCTGGGCGCCCATTATACGCCGCGCGCCTATGTCGAGCGGCTTGTCGTCGCCACCGTGCTGGAGCCGCTTAAAAGCGATTGGGCCAATGTCCAGGCCGCCGCCGAGGACAGGCGCGCGGCCGGCGACATGAAGGGCGCGCAAGCGATCGTCAACGCCTTTCACGACAAGCTTTGCGCCTTGCGCGTTCTCGACCCGGCCTGCGGCACCGGAAACTTTTTGTATGTGTCGCTTGAGCTGATGAAACGGCTGGAAGGCGAAGTTCTGGAGGCGCAGGCCTCTTTGGCGGAGCAAGGCCGCTTTGCCGGCTATGAGGCCAAGACCATCGACCCGCATCAATTTTTGGGGCTTGAGGTCAATCCGCGCGCGGCGGCCATCGCCGAACTGGTTTTGTGGATCGGCTTTCTGCAATGGCATTTCCGCACGCGCGGCGGCGCGCCGCCCGAACCGATCTTGCGCGATTTCAAGACCGTCAAGGTCATGGACGCTGTGCTGGCCTGGGACGCCAAGGAACTGGCGCGCGACGAACAGGGGCGGCCGCTGGAGCGCATCGACGCGGAAGGCCATCGCGTCGAGGTCTATCGCTATAAAAATCCGAAACGCCCGGAATGGCCGACGGCGGAATATATTGTCGGCAATCCGCCGTTTGTCGGCGGCAAGGACATTCGCGGCCGCATGGGCGATGATTACGCGCAAGCCCTTTGGGCGGCCAACAAGGGCGTGAACGAAAGCGCCGATTTCGTCATGTATTGGTGGGACCGCGCGGCGGAGCTTCTGACCCGCAAGGGAACGACGCTGCGACGCTTCGGCTTCGTCACGACCAATTCGCTCAGTCAGGTTTTCCAGCGCCGCGTCATGGAAAGGCATTTAAAGGGCAAGCCGCCCATCTCGCTGTTGGTGGCGATCGCCGACCATCCCTGGACCAAGGCGACGCGCGACGCCGCCGCCGTGCGCATCGCCATGACGGTCGCCGCCAAGGGCAAGCATGATGGCGTGCTGTTTGAGGTTGTCCGCGAAGAAGGCCTTGAGACCGACGCGCCCAGCGTCGAGCTTTCCGAAATGCACGGGACGATCAACAGCGATTTGACGATTGGCGCCGATCTAACGCTATCGGTCGAACTTGCCGCGAATGGCTTCATTTGTTCGCCCGGCGTCAAATTGCATGGCGATGGATTCATCGTCACGCCCGCCGAAGCAGCACACTTGGGGCTAGGCCGTCGTCCGGGGCTCGATAAGCATATCCGCGTCTATCGCAATGGGCGCGATCTTATGGCCACGCCGCGCGGCGTCATGGTCATCGATCTTTTTGGGCTTGAGGCGGATGAGATTCGCCAACGCTTCCCCGAAGTCTATCAGCATGTTCTTGCAGCGGTGAAACCGCAGCGCGAAGCGCAGTTCGCCAAGACGCAAACGAAAGACGCTGAAGCCTATGCGCGTCTCTGGTGGTTGTTTGGCAAGCCGCGTCAGGAACTGCGCCCGGCGTTGGCGTGCCTTTCGCGCTACGTCGCCACGGTCGAAACCGCCAAACATCGTGTTTTTCAATTTCTCGACGCGGCCATCATGCCCGATAACATGCTTGTTTGCATGGCGCTGGACGACGCCTTCTTTCATGGCGTTCTTTCCTCGCGCTTTCATGTGGTTTGGGCCTTGCGCGCCGGCGGCTGGCTCGGCATTGGCAATGATCCCCGCTACTCGAAATCGCGCTGCTTCGATCCTTTCCCCTTTCCAACGTCCTCGAATGAGCTGAAATCCGCCATTCGCGCCACGGCGGAAGAACTCGACGCCTTGCGCAAAAAGGCGCAAGTGGAAAACCCCGACCTGACCCTCACGCAAATTTACAACGTGCTGGAAAAGCTCCGCGCTGGCGAAACGCTCGACGCCGAAGACGAAGCCATCAAGGCCAAGGGGCTGGTTCTGATCGTCAAGGAATTGCACGACAAGATCGATGCGCTTGTCGCGCAAGCCTATGGCTGGCCGTCAAACCTCTCGGATGAAGAGATTTTGCAAAAGCTGGTCGCCTTGAACGCCGAACGCGCGGCGGAGGAAAAGAACGGCCTCATTCGCTGGCTGCGGCCTGACTACCAGATGAAGCGCGCCGGCATCGCCGCCGAAGCCGCTCCGCAGGCCAAGGAAGAGCAATTGGAAGCGCCGCTTGTCGCGCTGGCGGCCAAGGAGCAAAAGCCCGCCTTCCCGACTGGCGACGTCGAGCGCACCGCCGCCGTCTTCGATGCGCTGTTGAGCGCCAGCGCCCCGCTGGACGCGCTAACCATCGCCAAGGGCTTCCGGCAAGGCGCCAAGGTCGAACCCGCCATAGCCCGCGTTCTGGCCTCGCTGGCGCGCCTTGGCGCTGTCCACTCCAGCGACGGCAAAACCTTCGCCCTGCGGCGACGCGCTTGAACGAATTGCAGGCCCGCCGCGCACGGCGCCTTTGATTTTTCATTGAAGCGCCTGCGGTTGTTCATCAAGCCCTGGCGCCCTGACCGCTAAAATGTTAGCGTCGATCGGCGGTCCGGCGTCGCTTGACGGCCGCCGGCGGCTTTGGATGATGAGCGCATGCCCGTCCGAACGATTCAGACAATTACCGACATCAACGTCGGACGCGTTTACGACCAACGCGATCCCGAAGGCGACGTGCATTATGAGACCTTCGGTCGCCTCGCCGATTTTTTCGGCCGCAACACCCCGGTCCATCGCCACCACAGCTTCTTTCAGGCGCATGTGCTGGTGAGCGGGAGCATCCATCTCAATCTCGACGGCCAGGCCTATGCCGGCCGCGCCCCGGCCCTGATCTTCACGCCGCCGACCGTTCCCCATTCCTTTTATTCGGACGAGGACACGGACGGACACGTCCTCACCATTCGGCAGGAGGTGGTGCGCCAATGGCGCCAGTCCATGCCCGGCCAGTTTCCCGACACGCTTTTGCGCGATCCCGCCTTTATCGACCAGACCGCCTGCGGCGGGCTCGGCGCCGCCGACTTTTCGGCCCTGCTCCAGGCTGTCGAACTGCTGGGGAAGGAATTTTTCGCCGACGACCGCGGCCGCTCCGCGGCCATGCTGGCGCTCGGCCAGTTCTTTTTCATCCATCTCGCCCGCCTGCTCGTCCTGAACGGGCAGACCGCGCCGGTTCGCTCCGAGCGCGGTCAGGACATGCATCTGTTCCTGCAATTTTGCGATATGGTCGAGGCGCATTTTCGCGATCACCTGACGCTGGTCGATTACGCCCGGCGACTGTCGATCACCGAAGCGCGACTGAACGATCTCTGCCGCCGGATGGCCAACCAGCCCTCGAAAGAAATCGTGCATGCGCGGCTCGCGCGGGAGGCGCGGCGTCTGCTCCGCTTCACCTCGGTCCCGGTCGGCGAGATCAGCTACCAGCTTGGCTTCGCCGATCCGGCTTATTTTTCGCGTTTTTTCACCAAACGGGTCGGTCAGAACCCGAGCCAGTTTCGCGCCGCGCGCCCTTGAGGGCGAACGCGGCCGCCTATGAAAAGTACAAGCGTTTTCCGCAAAACTGCATTCACTAATATATTAGCAACCTGTTGAATGTCTCCAAGCACCCCGCCACAGAATGGGGAGCGCCCGGGAGGATAGACCATGGCCAGGAGCCGTCTCGACGTCACGCGCAAATTCGTCTGCGTGAAGAACACGTTGGCGAACGGCATGATCGAGTTCCTGTTCGCCGTCGGCGAGCCCGATCTGTGTGTCGAGCTCATCATGCCGAAAGCCGCCTTCGACGAGTTCTGCGCCAATAACAAGGTCGAGGTTCTCGACACGATGGCGCCGTCCGGACCGGGCGACGCCCAGGACTTCAACTGGAACCTGCACCAGGCGACCCATCAGCGCTTCCGCTGATCCTTCGGTCGCGCCGCGCGCTGTTTTTGAAATTTCGGTTCAATGGGGAGAAAACGATGCAATTGGATCTGCGTACGATCGCGATCAAGCCGCTGCGGCAGACCTTCGGCCATATCGCCCGTCGCCTTGGCGCGGACAAGCCCGCCTCGCGCTACATCGAGGGGACGATGGACCTCCAGCCCATCGAGAACTTCCATTATCGGCCGACATGGGAGCCGCGATACGACATTTTCGATCCCCGCTATACGCGGATTGCCATGAAGGACTGGTACGCGCTGAAGGACCCGCGCCAGTTCTATTACGGCGCCTGGACGCTGGCGCGCGCCCGCATGCAGGACGCGGCCGAAGCGGATTTCGAGCTTGTCGACGAGATGAGCCTCGCCGCCGCCTATCCGGACGAGGGCCGGAAACTGGTGTGGGACGTGATCCTGCCGCTGCGGCACGTCGCCTGGGCCTCCAATATCAACAATTCCTACGTCGGCTCCTACGGCTACGGCATCGCCATCACCCAGGCGGCGACCTACGCCTCGATGGATCAGCTCGGCATCGCCCAATATATCACCCGCCTCGGCGTCGCCTTCGACGATCTCGATGCGTTGAGCGCCGCCAAGACCGCCTGGCTCGAGGACGACGCCTGGCAGGATCTGCGCCGCTATGTCGAGGACCTGATGGTCGAAAAGGACTGGTTCGAGGTGCTGATCGCGCAGAACTATGTGCTCGAGGGCCTTTTGTATCCGCTCGTCTACGAGCGCCTCAACGAAAAGCTCAACGGCCTCTATGGCCCGGTGATCTCGATGCTCACCCGCTTCCAGGGCGAGTGGCAACTCGACAACGCCAAATGGCTGGACGCGGTGCTGAAGGCCGCGGCGGCCGACAATCCCGCCAACGCCGCGACGCTCGCCGCCTGGATCAAGGCCTGGCGCGACCGCGCGGTGAAGGCCCTGAAGCCCATCGCCGAAAAGGCGTTCGGCGCGGACGCCGACGCCGCGCTCGACGAAGTCGTGCAGCAACTCGAAAGGCGCGCGGCCAAGTCCGGCGTCGCCCTCTGAAAGGACATTCCATGACTTCCAACGCCTTTATCGCCTTTCAGAAAAACGAGGAAACCCGCTGCATCGTCGAGGCCATCGTCGAGGACAACCCCGGCGCGACCGTCGTCGATCAACCCGCCATGGTGAAGGTCGACTCGCCGAACCGCCTCGTCATCAAGCGCGCCACCGTCGAGGAAAAGATGGGCCGCGAATTCGATCTGCAGGAATTGCAGGTCCACCTCATCACGATCTCGGGCCATCTGAACGAGACCGACGACGAATTCTGCCTGAGCTGGCAGTCCTGAAGAGCCAAGGAGACTGAACATGGACTTGAAAGTCGCCAAGAAGCTTGGCCTCAAAGAACGTTACGCGCTGATGACCCGCGATCTCGCCTGGGACACGAGCTATCAGCCGATGGACAAGGTGTTCCCGCAGGTGAGCTACGAGGGCATCAAGATTCACGACTGGAACAAGTGGGAGGATCCGTTCCGTCTCACCATGGACGCCTACTGGAAATATCAGGCCGAGAAGGAGCGCAAGCTCTACGCCATTCTCGACGCCTTCAACCAGAACAACGGCCACCTGACGGTGACCGACGGGCGCTACATCAACGTGCTGAAACTCTTCCTCGGCTCGACGCCGCCGCTGGAGCTGATGGCCGCGCGCGGCTTCACCAACATGGGGCGTCAGATGGTCGGCGCCGGACCGCGCGTCGCCTGCCTGATGCAGGCGGTGGACGAGTACCGCCACTTCCAGACGCAGATCCATTCCATTTCGAACTACAACAAGTACTACAACGGCATGGACGAGTTCGCGCATCAGCAGTCGCGCATGTGGTATTTGTCCGACGGCAAGTCGTTCTTCGACGACGCCATTACCGCCGGGCCTTTCGAGTTCATGGTGGCGATCGGTTTCGCCTTCGAATATGTGCTCACCAATATCCTGTTCGTGCCCTTCATTTCCGGCGCCGCCTATAACGGCGACATGGCGGCGATGACGGTCGGCTTCTCGGCCCAATCAGACGAAGCCCGCCACATGACGCTCGGACTTGAATGCATCAAGTTCATGCTGGAGCAGGACCCGGACAATCTGCCCATCGTCCAGCGCTGGATCGACAAGTGGACCTGGCGCGGCACGCGCAAGCTCGGCGCCGTCGGCATGATGATGGATTACATGCTGCCCAAGCGCATCATGTCGTTCAAGGAAGCATGGGAAATGTATTTCGAGCAGAACGGCGCCGCGCTGTTCACCGATCTCGCGCGCTACGGCGTCAAGATCCCGAAATGCTTCGCCCAGACGGTGACCGAGAAAGAGCACGTCACCCATCAGTCCTGGATCGGCTTCTACATGAAGCCGGAGTCCACGCCCTTCCACACCTGGGTTCCCGAGCCGGAAGAGCTCGACTGGCTGTCGGAAAAATATCCAAACACGTTCGATCAATATTATCGTCCGACGTTTGAATATTGGGCGAAGATGGAAAAAGCGGGCAAGCGCTTCAACAACAAGACCGCGCCGATGAACTGCCAGGTCTGCATCAACACGATCAAATATAACGAGCCGGACGACCCGATGAAGACGTGCTTCCGCTCGACCCAGTACAAGGGCGAGAAATATCACTTCTGTTCGGATTATTGCGCGGAAATTTTCGCGGCCGAGCCGGAAAAATACATCCAGGCCTATATCTCGTCGCATCAGGTTTTGCAGGGCAATTGCGCGCCCGAGGGAGTCGACGCGTCGGCGCCGGACTTCAATCCGGCCGAGCATATCGAGGCCTATTGGCGCCTCGACCCGAAATCCACCGGCGACTTCAACGGATCGCAGGATCAGGCCAATTTCGCCGCATGGCGCGATCAGGCCACCAAGAACTGAGGGGAGAAAAGACCATGAGCGTTACCTCGCTGGGGGCCTATGAATTCGAGCCCCGGGACGCGCTGGCCCGATACCGCGGCAAGCAGCTCGTCTACATCAATTGGGAACGGCATCGCATGTTCTCGCGACCCTTCGTCATCGCCGTGTCGCCGGAGACGCCGTTCCGGACGCTGGTCGACGATTACATCTCGTCCTACGCCTACCATCCCGATTACGAGCGCATCGATTGGGACAAGGTCGTCTGGCGGAATTCCGAAGAGGTTTTCACGCCAAATTTCGACAAGAGCCTGGCCGCCAACGGCATCGGCCACAAGGACCTGATCCGCTTCACCACGCCCGGACTCGATGGCCTCAACGGGACCGGCTACTGACCAACGAACCGCAACGACGAATGGCGGCCGGGCCCACGCGCGGCCGCCATCATTCCAAGGCGTCCCGCAAATTCCGCGTGAGTGAATGATGAGCCATGAACTGACGATCGAGCCCCTCGGCCAGACGATCGAGGTGGAGGATGGACAGACCATTCTCGACGCCGCTCTGCGCGCCGGCGTTTATCTGCCGCACGCCTGCGGCCAGGGCTATTGCGGCACCTGCAAGGTCAAGGTGACCGACGGCGAAATCGATCACGGCGCCGCCTCTAGTTTCGCCCTGATGGACTACGAGCGCGAGGAAGGCTCGACGCTCGCCTGCTGCGCCAAACTCGAAGAAGATTGCACGATCGAAGTCGAGATCGAGGTGGACGCTGACGCCAGGCGCATTCCCGTGCGCGACTTTTCCGGCGTTGTGACGCGGATCGAAAATTTGACGCCGACCATCAAGGGCCTCTGGGTCCGACTCGACGGCGAGGCGCTGGACTTCCAGGCCGGGCAATATGTCAATCTGCAACTGCCGCATGGGATCGGCGCGCGGGCGTTTTCGCTGGCCAACCCGCCTTCGACCGGGGCCGACATCGAATTCAACATCCGCATCGTCCCCGGCGGCGCCGGCACCCATTACCTGCACAAGGACGTGAAGGTCGGCGACGAACTGGCGCTGAGCGGACCCTACGGCCGTTTTTTCGTGCATAAATCCGCGCGTCTGCCGTCGATCTTTTTCGCCGGCGGTTCGGGCCTGTCCAGTCCGCGTTCGATGATCCTCGATTTGCTCGACGACGGCTCCGATCTGCCCATCACGCTCATTTATGGCGCGCGCAACCGGGCCGAGCTTTATTATCACGACGAATTTCTCGACCTCGCCGCGCGTCATCCGAACTTCACTTACGCGCCAGCGCTTTCGGACGAGCCGGCCGACAGCGCCTGGACGGGCCGCCGCCAGTTCGTTCACGAGGCGGCCCGCGACCTTTTCGCCAATGATTTCCGTGGCCACAAGGCCTACCTGTGCGGCCCGCCGATCATGATCGAAGCCTGTGTCGCGACGCTCATGCAGGGGCGCCTGTTCGAGCGCGACATCTGTACGGAAAAGTTTTTCTCGGCGGCCGACGCGCAGCAAATTCGCAGCCCGCTTTTCAAACGACTCTGAACGGCGCGCGCATTTTTTTTGCTCGCGCCGTCTCTGGGGAGTTGACTTACTAATATATTAGCAATTATTGATTGCTAATATATTAGTGATAAGGGCGCGGAGCCCAGTCAGGGAGGATAAAATGAAAATCCGGAGCGCGATCCTCGCCGGTTCGCTGGCGTTGGCGTCCCCCGCCGCCGCGGAAGAATTCGTTCTGAAAATCTCGCATTTTCTGCCGGCCGGCGCGCCGACCCAGCAGAAGGTGCTGCAACCCTGGTGCGATACGCTGAAGGCCGAATCCGGCGGCCGAATTATTTGCCAGTTCTACCCAGCCATGCAGCTTGGCGGCACGCCGGCGCAATTGGTCGACCAGGTGAAGAACGGCGTCGCCGATATTGTCTGGACCGCGCCGGGCTACTCCACCGGCCGTTTCCCCCGCATCGAAGCTTTCGAGTTGCCGTTTGTCGTGCGGGACGCCGGCTCGGGCAGCCGCGCCGTCTGGGCCTTTTATCAAAAATACGCCGTGGCGGAATTCGCCGCCTACAAAGTGCTGGCCTTTCACGTCGACGGCGGCCAGGCGGTGCATACCGGCTCGCGCCCGGTGAACGCCCTTGCCGATTGGAAGGGGCTGAAACTGCGCGCCTCCACCCGGCTTGGCGCCAGGACGGTGGCGGCGCTCGGCGGGACGCCGGTGGCGATGCCGCCGTCGCAACTGACCGAATCGATTTCGAAGGGCGTGGTCGATGGCGCGATGGGCGCTTGGGAGCTGGTCACGCCGCTCAAGCTCGACGAGGTGACCAAGTTTCACTCCGAGCCCGCCGCCGGCAAGCCCTACCCCTCGGCCACCGTTCTCATGGTGCTGATGAACAGGGAAAAATTCGAAAGCCTGCCCGCCGATCTGCGCGCCTTGATCGACAAGACGACCGGCGAGGCGATGACGGCCAAGCTCGGCCAAGTCTTCGACGCGGAGACCGAGAACGCCCGCAAGGTCGTGCTCGCCCATGGCGCCCAGATCAGCGATTTCACGCCGGAGGAAACAGAGGCGATGCGCGCCGCCGCCGCGCCTGTCGAAGCGGATTGGGTCGCCCAGGTCGGACAAAAGGGAATCGATGGCGCCGCGCTGGCGGCGGCCGCGCGCGAACTCGCCGCGCGGAAATAACAACTGGTCTTTCCACTTCAATCCAGGGAGTGTTGCATGAACGCGCGCGTCGAAGCGCCCGAAGCCCATCACCATGGGTGGACATTTCCGTTGCTCGGCGTCGCCAAGGCCTTCGCCTTGGCCGGCGGCGTGATGTTCATTCTGATGATCGGCCTGTCGGTCGTTTCGATCGTCGGACGCAAGTTATGGAGTTCGCCGATCAACGGCGATCTCGAATTGCTGCAGATGGGCACGGGCGTCGCCGCCGCCGCCTTCTTTCCCTATTGCACGCTGATGAACGAGCATCTGCGCGTGGAGTTCTTCACCGCCTCCCTTTCGGAGCGGGCGCATTCCATTCTCGATGGTTTCGCCAATCTTTTGCTGGCCCTGGTCATGGCTGTCCTGGCCTGGCGCGGCTCCATTCAGGCGCATGAAATCTACGAGGCGGGCGAGGTGACGGTGATGCGCGACATCCCCGTGTGGATTCCCGTCGCCTGCCTGGTTCCCAGTCTCGCCTTGACCGCGCTGTGCGGGTTGAACCGCGCCCTTCACCACTTTTCCGCACGGAGCTTCGCGCCATGAGCGGCATTACCATCGGCCTGGCCGGTTTTGGTTTCATGCTTGTCCTGATGGCGCTGCGCGTCCACATCGGCATCGCCATGTTCACGGCTGGATCGGCGATCTATCTCGTCATCAATCACGGAAATTACAGCGCCCTGTTGTTCACGCTGAACGACATCGCCTACGCGCGTTTGTCGAATTACAACCTTTCTGTCATTCCGTTGTGCATGTTGATGGGGCAATTCGCGACCCACGGCGGGTTGTCGCGCGCCCTATTCCAAGCGGCCGGCACGCTGATCGGCCATTGGCGCGGCGGCCTGGCTATGTCCAGTTCGCTCGCCTGCATCGGCTTCGGCGCAATCAGCGGCTCGTCGCTCGCCACGGCGGCGACCATGGGTCAGGTCGCTCTGCCGGAACTGATGGCCAAAGGCTATTCCGGCCGCCTCGCCACCGGGACGCTCGCGGCGAGCGGCACGCTGGGCATTCTCGTGCCGCCGTCCGTGCCATTGGTCGTCTATGCCGTGCTGACCCAGGAATCCATCGCCAAATTGTTCGCCGCCGCCGTCATCCCCGGCCTCATCGCCTTGTGCGGCTACCTCCTGGTCATTCGGCTGATCGTCTCGCGCGATCCAGAGGCGGGTCCGGCCAGCGTCAAGGCCAATTGGCGCGAGCGCGTCATCGCGCAATTCAAGGTCCTGCCCGTGGCCGGGTTGTTTCTGGTCATCGTCGTCGGTATCTACGGCGGTTGGGCGAGTCCGACCGAGGCGACCTCTATCGGCGCGGCGGGCAGCGGCCTGATCGGCGTCCTGTCCGGCGGATTGCGGTTCAAGCAAATGCTGACCAGCATCTACAAGACCGCGATCGCCACGGCGATGATTTTCCTGGTGTTGCTTGGCGCGGACCTGCTCAATTCGGCGCTGGCCGTGTCGCAAATGCCGGTGGAACTGTCCACCTGGGTCAAGAACAGCGGCATGCCGTCGCTTCTGATTCTCTTTTCGGTGCTTGGCATTTACATCGTGCTGGGCTGTGTGATGGATTCGCTGGCGATGCTCTTCCTGACCATCCCGATCTTCTACCCGATGATCGTTGGGCTCAATTTCTGGGGCATGACGATGGTCGATAAGTCGGTGTGGTTCGGCATTCTGGTGCTGATGGTGGTGGAAATCGGCCTCGTCCATCCGCCCGTGGGGATGAACCTCTACATCATCAACAAACTGGCGAAGGGCGTGCCAATGTCTGAAACGGCCTGGGGCGTGGCGCCGTTCCTGGCCTCCGACTTCGCCCGCATCATCCTTCTGGTGCTTTGCCCCGCCATCCCCCTGTGGCTCGTGCATTTGCAACATTCCTGACCGGCCGGAATTTCAAGGTGAACCCTATGTACTACGGCGTCATCCTCAATGATCCGCTCTCCCTCGAAAGGATCGGCCCGCTCGACGGCGGGCCTTACAAGGACGCGCCCCGGGCTCCCGCGCTGTACATCAAGCCGGCCAATACGGTTTGCGGTCATAACGCTGTGGTGCGCCTGCCCAGGGGCGCGGCCTCGGTCGAGGCGGCGGGCGCGATCGGCCTTGTCATGGGTCGCGCGGCCGCCCGGCTGACTCTCGTCAATGCGTTGGCGGCCGTTTCCGAGGTCGTGCTTGTCGCCGATCTCAGCCTGCCGCACGACAGCTGTTACCGCCCGCCGATCCGTGAAAAATGCTTCGACGGCTCGCTGCCGGTCGGCCCCAGGGCGAAAATCGCGGACATTGCGGCGCTGGTCGTGACGACGCGGATCGACGGAGTGGAGGTCGATCGCTTTCCATTGGCCGAACTGATCCGCGATCCGGCGCGCCTGCTTGTCGACGTCACCGAATTCATGACTCTGAACACGGGCGACGTTCTGCTGGCGGGCGTGCGCTATCACGCGCCGCAGGCCAAACGCGGCAGCCATGTCGACATTCACGCCGAAGGCGTCGGCGCGCTGGCCTTTTCCATCGCCGAGGGAGATGCGTGATGAAGCGCGGACGTATCGCCTACAACGGCTCCATTCACGAGGTCGCCGAGGCGCCCGACGATTGCGTGCGCCTTGCTGACGGCCGCCTCGTGGCGGAAGGCGCCTTCGCCTGGCTGCCGCCGGTCGAGGTCGGGACTGTGTTCGCGCTTGGCCTCAATTACGCCGATCATGCGAAGGAGCTAGCTTTCAAGGCGCCGGAAACGCCTCTCGTCTTCCTGAAGGGCCCCAACACGATCGTTGGCCACAAGGCGCGGACGCGCCGCCCCGATGGCGTCGCCTATATGCATTACGAATGCGAACTGGCCGTCGTGATCGGCAAAAAAGGCTTTCACATCGCCAAGGAAAACGCCCTCGATCACGTCGCCGGCTACACGGTGGCCAACGACTATGCGATCCGCGACTATCTCGAAAACTACTATCGTCCGAATCTGCGGGCGAAAAACCGCGACGGCTGCACGCCGCTCGGTCCCTGGCTGGTCGATCGCGACGACGCGCCGAACCCGATGGCTCTGAAGCTGACCACGCGCGTCAATGGCGTGACGACGCAGACAGGCTCCACGGCGGACATGATCTTCGATATCCCGACGCTGATCGCCTTCCTCTCGTCGTTCATGACGCTCAATCCGGGCGACGTCATCCTCACCGGAACGCCCGAAGGCCTGGCGGACGTCAGGCCCGGCGACGTGATCGAAACCGAGATCGAAAACATCTGCCGGCTCGTCAACACCATCGTCGACGACGCCGCTTATTTCGCGCCCACGAACTGAAGGCGGACTTATGATTACGCACCTCATCAATGGCGAGAAAGTCGAAAGCGCCGAAACTTTCGACACGATCAATCCGGCCACGGGCGAAATCATCGCCAAGGTCGCCGCGGGCGGCGCCGACGAAATCAATGCGGCGGTCGCCGCCGCCAAGGCAGCCTTTCCGGCGTGGTCGGCGGTGGCGGTGAAGGATCGCGCCCGCCTCATGCGCAACGTCGGCGATCTGATCGTCAAACACGTGCCGGAGCTTTCCGAACTTGAAACGCGCGATTGCGGCCAGGTGATCGGTCAAACGAAGAAGGCGCTGATCCCGCGCGCCGCCGATAATTTCTATTATTTCGCCGAGCTAGCCCAGCACCAGCACGGCGAAAGCTATGATTCCGATACCGGCCATCTCAACTACACGCTTTGGCAGCCGGTCGGCGTTTGCGCCTTGATCTCGCCGTGGAACGTGCCGTTCATGACGGCGACGTGGAAGACCGCGCCTTGTCTGGCGCTCGGCAATACGGCGGTCATGAAAATGTCCGAACTGTCGCCGCTGACCGTCTCGCGCCTGGGCGAACTGATCCTGGAAGCCGGCGTGCCGGCCGGCGTATTCAATATTGTCCACGGCTATGGAACGACGACGGGCGAACCGCTGGTCGCCCATCCTGATGTGCGGTCGATCTCCTTTACCGGCTCGACCGCGACGGGCGACCGCATCGTGAAGACGGCGGGCCTGAAGAAGTTCTCGATGGAGCTGGGCGGCAAATCGCCGTTCATCATCTTTGACGACGCCGATTACGAACGGGCGCTCGACGCCGCGATCTTCATGATCTTTTCCAACAACGGCCAGCGCTGCACTGCAGGTTCGCGCATCATCGTGCAAAACACGATCTATGATAAATTCGTGGCCGATTTCGTCGCGCGCGCCGCGCGGCTGACCGTCGGCGATCCGCTCGATCCCAACACCATCGTCGGGCCGATGATCAGCAAGGACCATTGGAAGAAGGTTACCGGCTACATCGAGTACGGCCAGAAGGAAGGCGCGCGGCTGGCGCTGGGCGGCTCGGCGCCCAAACTGCCCGCGGCTTTCAAGGGGGGCAATTGGGTCGCGCCGACCGTCTTCGCCGATGTCGACAACAAGATGAAGATCGCGCAGGACGAAATTTTTGGCCCGGTGCCGTGTCTCATCCGCTTCTCGACGGAAGAGGAGGCGATCCGCATCGCCAATGATACGCCCTATGGGCTGTCCTCGTATCTGTGGACGGAGAACACTGGCCGCGTGCTGCGCATGGCCAAGGCGATTCAGGCCGGCATGACCTTTGTCAACAGCCAGAATGTGCGCGACCTGCGCCAGCCGTTCGGCGGCGTCAAGGCGTCGGGCACCGGCCGCGAGGGCAATCATTATTCCTACGAAGTGTTCTGCGAGGCGAAGAACGTGGCCGTTTCCTATGGCGGCCATCCGATCCCGCGTTGGGGCGTTTGAGGAAGGGCCAAGGGAGAAACCGATGGGCAAGCTCGCGTTCGCGGCCAAGATCACCCACGTGCCGTCCATGTACCTGTCCGAGCAGGACGGCCCGCACAAGGGCTGCCGTCAGGCGGCCATCGACGGCCACTACGAAATTTCCCGCCGATGCCGGGATTTGGGCGTCGATACGCTCCTGGTGTTCGATACCCATTGGCTCGTCAATTCCGGCTACCACGTGAATTGCGCGCCGTCCTGGGAGGGAATTTACACCTCGAACGAGCTGCCGCATTTCATCAAGAACCTGCCGTTCAAACATTTCGGCAATCCGGAACTCGGTCGCCTGATCGCTGAAACGGCCTCAGAATCGGGTGTGCACACCCGCGCGCATGACGCGACAAGCCTCGCGCTCGAATACGGAACGCTGGTGCCGATGCGCTACATGAACGCCGACAATCATTTCAAGGTCGTATCGGTCGCCGCGCTGTGCACCGTGCATAATCTGGCCGACTCGATCGCGCTCGGCCGCGCGGTCCGAAAGGCGATCGAGGAAAAATACGACGGCGTCGTCGCCGTGCTGGCCAGCGGTTCGCTTTCGCACCGTTTCGCGCAGAACGGAACGGCCGACCAGTTCCTGCATAAGGTCTGGGATCCTTTCCTGGAGACGGTCGATCATCACGTTCTCGACCTCTGGCGGAACGGCGACTGGAAGACCTTTTGCGGCATGTTGCCGGAATACGCCGTCAAGTGCCACGGCGAGGGCATGATGCACGACACCGCCATGCTGCTCGGCGCGCTCGGCGCGGAGGATTACACCGGCAAGGTTGAAGTGGTGACGCCCTACTTCGGTTCGTCCGGAACCGGGCAGGTCAACGCCGTCTTTCCGGTGACAAGGGCTTGATGTGAAGGACGTCTCAGAAGGACGCATAAAAAGGGGTGGGGTGGATCATGGGTGAAATTGTTATGGCCGTGAAGGCCACGCATGTGCCGTCAATGTTGGTGTCCGAGCAGCCGGGGCCCGCCCATGGCTGTCGTCAGGCCGCTATCGACGGCGAGCTTGAAATCGGCCGGCGCGCGGCGGCGGCGGGAGTCGACACCTTCGTGGTGCTCGACACGCATTGGCTGGTCAACGCCGGATATCACGTCAACAACAACGCTGTGCACAAAGGCAATTACACCAGCCATGAATTTCCGCATTTCATTCAGGATCTGGCCTATGAATTTCCCGGCCATGTCGAACTCGGCCGCGCCATCGCCGTCGAAGCTTCGGCGCTGGGCGTGAAAACCCGCGCCCATGAGGTGCGCTCGCTCGATCTCGAATACGGCACCATCCTGCCGATGCGCTACATGAATCCTGAAGGCAAGCTCCGCGTCGTGTCCGTCGCCGGCTGGAGCACCTACGGCTCGCTCGAGGAGTCGCGCCTTGTCGGCGAGGCCATCGCCAAAGCCATCGCCCAGACCGAAGGCAAGGTGGCGATCATCGCTTCCGGGTCGCTCTCGCATCAGATTTGGGAAAACCGTCTGGTCGAGGAAGGCTTCAACACCATCAGCCGCGAATTCAACAAGCAAGTCGATCTGCGCGTCCTGCAATTGTGGGAAGCCGGCGACTGGAAGACCTTCCTGAAGATGCTGCCGGAATACGCCAAATATTGCTCCGGCGAAGGCCATATGCACGACACCGCCATGTTGTTTGGCGCTCTGGGCTGGGACGGTTTCCAGGGCAAAGCCGAGATCGTGTGCCCGTATTTCGAAAGTTCGGGCACCGGTCAGGTCGTGGTCCAGTTCCCCGTCAGCGGCATTCCGCAGACGGCGCGCGGAATGGGCGTCGATATGCCGGTAACGTGACGCGCGACGGCGCTCGAAAGGATCGACATGCCCCACCTGATCTATGAATACACCGACAATCTTGGCGACAAAGCCGATATCAAAGGCCTGTTGCGCAAGTCCAATCAGGTTCTCATCGCCCAGGGGGGCGTGTTCCCTGTCGGCGGTATTCGTTCGCGCGCCATCAGGCTCACCGATTATTGCGTGGCCGACGGCGCAGCCGCCGACGACGCCTTCGTCCACGTCACGCTCAAGATCGGGGCCGGGCGTACGGCGCAGGAAAAGCAGAAAGCCTGCGACGAACTTTTCGCCATGATCAAAGAGCATTTCGCAGCTCAGTTCGCGCGCCGCGGCCTGGCGCTGTCGATGGAATGCGTTGAATTCAGCGAAGCCGGGACCTGGAAGCAAAACAACATTCACGCCCGTTACAAGAAGTCCTGAGCCGCGAACGGCAAGCGAAAGAGCAAGACCATGTTGGACAAAGCGACAATCGAGGCCGGCGCCCGTCGTCTGCACGAGGCGGAAAAGGCGCGAAAGCCGGTGCGCCAGATTTCGCTCGATCATCCCGAGATCACGATTCCCGACGCCTACGCCATCCAGCGCGAATGGATCCGCATCAAGCTGGAAGAAGGCCGCAAGATCGTCGGCCACAAGATCGGCCTGACCTCGCGCGCCATGCAGCAATCGTCGCAAATCGACGAGCCGGACTACGGCACGCTACTCGACGACATGGTCTTCCAAGACGGCGGCGAACTGTCGATCGACAATTTCATCGACCCGATGGTCGAGGCCGAACTCGCCTTCATCCTCAAGGACCCGCTGTCCGGGCCGCAGGTCACGATGCTCGATGTCCTGTCGGCGACGGACTACGTCATCCCCGCGCTCGAACTGATCGACGCCCGCTGCCACCGGATCGACCCGGAAACCAAGCGCCCGCGCAAGGTCATGGATACGATCTCCGACAACGCCGCCAACCTCGGAGTCATCACGGGCGGCCGGCCGATCAAGCCGATGGATATGGATTTGCGCTGGATCTCGGCGCTGCTCTATCGAAACGGCGTGATCGAGGAAACGGGCGTAGCTGCTGGCGTCCTTAACCACCCGGCCAATGGCGTCGCGTGGCTGGCCAGGAAACTCGCGCCCTATGGCGTGGCGCTGGACCCAGGACAGATTATTCTTGCCGGCTCGTTCATCCGACCGGTCAAGGCGCGCCGGGGCGATACGTTCCAAGCCGATTACGGCCCGCTTGGCCAGATCACCTGCCGTTTTGTTTAAGTAAGGCTCATCATGGATATGCCCCTGAACGCGTTCAAGCGAGCCGCCGCCGCCGGCGAAACCCAGATAGGCCTCTTTCTCGGCCTCGCCGACGCCTATTGCGCCGAAGTCGTGGCGACAACCGGTTTCGACTGGCTGCTTATCGACGGAGAGCACGGCCCCAACGATCTCCGCTCGGTGATCGGTCAATTGCAGGCGCTCGCGCCTTACCCTACGCGAGCGGTGGTGCGCTGCGTCGATCACGATCCGGCGCGCATCAAGCAATTGCTCGACGGCGGCGCGCAGACGCTGATGATTCCGATGGTTGAGTCCGCGGCGGAGGCTGAAGCGCTGGTGCGCGCCATGCGCTATCCGCCGTTCGGCGTTCGCGGCGTCGGCACGGCGATGGCGCGCGCCGCGCGCTGGAACGGGGTGAACGGCTATTTCGCCCAGGCGGACAAGGAAATGTGCCTGATCGTGCAGATCGAATCCCTGGCCGGCGTCTCGGCGCTCGACGATATTTTGCGGGTCGAAGGGGTGGACGCCGTTTTTATCGGCCCGTCAGACCTCGCCGGCGCCATGGGTCATCTCGGCAATCCCGGCCATCCGGATGTCAAGGCGACCGTCGAGGCGGCGCTCAAGAAGATCGTCGCCGCAGGCAAGGCGGCGGGCACATTCTCTGGCCGACCCGACGCTCGCCGCGCGATATCAGGAGATGGGGGCCAGCTTCATTCTCGTCGGCGTCGATGCGCTCCTGTTGCGCAATTCCGCGTCGCAACTGGCGGCGCAGTTCAAGAAGGCCGCCGCCGGCAAGACCGGCGCCGCCTATTAATCCGCAGGCAAGGACTGACCATGGTGACGCTAACGAACCCGCGCCTGTTGCGGCAAAACTGCTATATCGACGGCGCCTGGGTCGGCGCGGACGACGGGGCGCAATTTGCGGTCACAAATCCGGCCGACGGCGCCGTGATCGCCCACGCGCCGCGCTGCGGCGCGGACGAGACGAAGCGCGCGATCGTCGCCGCGCACGAAGCGCTGGCGACATGGCGCGAGAAGACGGCGGCCGAGCGCAGCCGCCTGCTGCGCCGATGGTTCGACCTGCTGATGGCCAATCAGGAGGATCTCGCCAAGCTGATGACGGCCGAACAGGGGAAACCCCTGGCCGAAGCGCGCGGCGAAATCGCCTATGCCGCCGCCTACGTGGAGTGGTTCGCGGAGGAAGCCAAGCGCGCCTATGGTCAGGTGATCCCGTCGCCGTTCAAGGATCGGCAGATCGTCGTCGTCAAGGAGCCGATTGGCGTCTGCGCCGCGATCACCCCATGGAATTTTCCGGCGGCGATGATCACTAGGAAGGTCGCTCCCGCCCTGGCCGCGGGATGCACGATCATTCTCAAGCCGGCGGAACAGACGCCGCTTTCGGCGCTTGCTCTGGCGGAACTCGCGGCGCAGGCTGGCGTGCCGGCGGGCGTTTTCAATGTCGTGACCGGCGATGCGAAAACCATCGGCGGCGTATTGACCGCCAGCCCCATCGTCCGCAAGTTGACATTCACGGGATCGACGCCCGTCGGTCAGTTGCTGATGCGCCAATGCGCCGACACCGTCAAAAAGATGTCCCTGGAATTGGGAGGCAATGCGCCCTTCATCGTTTTTGACGACGCCGACATCGACGCCGCGGTCGCGGGCGCCATGGCGTCGAAATACAGGAATTCCGGACAGACCTGCGTTTGCAGCAACCGGTTTTTGATTCAGGATGCGGTCTACGACGCCTTCGCGGCCAAACTGGCCGAAGCGGTCGGCGCATTGAAGGTCGGAGACGGCGCGCAAGATGGCGTCACACAAGGCCCGTTGATCGACGAAGCGGCCATCCGCAAAGTGGAAGACCTGATTGCGGACGCCATCGACAAAGGAGCGCGCATCGTGACCGGCGGCAAGCGCCACCAGCTCGGCGGCACATGGTTCGAACCGACGGTCATTGGCGACGTGACGGCGGCGATGGCGATGGCGCGTCAGGAAATCTTTGGCCCGGTCGCGCCGCTCTTTCGTTTCAAGACCGAGGAGGAAGCGGTCGCTCTCGCCAACGATTTCGGAATTCGGTCTCGCCGCTTATCTTTATTCCAGGGACCACGGACGAATTTGGCGCGTTTCGCGACGTCTCGAATATGGGATGGTTGGCGTGAACACCGGACTTATTTCCACCGAAGTCGCCCCGTTTGGCGGCATGAAGCTTTCGGGCGTCGGCCGCGAAGGATCCAGCTTCGGACTCGATGAATATATGGAGACCAAATACCTCGCATTGGGCGGACTGTAGTTGACGCCATCTCCGATCGGGATTGGACGCGAGCGTCTGTTTCTGCTGCTGTTAGGCGCATTAGTCGCTTTCGGGCCGATGGCGATCGATCTCTATCTGCCCGCCCTTCCAGCCATCGCCGTGGGTTTGGGCGCTTCAGTTGAAGAAATTCAGGGGTCCGTCACGATATTCCTGGCGGGCTTCGCATTGGGAATGCTGTTTTACGGCCCCCTCTCCGATCGATTCGGACGGCGTATCGTCACGCTGACGGGCATCGCCCTGTTTTCCGCGGCGAGCTTGGTCTGCACGCTGGCCATGACCAGCGAGCAATTGATTATCGCGCGATTCGCCCAGGCTTTGGGCGGAGGCGCCGCCTCCGTTCTGGCGCGGGCTGTCGTGCGCGATCTTTTTGCGCCGGCCGCGGCGATTTACAAACTATCGATAATGGCGACAATCACCGCCATCGCGCCGCTGGCGGCGCCGCTCCTGGGCAGTTTTTTTCTCGCCTTTCTCGGCTGGCGCGGCGTCTTTGTAACGCTGCTGCTCTATGGACTGATCATGCTCGGCGTGGCTTGGTTCTGGCTGCCGGAGAGTCTTCCCCGCGAAAGGCGCGACGAACTGAAATTGCATCAAGCCTTCACGGCTTACGGCGCTCTCATGATTGATCCATTCGCTGTCGGCCTGCTGTTGGCGAGCGGAATGAGCTTCGCCGCCATGTTCGCCTACATCACCGCCGGACCGTTCTATTTCATGACCGTGTGGAATTTTTCGCCCTTTGCCTACGCCTCATTGTTCGCGGTCAACGGTGTGGGCATTATCTGCGCCAACATGCTGAATTCGCGTCTCGTCATTCATATCGGACCGGAGAAAGTCGCGAGCTTTGGCAGCGTGATCGCTTGCGTCGCGGGGCTTTGCCTTTTGATCGCGGTTTATTTTTCACATGCCTTGTTCGCGGTGGTCGCGAGCCTGTTTTTTGTCGTCAGCATGACAGGTTTGCTCGGCGCCAATTGCGTCGGCCTACTGATGGCGGCCTACGGGAAAAACGCCGGCGCGGCCGCGGCGCTGTTCGGCGCTTGCCAATTCGGACTCGGCGTTCTGGCCAGCGCCGCCGTCAGCGTTCCCTTTGGCGCGCCCGGACACGCCATGGCGTGGGCGATCGCTTTGACGACAATGATGTCATTGGTTGGAACGATACTATTCAGGCTGTGCGCGCCGACGACAAAGGCCGGCGGTTAGAGCGTGTTGTTGTCAGGTGGAATCATCTGCGCCGATCGCTTTTGCCTCAGGGGCAGGAGAGGGGCGAAGGCCGTGTCGGGGACACGGCCAAGCCATTCGACGAACCCATGAGGCTAAAGCGGCCGGCCCTTTGGGTTGTCCTGCGGCGGCCGCCCGCGGCGTCGGCGCGCTTGCCCGATGCGCCCGCATCGCGCCGCGCGCGCCTCCTGGCGGATCGCCTCGCCGCAGCACAACGCAGGTGGTTCCACCTGACAACAACACGCTCTTGAACCCGGCGCGATCAAGTCGTCTGGCTGTCCCTTAACGGCGCGGCGCCCGGCGCGCGCGAAGTCCGCCGGCGCGCCGGCGGGGTTTGCTGGGGAACGCCGCCTTGCGGCGCGGTTTGTGGGCGAATTGCGGCGCTCGCGTTCAGCACCCTGTCCATCATCGCGTAAACATCCACAAGCAATTGCTTGCCCAACAACTTCTCGATTTGCTCGTATTTTTCCATGATCAGCGGCGCCATCTCGTCCGCGAGTTTTTCCGACTTGGGCGTCAACCGCACGATTATGCGCCGTTGATCGTCGGGCATGCGCGTGCGCGTCACAAGGCCGACATCTTCCATGCGCGACAAGACGCCGGCGAGGCTGGGACTCAGGATCTGACAAATTTCACAAATCTCGCGCGGCTCAAGCTGGCCGGCTTCGTGGACCGCGCGGATGATGCGCCATTGCTGCTCGGTAAGACCGAATTGCGTGATGATCGGCCGGAAATGACTCAGAAAAGCTTCGCGGGCGCGCAAAAGGAGCTGTGGCAAATTGCGATAGGGCAGTTCGGAAGTCATGATGAGCCGATGTTTTTAAAGCCGCACGGCGGCAAGAAAATGCGAGGCGGCCGCAAGCCGCGCCGGCGCGGAAAACGATCGCCTTTACCGTCTTTGCACTGTAGCGAAACGAGAGGCGGCCGCAACGCCTATTGCGGCGGCGCCTTGCGCGGGCGTCCGCGTTTTCGCGGCCGCTCCTGCGGCGCGCGCGCGCCGGGACTTTCGATGAGCGGGCCTTGGCCGACGGCGTCCTCGACTTCGCGCAGCAGCGCCATCAGCGCGGACAGGCGCTCGGCCCCGACGCGCCTCGTCATTTCGCGATAGATTTCTTCCGCGTTGACGCCGACCGTCTTGATCAGCGTCTCGCCTTCCGGCGAGAGAGAGACCAGACCAAACCGTTGATCGGAGGCGAGCGCGCGCCGTTTGATCAGACCGCGCCCCTCGAGGTCGGGCAAAATGCGCGACAGACTCGGCGCGAGCAGAAAGGTCGCATCGGCTAGCCGCGTCACTTCGAGTTCGACCACCGAGGACAGCGCGCGCAGCACGCGCCATTGCTGTTCGGTCAAATCGAACCGGCGCAAATCCGGACGAAAGTGCCGCATCACGGATTCGCGCGCGCGCAGCAGCGCCATCGGCAGCGAGCGCGAGAATTCGCGCAGGCGCACGCGCACGCCGCTCGATCCCGCGTCGGGCGCAATGTCGGAGCGATGGTTCTCTTCAGTCACGCGGCGCCTTCATCACATCCTGAGTTATATACTTAATGTATTAACTATTTATCGGCAACGACGATTTATCGGCGTCGCTTCAACAAGGCCGCAGCCCGGTTCGGCGAACTTGACGCAAGCGGCGGCCATATATTATTTAATATGTTAATTATATAAGATCGCGCGCTAAGGTCGCTACGGCGCGTCGACGCAATTTTTCGCGGCGCCTTTTCTTTCGCCGCATAAAGCGCAAACATTCCTCCAGCCGCGGTGTATGCGGTTCAAATCGATGAGGCCGTCATGCAATTGAAAGATCCGAGCCTGCTTCGACAGGCCGCTCTCGTCGGCGCGCGCTGGATCGAGGCGCGGCCTGATCACGCTATCGCTGTGAAGAACCCATCGAGCGGCGCGCTCGTCGGCCTTGTCCCCAAGCTCGGCGCCAAGGAAACGGCCGAAGCGATCGAGGCGGCGCGGCTGGCGCAACCTCTGTGGGCGGCGCAAACCGCCAAACAGCGTTCGGTTATTCTGCGCCGCTGGTTCGATCTCGTCATCGCCAACCAGGAGGACCTCGGCGCCATTTTGACCATGGAGCAGGGCAAGCCCTTCGCCGAGGCCAAGGGCGAGATCGCCTATGGCGCCGGCTTCATCGAATGGTTTTCCGAAGAGGCGCGCCGGGTCTATGGCGACGTCATCCCCGGCCACGGCGCCGACAAGCGCATTGTCGTGCTGAAACAGCCGATCGGCGTCGTCGCGGCGATCACGCCCTGGAATTTTCCCAACGCCATGATCACCCGCAAGGCCGGCGCCGCCCTCGCGGTGGGCTGCGCCATGGTGCTGAAGCCGGCGTCGCAGACGCCGTTCTCCGCCATCGCCCTCGCCATATTGGCCGAGCGCGCCGGCTTGCCCGCCGGCCTGTTCAGCGTGGTCACCGGCGCGGCGTCCGAAATCGGCGCGGAAATGACCGCCAACCCGACCGTGCGCAAACTGACCTTCACTGGCTCGACGCAGGTCGGCGCCGAACTGATGCGCCAATGCGCCGGCACGATCAAGAAACTTGGCCTGGAGCTCGGCGGCAACGCGCCGTTCATCGTATTCGACGACGCCGATCTCGACGCGGCGGTCGAGGGCGCGTTGATCGCCAAGTTCCGCAACAACGGCCAGACCTGCGTCTGCGCCAACCGCATCTATGTGCAGGAATTGATCTACGCGGCCTTCGCCGAAAAGCTTTCCGCCGCGATCGGTCGGCTGAAGGTCGGCGACGGCTTCGCCGAGGGCTCGACGCTTGGGCCGCTGATCGACGCCAAGGCGCTGGCCAAGGTCGAGGAGCATGTCGCCGACGCGCTCGCCAAGGGCGCCAAGGTCGCGGTCGGCGGCAAGCCGCACCCGCTCGGCGGAACGTTTTTCGAGCCGACCGTTCTGATCAACGTCACAAAAGACATGGCGGTGGCGCGCGAGGAGACCTTCGGGCCGGTGGCGCCCTTGTTCTCATTCAAGGATGAGGCGGATGTCATCGCCCAGGCCAATGATACGGAATTCGGCCTGGCCTCGTATTTCTACGCCACCAATCTTTCGCGCGTCTGGCGCGTCGCCGAGGCGCTCGAATACGGCATGGTGGGCATCAACACCGGCCTGATCTCGACGCCCGAAGCGCCGTTCGGCGGCGTCAAGCAATCGGGCCTCGGCCGCGAAGGCTCGAAATACGGCGTCGATGACTACCTCGAGATCAAATATCTTTGCATGGGCGGGATTTAGCGGCCTATGTCTGCCAACGCCGGGCATGGCTGTACGGGCTGTGTCTATGGCGCAGTATCCAGTGGTCTTTGCCCCGGCCATGGACGCTCGCCCAAGGTGGCGAAGGCGGCAAGAACCGACGGCGGGAATGAATGTTAAGGGACAGAACCCGGATCGTAAGAATACACAAGAAAAAGTCGCTGGCATCTGGTCGGTACAGACTATATTTTGATCTAAAATACGTAAAATTTGCCGCTGTTGGCGAGTATATCAAAATGCGTGACGCTTATTTGGCTGATAATTTTGTACAAGTGCATTATTTTTTCTCATGACAAAACCGTATATTTATGACAAGTACTCAGTATATATTCTGATGTATAAAAATATTTCGCCGCGAAATTGTTAACCATTCACTTAAACAATTTAAAAATTGATTTTTTTAGTAAATTACAAATTTAATACCAAAAAGTTTGTCAAAAAAGCGGGGATCAGCGCGGAATTTTTCCAGCGCCTGATCGGAACTTTTCCAAATAAAATTACTTTAATTACTGTTTTCACATATTTCCGTAATTATATTCACTCCCGACGCATCAAGCTTTCTCTTAGACTCACGACGGCGTTTCGCTCGACACAGAGGCCTTATGGGAGATCTTCGCAAGCGGTTTGGCGGATTGGTGTCCATGCACCGGCGGCGGTGTGGGATGACGCAGAATGAGCTTGCGGCCATGGCCGAGATCAGCGTCGACATGGTGGGAAAGATCGAAAAAGGCTTGAGTGGCGCGCGCTTTCCGGTGATCGAGCGGTTGGCGGGCGCTTTGGTGGTCGATCCGGCCGAACTGTTTTCGATTTACCCCCACAATGGGGGAAACGGGCTGGCGACTTTGCACAAAATCAGCAGCCACCTCTCCTGTCTTTCCGACGCCGATTTGAAACGCGCGTTGCGCGTGTTGGTGGCCATGGCGGCCACCTGACGCCGTTTTCGACTCAGCTCGCCGCCCTCCCCGACGGACAGCATGACCCCGAATGTTCTTTCGTTGCGGTTAAGTGCGCACCCGCCGGTATTTGCGTCGTTGCCGGCTTTCCACGACGATGGCCAATTTCCTTGGAAAATTCGTCGAGCAGAGCGACCACGTCGCGGCTGGCGATTGTAAGCTTTCCGAGTTCCGCGAACGCTTCCGTCGTGCGACCTTGCTCATGAGCCTTCAAGGCGGCGACACCGGCTGCGTGAACGCGCCCATGTGGCTCGATCATACGGCCAAATGCGGGAAATTTCCCGAAATCGACTTTGTTGAGAGCGTCATACCATTTGCCGAGGCGGCAATTGTGGTGATCGGGGACCTCGGCCGCGCGCCAATTGGATTGACCGGCCACGGTGTCGACGACGCGTTTGACGAACAGGATATGGTCGATCTTGGCCATCTCGCATAGCGAGCGGTCCGATTCGGCGTTGAACAGACTTTTGGCCAGATCGGAAAAGCGACTATTCGTGCGTTGCAGCTTTTCGTTCATGGTCCCGAGCACACCCTGGTTTTTAGCCGCGATTTCGGCCACATGGGCGACGGACTGCGCGACCTCGGCGCTGGCCTCCTTCTGCTGGACAAGAATGCCAGAGATGTCGTGCATTTTTGTCACAACGTTCGTGATCCGATCGCCCACTGTGTCAATTGCGCCGGCCGCCCGGTCGATGGCGGCGCGTCCTTCCCCGACCGCGGCGGTTGAACGGGTCATCGTGGCGAGAATTTCATTCATTCCTGCGCGTAGCGCCCCAATACGTTGGGTAATGTCCTCGGTCGATCTGGACGTTTGTGTGGCCAGATTCTTCACCTCGGAAGCGACAACCGCGAACCCCTTCCCGGCCTCGCCCGCTCGGGCCGCTTCAATCGTGGCGTTAAGCGCAAGCAGGTTGGTTTGCCCGGCGATCCCTTCGATGACCGACAGAATTTGACCGATCTGTTCCGACGCCGCGGAAAGGCCGTCGACGCTGGTCGCGGTCCGCTCGACTGCGGATGAGATGTTGCCAATCGCCGAGGCGACCTCGTCCATCGCCTTCATTCCGAAAGAGACGGCCTCATCGGTTTCGGTCGCCTCCAAGGCCGCGCCTTCGGCGTTGCGGGAAATGTTCTCGACCGAGGCGACCAATTCGATCGCCGCCGTCGAGATCGTCTGGCTGCTTTCGTTGACAAGAGCCGTATTGAGGGTCAGGTGGGCAAGATCGATGGCTGTTTCATTGGCGTCCGCCACCATCAAGGCCGCGCTGTTCAGCCCATTCAGGTTTTTCTCCTCCATGGCCGACGAGGCGCTATTGGCGTCGATGCGATTTTCAAACGCGGTATTGGAAAGAATCATATCGGTGAAGACGCGCGCGACAAGGACGTCGGCGGCGGCTTGAAAAGCGCTGGGAGAAAAGCGGTAATGTCTGGCCAGATAGGGCAGCAGCTTTTTCACGAGGAAGGCGTATCCCGCCATGTACCAGCCCGACGGCAGGCCGATTTTGACATGGACCTCGCCAATCCTGCCGGAACGTAGCTCAAAGCCAGGCGCGACGACAGGCTGAAAGAGCATCTTCCAATGCTCCATTTGCGCCGCTTTCAGATTCTCCACTTGGACGTCGGATACGAGCAAGTCGCGGAATTCGTCAGTCGACCGAAGCTCGGAATAAAACTGCGAGAGGATTTCGGGAATGACCGGCTCGCAATCGGCCCAAAGATTGACGCTGCTCTTTCGCGGACTATCCGAACCCGCGACAAACGTGGCGATGGATGACATTTTGATCGACATGTGAAAGTCCCGATTTGGCTTGGAGTGCTTCCCCAGCCCGCCAGCCGAAGTTGGACCGCCAAGCCGGCAAAATACGAGATCGTTTCTAACGTATTGTTAGATAAACATAACCATAACGCGAGCGAGCGATCGTCGAACAGCGTTGTCAAAGCGGCAAGGACCATAAGTGTCCGTCCGAAAAGAAGTTGAATCGCATGAGTTGGATGTGATTCATGGAAGGTAGCCTGATTCTGGAGGGGCTGCCGATGTGGACGAGCGAGAACCGCGCGCAATATAACCGCGACAAGTTGCGTTATCCCAGCGACCTGACCGACGCCGAATGGGAGCATATCGCGTCGTTGATACCGCCGGCCAAGCGCGGCGGGCGCAAGCGCACCGTCGATGTGCGTGAAGTCGTCAACGGCCTGATGTACGTGCTGAGCACGGGCTGCCAATGGCGATACGTGCCGAAGGATTTGCCGCCGCGCAGCACGCTGTTCGATTATTTCGATCTGTGGACGTGGAACGGCACGCTCGATCGCATCCACCACGCACTCTATGTGAAGTGTCGCGAGGCGATGGGGCGCGAAGCCAGCCCGACAGCTTGCGTGATCGACAGCCAGAGCGTCAAAAGCGCCGAAAAAGGGGGCGCTGCATCGATCCGAATGGCTACGACGCGGGGAAAAAGATCAAGGGCAAGAAGCGCCATATCCTCGTCGACACTTTAGGATTGCTGCTGCACGCGATTGTTCATCCCGCCGATATTCAGGACCGCGACGGCGGCAAATTGGTGTTGGCGACAATGTTCGGACTGCACCCATTCCTGCGCAAACTCTTCGCCGACGGCGGCTATCAAGGCCCAAAGTTCCGGGCGGCGCAAAAGAAGATTTTGCCGCTCCTGGTCACCGAGATCGTCAAGCGCTCCGATCAGGCGCAGGGTTTCGAGGTCCTCCCGCGCAGATGGGTGGTCGAGCGAACCTTCGCCTGGCTCGGAAGATGCCGCAGATTGGCGAAGGACTTCGAAAACCTGACGCGAAACGCCTTGGCGTTCATCCGCCTCGCGTCAATCCGCTTGATGATGCGAAAGCTATGTTTAAGCTCTTAAACTTCGCGGACAGACTCTAAGACCGTTAGCGCGAATTCAAAAGAGCCGTATTTGATTTACGTTTTTCATTATTTTCCGTAATTATTATTAAGCTTCGTACCTTACGCCAAACTTATGCTGACTTTGAATTTCGGCGCCGTATTCGATCGCAATTCCTTCCTGGCTGATCTTGAAACTTTCGGTAAGGGGAAGTCGCCGAACGGCGGGCGCGCGACCTTGCCCGCGCCTGCGCGCATTCGCTCGCGGATTGTCGTTTCGACATAGGAAGACGCCGCAAGAAGACCTATATCTCACGAACCGCGATGAGGGAGGTCAATCATGCGTATGCTCATGACCGTCAAACTACCGCTGGAGCCCTTCAATAGCTTTGTTCGCGACGGGTCGGCCGGGATGAAGCTGAAGCGAATTCTCGACGAGATCAAACCCGAGGCCGCCTATTTTTCGGAATATGACGGCAAGCGCGGCGGCGTCCTCGTCGTGAACCCCAAAGACGCGTCGGAAATACCCGCGTTATCCGAGCCATGGTTTCTCGTATTCAACGCCGAAGTTGAATTCCGGATCGCCATGACGCCGGAAGACTTGGCGCGCGCCAACCTTGAAACACAAGGAAGTAAATGGCGATAGGTCGACCTGCGAGAAACCGCCAAACCGCCATTTGACCGTGTAAGGCGTCGCCTTCACGTAATCGGCGTGGCGCGTTGCGGTTTCTTCGCCTTCCCCTGAGACTTTTCAGGGACGTTTGGCTTAATCGGCTCCAACGTCACAAAAACCGGGTTTGGAAAGTGATCCATGCTCGCGCCCGTCGCCACATCGACGCCGACGCCGATGAGCCCGCCTGCCACCACGTTGCCGGCCAACGCGGCGCCGCCGCTGCCGGCGACCTTCGTGCCGACAAAAACTTCCTGGTCCTTGAAGCCTTCCTTGGAAAAGACGACGGAAAATTCGGACTTCCGGGACACTTCGATAGTGCATGGCGTCAATGGGCAAGAACCGCCTATCGAAGTGCGGGCCTGAGCGCCCGCCGGTTCGGAATTAATCGTGACTTGCTCCGTCGTGCCCTTCGTTACGGTCGCGCAACCGACCAAAGGAAAAGCGGCGCAAAAAATCAATAAAACACGCATGAAAAATTCCCCCTTCAAAGGGTGGCATTGCTACGCTATCGCAACGCTTCGATCGAGGGGGCGACTCAATAAAATTGGGGTTAACCCCTCGGCTACCGCTCAATAACTTTCGAATTACGACGATGGGGCGATCAACTTCAGATTACGAGATTACGGATTACGGTGACAGGACCGTCTTTACCTTTTAGAAAAAACAGGTAAAGACGGTCCTGTCACCGTAATTCCCGGCCGGCGCGTTGCTCGGACCCTGATGGCGCGGAAGCCGCCTCTCTGGCATGAAAAATCAGCCCGCATTCTGCGCCAGAGTTTTGCACCAAAAAGCCCAGATAATTCAGGGCGCGCCGGACGTTCCAAAAATCTTGATTTATGCACGTTAACGCCGAATATGACCGCCGCCGGTTGGAAACTCCGGGTCATCTGGCGCCTGTGGTGGTGGCGGCGCTGCTGGCCTGCCGTCGGTCGCTATCTTGATGCACATTGCATCGAACAGTTTTTTGACTTTCAGGCAGGTCGAGGCAACGGCCTCGATCCGGTCGAGCGGAAAGTGTTCGCTGTTAACGCGGCCCAGCTCAATCGGGATGCGATAAGAAACGACAAGAGGGGTGGTCCCGTCGATCATGCGCCAAACACCATGCGCCATTTTGTTCCGGGCTTCGATGGCGGAACGGATTGTGGTCCACGCCGCAGCGGTCGTTTGCGCGTTGGGATGAAGGGGTAGTCCGTAACGTTCGGATAGTTTTCTAGACAGCTCGATTTTCTCTTTGGTGTCGATCTGCGTGACCAGTTTGCCGTCGTCCCCCGACAGGCCAAGCACGTCCCATATAAAATGCTCGGCGCTCATCTCCATTTCGGAAAACGCCATGATCGCAGATGCGACAGCGAGTTTAATCGTATCGGGAACGCCTTCGGATATGCGTGACCCATCCGACAAATTCTGCTGAACGATTGTTCGTGCTTTACTTGATCCCGCCTTGGGATTTTTTAATCGTGGGGATTTTGGCGGCAGATCACTCATAGGGGTCAATCTCATAGGGAAAAACAGCCATTCGCTCGGCCGTTGAGAGTTCGTGGCCGCCGGTCCAATATTCGAGCTCACCAAATATAGGGCTATAGGTGACACCCCAGGGCTGTTCAGTTCTCTAGACTTTAAGTGCGCTTGGGGATTCCAGCGAGCGAAAATGTGTGAATTTATAGGCGACAACCCGAATCGGAGGTTGTCGTATGGCGGTGTCGTTGCTGGAGATTTTGCGCTCGGTTCCAGATCATCGTCGACGGGAAGGGCTTCGGTTTGAACTGGCGACGGTGGTGCTCTATGCGATCCTGGGCATGGTCGCCGGCGCCAATTCCTATCGGCAACTGCATGAATTTGTTAATGCTCATCGACAGCGACTGAACAAAGCCTTCAATCTGAGCCTGCGTTATGCGCCGTCCTATTCGGGCTTGCGGCTGATCTTGCAAGGGATCGATTTAACGGCTCTGGAGGACGCGTTTCGCCGCCATGCCGCGTCGCTGCCAACGCCGCCATCGCCCGAGGGGCCCACGGCGATTGCCGTTGACGGCAAGACCCTGCGCGGCAGTTTCGACGCCTTTTGCGACCGAAAGGCCGCGCATATGCTGTCGGCGCTGCGCCAGGCCGATCAAATCGTACTCGGCCATCTGATGGTTGACGAGAAAAGCAACGAAATCCCGGCGGCGCCGGAATTGATCGAGGCGCTCGGTCTGAAGGGCTGCCTCTTCACGCTCGACGCCGAGCATTGCCAAAAAAAGGATTTGCCCGCGTGATCGCTTCGGGCAACCATCTGCTCACGCAGGTCAAGGACAACCAGCCGAAACTACGCCGCCAGCTCGAACTTGGATCGATGGGGCGCAAGCCAAGCGGCTCCGCGACGAGCAAATCCAAAGGCCGCAATCGCTGTGAAACGCGGGACCTGACGGTGTTTCCGGCCAAGGCGTGGTTCCGCGGCGCGGCATGGGAACCGCTGATCAAAACCGTCCTGCGGTTGGAGCGCTCCGTGTCCAAACGCGACGCAAAAACCGGGTATTGGAGCCAGACGAGCGAGATCGTCTTCTGGGTCTCCTCGCTCAGCGGTCCAACGCCCGAACAATGGAATGAACACATACGCCGGCATTGGCGGATCGAGAACTCCAGCCATTATGTACGCGATGTCACCTTCGCCGAGGACGCTTCACGCATTCGCAAGAACCCGGACATCGCCGCCCGCTTGCGCTCCTTCGCTTACAACCTGCTCAGGGCCGCAGGATGCGATAACATCAAAAACGCCAGATGGCGCGCAGCGCTCGACCTCAATCTCATACTCGACATGCCTGGACTGTATTGAGAACTGAACAGCCCTGCGAAAAATACCCCGCTTGACTCGTTGCCGAGATGGTTACGCCCGCCGCCGCAGCGAGCTGATAAACAAATGACGCGCAGTCGTTATCTTGCCTTATTGAATAGTTGTCGAGACCCCCACCAATTAGGTCAATTTTATTCAATAAATATTTGTTTATATTGCTTAGTTGGCTTTGAGAAACGGTAAATGATTGAACTAGCGCGGCACCGGTGTCTGTTGTATACATGCCGCTGCTGCCAAAAATCGTATTTAGCGCAGCATTAAGTGACGATTGCGTGATATTTCCGGCTGAATTGTACTGAAGTCCTGTCAGGTTTAACGCTCTAATATTTCCAGCGTCGTTCGGGTTGGCAGTAATGGTGCCAAGCTGGCTCGGTTGATAAAGGCCCCACTCATAATACGTACCTGTTCCGTCGCCATTGTTGACTATCGCGCCCGCGTGCCCGACCGGCAAAACACCTGGCTCCCCGGATTGCCCAACTCGATAATTTGGAAGATCAATTGTAATAAGAGAAGCGTTTCCCATGGCGGCACCATCCTCTGAAATATGCATCGTTCATGCTTGGGTCACTTAATAAGCAAACACAGCCCCTTAGAAAGCAAGTGTGACTTCTTGAGATTATTAAATAAATTACAGTGCTTATTGAAATAGTCGCGTTCAAATAAAATACTTCCGTCTCCATTAATTATTACTGTTTTTGTTTGATCGTACCAAATTGGCTGAGGGGATAATCCTGATGAAAACAGGCGTATATATACATTTGTGCTCCTGTAATCGTCGACGCCCCATGTTATTTTTGACTGATCTTTTAATAATGACAAATCAAAATACGAAGATCCATTGGACATTGCGTGATAGTATCCGTCCGCAGTTTGTGGATTATTGCAGTTGACATCTGGTCGACCACGCCACCGGGTTTCGACGACGCCGGTGTCGAAAGGGCGAACTGGAGTAAAGGCGACTGGGTGCCCATCGATCTCGATTGCGGCCTCCCCATTAAACCCAACCTCGATTAGCGGCGCGCTGTTGGCTTCCGTTATGGCTGCGGGAATTGCCGTGTAATAAATTCCTAGAAATCCCAAATTTCCAGATTTGAGCAGTTGGCATCCCATAAAAAAATGGGGGTTGGGCGAATCCGTTGAAAACCATACGCTGTTTTGCTCTAGCTCGCCCCTGCTGCCGCCACTGGGATAAAACGTTCTAGTGAATGTTCGAGCGCGCGCTTTGCATTCAGAATAGAATAGATCTGCGTTAGCAACCCATCTCGGACACTCTGAAATCATTGTCTCAAGCCCGAAGGCATTTACATCCATCGGCGCAGCAAAAAACATTAAAGCCGCAGCCAAACCGCAAACGACTTTGCGAAAATCGCGCTGTGCGCAGCGGTTCTGGTTACAGTGCATTTTATTTCCCGGACAAGTTTGAGGCAGATGCGTGCGCTTTCGTCCGCACAGGCGTTGGTAAGCTGATGATGAGGTTTGGCGGCCCTTGCCGATTGGCCTCGCCGCGCGGCGAACAATCCCTTCGATGCAAAAAACTGACTTGGATTACGGTGACAGGACCGTCTTTACCTTTTAGAAAAATAACAGGTAAAGACGGTCCTGTCACCGTAATTCCCGTTGTTGGAGCTCGACCGAAATTACGGCCGGCGAAGCAAAAGCTTCCGCAGCGCTCGTCTGATGATTCTGATGTCGAGGACGCGTCAAACATTGACGCCGCGTCGCCGCAATCCGCCAAGAAAAGTCACATGCCAAGATAGGCGCGCCGCACTTCGTCCATGGCGAGCAGTTCGGGGCCTGGCCCCTCGAGCGTCACCACGCCCGTTTCCAGCACATAGGCGTGATCGGCCAGAGTGAGGGCCGCCCGGGCGTTCTGTTCGACGAGCAGGATGGTCATGCCCGCCTGCTTGAACATTTTGACGATGCGAAAAATTTCCTCGACGATCAGCGGCGCCAGCCCCATCGACGGCTCGTCGAGCAACAACAGTTTCGGCCTCGCCATCATCGCGCGGCCCAACGCCAGCATTTGCTGCTGGCCGCCCGACAAGGCGCCCGCCGGCGATTTGCGCCGCTCGCGCAGGATCGGGAACAGGTCGTAGACTTCTTCCTTGGCGGCGTCGATCTCATGGGCCGGGCGCGTATAGGCGCCCATCAACAGATTGTCTTCGATGCTCATCGGCGCGAAAACCTGGCGACCTTCTGGAACCTGCGCGACGCCGGCGCGCACGCGCGCATCCGGGGACAGCCGCGTCATATCCCGCCCGCCAAAGCGCATGGTTCCGCCAGCGATCGGCGCGATTCCGGAAATGGCGCGCAGCAGCGTGGTCTTGCCGGCGCCATTGGCGCCCACCAAAGCCACGAGTTCGCCGGGCCGCACGACGATGCTGACGCCATGCAAGGCCTCGATGCGGCCATAGCGGCACACCAGACCGGAAATCTCCAACAGCGCCTCCGCGCCGTCCGAGCGCGGCGAGCGAACGGCGACGGCGACCTTTTCGCTGTGTCCGCCAAAGCCCTCCGGCGCCGGCAGAAGCTGGGCGACGCGAGAGCGCAGCACAACGATGTCGCCTTCCGCGGCGGGATCGCCGAAGGGATCGATATGGGCCGCGAAAGCGCCGTCGACCGCCTCCCAGTCGGCGGGCGTCAGGACGGCGCGCGCCAGCGGAAAGACGACCTCTTCCTCAAGGCTCATATGTTCGGTCAGGCGCGCGCGGAAACTGTCGATCTCTTCGCGCAGGTCGGCTATTTTTTCTTCGCTCCAGGCGCCGCTCGAACGCGCCAGTTCGCCGATGCGCAAGACCTGCAGCGGCGTCGCGTCATGGTCCCGCGCCAGCTTGTCGATGACTTCGCCGGCCTCGTTCGAGCGCATGCGGACGCGGGCGAAGAGATAGTCGTTTTCCTTGGGATGATGCAGCCGTTCGGCAAAGCCGTCGAGATAATCGGCGATCAGCGCGATCGTGTGGATGTCGGTCTCATCCGGCGCCTTGGCGATTCTGGCGCCAAGAACGCCGAGCGCATTGCTGACGCGCCACAGGCTGACATGTTCGGCGGCGATGATGTCGAGCGCGCGCATAGCTCAGTCTCCTGCGCTTTCGGCGCCGAGATAGGCGGCGATGACATCGCGGTTGGCGCGAACTTCGGGCGGTGTTCCTTCGGCGAGCTTTTTGCCATAGTCGAGCACGAGGATGCGGTCGGCCACATTCATCACGAGTTTCATGTCGTGCTCGACCAGAACCACGGTCAGCCCGCGCCGACGCAGTTCGGCGATCAGCTCTTCGATTTCATGGGTTTCGGTGTGGTTAAGGCCGGCGGCCGGCTCGTCGAGGAAGAGAATGCTCGATTGCGCGGCGAGCGCGCGGGCGATCTCAAGACGCTTCAACGCGCCATAGGGCATGGAGCGCGCGGCGTAGTCGACATAGGCGCCGCAGCCGACGAACCGGAGCAGTTCGGCGCACGTTTCCCGCAGCCGCTTGTCCTTCGCCGCTATGCCCGGCCAACGGACCATGCCGGCGAGCAAGCTTGTATTCAGGGAAAGGTGAGCGCCGGCCATGACGTTTTCGAGCGCCGACAGATTCATCGACACCTGCAGGTTTTGAAAAGTGCGCGAAACCCCACGCCGCGCCAATTTTTCCGGCGACAGTCCGGCGACGTCCTCGTCGTTCAGCCGGATCGAGCCGACGCACGGCGTATAGACGCCGGTGATGAGATTGAACAACGTCGTCTTGCCGGCGCCGTTGGGGCCGATAACGGCGTAGATTTCGCCCTTGTTCACCTTGAAGCTGACGTCCGACACCGCCGCGACGCCGCCGAAATTCTTGGTGAGGTTTTCAACGACGAGCATGGCTCAGCTCCGCCCGTCGGACTGGCGCGGCGCTATGAGCCCCGCCAGGCTCGGCCCGATGCCGCGCGGCAGGAAGATCATCACGCCGACAAGAATGGCGCCGAAGGCGATGGTCTCGAACCCCTCGAACCGCGCCAGCAGATCGGGCAGCAGCGACAACAACGCGGCGCCGAGGATCGAACCCCAGATCGAAGCCATGCCGCCGACGACGACCATCGTCACCAGTTCGACCGATTTGGGAAAGCCGGCGACGCCCGGCGTGATGAAGCCGATATAATGGGCGTAAAGGGAGCCGATCACGGCGCTGGCGACGGCGGACAGAACGAATATGCGCGATTTGAAGGCGCTGGCGTCAACGCCCATGGCGCGCGCCGCGATCTGCGATCCATGCAGAGCGCGCAAGGCGCGCCCGGCGGGGCTTTCGACGAGATTGCCCGCCAGCACGACGGCGGCGGCCAGCACGGCGGCGAAGACCCAATACCAATTGCGCTCGCCGGCCAGACGATGGCCGAGGATTTCGAAATCGCCGACCGACATGCCGTCCGGCCCGCCGGTCAGCGCCGTCTCGTTGGTCAGGACGATGGAGACGATGACGCCCAAACCCAATGTGGCCATGGCGAGGTAATGGCCTTCAAGCCGCAGGATCGCCCGCCCAACGGCGAACGCCAGCAGGCCGGTGAAGACGGCGCTGGCCAGCAAGGCGAGCATCGGACTCTGGCCAAAATGACTGGTCAGGATCGCCGAACCGTAGGCGCCGAGGCCGAAAAATCCGGCGTGGCCGAGGCTGATCTGGCCGGTGTAGCCGATCAGCAGGTTGAGTGCGATGGCGAGCGCGGCGTTGACGGCGATGCGGATGGCGACGTCGTAGTAAAAGGCGTTCGGCAGAGCGAACGGCAACAGAACCAGAAAGACGACAAAGGCCAGCTCCGCCCAGCGCCGGTTGGCGAGCCGGGCGGCGGACAGGACGGCGGGGGATTGGGTCGACATCGACGGCTCCCCTCAAACGCGCGTGGACGGACCGAGGCCAAACAGGCCGCTCGGGCGAAGGATGAGAATGATCAGAACCAGCACGAAAGGCGCCGCGTCCTTGTAGGCGGAGGAAATATAGCCGGCGGTGAAAATCTCGATCAGCCCGAGCAGCAGGCCGCCGGCGATCGCGCCGGCGCCGGAGCCGAGACCGCCGACGGTCGCGGCGACGAAGCCTTTCAGGCCGAGCATGATTCCCGCGTCATAGGAGGTCGTCGCGATCGGTGCGATCAATATTCCGCCGATGGCGCCGAGCGCCGCCGAAAGTCCGAAGCTCAACAGTAGAATGCGCTTGACGTTGACGCCGACAAGCTGAGCGGCGAGGCGATTGTGGGCGGTGGCGAGCATGCCCTTGCCCAGGCGCGAGCGGCCGAAAAATAAAGCAAGCGCGGCGACGATGACAAGCGTCGCGGCGACCACCCACAGGCTTTGCGGCAGCACGGCGGCGCCGAACAGATTGAGCGGCGCGTCGCCGGAGAAGCTCTTCAGCGCATGCGCGCCTTTGCCCAGCGTGACCGAAACGGCGCCGCGCAAAATCGTCGAAACGCCGATGGTGATGATGATGATGGCGGTGACGTCGGCCTCGCGCGCCGGCTCCACCGCCAATTTATAAACCAGCATGCCGATCGCGGCGACGCCGACGACCGAAAGCACGACCGCCAGCGGCAAGGGCAGGCCGGCGGCGGAAAGAAAGACGGCGAGCATCGCGCCGAGCATGATGAATTCGCCCTGAGCGAAATTGATCACGCCCGAGGCGTTGTAGATGATCGAGAAACCCAGAGCCGCCAGGGCGTAGGTCGCCCCAACAGTCAAGCCGCTGAACATCAGTTGCAGGAATTGGGGCAAGGACGGCTTTACTCCAACGACAAAATTTCAACGACCCCGACCAGCACGACAACACGCTGACACGCCGGACTTCGCCGATCGCGGTTCGTCGCGATCGGCGAGAATCGGCTGTAAAGGGGCAAGCGGCCATGCCGTCCGTCCCGGCCTTGAGGCTCAGTTCAACAACTTCCACTTGCCGTCATGAATCTCGAACATGCGGAACGCCGAGGTCTGCAGGCCCAGATGATCTTCCGGGCTGATATTGATCACGCCGCCCGTGCCCGCAAGATTCTTGGTGTTTTCGATTTCGTCGCGCACTTTGGCCTTGTCGAGCGAGCCGGCGCGCTCGACCGCGCCCTTCCAGATGAAGAACGCGTCGCGGGCGTGGCCGCCGAAGGTCGAAATCTGCTCATGGTATTTGGCCTTGAAGGCGTCGACGTAATCCTGCTCGACCTTCTTCTGCGGATCGTCGGCCGCAAGTTGCTCGGGCGCCAGAATAGCGGCGGCCGGCAGGCGCACGCCTTCGGCGGCGGCGCCGGCGAGCTTGATGAATTCCTCCGACGCCACGCCATGCGACTGGTAGATTGGCAACTTCAAGCCAAGCTGGGCGATGTTTTTGGTGACGATGGCCGGCCCCTGCCCGAGACCGAAGACGAGGATCGCCTGCACGCCGGGAACGTCCTTAATTTTCGTCAATTGCGCCGTGACGTCGGTATCCTTGGGACCATAGGTTTCGTCCGCGACGATTTCGACGCCGGCCTTGGGCGCGAGCGCCAAAGTCTCCTTGCGACCCGATTGGCCGAAGCCCGACGTTTCCGAGAGCAGGGCGATTTTCGTCAGGCCGCGTTTTTTGGCGTCCCCGAATATGCGCTCGGCCGCCATGCGGTCGTTGTGGGCGACCTTGAACATCCATTTTTTCGTCGGATCGACGATGACGACGCCGCCGCCCAGCGAAATGAAGGGAATTTCCGCGCGTTCAACCAGCGGATACATGCCCATCGTCGCGCCGGTGGTGGTGCCGCCGATCAAGGCGTCGACCTTGTCTTCCTCGATGAGGCGCTTGGTGAATCCATTGGCCTTCGCCGCTTCCGACCCGTCGTCATAAGAGACTAGCTCGATCGGACGGCCGAGAAGACCGCCTTTGGCGTTGGTCTGCTCGACATACATTTGCAGGGTCTTCAGTTCCGGTTCGCCGAGAAAGGCGGCCGGACCGGTCACCGAAAGCACGGCGCCCAGTTTGATCGGGTCCGCGGCGCGCGCGGGAAGCTGACAGGCCAACAGAGCGACGGCGGCAAGGCCGGCGCGAAAAACTTGTCTCATGAATCGCTCCTCCCCAGTAAAGGGTGCTTTTTTTGGACTCTACGGCGTCTTTATCGACGCTCTTTTCGGTTCGCGCCAGAGAGCTATATCAAACTTTGAGCTTTCGCTCCCTCGATCAGGAACAAAAAGTTCGGGCGTCTACGGCGCCCGATATTCTGACCGGAAAAGCGCGAGCCGTTCGCTATAGATTCTGGCGCGCCCGATCATGACGGCTTTGAACGTCGCCGGCAAAGACGAGCGGCGTTCGACGACATCGATCGGATGACGGAAGTAAAATTAACCGATCGTTCAATGAATGCAACCGGCTTTTTGCTTCGCGGCCAAAATAGCGAACAATGGCGCGTCGCTTCAACGAGCGATATTATTTAACATGTTATTTATTTTCGGCGACGCGGGCTTTCACGGCCGCCGACGCGGCGTCGGCGCTGATTCTGAGAATTTGGCTCCGCGCCGGCGATAGCCTATCAAGGACCGAGTTTCGGCGCCCGATCTTGGACCCTGTTCGACGCTCGGCGGGATGCCGACGAGCCGCGCCGCGGCAAGGCTCGAAAGCGCCGGTATGATCGAGCGCCGCGATTTTGCGTCCCGCAGCCGGCCGAGCCCGCGTTCTAATTCACGGTTGCCTAATGTCGAATTACTATTCCTCCGGCGATCTCGCCGCCGACCGGCGTTATCAATGGGGCCTTGGGGCCAGCGCCGACAAGGATTACGCCGCCGCCGCCGATCTGTTCGCCCAGACGCTGGAGCTGGCGCCGCAATGGGCGCCCGCCTGGTTCGCCCTCGGCGAGGCGCTCGAACGTTTGGGGCGGCGCGACGAAGCCGTCGCCGCGCTGACCAAGGCGGCAAGCTTCGACGCCGAAGGCGCGCTCGCCGCCGATCTGCATCTGGCTCGGCTCGGCGCCGCCGCCACGCCGTCGACCGCCCCCGCCGCCTATGTCCGAACCCTGTTCGATCAATACGCCAGGACATTCGACGCGCATCTGACCGGCGCCCTCGCTTACCGCGGTCCGGAAATCCTTCTGGCGCTGGCGCATGATCTGGCGCCGGAGCGACGTTTCGAGCGCGCGCTCGATCTCGGCTGCGGCGCGGGACTGGCCGGCGCGGCTTTCCGCTCGCGCGTCGGTTTTTTGAGCGGCGTTGATCTGTCGCCCAACATGGTCGAAGCGGCGCGCGGCAAAAATCTCTATGACGCGCTCGCCACCGCCGATCTCCTCGCCTTTTTGCACGACGAACGAGAGGCAAGCGCCGATCTGGCGGTCGCCGCCGACGTCTTCGTTTACATCGGCGATCTCTCGCCCATTTTCGCGGCCTGCGCCCGCGTCTTGCAGCCGGGCGGCCTATTCCTGTTCACGACGCAGGAGGCCGACAACGGCGACGTCCGCATCGGCGCCGATCTGCGTTACGCCCATTCGGCGCGTTATATCGAGGCCGTCGCCGCGCGCTCCAGCCTTGCCGTGCGGCGGCTCGACAGAGTCTCCACCCGCAAGGAAGCCGGCAAGGCCGTTCCGGGTCTGGCCGCGGCGTTGTGGAAATCTTAAGTTGGCTTTGTGCCGACACGCCAGACGCCGCTCCTGCCTGAAATTTTCGAACGCTGGTTTTCGGCGCGCGGCTGGCGCGCGCGTCCCCATCAGATCGCTTTGCTCGAACAGGCGCGCGCGAGCCGCGACGCATTGCTGATCGCCCCGACGGGCGCCGGCAAGACTCTTGCCGGCTTCCTGCCCAGCCTCATCGAACTCGCCGAAGCCAGGGCCACGCGCAACAGGCCGGAACGGCGCCTGCACACGTTATACATTTCGCCGTTAAAGGCTTTGGCCGTGGACATCGCGCGCAATCTGCAAAGTCCCGTCGACGACATGGGCCTGCGCATTTCGATCGAAACGCGCACCGGCGACACTTCGCCCGCCAAACGCCAGCGCCAGCGGCATACGCCGCCCGACATTCTGCTGACCACGCCGGAGCAACTGGCGCTGCTGCTCGCCTCGCCCGACGCGGCGTTCCTGTTCGCCGATCTCAAGCGCCTCGTGCTCGACGAGTTGCACGCCCTGGTCGTCTCAAAGCGCGGCGATCTGCTGGCGCTTGGCCTGACGCGGCTGCGCCGGCATGCCCCGCGCATGACCACGGTCGGGCTTTCGGCGACGGTGCGCGAGCCGGACGACCTGCGCCGCTGGCTCGGCGGACTCAGCCGCCCGCTTTGCGCGCTCGTCGAAGCGCCGGCCGGCGCCCCGCCCGATCTGCGCATACTGGAGACGGCCGAACGCCTGCCCTTCGCCGGCCATTCCGCCCGCCACGCCTTGAACGAAATCTATGACGCCATCGGGCGGGCGAAAATGACGCTGGTCTTCGTCAATACGCGCGCCCAGGCCGAATTCGTGTTTCAGGAGCTGTGGCGGATCAACGACGACAGCCTGCCGATCGCCCTGCATCACGGCTCGCTCGACGCCGGGCAACGGCGGCGCGTCGAGGCGGCGATGGCCAAAGGCGCCCTGAAGGCGGTGGTCTGCACCTCGACGCTCGATCTCGGCGTCGACTGGGGCGACGTCGATCTCGTCGTCAATATTGGCGCGCCAAAGGGGGCAAGCCGGCTGCTGCAGCGAATTGGTCGGGCAAATCACCGGCTCGACGAGCCTTCGCGCGCGCTGCTCGCGCCCGCCAATCGCTTCGAATTGATCGAATGCGTCGCCGCTGTCGAGGCGGCGCGCGAGGGCGCGCAGGACACGCCGGCGCCGCGCAAGGGCGCGCTCGATGTGCTGGCCCAGCACATCCATGGCCTGCGCCGCGCCCTTCGCCGCCGACGACCTGTTCGCCGAAGCATCGGACGCCGCCGTTTACGCCGGGCTCGACCGCGCGACCTTCGACGCGGCGCTGAACTTTGTCGCCACCGGCGGCTACGCGCTGAAAAGCTACGAGCATTTCGCCAAAATCAGGCAAAATCCGCGGGGTTTATGGCGCATCGCCAATGGCAAGATCGCCCAAAGCTACCGCCTCAATGTCGGGACCATCGTCGAGGCGCAGATGCTGAAAGTGCGGCTGACGCGGGCCAGCGCCGCTCACGTCGCGGCCAAGGGCAAGCGCGGCGGCGGCGCGCTCTATTGGGCCGGCTCGCCCAATTCCGGCGGCGGCCCGGCCTATACCGGCCCGATAACGCGCGGCGGCCGCGTGCTCGGCGAAATCGAGGAATATTTTCTCGAAACCCTGTCGCCCGGCGACACGTTTCTGTTCGGCGGCGAAGTGCTGGCGCTCGAAACGATCGTCGAAAATGAAGCGCTGGTCTCGCGTGCGCAGGGAACGACGCCGAAGGTCCCTTCCTACGCCGGCGGCAAGTTCCCGCTCTCGACCTATCTCGCCGCGCGGGTGCGCCGGATATTGGCCGATCCCAGCAGCTGGCGGCGGCTGCCCGAACAGGTCGCGGACTGGCTCGAACTGCAAAGGCTGCGCTCGATCCTGCCGCGCGAAACCGATCTTCTCGTCGAGACTTTTCCGCGCGGCGGCCGTTTTTATCTCGTCGCCTATCCGTTCGAAGGTCGCCTTGCCCACCAGACGCTCGGCATGCTGCTGACGCGGCGCATGGAGCGCGCGGGGCTGAAGCCGATGGGCTTCGTCGCCAATGAATATGCACTGTGCGTCTGGTCACTGGCCGATGTCGGAGCGAGCATCAGCGCTGGCGCGCTCAGCCTCGACGCGCTGTTCGCCCAGGACATGCTGGGCGACGACCTCGACGCCTGGCTGCAGGAATTGGCGCTGATGAAACGCGCGTTCCGCCAATGCGCGCTGATCTCCGGCCTGATCGAGCGACGTTTCCCGGGCAAGGAAAAGACCGGGCGGCAGGTGACGGTGTCGACCGATCTGATCTACGACGTTTTACGCCAGCACGAGCCCGACCATATTCTGCTGCGCGCGGCGCGCGAGGACGCGGCGAGCGGCCTGCTCGACATCGCCAGACTTGCCGAAATGCTGTTTCGCATCGACGGCAAAATCGTTCATAAGGACCTCGATCATATTTCGCCGCTGGCCGTGCCGGTGATGCTGGAAATCGGCCGCGAGCCGATCTATGGCGAGGGGCGCGAGGACGTGCTGGCGCAAGCCGCCGAAAGGCTGGAAGAGGAAGCCGAACTTGCCTGAGGCCGCGCAAAATTTCGTTCCGGGCGCCCTGCGCATCGCCGGTTGCGACATGCTCGCCGACCCTTTCGGCGCGCTTGTGCTCGAACGCGAAGGCCTGATCGTCGTCGCCGACCTGCATCTGGAAAAAGGCTCGTCGCTGGCGCGGCGCGGCGTTTTTCTGCCGCCCTACGACACCGCGACGACTTTGCTGTTCCTCAGCCGGTTGATCGCCCGCTGGCGGCCGCGCGCCGTCGTCGCGCTCGGCGATTCCTTTCACGACGGCGAGGGACCGGCGCGATTGTGCGAGCGTGATCGCGCGACGTTGCGCGGCTTGCAGACCGGCCGCGAATGGATCTGGGCGCTCGGAAATCACGACGAAGCCCTCTTCGCCGCCAGCGCAAAGGACGTCGCGCGGGACATCGGCGGGGACATCCGCGCCGAGATGAAGATTGCCGGCCTGACCTTGCGCCACGAGCCGACGCGCAGCGCCGCGCCCGGCGAAATCGCCGGCCATCTGCATCCGGCGGCGCGCGTCGTCGGCGCCTCGGGCTCGACGCGGCGGCGCTGTTTTCTCGGCGACGACGATCGCTGCGTCCTGCCCGCCTTCGGCGCCTACGCCGGCGGCCTCAACATTCTCGATGACGCCTTCGCGCCGTTGTTTCCGCGCGGCGGCGCGCGCGCCCACGTGCTCGGCCGCGGCAAAGTCTATCGCATCGGATTGAACAGTTGCGCGCCGGAAAACCGGTGATCGGATTAGCGCGCGCCTCGCCGGCGCCGCGGTCAAACGGCGCGCGGACCGAGCAGCGCGCGGCCATAGGCCAGGACGAAGCCCAGGAAGGCGCCCGTCCAGGCGAAGGCGGCGACATGCAGCAGGATAAAGCTCCATTGCGGCGCCAGCGCCGCGCCGATGCGCGCCAGCGCCGCCAGCGCTATAGCGACGTAAATCGCCTGCGAGCCCTTGCCGGCGTGTAATGCCCGCCCGGTGTGGCCAAGGCTGGCGCGGGTCATCATCGCCAGCGTGGTTCCCCCGATCGCGCCGACCGTCCACGCGTGGACGCCGGCGCTGGCGGGCATGGCCGGCGTCAGGGCGGCCAGACCCGAAAACACGAAGCCAAGCGGCACGAAGGCGTAGCCGACGTGCAGGATCGCCACCAGCGCGTCGGAAGCGGCGCGGTCGCCGGCCCAGCGCGCCAGACGCGCCGCATGCAGCAGGCCGGCGGCGATCAACAGACCGCCGGTCGCGGCCCGGGTCGGCGCCAAAACCCAGGCGAGCAAGGCGAGTCCAGCGGCGGCGACACAGATCTTGTCGAAGGCGTCGAAGCTGGCGGGCAGCCGGCCCGGACCGAGGCGCGCCAGATAATTACGCGTGAAACTGGGAATGACGCGCCCGCCAACCAGAATGACCAACGCGATGACCGCCGCGAGGCCCAGCCGTTTGCCGTAATCGGCGACTCCATGGGCGTGCGCCTCGACGTGAAAGACGACATTGGCGCCCGCCAACAGCGCCACGACCGCGAAAACCTTGAGGTTGCGCCAGTTCTTTCCGACGATGATCTCGCGCGCCGTCACGGCGCAAACGAGGATGAGAAAAGCGCAATCGATGATCGCCGCGGCGGCCCAGCCGATGGAAGCCGAGGCGGCGACGGCGGCGCGGCCGGCCAGCCAGACGGCCAGCAGGCCCGCCAACGGCCATCCGCGCAACGGCAGACGGCCGGTCCAGTTGGGCACGGCGGTCAGCAGGAAGCCCGTCGCGATCGCCGCGACATAGCCGAACAGGGCTTCGTGAATATGCCAGTCGAGCGGCTGGAAGACCGTGGTCAACGTGATTTCGCCGAAATATTGCGGCATCCACGCCATGACGGCGACGACCGCCGCCAACGCGCCGACGAGGAAGAACGGGCGGAAGCCATTGCTGAGGACGGCGGGACCTTGATAGGCGCGAGCGCGCGGGACAGGGGGCATGGATCTCAAACTCCGTTGGCGCGGCGGCGCGCGCGGGGCGCGGCGCCCGACGTATGCGATTATGGGCTTTCTAGTCGTCGAGCGGCCCTGTAACGTTGCGCGTGGACAAACAACGCGACGACGCGGGCGAGCGAAACCCGATTGCGGGAGCATTTCGAAACATGGCGCAGCTTGATCGTTCGCTGATCGCCGCCTTGCCGGCTTTCGCTGGGCTGGGGCCCGAAGCGCTCGACGACGCGCTGACGCTGGCGCGTACCTTGCGCCTGCCCAAGGGCGCGACCGCCTTCGCCCAGGGTCAGCAGGCCGACGAATTCTTCCTGCTGCTGAACGGACGCCTGAGGGTGACGCGTCTGACGCCGCAAGGTCAGCAGATGGTCGTGCGCTTTGTCGGTCCCGGCGACATGTTCGGCGTGGCGATGGCGATCAAAAGCGACATCTATCCCGGAACAGCGACGGCCGTCGTCGACTCTCTGGCGCTGGTCTGGCCGAATTCGGCCTGGGCGGGTTTGGTGTCGCGTCATCCAGAGCTGGCGCTGAACACGATGGGGACGATCGGCGCGCGTTTGCAGGATTCGCAAACCCGCATTCTCGAAATGTCGACGCAACAGGTGGAAAAGCGCGTCGCCCACGCCGTGCTGCGTCTGGTCAATCAAGCCGGACGCAAGACCGACGAGGGCCTTTTGATCGACTTCCCGATCTCGCGGCAGGACATCGCCGAAATGACCGGCACGACGCTGCACACCGTCAGCCGCATCCTGAGCGCTTGGGAAGAAAAGGGCTTGGTCGAAGGCGGCCGCCAGCGCCTGCTGGTGCGCGACCCGCATGGCCTGTTCATGCTGGCGGAAAAGGCGGAATAGCGATCAATTCGGCGAGCAACGCCTGCTCATCGACGCCATGTTCCCGCGCGGCGTCGGCGATCGTGTGGAACGAGCCGATCGGACAGCCGACGCAATGCAGGCGCCAGCGCATAAACACGGCGATCGTCGCCGGGCGCCGGCGCATCGCGTCGTCCACCAGCGTCATCGCTTCGATCGCGCGCGAATGGTCCTTGCTCGACATGGCTCGTATCCGCCTCGTTGCAAAGCTCGACCCGCGGCAAAAGTCGATCCGCTCACGCGGCGCGGAATTTGACGACGCGCGGCTACTTCGCCGTCGCGCTGACGACCTCCAGCGATTTCATCAGATCGCCGACGTCGTCCTTAACGCCTGTCAACTGAAAAGCGATATTTCCGTCGGCGTCGAGCAGCGAAATTGCGGCGGAATGATTGAAACCGCCCTGTCCGTCGGGGCGGTAGCGTACGCCGAGCGCCGCCGCGAGTTCGCGCACCGACTTATCGTCGCCGTGAAAGAGCGTCCACCGCGTCATGTCGAGGCCGCGCTCGTCGGCGTAGGCTTTCAGCCGCGCTGGCGTGTCGACAAGCGAATCCAGCGAGAAAAAGGCGAAACGAACCTTGCTCAGGCCCTTCCCCTTCGCCTGATTTTCGATCCCGACCATGTTGGCGACGATCAGCGGGCAGATGTCCTTGCAACTCGTATAGGCCATGGCGACGACGACTGGCGCGCCGCGTAACGAGGCGAGGACTTCAGACTTGCCGTCCTGATTGGTCCAACGCGACTTCAGGTTATAGAGCGAGGCTCCGGAGAGCGGTTTGGCCGCCGCCATTTCGCGCATATGCTCGTGATCGTGCGCGCTGAGGCGCGCGGATGAAGTCAGCACAAGGCTTACGGCGAGCGCCAGCACGGCGATTGAAAGACGCATCATGGTTCTCCTGCACAACGAAAGCCGACATTGTCGAGCGTATAGGCGGCCTTCAGGCTGGCGCGCAGCGCATAGCGCATGAAAGCCGGATAATCGGCGGCGTCCCTGACGCCGGTCGCGCCATTGCCGCAGAATTGCGCATCGTCCTTCGAGGACGTATCGCGCTGTTCGGTTCCCGAGATGGCGCTGTTGTAGTCAAGCGTCCATTCCCAGACGAGGCCGACCATGTCGTAGAGGCCAAAGCCGTTCGGCGCGCCGCTCCCTACGACGGCAAGACGCGACGAATTGGGAGCGGCGAACCACTCGAGCGAGCGCTGATCGACCTGAGCCTGATCGCGCCCCTGGTCGGCCAGCGCATATTCCCATTGCTCGGTCGTCGGCAGGCGCAAGCCACGCCCTTCGCAATAGGCCTGCGCGGCGAACCAGGAGACGTTGGTCACCGGCTCCGCCGCCGCCTGCGCACCGGACAATTTCAGATCGCCGCGCCATTTGGCGAGATAGCTATGATCGGCGAACAAGGCTTTGACCCGCGACCTGCGCCATTCGGGCCGCCGGCGCACAAAATCGAGAAACTGCGCGTTGGCGACCGGCTTACGGTCCAGCCGAAAGGCGGCGACTTGCGCCGGAATGCTGACGAGCGCCGTCTTGCCCTTGCCGGGATTGGACAAAAAAAACGGCAGATAGACGCCGGCCGGTAGGCGCGCCATCGACTCTGGCGTCGCCACGGCGGGATACGCCACGGCCGCGACGACGAGCGCTGGAAGGATCGTTTGCCGGATGACGCGCATCGCCTATTTCGCCTTGACCCGGTTGGCCTGCACTTCGGCGGGCAGCACTTCAAGTCCGGAATTGCCCCATTTGCTGTAGATGTAGGTCATGACGTCGGCGATTTCTTCGTCCGGCAACTCCCAGGCCGGCATGACGCCATTGAAGTCGCGGCCGTTGACGGTCAGCTTGCCTTCGAGCCCGCCGGTGACGGTCTTGATGGCGCGCAGCTTGTCGGCGTTGAGGTAGTCGGACTTGGCGAGCGGCGGAAACGCGTCGGGCACGCCTTCGCCATTGGACTGATGGCAGGCCTGGCAATTATTGGCGAAGACGCCTTCGCCGATTTTCACGCGCTCGGCCTTGTTCTTGGCGGAAGGAGCGATGCTTTCGGCCTGCGGCGCGCCGCGGACGCCGGCGCCTTCGGGCAAATAGACCTCATCGCTCGTCTTGCCGGAATAGACGGCCTTGTCTTCGGCGCCGGCGACTTTCAACTGCGCCAAGGCGCCGCGATTGAAGGCGCGCGTCAGCGAATGGTCGACGATGATGAAGACGCCGGGAACGCTGGTCTTGAATTCCGCGATCGCCGAACCGCCGGCGGGAATCATGGTCGTCTGCACATTGTGGGTCGGCGCGTTCATATTGCCCTCGGCCCAGACGGTGTCGAAGATTTCGCCGATCACGTGGAAGGACGAGGTCAGGTTGGGACCGCCGTCGCCGACGAACAGCCGCACGGTCTCGCCGACATTGGCGGTGATGGCGCGCTCGCCGACGGTCGAACCGACCGAGCCGTTGAACACGACATAATCCGGCTTCTCGTCGATCGCCTTGGCCATGCTGAAGGGTTGCAGACCCTGCTCGCCATTGGCGCCCCTGGTGTAGAAATCGCCCTGCATCACGTAATATTCGCGGTCGACCTTGGGCAAGCCTCCCTTCGGTTCGACCAGGATCATCCCGTACATGCCATTGGCGACATGCATGGCGACAGGCGCCGTGGCGCAATGATAGACGAAAAGCCCTGAATTGAGGGCCTTGAACGAGAACACCGAGCTATGGCCGGGCGCCGTCAGCGAGGCCGCCGCGCCGCCGCCGGGACCGTTGACGGCGTGCAGATCGATATTGTGCGGCATCTTGTTGCCGGGATGGTTGTCGAGATGCATCTCGACCAGATCGCCCTCGCGCACGCGGATGAACTTGCCCGGCACCTTGCCGCCGAAGGTCCAGAACGTGTAGCGCACGCCGTCGGCAAGCCGCCCTTCGACTTCCCTGACCTCGAGATGGACGACAACCTTGGTGGCGTGATCACGATGAATGGCGGGCGGCGTCGCGGGCGCGTCGGTGAGGACGGCGTCCTCGACGCCGACGATTTCATCCTTGGCGTTATCTTCGCGACTGGCGCTCCAAGCCGGTTGGATCAGCAATGCCGAGGAGGCGGCGAGGATTGCGTTTCTGGTCATGGTTTTCATGGCTTCGCCCTCGTTCGGAGACTTACAAAAGCGGCGCCTTGGGACCGGCTTTCATGGGAATTCGCCGAACCGACCCGCGCCGACCCAACGCCGAGGAAAATACGACGCGGCCGCCGCGCGACGTTGTGGAAACGCAAACAAATCACAGTTTTACAAACGCCGCCTAGGCGCGAAAAATCGCGTCAAATCTCTGAAAATCGACAGGATAATGACGACAAATTGCGTCCAAACGATGCGCGGCGATCAGGCCGGGAACGCCGCCACGGAGACTAACGATCATCGGCGCGTCTTCGCCGCTCTGTAATCCAACCGTCATAAAGCAAGGCTATCGCCGCCGGGGCGGCGTCGACGCGCAAGCGACAACAGGTCCGCCGCCGCGATTGCCGGAAGACGATGGCGCGACCGGTACATTCCAGTCCAAAAAGGCTTTGCGTTGATGGAAACGCTCGACCCGCATTTTCTCAAGGACGCGCTCAATCTCGCCGTCGCGCTGGGACTTGGCGCGGTTATCGGGTTCGAACGGCAATGGCGCCAGCGGCTGGCCGGGCTGCGCACCAATACGCTGGTCTCGCTCGGCGCTGCGACCTTCGTCGTCTTTGCCGGGCAATTCACCGACGACAGCCCGACGCGGGTCGCCGCGCAGGTCGTCACCGGCATCGGCTTCCTCGGCGCCGGCGTCATATCGAAGGAGGGGCTCAACGTCCGCGGCCTCAACACCGCGGCGACGCTGTGGTGCTCCGGCGCCGTCGGGCTGCTGGCCGGCGCGGGTTTCTGGCGGCACGCCGTGCTGGCGGTGGTTCTGGTCATTTTCGTCAATTTGTTGCTGCGGCCGTTGGTCAGCAAGATCAATCGGCAACCGATCGGAACCGCGGAGGTCGAAACGTCCTATGTCGTGTCGGTCGTCTGCCGCAGCCAGGAGGAGGCGCGCATCAGAGCCCTGCTGGTGCAGGGCTTTTCCAACGGCGACCTACATCTGCGCGAACTGGACAGCGCCGATATCGAAGGGTCGGACCGCGTCGAGGTGACGGCGACGCTGGTGTCGGAAAAGCTGCGGGAAATCGCCATCGAATATATCGTCGGCCGATTGAGCGTCGAAGAAGGCGTCACGGCGGCGCGCTGGCGAACGGTGAACACGGTCGTCTGAACGGGCAGGCGGCGGCCCGGCCGTCTGGGCGCCAAGCCTGGCGCGTTGCAAATTCGCCCCAATGTTGCGGTTTGGTTTGACGGATGACAAAAACTTCGTCACGAAATCCCATGGCCGCGCCGCAAAACTCCGCCCCGCATCCCGCTCCGCTGTTTTCCTATCGCAAGTATTGGGCGACGCGCTTCGGCGTCGCGCCCTTTCTGCCGATGTCGCGGGCGGAAATGGATAAGCTCGGCTGGGACAGCTGCGACATCATCCTAGTCACCGGCGACGCCTATATCGACCATCCAAGCTTCGGCGTCGCGATCATCGGTCGTCTGTTGGAGGCGCAGGGCTTTCGCGTCGGCGTCGTCGCCCAGCCGGAATGGCGGGACGCCGAAAGCTTCAAGGCGCTCGGCAGGCCCAACCTGTTTTTTGGCGTCACCAGCGGCAACATGGATTCGATGGTCAACCGCTATACCGCGGACCGCCGGCTGCGCCACAACGACAGCTACACGCCAGGCGGCGAAGGCGGCAGGCGCCCGGACCGCGCCGTCATCGTCTACGCCCAGCGCTGCCGCGAGGCTTTTCCCGACGTCCCGATCGTTCTTGGCGGCATCGAGGCGTCGCTGCGCCGCATCGCCCATTACGATTATTGGTCCGACAAAATCCGCCGCTCGATCCTGCTCGACGCTAAGGCCGACCTGCTGCTCTACGGCAACGCCGAGCGGGCCCTGGTCGAGGTCGCCCACCGCATCGCCAAAAAAGGCCTCGCGCAGGATTTTTCCGATATTGGCGGCCTCGCCCTCGTGCGCGAGGCGATGTCCGAAGGCTGGCCCGAAGGCTGGCGCGAAGCGCACGCCGACGATATCGACCAAGCCGACGAAGGCGCGCAGCTCAGGGGCGAGAACGTCGTCGTGCGCCTGCCCGCCTATCAGCAGGTCGCCGACGACCCGGAAAGTTACGCCAGGGCTTCGCGCGTGCTGCACAAGGAGAGCAATCCCGGCAACGCTCGGCCGCTTGTCCAGCGCCACGGTGACAAGGACGTGTGGCTCACCGCCCCGCCGGTCCCGCTGACCACGGCGGAAATGGACAACGTCTACGACCTGCCCTTCGCGCGCGCGCCGCATCCCGCTTATCAAGGCGCCAAGATTCCCGCCTGGGAAATGATCCGCCATTCGGTGACGATCATGCGCGGCTGTTTCGGCGGCTGTTCGTTCTGTTCGATCACCGAGCACGAAGGCCGCATCATCCAGAGCCGGTCGGAAGGCTCGATCCTCAAGGAAATCGAGACCATCCGCGACAAGACCGAAGGCTTTACCGGGATCATTTCCGACATTGGCGGGCCGACCGCCAACATGTATCGCATGGCCTGCAAGGATAAGCGGACCGAAGCCGTCTGCCGGCGGCTGTCCTGCGTCTATCCGGATATCTGCAAAAACCTCGACACCAGCCACGACGCGCTGATCCAGCTCTACCGCAAGGTCCGCGCGGTCAAGGGCGTCAAGAAGGCGATGGTGGCCTCAGGCGTGCGCTACGATCTCGCCGTCAAGAGCCCCGCCTATATCCGCGAACTCGTCGCCCATCATGTCGGCGGCTATCTGAAAATCGCCCCCGAGCATACCGAAGCCGGGCCATTGTCGAAAATGATGAAGCCGGGCATCGGCGCCTACGACCGTTTCAAACAATTGTTCGACGCCGCCGCCCAGGCGGCGAAAAAGAACTATTTCCTGATCCCCTATTTCATCGCCGCCCATCCTGGAACCAGCGACGAAGACATGATGCGGCTGGCGCTCTGGCTGAAGCGCAACGATTACCGCGCCGATCAGGTACAAACCTTCCTGCCTTCGCCGATGGCGCTGTCGACCGCCATGTATCATTCCGGCGTCAATCCGCTGAAACCCGTGCGGCGCGGCGCCTCCGAAAAGGTCGAGACCGCCAAGGGGCTGCGCCAGCGGCGGCTGCACAAGGCTTTCCTGCGCTATCACGACGCGGAAAACTGGCCGATCTTGCGCGAGGCGCTGAAAAGAATGGGGCGCGCCGACCTGATCGGGCCGGGCAAACATCAGCTCGTTCCCGCCTGGCAGCCCGCGGGAACCGGCAAAGCCGGCGAAGGGCGGCGGGGAAGCCAAAACAACAGTCGGGCGAAGAAATTCCTGACCAAAGGCGTCGCCGGCCCTTGACCAAGGGGATCAAGGCGAAGCGGAAATTTCGGCCGATTTGCCGGACCGCGCGCTCGCCTGAGGCATATGAACGAAAACATAGGCCAGAACCAATCCAGCCACCGCCATCGCCAGGGAAAACCCCAGCCCTTCAAGCCAACGTGTCGACATGGACGCTCCCAACCCTGCTTTTTTTTGAATTTTTATCGGTTTTTTGTTCGCATGCAAACGATTCCGCGAAAAATTCGCGTCAGAGCATGCTCGGCAGAACGCGGTCGGGCGGGCGATGCCCATCCATGAAAGTCTTCACGTTGATGATGACCTTCTCGCCCATGTCGACGCGCCCCTCGATCGTCGCCGATCCGAGATGGGGCAGGAGCGTCACCTTGCCCGACTTGGCGAGTTTGATCAGCTTGGGCGAAACGGCGGGTTCGTGTTCGAACACGTCGAGGCCGGCGCCGGCGATCTCGTCCGCCTCCAACATGCGCGTCAGGGCGTTTTCATCAATGACTTCGCCGCGCGCCGTGTTGATTATGATCGCTTCCGGCCGCAGATATTTCAGACGGCGCGCCGAAAGCAAATGGTAAGTCGCCGGCGTATGCGGACAATTGACCGAGACGATGTCCATGCGCGCCAGCATCTGGTCGAGCGAATCCCAATAGGTCGCGCCAAGCTCCTGCTCGATCGACTGGGCCGCGCGGCGGCGGTTGTGGTAGTGAATGGAAAGGCCGAAAGCCTTGGCGCGGCGCGCGAGCGCCTGACCGATACGGCCCATGCCGACAATACCGAGCCGCTTGCCGGTGATGCGATGGCCGAGCATCCATGTCGGCGACCAGCCGGTCCAAAGGCCGTCCGGGACGACGCGCGCGCCCTCGGCGATCCGCCGCGCGACGGCGATGATCAGACCCATCGTCATGTCGGCGGTGTCTTCGGTCAGGACGCCCGGCGTGTTGGTGACGGTGATGCCGCGCCGCAGGGCCGACGTGACATCGATATTGTCGACGCCGTTGCCGAAATTGGCGATCAACTTCATCTGTTCGCCGGCCTGGGCGATGATATGGGAATCGATGCGATCGGTTACCGTCGGCACCAGAACGTCGGCGGCGCGAACGGCTTCCACCAGCTGGGCGGCGTTCATCGGGGCGTCGGTTTCGTTGAACTTCACGTCGAATAACTCGCGCATGCGCGCTTCGACGGCGTCGGGCAATTTGCGCGTCACGATCACGAGCGGCCTTTTCATGCCCATACGTAACATCCCTTCGGCGCTGGAAACGACGTCCGGCGCGCCCTATTTTCACTGGTCATTAACGACATCGGAGCGAGAACGGGATGATCGGGATCAAACCGAAACCCAACTCCAGACGTTTCCTAGCAGATGGCTCGGCAAAGACAAGAACAGCCAGACGGGTTTAGTCACGCGGCCGGCGCGCGGGCGTTCAGCGAAAGAAAAAGCAGGCGATGGAAAAAATGCCACGATCATCATTTTTTTTGTTAAAAATCAATTCGTTGTTTCGCGTCGTCCTATTGGCGGCGGCGCCGTTGCTGGGTGGTCTTGGCGACGCCGACGCGCAACAGACCGGTTCTGTCACAGGCCTTCCCGTGCCCCGCTTCGTCAGCCTCAAGTCGGACCGCGTCAATTTACGCGAGGGTCCGTCCAAGGACCACCGCACCAGCTGGATTTTCCAGCGGGCCGGCTTGCCGGTCGAGATTACCGCCGAATTTGATACGTGGCGCAAGATCCGCGATTCGGAAGGATCGGAAGGCTGGGTGTTGCATTCGCTGGTTTCGGGCCGGCGTACGGCGCTCATAGCGCCCTGGAAAAAAGACAAAGGGCAAGAACCGCTGACCCTTTACGCGCAGCCCTCGCAATCGGCCGCCGTCAGCGCCAGACTGGCGCCTGGCGTCATCGCCAATGTGCGCAAATGCGACGGCGAGTGGTGCCACGTTCTGGGCGAGAACTTCGACGGATACATTCCGCAGAACAATCTCTGGGGCGTCTATCAGGGTGAAAAAGTCGACTAATTCCGCAAGAACGCGTCCCCCTGAACTTATTCAGGCGGCGCGCACCTGGCCGAGGAAGGCGTCGCATTCGCGGCGCAGACGTTCGGTCTGGACGGCAAGCTCCGAGGTGGATTTGAGCACGTCGTCGGCCGCCTGCCCCGAGGCGTGCGAAGCAGCCTGCACCATGTCGATCACGTTGGCGAGTTCGCTGGTTCGGGCCGAGGCCTCCTGAACGTTGAGGGCGATTTCCCGCGTCGCTTCGCTCTGCGCGCCGACCGCTCCGGCTATGGTCGAAGCGATGGAATTGACCTCGCGGGTCGCTCCCGTCATCTGCGAAATGCATTCGCCGGCCTCGGCCGAGGCTTTTTGCACCGAATTGATCTGCTCGGCGATTTCCGAAGTGGCTTTCGCGGTCTGTTCGGCCAGAGATTTGACCTCTTGAGCGACGACCGCGAAGCCGCGGCCTGATTCGCCGGCCCGCGCCGCCTCGATCGTTGCGTTCAGGGCGAGCATGTTGGTTTGCTGGGCGATGGTGGCGATCAACTCGACAATGCCGCCGATCCTCCCGACCGCTTCGGCCAGCTCGCTCATGCGCGTGTTGGTCTGCTCGGCCTCGCTGGCCGCCTCGCCGGAAATATCGCGCGATCTTGTCGCGTGGCCGCCAATTTCAGAGACCGAATAAGACAATTCCTCCGCGGCGGCGGAAACCGACTGAACGTTTTCCGACACCGTGCGCGAGGCCTGCGCGCCGATTTCAGCCTGTTCGCCGGCGTTCTTGGCGCTGACGACCATCGCGCCGGCGAGACTTTGCAATTGCTTGGCGGCGCCGGTCACAGCGCCGACAACGCCGCCGACGGCGCTTTCGAAGCGCTCGGCGAGAGTCAGCATTTCCTGCTTGCGCGCGTTTTCGACGGCGGCGCGCGAAGCGGCCTTTTGGTCAGCGTCGCGTCTGGCCGCCTCGGCAGCCTTGCGTTTGAAGGCCTCGACGGCGCGGCCCATGTTGCCGATCTCGTCCCGACGGTCGAGACCGGGCAGCGTCACGTCGAAATTGCCCTGCGCCATTTCGCTCATGGCGTTGGTCATCGAGCGCAGACGCCGCACGATCGTCCGTTCGATCAGAAAGGCGGTGGCGAAAAAGCCGGCAAGCAGCGGCATGACGTAGAGCGTCAGCCTGGCGGCCAACCGCAAGGTCTCACCTAATATGTCATCGACATAGGCGCCGGCGCCGATAAATACGCCCAATTCGGGCAGCGGCACGATATAGGCGATCTTGTCGGACGGCTCCGTTTCGCCGGGTTTCGGGAAGGGATATTCGATAAAACCGGGCTGGCCGGTCTTCGCCAGCGCCGCCATTTCGCGGCTGAAGTAATGTCCCTGGGCGTCCTTGTCGTCCCATCTGTTGGTGCCTTCGACGGCGCGGTTCGGATGCATCAGCATGTTGCCGTTCATATCCGACAGGAAGAAATAGCCAGCCTCGCCGAATTGGGCGGGCCGCAGCGCCTCAATGACTCGGCGCAAGGCGGCCTCGCGATCCTTCATGTCGCCGGCGCGCGCTTGCGACGCGGCGATTTCCCCTTCGTGCCGCAATTCGTTCTTCCGGCTTTCGTAAAGCTCCCGGTAAAAATTGTAATTAGCCAAGCATGTGCCCAACGTCATCGTCGCCACAGCGACGACCGACAAGACAATGACCATCTGAGCGAGCGTCAACTGAAAAGGGAAGGAAAATTGGCGCATAGGGAGAAATCCTGCGATATTTCTTAAGGCCCGACATCAACCTAGAGTTGCAAGCTGGCGCGAAACTGACTTGCAGCGCCCGCGCGAATTTGGCGCCGGCGCCGCTTAAAGGATTGTTGGAAATTCTAATAATCGACGCCGATCAGGTAGAGCCCCGCCGCCGGGGCCACCTGGCCGCAGCGGGCGCGTTCGCGCGCGGCGAGCGCGTCGGCGAGGTCTTCGGCCCGCCACTTGCCCGAGCCCACATGTTCGAGCGAACCGACCATCGAGCGCACCTGCCTGTGCAGGAACGCGCGGGCGCTGGCTCTGATGTGAAGCTCTTCGCCGACACGCGACACGTCGAGCCGGTCGAGCGTGCGCACCGGATTTTCGGCTTGGCAATCGGCGTCGCGAAAGGTCGAAAAGTCGTGACGGCCGACGAGCCGCCGCGCCGCTTCATGCATCGCGCCCGCGTCGAGCGGACGTTTGACCAGCCAGACTTGCCGGGCCTCGAAGGTCAGAGGCGCGCGACGATTGACGATCCGGTAGAGATAATGCCGGGCTTTGGCGGAAAAGCGCGCGTCGAAATCATCGGCCGCCGGTTCGGCGGCCAGGACGGCGATGCGATGGGGACGCATATGGGCGTTGATCGCGTCGCGCAGCTTGTCGCCGCGCCAGACCTTGGTCAGGTCGACATGGCCGACCTGGGCGCTGGCGTGCACGCCGGAATCGGTGCGTCCGGCGCCGCGCAACCCGATCGGCCCGCTGTCCAGCGCCGCCAGCGCGGTCTCGATCACTTCCTGCACCGACAGGCCGTTTTCCTGCCGCTGCCAGCCGCAATAGTCGGTCCCGTCATATTCTATGGTCAGTTTGTAACGCGGCATATTCCTCCGCCGACCCCGTTTCCTGCACAGTCCCTTGCCGTTCAGGCCAGAATGGCGCCGGGCGCAAGCCGAGTCCCGCGAAAGAAATCCTCGCCGCAAACCGGCGTCTTACCGGCCCGCTGCGCTTCGATCAGGCGCAGAGCGCCCTCGCCGCACGCGACGACGGGTTGCGCGTCGAGGATATGGCCAGGCGCGCCGGCGCCTTGCGCCAGACAGGCGCGCAGAACTTTCACCCGCTCGGGACCCTTGCCGAAATCGGCTTCGAAAAAGGCGCCAGGAAAAGGCGAGAGGCCGCGAACGAGATTGTGCAACGTCGCCGCCGGACGCGTCCAGTCGATCCGCGCTTCGGCCTTGTCGATTTTCGGCGCATAGACCACGCCGTCAACCGCCTGCGGAACGAAATGCAACGCTCCGCGCTCCAATGCGGCCAGGGCGCGGCCGATAAGATCGGCGCCGAGCCGGGACAAAGCGTCATGCGCTTCGCCAGCGGTCATATCCGGCGCGATTTTCAGCTTTTCGACCATGGCGACCGGACCGGTGTCGAGGCCCTCCTCCATCGCCATCACCATGACGCCGGTTTCCTTGTCGCCCGCCATGATGGCGCGCTGGATCGGCGCGGCGCCGCGCCAGCGCGGCAGCAGCGAGGCGTGTACGTTGAGGCAGCCAAACCGCGGCGCGTCGAGGGCCGCCTTGGGCAGAATCAGCCCATAGGCCACGACGACGGCGACATCGACGGCGAGCGCCACGAATTGGGCGAGAACGTCCGGATCGCGGAAGGTTTTCGGCGTGAACGTCGGCAGGCCAAAGGTCTCGGCGGCGACATGGACCGGCGAGCGCGTCATTTCCAGCCCGCGCCGGCCGGCCGGTTTGGGCGCGCGGGTATAGACGGCCGTCACCTCATGGCCGCGCCCGACGATCTCCGCCAGCGCCGCGACGGCGAAGTCCGGCGTGCCCATGAAGGCGACGCGCACTTAGAGCGCCTGCTTTTCGCGAATTTCCGGACCGCTCGGCAGATGCTCGTTGTCGCGACGCGCCGCCTTGGCGAAGCGTTTGATCGCCCGCTCGCGCTTGAGGCGGGACAAATGGTCGATGAACATCCGACCATCGAGATGGTCGATCTCATGCTGCAGGCAGGTGGCGAGAATGCCGACGGCCTCGATCTCGCAAGGCCTGTTGTCGCGATCGAGATATTTGACGCGCACCTTCGCCGGGCGCTCGATGTCCTCGTAATAATCGGGGATCGACAGACAACCTTCCTCGTAGACCGATTTTTCCTCCGAGGTCCAAACGATCTCGGGATCGGCGAGGAACAGCGGCCTGGGTTCTTCTTCCTTCTTCGCCGTATCGATGACGATCACGCGTTTGGCGACGCCGATCTGGATGGCCGCGAGGCCGACGCCGGGCGCCTCGTACATGGTCTCCAGCATATCGTCCATCAGAGCGCGGATGGCGTCGTCGACAACGCCCACCTTGGCGCTGACAGCGCGAAGCTGCGGATTGGGCAAACATAGAATCGGACGAATGGCCATGTCTCAAGCTCTTGCGGGGTTGGATTTGACATAATGTGGCGACCCCCGGAGGTCAAATGGTCGCCGATTTTTATGTTTTCGGGAGCGCAAGCACGGATCGCCGCCGGATTTTCGGCAAAATACAAGGCGAAACCGGGTATTTGATGTTCTTTTTTCGTTCTCAATAGCGGCCGAATCGCCTAAAAAGGGCGCATGAACCGTATTTTATTCATGATCGCCGACACGCCGGTCACGCAATTGCAGGCGGGGGCGGCGGCGCTGGCGTTGATTTTGGCGCTCGGGCTGATCTTGCTGGCGCTGATGGCGCGCGCGCTGTTCTCCGCCCGCAACGTCCATGTCCAGAGCGCCCAAACGCAGGCGGAGCGGCAGCGCGAAATCGACGAGAAGATGGCGGCTTTGGCGCGGCTCAACGCCGAACTCGCCGGGCGGATGCAGACGATGGCGGAGGTGTTCGGCTCGCGGCAGTCGGATTTCGCCAGGCTGTTGGCCGAGCGGCTCGATTCTGTTTCGCACCGCGTCGGCCAGGGGCTGGAAAGCTCCTCGCGCGCCACGCAGGAAAACCTCGGCGCGCTCAATGAGCGGCTGGCGCTGATCGACGCCGCGCAGACGCGGCTGGCCGGGCTGACGCAGGAAGTCGTCGGCTTGAAGGACATCCTCGCCAACAAACAGACGCGCGGCGCCTTCGGTCAGGGGCGAATGGAGGCGATCGTCCGCGACGGCCTTCCGGCCAACGCCTTTCTGTTCCAGCCGACGCTCTCCAACGGCACGCGGCCCGATTGCGCCATCCGGCTGCCCGGCGACGACCGGCTGCTGGTCGTCGACGCCAAATTTCCGCTCGAAGCTTTCACCGCCTTCAAGGACGGGGCCGGCGAAGCGGAGAAGAAGAGCGCGGCGCAGCGCGTGCGCGCCGACGTCTCCAAACATGTGAAGGATATCGCCGACCGCTATTTCCTGCCCGGCGAGACGCAGGACATCGCCATATTGTTCGTGCCGTCGGAATCGCTGTTCGCCGAATTGCATGAACATTTCGACGATGTGGTGCAAAAAGCGCATCGCGCGCGCGTACTGATCGTTTCGCCCTCGCTGCTGACGATGGCGATCCAGGTGATGCAGGCGATCGTGCGCGACGCGCGCGTGCGCGAACAGGCGCACGCCATTATGGCCGAGACCCGGCTTCTGGTCGACGACGTCGTGCGCCTGCGCGAGCGCGTCGGCAAGCTGGAGACCCATTTCCGTCAAGCCGGCGAAGATATCGCCGCGATCAATGTGTCGGCGCAGAAGATCGGCCAGCGCGGCGAACGGATCGACAAGATCGACTTCGCCGCGATCCCGGACGCGCGCGCGGCGGCCGAATGATGCTTTCCGGATGACCTTTCTTGGCGGCCCGGCTTGCGTGATCGCCCAGCGGTTGTTAAGCAATGTCGGCGCATTCGAAGTAACGCGCGCTCGACGCCCATGCGCGGCGGAGCGAGCGACATTGAGGGTCGGTCATGGCGTCGAGGATTTTGAGAACTCTGCTCGTTTCCGGCCTTGCGCTGGCCGCGGCCGCGCCTGCGGTCGCCGCCGACCTTGGCGCCGCCCCGCCGGCTCCGACCGCCCCCGGCGCCGACGTCGACGCCTTTTCGCTGTTCCAGGAATTCCGGCTTGGCGGATACGCCCATAATATCCGCGGCAAGACCGCGCTGAGTCCCGATCCCTATTTCGCCGAACACGGCACCGTCGACGTTTCCTTCGAGGCCCTGTCCTCGCCGATGCGCCTGATGGACGTCGCCAACCCCTGGTACGCCTGGTTTTTCAATCCGCGGCTCAGCTATGGCGCGATGATCAACACCAGCGGCCTGACGAGCTACGGCTTTGCCGGCTTCAACTGGCGCATTCCGATCGCCAGCCGTTTCTTCGGCGAACTGGAATTCGGCGGCGCCGCCAACACCTCGCCCAACCCGACCGTGCCGACATTGAGCCGGCTCGACATCGGCTGCACCGTCACGTTCCGGGAATCGGCCGGACTTGGCTATCAGCTGACGTCGAACATCGATGTGGTCGGCAATATCGAGCACATTTCGCATGCCGATCTGTGCGGCCGGATCAATCCCGGCCTGACCGATCTCGGTTTGCGCGTGGGCTATAAGTTCTAGCGGGCGGGCGAATAGCCGCCGCACCTTCCCGATCAGATCAGCCGCAGCAGCCCGCGCCGCAGCCGCCTTGGCGCTCGATCTGAACCGGCGGACACGGCGCCGAGCCGTAAGAGCAAAACACGCAGCAGTCGCCGGCTTTCGGGCGAAGCAACGTGTGGCAACCCTCGCATTCATAGAAAAACTGGCAGGCGTCAGTCGGCATGTCCTCGACCTTGCGGTGGCCGCAGTGCGGGCAAATGATCTCGGACCGGAGCTCGATCGGCTTGGTCGGCTTGACTGTCATGGCGTGCGCTCCAGCAGCCTGGGCAGCCGCGTCAAGCGGCGGGCGGCGATCAAGGCGAACAGCCGGTCCACCTTATCCCGTCGTCCCATCATCGCCCAACGAACGCGGCAAGTCGAGCGAACCGCGATCCCACCCGGTACGCCAGGGATTTTTTTCAACGGCCCGTCAGGACGCCCGGTTATTTGCGGGCGATCAGCGTATCAATCAAGCGCACCACCTCCACCGAGGCTTTTTCCATTTCGCTCAAGAGCCGGTAGCCCTCGGCGCGATCACCGTTGGCGATAGCCTCCGCCGACGCCTTGCCGAATTGATGGACGGCGCGATGGGGCGCCTCAAGCGCGAGGAAGGCCGGATGCGACTTGATCGAGGCGTCGGCGACGGACGCATACCATTTGCCGAGCCGGCAGGAATGATGGTCCGACAATTCCGACGCCGACAGCGAACTGACGCCGGCGAACAATTGATTGAGCTTTTTCTTCCACAGCATGTGATCGGACTTGGCGCGATACAGCACGTAATCGGGAATGGCGCGCTCGTCGAGCGCCTTGAATTGCTGTTCGGTCAACGCGTCGCAATTGACGACGGTCCGCATCGCCAAATTCGCATGATTATGGGCCTCGGCGACATGGCTGGCGATCTTGCTGGAGGTTTGCGCCAGTTCACGCGTGGCGCCCGCCTGTTCGCCGAGAATGTGAGAAATTTCGCCGATCTGATGCAAGGCCTCGTTGAACACGACGTCGATGCTTTGAATTTTCTGGCGCGCCGACGCGTTGACCTCGCGCCCGTTGGCGACGGACGTTTCCGCCAAATGCGTCGATTGCACCAGCGAGCCGACATTTGCGCGCAGATGGTCAATGCGGCGACGAATGTCCTCGGTCGCCTTGGCGGTTTGGCCCGACAAAGCCTTGACTTCGCCGGCGACCACGCAACCCGCGCCGCTTTCGCCGGCGCGCGCCGCCTCGATGGTGGCGTTCAACGCCAAGAGATTGGTTTGCGACGCGATGGCCTCGATCGAGCCGACGATATCGCCGATCTGGTTGACCGCCTGTTCGAGCGCGCGCACGCTGGAGTCGATCGTTCCCATCGCCGCCGCGATATCGTCCATCGATTTCGCCGCGCCTTCGGCTGCGCCGGCGCCTTCGGCCATCAGGGACTTGCCGGTCTGCATGGCGTCGAGCGAATTGTTGCCGAGCGTGGCGATGCCGTTCATCGATGCGTCGAGTTGAACGATGGCCGCGGAGATCGATTGGGTCAGACCGTCGATCTCCTTGGTGCTCAGCACCGCCCGCGAGATCGCCGCCGTGGTTTCGCTCGCCATGCTCGAATAGCCGACCGCGTCCTTGAGGTCGGCCACATTGCGGCGCTCCATTTCGTCCTGCAGGCGTTTGAGCGACGGCGCCAACAGTGGCGGCAAGGTCGAACAATCGCAGGGCTTGCCCCGAACGATGAGGTTCAGGGCGCCGTCAAGCGCCGACACGAGATCCTCCTGCCCGGAGACGTTGCTGACATCTTCCACGACTTGCGCCACGGGCGCGCGACGCAGCCCCATCGATCCGAACATGTGAAACCCTTTCGCCTTCTGGTTTGGCTGCCGGATTTTTACGCATCGGGCCTTACGTCAACCTTGCGCGTCAACGTGTTTTCATAAAACCGTCACGGTTTGGCGGCGGCGAAGCGGCGTTGAAAATAGAAGTCATAACAAATTCATCAGTGTAATATTTTTTGCAAAATTCGCCGAAGATGGGGAAAATCGATCAAGAGCGTCGCCGTCCATCGACAAAATCGCGCCCCCGCGTAAATCCCGCGCCGCTGCACAGCCTGAACCCTATTGCGCGCCAGCATTATATTGCGCCTCGGCGCAACCCTCGCCCGGCGGCGCTCGTCAAAGCGTTCGCCTCGGGAAAACGCGTTCAAGTGGCGCGTCGGCTCAATAGCCCTGTACGGCGCGCTCCAATTTGCGCCGCGCCGCCGTCACCTTCTCCACTCTCGCGACGTAATCGTCGACGATGCTTTGCATTTCTTTTCGCAGTTCCGGCTTCGTCGCCTGCAACAACCCGCCGACCGCCTTGAGATCGGTCTTATGCGCCTCAATGAAATCGGCGAGGGCGATTTCGTCGTCGAGCGCCGGCGCCGCCAGCGGAATGATATCACGCAAGGCGTTGGCGGGCGCCGTCACCATCTGATCGAACGCAGCGTCGAATTTGTCTTTGACGACAGCAGGCTGGCTTAATTTGGCGCGCGCCTCCCGCGCCTTGGCCAGCGCGGCTTCGACGCCGACGCCGGCGCGCGGAAAGAACGCGCGGACATTGTTCAGATCGGCGCGGTATTTCGGCAGTTCGAGCGGCGAACGCATTTGCGGCAGCGGCCGTATGGCGGCGCCCACCTCCCGCGCGGCGACGGTGAGATCGTCATTGAACCCCTTGATGATCGCGAAATCGGCCTCGAAATGGCCAATGGCGGCGCGTTCTTCGTCGCTGAGGATAGGAATGTGAACGCCCGGTCGGTCGAGCATGCGCGTTTGCAGAAAATCGGCGAAGGCCTGCGCCCTTTTTTCCTCGTTGTCGCAGCCCGACAGCGGCAGGATGGAGACCAACACGATCAACGAAAAGAATAGGCGACGCTCGAGCATAAGGCCGTCCTTTCACGTCCAGGCGAGATCAGGCTAGCGCAAATCGCCGCGTCCGGTAAGCGCGGCCTTTGATCGGCCACGCCGACATCGGCGGCGCTCTCGGCGCGCGGCGGTGACAAAACGCGAAAAAGGCGGCAGGCTGTCCAATCGCGCCGAAACCTGGGGAGGGCGTTGAGCCGTGTCGCGCCTTGTCCTTAGCCTTGTCGTCCGCGCGTTGCTGGCCGCCGGCGCCCTGACTTTCGCAGAACCGGGAATTGCCCGCGACAGAGTGGGCTATTCAACCGCCATTGCGCCGGGAACCATCGTGATCGACGCGACAAAACGGCGATTGTTCTTCGTTGTCGAACGGGGCGAGGCCATCGCCTATCCGATCGGCGTTCCGAGGCGCGGCGCCGAGTGGTCAGGCGAGGCTTACGTCAACGGCAAATATGTCCGGCCCGACTGGGCGCCGCCGCCTTCGGTCAAGCTGGAAAATCCCGCTCTGCCCGATCTGGTGCGCGGCGGCGCGCCGAACAATCCGATGGGCGCGCGCGCCATCACCCTCGACCGCGACGAGATCGCCATCCATGGCTCGACGCAGAAGATGCGCGCGACAATTGGCGGGGCGGTGTCACATGGCTGCATCCGCATGCTGAACGAGGACGTCATCGACCTTTACAACCGCGTCGACATCGGCTCGCCGGTGCTGATGCTGCCTTGAGCGAAAAAAGGACGATTTCCGTTCAACTTTAACAAATTTTCCAACCCATTCTTTGCGCATCCTCCCGCAGGGTGGCCCGCTGATCCGCCAGCGCGGCGAGAGCCGCGCCAAAACCGTTGCGTTACGCGACCGGACGTTGTCGCTCGAGGAGATTGTCTATGGCGCTCACCCGATTGATCTATTTTAGCGAATACCGCATTTCCGTCGCCGCCAAGCGGCCGATGCAAGTCCTCAATGAGATTTTGGACAGCTCCATTCGTAACAATCAACCGCGAAACGTCACCGGCGCCCTGATCTTCGACAGCGATTGGTTCGTCCAGACGCTGGAAGGCGAACGGGCCGAAGTGCTGGCGATTTTCAAGAAAATCGAACAGGACAGGCGCCACGCCCATGTCACGCTCGTTGAGGTGAAGGGTGTGGACGAGCGCCATTTCGGCAATTGGTGGATGGGCGCGCTGGTGCGCAACCGCAAGACCGCCGCCGTCTTCGAGCCCTATCTGCGCGATGGACGGTTTGATCCGACCAATATGACCGGCGATGAGATCGTGTCGCTGATGATCGCTTTGGCCGAGGCTGGCGTCGGGCGGCGTCTAGCGGCGGCGTGAAACGCCGCGCGAGAACGCAGGCTCCCCGCCCCCTGGCGATTACGAGCCGGATTTGTGCGTGAGCGCCCGGTCGCCGGGCGCGCCGATTCCGGCCTGGCGCAAGAGGCCTCTGATAAAAGCGAGCCGGCGATCGAGCAGATTTTCCCGCATTTGCGCCGCCGCCCGCGCGAGATGGCGCGGCAATGCGGGCTCATCGCAGGCTTCGCCGCGCAGAAACAGGGCGATGGCGCGATCGAACGCCGGATCGGCGACGGCGGGCGGCGCATCGCTCGATACTTGGCCTGTCTGTTGCGCGACCGGCGCCTGCTTCGACCTTTTCGCTCGAGACATGACCAGGAATCCTGTGCGTTGAATCGTCCAGCGTGATCTTGCAAATCTGATCTTGCGCGCCTCGCCTTGCCCCAGCCTTGCGCGGAAAGACGTCAGAACAGGGATTTGCGCGCTACGTCACGATCCATGCCTTCGCCGTGTCAACCTCGGCCAGGGGGAACAATTTCACGTCGCAAGGAAAGAACGGCATGAACAGGCTGACGCCGACGCGAATCCAGCCGACATCCGTCACCAGCGCGATGCGCGAGAAATTACGCCAATGTTTGCCGCCGAAACGCGTGTCGTCCCAGAGCGCCTCCAGCTCATAGCCGGAAAAATCGGCGTCGAGGACATAAAGCATCTTGATCGGCGTCTTCGCGGCGCCTTCCCCCATCATGGCTTCGGCCCTGGGGATGAGGACGTCGCGATAATCCGCGTGCGTGATTTTGCCGGAGCCTTCGACGCCAAACACGTCCGCCGGCAGGCCTTCGATGATATGAAACACGGCGGGGCTCCCTGATTGAACGCAATGCTAGCAAGTTAACTGCGTCAAATGGCGATTTTCGGAACGAACGCGATATACGCGATATAGAAACGCGCCGGGCGCGACTTTTCCCAGACACGCCGTCGCGGCAGCCGGGCCGCGTTGACGCTCCAGAAGCGATCGACTACGGTTTTTCGCTTTACAACATGCCGTTGCGTTCAAGCTTCTGCGGAACCAGCGCGGCCATCCTTGAGGCACGCATGGCGTCACCGTCGCGCTTATCGCTTTTTTTTAAAAGTCTTTCCGCTCGCGACAGCGCCGTCGACCTGGCGTCTTTTCCCAAAAACAGAACCTTTGACATAGCCATATCGCTCGGCTTTGGTTGTCTGACGCGCTTCCATATCGATCGCATCCAGCGTCAACGACATTTCCATCGCTACGTCGCGCGATCCGGCTTCTTCGATTCGTTGACGCGCGACCAGGGACACGGCTGCATCGCCGATCTGGTTTCGAACGACTTCCGCCTGGACGCCGTGGATTTCGAGATCAAATGGCGGGAGGGCGACTGGGTCGTCTACGCGCCGTGTTACGGCCTTTATTTCCTTCACGATTTCAAGTTTTCCGCCGAGGACGACAAGGCGCGACGCCAGGTCAAAATGGAGCAGGGACGGGACAAGGTGGTCGCCAAATATCGACACCAGTCGCGCAAATTCATGAACCTGCTGCGGTCCGACCTGCGCATCCTGTTCGTTCTGAGCGACGAACGCCAGCTGTCGGGCCGGACCGCCGACGCCATTTGCGGGGCCTTTCGCGCCGTCAATCCGAACATCGACTTTTCCATCCTGCAGATCGCTTTCGCCGACGCCGGCGTCAAGAAACTCGACCATCCGGACGTCATCGGCATAGAAATCGACAATACCTGCACCGACTGGACCGGCAATCACGCGTCCTACGACGCCGCCTTTCGCGACATTTTCATCAGGCCGTCGCCGCCCGTGAAATAAGATGGCGCCGGCGCGCCTTGCCACTCTCCCGCGCCCCTGATACCCTGGAAAATCCGAGCCATGGGGTGCTGCCCTCTTGATCTTAAAGAGCGCGGCTGAGATCAAACCCATCGACCTGATCTGGATAATGCCAGCGCAGGGAAGGCGTGCGGTGGAGCCGCATTCTCTTTTCTTGCTCAAAAATTGGCGAAAAGCGGAGGATTGCGATGAACGTCCATTCAAAGACCATTCGGACGCCCGAGAGCGTCACGCAAGGCCCTTTGCCCGGTTCGCGCAAAATCTACATTTCGCCCGCCTGCGCCGAAAACATGCGGGTGCCCGTGCGCGAAATCGCGCTCGACCCGTCCTCCGGCGAGCCGTCCCTGCGCGTCTATGACCCTTCCGGCCCCTACACCGAGGCTGACGCCAAAATCGATCTCGCCGCCGGCCTTCCGCAGATCCGCGAAGTCTGGCTGAACCAGCGCAAGGGCCTCGAAACCTATCGCGGCCGCGACGTCAAGGCCGAGGACAACGGCAATCTTTCCGCCGACGCCACGGCGGCGCCATGCCCGGCGCAGCGCGTCCTGCGGCGCGGCGTCGACGGCGCGCCGGTGACGCAATACGAATTCGCCCGCGCCGGGATCATCACCGAAGAGATGGTCTATGTCGCCCATCGCGAGAACCTCGGCCGCGAGGCGGCTCTGGCCGGCGCGGCGGAGCGGCTGAAGGACGGCGATTCCTTCGGCGCGGCGATTCCGGAATTCGTCACGCCCGAATTCGTGCGGCAGGAGATCGCGCGCGGGCGCGCGATCATCCCGGCCAACATCAATCACACCGAACTTGAGCCGATGATCATCGGCCGCAATTTTCTGGTGAAGGTCAATTCCAATATCGGCAACTCGGCCGTCACCTCCTCGGTAGCCGAGGAAGTCGAGAAAATGGTCTGGTCGATCCGCTGGGGCGCGGACACCGTGATGGACCTCTCCACCGGCCGCAACATTCACAACATCCGCGACTGGATCATTCGCAACGCGCCCGTGCCGATCGGCACCGTGCCGATCTATCAAGCGCTCGAAAAGGTCGGCGGCGACGCCCTCAAACTCGATTGGGAAGTGTTCAAGGACACGTTGATCGAACAGGCCGAACAAGGCGTCGATTATTTCACCATCCACGCCGGCGTGCGGCTCGCCCACGTGCCGCTGACCGCCTCGCGCGTCACCGGCATCGTCTCGCGCGGCGGCTCGATCATGGCGCGCTGGTGCCTGTCGCGCCACAAGGAGAGCTTTCTTTATGAAAAGTTCGACGAGATCTGCGACATCATGCGCAAGTACGACGTCTCCTTCTCGCTCGGCGACGGCTTGCGCCCCGGCTCGATCGCCGACGCCAACGACGCCTCGCAATTCGCCGAACTGGAAACGCTGGGCGAATTGACGAAGGTAGCCTGGAACAAGGGCTGCCAGGTGATGATCGAAGGCCCCGGCCATGTGCCGATGCACAAGATCAAGGAAAACATGGACAAACAGCTGCGCGAATGCGGCGAGGCGCCCTTCTATACCTTGGGCCCGCTCACCACCGACATCGCGCCCGGCTACGACCACATCACCTCCGCCATCGGCGCGGCGATGATCGGTTGGTTCGGCACCGCCATGCTCTGCTATGTCACGCCGAAAGAGCATCTGGGTCTGCCCGACCGCGACGACGTGAAGACCGGCGTCATCACCTATCGCATCGCGGCGCATGCGGCGGACCTCGCCAAGGGCCATCCTGGCGCGCGGCTGCGCGACGACGCGATGAGCCGGGCGCGCTTCGACTTTCGCTGGCGCGACCAGTTCAATATCGGCCTCGACCCCGACACGGCGCAAAAGTTCCACGACGAGACGATGCCCAAGGAAGCCCATAAGGCCGCGCATTTTTGCTCGATGTGCGGGCCGAAGTTCTGCTCGATGCGGATCACCCAAGACTTGCGCAGCGAAGTGCAGGCGCTCGGCGACAACGAACGGCGCGCCTTTGAAGGCATGGCGGAAAAATCGCGGGAGTTTTTGGACAAGGGCGGCAAGATCTATATCGAGAGCTGATCGTTTGCGCCTCTCGCCCGCTGCGACGGGCGGGGGAGCCGACGTCGATTCCGGAGACGCCGCTTGAACCACAAATCACCCGCCGTCATCGGCGTCGTCACCGCCTCCGACCGCGCCAGCTCGGGCGTTTACGAGGATGTGTCCGGCCCCGCCATTGAGGCTTTTCTGCGAAGGGCGCTGAGCGTCCCGTTCACGATCGAACGGCGCGTCATTCCCGACGGGTTCGACAGCGTGCGCGACACGCTGATCGATCTTGCCGACAATTTTTCGTGCAGCCTGATTTTCACGACGGGCGGCACCGGCCCGGCGCCGCGCGATCTGACGCCGGAAGCAACGCTGGCCGCCGCTTCGCGCGAATTGCCGGGCTTTGGCGAATTGATGCGGATGAAAAGTCTTGAACAGACACCGACCGCGATTTTATCGCGCCAGACCGCCGCCCATCGCGGCAAATGCCTGATCGTCAACTTGCCGGGCTCGCCGCGCTCGATCGAGCTCTGTCTTACGGCTGTCTTCCCGGCCGTTCCCTATTGCGTTGAATTGATTGGCGGGGCCTTTCTCGACACCGATCCCCAGGTTGTGAAAACAGTCCGACCGAAGACATGAAGCGGCGGCGCGGCTGTTCGAGGCTGGGGATGGATGCTCGCGGGAGCGAAAGCTTGTCTTGCCTTGCCGCGATTTTCTGACAGGATCGCGACCAATTAACCCCACGCTGTCGCCAGCCAAAGGATTGATCGACGCATGAAGAGGCCAGCGCGGGCGAAAGGGGCGAAGGCCCGCCGTCTCGTCGATATGACCGCCGATTATCAACCGCTTGCCGGCGTCCCCGATGAATTCATCGGTCCGGACGGACGCCCGCGCGGCCATTGGCTGGAGTTTTTCAGTCAACTGGCCGGCCTCGGCCGGGAAGATATGGACCGGCGCTTCCAGGTGGTCGAACGCTATATCCGCGATCAGGGTATGTCCTATCGCGCTTATGGCGAGACCGTGGAGCGGCACTGGCCCTTAAGCCACATGCCCTTGTTGATCGAAGAGGACGAATGGCGCCAGATCGAGGCGGGAATCGCCCAGCGCGCCCGCATGTTCGAAATCATGCTTTGCGACATCTACGGCCGCGGCCGGCTGGTCGCCGAGGGCGCCCTGCCCGCCGCCGCCATTACCGGCAGCGCTGATTTCCTGCGTCCGATGGTGGGGATTCGTCCGGCGGGCGGTCATTTTCTGCAATTCTACGCCGCCGATCTCGGCCGCGGCCCGGACGGGCGCTGGTGGGTGTTGAACGATCGCACGCAAGCGCCATCCGGCGCCGGCTACGCCCTGGAGAACCGACTCAATCTGTCGCGCGCCTTCCAGTCGTTCTATCGCGACATGAACGTGCGACGGCTCGCGCCCTTCTTCCAAGCCTTCCGCGCCGGTCTCGCCGGCCTCGGCGACCGTTCCGATCCGCGCATCTGTCTGCACACGCCCGGTCCTTTTTCCGAAACCTATTACGAACAAGCCTATCTGGCCCGCTATCTGGGCTTCGTGCTCGTCGAAGGCGCCGATCTTGTCGCCAGAGACGGCCAGGCGCATGTGCGCACCATCGCCGGGCTTAAACGCGCCGACGTGATCTGGCGGCGCATCGACGCCGATTTCGCCGACCCGCTCGAATTGAATGGCGCCTCGCATCTCGGCGTGCCCGGCCTCGTCGAGAGCATCCGGCAGGGCAATGTCGCCGTGGTCAACGCCCTCGGCGCGGGCGTCGCCGAAAGTCCGGCCCTGCTTGGCTTCACGGCGGGCCTTGCCGATCGCCTGCTCGGCGAAAGCCTGATCCTGCCCAATATCGCAACGTGGTGGTGCGGCCAATCCGACGCGCGCGAAGAGGTGCTCAATCGGCTCGACGACATGGTGATCGCCCCGGCTTTTTCCGGCGCGGATCCGCGCGGCGCGGGAAATCGCTCGCTCGTCGGCGCCGAATTGAGCTCCCCCGAACGCGCCAGACTGGCGCAAGCCATCGCCGCGCGCGGCGCCGATTTCATCGGTCAGGAAATGGCCCGCCTGTCGACGACGCCGGTCTGGGTCGGCGATCGGCTCGAGCCGCGCCCGTTCGTGCTGCGCGTCTACGCGGCGATCGGCCCCGACGGGCAGTATCACGTTATGCCCGGCGGATTTTGTCGCATTTCCGATCGCCTCGACTGCCGCGCGCTGTCGATGGGCGACGGCGTTCAGACCGCCGATGTCTGGGTGCTGTCCAAGCGCCCGGTCGAACAGACGTCGCTGCTGCCGGCGCAGGAAAACGTCAATGTGCGCCGGATCATGGGCAATCTGCCGAGCCGGGCCGCCGACAACCTGTTCTGGCTTGGCCGCTACCTTGAACGCGCCGAGGCGACCTTGCGGCTGATCCGCTGTCTGGCGCGGCGCATGATCGAAAACGACGACCTGTCCATGCAGGGCGCGGCCACTACGGCGCGCCTGCGCAAGATCCTGATCGATTGGGGCGCCGCTCCCGCCAAGCCGCGATCGCCTTTGTCGGCTCTTGATTTTCTCAACGTCGTGTTGCTGGACGAGGACGAATCCGGCTCCGCCGTCGCGTTGGCGCGCGCCGCCCACCGAGCCGCTTCCGTGATCCGCGAGCGCCTATCGGGCGACAGCTGGCGCATGATCGTCGATCTCAAGACCGGCCTTGAATCGCTGGGCGCGCCTGTCGGCGCGGCGGTGCGCGAACCGCTCGACGAGCCGGAGGCCTTCGAGCGCGCCGACATGGCTTTGCAGGCGATCGCCAGCGTTTCGGGTCTGGCGCAGGAGAACATGAACCGTGTCGCCGGCTGGCGTTTCCTCGAGTTGGGTCGGCGCATCGAGCGCGGACTCAATACGAGCCGCTTCGTCCGACTGTTTGGCATGGAGCAGGCGCAAGTCGAGGACTTCGACGTTCTGCTCGATCTTATCGATTCGCAGATCACCTATCGCTCGCGCTATCTCACCGGCCTGTCGCCGCTGCCGGTGCGCGACATGGCGATTCTCGACCCGTTCAATCCGCGCTCCGTCGGTTTCCAGGCCGAGCGCATCGTCGAGCATATCGCCACCTTGCCGGTTCTGTCGCAAAACGGCATGCTTGAAGCGCCCAACCGCATCGCGATCGGCCTCGCCGCTGATCTCGCCACCGCGGAAGCTTCGGCTCTCAAAACGGAATTTCTCTTGTCGATCGAGCGCCGCCTGATGGCGCTGGCTGAAGCGATGGCCGCGCGCTACTTTCTGCAAGGCCCCAACGCGGCGCGTTCGGAAAAGCAGATGGGGCTTGCTTGATCTACGACATCCGCCACGTCACCGCCTATACCTACCAGACGCCGGTAACTTATTCACTGTGCGCGCTGCGCCTGCGCCCGACCAGCCGGCCAGGCCAGCACGTCGTCGACACTTCGCTCATCATCGACCCGCCGCCGGCGCGACGCTGGCCGCGAAGCTGCTTTTTCGGCAATAACCTCGAAATCGTGCGGATAGAAACGCAGCATAGAAAATTGCGCGTCGAAGCGCGCTCGCGCGTCAAGGTGACAAGAGCGCCGGCGCCGGATTTCTCGCCGCGATGGGAAGACTTGCGCGAGAACGCCTTCGCCTCGACCGACCTCGGGGCGCATTCGCCGGTCCATTTTATCTATCCCAGCCGCCATATCCTACTGAACGACAAGGTCAGCGCCTATGCGCGCGCGAGTTTTCCCGCCGGTCGCCCCGCCCTTGAGGGGGCGATGGACCTGATGGCGCGCATCTGGAAGGATTTCGAATATGATCCCAAGGCGACGCTAGTCTCGACGCCGTTGATCGACGCATTCAACAAAAGGCGCGGCGTCTGTCAGGATTTCGCCCATATCATGATCGCCAGTCTGCGCGGCGTTGGTCTGCCCGCCGCCTATGTCAGCGGCTATCTGCGCACCGTGCCGCCGCCCGGCCAGCCGAGGCTGGAAGGAGCGGACGCCACCCACGCCTGGGTCGCCTTCTGGTGCGGGAAGGATCACGGCTGGATCGGCCTTGATCCCACCAACAACATCGTCGTCGGCGACGATCATATTGTTCTCGCCGAGGGACGCGATTATGACGACGTCTCGCCGCTCGACGGCATAATTCTGTCGTCCGGCGGACAGGACGTCAATGTCGGCGTCGACGTCATCCCCGTGGCGGACGAATACGCGCCGGCGACATTTGCTGACCGCAAATAAGGCGCCGCGCGCAATCGCGGCGCAAAATGCCAAGATTACGGGCGTGACGCCCCTGCGCCCGGCGCCCATACATAAAGGCGGGACTACCGCCCTTGCACGAAAGACAGGCTGAAGTCGAACATGGCCATTCTCACCAAGCTGCACCATTCGACGCGCTATTATTACGATCGCCCGATCGCGCTCGGCCCCCAGATCGTGCGGCTGCGCCCGGCCCCGCATTGCCGCACCAAGGTTTCCGGCTATGCGCTGAAGATCACGCCGGAAAATCACTTCATCAACTGGCAGCAGGACCCGCACGGCAATTGGCTGGCGCGTCTGGTCTTTCCTGAAAAGACGCGCGAATTCACAGTCACGGTCGATCTGATCGCGGAAATGGCGGTGTTCAATCCATTCGATTTTTTCATCGAGGATTACGCCCAGACCGTTCCTTTCGCCTACGCCGAAAACATCGCCAAGGACATCGCGGCCTATATCGAGCCCGACCCCGCCGGCCCGCGCTTGCGGGAATTTCTCGCCGGTCTGCCGAAAGACAAGACCGCGACAGTCGACTATCTCGTCAACCTCAACAGCGCCGTCCACGAGAAGATTCGTTACGTCGTGCGCATGGAGCCAGGCGTTCAGACGCCGGAAGAATCGCTGGCGCTCGGCTCTGGCTCGTGCCGCGACTCCGGCTGGCTGCTGGTGCAGATCGCCCGCTGTCTCGGCTTCGCCGCGCGCTTTGTCTCGGGCTATCTGATCCAGCTCAAGCCCGACGTGAAATCGCTCGACGGGCCGTCGGGCGCGGAGCACGATTTCACCGATCTGCACGCGTGGGCCGAGATCTACATTCCCGGCGCCGGCTGGATCGGCCTTGATCCGACCTCCGGCCTGTTCGCCGGCGAAGGCCATCTGCCGCTCGCCGCGACGCCGCATTATTCGTCCGCCGCGCCGATCGAAGGCCTGGTCGAACCGGCGCAGACGGAGTTCGCCTTCGACATGCGCGTCGAGCGCATCGACGAAAAGCCGCGCGTCACCGCGCCTTATTCGGACGAGGCCTGGCTGGCTCTCGACGCGCTCGGCGAAAAAGTCGACGCCGATCTTAAAGACCAGGATGTTCGTCTGACCATGGGCGGCGAACCGACCTTCGTTTCGATCGACGATTTCGAAGCGGCAGAGTGGAACGTCGACGCCGTGGGGCCGACCAAGCGGGCGCTGGCCGACACCCTGATCCGGCGCCTGCGCCAGGCTTTCGCGCCCAACGGCTTCCTGCATTACGGCCAGGGCAAATGGTATCCGGGCGAAAGTCTGCCGCGCTGGACCTTTTCGCTCTACTGGCGCAAGGACGGCGAACCGATCTGGCGCGATCCCGAGCTGATCGCGCGGGAAAAACCGCCGGTCGCCGCGAGCGCCGCCGACGCGCAGAAACTGACGCAGACCATTGCGCAAAAGCTCGATCTGGAATCCGACTACATCATCACGGCCTACGAAGACCCCGGCGAATGGCTGTTGAAAGAGGCCGAACTGCCGGTCAACGTAGAGCCGGGCGATCCCAAACTCGCCGACGCCGAGGCGCGCGCCCGCTTCGCGCGCGTGTTCGACCGCGGTCTCGACAAGCCGTCGGGCTATGTTCTGCCGGTGCAGCGCTGGAACGCTGAGCCGCGCAAGAAGAGCTGGATCAGCCAGAAATGGCCGTTGCGGCGCGGCGCGCTGTTCCTGAAACCGGGCGATTCGCCGGTCGGTTTCCGACTGCCTCTGGCTTCGTTGCCCTATGTCCCGCCCGCCTCCTATCCCTATATCGTCGAGGCGGACCCGACCGATCCGATCGGACCGCTGCCGGACGCCGACCAGATCGCGCAAAAATTCAGCCGCTCGGCGGACGCAGGCGAACACGAAGTCCAGACCGAACAGATTCTCGACGACAGCGGGGAAGTGCGGACCGCGCTCGCGGTCGAGCCGCGCGAGGGCCGCCTGCATGTCTTCATGCCGCCGACGGCCCGGCTCGAGGATTATCTTGAATTGCTCGCCGCGGTCGAGGCGAGCGCCGCCGACCTGAACCTGCCGGTGCATATCGAAGGTTACCCGCCGCCGCTCGACACAAGGCTGGACGTGATCCGCGTCGCGCCCGATCCCGGCGTCATCGAGGTCAACGTTCATCCCGCCGCCGACTGGAAGACGCTCGCCGCCATCTACCGCAAGACTTACGAACTGGCGCGCGAAACCCGTCTCGGCACGGAAAAGTTCATGATCGACGGGCGCCATGTCGGCACCGGCGGCGGCAATCATGTCGTGGTCGGCGGCGCCACGCCCGCCGACTCCCCCTTCCTGCGCCGGCCCGACCTGCTCAAGAGTCTGATCGTCTACTGGCAGCGCCATCCGGCCCTGTCCTATCTGTTCTCCGGCCTGTTCGTCGGCCCGACCTCACAGGCGCCGCGCGTCGACGAAGCCCGTCACGACGCGCTCTACGAGCTGGAAATCGCGCTGGCCCTGACGCCGGCCCCCGGCGAGGGACCGACGCCGCGCCCCTGGCAAGTCGATCGTCTCTATCGCAATCTGTTGACCGACGTGACCGGCAATACCCATCGCGCCGAAATCTGCATCGACAAGCTCTACTCGCCGTCAGGTCCGACCGGACGGCTCGGCCTCGTCGAATTCCGTTCGTTCGAAATGCCGCCGGACGCGCGCATGTCTCTGGCCCAGCAACTGCTGCTGCGCGCGCTCATCGCCTGGTTCTGGCGCGAGCCGCAGCAAGGCCAGCTGGCGCGCTGGGGGTCGAGCCTGCATGATCGGTTCATGCTGCCGCATTTCGTCTGGGCGGACTTCACAGACGTGCTCGACGATCTTTCGCGCGCCGGCTATCCGTTCGATCCGGACTGGTTCCGCGCCCAATATGAATTCCGCTTCCCCTTCTACGGCGAGGTCGAACACGCCGGCGTCCGGCTGGAGCTGCGTCAGGCTTTGGAACCCTGGCACGTGATGGGCGAGGAGGGCGCTGTCGGCGGCACCGTGCGTTTTGTCGATTCTTCCGTCGAGCGGCTGCAGGCGCGCGTCGACGGCTTCAACGAGGCGCGTCATGTCGTCACCTGCAACGGCCGCGCTCTGCCCTTGACCTCCACCGGCCAGCGCGGCGAAGCGGTAGCGGGCGTGCGCTTCAAGGCCTGGAAGCCGGCGAGCGGCCTGCATCCGACCATTCCGGTGCAGGCGCCGTTGACCTTCGACATCGTCGACAAATGGAGCCAGCGCTCGCTGGGCGGCTGCGTCTACCATACCGCCCATCCGGGCGGGCGCAGTTACGAGACTTTTCCGGTCAATTCTTATGAAGCCGAAGCGCGCCGCCTCGCCCGCTTCCAGGATCACGGCCACACGCCGGGGCCGGTCAAGCCGCCGCGGGTCGAAATCGCCGGTGAATTTCCAACAACGCTGGATTTGCGCCGGCCTGTCGGCTTGTGAAACCGTTGGTCGGCGCCGGCCCGCCCGCTCACTCCCCGTGAACGGGGAATAATAGTGACGACAGCCAACTATTGCGGCGTCTGGCCCTGCCAGTCGATCAGCGCTTCGTTGAACACTCTTTCGCCCGTGGGGCCTTTCTCGAAAGCGATCTTGGCCATTTTGTCATTGTCGAGCTTCATCGGGATCGACAGCCAGTTCCGATTTTTCAGCATATCGATGTTGTGCTGGTCGGAAGAAGCCGAAAGGCCGATGAGAAATATATTATTGTCGATGACAGCCGGCAGACCCGCCAAGGCTTCGTCGGGCGAGGATTCGTCACGCCGAAGTTGCGGCATGGTGATTTGCTTGACCGCGCCAATCGGAGAATTGGGCGCGGGATCGAAACGGATATTGATGATGTAGCTGGCCGGAAAGGTGGTGTCGAAATTCTTTTCGAACGTGATCGACGCCTTGAGCTTGGCCTCGGCGATGTCGATGTCGGCGCGCACAACGGACGACAATTGCTGGCCGGGCCCTCTGTTGGCCGCCTCCAGCCGCCAGACGATCGCGCCGGGATAGACCTTGACGCCGTTCTTTTCCTCCGGCGCGGCGACTATCAGGGCGGCGCGATGAGCGACCGGTATGGGCGACTGATCCGCGCCTGACGGGCTGGCGCCCGACGGATTGGAGCCGGCGCGCTCGGCGATCTTGCCGCCCGTCGTCCCGGCCGCTTGTTCGGCGGCCGGAGCTTGCAGGCGCGCCAGATCTTCGGGACGATCGCGCAATTTCCAAGCGGCGAAGCCGACCCCCGCCACCACAGCGGCCAGAGCCAGGCCGAATATCCACAGCCGGGCGCGCGAGCCTTCCGTCCCATCGGGCATGGGCGCGGCGGGACGGCTTTTTTCCCTAGCGAGCTCCATATCGTCGTCGAAGGATTTGCGCCGCGTTTCGTCGACCGATTTGCCGACATTTTCGCGCGCCGGAGCGTGAGCCTGCTCAATCTCTTCCGTTGCCGGCGGCGAGGGATATTTCGGCGCGGCGAAGCTCGACAGGCGCGAGCGCGGCGAAGCGGACTTGTCCGCTTCAGCTCTCGCCGGTTGGTTGGTTTCCGGCGCTAACGCGGCCCTGGCCGCCGCTGCGGGGATCGGTTTGTCGGCTGTGGGCGCCGGCGACGCCAATTCGCGCTCAAGCCGGTCGATGGCGGCGTCAAGCGCCTTATTCTCACGCTCAATCGCGAATGGCGGCGCAGGCGGCGCCATGTTGGACAATTGCGCCAGCAAAGCCTTGCGCGCGCGCTCGTATATCGCACGCCGAGCGTCGGGCGTCGATGGCGAAAGGCTCGAAACGGCCTTGGCGAGCAGTGGATAGTAGTCAGCCATTATCGCAAAAAACCCCAAATCCCTCGTCGGCTTGTTTTGACGCGGACGAGCGGACCATAGAGCGCTTTCGCCGTCGATGGAATCGCCGGAACGCTCTCATCCTATGTTTCTCCAGATGCTCCGCTTCAGGAAACGGAGAATTCTCGCCGATCGCCTTGAACGAAATCCCTGTCGACCGGCTTCGCGGGCGTATGACAACTGTTTGTTTAATAGCACCTTTTTGTCGAATTCTTGTCGAGGAATCCGCCGCTTTTACCGAATACGCGAAGGACTGGAGCCTAGTCCTGGAACGGGTTGTGCACCAAAATCGTGTCGTCGCGCTCCGGGCTGGTGGACAACAAGGCGACCGGGGCTTCGATCAATTCCTCGATGCGGCGGACATATTTGATCGCCTGCGCCGGCAATTGCGCCCAGGAACGCGCGCCGACGGTGCCGTCCTTCCATCCTTCGATGATCTCGTAAATCGGCTCGACGCGCGCCTGCGCCGACGCGCTGGCGGGCAGATAATCGATGGTCTGGCCATCGAGGCGGTAGCCGACGCAGACCTTGATTTCATCAAATCCGTCGAGAATGTCGAGCTTGGTCAGAGCGATTCCATCGATACCGGAGGTTTTGACGGTCTGGCGCACCAGCACCGCGTCGAACCAGCCGCAGCGGCGCGCTCGTCCGGTCACCGTGCCGAATTCGCGGCCGCGTTCGCCGATGAGTTTGCCGGTTTCGTCGTGCAGTTCGGTGGGGAAGGCGCCTTCGCCGACGCGCGTCGTATAGGCTTTGGCGATGCCCAGCACGTAGCCGATGGCCTTGGGGCCGAGGCCTGAACCGGTCGCGGCGTTGCCGGCGACGGTGTTTGACGAGGTGACGAAAGGATAGGTGCCGTGATCGATGTCGAGCAGGGCGCCTTGAGCGCCCTCGAACAGGATACGCTTGCCGGCGCGCCGCAGATCTTCGAGCAGTGACCAGGTGCTGTCCATGTACGAGAGCACCTCCTCCGACACCGCGTCGAGCTCGGCGCGTATCGCGCCGGCTTCGATTTCCGCCAGGCCCGTGCCGCGCCGCAACGCGTTGTGGTGGGCGAGCAGCCGTTCGATCTTGGCGTCAAGCGTGGCCGTTTCGGCCAGATCCATGACGCGAATGGCCCTGCGCCCGACCTTGTCCTCATAGGCGGGGCCGATGCCGCGTTTGGTGGTGCCGATTTTGGCGTCCGGCGCGGCGGCGTTTTCGCGCAGAGCGTCCAACTCGCCGTGCAGCGACAGGATCAAGGGCGCATTCTCGGCGATGCGCAGGTTGTCGCGGCTGATGGCGACGCCCTGAGCGCGCAAGCCGGCGATTTCCTTGACAAGGTGGCGCGGGTCTAGAACCACGCCATTACCGATGACCGACAATTTGCCCGGGCGCACGATGCCCGACGGCAACAAGGACAGCTTGTAGGTCTTGCCGTCGATCACCAAGGTGTGGCCGGCGTTGTGGCCGCCCTGGAAACGCACGACCACGTCGGCCTCGATCGACAGCCAATCGACGATCTTGCCTTTTCCTTCGTCGCCCCACTGGGCGCCGACCACGACCACGTTCGCCATAACTTGAGGCTCTTTCCCAAATAAATGCGCCCGAAAAAGCGCGCGATTCGTAAAGACGCCGCACGGCTCTCTTTCAAGGGCGCATCTTTGCGCCCCGATCAGACCAGCCAGATCGTCGCCGCCGGACACGAAAACCCCGGCGCGAGGGCCGGGACTTTGCGGGGATGGCGTAACGGATCGCGCGCTTTGTGTCAAAGAGGAGCGACGGCGCGGCGTCGGCGGCAAGGTTAATTGTTAGGGTTAAGACCCTTTTAAACTCTTCATGCGATTTCTTGGGGGTCAACATTGTTTTCGGGCCATTAAAGCGCCCAGTTTCCAAAGGGGATTTACGTCATGGGCGTCATCAAAGCCCTCACCTTGGCGGGCGTTTGCGCCATCGGCGTCAGCCAGATGGCGCATGCCGCCGATCTTTTGCCGCCGGCACCGCAAGTCGAGCCGCCGATGCTGCGCGGCTCGATGGAGGACAGCGGGTTCTACCTGCGCGCCGATGTCGGCGTTGGCGCGAACTCGGCCTCAAAACTGCGCTCCACCTTTCCCAACGCCACCCTGGCCAGTCTGGGCGCCTGGGACGGCCCGGTGAGCGTCGAGGACAGCGCGCTGATGGGCGTTGGCGTCGGTTATCAGTTCAATTCATGGTTCCGCGCCGACTTGACGGGCGAATACCGGTCGTCATCGGCTTATAATTCCAGGGTTTACTATCAGTCTGGCGCGTCTTGCGCGCCTGGCAACGCCTCTGGCCTGGTTTGCGGCGACGCCTACAACGGCTCGGTGCGCACCGGCCTGTTCCTCGCCAACGGCTATGCGGATATCGGCTCCTGGGGCGGCTTCACGCCTTATCTCGGCGTCGGCGTCGGCCTGGCGTCCTACGGCATGCACGGCGTCACCGATACGGCCCTGTTTCCGGCGGGCGGCTACGGCGCCGCTCCCAGCAACGGTGGAACCAATTTCGCCTGGGCGCTCATGGCCGGCGTTTCCTACAACCTGACGCAGAACCTCAAATTCGACATGGGCTATCGCTTCGTCGACATGGGCGCGTTCAAGACCGGCGTCATTCAATGCAATGGCGGCGCGGCCGGCGGCTGCAATTTCGAGACGCAGCATTACAACATGATCGCCAACGATTTCCGTTTCGGCCTGCGCTGGATGCTCAACCCCGTCGTCGCCTACGCGCCGCCGCTGGTCACGAAATACTGATCGTTCGGCTTGAACGGCTTGCTTTGAGCTAAATCGCGGGGGCGGAAATTCGCAAGAATTTCCGCCCCCTGGCGCTTGCGCATTTCGGTGACAGCTTACTAATTCCCCCTTCTCCTCAGCGTTTCGCTTAAAGGTCGAATAAGGGGAATTAGTAAGCTGTCATCGAAATGCGCATTAAGATTTCCGTAAGTAAAAAATCAGAATTATTTGGAAAAAAATTATTAGGGTTAAGCGCTGTTTAACCGGGAGAGGTTCATTCTCATAGAAAGGTCGTTCAATCGACGCGCGCCGGTCGCGAAAGAGGATGGACATGCGTAATCAAGTAGTCGCGGCGCTCGGCGCCTTCGCTTTCGGAATGATCGGCGACGGCGCGAACGCCGCCGACATGAGCTTGCCGCCGCTCGTCTATGCGCCCTCGGGCGCGCAACAGCCGGTGGAACTCGGGTCGGGCTGGTACCTGCGCGGCGATCTGGGCTACGTCGACATCAGCTCGCCCACGCCCAATCCGCTCGCGGCGAACGGCTCGCAGCCGGCCGGTAACGGCAATATGCTGTTTTCCAATAATAATTCCAGAATAGGCGCGCTCGGCGCGACGCTCGGCGCCGGCTACCAGTTCAACAACTGGTTCCGCATGGATCTCACCTATGATTGGCGCAGCCCGATCCAGAACAAGTCGACGTCGGCGCAAACCTGCGACGCCGGCATCACCCCGGTGACGGAAGCGCCGACGAATCCGACGACCTGTAGCGTCGTCGACCAATCCTCGCTGAACAGCTGGACCGGGCTCGTCAACGCCTACGCCGATCTTGGCGTATGGGGCGGCGTCACGCCCTATATCGGCGGCGGCGTCGGCGTCACCCATTTGAACGCCAGCGCGCAGGAAAACTGGTACTGGGCCAGCGGGCTGCCCTATGGCAACAATGGGCTCAACAATTATTGCCCGGGAACGGACACCAGCGGCGCGGTGACGAACACGTGCATCCACTACGGCTACCTCGGCAATCAGGGGCCCGTGCAAATCCGCAATAATTTCTCCTGGGCTTTGATGGCGGGCTTCGCCTATGACATCGCCCCGCATCTGAAGCTCGACATCGGCTATCGCTATCTCAGCATGGGCATATTGTCGGCGGTGAACGCGTCCGGCGCTGTCGTCCACCGCGCGATCGATTCGCAGGAAGTGCGCGCGGGCCTGCGCTTCACTCCGGATTTGTGAGCGCGACGCGATCAGGCGAGAGCATTTTCAGACGAGATTGAGGCCAGCAGGCTTCCAGAGCGCGGATCCGATTGAACCGGGTCCGCGCTCCATTTTTCCGCTTCTCAGCGTTTTCCTCACGCGAACCGGTATCCGCTTCGCCTGAAAACGCTATACTCCGCCATGCCGGCGCGCGCCCGTCCATTGGCTGATGTTTCGGGACCGCTCACGTTTTTTGCCCGTTTCGGAGGCGCCGATCGTGGACGCGACAAGACCTTCAGATTCACGCGCCAGCCCCCGCGCCGCGTTGTTCGCCACCTGTCTGGTCGATCTGTTCCGCCCTGCGGTCGGCTTCGCCGCCGTCAAACTGCTGGAGGACGGCGGGTGCCATGTCGAGGTTCCGCCGCAGACCTGTTGCGGCCAGCCGGCCTTCAACGCCGGCGACAAGGCGAGCGCCCGCGCCCTCGCGCTGCAGGCGATGACGGCGTTCGAATCTTTCGATTATATCGTCGCGCCGTCCGGCTCCTGCGCCGGCATGATGATCAAGCATTACCCCGAACTGTTCGCCGACGATCCGCGGCTCAGCCAGCGCGCTCGGCGCTTCGCCGCCAAGACCTTCGAGCTGGTCAGTTTTCTGACCGATGTGCTCGGCGTCGAAAAAATCGGCGGCCGTTTCGCGCGCCGGGCGACCTATCACGATTCCTGTTCGGGCCTGCGCGAATTGGGGATCAAGGACCAGCCGCGCAAACTGCTCGCCACGATCGACGGGCTTGAGCTGACGGAGATGAGCGACGCCGATGTCTGCTGCGGCTTCGGCGGCATGTTTTCAATCAAATATGGCGAGATTTCCAACGCCATCGTCGCCAGAAAGACCGAAAACGTCGAGGCGGCCGGCGCTGACCTGCTGCTCGCCGGCGACCTTGGCTGCCTGATGAACATGGCCGGCAAACTCTCCCGCCAGGGCAAGACGATGGAAGTGCGCCACGTCGCCGAGGTGCTGGCCGGCATGACCGACGCGCCCGGCATCGGCGCGCCGGACGCCGGCGGGGAAACGCCATGAGCCTTGAGGCCTCCACCCCGCGTTTCAAGGAGAACGCCCACGGCGCGTTGGGCGACGCGCAATTGCAGCGGGCGCTGGGCAACGTGCGCGCCGGCTTCGTCAAGAAGCGCGCCGACGCCGCCGCCAAACTGCCGGAGTTCGAGGCGCTGCGCGACAGCGGGCGCGACATCCGCCGTCATGTCCTCGCCCACCTCGATCTCTATCTCGAAGCCTATGAGAAGAAGGTGATCGAGTCCGGCGGATTCGTGCATTACGCGCGCGACGCCCGCGAGGCGAACGAGATCGTATGCGCCATCGCCAAGGCCGCCGGGGCGAAGACGGCGACCAAGGGCAAGTCGATGGTCTCCGAGGAGATCGGCCTCAACGATGCGCTGGAAAAGGCCGGCGTCACGGCGATCGAGACCGACCTTGGCGAATATATCATTCAACTGCGCGGCGAGACGCCCTCGCACATCATCGCGCCGGCGGTGCATCTCAACGCCGATCAGATCGAGGCTGATTTTCGACGCGTCCACACCGACCTCGCCGCCGGGCGCGACCTGTCGCAGCCCGCCCAGTTGCTCGCGGAGGCGCGCGGCGTCCTGCGGCAAAAATTTCTCGCCGCCGATATCGGCGTCACCGGCGCGAATTTTCTGGTGGCGGAAACGGGCAGTTCGGTGATCGTCACCAACGAGGGCAACGGCGATCTCACCCAGACCCTGCCGAAAACCCACATTGTCATCGCCTCGATCGAAAAGATCGTGCCGACGCTGGAGGATTGCGCGCAATTGCTGCGTCTGCTGGCCCGTTCCGCCACCGGGCAGGAGCTGTCGGTCTACACGACCTTTTCAACCGGCCCGCGCCGCTCAGGCGATCCGGACGGGCCTGAAAACTATCATGTGGTGCTGCTCGACAACGGCCGCAGCGCCATGATCGGAACCGAATTCGAGGACATGCTGCGCTGTATCCGCTGCGGCGCCTGCATGAACCATTGCCCGGTGTTCCAGGAGATCGGCGGCCACGCCTATGGCTGGGTCTATCCCGGCCCGATGGGCGCCGTGCTCACGCCCGCGCTGATCGGCGTCGAGTTGGGCGGCCAATTGCCCAATGCATCGACCTTTTGCGGGCGCTGCGAAAGCGTCTGCCCGGTGCGCATTCCCCTGCCGAAACTGATGCGGAATTGGCGCGAACGCGAATTCGAACGGCGCCTCGCGCCGCCGGCCCAACGCGGCGGTCTGGCCCTTTGGGCCTTCTTCGCCAAACGGCCGCGCCTCTATCGTCCGCTCACGGCGCTCGCCATGGCGGCGCTCGGCTGGCTCGGACGCAAACAGGGCGGTCGATTCGCCGCTTTGCCGCTGGCTCGCGGCTGGACCGACGGGCGCGACCTGCCGGCGCCGCAGGGCGCGACTTTTCAGCAACAATGGAAAAAAAGGATGAGGCGGCGATGAGCGACGCCCGCGCCGAGATTCTCGCCAACCTGCGTCGCGCCCTGCGCGCCGGGGAGGCTGACGCGCCGCGCCGCGCCAGCGTCGAGGCTCGCCTTTCCGCCCATCCCGCCGGCGTCATTCCGGCGCGCGGGCAAAAGGACGGCGAGGCGTTGATCGACCTGTTCATCGCCCAGGCGCAAGAGGCGCGCGCCAGCCTGGCGCGCGTCGCCGAACGCAAGGACGTTCCCGGCGCCGTCGACACCTGGCTGCGCGACAACGCCATTCCCGGCGCCGTGCGCCTGGGGGCGGACCCGATATTCGCCTCAATGCCCTTCGAGCAGACGCCGTTGGAGATAACGCGCGGACCAAGCCGCGGCGACGACCTCACCGCGCTCAGCCATGCGCTGGCGGGCGTGGCGGAAACCGCGACGCTGGTTCTGGCGTCCGGTCCGGATAATCCGACGACGTTGAATTTTCTTCCGGAAAACCACATCGTGGTGGTTGAGCGCGGCGAAATCGTCGGCGCCTACGAAGAGGCGTTCGAACGGCTGCGCGCGCTTTTCGGCGCCGGTCGAATGCCGCGCGCGCTCAATTTCGTCACCGGCCCGTCGCGTTCGGCCGATATCGAGCAAAAGCTGCAATTGGGCGCGCATGGCCCAAGAAATCTGCATATTATTCTGGTCGGCTGAGCGATTCGCCACAGCGGCGCCACAGCGCCGACGAATTATCATTCATAAAAGCGATTGGGACTTGGCAAGCGGCGTCAATCTTGTCTTAAACGCCGCGCCAAGGTTTTGCACACGGGAAGCAAGTTGATGAGGCGCATTTCGCATTGGATCGGACTGATCGCGACGACGGCGATGGTCGCGGGTCCCCTGACCGCTCTGGCGCAGAGTCCGCTGTCGCCGACGCCTCTGGTCAATCAGCCGAGCGCGCCCGCTCCCGTCGCGCCGCCGGTCGTCATCGCGCCCGTCCCTGTTCCCGCCGCGCCGGCGCCGACGAACCCGGCCCCCATGGCTGGCGAACCCGCACCCGTCCCGGCGGCCGCCGCGCCCGGAAACGAAGCCAAACCGCAGGCCGTAAGCAAGCCAAAGCCTAAGCCAAAGCCCGCGCCGCCGCGCGAAATGGCGTTGTCAGACGATCCGACTCCGGTCTTGCAGCCGGAAACCTTTTTCGCCACCGCCAAAGCCTCCGAGCGCTACGCCAATATCGCCGACGCTGGCGGCTGGCCCTATGTGCCCGGCGCTTTGTCGCCCGCCTCCAAGGGCGCGGGCGTTTCGGCCTTGCGCCGGCGCCTCGCGGTCGAGGGCGATCTTGAAGGTTGGCATGGCGAGGGATCGAGCTGGACGCCGGATTTGACCGCCGCCGTCAAGCATTTCCAGTTCCGCAACGGATTGCGCCAGACCGGCGTCGTCTCCGGCGCCACCCTGCGGGCGCTCAACATTCCCGCCAGCGTCCGTTTCAAGCAATTGGCCTCAAGCGCGCAGCGGCTCGCCGGTCTTAAATTCGGCTTCGGCGACAAATACGTCGTCGTCAATATTCCCTCGACCGCGGTGGACGCCATCGAGAACGGGCGCGTCGTCCATCGCTATGTCGCCATCGTCGGCGATCCCGAGCATCATTCGCCGGAAGTGTCGGCCAGGATCGTCGCCGTCAATCTCAATCCTACCTGGACCGTGCCGGAATCGATCATCAAGAACGAGATCATTCCGAAAATGCGCACGCAGCCGAATTATCTCTCGCGCGCCAAGATCCGCATTCTCAATAACAAGGGCGAGGAGATCAATCCGCGCGCGATCGACTGGAACTCCGACAAGGCGACCAATTACACGTTGCGCCAGGATTCCGGCTCCGGCAATTCGCTCGGCTCGATCCGCATCGCCATGCCCAATCCCGACGCCGTCTACATGCACGACACGCCGACGAAGCGCCTGTTCGCCAGCGACTATCGTTTCCTGTCGCACGGCTGCGTGCGCGTCGAGGGCGTCTACGATCTCGCCGCCTGGGTCCTGCAAGGGGCGCCTGGTTCGCCGACGGGAACCTGGACGCGCGAAGCCATATTGCAAAAGATCGCCGACGGCGCGCGCGAGGACGTCAAGACGGTCAAAGCCATTCCGGTGATCTGGGTTTATATGACGGGCTGGGCCTCGGCCGACGGCACGGTGCATTTCCGCGACGACGTTTATAACGTCGATACGGTCGGCGGCCAGTAGCGGGAGATCATTGCATGGACGCGGGCGCGCGTGAGGCTGTCGAACAGGCGTTGGCTCTGCTTGAGGCGCGAAATCCGGCGGGCGCCAAAGCCGCGCTGACGCGCCTGCTGGAGGCGGCGGGGGGCGAGGCGGTCGAACCGCTGGCGCCGATTTCCGTCGGCGAATTGTTCGACAAATTGTCGATTCTCGAAATCAAGCTGAAACGCATCGCCAATCCGGACAAGCTGAAAAACATCAGGCTCGAACGCGACGCCTTGCGCCGGATCGTCGACGACATGGCGCTGGAGAGCGAGGCCGTCGGCCAGTTGTTCGGCGAGCTTGAAGCGGTGAACGCGCGCCTGTGGACGATCGAGGACGACATACGCGAGGAAGAGGCGCGCGGTAATTTCGGCGCCCGTTTCATCGAACTGGCGCGCGCCGTCTATGTCACCAACGATCTGCGCGCCGATCTCAAACGGCGGATCAACGCGCTGTCCAATTCCCGGCTGGTCGAGGAAAAGTCCTACGCCGACCACGGTTTGAGCAAGCGCTGACGACCGGCGTCGCGGCTTTCCTCCCTCTCCCCGCAATAGGGCGTTCGCAAGAACGCCCGTCTTTCGACGGGCTATGCGGGGAGAGGGGGATTTTGAGAAAGTTTGCGAGGACGCGGCAGGCTCCCTCTCCCCGCGCGCGGGGAGAGGGTTGGGGTGAGGGGCCGGGGCAAGAAGGCGCCACGTCGTCTGATTTGAGAGACTTCGTCGGCTTACCGGAATCATCGGGTCCAATCCCCGCCCCTCATCCTGTCCTTCTCCCCGCACGCGGGGAGAAGGGACGATAACGATCGGCGTCGCGGCTTTCCTCCCTCTCCCCGCAATAGGGCGTTCGCAAGAACGCCCGTCTTTCGACGGGCTATGCGGGGAGAGGGCGATTTTGAGAAAGTTTGCGAGGACGCGGCAGGCTCCCTCTCCCCGCGCGCGGGGAGAGGGTTGGGGTGAGGGGCCGGGGCAAGAAGGCTCAATGTCATAGGATTTGAGAGACTTCGTCGGCTTACCGGAATCATCGGGTCCAATCCCCGCCCCTCATCCTGTCCTTCTCCCCGCACGCGGGGAGAAGGGACGATAACGATCAGTCTTGCAACGCCATCAGTATCGTTTCGCAGACGCCCGCGAGGTTGCGAAAAACTTCGTCATTCGTAACGCGAACAATTCTGTAGCCCGCTTCACGCAGCGCCATTTCGCGATGTCGGTCATGGGCGACTTCCGAAGGCGTCGAGTGCGTCGCCCCGTCGACTTCCACGATCAATCTGGCTTCTCGGCAAACAAAGTCGACAAAATAAGGGCCGATCGGCTCTTGCCGCACGAACTTGCGCCCGAGGATTTGTCGCCCACGCAGCTTCGCCCACAATTTTTGCTCGGCCGCCGGTTGATCGCGACGCAACTGCCGCGCCCTGCGCGCTTCGAAAATTCGTGAGCCGCGCACGCTATGCTCCCCCGGGCGCCGCCATCCATGTTCCGCGTTTCCCTCAGCCTATCGAATTTTCCTTTTATGGAAAACGCCGTTCGACGCCCTCTCCCCGCAATAGGGCGTTCGCAAGAACGCCTGTCTTTCGACGGGCTATGCGGGGAGAGGGGGATTTTGAGAAAGCTTGCGAGGACGCGGCAGGCTCCCTCTCCCCGCGCGCGGGGAGAGGGTTGGGGTGAGGGGCCGGGGCAAGAAGGCTCAATGTCATCGGAGTTGAGAGGCTTCGGCGGCTTACCGGATTCATTGAAGCCAATCTCCGCCCCTCATCCTGTCCTTCTCCCCGTGAACGGGGAGAAGGGACGATAACGATCGGCGTCGCGGCTTTCCTCCCTCTCCCCGCAATAGGGCGTTCGCAAGAACGCCCGTCTTTCGACGGGCTATGCGGGGAGAGGGTTGGGGTGAGGGGCCGGGGCAAGAAGGCGCCACGTCGTCTGATTTGAGAGACTTCGTCGGCTTACCGGAATCATCGGGTCCAATCCCCGCCCCTCATCCTGACCTTCTCCCCGTGAACGGGGAGAAGGGACGATAACGACCGGCGCCGCGGCTTTCATCCGGCGGCGAAAGCGCTTCCGATTCGCCGCGTTAGCCCGAACCCGGGGCCAGAGGCTGTGGATGACCCGGCGTCAAGGCGGCAAATTTGTGACAAAAAAACAACGCCGCCGCCGAATTGCTCACAAAACCCCAAAATGGGTCCAAAAGCTGAGACAGTTTTAACCGGGCTTGCTAATACATTCGTGCGTTGCATTGATTTTACGCGAGTCGGGCTTCTGTGGCCCGCCGGAAGCCGGTGAAACGTCTCGCATAAGCATCAGATCGATGCGCACACGTAAATTGGGCGGTCAGGCGCTAGAGAAGCAAGTCCTGTCGTCCGAATCTGGTTCTATACGGAGGGGAAAATGACTTTGAAGACTAAACTTCTGGCGACGGCCGTTGGCGCTGCTTCGCTTTTCGCCGCGACCGGCGCCTTCGCGGGCGGTCTTCCGGCCGCTCTGCAGCAGCCCGGCCTGACCGCCGGCATCGCCACCGGCGCTCCGCTGCCGGTCGGCCTGTTCGAAGTCGCGATCTTCGACTACGGCAATCGCACCGGCGGCACGGGCACCAACGCCAGCCTGCCCGGCGGCCTCGACGTTATCGTCGGCGTGCCGATCAACCTGATCTGGTCGACGCCCTACGAATTCCTCGGCGGTCGCGCGTTCTTCCAGTTCGCCAACGCCGAAGCCGCTGTCGGTCTCGGCAGCCGCGGCGCGACGCTCGGCTATCTGTCGGGCGTGTACATCAACGTTCTTGGCGCCGGCATGGGCTGGAACCTCGGCGGCGGCTTCAGCGCCACCATCGAGGAAGAAGTCTATCTGCCCGTCTCGAGCGGCATTGGCCCGGAAAACTTCGCCACCTTCTCGCAGGAAGCGGCGATCGCCTACAAGAACGACGGCTGGTTGGTCAACCTGCACGGCGCCTATGGCTCCGGCAAGAATGGCATCCCGAACGCCACCCGTTGCGTTGCGGTCGGCTGCCTCGGCAACAACGAAGGCGCCGCCTGGTTGAACTGGGATTTGACCGTCGCCAAGACCTTCGGCAAATGGGAATTCGGCGCGTTCGTGTTCGGCTCCAGCGACATCAGCGCCCCGTACACCGGCTACAACAAGTTCAGCGAAACCGCTGTCGGCGTGTTGGCTGGCTACAACTTCGGCCCGGTCATCGCCCAGGTCAAGTTCTCGCAGGACGTCGCCGTGTCGAACTCCTTCGGCTACGACACCCGCGGCTGGCTGACCCTGGTCGTGCCGCTCTGGGTTGCGGAAGCCCCGAAGGCCGTTTCGGCCAAGTACTGATCTCACTTAAAGAACGGCGCGGATCATTTTCCGCGCCGTTTTTTTATGTTTTCTAAAAAAATCGTTTTTTTTGAAAAATTCGCTTTTATCGCGCGCCCGTTTCCGGTTAGATCGTCGCGGTCAAGATCAAGACGCTGGGACAACCGGCGCTTACGCCTAATCCGTCTGGGAGGACACTATGGCAAAACATAAAATTGGACGCCGTGAATTTTTGTTGACCGGCGTCGCCGGTCTGGCCGCGACCAGTTTCGGCCGCGTCGCCTTCGCCGCCGGAAGGCCGATCAAGCTCGGCCTCGTCGCGCCGCAGACCGGACCTCTGGCGATCTTTTCCGAACAGATTCCGTGGGTCGTCGAACAGGTCATGAAGGCCACCGGCGGCAAGATCACGTCGAACGGCGTCGATCACCCGCTGGAAATCGTCCTGCGCGACAGCCAGTCCAATCCCAACCGCGCCGCCGAAGTCGCCAAGAACCTGATCCTTCAGGAAAAGGTCGACCTGATGCTGGCTTGCGCGACGCCGGAGACGGTCAATCCGGTCGCCGACCAATGCGAACTCGCCGGCGTGCCCTGCCTGTCGAACGACGCTCCGCTCGAACCCTATTTCTTCGGCCGGAACGGCGATCCGAAAAAGGGCTTTGAGTGGACCAATCACTTCTTCTTCAGCGCCACCAATCTGGCGGAAGCCTATTACGACTCCTGGGACCAGATCGCCACCAACAAGGTGATCGGCGCGCTTTGGCCGAACGACAACGACGGTCAGGCCTTCTCCAAAATCTTCACGGCAATGGCCGAGAAGAGGGGCTACAAGATCGTCGATCCCGGCCGCATCGATCTGCCCGCCGGCAATTACAACGCGCAGATCGCCGCGTTCAAGGCCGCCAAGGTCGAGATCATTTCCGGCGTGCTGCCGCCGCCCGAATACACCGCCTTCGCCTCGACCGCGGCGCAGCAGAATTTCCATCCCAAGATCATCGCGATGGCCAAGGCGACGGAATTCCCGGCGGCCGTCGCGCCGCTCGGCGACCGCGCCATCGGCCTTTCGGTGGAAGTGTGGTGGTCGCCGACCCATCCCTACAAGTCGGGACTCACCGGCCAGACCTCGCAGCAACTCGCCGACGCCTATGAAGCGGCCAGCGGCAAGCAATGGTCGATGCCGCTCGGCTTCCGCCACGCGCTGTTCGAAGTGGCGATCGACTCGTTGAAACGCGCCAAGAATGTCGAGGACGCGGCTTCGATCCGCGACGCCGTCGCCGCCACGGATTACAAGTCGATCGTCGGGCCGGTGAATTTCAAGACGGGACCGTTCCCCAACACCAGCCGCACGCCTCTGGTGATCGGCCAATGGGTGAAGGGCAAGAAATTCCCGCACGACCTCATCAACGTCGACAATACGACGGCGAAGGACATTCCTGTCGCCGCCAAAATGCTCCCCGTGACCTGAGCGTCAGCGTTCGCGTCCCCGCCCCTCACCCCAGCCCTCTCCTCGGCATAGCCCGTCGAGAGACGGGCGTTCTTGCGAACGCCCTATTGCGGGGAGAGGGGGCAGGGCGGCGGCGCTGATCGTTGGCGTCCCTCTCCCCGTAAACGGGGAGAGGGGGCGAAACGGGGAGAGGGAGAGAATGGAGAGACGGCTTTCGTCATGAACCGCCATGCTTGAACTGCAAAAAGTGTCACGCCATTTCGGCGGTTTGCGGGTCATCGAAGGGCTCGATCTGAGCGTCGCCAAGGGCGAGATCCTCGGCGTGCTCGGGCCCAATGGCGCGGGCAAAAGCACCTTGTTCAATCTGATCGCCGGCGTGCTGGCGCCTAATTCCGGAACGATTCGCTACAACGGCGCCGACATTACCGGCATGAAGGTCTGGAACCGTCGTCGCCTCGGCATCGGCCGCACCTATCAGGTTCCCAAACCCTTCGCGCAGATGAGCGTGTTCGAGAACGTGCTCGTGGCGGCCGTGCATGGCGGCGGCCTTTCGATTCACGCCGGCCGCGGAGAGGCGCGGGCGGCGCTGGAATTGACCGGTCTGGCGGCGCGCGCGCCGCTGCTCGCCGGCGCGCTTTCGCTGCTCGACCTGAAACGCCTGGAATTGGCCAAGGCCATCGCCAAGCGGCCGGATCTGCTGCTGCTCGACGAAATCGCCGGCGGCCTCACCGACGGCGAATGCGAACAACTTCTGGCCATTCTCTCGCAAATCCACGCGCAAGGGGCGACGATCGTCTGGGTCGAACATGTGATCCATGCGCTGAGGAAATCCGCGACGCGGCTCGCCGTGCTGTATTCGGGCTCGATACTCGCGCAAGGCGCGCCCGACGCGATCCTGGCCGATGAAAGGGTCAGGGAAGTTTATCTCGGCGCCGAATGAGGGCGGCGGCGCTTGGCGATTATCGTCCCTTCTCCCCGCCTGCGGGGAGAAGGTTAGGATGAGGGGCATGGCGACAGGCCTCGATGCGGGTCGTTTAGGATCGGCGAAGGTTCGGCGTTTCGACGACGGCGAGCCTCCTTGCCCCCGCCCCTCACCCCAACCCTCTCCCCGTAAACGGGGAGAGGGAGAAAACCGGAAAAGGACAAAGCTGGAACCGATGTTGATGAGCGCCGAACCCTTGTTGAACGTCAAAAACCTGTCGGTCCATTACGGCCAGTTTCAGGCTTTGCACGATATCGACGTCGAGGTGGGCGAAGGCGAAATCGTCTCGATCATCGGCGCCAATGGCGCGGGCAAGTCGACCTTGTTGAAAGCTGTCGTCGGCCAAGCCGGGCGTTTGAGCGGGTCCATCGGCTTTCGCGGCAAGGACCTGTCGGCCATGGCGACGCGCGACATCGTCGGCGCGGGCGTGGCGCTCGTGCCGGAAGGACGGCGGCTGTTTCCCTCGCTCAGCGTCTTCGAGAACCTGCGCATCGGCCGGGAACTCGGACGCGGCGGCGCCATCGATTACGAACAGGTTTATCAGTGGTTCCCGGTGCTCGCCGAACGCGCCGACGCGCCGGCGCAAAGCCTGTCGGGCGGACAGCAGCAGATGGTGGCGCTGGGGCGCGCGTTGCTGACCAATCCCAGACTGCTGCTTTGTGATGAAATTAGCCTGGGTCTAGCGCCGTTGATCGTCAACCAGCTCTACGAAATCATTCCGGCCATCCGCGCGCTTGGCGTCGCCATCGTGCTGGTCGAGCAAGACATCGGCCGCTCGTTGAGCGTCGCCGACCGTTTCTATTGTTTTCTGGAAGGCAAGGTGTCGTTGGCCGGCCAGCCCGACGACGTTGATCGTGAAACGGTCATGCAACATTATTTCGGCGTGTGAGCGACATGGCGTCAAACATCCTCAATCTGGTCGTGCAGGGCGTGCTGATCGGCGGGCTTTACGCCTTGTTCGCGGTGGGCCTGTCGCTGTCGCTCGGCGTCATGCGATTTATCAATATCGCCCACGGCGATTTCATCGTGCTCGGCTCGTTCGTGCTGATGTCGCTGGCCACGGCGCTCGGCGTCTCGCCCTTTCTCGCCGCGCTGGCGTTGCTGCCGGCCGCTTTCGCCCTCGGCTTCGCGCTGCAACGTTTCGTGTTCCAGCGCATCGTCGGCAAGAGCGTGCTGCCGGTGGTGCTGGTCACCTTCGGCATGTCGATCGTCATCCAGAACGCCCTGCTGCAAGGCTACGGCCCCGATACGCGCAAGCTTTCGGGCGGGGCGATCGAGATCGCCTCGATCAATGTGCTGGGGCTGGTCGACGTCGGCTTTTTTCCGCTCGCCGTCTTTCTCGCGGCGGTGTTGCTGATCGCCGGTCTCGATCAGTTTCTCTACCGCAGCGCGCTCGGCGCGCGTATTCGCGCCGTGGCGGACGACGCCTCAGCCGCCGACCTGATCGGACTGTCGTCGGCGCGCATCTATCCGATCGCCATGGGCGTGGTGTTCGTCTCGGTGATGATCGCCGCCTGCTGCATGTCGGTGTGGACCAATTTCGATCCGGCTGCGGGTCCCTCGCGCCTGCTGGCGGCATTCGAGGCCGTGGTGCTGGGCGGCCTCGGCAGCCTGTGGGGCACGCTTGTCGGCGGCATATTGCTGGGGCTGGCGCAGAATTTCGGGGCGCAATACGACGCGGCCTGGCAGACCCTGGCGCAGCACATCGTGTTCCTCATCATTCTTATTTTGCGCCCTCAGGGCCTGTTCGCGAAGGGCTGAGGCATGAGGCGATTTCTTGACGACGGAAAAGCCGCGGCGATCATGCGTCTGGCGCTGCTTGGCGCTCTGTGCGCCTGTCTGGCCGGCCCGCTGCTGTTCGACCTCAACCAGATGACGGTGCTGACAGAGTTCTTCACCTTGCTGGTCATGGCGCTGATGTGGAATTTGCTCGCCGGCTACGCCGACATCGTCACCGTCGGCCAGCACGCCTTTGTCGGCGTCGGCGCCTATGCCTTTTTCGGCCTGACCGCGCTCGCCCATGTCGACGAATTCGCCGCCATCGCGCTGGCGGGCGTGATCACGCTGGTTCTGGCCGTTCCCGCCATGCTGGCGATTTTCCGACTTCGCGCCGCCTATCTGGCGGTCGGCGCCTGGGTCGTGGCGGAAGTCCTGTCGCTGATCGCCGGCAAGCTGCCAGGATTTGGCGGCGGTTCGGGCGTCAGCCTGCCGATCGCCGTCGTCAAGGCGTTCGGCTCCTCGCAACGCGACCGCATCGCCCATTTCTATTTTCTCAGTCTGGCGCTGGCGCTGATCGCCTTCCTGTCGACATGGGCCTTGCTGCGTTCGCGCATCGGCCTCGGCCTCACCGCCATGCGCGACAACGAAGAGGCGGCCGGTTCGGCCGGCGTCAATCTCGATCTGGCGCGGATCGTCTGCTTCCTGTGGACGGCGCCGTTTCTGGGCCTCGCCGGCGTGCTGGTGACGCTGCAAAAGCTGCGCGTCGCGCCTTCGGCCTCGTTCAGCATCATGGATTGGACGATCTTCATCATCTTCATGGTGGTGATCGGCGGCGTCGGCAGTCTGGAAGGGCCGATCATCGGCGCCGTGCTGTTCTTCGCGCTCCGCGAATATCTGGCCGGATTCGGCGCCTGGTACCTGATCCTACTCGGCCTGCTGTCGATCCTCATCATGCTGACCGAGCCGCGCGGCCTCTGGGGATTGGCGCGGCGGCTCGGCGTCGGCGCGGTCATTCCGGTCTCCCATCGTCCGCATTCGGGCGAAGACGCCTAGGCGAACTTCGCCGCTCCGCGAACAGCGAGAGGGGAAGCCGCGGCGCCGGTCGTTATCGTCCCTTCTCCCCGTTTACGGGGAGAAGGTCAGGATGAGGGGCAAGGTGATTGGCCCCGCTGACACTGGTTAGCGGAACAAAACCGCGTAAATCCGACGACATTGAGCCTTCTTGCCCCCGCCCCTCACCCCAGCCCTCTCCCCGAAAACGGGGAGAGGGGGAAAGCCGCGATTTTGGTGATTAACGTCGCTTCTCCCCGCATAGCCCGTCGAAAGACGGGCGTTCTTACGAACGCCCTATGCCGGGGAGAAGGTCAGGATGAGGGGCCGGATGATTGGCGTCGATGTATGGCGTTTCGGGGTCGGCGCTCCAAATCAGTCGCCGATGCGCGGCGCGCTGGGGCGCAACACGCGATATTCGCCCCGGCCGGCGACGACGAAGGCGACGAAAGCCGTCGTCAGGAAGGTCAGCCACCACAATTGTTCGGCGACCAGACCGAGGAAGCTGGCGCACAGAACATAAGTCATGGCGGCGATCCAGAACGGCGCCAGCGTCGGCGATTGCCTCGTCGCCGCGCGAAAGCCGCAATAGATCAGCCCCGCCGAGGCGGCCGCGCCGAACAGGCCAAGGTCGAACCAGGTTTCAAACAGGGCGCTGCGCGGCGTCAACGCCGGCAGATAGCCCTGCGCCACCCCGACGGAGGCGAAATCAAAGCCATGCCCGGTCAAGAGCCGGAAACCGTCGGCGTTGATGATGTCGCCCCAGGTTTTCAGCGTCGCCAGCGGCGAGGCGGGGTCGACATGGGCGAGCAGCGGCGCGCTGAGCAAGGCCGCGACGGGCGCGACAAAAAACATCAACGCGAACAACACGCCGAATATGCGGCCGGTTTCCTTGGGACGCGACTGGGCCGCCGCATAGGCGATAGCCGCCAGCGCGATCGAAGCGAATGCGGCCGGCGACCAGAATGAAAACGCCGCCGCCAGCGACAGAATAATGAGTCCGACGCCCGCCACCAGACGTTCGCGCAACGCCAACGCCGCCAAGGCGGGAAAGACGAATAGCATGTTGGCGACCACCGCGCGCGGCGCCGTGGTCGTTTCGATCGGTACGCCGGCTCTGCCCGCCGCGTCATCGATATGCAGGCTAAAAATGGCGAAAATCGCCGCCAACGCCATGCCCAGCGGCAGCAAATAGAGATTGGAGGCCTTGGTTCGCTCCGGCAGCATGGCGGCAAGAGGGAAAATACAGCCGATGGTGATGATCGTTTTGGTCAGACGCACGCTCGCCGGCCCTGGAAAAGGCGTCCAAAGCAACGAGAAGACGGCCCAGCCGGCGAGAAACATGGCCGCCAGCGCGGCCGGCGTCGTCAGATAGACGAAAATAACCTCAAGACGCCTCCGGCCGGGACGAATCATGCCGGCGATGACGATCAACGCCGCCGCCACCGGCGCCAGAATGAAGATCGCGCGACGCGAAACCAGCGCGATAACGGGGATAGCGACAAAAGCCAGCGCCAACGCCAGCCGCAACAACAGCTGCGCGGCGTCGGCCGCGGGCTGGTCCGCATTTTGAAATCTGTTCGACGCGCCCATCAAAGTGCAATCGGTTCTGAAAAAAAGAATTGTTCTATTGTAGCGGCCTATTTCGCAGGAAACTGTGGGCTTCGGGCAACACCCGCGACGATTTTGCTGATTTTGCTTAATCTTGCGGATCGGGTCGTTGGCGCGCCGCCTTCACGCCGGCGCGCAAGGTCTTTCCTTCAAGGCGGCGGCGTTTGGACGCCAGCGTCGGGCGCGTGGCGACGCGCCTGATCGGCGCGATCGCCGCCTCGCGCGCCATGCTGAGCAAACGCTCCAGGGCGTCGGCGCGATTGCGCTCCTGGGTGCGAAATCTCTGCGCCAGAATGACAATCGATCCGTCGGCGCCAAGACGGCGCCCGGCCAATCGGGCGAGGCGCGCCTTGACAGGCGCCGGCAGACGCGCGCCAGCCAGATCGAAACGCAATCTCACCGCGGTCGAAAGCTTGTTGACATTCTGACCGCCGGGGCCCGAGGCGCGCAGGAAGCTTTCTTCAATGTCGCCGGCGTCAATGCGCAAGCCGCAGCCTATGTCGTAATCCATCGAGACGGCCAATCCGCGCGGCAAGCGCCCTCATTTGCCCGGAGCGAGATAATCGTGCGCGACTTCGCCGAGACCGAGCGTCAAATCGGCGATGAAATGCGTCGCCGAAAGCAGCTCCAGCACCGGCAGTTTCGCCACATCGGCCAAGGCGTGCGGAAACAGGGCGAGCGCGCCCGGCCCGCTCCACGCGCCTTTCAGCGTCACGTCCTGCAAATTATAGCGCACCAATTCGCAAATGCGCGGTGAGCCGTCGACATGGGGAATGATTTTCAAAAGATAATTGGGCTGGGCAAGGGCGGTCTCGATCGGGCCGTGATCGAGCGCGACATGCTTGTAGCCCATGCTCGCGGAGGCGCACAACGTGCTGCCGTAATGCAGCGTGGCGACGATGACGTCGCTTTCATGGGCGATTTTCGGACTGGCGAGCTTCTTGGGAAAGCCCCAGATTTCGCGACCGCCGGCAATCGGGCCGTCGTCATCCAGATACATCGAATGAACATAGGCGCCTTTTTCCTCGCCGAAACGCACCGGGATGACCTGGCCGGATTCGGTGTAATCGCCGAAGCCGGTGGAATCGGGCATCCTGATGAATTCATACTTGACGACGGCGCCGTCCGGCTCAAGCGGTTCGGGCGTCACCGCGCGCAAGGCTTCGGGATCGGTGCGATAGGTGAAGATCAGATATTCGCGATTGACGAAACGATAGGGGCCGCGCGGATAGGACGGACTCGTCAAGGGCATGGCGAAGGCCCTGGCGGCGATGTCGTCGATCTTCATGGCGTTGATCCTTGTCGATTCGGGAAAAGATGGCGTCGAAGGCTCAGAACGGCTTGACGATGACGAGAACGAGAATGGGAAAAACGATCAGCACCGAAAGTTCATTGAACAGGCGAAAGAACAGGACGCTCCGGTTCAACTTGCCCAAGGTCAGACGACGCAGATAAAGGCCGCACAGCAGGTGGTAGCCGACCAAGGCGGCGACGAACAAGAGCTTGATATGCAGCCACAGGCCTTCGACGCCGTAATAGAGCCAGAGAATGAGGCCCATGAGAAGCGCCAGAACCGCCAGAATCGAGGTGAAGCGATAAAGCCGCCGGGCCATGTCGGCGAGTCGCGCGACATCTTCACCGTTGCTCAGGGCCTGCGCGTGATTGACGAAAATCCGCGGCAGATAGAATACGCCCGCCATCCAGCTCATGACGGCGAAGACATGGAGGGTCTTGATCCACAGCATGGTCTGGTTCCCTGAAGCCTCAAAGCGCGTTCGGCGCGATCATCCCGGCAAAGACAGAACGCCGGCGGCGCCGTCGCGCGCGCCGAAGACGAGGCGCGCGCCGGCGCCGTCCCAGGCAAGCGCGCTGATCGCGCTCTTATCGGCGTCGCCCGTTCTGCGCACCAAAATCTCCGCCGCGTCGGTCAGGCGGATCAGCATGATCCAGCCGTCGTCATAGCCGACGGCGACGATCAGCGCGCCCGGGTGGAAGGCGACGCAGGAGACCAGCACATGCGGCCGCACCCCGCATTCGCGCGGCGGACGGCCCATCGGTCCCTCCTTGCCCGAAAATGGCCAGACGATGCATCCATCCGCTCCCGACGTGGCGAGCCAGTTCCCGTCATGCGACCACGACAGCGCGCGCGTTTTGGACGGATAGCCGGACATGCGCATGTGCTTGTGATCGGGCAGTCGCCAGCCGTGCAGCATGTTTTCCTGCATGGAGGTGACGACGAAGCGCCCGTCGGGCGACACGGTTGCGTCGATATGCGAGCCTTTCCATTCGAGCGTTTCAAGGCCGGCGCCGGTGTTGGGAAACCACAGGCTTGCGCCATTGTAATGGGCGAGCGCGAGACGGTAGCCCTTGGGGAAGAAGGCCAGACCGCGCACGCTCGACGCCGCCTCGATCGATTTCACTTCGCCTCGAGCGTCGCGCGCGCGCACGCTCTTGCCGAACGACCAGGCGAGCGCGCCGTCGGCCCGCAACGCGAGGGCATCGATCCATCGCCCTTTTTCCTCGGCGATACGGTCAAGACGTCCGTCGACCGAGACAAGCATAACGGCGCCGTCGTCGCCGCCGCTGACCAGGCGGGCCCCGTCGCACCGCGCCGTCAACAGGCTGGCGTCCTTATGCGCTTCGATGCGCCGTTCGGCGCCCGGACCGCCGAGAACAACGGCGCCGTCCGCCAGGGCCAGAACGGGGCTGGCGCCCAAAAACCCCGCCGCGACGACATGCGCGCCCGCCTGCAGGGGCGCGACGGCATGCGTGAGAGAGGTTTGCGGCGGCGTTTCCAGCGTAGGGGACATGTCGACTTTCGGATTCTGTATTCAGGCCGCGCGGCCGCATTCGGCGGCGCTTTGGTCGAAGGCCTCGCTCATGCGACGCGCGGCCAGAAGGTTTTCGGCGCAAAGCGTCGTTTGGGTCGGTCCCCAGGCGATCTTTTCGCGCGCCAGCAACAGGCATTGCGGGAAATGGCGGCGCACGAGTTCGAAATCGTGCAGAACTGTCACGATCGTGCGTCCCTGCGCGCGCCAGCGTTCAATCAAGGCGACCAGATCCTCCACTGTCCGCTCATCGATGGCGGCGAAGGGCTCGTCGAGAAGAATGACCGGGGCGTCCTGCAAATAAAGTCGAGCGAATAGCACGCGTTGCATCTGCCCGCCCGACAACGCGCCGACCGGCCGACGTTCGAATCCGGACAGGCCGACCGCCGCCAAAGCCTCCAGCGTCTTGTCTTCGCCGGCGCGTCCGAGCGCGCCGAACCAGCCGCGCGAACGCCAAAGGCCCATCGCCGTCATATCGAACACGTCGATGGGGAAAGACAGATCGATCTGCGCCATCTGCGGCAGGTAGGCGATGTCCCCGGCGCGGATACGCCCGCGCTCGATCGATCCGCCCATAGGTTTCAAAATGCCGGCGAGCGCCTTGAGCAGGGTTGATTTACCCGCGCCGTTGGGGCCGCAGACCGCCAACAAGGCGCCCACGTCAATCGTTCCATCCAGATGATGCACGGCGGGGTGACGGTCATAACCGAGCGTCAGATTGTTCAGGACGATCGCGTCGTTGTTCATGTCAGCGCCCATTTCACGCCGCTCCAGATCACCGCTACGAGGATGCCGGCAAGAGCCAGTCTTTGCGCTGCGGACATGCGCAAAAGCGAGAATTTTGCAAATTCGCGCGCGGGCGCGGCGTGAAAGTGAACATGGCTGTGTCCATGTCCGTCGTCGTGGCCCGGAGCGTCGGCGCTCATCTCGATTCGATTCTTCCGTTCGCAAAAAAAAAGCGCGACGCGGCCCCTCTCCCCATAAACGGAGAGAACGAACGCAAATGAGCAGCGGCGAGGTTTTTTCTCGCTGCTTCCGGCGTTCGTCGTCACCCCATCCTAGAACGGATGATACTGGAACATCCAGGTTTCCGACAGCGCCTTGTCGCCCTGCTTCAGGGTACACTGCATTTCCACCGGATCCGTCCCTTCGACGCCGGCGAGATCGAACTGCGCGCGCCAATGGCCCGCCACGCCATCGGGCGCGGCCTCCATGATGCGGTAATCGGTGAAGGTTCCGCGCGAGGCGTGCAACTCCATTTCCGGCTTGACGCCGAAGGGCAGGTCGCTCAACGGACCGCCGAGAAATTCGACGAGAAACTTGCGCACGCCCTTGGGTCGCGGCTGGCCGGGTTGGCCGCCATTGCCGAGGCGGGTGGCGACGCAGCGCGCCAGTTCGCTGGGATAGGGCTCGTTCGCCAGCCAATGCAATCGATAGGCGAAATTGAACTGCGAACCGGCTACGGCGGGCTTTTCCGGCACCCACATGGCGACGATATTGTCGTGGATCTCATCGTCGGTGACGAGTTCGACGAGGTGAATGGCGCCGCGACCCCAATCGCCGAGCGGCTCGACCCACAGGCTCGGACGGCGATCATAAAAAACGCCATCGAGATAATGATCGAACACGCGGTCGCGCTGCAACAGCCCGAACCCCTTGGGCGAGGCGTCGGAAAAGGCCGAGGCCAAGATGTGGGGAGGATTGTTGAGCGGTCGCCAAAGCCGCTGGCCCGTGCCGGTCCACATCGCCAGTCCGTCTGAATCGTGGACTTCCGGGCGCCAATCCACCGCCATCGGTTTTTTGGTTTCGGAAAACCAGTACATCGAGGTCAGCGGCGCGACGCCGAAGCGGACGATGTCGCCGCGCAGAAACAGCGCCTGTTCGATGTCCATGACGACGCCGTCGCCGCGTGTCATGGCGAATTTGTACGCGCCGACGATCTTATGCCCTTCCAGCAAGGCGTAGATCGTAACGGTGTCGCCGCTTTCCGGGCCGATATAGATTTTGGTGAAATCGGGAAATTCCTCGTCGCGGTCGGCGACGGCCGTATCGAGCGCGACGCCGCGGGCGGACAGGCCATATTGGTGCAGCTCGCCGATGGCCCGGAAATAGGAGGCGCCCAGAAAGGCGACCCAATCATTCGTGCGCCAATCATATTTGGCGCTGTCCTTGGCTTCCTGGAAACGGAAGCCGGCGAAGCCGACGCCCTTGGGCAATTTGCGCGCGACCGAATCCTCAGGCATGTCGAAATAGCTTTGATCATAAATGATCTCGCGCGCGCCCTCGCCGTCGACGACGTAAATCTCGACGGCTTTCTTGAAGAATTTGCCGAGATGGAAAAAGGTGACGGGGAAGCGGTTCGCGCCCTCGGCGTACAGAGCGTGATCATTGTCGTATTTGATCTTGCCCCAGGCCTCATAGGTGATCTGATCAAGAATTTCGACCGACGGCGTCGCCGGTCCCTTATAGGGCTGGCCCGACATGGTCTTGGCCAGAGCTTTCAACGCGTCGAAGGCAAAGGGTTTTGGCGCGCCGAGCTTGAGTCCGGAATTGGCGGCGAGAGCGGGGCGCCGCCGCTGGCCGCCAGTCCGGCCGCCGTCGACAGGGCGATGGTCTTCAACAGATCGCGACGGTCCATCGTGTTGTTCATAGCGTTTCTCGCATTATCTTGCTGGGAGCGATCGGGCTGCGCGGACAGCGCCGGTGAACATGAGGCCGCGCGGAAGACTTCGGGCGCGAGGGCGAATTGACGTGCCGCGTTGGGTTCAGTTTGCGGGACATGGCCGGATGATCGGACGATGGATCAAGAGGTATTCCAGGAACGCGCTACGCCGCGAAACTGCGTTAATCAACGCCAGAAGGATTCATGCGCCAAGGCGGTGCGCATGAAATAATAAAGGCCGATAAAGCCGACGAGAATGAAAAGCGTCTGGATGACATGGCTGATGCCGGCGCCAAGCTGAAACATGCCGCCCAAGGCCCACCCGGCCGCCCAAGAAGCGCCGACCAACTCGGTGCCGACCAAAATCGCCACGGCGATCAAAGTCGAGGCGGTGGTCCAGTTGATGTTCTTTTGCTCGGCCATGATTAAGATTCCTTGCCGGAACTCCCCGTTTGCAATCCCCGCAACTATCGCAAATGCGCCTTCGACGCAACGCGGGCGCCATGTTTCGCACCCAAATCTTGCGCGGCGCAACTAGAACAACATGCCCTAGGCGGAAAGCGTGGCCGTAAGCCGACGCAGAAAGGCGATTCCGGCGGCCAACTGCGAAATTTCGATGAATTCGTCGGGCTGGTGCGCCTGATCGATCGATCCGGGGCCGCAAATGGCCGCGGGCAGACCGGCGCGCTGAAATTGGCCGGCCTCCGTCGCATAGGGGACGGCGATGGTGTGATTGGCGCGCGCCGCCGCCAAAGCCAGGTTCGATGCTGGCGACGACGTATCGGCCGACAGGCCGGGCGCCTCGATTTCGACCGTCGTCTCGATGCGCGCGCCGGGGAAGCGGTCAAGACGTTCGCGGGACAGCTTTTGCGCATAAGTTTCCAGCCGCGCCAGCGCCATATCCTGCGCCGCGCCCGGCAGGCCGCGGAACTCCCAAAAGAACTCGCAATGTTTGGCCATGATATTGCGGGCCGTACCGCCCGAGATCATGCCGACATGAACGCTCGAAAACGGCGGGTCGAAGCGCGCGTCGGCGCCGATATGCTCCAGCTCGCCGCCGATGCGCAGCAGTTCGTTGACCAGCATGCAGGCGATATGCACGGCGCTGACGCCCAGGTTTGTCTTGGACGAATGGGCCTCGTGACCGAACACCCGAGTGCGATAGGTGGCGACGCTCTTATGCGAATCAGCCACCTCCATCATGGTCGGTTCGCCGATGATCGCCAGGCTTGGCGTCGGCAGATCGGCGCCAAAACGCGCGATCGTGTCGAGGCAGCCCGCGCAACTTGTCTCTTCGTCGTAACTCAGGAGAATATGCACCGGCCTTTGCAGATTGGCCTTTTGAAATTCGGGCGCCATCGCCAGGCAAAGGGCGTCGAATCCCTTCATGTCGCAGGCGCCGCGCCCATAGAGCCGGCCGGCCTCACGGCGCAGGACAAAGGGTGGCGAGGTCCAGGCCTGACCCTCGACCGGCACGACGTCGGTGTGCCCGGACAAGACGACGCCGCCGTCGCGCATCGGTCCAAAGGTGGCGAACAACGCCGCCTTGTCGCCGTCGGCGTTGGGCGTCCGGACGACGGGAACGCCAAGGCCCTGGAAATAATCCTCGACGAAATCGATCAACGGCAAATTGCTTTTCGTGCTTTCCGTGTCGAACGCGATCAGTCGCTCGAGCAATAAAATGGCGCGTGTCAGCGTTTCGTCGGAGGCGTCAGGCGACATAAATTCGTTCCTGCTTTTGGCATACGCCAATCTAGAGCAATTTCGTGACAAGGCGACGGACTTTTCCGACAAGCCTGTGCGACGTCGGATTCAATTGAGCACGCGCTTCTCCAGCGGGCTGTCGAGCGAAAAGGCGGGTATCTCCACGTCGAATGTCGCGCCCGTCTCGTCGATCATGCGGTAATGCCCGCTCATGATCCCGGAAGGCGTCGGCAGCGGACAGAAGGAAGTGTAGCGGTAGGCGCCGTCGGGATTCAGGATGGGCCGCTCGCCGACGACGCCCGCGCCTTCGACGATTTCGACCCGGCCATTGGCGTCGGCGATGCGCCAATGGCGGCTCAGCAACTGCACGCGCAATTCGCTGTGGTTGACGATGTCGATCGTATAGGACCAGCAAAAGACGCCGCGCGCCGGCTCGCTGCGCTCGGGCGCGTATTCCGGCGTGGCGATGACTTCGATCGCTCGTGTCGTGGCGCTGTACATAGGACAAGTTTGCAACGCCGCGCGCGCGGCGTCGAGCCGCAAGTTTCGGCGCCGGCCGCGCGCCGCGACCATAGACCTCGGCGGTCAGGGAAGGCCGGGGCCTTATCCGGGCGAGGGAGTTCGTCGGACGCGCCCTGGCGCGCCCGACGAGGCGTCGATCAAAGCGTTCCCACTAGCTTTTTCAATTCGGCGCGGAAGTCCGGGGCGATATCTTCGCGCGCGAGGGCGAAGGCGACGTTGGCGGCCAGAAAGCCGAGCTTCGAGCCGGTGTCGTAGGTCTTGCCGTCAAACCGCTGGCCGAAAAACTTCTGCGTTCGGCTCAATTCGATCATCGCGTCGGTGAGCTGGATCTCGCCGCCGGCGCCTTTCTGACCTTTGGCGAGCAGTTCGAAAATCTGCGGCGCAAGCAGATAACGCCCCGAAATGATGAAATTGGACGGGGCCGTTCCCTGCGGCGGCTTTTCCACCATCCCGGTAATTTCGAACGCCGGACCAAATTCCTGGCCCTTGGCGACAACGCCGTATTGATGGGTGTCCTGCGGCGCGACCTCTTCGACGGCGATGACGTTGCCGCCGTGCGCGTCAAACGCTTCGATACATTGCTGCAGGCAGCGCGAACCTCGGGCGCCCGGCAGGGTGATCATGTCGGGTAAAATCACCGCGAACGGTTCGTCGCCGATAATGTCGCGGGCGCACCACACCGCATGGCCAAGGCCGAGCGGCGTATGCTGGCGGGTGAAGCTGGTGGAGCCGGCGGGAGGCAGGTCGGCTCGCAGGTCTTCGTATTCCTTCATCTTGCCGCGTTTGACCAAAGTATCTTCCAGTTCGTAGGCGATATCGAAATGATCCTCGATCACGCCCTTGTTGCGGCCGGTGACAAACACGAAATGTTCGATGCCCGCTTCTCGCGCTTCCTCGACGCAATGCTGCAGCACCGGGCGATCGACAACGGTCAGCATTTCCTTGGGGATGGTTTTTGTCGCCGGTAGAACGCGCGTGCCGAGGCCCGCGACCGGAAAAACTGCTTTGCGTATGCGCTTTTTCATAGGGAGTCCGTCTGGATCGGGCGCTGCTTTGCGCGGCGCTGCATGAGGGATGTCGACGTTTCTAAAGCGAGATAAGTTATGACGAAATTAAGACGCGCGCTTCAGGCTGTTGCTTGAGCGCAGGCATTCGCCCGGAAACACACAGCTTTTTTTGGTCATGCTCGAAGTTCAGACGGTTGTCGAGGCCTGATTTAGTCGTAGCGCGTTTTGCACGCCGGCGCGCCTTCACGGAGTGTTTGGAAAAAAGAACTAAGAACGTTACAGATTCGCCAAACGCCGAGGAGGAGACCGAGAAATGACTGTGCTCGTTACTGGAGGGGCAGGCTATATCGGCTCCCACATGGTCTGCGAACTGCTGGACGCCGGCGAAAAGGTGGTGGTTCTGGACAATCTGTCCACCGGCTTCAAGTCCGCGGTTCCAGAAGCGGCCAAACTGATTGTCGGCGATGTCGGCGACGAGGATCACGTTACCGAAATCCTCGCCCTGAACGATATCGACGCCATCATCCATTTCGCCGCCAAGATCGTCGTACCGGAATCGGTTTCCGATCCGCTCGGCTATTACCTCAACAACACCGCCAAGGCGCGAACCCTGCTGGCCTGCGCGGTCGAGCAGGACGTCAAGCATTTCATCTTTTCCTCGACCGCCGCCGTTTACGGCGAGCCGGAGAAGAACCCGGTCGACGAGGACGAGTCGCTGAAGCCCGTCTCGCCCTACGGCCGGTCCAAGCTGATGGTCGAATGGATGCTGGAGGACGCCGCCAAAGCGCATGATCTGCGCTATGTGGCGCTGCGTTATTTCAATGTGGCGGGGGCCGATCCCAAAGGCCGCACCGGGCAGTCGACCGCCAACGCCACCCATCTCATCAAAGTCGCGGTCCAGGCGGCGCTCGGCCGGCGCGCCGGCATGGAGGTGTTTGGCGTCGATTACCCGACGCCGGACGGCTCCTGCCTGCGCGATTACATCCAGGTTTCCGATCTGGCGAAGGCGCACCTGGACGCGTTGCGCTATCTACGCGCCGGCGGCGCCCCCTCGTCGCCAATTGCGGCTACAAGCGCGGCTATTCGGTGCTGGAAGTGATCGAGACGGTGAAAAAGGTTTCCGGCGTTGATTTCCCGGTGAAAATCTCCGGCCGCCGCGCTGGCGATCCGGCGGCGATCGTCGCCGCCAACGACCGAATCAAAGCGGTTCTCGGCTGGACGCCCGAACACGACAATTTGGAAGAGATCGTCCGCCAGGCGCTCGAATGGGAGCGCCGCCTGCATAACAAGGGGCCCTGATTCGGAGGCGGGTTCGCGCGCCCGCCTGGAAGGTCATTTTGGCGCGGCTAAATTCAGTTTTCGCAGCAATAGCGGCGTCGTCAGACCTTGCACGACGACCGAGAACGCCACGACGCCGAAGGCCGCGACCAGAATTTCATCGTGCAACGGAAAGCCAGCCGGCAGGGCGAGGGCCAGAGCCAGGGCAAGCGCGCCGCGCAATCCGCCCCACCACAGCAAATGCTGTTGGGGCAAGGGTATCGCCCAGGATGAGCGGGCGAACAACGCGCACAGGGGATAAACCGTTACAGCGCGTCCCAGCAGAACGAGGCCGATCGCCACGGCGAGCCCATAGGCGCCGACGCGGGAAAAGGGGATCGCCGCCAGCCGCAGGCCGATCAACAGAAAAACCAGCGAATTGGCGACGAAAGCGGCGAATTCCCATAGCGCGATGACGAAGGCGCGCCCTTGTGACGAGAGAATGTTGTCCTCATCCTGTTCGCGCAGCACGCCGAGATTGCCCATCAAAAGGCCGGCGCAGACACAGGCCAACACGCCCGAGAGGTTCAGGCTTTCCGCCAGCAAGAAGGAGCCGTAGGCGGCGACCGCCGTCAGCGCCGCCTCGACAAGATGGTCGGACGTGCGTCCGGCCAACAGAACGGCGCCGCCGCCGCAAGCCAATCCGGTCAAAATCCCGCCACCGGTCATTGTCGCCAGCGTCAGCGCGATCCGCGGAGCATCGGCCGGCGCGGCGCCGCTCGCCTGCGTCGCGGTCAGCGCCAGCGAGAACAGAACGGCGGCGACGCCGTCGTTGAACAGGCTTTCACTTTCGATAAGCAGACGCAGCCGGCCCTTGACGCCGCTGTCCTTGAACATGGCGAGAACGGCGATCGGATCGGTCGCGGCTATCAACAGGCCGAAAATCATCGCCGCCGCGCTCGGCCAGCTCAGCAGCGCCTGCATGCCCAGGCTGACGACGATGGCCGATACGATCACGCCCAGCGTCGATAGCAGCAGCACCGGCGCCATATCCCGGCTGAGCGAGCGCCAGCGCAGGCTCAACGCCGCTTCGAACAGGAGCGGCGGCAACACGATTTCGAAAATGAATTCATGCGTCAGCATGGCGCCCGATTCGGCGCCGGTCGCCGCCAGGCCGACACCCGCGAGAACCAGACCGACCGTATAGGGAAGGCGCACGCGCCGGGCGACGATCGCCACGAGAATGGCGACGCCGAGGACGTTGATGGCGTGGAAAAGCACATTGTTCATCAGGATGACATTACTCGCCGAAGGTATGCTACAGGGGCAATGCTAAATTGCGCTTGACGCATAGGTGACCTCTCGATATATAGACTTATCAAGGTCGACTTGGGTTAACCAAGCGGTCCAAGTCTAGGGATGAACCGAAGCGGACGCCTCAGGGCGTCCGCTTTTGTTTTTGGCGCTGAATCTCTCGTTCGTCAGCCCCGGCCACCGCCTCGGCCGCGTCGGTCGGTTCCGGCGCCGCCCGTCCCGCGGCGGCGGCGAGGAAATTCTTGGCGAGCGTGTGATACAGCCCCTCTCGGCTCAGGGCCTTGGACGCGGCGTCAGCGACCACCGCCGCGACCATCAACGGGATGATCATGGCGTGGTCGTTCGTCATTTCCGAAACGATGACAAAAGCGGTGATCGGCGCCTGCACGACGCCCGTGAGGTAGGACACCATCCCGATCAGGGCGAGGGCGCCGAGCGGGATATGATTGAAAATCAGGCTCAGCGCCGAAGCGAGCCCCGCGCCGATCGCCAGCGAAGGCGAAAACACCCCGCCGGGAATGCCGCTGATCGTGGAAAACGCCGTGGCGATGAATTTTATCGGCCCGAACCAATAGTCGATAGCGCCCTCGGCGTGCACGACGGCGCGCGCCTGGGCGTAGCCGGTGCCGAAAACCGAGGCGTCGCCGCCGAGGCCGCAAAGCGCCACGCCGAAGCCGCAGATCATGGCGAAAAGAACAGGATAGCGCTTGATTGCGGCGCCGACCTTGCCCGGCAGGCCCGTGGCGAACAAGGCGGCCAAGCGGATGAACAGGCCGCCCGACAAGCCGCCGATCAGCGCGCAGACCAGGATCGCCAGCCAATCCGTCCCCAACGGCAAACGCGCCGCCGTCGAGCCGAAATAGGCGTAATCGCCGACGAAAGCCAGGGAGGTGAGACCGGCGGCGATCACAGCGCCGATGATGAGGCCGCTGGTGCGCGCCTCGAAGGAGCGGCTCATTTCCTCGATACCGAAGACAATTCCGGCCAACGGCGTGTTGAACGCCGCCGCGACCCCCGCCGCCGCGCCCGCCAGCAGGAAACCGGCCTGACGATAGGGCGTATGGCGACCCATGGCGAACATGATCGCGGCGCCGACCTGCACCGTCGGTCCTTCACGCCCGGTTGAGGCGCCGCAGAGCAGCCCGAGAGTCATTACGAGGATTTTGCCAAAGGCGACGCGCAGCGAGACGAGCGGCGCGCGCGCGCGCGAACTCTCCAGTTGCAGCGCGGCGATGGTCTGGGGAATGCCGCTGCCCTGCGAGTTCGGAAAGACCTCGCGCGCCAGCAGCGCGGCGAGACCAAAGCCGAGCGGCGTGACGAACAATCCGATATGCGGCGACAACGCAAGGATATGGTGGAAGACCTCTTGCGCGCCGTCGGCCAGCTTGGCCATGAGAACCGCGGCGGCGCCGACGGTCAGGCCGCCGATCAGAAAAACGGTGCGCCTCGTCCAGCGTTTCAGCGCAAGGCGCGAACGCAAGGCCAGATGGGAAACATAGCGGCTGACGTTATCCGTCATAGCAGGGTTAGCTCGGTCAGAGAGGCGTGGGATGGGTCGGATTATTGTAGCGACGTCGATTCGACGCCCGTTTTTTAACCACGAGTACTTTGGCGTCAAATGCGGTGGCCCGCAACTGTCGCGGCAAAATCCGCTCAGGACGCCGAAACAGCCCGAACGAGGCGGCGACACGACGAAATTATCGGATTTTTTCGATGAATTTTCGGTTGACCTGCGCGCGCGTACGCGTTGGAATACGCGCAGTGATGCTAGGAGCCGCCAGAAATGTCGCCGGTACAAGTCGGCGAAGGCGAAGAGCGGAAGAGCGCGCTTTCCGCCGGACCAATCAAAATTATCATACCGGTCGCCCGGTTTCCAGGTCGGCGCCTGAAGCCGGACGTTGATGACGTGGACAGCATGGGCGCCGTACGGCCGATTATGCGCTCTGTCGCCGATTCCTTATTTCAAACTCTAGACTGTTTGCAAAGCGGGCGGCTGAGCCGTTTTCGCTTCGCGTCGCTATTTGCGCACTGGGACTTTAATTCATGAGCGAAAAACAGACGGTCCACATTATCGACGACGATCTTTCAATTCGCGAATCGGTGGCGCTGTTGCTGACGACGGAGGGCTTCCAGGTCAAGGCGCACGCTTCCGCGCTCGACTTTCTCGCGGCGATCAGCGCTGGCGAAAAGGGTAGCGTCGTCACCGACGTGCGCATGCCGGGAATGACCGGCATCGAGTTGCTGACCCATATTACCGAGCGGGGGTTGGCCTTTTCCGTCATCGTCCTGACCGGCCACGCCGACGTGCCGCTCGCCGTGCAAGCGATGAAACAGGGCGCGGTCGACTTGCTCGAAAAGCCTTTCACCGCCGATGCCTTGATCGCTTCGCTCCGACGCGCTTTCGCGCGGCGAAACGGGCGGTTGGCGGACGACGTGAGCGCCCAGGAGGCCTTGGCGCGGCTGTCGACGTTGAGCGACAGGGAAAAGGAAGTTCTGGCTCGCCTGGTCAAAGGCCTGCCGAACAAAATCATCGCGTTCGAATTGGGGATCAGCCCGAGAACGGTCGAAGTCCATCGCGCCAATCTCATGAGAAAAACTCAGGCGGGCAGCTTGTCGGAACTGGTGCGGATGTCGCTTGCCGCGGCGCAAAATTGACATCAACGCCCATTCGCCGTCGACCTGCGGCGGACGCATCGTCTCCAAAAACCAAGCCCGCTGACGGCGGCGAACCGATGCGGGCTTGAGCGAGGAACGCGCGCGGCGCCCTAGCGGACGGCGGCGGACGCAAATGCGCCGCCCGGGGTGAATTCGCGCTCGGCGCACAGGGATAAAAAGTCGACCTCCGCGCGCTGCGCCGCAGCCTGGCGCGCGTGGCGCCCCTGGACGAAGCTGCCGGGCCCGTCCAGTTCGCCGACGGGAATTTGATCATTCGATTGCATCCCATCCGACGTCAGCCGGGCCTCGGGATAGTCCGACAGGAACAGCCTCAATACGATGAAGGCGTCCGCGGCGCTGGCGAGCAGCCCAAGATCGAGAAAGGCGCGCAAATCGGCGACGATCATCTTACGCACCGTCGAAGCGCCCCGGTCGATATTGAGCAGGTAGCTTTCAAGCAAGCCGCGGTGCTTCTCGGACGTCGAGGTCCCGATCACCAGGTCGTTGAACGTCAGTCCCGAAAATTCGAGGCATTGCCTGACAGAAATCATCATACCTCTCCCCACAACGGCCTTTTCACTGACTTCTGGACTTGCCGCATCTGACCTTGAGTCAAGACGTTCGGGAACCTGTGGAAACCACTTAGCGCGCGCGCTGTTTGTCTCACGGCGGCGCCCTTCCGGCGCCAAGCGTCTGTCAGGTCAAGCCAAATCCCATCCGCTCGACGCGTTTATGGCGCGGCCCAGGTCGGCGATTATTTGCGTTAGGTAATTTCCCGCATTGAGAGCCACGCGGCAATTTCGCTAATACGCGCCGTGTCACGAATTTTGCGTCGCTTGTTTTATTGCTCGACACGGCGCGTAGAGCCGGATGGGGTGGTCATGTTATCCAATTTCAATGATATGCAGCAATTAGGCGTAAAACAGTTCGAAGCGGCGGCCGCGGCGGCGGCGTCCACAGCCAAAGGGATGCAGGCGATAGCGGCCGAAACGGTGGACCTTTCACAAAAGACGCTGGAAAAGGCGCGATCCCTGTCCAAAAGCGTGCTGGAAGCCAAGAAAATTGACGACTTCAGGCAAGCCCAGTCGGAATTTTTCAAGGCCGCTTATGGCGATTTTATCGACAAGACGGCCAAGGTTCAAATTTTGGTCGTCGATTTGACGAACGAAGCGATGAACGCCGTCAACGCGTCGTTTGCGGCGCGTCGGTCGGTCGCCGTTCCCACTTTAGGCGCCCAGACAAAGCCCAAAACAAGGGGCTGACCTCAGGCGGCGAACCTGCCGGCCTGACGGCGCATGCGCGCACGATGCGGGGAGGCGCGCATTCCTTACGCGGCGTTGAAAGCGCCGCCTTTTTTTTGCGAATCGCGCTAGTTGGCCGACGTCATCACCGCCGCCATGGCGTCGGCGACATAATCAATGTTTTTCTTGTTCAGCGCGGCGACGCAGATACGTCCGGAATCCAGCGCATAGATCGAATATTTTTCGCGCAGGGCGATAGCCTGGGCTTTGGTCAAGCGCGAGTAGGAAAACATGCCGCGCTGACGCACGATGTAGGAAAAGTCGCGTCCCGGCAGACGGGCGGCGAGCTTTTCGGCGAGCAGCGCGCGCATGGTCTTGATGCGCTCGCGCATGCCGGCCAGCTCCTCGTCCCACAATGCGCGCAGGGCCGGATCGGCGAGGATCATCGCCGCCGCCGCCGCGCCGTGGCCGGGCGGGCTCGAATAGGTGATGCGGGCGATGCGCTTGATCTGGCTGAGCACGCGGGTTCGCTCCTGCGCGTCGATGGCGACAACGCTGAGCGCGCCGACGCGTTCGCCATAGAGCGACAGCGATTTCGAAAAGGACGAGGACACGAACAGCGCGCCGCCGTCCGCGGCGAAGGCGCGCACCGCGCCCGCATCGGGGTCCAGCCCGTCGGCAAAGCCCATATAGGCCATGTCGAGGAAAGGCGTGAGACCTCGCTCGCGTATGATCCTGACGATCCGAGCCCATTGTTCTGGAACGAGATCCAGGCCGGTGGGGTTGTGGCAGCAGGCGTGCAGCAGCACGATGTCGCCGGCCGGCAAGGTTTCCAGCCGAGCGATCATGCCGGCGAAATCGAGTTCGCCATCGGCGCCGTAATAAGGATAAGTGTCGACTTCGAAGCCGGCGCCGGAAAACAGCGCGCGATGATTTTCCCACGACGGATCGGATATCCAAACCTTCGCCCGCGGAGAAACGACCTTCAGCAATTCGGCGCCGAGCTTCAGCGCGCCGGTGCCGCCAAGAGCCTGAACCGTAGCGATTTTTTCGGCTGGCGCGGATTTGTCGAAGACCAGTTCGGCGACGGACGCGTCATAGGCGGGCAATCCGTCGATCGGCACGTAGGAATGTGGCGCGCCCTTGCCGAGCAAGGCTTCCTCGGCCTTTTTCACGCAGGCCAGAAGCGGCGTCTTGCCGTTGTCGTCCTGGTAGACGCCGACGCCGAGGTTGACCCGGCGCGGGTCCTTGTCGGCGTTGTAGACTTCCGTCATGCCCAGAACCGGATCGCGCGGCAATTCCTGAACCTGCGCGAAAAGCGATAAATTTTGCGTCATGCCGAGTAACCCTGAAAGTTGGGCGCCCTTATTGGCATTTTTGCCAAGGCGGCGCCAGAAAAAACATGGCTGTCGCGGCGGTTGGCGGGGAAAGCGGACGACTTCCGCGCGGGTTGTACAGCGAAGATTGCCAATTTGTAATTTCGCCCCCGTCGCGCCGCCCTCTTTAAGCCATTGTCCGCGTCCCCTATATGTTCGAGCCAGCGGCCGGCTTCAGGCGGCTGCGCTCGGATCGCGCCTTTTAAGGGCGGTTCGCTATGGAGGGTTATATGGCTGCTGCTGCGCTTTCAGTTCTTGCCGGCGAAAATGGTCTGGCGCGTTATCTCGACGAGATTCGCCGCTTTCCGATGTTGGAGCCGCAAGAAGAATACATGCTGGCCAAGCGCTGGCGCGAACATGCCGATTCCAAGGCCGCGCACAAGCTCGTCACCTCGCATTTGCGTCTCGTCGCCAAGATCGCGATGGGCTATCGCGGCTATGGCCTGCCGATCGGCGAGGTCATTTCCGAAGGCAATGTCGGCCTGATGCAGGCGGTCAAGCGGTTCGAGCCGGAAAAGGGCTTCCGTCTGGCGACTTACGCCATGTGGTGGATCAGGGCTTCGATCCAGGAATATATTCTGCGCTCGTGGAGCCTCGTGAAAATGGGCACCACCGCCAACCAGAAGAAGTTGTTCTTCAATTTGCGCAAGGCCAAAAGCCAGATTTCCGCACTGGAGGAGGGCGATCTCAAGCCCGAACATCTGGAGAAGATCGCCACGAAGCTTGGCGTTTCGAAGCATGAAGTGACCGAAATGAACCGCCGGCTCGGCGGCGACGCCTCGTTGAACGCGCCGTTGCGCGAAGAGGGCGAAGGCGAATGGCAAGATTGGCTCGTCGACGATTCCTCAAGCCAGGAAGCCATTCTGGTCGATCAGGAGGAAAGCGAGAACCGCCATCAGGCGCTTTATCGCGCCCTGGGCGTGCTCAACGAGCGCGAACGGCGGATTTTCGAGGCGCGACGGCTCGCCGAGGATCCGATCACGCTTGAGGAATTATCGAGCGAATTCGGCATTTCGCGCGAACGCGTGCGCCAGATCGAGGTGCGCGCTTTTGAAAAGGTTCAGGCCGCGGTGCGCGACGGCGTCGCCCGTCACGAAGCTTTGCCCGCGCCCGCCCGCGCCATTGAGGCGCGCCCGCGCTAACATTGGCCCGGCTGGGGCAAGATGGCTCAACGGCGTGGCGGTTGAGAGATTTTGCTTGCAGGAATCATTGAGGCCAATTCCTTTGCCCCTCATCCTAACCTTCTCCCCGTAAACGGGGAGAAGGAACGCAAACGACAAACGTTGCGCTTGCGCCGTCAGTCATTAAGGTCTGACGGCTGAAATTCGACGGCGCTGCCGTCTTCCCGGACGACTTCGCCAGGGCCGGGATAGCTCATGGTCGGCTCAAGCGCGCAGGAGACGACGGCTTCGTTCCGCCATGGCGAGACGAAATCGGCTCCCGCCGTCCAGCCCGTTTTGGCGGCGACCTGATCGCGCGCCGCGCCCGGCGAGGCGGCGTTGGTCCACACGACGTCCTTTTCCACCGAAAAGCGCCACGAGGGATGGCCGGGATCGATTGGGTCCAAACGATAGATGGGCATTGACTTGACCTCCCGATTGGCCGGGCGCGCCGACACGCCCCGGCGGCCCGCAATCAACATTGGGCGAACCTGAAGCATCATCGCAAAAAATTGCGAGGCTTTTTGGACAGGATCGCGGCTTCCTCCCTTGTAACTTCACATCTGCCGCTTCGGCTATAATAGGCGTCGCGGTGGCAGGCGAGAGGCCGAAATCCCTTAGGGACGCCAAGCCCGTGGGAGAGCGTGGCTCTTCGCCTGCCGTTCCATCGAACCCGAACAGTCGCTTGGGCCGCCTGCGAAGCCCGCTTGCGCAAGGATGGGATAAGATGGACGCCATCGTTGTCGGTATCGACGTTTCGAAGAACCAGTTGGATGTGCATGTTCGTGGACCGGGCGACAGCTTCGTCGTTCCGCGCGACGCCGAAGGCCTGGCCGCTCTGATCGAGCGCCTGCGCCCGTTCGCGCCGCAAGCCATTGGGTTGGAGGCGACCGGAGGTTTCGAGACCTTTGTCGCCGCTGGACTGGCGAGCGCCGGCCTGTCGGTCGTCGTGGTCAATCCGGCGCAAGTGCGCGCCTTCGCCAACGCGCTCGGCAAAAGAGCCAAGACCGATCCAATCGACGCCTCGGTCATCGCCCATTTTGTCGAGGCGACATCGCCCGAAATCAGACCCTTGCGCGACGAAGAGACGCGGCTTCTCGCAGATCTTGTCGCCAGACGCCGGCAGATCGTGGCGATGATCGTCGCCGAACGGCAGCGTGAAAAACACGCGCCCGCCCGCGTCAAGAAAAGCATCCTGCGTCTTTTGAAAGCCCTGCAACGCGAACTCGACAGCCTCGACGGCGATATCGACCAGGCGGTGCGAGGCTCGCCGGTCTGGCGCGCAAAGGAAGACCTGCTCGCTTCCGTGCCGGGGATCGGACCAACCATCGCCCGCACCTTGCTCGCCCAATTGCCGGAGCTCGGAACGCTCGACCGACGCAAGATCGCCGCGCTCGTCGGACTTGCGCCCTGGACGCGTCAGTCCGGCCAATGGCGCGGCAAAAGCTTCATCGGCGGCGGAAGAAGCAGCGTGCGCGCCGCCCTATTCATGGGAGCCATGGTCGCCGCGCGCCACAATCCCGTGCTCAAGGCCTTCCGCGACAAGCTCGTCGCCGCCGGTAAGTCAAAGCTCGTCGCTATCGTCGCAACAGCGAGAAAACTCCTCGTCATCCTCAACGCCATCGTCAGGGACGCAAAGCCATGGCACGCTCAAAACGCTTGACTGAAAAGATAGTCGCTCTCCCCGCAATCGGGCGTTCGCGGGAACGCCCGTCTTTCGACGGGATATGCGGGGAGACACGACGCAAACGATCGATCATCTTAACGCAAAGGCAAGAGAGCGCGGCGACAATGGCGCGTTCACCCATCGAGACGGTCCCATGAGCGCAGCGCAATCCGCCAGTCCGACGCCAGACGCCTTGCGGCTTAAGGAGCTGCGCAAGAACTTCAGCCAGAAAAACCCAGACCCGAAAACCGCAAGCAAAGCCGCCGTGGATGGGCTCGATCTCGCCATCCGCCCCGGCGAATTCTATGCTTTGCTCGGTCCCAACGGCGCCGGCAAGACCACGACCCTGCGCATGGTTGCGGGACTTCTCCAGGCCGATGGCGGCGAGATCTCGATCTGCGGCGTCGACGCGCGCGGGAACCCGCTGGAAGCCAAGAAACTCGCGGCCTGGCTGCCGGACGAACCGCTGCTCTACGACAAGCTCGACCCGCTCGAATATCTCGAATTCGTCGCCGGCCTGTGGGGCGTTCCGGCCGATCTGGCGCAGACGCGCGCCGAAGAACTGCTGCGCCGCCTCGAACTCTGGCCGCAACGGCGCCAGCGCTGCGAAGGCTTCTCGCGCGGCATGAAACAGAAAGTGGCGCTGGCCGGCGCCCTGATTCATGAGCCGAAACTTCTGATGCTCGACGAGCCGCTGACCGGCCTCGACGCCGCCGCCGCGCGGCAGGTGAAGGACATCCTGCGCCAGCGCACGCAAACCGGCGTCGCCATCGTACTGACCACCCATATTCTCGAAGTGGCGGAAAAGCTCGCCGACCGTATCGGCATCATCGCCGAGGGCAAGCTGATCGCCGAAGGCGCCTTGGCGCAGTTGCGGGAACGCGCCGGGTTCGCCGACGCCAGCCTGGAAGACCTGTTCCTCGACATCGTCAAGACGCGGGCGGCGGCGTGAAGAGCGCGCCCGGCTCCCTCATCTGGCTGCTCAGCCACGATCTGACCCTAAGCTGGCGGCGCCTGCGCGATGTATTCGGCAAAGCCTCCAACCTGACAATGGCGCTGATCGTCTTCAGCGCGCTTGTCGCCTTTCACGCCCTGGCCGCGCCGGCGAGCGCCTTCCTGCTGGCGGTCGCGGCCCGGATCGGCACCCTGCCGGTGATCGCCGCCGGCTTCTTCATCGTGGCGCCGTGGATGCTGTCGCAAGCGCTGACCAGCGCCACGCGCGCGCTTTACAGCCGCGGCGATCTCGATCTGCTGATCGCCTCACCGCTGTCGCAACGCGCCATCCTGACCTCGCGCGGCCTCGCCATCGCCATCGAATGTTTCGCCGCCGTCGGCCTGTTTCTGCTGCCGATCGCCGACGCCAACGCCTGGCTCGGCGGCGCCCGATGGCTGGCGATCTATCCGGCGCTGGCCGGCGCGGCGCTGTTTTCGACGGCGCTCGGCCTGTTCCTGACGATGGGGCTATTTCGCTGGCTCGGCCCCAAGCGCACGCGCGCGGCGGGTCAGGCGCTGGCGACGCTGGTCGGCGCCTGGTTCGTCATTTGCGCGCAAGTCTATAATTTCATGGCGCCGGCGACGCGCGCCGGCCTGTCGCGGATGATCGCCCACCCGGCGCGCGGCGGGATTTTCGATCCCGACGGCTGGCTGTGGACGCCCGTCCGCGCCGGCGCCGGCGACATCAAGGCGCTGGCGATCTGGGCGGCGTTGAGCGCCGGCCTGTTTGCGCTCGCCATTCTTGCGCTTGGCCGCGCCTTCGCCCAGGGCGCCATCGGCGCCGCCGGCGTCAGCGCCGCGACGCGCGCGACGACGACGCGCGCCCACCTGTTTCGCGCCGGTTCGGGCGCGGCGTTGCGGCGCAAGGAATGGCGGCTGCTGCGGCGCGATCCCTATCTGATCTCGCAGATCGTGCTGCAATCGCTCTACACCGCGCCCGTCGCCCTGATCATCTGGAAAAGCCTCGGCCCCAACGGCTCGCTGGCGATATCGACCGCGCCGGCGCTGGTCGCCATGGCGGCGCAGATCTCCGCCTCCCTCGCCTGGCTCGCCGTCTCCAGCGAGGACGCGCCGGAATTTCTGAAAACCGCGCCGATCAGCGCGGGCGAAATCGAACGGCGGAAGTTCGAAGCCATCGCCGCGCCTTTGGCGCTGTTTCTGGCGGCGCCGATGCTCGTCATCGCCTTCGTCGATCCGCGCGTCGGACTATGGACGCTGCTGTTCGCCAGCGCCGCGGCGCTGTCGACCGCCCTGCTGAACTTCTGGCGCCCTTGCGCCAACAAGCGCGGCGACCTGATGCGCCGCCACGCCCAATCGAAGCTGGTCGGCCTGATGGAGCATCTTCTCGCCCTGTTCTGGGCGCTAGCGGCGATGCTCGCCTGTTTCGGCTCGCCCATGGCGCTCGCGCCGGCTCTGTGCGCGCTGCTCGTGCTGGCGCTCAACCGGCCGAAGCGGGAGAACGGCGCCGGTCGTTATCGTCCCTTCTCCCCGCATAGCCCGTCGAACGACGGGCGTTCTCGTCAACGCCCTATTGCGGGGAGAGTAACCGACAACAGCCGTTCTCCAATCATCAACGACAAGCCACCTTGCAAATCCGGGACGGACGGCCTCAGGGGCCGTCGGCCAGATTCTCGGCGATGGGAACGAGACGATTGGCAATTTTGGCGGCGGCGAATCCGGAGACATGATCGGAAAAACTGTAGAGTGGCCGACCGTCCATAGTCGGTTCGCAAACGCGTCGGCTCTCGTCGCACAGTAGGTCCGTCGTATCGACGATGATCACCATGTCGGCGTATCGACGCTTGATTTCCGTCAAGACGTTTCTGTATTGGCGCGACTGATCTAGAAACAGGTCAAGCGGAACGCTGCATTTCGGAACGGCCTTCAGCGACAGAACCCAATTTACCGCGCTGATGCCCGTAGTGCGGGAAATGCATTGCTTCGGCGCGCGCAAAGCCGGGTTGTCGATGGTCAGGACGATTTTCTTGCCCGAAGCGATCAAACGCTCGACGGTTTCGTTCAAGCCGCTGAGCGCAACTTCGTAGAGCGGGCTCGTCGGTAAATCATCGAGCGAAAACGTATTTGCGAGTTGAAAAAGCGCACGGGCGGCAACGGTCACAACGACGACCTTCACTTTGTTCATCGCCGTCAGTCGATCGAGCGCGAGTTCTGTCCCCTCCTGATATTTTTCATACACGGCCGCCTTGCTCAAAACGGGGACGAATCCGCCTGCACGTTTCGCGCCCCCAATGAACAGCCAGCGATGGCGCGGATTCGGATAGGCGAAGATCGCGGGCATGAGCGCGCCTGCCTTGCTGTCACCGATCAAGGCGATGCTTGGCTCGCCGCGATCGTCGCTCAGACAACCGGCAAAATGCGCCAATTCTTCGTGAGTCAGACCGCAGCCCGCCTGGATATGCGAAAGATCCATCGCCTCGCCAACGCCAGTCGAAGTCACGAGCCCGCGCTCGACAACGCGGAAAGCAAATCCATCGCGGAAATAATCATAACCACCCAATGCGCCGACAAGAAGAACAGCCACGCTCAGTAAGATCGCTTTGCGCGACGCATAACCGCCATAACGCAGTGGTCGTTCGACCAGCGCATAAGCTGCGTAGGCGAGCGCGATGCTGAGGACGCATCCCCAGGCCCTGAAAGCAAAATCATCGTCAGCGCCCTTCAAAATATGAAGAAAGGACAGGATCGGCCAATGCCAGAGATAAAGCGGATAGCTGATCAGGCCTAGCGCGACGAGTGGTCGAGAAGACAAGGCGTTGCCTGCGATCAGACGGGGGCCGCATCCGATCGACAGTAAGGCGAAAAACACTGGAGCCAGGGCGGCGAAGCCGGGGAAGTTCCACGCCTTGTCCCAGCAGATAACAATTGCCGCCAGGGCGAACAACGCCGCGCTCGACAAGGCCAGCGACGCGCTGTGGCCGGGTCGCGACGGGATAACGCCCGATTGATCCCGCGCTGATTGTTCGCCCCCGGAACGCAAGAATTTCAGCCATTTCGGGCCAACGGTCTCGACGTGCGCGAGCATGGCGCCAGCGAACAGCTCCCACGCGCGGGTAAAGGGAAAAAAGAAAGCGCCAGTTGCATCGCTCGTCGTCAAGACCACATTGGCGACGAAGGATGCCGCCGCCAGTATGGCGATTACGGGGAGAACCGAGCCCCGCCAACGCCAACAAAACCAAATCAATGGCGGGAAAAACAAATAATACTGTTCTTCAATAGCGAGCGACCAGAGATGCATTACTGGCTTGAATTCGGTGGCGAGATCAAAATAACCCTTCTCGCTATAGAGCAGAAAATTTTCGACAAAACCGACGCTGGCCATGAAATGCGCGCCAAGCATGCGGAATTCATCAGAAAAAAGAGCAACCCACCCGAAAGCGAACGTCGTCGCCAAAACAAGAATGAGCGCCGGAAATATCCGACGAATGCGGTGAATATAGAATTCAAGAAAACTGAATCTTCCTGCCGCCAGCTTCTTGAAAATTATATTTGAAATCAAATAGCCGGAGATAACAAAAAAAATATCGACGCCGATGAACCCGCCCGGAAAAAATTCCGGAAAAGCGTGAAACATTAGCAGGCTGCTGAAAAACCCCTTCCGTTTCAGCTTCGGTCGTGATTCCATCGCTTTGAGACAGGAGCGACGGAATGCGCGGGACGGACGAGGGATCAGGGCGGCTTTTCAGCTATGTCGATCTGGAGTCGCGCGTTCGGCGCGACCATCCGCTGCGCGTGATCCGCGAGATCGCCAACGCGGCGCTCGCGACACTGGCTGCGGATTTTTCGGAGCTTTACTCCAGGACGGGCCGGCCTTCGGTCGCGCCTGAACGGTTGCTGCGGGCGATGCTGCTGCAAGCCTTTTATTCGGTGCGCTCCGAGCGGCAATTGATGGAGCGTCTCGACACCGATTTGCTGTTTCGCTGGTTCGTCGGCCTTGGCGTCGACGATCCCGTGTGGGACGCGACGGTGTTTTCCAAGAACCGCGACCGCCTGCTCGACGGCGCGATAGCGGCTAAGTTTCTCGCCGCCGTCCTGGCGCAGCCTCGGGTCAAAAGGCTGATGTCGAGCGATCATTTTTCGGTCGACGGCACGCTGATCGAGGCTTGGGCTTCGATGAAGAGTTTCAAGCCCAAGGATGGCTCCGGCAACGAGCCGCCGCCCAATTCCGGCCGCAACGCCGAGGTGGATTTCAAGGGCGAGAAGCGCTCGAACGAGACCCATGCTTCGACCACCGATACGGAAGCCAGGCTTTATCGCAAGGGCGCCGGCATGGAGGCCAAGCTGGCTTTCCTCGGCCATGCGTTGATGGAGAACCGCGCCGGACTGATCGTCAACGCCTGCCTGACGCCAGCCGACGGACATGGCGAGCGCAACGCCGCGCTTGCGATGATCGAACCGCTCGCCAATCGCCCTGTTGGCATCACGCTTGGCGCCGACAAGGGTTATGACGTGCGCGTTTTCGTCAACGAACTGCGCGCGATGAACGTGCGCCCGCATGTGACGCAGAACACCAACGGACGGCGCTCCGCAATCGATGGCCGCACCACGCGCCACCCCGGTTATGCGGTGAGCCAGCGCATCCGAAAACGCATCGAGGAAGCCTTCGGCTGGATGAAGACCGTCGCCGGCCAGCGCAAAACCAAGTTTCGGGGCGTCGAGCGGGTCGGCTGGTCGTTTGCCTTCGCCGCCGCAGCCTACAACCTCATCCGATTGCCGAAATTGATCGAAGAAAGGGCGGGGTAAGGGGGAAGTGGCGCCGCCAAACGCTCGCCGACGCCGGATTCGGCAAAAAACAACGCTCAAATCGCCGACAAAAATCCGCGCCGGGCGATAGTAACCGACGAAATCGGGGCGTTTTTCAGCATCCTGTTAGTACCGACAAAACCGCGACAGCACGCAGGCCGTCGATGTCTGGGCGATAGGTTTGTAGTTGTTTAGCTTCGACAATCCGCATTGATCAGGTATTCCACGAATTCAATGTTCTTAACGGGAATATTCACTGCGCGGAAGGTATTTTTGGCTTTACCCTTTGGGTCGCCCTCGTTCCGACCGATGCTCCATCACCAGGGGATGCGAAAATTTCATCAAGCTCTGATTTTCGGAACATTCGACCGGAGACGACTGCTCGGCGTCGATCAACTCCGCGAAAATTTTGGTGTGGAGCATCACCGGAAAAATCAGATTTTCCAGATCCATTCGCCGGCGCCGCAGAGCGTATCCGAACGCAGCGCGTTGCCCAGCCGCAGAAAGGCTTCCGCCACGGGCCGCAGCACGGGCAGCGGCGGGCGGGTCTCGTCCAGCCCGAAGAGCCGGCGACCTGACACGCTCTGGATTCTCAGGGGTTTTGGTCCCTTTTTGTGGTGGGCGCCAGGCATGTTGAACGGCGTGCGGAGGGGCGCGTCGATTTCCCAACGCGCGCAGTCCAGCGCGTCGTCGAGTGAAAATTTATTGGCGACAACATCGCCGCAGCGCTGAACGAACCGCTCGATGTTGAGCGCCAGGCGCCCCTGGTACAGGTGAAACACGCCGCCGGCGAAATGCGTTCCGATCCCGTAGCAGCCATAATTTCCCAGACGCCAGACGCCTTCGGTCGAGGCGCGCTCATAATGCGTCGGGTAAAGCGCTTTATAGGTCAATCCGGCTTGTTCGGCGGCATAGCTGACATTTTCGGCTATATCGGCGTTTCGCGTCTGGTCGAAGGTCGGGCGCCCGAGCCTGAGCCATGTTTTTTTCGAGATAAAGAAAAACGCCGGAGCGGCGAAGATATGCGCGCCGGGACGTATATGGTTCGTGCTTTGCGCTATCCCGACAAAGCTCTCGTTGTTCAGGGCGTAACGATAGGAAGCATCGACGATATCGCGGTTGGTCGGAATGCAATCGATATCCAGAAATCCGACAACGTCCTCGTCGCAGGACGCCATGACGTCATTCATCCATTGGCCGTGCGGGATGTTTTCAAACGTGTAGACAACATCCAATCCGAAATGATCCGACACCATTTTGTGGCTGTCGATCATGCGCTGATCGGTATTGTCCCACGCAAGCGTATGAATTTTCATTCTAGTTTCCTTCAGGCGGCCGCATTGGCGCTGTTTCGACATGACCGCAGCCCTAATTGAACATCACCTTGCGTCTGTGCGGCCGCGAGCGCGCGTAGCGCAACCGCGTCCAAAGCTGTTGGAAAGGTCGCGCCGTTTCGATCCAAAACTTTTCGCCAACGGATCGACGCCGTTTCGAAGCCGTTGAAACCTGAATCGAACTGGCGAACTCGCCTTCCGCGCCTTCATTTTCGGCGACACCCATCTGGATGCACAAGGCGGGATCGAGTTGCAGAAGGCGCAGGCCGCTAACCAGCGGACGCGGATCAAACATCAAGAGATCGAGCGGGCGCGGCGGACGGGCGGAACATTCCAACATTTTTGCCGCGCCAGAACGGCTGATGACATAGCCGGCCGTGCCGGCATGGGTCGAAAAGACACGGACAAGACCCCGGTCGAGCGCGGAACTGCGCGACGCGCCAATATAAAGCTTCTGCAAATAAGTTTCGATTTTCACCACGTCGCATTCTTCTGGAATCCAGTCCGTGCGAGCGACAAAACGAGAAAAATCCGGGCTGAGGATCACATCGTCCTCAAGAATGCACGCGTGACTCGCATCGCTGTCCAGCAATTTTCGCCACGCATGTTCATGGCTGGCGGAACAGGCGCGCTGAAAACAGGTCATATCCTCGAAGCGCGTCGGCGGCTCGCCATGGTTCTCCCTGGGGCCTTCCAGTCCCGATCCGTCGACGGCGGGGATTTGCTCAAAAGGCAATCCAGCCAGCAACTCGCTCATGCGCGCCAGTCTTTGCCGGTGACGATCGAGATTGATGACATAGATTTGCATTCAGATGTCCGAACAGGAAAATGAAGTCTTCTGGCCCCCGCCGGATTTACCGCCAGACGTCAAACGTGTCGCGGAAATATTGAACGCAAAGCCGATTGGCCTTGTCGCGGTCGGCGCCTTGCTCGGCGGACGTGCAAAGCGGCGCCGAATCGGACACCGCCTGGAAGGAGTTCTGGACATATCCTTGGTGGTTCATCCAGATCTTCGTTCCGGCCAGTTCAAGCATTCCCGATATCCAGACGTCGTCCACCGTCCAAAGAATATCGGGAATATCGAAGGCGCGCCGATCGATCCCGCTCGCCTTGACGCAAACGCCGCCGTTGCCCTCGGCGATATCTATATAGCCGCTCGACAAATAGGCGTGATGGCGCGGCTTGACCCGGCCAAGACTGGCGGCGCGCTTGACGCGGTAAAGCCAATCCTTGCCCTCGTTGGGGTCCTTGACCGCTCGCGGCCGCGGCGCGTCGACCCGCGTCAACGGCGGCAGTTCGATAATGTTAAAGCCCCTTTCGCAGATGGCGTCGACGGGACGCTCCACGCGCGCCGCCTTGAAGCGGGCGAGCCAGGTGGAATCATATTTCTGGTCGTCGTCGAAATACAAAATACTGGCGTCATGCTCGCGCCAGCGCTTGACCGCCGGCAGCGCCTTCGTCGCGGGGCCAAGATCGTGTTTGACCTCGATAACGTCGACCCAGTCGGGCAGCGCCGGCAAGGCGGGGCGCTCGCCCGGAAACCGGCGATAGCGCAGGGGCAAATAGAGTTCGACCCGTTCGGGACGCGCCGTTTGCGCTTCGATCCGTTTCAACACGCGGCCGAGATATTGAAAGCGCGGCGGAATGGACGTGAAACTCAAGATCATACAAACAATCCGCGTGTTCTGGTCTCGCCCCGCCGGCGAGCCGGATCGCGGTTCATTAGCCGAAGCCTCTCCACGAGGCAAACGCTCGAAGGCATCGCGCGACGTATGCGTTAGCGCCGAGTTCATCGTTTCACCGCATATTCTTGTCCGAAAAGTCGGCCAACTTTTCGGAAACATGCTTTACCGCCCGATGAACAAGCGCGCCGAAAGCATCAGCGGCAGGCCCGCCTGCTTGATCTTGCGCGCCGCCGCCTCGATGTCATAGCCCAAGCGGACGAACGTCACGACGGCTCGCGCGCTGTCGTAAAGGCAAAAGCCGGTTTGCGGATTTTCGTCGCGCGGCTGGCCGACCGAGCCGGCCACCGCCAGCCATTGCCGCGACCGGGCGAGCGGGGTCGCGATGTTGGCGACCGGCGCGAAGGGCGCCGGCGGCTTGTCCGGCGCCATATGGTAGAGCCGCGGCTTGTGCACATGGCCGCAAAAGGTGAGGCGCGCCGTGGTCGCATTGAGCGAGCGCTCGGCTTCGCGCGCGCTCGCGACATAGATGAAACGCCCGGGCGCGCTGGCGTCGGCGTGGACGAACAAGGTTTCCTCAAGGGTCGCGCTCAACGGCATGGCGGCGAGAAACGCCGTTTGCGCGCTGTCGAGCTGGCGCGCCGTCCATTCGATCGCCGCGCGCGCGTAAGTATTCATATGCTGGGTCGCCCCGGCGTGAATGGCGGCGTCGTGATTGCCCAGCAACGAAATCGCGCCCTTGGCGCATTCGGCGGCGACAGCGTCGACGATATAGGCGGGATCGCCGCCATAGCCGACAAGATCGCCCAGAAACACCAAGCGTTCGGCGCCCATCGCCCGCGCCTTGCCGATACAGGCGTCGAAGGCCTCGCGATTGCCATGGATATCGGACAAAACGGCGATCAACATGTCGGCTTGAGCCCGTTCGAGCGTTTCCCGGCGGCTTTCGCCGCAACCTACTTAATAAAGTTGACGATGCGGCGCGCCATTCAAATAGCGCCGCATCAAAAAAGATCGCCCTGCCCGCCGCGCCCGGGCTTTTCGGTCCCGCGCGGCGGCCGGGGCTTCTTGCCCTCGGCGGCCGGCGACGGCGTGGCGCCGGCGACGGCGTGGACAAAGCCATCGGCGAATTGCAGGCTCAGCCGCGCGCCCTCCGCCACGTCCCGGGCGCGACGCAAAGGCGCGCCATCCTCGCCGCGCGCCAGAACGAAGCCGCGCGCTAAAACGGCGCCATAGCCGAGCGCCTGACGCATTTGTTCGAGAAAAACCAGTTTTTCCCGGCGTCGGCGCAGTTCGAGGGCGAAGGCCGACGCCAGTCTTTCGCCGAGCGCTGTGAGATGGACGCCGCTCTGGCGCGCCAACCGCACCTGACCGGCGAAGGCCGGCCGCAGACGATCGGACAGAACCTTCAACCGCTCGGCGCGATCGTCCACGCTCGCCGTCCGCGCGCGCGACAGGCGCAGCGCCAGGGCCTCGCAACGCGCCCTGGCGCGCGCCAACTCGGCTTGCGGCGCGTGACGCGCCAGCAGGGCCGCCGCGCGGCCGAGGCCCTGCTGGTAGCGATGCAGATAATCGCGCAAGGCGGCGCCCAGCCGTTCGCTGGCGCGGTCGAACTTTTGCCGGGGAATGGCCAGCAGGGCCTCGCCGTTCGGCAGGGCGCGGACGAGACCGCGCAAGTCGGCGCGGCGGCGCTCGGAGCCCCGCGTCGCCGCCGCCTCGTGACGGCGGCCGAGATCGGCGATGGCGCTCATCAGTTCGGAGCGCACCGGCACGGCCTTTTCGGCCGCGCCGGTCGGCGTCGGCGCGCGCAGATCGGCGGCGTAGTCGATCAAGGTCCAATCGGTCTCGTGGCCGATGGCGGAGATCAGCGGAATAAGGCTGTCGGCCGCCGCGCGCACCACTTGTTCCTCGTTGAAGCTCCATAGATCCTCGAGCGAACCGCCGCCGCGCGCCACGATCAGCACGTCGGGCCGCGTGATCGGCCCGCCTTCGGGCAAGGCGTTGAAGCCGCGGATGGCCGCCGCCACCTCGTCGGCGGCGCTTTCGCCCTGCACGCGCACCGGCCAGACCAGCACGCGACGGGGAAAGCGGTCCTCGAGCCGATGCAGAATGTCGCGAATCACCGCGCCGGTCGGCGAGGTGACGACGCCGATCGTTTGCGGCAAAAACGGCAGAAGCTGTTTGCGCGCCTCGTCGAACAGACCCTCGGCCGCCAATTTCCGGCGGCGTTCCTCGAGCAGCGCCATCAACGCGCCGACGCCCGCCGGCTCAAGCCTGTCGATGACGATCTGATACGAGGATTTGCCAGGGAATGTCGTGATCTTGCCCGTCACGACGACCTCGAGGCCCTCCTGCGGCTTGGTCCGCAGCCGCGCGAAGACGCCCTTCCAGATCACCGCGTCGATGCGGGCGTTGGCGTCCTTCAGCGAGAAATAGGCGTGGCCGGAGGAATGCGGGCCGCGATAGTTCGACACTTCGCCGCGCACCCGCACGTAGCCGAAGCGATCCTCGATGGTGCGCTTGAGCGCGCCGGAAAGCTCCGACACGCTGAGTTCGGGGGCGTTGGACAGGGATTCGGCGCCCTCGGGCAAATCGGCTTCGCTCATCGTCGCAGCATAAAAAGTTTGCGCGCGTTTAGCGAGACCCCGCGTGGCGCCGCCCTGCGCCCTCTCCCCGCAATAGGGCGTTCGCGAGAACGCCCGTCTTTCGACGGGCTATGCGGGGAGAGAGATCGGGCGAGGGGCGGGGGCAAGAGGGCTCAATGTCGTCGGTGTCGTGCGCGTTTTGATTGCCGGAATCATCGAGGCCAATCACCTGCCCCCGATCCTGTCCTTCTCCCCGTAAACGGGGAGAAGGGACGCAAATCACAGACCCTCGGGAGGTTGAAGGCGGCGCCAACCTCGCCTAAAAAGCCCCAGTCGCTTCAGCGGGCCCGGCGCCCGCGCAATCTGGACCAAAAATGAACGTCCTTCTCATCGGCTCCGGCGGCCGCGAACACGCGCTGGCCCGTAGCCTCGTCAAAAGCCCGTTGCTCGCCGAACTGTTCGTCGCGCCCGGCAATCCCGGCACAGGCCAGATCGCGCGAAACGTCGCGCTGAACCCGTCCGACCATCGCGCCGTGATCGATTTCTGTGGCGCCGAGAACATCGGCTTCGTCGTTGTCGGACCCGAGCAGCCTTTGGTCGAGGGGCTTGTCGATGCGCTGGAGGCGGCCGGCGTCAAGGCGTTCGGGCCGAGCAAGGCCGCCGCCCGGCTTGAGGGCTCGAAGGGCTTCACCAAGGATCTGTGCCGCAAATATGCGATACCGACCGGCGCTTATGAACGTTTCGACGACAAGGACAAGGCCCTGGCCTATCTGCGCGCGCAAGGGGCGCCGATCGTCGTCAAGGCGGACGGGCTGGCCGCCGGCAAGGGCGTGGTCGTCGCTATGAGCCTTCCCGAAGCCGAAGCGGCGGTGGAGGACATGTTCGCCGGAGCCTTCGGCGTCGCCGGCGCGCAGGTGGTGATCGAGGCCTTTCTCGATGGCGAGGAGGCCTCGTTCTTCGCCCTCAGCGACGGCGACAAGGCGCTCGCTTTCGCCTCGGCGCAGGACCACAAGCGGGTCGGCGACGGCGACGTCGGCCCCAACACCGGCGGCATGGGCGCCTACTCGCCCGCGCCCGTCGTGACGCCGGCGATCGAACGGCGCGTCATGGCCGAGATCATCGAGCCGACCGTGGCGGCGATGAAAGCCGAGGGCGCGCCCTTCAAAGGCGTGCTTTTCGCCGGCCTGATGATCGGCAAGGACGGGCCCAAGCTCATCGAATTCAATACGCGCTTTGGCGATCCCGAATGCCAGGTCATGCTGGCCCGCCTCGAGGACGACCTGCTGGCGCTGACGCTGGCCTGCGCCGAGGGGCGGCTGCCGGACATGGTGCGCCTGTCGGACCAATGCGCTCTGACCGTGGTTCTCGCCGCCAAGGGCTATCCGGGCGAACCGAAAAAGGGCGGCGAAATCCTCGGCATCGAACGCGCCGAGCAAATCCCCGGCGTCAGCGTCACCCATGCCGGCACGCGCCAAGCCGACGGGCGCATCCTCGCCAATGGCGGGCGCGTGCTCAACGTCACCGGGGTCGGCGCGGATGTGGGGCAAGCGCGGGCGCTCGCCTATCAAGGCGTCGACGCCATCGATTTTCCTGACGGCTTCTGCCGCCGGGATATTGGTTGGCGCGCCGTCGATCGCCGCTGAAACGCGGCGGAACGGGCCTTTCTCAGGCCGTCTCGTCGGCGCCGACGACGTTGAGCAGCACGGCCCCCTCGGCGACCTGCGCGCCCGCCTCCAGCGCCAGGCCGGCGACGGCGCCGGCGCTTGGGGCCAGCAAGACATGCTCCATCTTCATCGCCTCGACGACGGCGAGGCGATCACCCTTGACGACAACGTCGCCGTTCTTGACAAACAGCGCGACGAGGCGGCCGTGCATCGGCGCCTTGACGAGGCCGCTGGCGTCGAGATGTTCGATGTCGACGTCGAATGGATCGAACGGCTCCACCCGCGTCTGCCGACCGTCGCGGACGACGATGACTCCGCTGTCGGTCACGACGATCTCGACGGGGCGAGGCCTTTCGTCCATCGGCGCCGGGAGCGCGCGTCCGGCCTCGAACACGAGGCGCGCCTCATAGGGTTCGCCCTCCGCGACGACCCGGTAGCCGACGTCGTGACGCCCGCTCAGATTGAAATGATCGATCTCCGCGAAAGCGTCGTTCGCGCCGAGCGACGATAACGCGAGCCCGCGCTCGCGCCATTTTTGCCCCCGCGCCGTCGTCAAATGCGCCGCGCCGATATTGGCCGCGGCCTTGTCGAGCGGCTGCGGAACGGCGCCCAGCGCCGCGAGATTGTTTTCGATGAAGCCGGTGTCGAAATCGCCGCCGCGGAATTTTTCGGCGCGGCATAAGGCGCGAAGGAAAGCCAGGTTGGTCTTCGGCCCGGCGACCAGCGTCGCCGCGAGCGCCTGTTCGAGCCGGTCAAGGGCCTGCGCGCGATCGTCGCCATGGGCGATGATTTTGGCGATCATCGGATCGTAGAAGGGCGAAATGTCATCGCCCGCGCGCACGCCGCAATCGACCCTGATCGCCTCACCTTCCGGCGCGCGCCAGGCGTAGAGCTTGCCGGTCGACGGCAAAAAGCCGTTCTCCGGCTCTTCGGCGTAAAGGCGCGCCTCGACCGCCCAGCCGTCGATCTTCAGATCATCCTGTTTGAACGGCAGTTTTTCGCCGGCGGCGACCTTGAATTGGAGGGCGACGAGATCGAGGCCCGCGATCGCCTCGGTGACGGGATGCTCGACTTGCAGGCGCGTATTCATTTCCATGAAATAGAAGCGATCGGGTTTCAGGCCTTGGCTGGCGTCGACGATGAATTCGACCGTGCCGGCGCCGACATAATTCACCGCGCGGGCCGCCTCCACCGCCGCCTTGCCCATCGCGGCGCGCATTTTTTTGGTCATGCCGGGGGCCGGCGCCTCCTCCATGACCTTCTGATGGCGCCGTTGCAGCGAACAATCGCGTTCGAACAGATGGACGATATTGCCGTGCGCGTCGGCGAAAATCTGGATTTCGATATGGCGCGGGCTTGAGACGTATTTCTCGACCAGCACGCGCGGATCGCCAAAGGAATTCTGGCCCTCGCGCTGGGCCGACGCCAGCGCCGCGTCGAAATCCGTCGACGCGTCGACGCGCTTCATGCCTTTGCCGCCGCCGCCGGCGACCGCCTTGATGAGCACCGGAAAACCGATTTTCTCGGCTTCCTCATGCAGGAAGCCGCTGTCCTGATCGTCGCCTTGATAGCCCGGGACGACCGGCGCGCCCGCTTTGGCGACCAGCGCCTTGGCGGCGTCCTTGCGGCCCATCGCCTCAATCGCCTCGGCCGGCGGGCCGATGAAGACGATGTCGTTTTGCTCGCAAAGGCGGGCGAATTCGGCGCGCTCGGACAAAAATCCATAGCCCGGATGAATGCAGTCGGCGCCGCTTTGTTTGGCGGCGGCGATGATCCTGGCCATGTCGAGATAGGAATCCTTCGCCGGCGAGGGGCCGATATGCACGGCTTCATCGGCCATCCGCACGGCGAGCGAGCCGGCGTCGGCGTCGGAATAGACGGCAATGGCGCGCAAGCCGAGCCGTTTAGCGGCCTTGATGACGCGACAGGCGATTTCGCCGCGGTTGGCGACGAGGACGGATGTGAGCTTCTTGGCCATGCGTTGTCCATCCCTCACATGCGGAAGACGCCGAACGGCGTCGGCGGAATGGGCGCGTTGAGAGCGGCGGAATAGGCCAGCGCCAGCACGCGCCGGGTTTCGCTCGGCAAGATCACGCCGTCGTCCCACAGCCGCGCGGTGGCGTGATAGGGGGAGCCTTCGCTGTCGTAGCGGGCGCGGATCGGCGCCTTGAAGGCTTCCTCCTCCTGCGCGCTCCACGCCTTGCCCTTGGCCTCGAAATTGTCGCGCCGGACGGTCGCCAGCACGCTGGCCGCCTGCTCGCCGCCCATCACCGAAATGCGAGAGTTCGGCCAGGAAAACAGGAAGCGCGGCTGATAGGCGCGCCCGCACATGCCGTAATTGCCGGCGCCATAGGAGCCGCCGACGATCAGCGTGATTTTCGGCACGCGCGCGTTGGCGACGGCGGTGACCATCTTGGCGCCGTCCTTGGCGATGCCGCCGGCCTCATATTGCGCGCCGACCATGAAACCGGAAATGTTCTGCAAAAACAGCAGAGGAATGCGGCGCTGGCAGCATAATTCGACGAAATGCGCGCCTTTGAGCGCGCTTTGCGAAAACAAGATGCCATTGTTGCCGATGACGCCGATGGGCATGCCCCAGAGCCGGGCGAATCCGGCGACGAGCGTCGTCCCGTAGCGCGCCTTGAACTCGTCGAATTGCGAACCGTCGACCAGACGGGCGATGATTTCGCGCACGTCATATTGTTTTTTCAAATCGGTCGGCACGATGCGCTCAAGTTCGTCGCCGGCGTATAGCGGCTCGACCGGCGCCGTCATATCAATGTCGGGATCTTTGCGCGTATTGAGATTGCCGACGATGCGGCGGACGATTTCGAGCGCGTGAACGTCGTCGACGGCGTAATGATCGGCGACGCCGGATTTGAGCGTATGCACCTCGGCGCCGCCGAGGTCCTCGGCGGTGACCACTTCGCCAGTCGCCGCCTTCACCAACGGCGGACCACCGAGAAAGATCGTGCCCTGGCGACGCACGATGACGGTTTCGTCCGACATCGCCGGCACATAGGCGCCGCCCGCCGTGCACGAGCCCATCACGCAGGCGATCTGGGCTACGCCCTCGGCCGACAGATTGGCCTGATTGTAGAAGATCCGGCCGAAATGCTCGCGGTCGGGAAACACGTCGCCTTGATGGGGCAGGTTGGCGCCGCCGGAATCGACGAGATAGACACAAGGCAGCCGATTTTCCCGCGCGATTTCCTGCGCGCGCAGATGCTTCTTCACCGTCATCGGATAATAGGCGCCGCCCTTGATCGTCGAATCATTGGCGACGATCATCGCTTCGCGGCCCGACACGCGACCGACGCCGGCGATCAGCCCGGCGCCGTTGACGTCCCCCTCGTACATGCCGAAGGCGGCGAGCGCGCCGATTTCCAGAAAGGGCGAGCCTGGATCAATCAGGCGCATGACGCGCTCGCGCGGCAGCAATTTGCCGCGCCCGACATGGCGCTCGCGCGCTTTTTGCGGGCCGCCGAGCGCCACCGCGGCGCGGCGCGCGACAAGTTCGTCGCGCAATCGCCGCCAGGTCTCGGCGTTGTCGTCAAAGGCGCTCGAGGCGGCTTCGAGCGCGGATTTCAAACGCGCCATCGGGCGTTTCCTTTCGAGCGTGATGCGCTTGGAACAAATCGCATGGCTTATCGCTTCACAAGATTCCGGCGGCGGCCGGCCCCTTCATGCCGTCTTGGCGAATAATTCGCGGCCGATCAGCATGCGGCGGATTTCGCTTGTTCCCGCGCCGATCTCGTAGAGCTTGGCGTCGCGCAGCAGGCGTCCCGTCGGATAATCATTGATATAGCCGTTGCCGCCGAGCAGCTGGATGGCGTCGAGCGCGATTTTCGTCGCCTGTTCCGCGGCCAAAAGGATGGCGCCGGCGGCGTCCTCGCGCGTCGTCTCATGCCGGTCGCAGGCGCGCGCGACATTGTAGACGTAAGAGCGACAGGCGTTCATCATCACATACATGTCGGCGACCTTGCCCTGCACGAGCTGAAATTCGCCGATCGACTGGCCGAACTGCTTGCGCTCGCGAATATAGGGAAAGACCACGTCCATCGCCGCCTGCATGATGCCCAAAGGCCCGGCGGCGAGCACGGCCCGTTCGTAATCGAGGCCGGACATCAGCACGTTGACGCCTTTGCCGACTTTGCCCAGCACGTTTTCTTCCGGAACCTCGCAATCTTCGAACACCAGCTCACAGGTGTCCGAGCCGCGCATGCCGAGCTTGTCGAGCTTTTGCGCGGTGGAAAAACCCTTGAAGCCTTTTTCGACGATGAAGGCGGTGATGCCGCGCGCGCCGGCGGAGGGGTCGGTCTTGGCGTAGACGATCAGGGTCTCGGCGATAGGACCATTGGTGATCCACATTTTCACGCCGTTGAGGACATAGCGATCGCCCTTCTTGTCGGCGCGCGTGCGCATCGACACGACATCGGAGCCGGCGCCCGGCTCCGACATCGCGAGGGCGCCGACATGTTCGCCGGAAATCAGCCTGGGAAGATATTTGCGTTTCTGCGCTTCATTGCCGTTGCGCCGCATCTGGTTGATGCAAAGGTTGGAATGGGCGCCATAGGAAAGGCCGACCGAGGCGGAGGCGCGGCTGACCTCCTCCATCGTCAGCACATGCTCGAGATAGCCGAGGCCGGCGCCGCCGTATTCTTCCTCGACCGTCACGCCATGCAGGCCGAGCGCCCCCATCTTCGGCCAGAGATCGCGCGGGAACTGGTTGGTCCGATCGATTTCGGCGGCGCGCGGCGCGATCTCGGCCTGCGAAAAATTCTCCGCGGTCTGGCGGATCGCGTCGGCGGTTTCGCCCAGATCAAAGTTAAAGCGCGGCGCGGCGTTGGGTATCATGAACGGCGTTTCCCTCAGCATTTTAAAAACGTACATTTGTTCGTATAATGGCCCTTGTCAAGCGCGTTTTATGGCGTTTAATAGAATCATCGTCGCCAAACTCGGCGCAAGAAAAATGAAAGAATGGTCTTCGCATGGCGCGCACCGTCGGCTCGCACGGGCCCAAGACGCTACAAGCCATCAGGCGGGCGGGTCTGGCCCTGATCTTCGAACATGGCTATGCGGCGATGAGCCTGCGCCAATTGGCGGCCAAGGCGGGTTTGCAGCCAGGATCGCTCTATAATCATATCGCCACCAAGCAGGAGCTGCTGTTCGACCTCATCCGCCTACATATGGAAAGCCTGCTCGCCGATCTCGCCAAGACGCTCGAAGGCGTCGGCGGACCGGCGCGCGCGCTCGAGACCTTTATCGCCTTCCACATCAATTATCACGTTACGCGCAAAAAGGAGGTGTTCATCTCCTATTCCGAACTGCGCGCGCTGGAGCCGAAGAACTATCGCGTCATCGTCGCCCTGCGCGCCGCCTATGAGGCGCGTCTGATCGACATTCTCAAAGCCGGTCAGGCGAGCGGCGCCTTCGCCCCCGGCGATGCGCGCATCATGGCCTATGGCGTTCTGGCCATGCTGACGGGCGTCTGCAACTGGTATAGCCCCAAGGGAGCGCTGAGCGAGAAAGACATATTCGCGCTTTACCGCGACATGATTTTCGACGGACTCAAACCCAGACACTGAAGCGGCGAAAATCCGCGATCGGCAAGTGGAGACGCCATGACGCAGGCCGCCGGCCACCGTGAGGACTTCGCCCGCGCCCTGCTGCGGCGCGCCTTTGACGCCTGCGTGGCGACGGCGCAGCCGGAAACCTTTCTGCCACGTTTCACGCCGACGGCGCCGAAAGGGCGGACTTTCGTCATCGGCGCCGGCAAGGGCTCGGCGGCGATGGCGGCAGCCTTCGAACAGGCCTGGCGCGGCGGGCCGTTGTCGGGCCTCGTTGTCACCCGTTACGGCCACGGCGCGCCGACGCGGGCGATCGAGATCGTCGAAGCCGCCCATCCGGTTCCCGACGCGGCCGGATTTCTCGCGACGCAGCGCCTGATCGGCGCCCTGCAAAACCTCGCACCCGACGATCTGATCGTCGCGCTGATGTCGGGCGGCGGCTCATCCCTGCTCTGCGCCCCGGCGCCCGGCGTCAGTCTTGCGGACAAACAGGCCGTCAACCGCGCCCTGCTGGCGAGCGGCGCGCCGATCGCCGACATCAACATCCTGCGCAAACACCTTTCGCGCATCAAGGGCGGGCGCCTGCCGCAATTCGCGCCGGCGACGGCGATCAAAGCCTTGATCGTTTCCGACGTGCCGGGCGACGATTTGTCCGCCATCGCCTCCGGCCCGACCGTCGCCGACGCGTCGACGCTGGCGCAAGCGCGCGACATCGTCGCGCGCTGGCGGCTGGCCTTGCCCGCCTCGGCGCTCGCCGCCCTGCGGGACGAGGCCAATGAAACGCCGAAGGCCGTTTCGCCGCTCGTCGACAACGAGCTTGTCATGAATCCGGCGCAAGCGCTGGCGGCGGCTAAAGCCGCGCTCGACAAGGCCGGCTGCGAGACGGTGCTTCTCGGCGAGGCGCTCGAAGGCGAGGCGCGCGATCTCGGCAGGATTCACGGCGCCATGCTGCGCGCCTGTTTCGGCAAGCCGCATCCTATCTGTCTGCTGTCGGGCGGCGAGACCAGCGTGACGTTGAGCGGCGGCGCGCATCCCGGGCGGGGCGGGCGCAACAGCGAATATCTGCTGAGCGCGGCCCTGTCCCTCCAGAACGAAGACCGGTGTTTCGGCCTCGCCGCCGACACCGACGGGATCGACGGCAGCGAAGACAACGCCGGAGCGTTCTTTTCGCCGCAAACCCTTCAGCGCGCCGCGCGGGCGGGCCTCGATCCGCGGGACGCGCTGGCCAAGCACGATTCCTACGCCGTTTTCGCCATCGCCGGCGATCTCACGATGACCGGGCCGACGCGGACCAATGTCAATGATTTCCGCGCCTTGCTCTATCTGCCGTGAAATCGTCCGTTCGCCGCTTTGACCGCTCGCGCCGGGCGCGGCGCGCTGTTGTTCCAATTAACGGGACGCGAAAGCGGCCGGCGTTTCTTGCCTCTTTGCCGCCGTCCCTGTAACAGAGCAGGCGAAAGGTCGGCCATGACTGAGGACTTGCCCGCGGAAAACTCCGAACCCGCATTTCTGCGGCTGGCGGCGCTTGACGTCGATGATCTCTCCGTCTTTTCGACGCATTTGCAGGACGCCGTAACGCGCGTCGGCGACATGATCTTCCTGCCGGAGCAAAAGCGCTTCGTGCTGGCGCTCAACCGGTTCGACTGGGCGGGGATGACCAAGGGCCGCATGGAGCGCTGTCGCGCGGGCCTGCATTTCGAGCGGGTGCTCGGCGTATCCCGCCTCGGTTTCCGACAGGATCGACCAAACGACATTCTCAATCTGCTGCATATCGAATTCACGCCGGGGGAGGCCCCCTCCGGCCAGATCGTCCTGACCTTCTCCGGCGGCTGCGCTCTGCGTCTCGACGTCGAGTGCCTCGAGGGCCAGATGCGCGACATCGGGCCGCGTTGGCCGACGCGCCGCGCGCCGGGCCATCCTATCGACGACGCGCCCGAGGTCGCATAGAGCAAGGTCGCCAGAAAATACTGGAGTTTCTGGACAATATCCTGCGTTAGAACAAAAAGTTCGAGCGAGCGTTTTGATTCCGTGAAGACGCGCCCCGCTCTCGCGGATAGGCTGAAAGATCATTCGATGAGTCGCCGGGCGGCCAGACGCCCGCGCCATCGCGGAGGACGACAGGAAATGCCGATCAGGCTCGACGCCAGCGCCGAAGGATTCGAACAGGCTTTCGAAATGCTTCTGCACATGAAGCGCGAGAGCGCCGAGGATGTCGACCACATCGTGCGCGATATCATCGCCGACGTGGTGACGCGCGGCGACGACGCCCTGATCGACTACACGCGCCGTTTCGACCGTCTCGAATTGACGGCGCAGACCATGCGCGTTTCGGCGGCGGACGTGGACGAGGCGGTAGCCTTGTGCTCGCGCGAGCAACTTGACGCGCTCGAACTCGCCTATCGCCGCATCGTCGCTTTTCACCAACGCCAGAAGCCGCAGGACCTGCGTTTTGTCGACGAGGCGGGGGTGGAGCTGGGTTGGCGCTGGAGCGCCATCGAAGCCGTGGGGCTCTATGTGCCCGGCGGCACCGCCAGCTATCCTTCCTCCGTGCTGATGAACGCCGCGCCGGCTAAGGTCGCCGGCGTCGAACGGCTGGTGATGGTCGCCCCCTGCCCCGATGGCAAATTGCATCCCCTGGTGCTTGCGGCGGCCCGATTGGCGGGCGTCGACGAAATCTACCGGATCGGCGGCGCGCAGGCGGTGGCCGCGCTTGCTTTCGGCACCAAGACCATCGCTCCGGTCGCCAAGATCGTCGGACCGGGCAACGCCTTTGTCGCGGCGGCCAAACGACGCGTGTTCGGAACCGTCGGCATCGACATGATCGCCGGACCCTCCGAAGTACTGATTTTAGCGGACGGCGACGCCAATCCCGAATGGATCGCCGCCGATCTGCTGGCGCAGGCCGAGCATGACACGGCCGCCCAATCGATTCTGATTTCAGACGATTCCGCTCTTCTCGCCGCCGTCGAGAAGTCGGTGGCGCGCCAGTTGGAAACGCTGCCGCGCCGGGCCATCGCCGGCGAAAGCTGGGAAGAGCTGGGCGCGCTGATCAAGGTCGAGAGCCTGAACGCCGCCATTCCGCTGGCCGACCGCTTGGCCGCCGAACATCTGGAAATCATGGCGGTCGAGGCCGAAAGTCTGGCCGCGCGGGTGCGCAACGCCGGCGCGATCTTCATCGGCGCCTATACGCCCGAAGCCATCGGCGATTATGTGGGCGGCTCCAACCACGTGCTGCCGACCGCCCGTTCCGCGCGGTTTTCTTCGGGCCTCAACGTGCTCGATTTCATGAAGCGCACCTCCCTGCTCAAATGCGATGCGGCCAGTCTGGCGCGGATCGGCCCGGCGGCGGTGACGCTTGGACGGGCCGAAAGGCTCGACGCCCACGCCAATTCCGTCGCCATCCGAACGAACCGGATATAATCCCATGACCGATGTGGACGCCACGCGCCGTCAACGCCTCGTCAAAGTGACGCTCGACGAAGCCTCGATCGGCGCAGGCACGCCCGATCAAGAGCACGAGCGCGCCATCGCCATTTATGACCTGATCGAGGAAAACAGCTTCGCGCTGCCGGGCCGCGAAGGCGGCCCCTATCATCTCCACATCGCCTTGCACGAAGCCAAGCTGGCGCTCGACATTCGCGAGGAAACCGGCGCGAGCGTCATTTCGCACATCCTCTCGCTCGCGCCGTTCCGCCGCATCCTCAAAGATTATTTCATGATCTGCGAAAGCTACTACGAGGCGATCCGCACCGCCTCTCCGGCGCAGATCGAAGCCATCGACATGGGCCGCCGCGGCTTGCACAACGAGGGCGCGCAGCTGCTCAGCGAACGCCTCAAGGGCAAGATCGATTGCGACTTCGACACCGCCCGGCGGATCTTCACTTTGGTGACCGCGCTGCACTGGAAGGGATGAGGGCCATGCCGACGCGCGCTTCTCGCCCGCTTCGCTTAGAAGTATAAGATGAACGAAAGGCCGCGTCGCCCGCAATCGGTGCTGTTCGCCTGCACGATGAACGCCGTACGCTCGCCGATGGCCGAAGCCGCCGCCAAATTTCTGTTCGGCCGTGAAATCTATTTCGCTTCGGCGGGCGTCAAACGCGGCGAAATTGATGGCTTCGCCATCGCGGTGATGGACGAGATCGGCATCGATATTTCGCGCCACCGCGCTCAAACCTTCGAGGATCTGGAAGACTCCAGCTTCGATTTGATCATCACGCTGTCGCCCGAAGCCCATCACAAGGCGCTCGAATTCACCCGGACCTACGCGGTCGACGTCGAATATTGGCCGACGATCGACGCCACGGCCGTCCAGGGCTCGCGCGAACAAATGCTCGACGCCTACCGCGCGGTTCGCGACACGCTGATGAAACGCATCAAGGACAAGCTCGGCTGGAATCCCGTCGGCGGTTTGTGAAGCGTCGGACAAAACCAAGCGCCCCGTGAACAGGGCGGAACGCTGACGACAACACGCTCTACCCCGCCACCTGCTCAACAAGCGCGCGCCATTCGTCGACGTTTTTGACGAACACGCCGCGCGTCGTCGCGGCGGCGAGATCAAGCTCGACCAGACGGGCGATCTTGCGCCGCACGGTCTCCTTGGGAATTTTCAGCAGCGCGGCGACGTCGACGCAGGCCACCGGACGGCTCATCGTCCCAGCGGGGGAGATCAACAGGCTCATGTGGCCCAGCGCGAGAAAAATCAAAGCGTCGTCGGCAGCGAGATTCAGGCGCGCGCGCGTCCCGCCGAAGGCCGTCAACACTTTCTCCAGACGCGGCGTCAAGGCGCCGTTCGGCACCGGCGAATCGCCGGACATTCTTGATATTACCGGGGAAACAGGGGATCGCGACATAGGCGCCAGACCGAACAATCAGCCCTTGTAAATGTTACTTCTTGGTTTTGGCGACGCCGCCGACGCCAAAATGGTTCGCCGGAACCTCACGAAGAATTACCCGGACCGATTCCTTCGGCGCGGCGATCGCGTCGTGGATCGCGTCGGTGACCTTCGCGATGAGGCGAGCCTTGGCCTCGTCGGTGCGGCCTTCAATCATGGTGATGTCGACGATGGGCACAGGTCATTTCTCCAAGCGTGTCGCACCAAGCCGTCAGGCGGCGCCATTAAACGCACATCTTCGTCGCAGGTCAAAGGCGCGACGTCGCGATTGCCTATTGCGCGGCGGCGCGGCTTTTCAGGATATCGAGCGCGACGTCGACAATCATGTCCTCCTGGCCGCCGACCATGCGGCGCTTGCCCAATTCGGTCAAAATGTCGCGCGCGTCGACGCCGTAGAGTTTGGAGGCGTTCTCGGCATGGCGCAGGAAGCTCGAATAGACGCCGGAATAGCCTAGCGACAGGCTTTCGCGATCGACCCGCACGGGGCGATCCTGCAACGGGCGCACGAGATCGTCGGCGGCGTCCATCAGCATATGCAGATCGCAGCCGGTCTCAACGCCCATCCGGTCGAGCACGGCGATCAGCGCTTCGAGCGGCGCATTGCCGGCGCCCGCGCCCATGCCGGCGAGCGAGGCGTCGACGCGCACGGCGCCAGCCTCAATGCCCGCCACCGCATTGGCGACGCCAAGGGTGAGATTGTGATGGGTATGCACGCCGATCTCGGTGGCGGGCTTGAGCGCCGCGCGCACGGCCTTGACCCGCTCGGCGTATTGACCCGGCAACAGCGCGCCGGCCGAATTGGTGACATAGACGCACTCGGCGCCGTAGCTTTCCATCAGCAGCGCCTGCTCGACCAGTTTTTCAACCGGCGCCATATGCGCCATCATCAAAAATCCGACCGTGTCCATGCCGAGTTCGCGCGCCGCTTCGATATGCTGACGGGAAACGTCGGCCTCGGTGCAATGGGTGGCGATGCGCACGCTGCGCGCGCCGGCCTTATACATGTTTTTCAGGTCATGCACCGTGCCGATGCCCGGAATCAGCAGAACCGTCACCACGGCGTGTTGGCATTCCTGCGCCACGGCGGCGATCCATTCGGCGTCGTCATGCGAGCCGAAGCCGTAATTGAAGGTCGAGCCGGTGATGCCGTCGCCGTGACAGATTTCGATGGCGTCGACCTTGGCCCGGTCGAGCGCGCGGGCGATCTGCCGCACGACGTCGAGATTGTATTGGTGGCGGATGGCGTGCATGCCGTCGCGCAGCGTGACGTCCTGAATGTAGAGTTTGTTTTTGTTCGCGCGCGCCATCACGCGGCCTCCTTCGCCAATTGCTTGCCGGCCCAGCGATCGGCCGTATTCATCGCCGCCGAGGTCATGATGTCGAGATTGCCGGCATAGGCCGGCAGGTAATGGGCGGCGCCTTCGACCTCAAGGAACACCGTGGTTTTCAAGCCGGAGCAGAGGCCCACGCCGGGAATGCGCACGGGCGCGTTGTCGCCGATGTTCTCGAACTGCACCTTCTGTTTCAGGCGATAGCCCGGCACGTATTTCTGCACCGCAGCGACCATGTCGAGAATCGACTTTTCGATCTCCTCCTTCGAGCCGCCCTGCGACAGCGTGAACACCGTATCGCGCATGATCAGCGGCGGTTCGGCCGGATTGAGAATGATGATCGCCTTGCCGTGTTCGGCGCCGCCGAGCTTCTCGATCGCCTGCGAGGTCGTCTCGGTGAATTCGTCGATATTGGCCCTGGTCCCCGGACCCGCCGACTTCGAGGAGATCGACGCGACGATCTCGCCCCAGATCACCCGCTTGCTCGCCCGGCGCACGGCGTGAACGATCGGTATCGTCGCCTGCCCGCCGCAGGTCACCATGTTGACGTTGGGCTCGTCGAGATTGGCCTCGCCGTTGATGACCGGAATGGTGAAAGGTCCGATCGCCGCCGGCGTCAGATCGATCACCTTCTTGCCATCCTTCTGCAACAGGGCGTTGTTATGCAGATGCGCCTTGGCCGAGGTGGCGTCGAAGACAATGGCGATATCTTTGTAATTCGGCAGTTTCAACAGACCCTCGACGCCTTCGTGCGTCGTAGGCACGCCAAGGCGCGCCGCTCTGGCCAGACCGTCCGAGGCCGGATCAATGCCGACCATCGCGCCCATCTCGAGATTCTTCGACATGCGCATGATCTTGATCATCAGATCCGTGCCGATGTTGCCCGATCCGATGATCGCGCAGGAAAGCTTCTTCATTTCGCCCCACTCCTTCGCAAAGGCGCGCCAGTTTTACAATTTGATGCAGACGTTGGACAGTTCGGTGTAAAACTCCAGCGAATGCAGGCCGCCCTCGCGGCCGATGCCCGATTGCTTGGCGCCGCCGAAGGCGGTGCGCAGATCGCGCAGGAACCAGCTGTTGACCCAGCAGATACCGACGTCCATCCGCGCCGCGACGCGGTGGGCGCGAGACAGATTTTCGGTCCACACGGCGGCGGCGAGTCCATAAGGGGTGGAATTGGCCAGCTTGATCGCCTCTTCTTCGGTGTCGAAGGGACGGATGTGGCAGCACGGGCCAAAGATTTCCTCGTTGACCACGCGCGCGTCGTCCTTAAGTCCGGTCCAGATCGTCGGCTCGATCCAGGCGCCGTCGGCCAGTTCGCCCGGCATCGCCGGAACGCCGCCGCCGGTCACCAGCGTCGCGCCTTCTTCGAGCGCGAGCCTGTAATATGACAAAACCTTATCGCGATGCTCCTGCGAGATCAACGGGCCGATGCCGGTCGCCCCATCTTCCGGCCGCCCCGGCTTGAGCGCCTGCGCGCCGGCTTTCAGGCGCGCCACGAAGGCGTCGAAAATCGGCCGCTCGACATAGACGCGTTCGGTGCCCAGGCACACTTGGCCGCAATTGGCGAAGGCGGAGCGCATCGTGCCCTCGATCGCCTTGTCAAGATCGCAATCGGCGAAAACCAACGCCGGATTCTTGCCGCCGAGTTCGAAGGAAACCTGCCGCACGCCGAGCGCCGCCTGGCGCATGATGGCTTCGCCGGTGCGGGTTTCGCCGGTGAAGGTGACGCCGTTGACCATCGGATGCTGCGTCAGATATTCGCCCGCCGAATCCGGGCCGAAGCCGTGCACGACATTATAAACGCCCTTGGGCACGCCGACCTTGTTCATCACCTCGCCGAGCAAGGTGGCGGTCAGCGGCGTTTCCTCGGAGGGCTTGACGATGACCGTATTGCCGCAGGCGAGCGCCGGGCCGACTTTCCAGGTCATCAGCAGCAGCGGCAGATTCCAGGGCGAAATCACCGCGATCACGCCCTTGGGCTTGCGCAGCGCGTAATTCAGCGCGCCCTGACCGTCGGGGGTCGGCATGGTGAAAGTTTCGGTCGAAATGTTCTTCACCGTATCGGCGAACATTTTGAAATTGGCGGCGCCGCGCGGAATGTCGATATGCGAAGCCAGACTGTATGGCTTGCCGGTGTCCAGACATTCGGCGGCGAGAAACTCGTCGAAGCGGGCGTTGATCTCGTCGGCCACGGCGGCGAGCAGATCGGTGCGCTCGGCGACGCTCATCTGACCCCAGGGGCCTTCAAGCGCCGCGCGGGCGGCGCGCACGGCGGCGTCGATCTCCGCCTTGCCGCCCTCCGGAACGCGTCCGATGACGCTGTTGTCCAGCGGCGAGCGGTTTTCCCAGCTCTTGCCGGTCGTCCCTTGCGTGAACGCGCCATCAATGAAATGCGCGGCGTCGCGCCGCGCCGTGTCAACAGCCGCGCGCGCTTGTTTGTGCAGAGCCTGAACCGACATGTCCGTCCCCTCTATCCGTGATCGGGCGCAATTGACCACCGCGCGCGAACCGCGCGCCGCGGCGTTGTGCCATCCTTTTTATCGTTTTTCAATAAAATATCGTTTTTATTTACGGACCCCCGCCCGCAGGCCAGCTTCAGCGCAGGCGCGATCATCGTCCTCCGAGCCGCCGGAGACGCCAACGCCGCCGACGACCACACCCTCGACCAGAATCGGCGCGCCGCCGCCGAACAGCACGACGCCGGGGCGCAGGGCGATGCCCTGATGCAACGCGGCGTTGGCGCTCAGCGCGGCGCTGAGGGCGTCGGTCGAGGCGCCGAACACGGCGGCCGTATAAGCCTTGTCTTGCGCGATGGTGATCGAGGCTTTGAAGGCCCCGTCGCCACGCAACAAAGCCACGAGGTCGCCGCTGACGTCGACGACGGCGCAGACGACCGCCTTGCCGATCGAGCGGCCGTGCGCGACCGCGGCCGCGACCGCCGCATGGGCGGCCTCGGCGCTGATGGAAGACCGTGAAATCGTGATCGGCATGGTCTGGCGTTTCTCGTTTTGGACTGTCTCGCAGCCATCGGCGGGCTATATCGCGCGGCCCCTCGCCGGAAAGCAAAGGGTCGCGCGACGCGATCTTTGTATCAGGTCACGACGGTCAGGAAGGCGTCATTGAGCTGACGCTCGTAGTAGAAGATGCCGCGGCCGATTTCCTTCTCGTCCCAGGTGCGGGTCGGGAGATCGGGATAATAGGTGTAGCCGCCGGCATAGACTTCGTTGCGGTTGCCCGACGGATCGAAGAAATAGATCGTCTGGCCGCGCGTGATGCCGTGGCGGGTCGGTCCGATATCGATCGAGATATTGTAACGGGTGATGATGTCGGCGGCTTCGCCGACATGTTGCCAGTTCTCCAGCTCGAAGGCGGCGTGGTGGAACTTGCCGGCGTCGGCATGTTTCACGAAAGCGATGTCATGCGCCTTCATGCCGCAGGTCAGCCAGATAGCCAGCAGGCCGTCGGGCAGATCGACGCGCTCGGCGCAACCGAAGTCCAGGACCTTGGTGAAGAAGTCGAGGTTCTTCTCGATATGCGGCCCGTAGAGCAGCGCATGGTCGAACCGGCGCGCCTTCATGCCGTGCGGTTCGAGATCCCAGAGATCCGGGTTGTGGATGCGCGGATGCGGCTCCGACATGTCGGCCTGATGGAAGAGTTCGATGCGATGGCCCGATTCCAGCATCCAGCCGATGCGGCGGCCGATGCCCGGCTGCTCGCCCGCCTTCACGTGATCGACTTTGTAGCCGTACTCGGTGATGCGCTTTTCGAACATGTCGAGGTCGGATTCCTTGGCGACCTTGAACGCCATCACGTCGTAGCCGGCCGTATCGGCGCGGCGCAGCACGAAGGAATGATGGTCGAATTCGTCGGCCGATTTCAGATAGACGCGGCCGTCGGGACCTTCCGTGACCTGATGCAGGCCGATGCGCTTGGTGTAATGCTCGATCGCGGCCGGCATGTCGAGCACGCGAAGCTGGATGAAGCCAGGACGAAGAACGCCTGTGATTGCCATTATATTATCCTCCTAGACACACTGAACGGCCTTACGGCCCTTTTCTTTGACCGTGACTGGAGACTCCAGTCGCAGAGAAAGTTCGGAAAGCGGATAGATGCAGCACGCGAGCGCGTAGCCCGCCGCTTCCTCTTCCGCGGAAATATGCGCCCGGCTCATCGCCTCGGAGCGATATTCGCCCTTGGTGACGCGCACGCGGCAAATTCCGCAGCCGCCGCGGCGACAGCCGACCGGCAGGCGGCGCGGCAGGTCTTTCAATTTGCCGAAGCCTTGCGCCCGCTCCAGCGCGACGAGCACGCGTTCATGCTCGTAGCCGAAGGCTTCGCCGTGTCCCTCAAGGACGATTGTGATACGCTCGCCCGCCATGTCAGAGTCTTTTGAACAGCGGGCTTTTCGGCTTTTGCGCGCAGTTGGCCGCCGTGAAAAACCGTTCGGTGAAGATGTGCTTCTCGAACAATCGCCCTTGCATCAGCGCCTTGATCGAGGCCTCGATCATCGGCGGCGGTCCGCACAGATACGCGGTCAGGCCCTCGAACTGACCATCGAACAGACGCTGGGCGACCTCATGCACAAAACCGCGTTCGCCCGTCCACTCGCCGTCTTCCGGTTCGTTCGAAAGCGCCGGCGCATAGCGGAAGTTCGGGCGTTTGGCCGCTAAAGCCTCAAACTCCTCGCGGCCATAAAGGTCGGTCCGCGCGCGCACGCCATGCACCAGGGTGATCTCGTCGCCATATCCATTTTCGAGCAGGTCGAGGATCATCGAGCGCGGGCTTGAGACACCCGTGCCGCCGGCCAGAAACAGCAAGGGGCCGCCGCGCGACTTGCGCACCAGAAAACGCCCGTTGGGTCCGCTGAACGCCAAGGAATTGCCGACCTTCAGCGTCTCATGGACATAGGTCGTCGCCGCCCCGCCCGGAACGAGACGTATCTGCAACTCCACATGACCGGAATCGGAGGGCGGATTGGCGATCGAAAAGGCGCGCGTGCCATCGACGCCCGGTAAATGGAGATCGATATATTGACCGGCCTGAAAGTCGATGGAGTCGCCTTGGATGGCGAGGCGCACGCCCTTCACATCGTGGGTGAGATTTTCGAGACCGACAACGCTCGCGGTAAAATCGCGCGTCGGAATCCTGCGCGCGTCCGGGTCCTCGTCGACGTCCGCCTCTATGGTCACGTCGCTTTGCAAAGTCGCGGTGCAGGCGAGGACGAAGCCGTCGTCGCGTTCGAAATCCATCAAGGCGAAGGGCGAAGCCTCGCCATGATCGATTTCGCCGTCCAGCACCTGAGTTTTGCAGGTGCCGCACAGTCCGTGGCCGCAAGCGTGCGGGAGATAGACGCCGGCGCGCAGGCAGGCGTCGAGGATGGTCTGGCCCTCGGCGACGTCGATCGCATCGCCCAAAGGCTCGATCGTCAGCTGATGCACGGTCATATCCGTTTCACTCCCGCACTCTTTTTTGTCTTAGCTGGCCGAGCCCTTGAAGCCGCCGAGACCGGGGGTCCAGAAGCGCACCAGAGACTTGTGACGCAGACCGTTGTCGGCGAGCGACTTCGACAGATCGGGGGTCTTCTTGACGCCGTCGATCATCCAAACAACCTTCGACCAGTCGATCTTCTCGAAGTCGGGATGGGAATTGTAGTGCGGCTTGACGATCGCCTCGATGAACGCGGCGAAAGGCATGTCAGGCGGCAACGGGAAGGCCAGCGCCGCGCAAAAGGCGAGATGCTCTTCCCAATGCACGTAAACAAGTCGGTTGCCGTGAAAGTTTTTCTCGAGATCGCGATATTCGATATGCTTCTCATAGTCGGGCTTAAGAGCCGTGACGGACATGTTTCTCTCCCATTATTGAGGGGCGCGGCGTTGACCGCCGCGCCATGGATTTGAACTTTGGATCAGCCGGCGGCTTTGTCCGCGGACTTGGCCGCGTGCCACTCTTTCCAGAGTTTTTCATCAGGGGAGCCGACATAGTCCAGATTGTCGACGCCGTTGTTCAGCTTGTACCAGGCGAGCACGTCCGGCACCGTTGGGCCGCCGCAATTGCCCTGGAAGATCTGATGCACAGGCAGCCAGGACTGCGCGTATTTCTCCGGCTCGTCGTCGAAGATGTCCTTGCAGCCGTCCGAGCAGAAGTGATAGGTCTCGCCCTTGAACTGGCTCTCGCGGAAACAGATCGTCGTCGGATCGCCCGGCTCGGTGTAACCCATCGGAATCTGACAGGTCTGGCAAAGCTGCGGCAGCGCCATGTTGTAGAAACGCTTGCCTTCCTTCTCCTGCTGCGCCCACATTTCCCAGCGCGGCCGGTAATATTTGTCGAACGTGTTGGGATATTTTTCCGACAGCCAGTCGAGATGCTCTTTATCCGGCATCCACGTATGGAACGGCGCGGCATGGGTGTACTGATAGAAGATCGCCCAGTTCTGATGCGAAATATGCTCGGCCATTTCGGTGGCGACGTCGGCGTATTTTGGCACTTTCAGGCCGTAACGGGCGAGATCCTGGAACAGTGAACTGCCGGCTTCGGTGAAATAGATTTCCCAAGCTTCCTTCCAGGACATCACTTTCTTGGGCAGCATATAGTCCATCATCATGGCGACAAGGCCGAGCACCTTGAACCCACGCCAGAACCACTTGTCGACCCATTTCTGCACAATGGGCAGATTGTCGGGATGCTGTTCGAGCAGGAACTTGATGACCTCGATGCCGAGCGTCATGTGACGGCTTTCGTCGGACTGCGCCGAGAAGCCGAAGGTGACGGTCGACATGTCGCCGTTATAGGCGGCGCCCGACATGAAAGGCACGAACAGCAGGTTGGTCAGCAAATATTCGAAGGCGAAGCCGATCGCGATCATATATTCGAACGGGCCAGCCGAGCGCGCGTCGTCGAAGAACGACTTCGGCACGGAGAGGTACCACACGCGATCATGCATGTGGCGGAACTCGCTGATGCCGTCGAAATATTTGTTGTAGTGGCTGATAGTGTGAATCTGCGTCTGGATGTGGCGCAATTCGTCGAGCGACTGCATCTGCGCCGCGACGCGCGGACCCGCGCCGCGCAGATGACGGCCGGTGAACGCGAAGCCGCGATGCGCCTGGTATTCGAGCGGCGAGACGCCGGTCAAAAATAGCTTGAGCACGTTCACATAGCGCGCGTCGGACAGGTTGGTCTGGCCGTTGTTCTGCGCGAAGGCGTCGATCACCGCATAAAGCTTGCGCTCTTTCTCCGCCTGGAATTTCCAGTAGGCGTCCATGGTCAGACGGAAGGGATCTTCCCAGGCCGACCAGTCCTTGATCTTGATCCCTTCGAACTGGTCGTAGGGGAACACCTTGTCCATCGGCTGGTATGTGGTTTCCCAGTCGAGACCGCGCGTGAGATGGGCGTAGCGCTGCTTCAGCCCGAGTTTCTTAGCAGTCATGTTCTATTCCTCCCAGAATTCTCAATGGCGCCAGCTGAGCGTGAAATGATCGTCGTCTTCATCGAGATTGCCGGCCATCGAAATGAGGACCAACTGCAGCTCCTGCGGCTCCCACGGGCGGCCGAGCCGCGCCTCGACGGAGGCGCGATTGACGACCAGCGGGCCATCGCTGTCCAGCTTGACGCAGCCGGGCATGTTGAACACGCGCACGCCGGGATTATCGGCGAGAATGGCTTCGATGATCGGCCGCGCGTCGTCATTGTGATAAAGGGTCAAAGATGCAATTTGCGCCATTTGGCGTTCCTCCATTTTTTGTTAGAGCGCCAGGCTCTTAAAGGACGAGGCCGAGCGAGGCCGCGCGCTTGCGCGTCGCTTCGCCGGCAGCGGTCGCCGCCGCGCCGTTGTCGCCAAGCAGCTTGGCCGACAGGGGCTTGGTCGCCTCGACCGCGCGGTCGATCCAATGTTTCGCCCACTGCGAAATCAACGCCTTGTTCTCGGCGCTTTCCGCCGCGACGGTCTTGATCACGGAATCGCTCCAGCGTGATTCTTCGGCGCGCCAGTCGTTCATGAATTCGGTCAGCATGGCGATGGTGACGCCCGCCTCTTTCCAGGCCGCGTCGGCGTGCTTGTAGACGAAGTCGAGCACCACGCCGTTCACCGCCAGGGTCTGGGCGACATAGAGCTGGAACCAGTCGTGTTCGACGAAGGTGTCTTCGATTAGCTTGCGCACGCCCTGCCAGGCTGGATCGCTCAACCAGCTTTGCTTGGCGCGGTCGAGGCTGGCGCCCGTCTGATCGTCAAGCTCGAGGCCGATGCGGCTGACGATCTGCGCCATGCCGAGATGATCGCCGGCCGAGAAAATGCAAGGCGCCGTGATCGCCGTGCCGTAGCCGCGCTGGCAGATTTCCGCCATGTTCATGTTGGAGCCCCAGTGCAGATGGCGCACCGGCAGGAGCCCATGCTCGATCTGGTTGCGGGCGTCGGCGGAGAGCTTGCCGATCAGACCGCGGTCTTGGGCGAAGGTGAAGCTGCGCTCAACCGCCTGGTTCATGTTGGCGCGGGCGATATTGTAGGTGGCGTAATAATATTGGCGCGGATCGAGCGGCTTGTACCAGTCTTCCATCTTCACCGCGGTCTTGGCGGTGTCGAAGTGCCAATATTCCGGCTCCCACAAAGGCTTGTAATGGAAGTTGTCGGTGGCCTGCACGTCGAGCGTGGCTTCCTGATAGCGCGTCGCCGGCTTGTCGCCGCCGAGCCGGCGCGCGATATGCCCGAACGTCTGGCGCTTGGGCTCGTAGTCCATCGTCTTGATTTGTACCGTCATTACACTCCCTCCCAGAAATGATCCGATTATGATTTTTGTGGCGTGTCGCTTTCGCGCTCATCGCCAGCGTCTTCGACGGCGTTCTTGACGCGCCGCAGCAGGCCTGGTTGACGCGAACGCCAGGCCAATTGCTCCAGCTGCTCAGCGGCGGTCGGCTCCGGCGGCAGCATGGTGACGTTCTGCAGGAGGCAAAACTCGTCGAAAGCGGCAAAAGGCAGAATTAAGTCGACGGCCAGATCGGCGTCGTTCACCGAAAATTCAAATTCGACGTAACGATCATGTCGCGTGCCAAGAATCCTGACGAATTTCTGCAATTGCGTACTGGATGGCGCATTTCGCCGCGCCGCGTCGACATCTTGCTGGCCCATCTGGCGCTCTCCCAGAGACTCGTTCGTTTCCTCTTTTTGGCGCGGCTCGTTGAATGGCCGTCGTGTGGCAGTACGATTACCCCCGGCGCTGAACGACGTCAATATGAATATCGAGATTTATTTTGATAACGCTTAACTTAATAATATCGATATTTTTTTCTGTTGAGCAAGCCACGTCTTGAAATTCGAGCGATTCCACAAATATTAATTTGTCCGCTAATATCGAAAAAGATCAGGATTCGCGAAAGTGGGGATCGACGTGTCGATGACGGGCGAAATTGGCGAGCTTGAGCGCGACGGCAAGGCGGGCGCGGCCAAGACCTTGGTCGAAAGCGCCTATGTGACATTACGCCGCGAGATACTCGACGGCGCGTTCGAACCTGGCGCGCGATTGCGCACGGAGGAATTGCGCGCCCGTTTCGGCGTCAGCGGCAGCACCGTCCGCGAGGCGCTGACGCGGTTGCTCGGCGAAGCGCTCGTGACTTCCGAGGGACAACGGGGTTTTCGCGTCGCGCCCGCTTCAATGGATGATTTTCGCGATCTTACCGATGTGCGCAAGCTCATTGAGACCGAAGCCTTGCGCCAGTCGATCGCCAATGGCGACGAGGCCTGGGAAAGCCGGATCGTCGCATCCTTCTATCGTCTGTCCAAAGTCGAGGAGCGCCTGAGCGAAAACGTCAGTGGCGCGATCAACGATTTCGAACATCGCAATCTGGAATTCCACAGCGCCCTGATCGCCGCCTGCCCGTCGCGCTGGCTGCATCACATCAATGGACTGCTGTTCCAGCAATCGGAGCGCTACCGCCGCATGTCCATGGCGAAGCGCACCATACCGCGCGACGTTCACGCCGAGCACCAGGCGATCATGGACGCCACTTTGGCGCGCGACGCCGATCTTGCCTGCAAGCTGACCGTCGACCATATCGAACGCACGTTGGTCGTGCTGCGCGCATCGCTCACGCCGCGTTGCGCCAATTCGAACAAGCCGGACTGAACCGCATCCCTCGCTCCGGCGGGGGCGGGCGCCCGCGGCGCTGCACCAAGGCGACCCCTGATGGGCCTGATCAAAATTTGCGGTTTGAGCGCTCCCGACTCGATCGACGCCGCCATCGCAGCCGGCGCCGATATGGTCGGCTTCGTGTTTTTCGCCAAGAGCCCGCGTCATATAGACCTCGCCGCCGCCAACAAGCTGGGCGCGGCCGTTCGCGGGCGGGCGCGAAAGGTCGCCTTGCTCGTTGACGCCGACGACGCGCAAATCGCCGCCGTTGTCGACGCCCTGCGGCCGGACCTGTTGCAATTGCACGGCGGCGAAAGCCCGGAACGCACAGCCGCGATCAAGCGGACCTTCGGCCTGCCGGCGATGAAGGCCATCGCCGTGTCGCGCCGCGCCGATCTCGCCGCCGCCGAAGCCTACGGCGGCGTCGCCGATATGATCCTGTTCGACGCCAAGCCGCCACAGGGCTCGGACCTGCCAGGCGGCAACGGCATGGCTTTCGACTGGTCGATCCTCGATCATTACACGGCGCCGGCGGGATCGACCTGGATGCTGTCGGGCGGACTGGACGCGCAGAACGTCGGCGAAGCCATCGCCCGCACCAAGGCGCCCGGCGTCGACGTTTCGTCCGGCGTCGAAAGCGCGCCGGGCGTCAAGGACGCGCATAAGATCGCTGCCTTTATCCAGGCCGCGCGCCGCGCCTGGCGTTAGCTCGCGCTTAAAAAAGCGAATGAGATAGTTAACGGCGGCGTGTTTGCCTGTCGGTCAGCCGTCAAACCGCCGCCCGGCAAGGCTTGGCGCGATGCCGCGTCACAGCGGAGCAAACCGCCTCGATGCGCGCTGTTTTGTCTTTCGCTTGGCCTGGAGCGCGGAAAAGTTTAAGACACCGCCTCCAAGAGCGAGACCATGACGATCAACACGCCGGATAAGAACGCCAATTCCCTGCGCATGGGACCCGATGAAAACGGTCATTTCGGCATCTACGGCGGCCGTTTCGTCGCCGAAACGCTGATGCCGCTTGTCCTATCGCTGGAGCAGGCCTACGCCGACGCGCGCAAGGATCCGGCCTTTCACGCCGAATTGGCCGGACTTTTGACCCATTATGTTGGTCGCCCCAGCCCGCTCTATTTCGCCGAACGGATGACCGAGCATCTCGGCGGCGCCAAAATCTATTTCAAACGCGAAGAGCTGAACCACACCGGCGCGCACAAGATCAACAATGTGCTCGGCCAGATCCTGCTGGCGCGCCGCATGGGCAAGAAACGCATTATCGCCGAGACCGGCGCGGGCCAGCATGGCGTCGCCACCGCCACCGCCTGCGCCCGCTTCGGCCTCGAATGCGTCGTCTACATGGGCGCCGTCGACGTCGAGCGGCAAAAACCCAATGTGTTTCGCATGCATATGCTTGGCGCCAAGGTCGTGCCGGTGCAATCAGGCGCGCGCACGCTCAAGGATGCGATGAACGAAGCGCTGCGCGACTGGGTCACCAATGTCGACGACACGTTCTATTGTATCGGGACGGCGGCCGGCCCCCATCCCTATCCCGCGATGGTGCGCGATTTTCAATGCGTGATCGGCGACGAAACGCGCCAGCAGATGCAAGCCATCGAAGGCCGCCTGCCCGACTCGCTCGTCGCCTGCATCGGCGGCGGCTCCAACGCCATCGGCCTGTTTCACCCCTTCCTCGACGATCCCGGCGTCGAACTTTACGGCGTCGAGGCCGCCGGCCACGGCTTGAACGTCCCCAACGGCCATGCGGCTTCGCTGGCAGGCGGCAGAGCCGGCGTCTTGCACGGCAACCGCACCTATCTGCTGATGGACGACGACGGCCAGATTCTCGAGGGCCATTCGATCTCGGCCGGCCTGGATTATCCGGGCATCGGCCCCGAACACGCCTGGCTCAAGGAGAACGGCCGCGTCTCCTATCTGTCGGCCACCGACGCCGAGGCGCTGGCGGCTTTCCAGCTTTGCTCCAAGCTCGAAGGCATCATCCCGGCGTTGGAGCCGGCGCACGCCATTGCCAAGATCATCGAGCTGGCGCCCCGCAAACCGAAGGATCATTTGATGGTGCTTGGCCTGTCCGGACGCGGCGACAAGGACATCTTCACTGTCGCCGATCATCTGGGAGGCATGTGAATGAGCCGCATCGACGCGAAATTCGCCGCGTTGCGGCAAGACAACCGGGCCGCGCTCATCACCTTTCTGATGGCCGGCGATCCGGACCCGGCGACGTCGCTGGCGCTGATCAAGGCTTTGCCGGCGGCCGGCGCCGATCTGATCGAAATCGGCATGCCCTTTTCCGACCCGATGGCCGACGGTCCCTCGATCCAGGCCGCGGGCCTGCGCGCGCTGCGCGCCGGCATGACGCTGAAGCGCACACTGGCGCTGGTCGGCGAATTCCGCAAGGGCGACGCCGACACGCCGATCATTTTGATGGGCTATTACAATCCGATCTACGTCTACGGGGTCGAGCGCTTTCTGGCCGACGCCAAGACGGCTGGCGTCGATGGGCTGATCGTCGTCGATCTGCCGCCGGAGGAAGACGCCGAATTGTGCCTGCCCGCGCTCGCGGCCGGCTTGAGCTTCGTCCGGCTGGCGACGCCGACGACCGACGACCGACGCCTGCCCACGGTGCTCGCCCATACGTCCGGTTTCGTCTATTATGTGTCGATCACCGGCGTCACTGGGGCGGCGCGCCCCGATTATTCGAAAGTCGCGCAGGCGGTGGCGCGGATAAAGACACACACCGCCCTGCCGGTCGCGGTGGGTTTTGGCGTCAAGGACGCCCGATCGGCCGCCTCCATCGCCACCAACGCCGATGGCGTCGTGGTCGGTTCGGCGCTGGTCGATCGGATCGCCAATACGCTCGATCCGCAGGGGCGCGCCGGCGCCGCCACTGTGGCCGCGGCGAGCGAATTTGTCGCTGAATTGGCGGACGGCGTTTCGCGCGCGCGGCGAAAATGAATGTCGGCGTGAACATTGTTGAGCGCGGCTGAAGGCTGCGAGAGTGAGAGTTGACCATGAACTGGATTTCCAACGTCGTTCCGCCCAAAATCCGCTCGTTCCTCAGGCGCGACACGCCGGACAACCTCTGGGTCAAATGTCCAGAAAGCGGCGCTCTGGTCTTCCACAAGGATCTGGAGAGCAATCTCTATGTGGTGCCCTCGTCCGGCTATCACATGAAAATTCCCGCGACCGCGCGGCTGCAGTCGTTGTTCGACGGCGGCGTCTATGAGGACTTGCCGACGCCCGAGGCCCCGCTCGATCCGTTGAAATTCCGCGACGTGAAACGCTACAGCGACCGGCTGAAGGAATATCGCACGAAAACCGGCGCGCAGGATTCCGTGCGCCTCGCCGCCGGCGCCCTTGAAGGTCTGCCCGTCACGGTCGCCGTGCAGGATTTCGACTTTCTCGGCGGTTCGCTCGGCATGGCGGCGGGCGAGGCGATCATCGCTGGCATGTTGCGGGCGATCGAAAAGCGCACGCCCTTCATCATCTTCACCGCGTCGGGCGGCGCGCGCATGCAGGAGGGCATGTTCTCGCTGATGCAGATGCCGCGCACCACCGTCGCGGTGCAACGCCTGAAAGCGGCGCGACTGCCTTATATCGTCGTATTGACCAACCCGACGACCGGAGGCGTCACCGCCTCCTACGCCATGCTCGGGGACATTCACATCGCCGAACCCGGCGCGGTTATCGGCTTTGCCGGCGCGCGCGTTATTGAACAGACCATCCGCGAACGTCTGCCCGAAGGCTTTCAGCGCGCCGAATATCTGCAGGAGCACGGCATGGTCGACATGGTGGTGTCGCGTTTGCAAATGCGCGAAACGCTCGCGCGCGTTTGCCGCCTGCTGACCAAGGCTCCGGCCCCGCAAGCAGCATAACGGGCGGGCCTGGATATGGCCGATTTGCCACTGGCGCCGACGCCGCGTGCGGACGATCCCGACGCGGCCTCGAACGGCCTTGACGTCGCGAGTGCCTTCGCATGAGCGCTCCCGACGTGATTCTCGAACGCCTGCTCCATCTGCACCCAAAGAGGATCGACCTGTCGCTTGCGCGCGTCGAGCGGCTGCTCGCCGCCCTCGGCGATCCGCAAAAACGCCTGCCGCCAGTCATTCATGTAGCCGGCACCAACGGCAAGGGTTCGACGATCGCCTTCATGCGCGCCATTCTCGAAGCCGCGGGCAAAACGACGCACGTCTATACATCGCCGCATCTGATCCGATTTCGTGAACGCATCAGGCTCGGCGCGCAAGGCGGCGGTCGGTTGGTCGAAGACGCCGTCCTGTCGCAGGCGCTGACAGCCTGCGAACAGGCCAATGCGGGCGCGCCGATCACGTTCTTCGAAGTGACGACCGCAGCCGCCTTCAAACTGTTCGCCGACCATCCCGCCGATGTCGTGCTGCTGGAAGTCGGGCTTGGCGGACGCTTCGACGCCACCAACGTGATCGACGACCCCGCTTGCGCCGTCATTACGCCAGTGTCGCTCGATCATGTCGAGTTTCTCGGCGACGACGTCGAGCATATCGCCTTCGAAAAGGCCGGAATCATCAAGCCCCGCAGGCCGGTGGTGATCGCGCCGCAAAATGCGCAAGCGAGCGCGGTGCTGGAGCACGAAGCCGAGCGGCTCGGCGCGCCTGCGATCGTCGGCGGCCAGGACTTTCTCTGCCGCGCCGAACGCGGCCGGCTCGTCTACGAAGACGACGGCGGCCTCATCGATCTGCCTTTGCCGCGATTGGCGGGACGCCACCAGCACGTCAACGCCGGCGCGGCGATCGCCGCTTTGCGCGCCGCCTTCGCCGACCTGCCGACCAAAGCCTTCGAGGCGGGGATCGCGCGCGCCGACTGGCCGGCTCGTTTACAGCGCCTTTCCCGCGGAAAACTTGCCGCCCTCGCCCCGTCCGAGGCCGAGATTTGGCTAGACGGCGGCCACAACAGCGATGGCGGCCGCATCCTCGCCGAAGCCATGGCCGATTTCGAGGAAAAGGCCGGCCGGCCGCTTATCTTGATTTGCGGCGCGCTGAAATCAAAGGATATTCATGCTTTCCTAGCGCATTTTTCCGACATCGCGCATGAGGTGATCGGCGTCCCGATCGAAAGCGAACAGATCGGTCGTCAACCGCAGGAAATCGTCGCCGCCGCGCGCGCCCTGTCCATTCCCGCACGAGCCGCAAACGGCGTCGATGCGGCGTTGGCGGAGCTTGCGCGTCGCGACTGGCCGGTCGGTCCGCGCATCCTGATCGCCGGGTCGCTCTATCTGGCTGGCGAGGTTCTGGCGCTCGACGGAGTCACGCTGAACTAGAGCGTTTTGTTTTAAGGCCAGTTCGCGCCGCGCGGGTCGTCATCGGCGCGCGAAGGCGACTTCGAAAGGCTCATTGTCGGACCCGCGCGAAAACATCTCAAGCCTGATCCGTCGCCCCAACTCCTTATGTTCGAACGCTCCGATGATCTGCCGCACCATGCCTTCTTCTGGCCGAAGCATCACGCCGTCAATCGCGCGCACCTCCATGCCGATCAAATTTCGCGAATGCGCCAATTCGCAGTTCGGCCGCGCTTCCTCGCAGCCGTCGAGAACGACGATCTGATAGGCGTGGCGGGAAACATGCGGCGCGCTAACCGACCCGCGAGGCGGTTCGACCCATTGGATCGAGAAGCTGAGGCCTCCGGCCTTGCCGCTTTGCGGACCACGGTCAGGCGTTGGCAAAATATCGCCGAGCGCCGGCGCGGCAAGCAGCAGCGTAAGGCAAACGCAGGCAAATGATTGGCGCATGAATGTCTCCTCGGGTATTGAAACGCGGAACGGCAAGCGGTGAAAGGTCGCCAAGCAAATGACGGAAACAACGGCGCTCCTTCTTTCGATGGCGATCGAAGCGCCGATCGGCTATCTCGTCGCCCGCCTCGCGCGGTGGCCCTGTCGCGGCGCGCTGCATGTGGGCCTCGCCTGCGCCGTCGCAACCGCCGTCACCCATCCGCAATTGTGGACCGCTGCGTACTGGGCCTTTCAGTATTATTCTTATTGGCCGAGCGTCCTCGCGCTTGAGATCGCGGTGGTGGTCGCCGAAGGCCTGCTGATCGCCTGGATGGCGCAATTGACTCTGGCGCGGGCGATGTTGGTTTCGCTCATCGCCAATTTCTGCTCGTGTGTCGCCGGCTTGACGCTCTTCGCCTGACCACGGGACGGCGACACATCGGCAAGCAACCCTATCGCCCGCGCGAACGCCGATCGCGCCGGGATAATCCTTATTAGGCGAATAATCAGATTTCTGGCCGACCGGCGCGCGAAACGGGACGAATTCGGCTACGGATCGACGTTTTACCCGGGACTGAACCCGGAAGGCCATTTGCTTTGTCGGCACAATCGCGCCGGAGAGCTGTCGGCGGAAATCAAAACAATAGCTTCGCCCAATCGAAGTATTCCCGACATGGCGTCCTCCTTTTTATTTACATATATCGACGCCGGAGTTACATCGATGTTTTATATGAGCGCGCCAAGGCCGCCGACGACATTGACTTGCCGCAAAATGCGCGAGTGTTTTTTGGCGCTGGCGGGCCGCGAATCGATGGCGGCGAAACGACGAGCCGGCCGCGATGAAAGCGCGTCGCGCCGAAAACGCCCCGCGACGTTCCGTCTCGCTTGACCTGTTCGCGAGGGAGGCGTAATCGCGGCGGCGGGACACCTCGCCCCAACGCGAGGCGCCCATCTGAAAGGATGGATCATGACGCATAAGCCTGCCGCTCTCCCCAAAAACCCCAATTTTTCGTCCGGTCCCTGCGCCAAACGCCCCGGGTGGTCGCTCGACGCGCTGAAGGACGCCCCCCTGGGCCGTTCGCATCGCGCCAAGATCGGCAAGGCCAAGCTGAAACTGGCCATCGATCTCACCCGGCAAGTGCTGGAAGTTCCGGACGATTATCGCATCGGCATCGTGCCGGCGTCCGACACCGGCGCCGTCGAAATGGCCATGTGGTCGCTGCTCGGCGCACGCGGCGTCGACGCGCTCGCCTGGGAAAGCTTCGGCGAGGGCTGGATCACCGATATCGTCAAGCAACTGAAGCTTGCGAATGTCCGCGTCCTCAAGGCGCCTTACGGCGACATCGTGGATCTCAACAGCGTCAATTTCGACAATGACGTCATTTTCACCTGGAACGGCACGACCTCCGGCGTGCGCGTGCCGAATGGCGACTGGATCGCGGCGGACCGCAAGGGCCTGACTATCGCCGACGCGACCTCCGCCGCCTTCGCCCAGAAGCTTGACTGGGCCAAGCTCGATGTCGTGACCTTTTCCTGGCAGAAGGCGTTGGGCGGCGAAGGCGGCCACGGCGTGCTCATTCTGTCGCCGCGCGCGGTCGAGCGGCTGGAAAGCTACACGCCGGCCTGGCCGATGCCGAAGATTTTCCGCATGACCAAAGGCGGCAAGCTGATCGGCGGCATTTTCGAAGGCGAGACGATCAACACCCCGTCCATGCTTTGCGTCGAGGATTATCTCGATGCGCTCGGCTGGGCGAAGTCGATCGGCGGGCTGCAAGGCATGATCGCGCGCGCCAACTCCAACACCAAGGTTCTGGCCGACTGGGTCGCCAACAGCCAATGGGCGGCGTTCCTGGCCAAGGACGCGCCGATCGCCTCCAACACTTCGGTCTGTCTCAAGGTCGTCGATCCGGCCGTCGCCGCTTTGCCGGCCGACGCGCAAGCGGCTTTCGCCAAGAAGATCGTCTCGTTGGTCGAGAAGGAAAAGGCCGGCTACGACATCGGCTCTTACCGCGACGCGCCGGCGGGTCTGCGCATCTGGTGCGGCGCGACGATCGAGGCGTCCGATGTGGCGCTGCTGACGCAATGGCTCGACTGGGCCTTCGCCACCGCCAAGGCCGAACTGGCCACGGCCTGAACCCACGTCGGGGCGAATGGAGCGAAGCGATCCACCATGTTGCAGACCGCAACCGGGATCGCCTCGCCTCTCCATCGCTCGCCTTGACGCCCGTTCCCGAACCCGGAATTTCGTTTCGGCCCAATCGCGTTTTGTGGGCCGCTCCTTACAAAATATGAGGCTCCCATGGCTCCCCGCGTTTTGATTTCCGACGCCCTCTCGCCCGCCGCCGTCGCTATTTTCAAGGAACGCGGCGTCGAAGTGGATTTCCAGCCCTCACTCGGCAAGGACAAGGACAAGCTCGCCGCCGTCATCGGCGATTACGACGGCCTGGCTATCCGCTCGGCGACGAAGGTCACCGCCAAAATTCTGGAAAACGCCAAGAACCTGAAAGTCATCGGCCGCGCCGGCATCGGCGTCGACAACGTCGACATTCCCGCCGCCACGGCGCGCGGCGTGATCGTCATGAATACGCCCTTCGGCAATTCCATCACCACCGCCGAACACGCCATTGCGCTGATGTTCGCCCTGGCGCGCGAGATTCCCACCGCCGACCTGTCGACGCAAGCTGGCAAGTGGGAAAAGAACCGCTTCATGGGCGTCGAAATCACCGGCAAGACGCTCGGCATCATCGGCTGCGGCAACATCGGTTCGATCGTCGCCGAGCGAGCCATCGGCCTGCGCATGCGCGTCGTCGCCTTCGACCCCTTCCTGTCGCCCGAACGCGCGGTGAATCTCGGCGTGGAAAAGGTCGAATTGCCCGAACTGCTCGCCCGCGCCGATTTCATCACCCTGCACACGCCGATGACGGCACAGACGAAAAACATTCTTTCGGCGGAAAATATCGCCAAGACCAAGAAGGGCGTGCGCATCATCAATTGCGCGCGCGGCGGACTGGTCGACGAAGTCGCTTTGCGCGCCGCGCTGGACAGCGGCCATGTCGCCGGCGCGGCCTTCGACGTGTTCGTCGAGGAGCCAGCGACGACAAATCCGTTGTTCGGCCACCCCAATGTCGTCTGCACGCCGCATCTGGGCGCCGCCACCAACGAGGCGCAGGAAAATGTCGCGCTTCAAGTCGCCGAACAGATGGCTGACTATCTGACGCGCGGCGCCATTTCCAACGCCGTGAACTTCCCCTCGATCACTGCCGAGGAGGCGCCGAAATTGAAGCCCTTCATCGATCTGGCCGAAAAACTCGGCTCCTTCGCCGGGCAATTGACTGAAGCAGGCGTCAAGAAAATCACCATCACCTATGAGGGCCATGTCGGGGCGTTGAAGACCAAGGCCTTGACGGCCGCCGCCATTGCCGGCTTCCTGCGGCCGATGCTGGCCGACGTCAACGTCGTTTCGGCGCCTTCCGTCGCCAAGGAGCGCGGCATCGTCATCGACGAAGTCACCCGCGCCGCCGAAGGCGATTACGATTCGTTGATCAGCGTGACGATCGAAACGGACAAGCAGACGCGCTCGCTGGCCGGCGCGGTGTTCAACGACGCCAAGGCTCGCATCGTTGAGATCAAGGGCATCAAGACCGAAGCGGAATTCTCCCCCTCGATGATCTATGTCTCGAACGAGGACAAGCCGGGCTTCATCGGCCGTTTCGCCAGCCTGCTCGGCGAGGCCGGCGTCAATATCGCCACCTTCGCGCTCGGTCGCGACGCGCAAGGCGGCTCGGCTATCGCGCTGGTCGGCATCGACGGCGACGTGCCTGACTCCGTCTTCGCGCAGATTTTGGCGCTGCCCGGCGTGAAACAAGCGAAGGCGCTGAAGTTCTGAAGCGACCCGGCGCGCTCGTCCAACGCCTCACCTCGCGCGCAAGGCCTCCAGCGCCGCGCGCGAGGGAAAGCCGTCGGCCGCCATGACGCCGGCCCTGCGCTGAAAGGCGTGGACGGCGAGGCGCGTCACCGGCCCGAACCGCCCGTCGATCTTGCCGGAATAAACGCCTTGCGCGGTGAGCCGCTGCTGCAGTTCGGTCCGTTCGCCGGTGTCGAGCGGCTGGCTTTCCTGCGGCCAAGGAGCGCTCTGAGGCCCACTCAAGGCGCGGCGCCCGGCGATGCGTTCGGCCAGAACGGAAACGGCAAAGGCGTAGGAATCGGAAAAATTATAGGCCTTCAGCACGAAAAAATTGTCGCTGAGCAAAAAGGCGGGTCCGCGCGCCCCGACAGGAAAATACAGCATGGCCTTGCCTGAGCGCGGCAGGGGCGCGCCGTCGACGGCGCGAAAGCCCGCGGCGGACAGAGCGGAAAAATCCCACTCCAGACTGTCATAGCCGAAGCCCGGCGGAACGCGCGTCTCGATCAGCGGCGGCAGACCGACGCGCCATTCCGATTGCTTCAGCAGATTGGCGATGGAGGCGAGCGCGTCAGGGCCTGACGACCAGATGTCGGGCGCGCCCGCGCCGGAAAATTTCACCGCGTATTTCAGATAGGCGGTCGGCGTGAATTGCGGATCGCCCATCGCGCCGGCCCAGGAGCCGCGCAGTTTTTCGCGCGGCGCGCCGCGTTCGATCATCACCAGCGCATTGATGAAGTCGCCGACGTATTCGAGATTGTCGGGATGGATGTACGACAACGTCGCCAGCGAGCGCAGGATGTCGCGATCGCCGCGCTCCTTGCCGAAATCGGTCTCCATGCCCCAAAGCGCGACGACGATCGAAGGGGGAACGCCGTAGTCCTGCGCGATTTTACGCAGCGGCCCGTCATATTGGCGCAGCAGCGCCTGACCTTGCGCCACGCGGCCAGCCGAGGCGGCCGACTCGACGTAGGATTTCAGCGGTTTGTTGAACTCTGGCTGTTTGGCGCGCAATCCCGTCAACGAGGCGTCGAGCGTCAAGCCCTCGATCGCGCTGTCGAACGTCGCGCGCGACACGCCGGCGGCCCGCGCCTGCGGCCACTGGCTTTGCAGGAAATCATAAAATTTTTCGCTGGTCGTCTGCGCCCGCGCCTGTCCGAGGAAATCGAGCGGCGCGTTGAGAACGGCCAGCGCGGTCAACAGCGCGAGAACGAATCGGCCCATTGCTTGTCCCCCAATCGTTCAGGCGCCGCGTTCGGCCAAAAATATGCCGCTCAGCCCGAGCGCCAGGGCCGCCGCATGATAGAGGTGAAACGGCTCGCCCAGCGTCAGCACGGCGAACAGCGCGCCGAACAGCGGCGTCAGATTGGTGAATATGCCCGCCCGTCCGGGGCCGATCAATTCGACGCCGCGCATATAGAACAATTGGCTGGCCAAAGACGGACCGAGCGCGACGAAGACCATGAACAGCCAGCCGTTGACGCTCGGCCAATAGGTCTTGCCGAGCGCCATTTCGATCGCCAGACAGGGCAGCGAGGTGAGGAAGGCGAAAAACGCCAGCCCGGCGAAAAACACCAGCGCGGGAATGGCCGGCCGGTCACGCAGCGCCAATGTGTAGCCGGAATAGAGCACACAGGCGACGAGCAGCATCAGATCGCCAGGATTGAGCGACAATTCGCCGATGCGCCAGGGTTGGCCCTGCGTGGCGATCAGGCCGACGCCGACGAAGGTCACCAGCATGCCGACGATCTGCATCACGGTGACGCGCATCCCCTTGAACAAGGCCGCGCCCGCCAGCACAAGCGCCGGCTGGGCGCTTTGCAGCAAGGTCAGATTGACGCCGGACGTCCAGTAGCCGGCGAGATAAAACAGCACGTTGAACGACGTGAAGCCGAGCATGCCCATCGCGAGCAGACGCGGCCAATGCGCCAGCAGCGCGCCGCGCCAGGCGTCGATCTCGCCGCGCAGCGCCGGAATCAGCAAAAGACAGACGATAAGCCAGCGCCCGGTGACCAACGTCATCGGCGACACGGCGCCGACGGCGGCCTTGGCGACGGCGCCGTGCGCGCCCCAGAGCGCCGCCGTCAGAACGAGCAGCAGCAGAGCGTTGGCGTAAAGGCGGTGAAAAAGGGCGTGCGCGATGGCGAGCAAGGGGTCGTCCTGTCGGGGACTGGCGATAATGGACGCGATCGGTGCGCCGGTCCAGCCGCCAGAACTCCGCGGCGCGCGGTTTTGACGCGTCGGATCACCTTGTAAATTTTCTTTCCGCCACGCGCGAGCCGGAAAAAATCCGCAATCGCGCACCCATCTTTCTTAAATCTGCGCGAGATCGCGTTACTGGGGGGACACGACATGCGGACACGACAGATTTTCCTTTTTCCCGTCGCCGCGTTGGCGCAAATCGGCGGCGTCGCCATGGCTTTCGCCGGAGACCTCGAAGCCGTCTCGCGCATCGACGCGGTGACGGTTTATCCCGAATTCGGCCTCCGTCACGCGCGTCGCCGACGTCCAATTGCCGGCCGGCGGCGCGCGGCTTTACTTTCGCGGCCTGCCGATGGGTCTCGACCCGTCGTCGCTGCGCATCGCGGCCGCGGCGGAGACAAAAATTTCCCTCGGTTCGATCGACGCCCAGGTTGCGCCCGGCGGCGCCGGCGCGACCAATAACGAGCTGGAAACGCGCCTTTCCGCGCTGCGCGACAGGCGCGAGGCCAAACAGGTCGACATCGACGCTCTTGGCGCCAAACAGGCGATGATGACGCGCTTCGCCGAATCGGGCCCCGAGAAGCTATCCCCTGAATCCAAACCGCTCGACATCGGCCAATGGAACAGCGCGTGGGATGTGGTCGGCGCGGCTTACGCCAAGGTCGGCGAGGAATTGCGTGTGGCGCGCAAAGCCGCGCGCGAACTGGACGACGAGATCAAAGCGCTGGAGTCGGCCCGCCAGCCGCTCGTCGGCCGCCGCGCCGCGCGCGATGTCGCCGTGGACGTCGAGACGCCGACGGCCGGCAAGGCGCGCTTCAGCCTGACCTATCGGGTCGCCGGCGCCAATTGGACGCCCGTATACGACGCCAGGCTGGAGACGGCGGGCGCCAACGCCAAGCCCGCGCTCGAAATCGTTCGCCGCGCCGCCATCGCGCAACGGACCGGCGAGGATTGGACCGACGTCGCGCTGAGCGTATCGACCACCCGCACGGCGGGCGCGGTCGCCGCGCCGTCCCTCGATCCGCAACGCATCGCGTTTTTTGAACCGCCCGTCGTCTTCGCCGAGCAAAAGGCGGCCCCACGCGCGCGGGCGCTGGAAAACGACGGCGCGCGCGCCCCCGCCTCGCCCATGCCGACGGCGGCGGCGGCGATCGAGGCGAGCGAAACGTCGACGCGCGTCGAATCGGACGCCTATCAAGCGACATTCGTGGCGCCGGGCCGGATCAGCGCCGCATCCGACGGGTCGAACAAACTGGTTCGGCTGTCGGCGCAGAACGCAGAAGCGGCGTTGACTTACGCCGTCGCGCCGAAGCTAGACCCGCACGCCTTTCTGTCAGCCCATTTCAGCAACGGCGAAACCGCGCCGTTGCTGCCCGGCGTCGTCGCGCTCTATCGCGAAGGCGCCTATGTCGGACAGGGCCGCATGCCCATGCTGACGCCCGGCGACAGCGCCGATCTCGGCTTTGGCGCGGACGACAGGGTTCGCGTCGAATACGCCCCGGTCAAAAATAAAGAGAACGAGCCGACCTGGTATGGCCAGACGAAAACGCAGACGCGCGAATTCAAGACGCAGGTGCGCAATCTGCACGATTTCGCCGTCCGCGCCGTCGTGACCGATCAGGCGCCTTTTTCGGAAAATACGGCGATCACCGTCGAAATCCTGCCGCAGACGACGACGCCGAGCGAAAAACAGGTCGGCGACAAACGCGGCGTGATGAGCTGGACGCTCGACCTGCAGCCGAGCGAGACGAAGGAGGTCCGCCTCGCCTACCGTCTGAAATGGCCGGCTGATCGCGAGATTGTCATTACGCCCGCGTCTAGGTAACGGCGATTATGCGGCGGCCGCGACCGCTTCGCAGACGTCGTCCACCACCTGCTCGACAAGCGCGCGATCATCGCCCTCGGCCATGACGCGGATCACCGGCTCAGTGCCGGAGGGGCGGATGACCAGACGCCCTTCCGCGCCCAATCGCAGCTTGGCCGCTTCGATGGCTTTGGCGACGTTCGCCTTGGCGAGCGGCTGGCCGCCCTTGAAGCGAACATTTTTCAGGACTTGCGGCAAAGGCTCAAAGACGTTGCAGACTTCGCTCACCGGCTTGTTCTGGCGCTTGACGACGGCCAGCACCTGCATGGCCGTGACGAGGCCGTCGCCGGTCGTGCTGTAATCGGACAGGATCATGTGGCCCGATTGCTCGCCGCCGAGGTTGTAGCCATGCTCGCGCATATGTTCGAGCACATAACGGTCGCCGACGGCGGTGCGCGCCAACGACAGGCCGATGTTGTTCAAATGGCGCTCAAGACCGAGATTGGACATGATGGTGGCGACGACGCCGGGCTGCGACAGACGCCCGTCCTCGTGCCAGCTTTGCGCCACGACCGCCATCAACTGGTCGCCGTCGATCAACTTGCCGTTTTCGTCGATGATCAGCACGCGATCGGCGTCGCCGTCGAGAGCAATGCCGATGTCGGCGCGCAATTCGCGCACGCGATGGGCCAAAGCGTCCGGCGCGGTCGAGCCGACATCGCGGTTGATGTTATAGCCGTCCGGCTCGACGCCGAGCGAGAAGACCTCCGCGCCCAGCTCCCACAAGGTTTCGGGGGCTACCTTGTAGGCCGCGCCATTGGCGCAGTCGACGACGATGCGCAAGCCCTCGAAGGACATATTGCGCGGCAAAGTGTGCTTGGCGAATTCGACATAGCGCGCGCGCACGTCGTCGACGCGCCGCGCCCGCCCGAGCGCGTCAGCCTTGGCCAGATAGGGCGTCATTTCTGAATCGAGCAAGGCCTCGATTTCGCGCTCGACATCATCGGAGAGTTTGAAGCCGTGCGGCCCGAATAATTTGATGCCGTTGTCCTCGAACAGATTATGCGAGGCGGAAATCATGACGCCGAGATCGGCGCGCATCGAACGCGTCAGCATGGCGACGGCCGGCGTCGGCATCGGCCCCAGCAACAGAACGTCCATCCCGACCGAGGTGAAGCCGGCGACCAGGGCGTATTCGATCATATAGCCGGAAAGCCGCGTATCCTTGCCGATCACCACCCGATGACGGTGGTCGCCTCGCTGAAAGACAAGCCCGGCCGCCTGTCCGACCTTCAGCGCCAGTTCCGGCGTGATTACCGTGTTGGCGCGGCCCCTGATGCCGTCAGTGCCGAAATATTTGCGGCTCATGCCAATGGTCTCCAAACCTCAAAAAAGACTGCGCGTGTTATACTCCGTCGCGCGCGCCTCAGGCTTCACGATTTGTGAATAACTTTAACGCGTGGGCGCGCCGATCCTGTCGGGCTCCGGCCCGCCATCGCAAAAGGCGCCTGAACAGGCGCGTTAAACGTTGCGAGACCTTTTGCACAGGAACGGCCGCCCACCGAACAAACCCGCCGGTTCAGGTCTGCGGTTGCGGCTCAAGACCGGAGTCCGGCTCCGTCGGTTTGGTCCAGGCCGGCCGGCCGGCGGCGGGCACGCTGGAGCGGCGCGTCGTGGGCGAAGCCGCGTCGTCGTCGGCTTCGCGTCGCGGTTTGACGCCGTTCAACAAGCCTTCGATTTCCTCGCCGCTGAGCGTCTCGAATTCGAGCAGGCCGTTGGCGAGGATATCGAGCTGCTCGCGTTTGTCGGTGAGGATCTGCTTCGCAGTTTCATAGCCTTCCTGCACCAGTCGGCGCACTTCCGCGTCGATGGTCTGGAGCGTGGCTTCCGAAATGCTCTGCTGGCGGCCGATCGAATAGCCCAGGAACTGTTCCTGCTCGGGTTCGGCGTAGGCGACCGCGCCGAGCTTGTCGGAGAAGCCGAGCTGGGTGACCATCGCCTTGGCCAGTCTGGTGCATTGCTGAATGTCGCCGGAGGCGCCGGACGTCACCTTGTCGTGGCCGAACACCAGCTCCTCGGCGACGCGCCCGCCCATGCCCATGGCGAGACGGGCGATCAACTGCTCGTAGCTGTTGGATATCTGGTCGCGTTCGGGCAGCGGCTGCACCATGCCGAGCGCTCGGCCGCGCGGAATAATCGTCGCCTTGTGGATCGGCAGCGAGCCCTTCATGTTGATCGAAACCAGCGCATGGCCGCCCTCGTGATAGGCGGTGAGGCGCTTTTCCTCGTCCGTCATCATCAGGGTGCGGCGCTCGGCCCCCATCATGATCTTGTCGCGCGCGTCCTCGAATTCGGCTTTGGTGACGATGCGTTTGTTGCGCCGCGCCGCCAGCAAAGCCGCCTCGTTGACGAGATTCATCAGATCGGCGCCGGAAAAGCCCGGCGTTCCGCGCGCCACGACCTTGAGATCGACGTCGGGCGAGAGCGGCACTTTGCGGGCGTGGACCTTGAGAATCTTCTCGCGGCCGATGAAATCGGGATTGGGCACGACGATCTGGCGATCGAAACGGCCCGGCCGAAGCAACGCCGGATCGAGCACGTCAGGCCTGTTGGTCGCGGCGATCAGGATGATCCCCTCGTTGGCCTCGAACCCGTCCATTTCGACGAGCAGCTGGTTGAGCGTCTGTTCGCGCTCGTCATTGCCGCCGCCAAGACCGGCGCCGCGATGACGGCCGACCGCGTCGATTTCATCGACGAAAATGATGCAGGGCGCGTTTTTCTTGGCTTGTTCGAACATGTCGCGAACGCGGCTGGCGCCGACGCCGACGAACATTTCAACGAAATCGGAGCCCGAAATCGTGAAGAACGGCACATTGGCTTCGCCGGCGATGGCGCGCGCCAACAAGGTCTTGCCGGTGCCCGGCGGGCCGACGAGCAGCACGCCGCGCGGGATGCGTCCGCCCAACCGCTGGAATTTCTGCGGATCGCGCAAGAACTCGACGATTTCCTGCAGATCCTCCTTGGCTTCGTCGACGCCCGCGACATCCTCGAAGGTGACGCGGCCGTGCGCCTCGGTCAGCAATTTCGCCTTGGACTTGCCAAAGCCCATCGCTTTGCCGCCGGCGCCCTGCATCTGCCTGGACAGGAAAATCCACATGCCGATGAACGCCACCAAAGGCAGGCCGTTGACGAGCAACGTCACCAACCAGCTATTGCCGTCGGACGGCGGCTTGGCGGTGATCTGCACATGCTTCTTGTAGAGATCGTCAACCAGCAGAGGGTCGCTCGGCGCGTAGGTCGAGAACGCCTTGCCATCGGTGAAATGGCCGGAAATGTCCGCGCCGGAGATCGTCACTTCCTTCACGTGGCCTTGATCGACCTCGTTGAGAAGCTGGCTGAAATTGATCTCCTGCGCCTGAACGTGTTCGCTCGGTTTCTGAAACAGAGCGACGAGCGCGGCGACAAGCAGAACAATTATCACCCATACGGCGACATTGCGAAAATTCGGGTTCATCATGGACCTGTTGAGGCGCAAACGCCGTTGCGGGATTTCATCCCATTGTCTGCAATGTAAGCGTGGGCGCCCCGCTTGCCAAGAGAAGGCGGCGAGAGAAGCGGCTAATTCGATCGGAATGGCAAAGGCGCGTTAGCCATTCCCGCATCCGCTCACGCCCGCCGGTCGTCCGCGGACGGCTTTTTGACCGGTCCGCCGAGCGGCGTCACGCCTCTTCGACGCGCCGGTTCGCGATAAATCCGCAAGACGCCGGCGGCGTCGAGTTGAAGAATGGCGCCGGCCAGGGTGAGCTTCGCCTTTCGTCCCTCGCGCGCGCAGGCCCGCAGGCGCGCGGCGCAGGATTCGAGACGTTCGAGGCGCAGCGGCGCCGGCTGGCCCAGAGCGGCGATGAGCCTGGCCAGCAGACGTTCGAACACCGCCTGCGGCGTCTGCGCCAGCAGGGTGAGATCATAGCCTTCGCCCCCGCCGAGACGCTGTTGCAGGACGTCGGCGGCGAACTCGATCGCCGCGTCGTTCTTGGCCGCCCGCGCGCCCAAAATCAGCAAAGATTTGCGCGTCAGACCGAGCGCAGCCAATTGCGCCGCCAGCCGGCGGATTTTGGCGCGCGCGAAGGACGGATCGAGATTGGACGGGTCTTCAAAAAAGTCCAGGCCGCGATCACGGCAAAAATCGACTAGGCTTCGTTTGGGAAGTCCAAGCAGCGGACGGGCGAGAACCAGGCCCTGCAGCGCGGTCTTTTCCGCCATACCCGCCAATCCCGCGATCGAACTGCCGCGCGACAGGCGAAACAGAATTGTTTCGGCCTGATCGTCGGCGTGATGGGCCGTCAAAATATGGTCGGCGCCGACATCGCGCGCGCAGGCGGCCAACAAATCGTAACGCGCCTGCCGCGCGCGCTCCTGAATGCGACTTTTCGGTTTGTCGCCGCGCCAGACGAGAACATGCGCGTCGAATCCGAGTTCGCGCGCCCAGTCTGCGACCTGCCCGGCCTCCCGCGCCGCCTGCGGGCGCAGGCCATGATCGACGACAGCGACGGCGATCGGCGTGCGCCGGCGACCGCGCCATTGCGCCGCCAGATGCATCAACGCAAGAGAATCAGGGCCGCCGGAAACAGCGAGCAGCAGACCGCGCGCGCCGGAAAATGACGAAAACAGCGCCTGCGGATCGATGTCGCTGCTGATCGCCGCCATTCCCTCTCGACCCTTCGCCTGAATGGCGGCCGCCGTTTCGGATGAGACCGGGCTTGCCCTAACAACGGGCCTTTTTGGCTTCGCTTTCGGCGCCGCTCTTGGTGGCGGCGGACGCGGCGGGATATTTTTTCGGCAATTCCCTGAAAACGACGCAAGCCTGTTCCTTGGCGCCAAGTTCGTTCAACGACACGCCTAATTTGAGCATGGAATCGGACGCCACCGCCGATTTCGAATAATCGGTCGAGATTTTCAGGAATTGCTCCGCCGCTTCGCGATAGCGTTTGCGGAAATAGAAGCTTTCGCCGAGATGATAGATCGCCGGAGCGATCAACCGGCCACTGGGATTCTTCTCGATGAAGGTCTTCAGATTCTGCTCGGCCGCTTCATATTGCTGCTGGCGCAATTCGTCGATCGCGGTTTCATAGTTGGATTTGACCGGCCCGGCCGGCGGCGTCAACGACGCGGTCGGCCCCGCGGCTAATGGCGGGACCGCGCCGGGCGCCGGCGTTTCGGGGAGCGTCGGATTCGCCGCCGCCCTGGCGCCGGCCGGCGTCAAATCGAGCGGCGCGGCATGATCGCGAACCGTGTGTGGAGCTTCGGCGACCATCGGTTTCGAAGCCGAATCCGGCGAACCAAGCTCGCGCGGCGCGCCGGGCACGTTCGGCAGGGCGTTCGGATCAAAAGCGTCATGCCGGCCGCGGGCGGCGGCCGACGGCTCGCCCGGGACCGCGCCCGGAACCGGCCCGGGCGTCGCGGCGACCGGCGGGACGCCCGCGGGCTCGTATTCGCCGCGCCGCTGCGGCGCGTCATTGACGGGCGAGCGGGCGACGGGCGAACCCTCTTGCAGACGCAGGCCGGCGTCGCCCTGAGCTTTGCGCAATTGCTCTTCGAGGCGGCGCAACTGGAACTGCAATTGCTCGATCTGGCCGTTGACGCCGCGCAACTGGTTTTCCAACCGATCAACGCGCAGGACCAGCCCGCTCTGTTCGGCGCCGCCGCGCATCACATTTTCTTCGTCATCGCCGACATTGACCGGCGGGCGTTCATAATTTTGCGCCACCCGCAGCTCTTGCCGCGAGGCGCTCATCTGGCTTTCAAGCCGGTCGATTCGACCCGCCAAGCTCTCTTGCGCCATTGCCGGGGAGGCGAGCGAAAACGCCAGCAGGGCTACAGCGCGGAACGCGGGCGCCCGCCCGCCTGCCAATTGGCGCGGGCGCCGATCCAATGAAAGAGAGGAGAAGAGGAAAAACATGCCGATCGAATTCCAGAAACGTTGGCCTGAAACGTTGATTTTGCCAGATAGCACATTTTGCGAGAAAGATTTGGCCAAAAATTGGCTGCGCCCGGCGTTTTTGCGAAATCCGGCAAAACAAAACCGGCGCCGCATGGGCGCCGGTCTTTATGTTTTTCGATGATCGCTTTTATCGGATCAGGAATTGCCGCCGCCGAGCACCGTAACGGCGCGTCGATTCTGCGACCAGCAGGAAATGTCGTTGCAGACAGCCACCGGACGCTCCTTGCCGTAGGAGATGGTGCGGATGCGCGAGACCGACACGCCGCGCGAGATCAGATATTCCTTGGTCGCCTGGGCGCGGCGGGCGCCGAGCGCGAAGTTATATTCGCGTGTGCCGCGCTCGTCGGCGTGACCTTCGATCGTGAAGGAGTAGTGGCGATATTGATTGAGCCAATTGGCTTGCTTTTCCAACGTCCCTTGCGCGGTCGAACTCAATTCGGTCGAATCGGAATCGAAGAAGACGCGATCGCCGACATTGACGACGAAGTCCTGCTGGCTGCCCGGCGACGCGACGCCCGAGCCTGCGCCGAGGCCGCCAGCGATATCGGCGGGATTTTTCGAACAGGCGCTGATCGCCAGCGCCGTCGTCAAAGCCGCGGCGAGTTTGACGCCGTGGATCGCGCGCAGTTGAAAAGCGCCAGAACGCATTAAGCCAAAAAAGTTCATCCGGTCGCTCCTTTGCCAAAGCCGGTCGTTGCACCAGTCCTAGCCGTCGATGGTTAAGCGAAGGTTCCGTAAACCTTGACAGACGTTAGTCTTTATCTGTTGCATTCGAGCAATTGCCGGCGTGGTTAACACGGCGTTAATGGCAAGATTGCGGCAGCGAAGACGAATTGCCGCTTTTCCGCCGATTTTTCGGCGGCGGGCGGCGAGAGCGTCAATTCTGCAACGGTCCCCACGATGGATCCGAGGCGAAATTTGGGGTCGGCACAGCGAAATCGCCCCGCCCGAAAATATCGGCCATGTAGATCTTCGAGCCCGAGCCGCCGCCCGGATCGCGGAAGAACATGACGTAGAGACCGTTCGGCGCCCAGGTCGGACCTTCGTTGTGGAAACCTTCGGTCAAGATGCGTTCGCCGCTTCCGTCCGGCTTCATGACGCCGATGGCGAAGCCGCCCGAACTCTGCTTGGTGAAGGCGATATAATCGCCCTTCGGCGACCAGACCGGCGTCGAGTAGCGGCCGTCGCCGAACGAGATGCGATTGGCCCCGCCGCCCTGCGCGCCCATCACGTAAATCTGCTGCGCGCCGCCGCGATCGGATTCGAAGACGATCCGGCCGCCGTCGGGCGAATAGGACGGCGACGTGTCGATCGCGGCCGAATCGGTCAAGCGCATCGTATTGCGCGAACGCAAGTCCATGCTGAACAGATTGGAGGCGCCGTTTTGCTCGAGCGACATGACGATGCGCTGGCCGTCCGGTGAAAAACGCGGCGAAAAGGTCATGCCGGGGAAATTGCCGACGACCTCGCGTTGGCCGGTTTCGACATTGAGCAGGAAAACCTTCGGATCGTCGCCGGAGAAAGCCATATAGGTCAATTCCTGGGCGTTGGGCGAAAAGCGCGGCGTGACCACCAGTTCCTCGCCGCGCGTCAGGTAGCGCACATTGGCGCCGTCCTGATCCATGATCGCCAGCCGCTTGCGCCGATGTTCGGCGGGACCCGATTCGTCGACGAAGGCGACGCGCGAATCGAAAAAGCCCTTTTCGCCGGTGATTTTGGTGAAGATCGCGTCCGAAACGATATGGGCGACCCGCCGGGCGTTATTAGGGTCGGTGACATATTGCTGACCGGCCGATTGCGTGCCGTTGGTCACGTCCCAAAGGCGGAATTCCGTTTTCAGCCGCCCGTCCGGACCGCGCGTCGAACGACCGGTGACAACGAACTGCGCGTTGACCATGCGCCAGGCGTCCATCTGCGGCGGCCCGTCGGGATTGGCGCCCCGATCGGCGAAACTCTGTTGGTCGATCGGATTGAGAAATACCGAATGCTTGAAGTTGTTGGTGATGACCTGGGTCAACAACGCTCCGGTGTCGCCGGCGAAATTCGTCACGGCGATGTTGATCGGTTTGAATTCCGCCCCCGAACGCACTTCGACGTTGCGTTCGGCGCGCGCCAGATTGGCTACGGCGGGGGTTAGAGCCAGACCGCCCAGCAGGGCGGCGGCGCGGCGGCGTGTGATCGGGAACGACATGGCTTGAGAATCCTGAATGCTTCTTAGGGCGCGAGTTGAAGGTTTAAAGACGTCTCTTTACGCGAAAAAGACTATTCGTTGGGGTTGAGTTTGACGTTCACAACTTGCCACTCATCGTAGAACGAGAGGAATTTCGCTGGAATATTCAACGGGTTGCATTTGCGCACGGCGCGCATGGCGCTGTCCGCCAAAGCTTGGCTGGTGGGATCGTAAGCCGGATTGGTGAGGACCGGATTGGCCCCCAGCGAGCCGTCTTTGCGTAGTTCGATCCTGACGATCGGCTCATAGTTCGGGCGCTGTTCGGCCACCGGCACTTCCCAGCAGCGGTGATAGGTTTCCTTGAGAAAATTGTCGAACTCCGCGCCCAGCGTCGGCGACATTTTCGCCGCCGAGGCGTTGGGGGCGCCAAGCGAGGCGACATGCGACAATTCGCGGCCGGTCGACGCCTTCGACTGCGCCGCCTCTTTGCTCAGAAAACGGCTGGCCTCGGCCAGACTGGCCTTCAAGCTCTTGTCATTCGATTCCTGTCCCGATTTCGGCTGATTGGCCGGTTTATCGGATTTTTCCGCCGATTTTTTCTGATCCCGCGCCTTCAGCAAGGCCAGGACCTTGGCGGCCTCATCGACCGCGTTGGTCTTCGGCTTTTCCGGCGCGGGTTTAGCTTGCGGCTTTTCCGGCGTCTTTGGCCGCGGCGGCGGCTTCACCGTTTCGGCGGCGTCGGATTGGGGATCATCCTTTTCCGCTTCGACCGGCGGCTTCGGCGCCGTGACCGGCTCTGGACGAGGCGGAGGAGCGGGAGCCGGCGGCGGCGTAACGGCGACCTTTTGCGGCGGCGTCGGCGGATCCGGCTTGTCGTCCTCGCCCGGATCGGGCAGTCGCTTCAACGGCGAAGGCGGGGTCGGCACGTCGCGCTTGGCCTCGGCGACCGGCGGGGTCGGCTTCGTCTCTATCTGTTCGGCGACCTTGTCCGCCCGCTGCAGCGGCTTGACCTCCTTGGCGGTCTTTTCGCCTTTCATGATCTGGTTGAACTGGCTCTCGCTGATCGTCTCGACCGGAACCGATTCCTGCGCGTCATCGAACTTCGGGCTGTCCGAAAAGACGACAAGCGTCAGCGCCAGCACTCCGAAATGGATTGCCGCCGAGATCGCCATCCCCGGTTCGGACTTGGAGAATTTCACCGTTTTTCCGACCCGCCGCTTTCGTGCGCGCGCCGCGCGCTCATTTGCTTTCCTTCATCGTCACCAATGCGACCTTCTTGAAGCCGGCCGCCGTTAGATCCGACATGACCTCGGCGACGCGTCCGTAATTGATCGCCTTCGACGCGTGGACATAGACGCGCTCGTCGAAGCCGGATTTGGCGATGGCCTTGACCCTGTCGACCAATTGCGACGCCTCGACCGGCTGATCCATCAGAAAGATCGCGCCCTTGTCGTCGATTGCGACAGCCACCGGCTTTTGATCGAGATTGAGATCGCCCGCTTTGGTCGCCGGCAGGTCGATCGGCACGCCGCTGGTCAGCATCGGCGCCGCGACCATGAAGATGATCAGCAGCACCAGCATCACGTCGATGAAGGGCGTCATATTGATATCGGCCATAGCGCCGTAGCGCGGCACGCCGCGCCGGCGCCGCCCGCCTTTGCCGCCAGCCGAAACGGACATGCCCATAGGCGAAAACTCCTCAGGACCTAGAGCCTAACCAAGGCACTATCGGGTTGCTTCATCACTTAAACTCGCGCAAAGGGACTCGCGCGTTTCGACTACAGGGACACGGGATCACGCGGCGCGGTTGGAGCCGGCGTGCTGGTCGATCTGGCGGGACAGAATGGCGGAAAATTCATCGGCGAAGCTTTCCATCCGCGCTTGCGACTTGGCGACTTCGCCGGACAGCTTGTTGTAGGCGATCAGCGCGGGAATGGCGGCGAACAGGCCTATGGCGGTGGCGAACAGCGCTTCCGAGATGCCCGGCGCGACGGCGGCCAGCGAGGTGTTTTTCGAGGCCGCGATGGCGCGGAACGAGGTCATGATGCCCCACACCGTGCCGAACAGGCCGATGAACGGGCCGGCCGAAGCGACGGTCGCCAGCACCAGAAGATTGGCTTCCAGCTTTTCGACCTCGCGGGCGATCGAGACGTCCAGCACCTTTTCGATACGCTGCTGCAGCCCCATGAACGAGGCGTTGACGTTCTGGAACGAGCGTTTCCATTCGCGCATCGCGGCGACGAAGAGCGACGCGGTGGCCGAAGTCGGACGCGCCGACAAGGTCTGATACAATTCCTCGAGCGAATTGCCCGACCAGAAGACGGTCTCGAATTGTTCGATCGCCCGGCGCGTTTTGGCGAACAAAATCGTCTTGTTGATGATGATCGCCCAGCACCACACCGAAGCGCTCAACAGGCCGATCATGACGACTTTCACGACGAAATGCGCGTTCCAGAACATCGCCCAGAGCGAGACTTCCGTTGCCGCTGACGCCAGCGGGACCGAAGCGATTTCATTCATCAGTTGTTCCTCAAAAAGCCCATTTTTCGGGCTCATGCATTTTGCGCATTTCAATTCGAGACCGTCTGTGACGCGCAAATCCGTCAATTCTGCGGCCCAACGAAAAAAAGTCGCGCCAGCGGATTTCTCGGCAAATAAAGCCGGTTTTTCGGTTAACGCCGGGTTACCAATCCGCCGCGACGCGTCGCAGCCGAGGGCTCTGGCGCGGAACCGTCTCAGCGCTCGGCCAAAAAGGCCAACTTTTCCCGCACTTGCGCTGGCAAGCGAATCGGCTTGCCCGCGCAGAGCGCGGCGACCGTAACCAACGCCTCGACCAGCGTTTCACCCCCGCGTCGGACAATCTGATGCATTTCAAGCCGCGCCGCGCTGATTTTCTTGACTGTCGTCTCGACAATCAGTTCGTCGTCCATTTTCGCCGGCTTGCGAAAGGCGACGTCCATATGCGCGACGACGAAGAAATAACCGGCGTCCTCGGCGTGTATCCGCGCCTGATGCAGGCCGAGGGCGCGCAGCGTTTCGGTGCGCCCGCGCTCCATGAAGCGCAGGTAATTGGCGTGATACACAATGCCGGAGAAATCGGTGTCCTCGTAATAGACGCGCACCGCCAAAAGGTGGCGTCCCGCCGCGAAACGCCCGCATTCCGGGGCCAACGTCTCCGCTTCCGACATCAAGGCTCTTCCGTTGAAAACAACCCGAATTGCGCCTCGGGCCGCGCCGGCTCGGCGAGGCCGAGGTGACGAAAGGCTTGCGCCGTCAGTATCCGGCCGCGCGGCGTCCGCTGCAGGAAACCCTGTTGCAACAGATAGGGTTCGATAATGTCCTCGATAGCGTCGCGCGGTTCGGACAGCGCCGCCGCGATGGTCTCGATGCCGACCGGCCCGCCGCCGAAATTGACCGCCACCATATCGAGATAGCGCCTGTCCATCTGGTCGAGGCCGATCGAGTCGACGTCGAGCAATTTCAAGGCGCGATCCGCCACGGCGCGATTGACGAGCGCGTCGCCGTCGACGAGCGCGAAATCGCGCACCCGGCGCAGCAACCGCCCGGCGATGCGCGGCGTGCCGCGAGCGCGGCGGGCGATCTCGTTGGCGCCCTCCTCGCTCATCGGGCAATTCATCACCCGCGCGCCGCGCGCCACGATCGATTGCAATTCCTCGACAGTGTAGAAATTCATGCGGATCGGGATGCCGAAGCGGTCGCGCAACGGCGTGGTCAGCAGACCGGCGCGCGTCGTGGCGCCGACCAGCGTGAACTTGGCCAAATCGATCTTCACCGAACGCGCCGCCGGCCCTTCGCCGATGATGAGATCGAGCTGGAAATCCTCCATCGCCGGATAGAGAATTTCCTCCACGGCGGGATTGAGCCGGTGAATTTCGTCGATGAACAGGACGTCGCGCTCTTCCAAATTGGTCAATTGCGCCGCCAGATCGCCCGCCTTGGCGATCACCGGGCCGGACGTCGAGCGGAAATTGACGCCCAGCTCGCGCGCCAGAATCTGCGCCAATGTCGTCTTGCCCAGGCCGGGCGGCCCGACGAACAGGACATGATCGAGCGCGTCCTTGCGCGCCTTGGCGGCCTCGATGAAGACCTTGAGGTTCTTGCGCGCCGCCTCCTGACCGGTGAAATCGGCGAGGCTTGCCGGCCGGATCGAGCTTTCCAGGTCGTCCTCGCGGCGTTCCGGAGTCATCATCCGGGAAGGAGGCGTCGTCATCCCTGCGCCTTTGCGAAATACAGCACGCCCGGAAATTGCTTGAAATACGCGTCACAGGTCAAGAGTTCGGCCTCGTGCGCGACAAAGACGGCGTCAGCGGAAAGCTTCGTCGGCGCGCTCATGGGAATTCTCTCATCGATCCGACTTTCGCAGAAATAACAGGAACAATTCGGGAACGCCAGCCCTATCGCGCCAGCGACTGCAAGTCTTTTCTCGTCGCCAGGCCGAGACCCAGAATTTGCGCCGCGAGCGCGCAGGAAAAACCGGCGACGGCGCCGCAGGCGATGAAGACATGCCGGATCGGCGCGTCGAATTCGCCGGCGAACCAGCCGAACAGGGTCGTGGCGAGCCAGTGGCTGAAAGCCGCGCCGATGAACGCTCCCAAAAGGGCCCGCGGCCAGCTCGCTGGCGCGAGCGCGTCGGCCAGCGCGTAGAAAAATCCGGTCGCCGCCGCCGGGCCGAGGCCGACGACATAGGCGAAGAAGAGCACGAAGGCGTGGCCGATCAAGGGCGCGATCCAGGTCAGATTGCCCATCGGATCGAGCGTCACCGGCGCCTCAAGCAGAAAGGCGGCGGGAATGAACAGGGCGCCGCCGATCGGCGGGCCGAGCGCGGCGAACAAAGCGATGATCGCCAAGCCGTGCAGGAACCGGGTCATTGCGCCAGCTCCTTGAGGCCGCGCCGAATCAACGCCCCCGTCTCGGCGTCCTCGCCCAGCGCCTTCAGACTGGCGGCGATGGCGCTCGCCGCCTGCGGGCGGCCGTAGCCGAGGTTGACCAAAGCGGAAATGGCGTCGCGCGCCGCCAGCGGACCGCCGGCGCCCTCGTCGTCGCCGGCGAGCCGCGCGGCGGCCAGATCGACCGCGCCAAGCGCGGGCGCCTTGTCCTTCAGTTCCGCCACGATACGCGCCGCCAGCTTCGGCCCGACGCCGGGCGCGCGAGACACGGCGACCTTGTCCTGCAGGCCGATGGCGCCGGCGAGTTCGCCCGGCGGCAGAACGCCAAGAATGGCGAGCGCCACCTTCGCGCCGACACCCTGGACGTTTTGCAGCAAACGAAACCAGTCGCGCTCGGAATCGGACAGGAAGCCGTAGAGACGTATGGCGTCCTCGCGCACATGTGTTTCGATGGCCAGCGTCGCCGCCTCGCCGGGACGCGCCAGCTTTTGCAACGTGCGTGTCGAACAATGCACGACGTAGCCGACGCCATGCACGTCAAGGATGACGAAATCGTCGCCGAATGAATCCACAACGCCTTTGAGTTTGCCGATCATCGCCTCGCCCGATTCTCTTTGCCGGCAAGTCTAGCCGAAAATTCCCGGGCGTCTTACCCCCGCCGTTTCCGGATTCGGCCGCATGGAGAAAAAACGCCCATGACGGCTCGCGCGGGTTACGACGCGCGACGGGGCTGGCGACTGACGAACGCTGGTCATCGCTGGCGCTCCCTTTCGCGCGCGCCGCGATGCTGGGCGTGGCAGATCGCCACCGCCAGGGCGTCGGCGGCGTCGGCCGTTTCGGCCTGCGCGCGCGGCAGCAGGATCTTGATCATCATGGCGACCTGCGCCTTTTCGGCGTGTCCAGCGCCGACAACGGTCTTCTTGACCAGATTAGCCGCGTATTCAAAGGTTTCGACGTTGGCCAGAGCGGGAACGACCAGGGCGATGCCGCGCGCATGGCCAAGTTTCAGCGCCGACTGCGGATCGCGATTGACGAAGGTTTCCTCGATCGCCGCTTCCTTCGGGCGATAAAGCTCGATCACGCCGGCCAGGCCCTCATGAAGAGTTTTCAACCGCTCGGCGAGACGAACGCCTGTTTGCGAATGCACGGCGCCGCAAGCGATGAAGGACAGACGCGAACCTTCAGCCTCGATCACGCCCCAGCCGGTGTGACGCAGGCCCGGATCGATGCCCAGAATGCAAATCGGCGCGCGCATGCGATTTTCTACCGCGCGCGCGCGCCGATCAGAAGTTTATTCCTTGGACTTGAGGTCCTTGAGTTTGGAAAAGACCGAATCGACGTCGAGATCGTCTTCTTCCTCCACCACGCGCTTTTTCGGCGCCGAGCCGAACACTTCCTCATGCGAAGTCGGCTCGTGATAGTGCGGCTGCGTGGTTTCCTCGGCCGGCGCCAGCGTCGGGCCGTGATCCTCGGCGACATGCGGACGATCCTTGGCCGAACGCTGCACCTCGAAATCGAGGTCTATCTGCGAGCACAGGCCGAGCGTCACCGGATCCATCGGCGTCAGAGCGCTCGAGTTCCAATGGGTGCGGTCGCGAATCGCCTGGATGGTGGTCTTGGTCGTCCCGGCCAGACGCATGATCTGCGCGTCTTTCAGTTCCGGATGGTTGCGCACCAGCCACAAAATGGCGTTGGGGCGGTCCTGCCGACGCGATAACGGCGTATAGCGCGGGCCGCGATGGCGCTTGACTTCCGGCAGGCGCACCTTGGACTGCGCCAGCGTCAGCTGATGTTCGGGATTCTTTTCGCCCTTCTCGATTTCCTCACGGGTGAGCTGGCCCGAAGTGATCGGATCATGGCCCCTAATGCCCGAAGCAACCTCGCCATCAGCGATTCCTTTGACTTCGAGGGGATGCAATTTGCAGAAATCGGCGATCTGATCGAAGCTTAATGAGGTGTTTTCCACCAGCCAGATCGCTGTCGCCTTAGGCATGAGCGGCGCATTGCTCATTGTTTTCTCCTCGAATCGTCTCGTCTTGACCGTCGGCGCGCGGGCTCGCGCTCCGGCCCGGCCGAGGCTCAGCCTCAAATTATTCATCCATGACGGGAATAGCGGAAATATAGGCGACCGCGCCAAGAAAGGCAAATGCCGCCTTGCCGGTCCAAAGCGCCGGCCCGCCAGCTTGGACGACCGGCCGGGTAATGCGATAATTGCTGCTTGCGACGAAACGGAGGAGCAAATGGCGAGAGACGAGGACGATCCATTTGGCGCGCCAAAGCCCGTAAGCTCGGGTCATGTGTTGGGCCAGTCGCTCGATCGCCTGTCGATCGATGAGATTGACGAGCGCATCGGTCTGCTGCGCGTCGAGATCGAAAGGCTGGAGACGGCGCGCCTCGCCAAAATGGCTTCGCAGGCGGCGGCGGCCAATTTTTTCAAGACCTGAGACGCGGGACAGAGCCGGCGGCCTTCGCCGCAAGCATTAAGCTTAACAAAAGTTAAACGAGCGAAAATCCGGATTTTCGCCTATAATGGAGCTATTGGGGTTGAAGCGGATTTCTGTCTTTGCTTGCGACGAAGACAAGGGGTCCGAGCGTTAGTGATTTGTGGGGCGTTTGTTCATGGCTAAATCGATCGTTTCGGGAGGGGACCAGCCGGTTTCCTTTGCGGCGCGTCTGGCGTCGTCGGATGCGTTCAAAGCCTTGTTCCGCGAGGGCATGGGCCTTGTCGAGGAATCGGCGGCCTATCTCGACGGCCCGGGGCGCGATGAGGCGCGCGCCGTGTCGCGTCAGGAGCAGCTCGCCTACGCTTCCGAGAGCATGCGGCTGACCACCCGTCTCATGCAGCTCGCCGCCTGGCTTTTGTTGCAGCGCGCCATCAACGACGGCGAAATCTCCGCCGATCAGGCGATGAGCGAAAAGCGCAAAGTCAAACTGTCGTTTCAGGACGTCGCCACGGCGCAGGAGCTCTTTGTGCGCCTGCCCGAGCGCCTGCGCGATCTGGTCACGCAATCGCTGCGCCTGCAAGCGCGCATCATCCACCTCGATCAATTGCTGCACACAGCCGACGAAGCCGTCCCGCCGGCCCCGGCCGACAATGGCGTCGCGGCGCAGTTGCAGCGTCTTCAGGCGGCGTTCGGCTAAACTCGGCGCCCGCCGTCCGCGCATAAAAAAGCCCCGGTCGAGCCGGGGCTTTTTTTCAATCGGAACCGGTCTTACTTCTTGGCGAAGGTCATGCCGCCGAAGCGCGAGTTGAAGCGCGACAGACGACCGCCGCGATCGAGCAACTGCTGCGAGCCGCCGGTCCAGGCCGGATGGGTGTTCGGATCGATGTCGAGGTTGAGCGTATCGCCCTCATTGCCGTAGGTCGAGCGGGTCTCGAACACCGTACCGTCGGTCATGACGACCTTGATGGTGTGGTAGGAGGGATGGATTTCGGACTTCATCGTGATGAACTTTCGGTCGTTGTTCCGGCCGGCCTTGCGACCGAAATAAGCGCGCGCACTCGAAATGACGCGCCGCGAAAAAGGTTCGCGTCCGAAATTGCCGCTGAGGCGGCCCATACGGAAGCGGAAGCGCGGTCCTATAAACCAGGATCGACGATCGGGCAAGGGCCAAGCCCGACAATGCCATAAATTGCGTCTGAGCCTCCGCCGTTTCCAAACGGGGCTGCGAGCGCTATAGAGACGCCATGACCGACGCCATTGCGACTTCCCTCGCCGCCGACACACCGAAACCGCGCGCCTCGCTCAAGGCGCTGGCCACGGTCCTGCCCTATGCGCGGAAACACAAGCTCTGGATCGCCGGCGCGATCGCCGCGCTGATCGTCGCCTCCGCCGCGACGCTGGTCGTGCCGCTCGCCGTGCGCGGCATGATCGACCATGGTTTCGCCGCCGATCACGCCGGCGTCGTCAACGGCTACTTCCTCTCCATGATCGGCGTCGTCGGCGTTCTCGCGTCCGCCTCGGCCTGCCGCTATTTTCTCGTGATGACGCTGGGCGAGCGGGTCGTCGCCGACTTGCGCGCCGACGTTTTTTCCCATCTCGCCAGGCTCGATCCTTCATTTTATGATACGGCCCAGACCGGCGAATTGATCTCGCGCCTGACGGCGGACACCACGCAGATCAAATCCGCTTTCGGCGCCTCGGCCTCCATCGCCTTGCGCAACCTCTTCATGTTCGTCGGGTCCATCGGCCTGATGATCTTCACCAGCCCGAAACTCTCCGCCTTCGTTCTGCTGGCCATTCCGCTCATCGTGCTGCCGCTCGTCGCCTCCGGCCGCTCGGTGCGCGAGCGCTCGCGCACGGCGCAGGACACTTTGGCGGAAGCCAGCGCCTACGCCTCGGAAAATCTGGCGGCGGCGCGCACCATGCAGGCCTTTGGCGCCGAAGACATCGCCAGCGCCCGTTTCGCCAGCGCGGCGGAAGGCGCCTATGAAGCCGCCCGCAGCGCCACGGCGGCGCGGTCCTGGCTGACCGGCGTGGCGATCTTTTTGATTTTCGCCAGCGTCGTCGGCATCCTGTGGCTCGGCGCGCGCGATGTGCTGGCTGGGCGGATGACGACGGGCGTGCTGTCGCAATTCGTGCTTTACGCGGTGCTGGCCGCCTCCTCGCTCGGCCAATTGTCGGAGGTGTGGAGCGAATTGTCGGCGGCGGCGGGCGCGACCGGCCGCCTTGCCGAAATCCTGCGCGTGCGCCCCAAGATCGTCGCGCCCGATCCGGCCGCGCCGCTGCCTGAACCGGCTCGCGGCGAAATCGCTTTCGATCATGTCGCCTTCGCCTATCCGACGAGGGTGGAGAAGCGGGTCCTCGAAGACCTGTCGTTTCGCATCGCGCCGGGCGAACGGGTGGCGATCGTCGGGCCGTCCGGCGCCGGCAAATCGACGATCTTCCAGCTGCTGATGCGTTTTTACGATCCGATCGCCGGCGCCATCCTGGTCGACGGCGTGCCAATCGCCAGCGCCGACCCCAAGGCGCTACGCCGACGGATCGCCCTGGTGCCGCAGGAGCCCTCGATATTCGCCGCCTCGGTCGCCGAAAACATCGCCTATGGCCAAAGCGCGATCGACCGACGCGCCGTCGTCGCGGCGGCGCGACAGGCGGTTGCGGACGAATTCATCAGCGCCTTGCCGGCCGGCTACGATACCCGGCTCGGCGAGCGCGGCGTGACGCTTTCGGGCGGCCAGCGGCAAAGACTGGCCATCGCCAGAGCGATCCTGAAAGACGCGCCTATCCTGCTGCTTGACGAAGCGACCTCGGCGCTCGACTCGGAAAACGAGATGCTGGTGCAGGAAGCCCTTGACCATGTGATGGCGGGACGCACGACGCTGGTCATCGCCCATCGTCTCGCCACGGTGCTGGAGGCCGACCGCATTCTGGTGATGGAGGACGGCCGGATCGTCGAACAGGGCAAACACGCCGAACTCGTCGCCCGGGACGGACTTTACGCCCGTCTGGCGCGGCTGCAGTTCGACGCCGCGTCAGTTTGAGACGGCTGGCGGCGTCCACCTCATCGCGACGGTCGGCAGGCCCGAGCGCGGATTGACGCCTTCGCCGGTCTTGACCAGACCCTCGCGCCGATAAAACGTCAGCGCGCGGCTGTTGTCGGCGTTGACGTCGAGGCCAAATCCGTTTGGGCAGGCCTGTTTGGCCGCGCCGAGCAGCGCCCGCGACGCGCCGCCGCCCAGACCGCGCGGCGCGACGGCGATCTGTTCGAGCCAGGCCCGACGCGGATCGAACAGGACGAAGCCCAAAACGCCTTGCGCGTCTTCCGCCACAAGCGCCCTCGCGCCGGCGGCGCATTGTTCCTCGATGGTCGCGATCAGCCAGGGAACGCGCGCGGCGAAGTCTATATGCGGCATGGCGAGGCGCCAGCTTTCGACCCAGAACGCCGTCACATTCGCCATGTCGGCGGCGGCGAGCGGACGTAGCGCTATATCGAATTTCCGCGCCAAACTCTTGTGTCCTTCCCGGGGTTTCCTCCTTGAACGGCCGGCTGGCGCCGGCGCCGCGGCGATGCGATGCTTGGCGGAGCCGGCGCGCGGCGCCCGTTCAAGGAGGAAACCATGCCCTATGTGAACATCAAAATCACCCGCGAAGGCGCGACCCCCGATCAGCCGGCCGCCACGGCCGAGCAGAAGGCCAAACTGATCGCCGGCGTGACGCAATTGCTGGCCGACGTGCTGAACAAAAATTCGCAGACGACTTTTGTCATCATCGAGGAAGTCGACATGGACAATTGGGGCTTCGCCGGCCTCAGCGTGACCGAGCGGCGCAAGCTGAAGAAATAGCGCCCGCCGCGCCAGCGGCAGGCCGAAGGCGCCTAGGATCCAGAAGTCCTTGTCGCGCGCGATCGCCTATGCCGACAGGGCGGGCGTCGCCAAGCGAATTGACGGAATTGCCGACGACCATCTTGCCGGACAGTCCCGTGAACATAGCTGCGCCGCCGCCTCGCGATTGCGCCGCCTGTCCTCGTTCAGGCCTTCTTCAAGAGATCGAGCAATTGGCGCTGCAGGATTTCGTTGCCGGCGCAGACCGAACCCTTGGCCAGCATGTCGGCGCCGCCGTCGGCGTCGCAAACGTAACCGCCCGCCTCGCGCACCAGCACCAGGCCCGCCGCCATGTCCCAGGATTTGAGGCCGCGCTCCCAAAAGGCGTCGAAACGGCCGGCGGCGAGATAGGCGAGATCGAGCGCCGCCGCGCCGAACCGGCGCACGCCGCCCGCCCGCGTCATTACCGAAGCCAGCTCCGCCTTGAAGCGCGGATGCAGGTGCGCGTTGGCGAGCGGAGGAATGCCGGTCGCCACCAGCCCGTCGGACAACTCACGGCGGGCGGCGACGCGGATGCGGCGATTATTGTGATAGGCGCCCTGGCCCTTTTCCGCGACGAACAGATCGTCGGTCGCCGGATTATAGACCACGCCGGCCACCAATTGCCCCTCGCGCTCAAGGCCGATGGAGACCGCGAACTGCGGCAGGCCATGCAAAAAATTGGTTGTGCCGTCGAGCGGATCGATATGCCAGACGTGGCTTTTGTCGGCGCCTTCGACCGCGCCGCTTTCCTCCATGATGAAGCAATAGCCCGGCCGCGCCTTGGACAATTCCTCAAAAATGACCTTTTCGGCCTTGCGATCGGCGGCGGTGACGAAATCGCCCGGGCCTTTGACGGAAACCTGCAGATTCTCCACCTCGCCGAAATCGCGCTTCAGCCCGCGCCCGGCCTTCAGCGCGGCGGCGGTCATGACATTCATCAGCGCGGAATTGATCATTCCCTGCTCTCCTCAAGCGTGTTTACGAAAAAGGCGCCTGACTTTTTCGATCGAAATATGCGGCTGCCAAACAGCGGGAGCGCGACCCGACCAATCCGAGCGCGCGTTTTATTCGTTGGGGGATACGCGGCTTGCCGCTATTTGCCAAGATAATTGCGCAAGGCCTGCTCGACCTGCGCCCGTTCAACCGGGTTGAGCGTATTCAATTCGCTGTCGAGCCAGGCGTCGCGCAATCCGGCGGCTCTCGCCAGAATATGCCATTTCATCGCTTCGACCTTGTTCTGCGGCAGACCGCGACCGGTCGCGAGAATGCGCGCCGTGCGGTTCTGCGCCACCGGATTGCCCAGCGTCGCCGCCCGCAACAGCATTTTGGCCCCCGCCGTCTCGTCGCGCGCGACGCCGTCGCCGTTGAACAGCATCACGCCATATTCGATCAACGCGGGAACGTTGTTTTCCTTGGCGGCGCGGTCGAACCAGTAGCCGGCCTGAACGTCGTCCTTTTCGACGCCGCGCCCGGCCCGATACATCAGGCCGAGCGAATAGGCCGCATCGGCGTAGCCGAACTCGGCCGAACGGCGGAACAAAGCGGCGGCCTTGGGAAAGTCGGCGACGACGCCGTTTCCTTCAAGCGCCATCACGCCAAGATTGTAGAGCGCGCCGGGATGGCCTTGCGCGGCGGCCATTTCGAACAAGTCGGAGGCCGCCTTGACGTCCTTGGCGACGCCGACGCCCTGAAGCCGGGCCAACGCCAGCGCGAATTGAGCGTTCTTGTCGCCGCCGGCGGCGGCGAGCGCATACCATTTCGCCGCTTCGCCGGCGTTCTGCTTGACGCCTAGACCCTGCGCGTACAGTTCGCCGAGCAAGGTCTGAGCGGCGGCGTCCTTGTTGTCGGCCTCGAGACGCTTCAACGCCTCCTGCTCGGCGGTTTGATAATAGCCGCGCTGATAGGCGCCGAAGGCGAGGTCGGGCTGGCCGGCGCTCAAGCCGGCGAACGCCGGGCCGCTGGCGGTCAGGAACGAGACCGCGACAACGCCGAGAGCGGCGCGCGCGCCCATCAGGCGCCCTCCAGCGCGTCGATTGCGCTTTGCGCCTGCGCCACCGCCGCTCCCGTTCCGCGCGGATCGTCGAAAACACAGGCGCCGAGGCCGATGAATTCGGCGCCGGAGCCGGCCAGCGCCGTCACCTCGTCGAGGGTATGGGCGACGCCAACGCAGGGAACGTTGAAGATTTCCGCCCACCAGTCGACTCGCTCCAGCACGGAAGCCGCGCTTTCCCCGCCTGGATCGAGATCGCCGAACATCAGGTAGTCGATGTCCTGTTCGCCGGCGCTCATCGCCTCGTCACGGCTGACGAGGCCGCCCAGCCCGACAATCCGGTCGGGTTTCAGACTGTCGAGGGCGGCTTCGAGCCGTTCGCCAGCGCCGCGCACATGCACCCCGTCGGCGCCGGCGCGCGCGGCGAGTTGGGCGTCGTCCAGCACCAGCAGCGCGGCTTCGGCCTTTTGCGCGAGCGGAGCGAGCGCGCGACAGATTTTCTTGCGCGCGCCCTCATCAGGCGGCGCGAAACGCAACAGGACGCAGGCGACGTCGCCGGCGTTCAATGCGGCTTCGAGCGCCGGCGCGAAACGCTCGGCGTCTTCGACCGGCGGGGTGATGAGATAAAGGCGCGGTTTGATGAAATCGGTCATGGAGGCTGTTTAACGCCAGGCGGCGGTTCGGGGCAACGGCGTGGCGAGGCGTTGGAGAAATATTCCGGCGAAATCGGTTCGCGCGCCCTCTCGCGCGACAAAAAAGGGCGGCCGAAGCCGCCCCTTGAAAATCGAAGACCGGCGCTCAGGCCGTCGGATCGAGCTCGCCCGCCGCGTAACGCTTGGCCATTTCGGGCATAGTGAAGATACGCTTGATCTTGCCGGCCTGGCCGGCAGTGCCGAATTCCTCCAGACGCTGCCGGCAGATCTTAGTCATCGCCTCCTGCGCCGGCTTGAGATATTTGCGCGGATCGAATTCGCCGGGGTGTTCGGCGAAGACCTTCCGGATCTGGCCGGTGATCGCCATGCGGTTGTCGGTGTCGATATTGATCTTGCGCACGCCGTGCTTGATGCCGCGCTGAATCTCCTCGACCGGAACGCCCCAGGTCTGCGGCATCTTGCCGCCATATTGATTGATGATGTCCTGCAGGTCCTGCGGCACCGAGGACGAGCCGTGCATCACCATATGCAGGTTGGGCATTTTGCGGTGGATTTCCTCGATGACGTTCATCGCCAGGATGGCGCCATCCGGCTTGCGCGTGAATTTATACGCGCCATGCGAAGTGCCCATGGCGATGGCGAGCGCGTCGACCTTGGTGGCGCGCACGAATTTCACCGCCTCGTCGGGATTGGTCAGCAGTTGATCGTGCGAAAGTTTGCCTTCGAAGCCGTGGCCGTCTTCCTTTTCGCCTTCGCCGGTTTCGAGCGAGCCGAGCACGCCGAATTCGCCTTCGACCGAAATGCCGCCGAGATGGGCCATGTCGGCGACATATTTGGTGACGCCGACGTTATAGGTCCAGTCGCCGGGCGTTTTGGCGTCCTCTTTCAGCGAGCCGTCCATCATCACGGAGGTGAAGCCCGACTGAATGGCGCTCATGCAGGTAGCCGGGCCATTGCCATGATCGAGATGCACGCAGACCGGAATCTGCGGATAAATTTCCACCACCGCGTCCATCATGTGCTTGAGCATGATGTCGTTGGCGTACTGGCGAGCGCCGCGCGAGGCCTGGATGATGACCGGCGCGTCGACCGCGCTGGCGGCGACCATGATCGCGAGCGCCTGCTCCATGTTGTTGATATTGAAAGCGGGTACGCCGTAGCCCTGATCGGCGGCATGGTCGAGCAATTGACGAAGAGTTATGCGAGCCACGGAAATCTCCTCTTATTCAGCGCCTGCAGCGCGTTTAATCCAAAAACAAGACGTTTGGAACCCTGCCTAACGTCGCTCGCGCTTCACGACGAGGCGCTCGGGCGCGGAGGCTCTAAAATCCGTTCTTGATCGAAAAAATTTCGTCGCTGGCAAAACGCCCTTTATCCAATCTTTTCCTTCTCTCGCCGTTCACGGGCAAGGCGCCTCCTCCCCCTCTCCCCGCTTGCGGGGAGAGGGACGCCAACGATCAGAGCCGCGGCTTTGCCTCTTCGATGCGCACCGCCGCGTAGATGACGTTTGACGCGCCGATTTGACGTCGGCCGCGCGGCGGTCTCAGGCGCGCAGAGCCTCGACGCCCGGCAGAACCTTGCCCTCAAGCCATTCGAGAAAGGCGCCGCCCGCCGTCGAGACGTAGGTGAATTGCTCCGCCACGCCAGCGTGATTGAGCGCGGAGACCGTGTCGCCGCCGCCGGCCACCGACAAAAGCTTGCCTTCTTTCGTCAGTCGCGCCGCCGTTTTTGCCACCGCATTGGTGGCGGCGTCGAAGGGCTCGATCTCAAACGCGCCGAATGGACCATTCCAAACGAGCGTTTTTGTGGCGCCCAGGATGGCTTCGACCTCGGCCACCGAGCGCGGGCCGGCGTCCAGAATCATGTCGTCTTCGCCGACATGATCGACCGAAACGACCCGCGAAGGCGCGTGCGCCTTGAATTCCTGCGCCACCACGGCGTCGGTCGGCAGCACGATCTGGCATTTGTTGGCGGCGGCGGTCTTGAAAATCTCCCGCGCCGTATCGAGCAGATCCTTTTCGCAGAGGGACTTGCCGACGGCCTTGCCCTGCGCGGCCAGGAAGGTGTTGGCCATGCCGCCGCCGATGATCAGGAAATCGACCTTGCTGGTGAGATTGCCGAGCAATTCCAGCTTGGTCGAAATCTTGGCGCCGCCGACGACCGCCGCCACCGGGCGAGCCGGGTTCTCCAGCGCCTTGGACAAAGCCTCGATTTCAGCCTGCATGCCGCGCCCTGCATAGGCCGGCAGCTTGCGGGCGAGCCCCTCGGTCGAGGCGTGGGCGCGATGAGCGGCGGAAAAGGCGTCGTTGACGTAGATGTCGCCGAGCGCCGCCATTTGCGCAACCAACTCCGGATCGTTCTTTTCCTCGCCCTTGTGGAAGCGGGTGTTCTCCAGCAGCAGCACGTCGCCGGCCGCCATTTTGGCGATGGCGGTTTGCGCCGGCTCGCCGACGCAGTCGGCGGCGAAAGCCACCGGGCGGCCGAGATGCTCGGCCAGCGCCGCCGCGACCGGCTTCAGCGAATTGGCGGCGTCGGGCCCGTTCTTCGGGCGGCCGAAATGGGCAAGCAGAATCGCCTTGCCGCCTTTGCCGGTGATTTCATTGATGGTCGGCAGGATGCGCTCGATGCGGGTGGCGTCCGAAACCTTGCCGTCCTCCATCGGCACGTTGAGATCGACGCGTATCAGGACGCGTTTGCCTTTTACATCGACGTTATCGAGGGTGCGAAAAGCTGACATCGTTCAAACTCGCTGTTGGAAAGCGGGATGGGAGCGCCCAAGGGCGCCTGTTGAGGCGCGGCTTCCGTGGAAGCCGGTTGGCTTATGGGCGGCTTGAAGAGACAAAGCCGAACGTCGCCGCCGTCATGGCGAAATATCAGCGATCAGGACGATGACCGCAGCTCACGCCGCGAACCGCTCGATTCCGGCGCTTTCGGTTGTTGTTCACAACGCAAATGCATCCCGGAGGAACCGATTGCCTGATCTCCTCCCGCATGCGCCAGCAAAGGCTGGAGCCGGTCTGAAGGCGAGTACGGGGCGGAACGCATGAAGGCCGACGGTCCTGATGCGGGCCGCGCGCCGAAACAACGGCGATCTCGGGAAAAAACCCGAGATCGCCGTTTGTCTGGCGAAAAGGCGGGCCAAGGGCCCGCCCGAAGGATCAGATCAGCTTGGCCATGGCGACGGCCGTATCCGACATGCGGCTCGAGAAGCCCCATTCATTGTCGTACCAGGACAGGACCGACACCAGCACGCCGTCCATGACCTTGGTCTGATCCATGTGGAAGATCGAGGAATGGGGGTCGTGGTTGAAGTCGCAGGAGACGTTCTTTTCGGTCGTGAAGCCCAGGATGCCCTTGAGCGGACCCTCGGCCGCCGCCTTGATGACGGCGTTGATTTCGTCCTTGCTTGTCGCGCGCTTGGCGATGAACTTGAGGTCGACAACCGAGACGTTCGGCGTCGGCACGCGCATGGCGAAGCCGTCGAGCTTGCCGTTGAGTTCCGGCAACACCAGGCCGACGGCCTTGGCCGCGCCCGTCGAGGTCGGGATCATCGACAGAGCCGCGGCCCTGGCGCGATAGAGATCCTTGTGCATCGTGTCGAGCGTCGGCTGGTCGCCTGTATAGGAATGGATCGTCGTCATCATGCCTTTTTCGATGCCGATGGCGTCGTTGAGCGCCTTGGCGACCGGCGCGAGGCAGTTGGTCGTGCAGGACGCGTTGGAGACGACGATGTGATCCTTGGTCAACTTGTCATGGTTGACGCCATAGACGACGGTCAGATCGGCGCCTTCGGCCGGAGCCGACACCAGAACGCGCTTGGCGCCGGCGGTCAGATGCAGGGCGGCCTTGTCGCGCGCGGTGAAAATGCCGGTGCATTCCATCGCGATGTCGACGCCGAGCGCGCCCCACGGCAGGGTCGAGGGATCCTTGATGGCTGTAACCTTGATCGGACCGCCGCCGATGTCGATCGTGTCGCCGGAAACGGTCACTTTGCCGGGAAACCGGCCGTGCACGGAATCATAGCGCAGCAGGTGAGCATTGGTCTCGACCGGGCCGAGGTCGTTGATCGCCACAACTTGAATGTCTTTGCGGCCGGATTCGGCGATCGCGCGCAGAATATTGCGGCCGATACGGCCAAACCCATTGATTGCGACCTTAACCGTCATGTCTCTTCCTCCTTTAAGGGGATTTCGATCCCCCTTCGTTGCACATTTCTTTCGATCAGAACTCAAAAAAGTTCAGACAGCGTCCAACTTTCGTCTAGCCGTCCGCGCGACCTCATTGGCGGTTATGCCGAAATGTTCATAGAGCGTTTTGTATGGCGCGCTTGCGCCAAATTGTCGCATGCCGACAAAACCGCCGTTCTCGCCGATGATCGCGTCCCACCCCTGGCGGATACCCGCCTCCACGGCGACACGCACGGGCGCCGAGCCGATCGCCGCCTTGCGGGCCGCCTCGTCCTGGGCCAGGAACAGGTCCATGCACGGTACGGAGACGACGCGCGTCGGCGCGCCCTGCGCCTCCAGGAGCTTTTGCGCCTCAAGCGCGATGGCGACTTCCGAACCGGAGGCGAACAGGCTGACGCGCGCCTCGGCGGAAGCCGGCGACAATTCATAAGCGCCTCTGGCGCAAAGGTTCTCTTCAAAATAGGCGTGGCGGACAGCCGGCAAATTCTGGCGCGTCAGCGCCAGGATCGAAGGCGAATGGCGCGCCTCGATCGCCGCCTGCCAGCACTCCAGCGTCTCAGTGCGGTCGGCCGGCCGGAAAGCCAGAAGATTGGGAATGGCGCGCAGGGACGCCATATGTTCGACCGGCTGATGCGTCGGCCCGTCTTCGCCCAGGCCGATCGAATCATGGGTGAAGACCTGGATTGATCCAACATTCATCAGGGCCGCGAGGCGCAGCGCCGGGCGGCAATAGTCGGCGAAGGCGAGAAAAGTCGCGCCCGAGGCGATGAAGCCGCCATGCAGGACCATGCCGTTGACGGCCGCCGCCATGCCGTGCTCGCGAATGCCCCAATGCACATAGCGGCCGGCGTAATGGCCCGGCGCGATGGCGGGCGTCGCCTCGACCTTGGTGTTGTTGGAGCCGGTGAGGTCGGCCGAGCCGGTGATCAATTCGGGAACGACGGGGGCGAGAATCTTCAAGGCCGCTTCGGAGGCCTTGCGGGTCGCCATTTCGCCGCTCTCTTGCGCCAGCTTTTGCTTCTCGGCGGCGATCGCCGTCTTGAAGCCGGCCGGCAAAGCGCCCGACAGACGCCGCTCGAACTCCGCGCGCAATTCCGGATCAAGCTTGGCGAGGCGCGCGCGCCAAGCGGCGTTGGCTTTCGCCCCGCGCGCGCCAGCGGCGCGCCAGGCGGCGAGAATATCGTCCGGAATCTCGAACGGCGCATAAGGCCAGCCGAGAGCCTTGCGCGTTCCCGCCAATTCGTCGGCGCCCAAAGGCTCGCCGTGCGCCTTGGCCGTGCCCGCTCGCGTCGGCGCGCCGAAGCCGATCACCGTTTTGCAGGCGATCAGCGAAGGCTTGGGCGAGACCTTGGCGGCTTCGATCGCGCCGAGAATGGATTCGGCGTCATGGCCGTCGACACGCACGGCGTTCCAACCGCAGGCTTCGAAGCGCTTGAGCTGATCGACGCTGTCGGCCACCGACAGGGGCCCGTCGATGGAAATGCCGTTGTCGTCAAACAGGACAATAAGGCGATTGAGTTTGAGATGGCCGGCGATAGCCGCGGCTTCCTGCGAAACGCCCTCCATCAGGTCGCCGTCAGAGGCCAGGACATAAGTGTAATGATCGACCACATCGCCAAACTGCGCGGCCAGCATGCGTTCCGCCAGCGCCATGCCAACGGCGGTCGCCAATCCCTGGCCGAGCGGCCCGGTGGTCATCTCGACGCCCGGAGTGTGGCCATATTCGGGATGGCCGGGGGTCCTGGAGCCCCATTGCCGGAAATTCTTGATTTCGTCGATGGTCATGCTCTTCTCGCCGGTGAGATAGAGCAAGGCGTAAAGCAGCATCGAGCCATGGCCGGCCGAAAGGACAAAACGATCGCGATCGGGCCAGGCCGGATCGGCGGCGTCATATTTCAGCACTTTGGAAAAGAGCACGGCGGCGATGTCGGCGGCGCCGAGCGGCAGGCCTGGATGACCGGATTTGGCTTTTTCAACCGCATCCATCGCCAGGGCGCGAATGGCGTTGGCCATGGCGGAATCGCTTGTTTCCTGCATTTATCCGAGCTTTTCCGTGAGATCGGCGGCCGCATTCGCCGCAGCGCTGCATGAATCCGGCGTTTGATATCAGGTCGCATCGGGGAGTCAACGCGGGAGCCGCCGCCGCGGCGCGCGACAAAGGGCGAGGCCATATCGCGCGAACGAGGCGCAGCTTTGCCCCTCCGCCAGTCGTGCTAGAATGAATTTGCTTTGTTGTTTTGTGTCGAACGCATCTTGCGAAAGCCGTCCATGCCGTCCTCCGAACGTCCAGAACTCGCGCTCATTCGCCTTTCGAGCGCCTTGCAGGGGCTCGAATCCGCCGCGCAACGACGCCTGACGCGCGAGGCCCTCGGCGACGACGCGGCGGAAGAATTCGCGATGCTGCAGGAAGACCGCTCGCGCCTGGCCGGGGAGCTGGACGAAAGCCTCGCCCGTATGCGCGCGCTCGAAGACGCCAATATCGAAACCGGACGGCGGATCGAGCGGGCGAGCGTAACGTTGCGCGCCATGCTGGTCGGCGCGGCCGGCGCGGAGAGTTGACCATGGGCCAGGTCGTGGTGCAGATCGCCGGGCGCACTTATCGCATGAATTGCGGCGAGGGCGAGGAGCCCCACATCGAGAACCTGGCGCGTCAAGTCGAGGCCAAGATTGAGGAGCTGCGCGGCGCCTTTGGCGAGATCGGCGAACAGCGCATTGTCGTCATGGCGGCGCTGACGATGGCCGACGAGCTATTCGCGGCGCGCGAACGCATCGCCGTTCTGGAGGCGCAGACGGAGGAAAACGACACGCTCGTCGAGCGCCTGACGCAGGGGCTCGAAGCGGCCGCCGCGCGCGTTGAACAAACGACCGCCGCGCTGAACGGTCAAAGGCCGGCGGATTGAACGACCGTGCGCTTTTAATAACGCCCTTGGATAGTTGAAGACGCGGATCGGAATAAATACTCGCGCGGCGTCGGGTCGACTTCGCGCTTTCACGCAGGAGCAGCTCATGATCGTCAGCATCGCCCACCTCCAGCCGATTGTCTCCCTGATCGCCGGCATATTCATTTTGATCGCGCCGCGCCTGCTCAACTACATCGTCGCCGCCTTTTTGATTCTTTCCGGCCTGCTGGGCCTCGGTATTTTAAAATAGCGCGGCGCGGCCCTGGTTGGCGCGACGGGCTCTGGCTTTATCCCGGCAACGCGCCTACATTGTCGTGGCGGCGCTGCGGGGTGCGTGAGGAATTTAATCCCCGGGGCCTTATCGATCCTAACGGGAGCTGTCCCCGCCTTGGTCCGTGGACCTCGGCACACGGCGCCCACCTACGCTGTAGGTTTCCCGGGATCGACATCCCACGGCTTTCGCGGCCCGCACATTGTCTCTCCGCGTTCGGCGCAATGGCGTCGCGCGCCCCTTCATCAACCCTCCGCCCATGACCGCATGACCAATATCGCCCTGGAAAAACAACCGCCGCGCCGCAAGGCGCTCGAAGCAAGAGCCGGGGTCGCGCCGCCGGCGCGCGAAGCGGCCGCCCGTTCCCTCGCCGCGCGAGGCCTGGAATTGACCCGCGAATTGCTGCCGCCCGGCGACGCTGTCGCGCTCTATTTTCCGATGCGCGAGGAGATAGACTGCCTGCCTTTGCTGACCGCGCTCGACGCGGCCGGATTTGTGACGGCCCTGCCGGCGACCGTCGGCAAGGCGCGGCCGCTGATCTTCCGCCGCTGGCGTCCGGGGCAGACGCTGAAGACAACGACGCTGGGAACGAGCGAACCGACCGACGACGCGCCGGAGATTTCCCCCGATCTGATCTTTGTCCCATTGGCCGCCTTCGATGCGCGCGGCCATAGGCTTGGCTACGGCGCCGGCCATTACGACGCGACGCTCCGACACATGCGGGCGCTTCGACGCATCGTCGCCGCTGGTCTTGCTTTTGAAATTCAGCAGGTCGACCACCTGCCGAGCGAGCCCTACGATCAAAATCTGGATTTCGTGCTGACCGAAGACCGGCTGTTCGATTTCCGGAAAATTTAGGCCGCCCGCTTTGCGGCTGTTGTTCATCGGCGACATTGTCGGGCGCTCCGGGCGCGCCGCCGTTACGAGCAGACTTCCGCAATTGCGGCAAGCGCTCGATCTCGATTTCGTCGTGGCCAACGGCGAAAACGCCGCTGGCGGTTTTGGCCTTACCGAGGCGCTCGCCGATGAGCTTTTGGCGGCGGGCGTCGATTGCATCACGCTTGGCAACCACTCCTTCGACCAGCGCGAAGCCCTCGTGTTCATCGAGCGCCAGCCCCGTCTGCTGCGGCCGCAAAATTATCCGCCCGGCACGCCCGGCCGCGGCGCCAATCTTCTGGAGACGCCCAAGGGCGAAAAGGTTCTGGTGATTTCGGTGATGGGCCGGATTTTCATGGATGCGATGGACGATCCCTTCGCGGCCGCGGAAAAGGAACTGGCCGCCTGCCCGCTCGGACTCGCCTGCGACGCCGTGGTTCTCGACATTCACGCCGAGACCACGTCCGAAAAGCAGGCGATGGCGCATTTCGTCGACGGCAGGGTCTCGCTGGCGGTCGGCTCGCATACCCATGTCCCGACCGCCGACTGGCAGATTTTGCCGCACGGCACCGGCTTTCTCACCGACGCCGGCATGACCGGCGACTATGATTTGGTCATCGGCATGGACAAGGAAGAGCCGCTGCGCCGATTCTTGCGCAAAATCCCCGGCGCGCGTTTCGAGCCGGCGGACGGCGAGGCGACCTTGTGCGCGGTCTTCGTCGAAACCGGCCAGGACGGGCTCGCCCGCCGCATCGAGCCGGTGCGCCTGGGCGGCCGACTCGCGCAGGCGATGCCGTCGGTCTGATCGGCTTTCTGCTGATTTTTGCCCGCGCGGTCCGGAAGAAGGGCTTCAGGCGGATCGACGGATGGAGGCGACGAAGTCCTCGATCGCGCGTTCGACGCCGCTCGCTTTCTGCGCCAGCAGCTTGATTTCCGACAAGACTTCGCGCGCATGGCCGCCGCTTTCGACCGTCGCCTGTTTGGCGGCGTCGAGAAGGCGCGCGCTGTTCTCCGTCGCCGTCGCGGTCCGTTGGGCGAATTGCGTTATTTCCGTCGTCGCCGCCCGCTGTTGGACGATGGCGGCGGCGGTCTGCTGGGTCGATCCGTCAATTTGGCTGATGGTCTTGGAAATGTCGCGCAGGATTTCGACCGTGCTTTCGCTGATCGTCTGAATTTTGGTGATCTGGTCGTTGATTTCGCCGGTCGCCGAAGCCGTCTGATTGGCCAGGCTCTTCACCTCCGCGGCGACGACGGAAAAGCCTCGTCCGGCCTCGCCGGCGCGCGCCGCCTCAATCGTCGCGTTGAGCGCGAGAAGATTGGTCTTTTGCGCGATCGCGCCGATCATCCGGGTGACGTCGCCGACCTTGACCGCCGCTTTGGCGAGTTCCTGCACGGTGCCGTCGGCGCCCGACGCTTCATTGGCGCCGGCGGCGGCGATCTTCGCCGAATAGGCCGTCTGATCCGAAATTTCGGAGACGGAGCCTGACAATTCTTCCGCCGCGGAGGCCACAGCGTTGATGTTCGACGAAATCTCGTGCGAATCCTTCGCCGCCTGCGCGACGCGCTGGCTGACGTCGTCAGCCGAGTCCGCCATGACGGACGCGCGTTTTTCGATGCCTTGGCTCATCGCCTTAAGCTCGCCGACGATTCCATGCACCGTCCGCGTCAAATCATCCGCTACTTTCAGCCTGTCCGCGTTGGCTTTTTGATTGAGCGTTTCGGCGTAGACTTCCGCGAAGATGTTCGCCTCCATCGCGGCGGCGCGCGCCAGCGCGGCGCAGAGGACAGAGATTTTCGCGCCGTTCCGGCCATGATGTTTCGCGATGACGTCGAACGCCCGCGCGAGCGCGCACATGCTCGCGCCGCAAACGCCTGAAATGTCGGCGCCCGCGGCAAGCGCACGCGTTACGACGACGTCGATGCTGTCGAAATATTGTCGGTCCATGCGACCGCCGAAAAGCAACATGAGGTGTTTGACGCGCCCCTCGACAAGATTGACGAGTGAAACCCTGTTGATGAGTTCGGATATCGCCCGCGGATAAAGCGCGAGCAGCTGATCGTAATAGGTTCTGGCCATGGCCGGGAGTTCCGGCTGAATAATCGCGAGCGCCTCGACGAGGCTGCCCTTGAACTTATCGTCGGCCTGAATGGCCCGCAAATGATGATCTTGATCGATATTGGCCATTCGCGTTTCTCTTGACCGAACCGACGGGCGAGGATCGACAAATCGCCCTCGGCGCTCCTTCGACGAGCGAGGATCGGAAAACCGGCGCCGCGATCCGACCATTTCAAATCGGGCTTGTGTCAGGCTTGCGTGAATTCGCCTTGGCGCGCTTAGAGCAGGTCGCCTTGGCGCCTGACGCGGACTCAGCTCAACAGCCCCGTCGCGCCGAGCCCGCGCAAGGTCATGACGAAACCGACCAGCAAAACGATCGCGGCGGAAACGAAAGGCAATCGCGCGGCGACTGTTTCGAAACGCCTCGACCCGGCCATGGCGCGCGCGCCCCAGGCGGCGGCGAGCCCAACACCGATCATGGTCGCCGCCAGTCCGACGGAAAAAGCCGCCACCATTGCAAAGCCCAACGAAAAGGCCCGTGTTTGCAAACAGATCAACAACACCGCCAGCGCCGCCGGGCATGGCGTGAGGCCGCCGGCGAAACCGAACCAGACGATTTCGCGATAGCCGACCTGACGACCCGCAAAACGTTCGGCGACGTCCCGCGCATGCGCGCGCATATGCGCGGCGCCATGAAGATCGGCGTGATGATGGTGGTCGTGGTCTCCGCCGCCGTGATTTTCACCGTGATCGTGGACAAGAGCGTGGGCGTGCTCGTGAGCGGCTCCGCCGCCGGGCGCGCCAACTCGGGTAAGGCTCACGATGCGCAAGGCCAGCGACATCACCAGCAACCCGGCGACAAAGGTCAGCCAGGGCGCGGCCTTGTCCAGGATCGCCTGATCGCCGATCCACAAGCCCACGGCGGCCAGCGCCCAGACGACGATCGTGTGGCCGACCGCCGCCGACAGGCCAAGCGTCGCGGCTTGCCGCGCGTTGCCGCGCACGGCGATGATGAAGGCCGCCATCAGGCTTTTGGAATGGCCCGGCTCCAATGCGTGCAACGCTCCCAAGGCCATCGCCAAGGGCAAATAGATCCAGGGATTGGCAGCCCCTGATTGAATAAGATGAGTAAGATCAGGCATCGGGTTTCACAAATATTTCGCCAATTGCTTGAGCTTGGCGACAAGAGCTTTGGCTTCAAGCGCGCTCTCGCCGGCTCCGTCCCGCAGGCAATGTTCGATGTGATCGTGAATCAGCGCTTTTTTCGCGGCACGGACGGCGGCCTCGACGGCGTGGAGTTGCTGGGCGATATCGAGGCAGGACCGTTCGGCGTCGATCATCGCCAGAATTGATTTCAAGTGGCCTTCGGCGCGGCGGAGGCGCTTGACGATTTCCGGGAAGGACGCATGTTGCATGGCCGCTCGGCAAATCCTCGGGTTATGTCGGTGAATCAGGCCCGCCGCTCGGGCGCGACCGGACGCGCCGTCTCGATCCCGGCGGTCCTGGGGCCTTCGAAATCCGTCTCGAAGCATTTGCTCGGCGGCGCGATCTCACGTCGAAGGTCTGACGGTTTCCAGCGCGCCAATCTATCATAACCTATCCTGTAGGAGGGGATATGTAAAAGCGCTTCAATCGGCCTTTCGATTTTCCTGTCCGTTCAACCGAGGCCCGCGAGCGCCGTTTCAGGTTTTTGCGCCGTCCGATTCGCCGAACATGATCGCGAGATCGAGAACCATTTTGCGCATTTTCGCGCTTTTAATGCGCGCGAAGGCGCTGCGGAGCCTCGCCTCGTCGTCCGCGTCGCCAAAATCGAAAACGACGCCGTCGCCGGCCGCCGAATCGACAAAATGCGGCCCGGCGGCTCCGTCGACGGCCGGCGCGCCATCGAAAAAGAACGAGGTCGGCACGTTCAGCGCGTGCGAAATCTGCAGCAGGCGGCTGGCGCCGATGCGGTTGACGCCCTTTTCGTATTTCTGCACTTGCTGGAAGGTCACCTGCAGCGCGTCGCCAAGCTTTTCCTGGCTCATGCCGAGCGCCTTGCGACGTAAGCGCACTTTGGCGCCGACATGGCAGTCCATCGGATGTGGCGGTTTCGTCACGGTTTGGCCTTGAGTAATACGGCTTTACATTTGCGCCCGCATGCAAGGCTATGTCAACTCGGGCGGCGGCGCCAGACCGCGCCAAGCAAGGCCAGAAGCCAAAGGGACAACGGCGCGAGACGCGGCCAACGCGAAAAAACGGTGGCGTCTATGACTTTCGGCAGACGCACGTCAATCACCGCCTCGGCGCCAAGCGGAGATTGGGCGAGAATGCGTCCGTAGGGATCGATGAGGGCGGAAATTCCCGTATTGGCCGCGCGCGCCAAAGGCGCGCCCTGCTCGATGGCGCGCAGCCGCGCCTGATCCAGATGCTGATAGGGGCCGGCGGTCCGCCCGAACCAACCGTCATTGGTGACGTTAAGCATCAGGCTTGGGCGAACGCTCTGCGCCGCCATATGGGCGGCGACTTCATCGGGAAAGATCGCTTCATAGCAGACGAGCGGCAAAATCGCCGGCAATCCGGGGGCGTTCAGCAGTTTGGCGGTCGAGCCGGGCGTGAAGCCTCCCGACAGGCCATCGAACGGCGAAAGACCCAGGCGTCCCAGTAGCGCGGCCAACGGTAGATATTCGCCGAAGGGAACCAGATGGATCTTGTCGTAGCTTTGCAGAATCTGGCCGTTGCTCAGAACCTGGATAGCGTTGAAATAGCGCGTCGCGCGCCCCTCGCCTTCAGCGCGCGCCGCTCCGGTCAACAGCACGGCGTTTTGCAGCCGCGCGCCGATCTGCGCCAAAATGCGGCCGTCGCGCGCCAGGATGAACGGAAAGGCCGATTCGGGCCAGATTATATGGGTTACGTCGCCGACGCCGGTCGTTTGCGGCGAGGTTGCGCGATCCGACAAGGAATAATAGCGATCGAGAAGCTGATCCTTGAACTCGGCGCGAAACTTGTCGTCGAGCGCCACATTGGCCTGGACGATGCGCAATTTGACGCCTTTGACGTCTCCGGTTTCGCCGGTCAGCCGCCATGCGCCGAACGCGCCAAGCCCCGCCAGGACCGTCAGCGCCAGGACCAAAGGCGCGCGCGCCGGCCGTTCCGCGCCAAGCGCCGCCGGCGCCGCGGCGATGGCGACGGCCAGAACCGTCAGGCCGTAAAGGCCCGTCAACGATGCGAATTGCGCCAGATAGAGATTGCCTCCCAGCGCCATGCCGAAATCGTTCCACGGGAAACCGGTCAAGATATGGCCGCGCAGCCATTCCGACGCGCCAAGACCGGCGGCCAAAGCCAGGATGCGCGTCGAGCCCGACGACCATAACAGCCGGGCGAGGGCGAAGCCGAGCGCGGTGAACAGCGCCAGCCCCGCCGGCAGACCCAGCACGCCAAGCGGCAACGCCCAGGCGAATTTATCCGCCTCCACCAGGAAGGCTGAGCCCATCCACCACAGACCGGCGACAAAATAGCCGAAGCCGACCAACCAGCCGGCGCCGGCGGCGCGACGCACGCCGCCCCACAAGCTCGCTCCCTCGCCCGATCCGTCGATGAGCCAGACCGCGAGGGTCATGGTGACCGCCAGAGCTGGAAAAAAGCCGATCGGCGCCAGGGCCAGCGCGCCGACCGCGCCGCCGAAAAAGGCGATCAGTCGTCGCCGCCATCCCTCCGAGAGGATTACGCTTTGGGCGAGTTTGAACATCTCAGCCCGGCCCAAGCGGCGCAGCGACCGCCATCGGCGCCGGAGGGGAGGCGGAATATCGCCACAAGATTTTGTTCAGACACATATTCACATCCAGGCCGTCTGGCGCGCTCGGCAAGCAACGCCGCCGCGAATCGGCGCCAAGTCTAACCCGCGCCTGCGACGAAATCGAAATGCGTCAGGGGGAGGATTCGTTCAGCGGCGGGCTGGCCGGTTGGCTCCCGCCGGTCAGACGCAGACGCAGCCTTTTGAGCCGCCTGGGATCGGCCTCAAGCACGTCGAATTCGAAATCGCCGTCGGGACTGACAACGACTTCACCGCGAATTGGCACGTGGCCGGCGAAGGCGGCGGCGAGGCCGCCAAGCGTGTCGACATCGTCGGCCGCGCCCAAGGTGGTCAGGTCGATGCCGACGGCCTGCGTGGCGTCTTCCAGACTGACTCGCGCATCGGCGACGAAAACGCCTGGACCTTGCGCCTCGATCTTCGGCGTTTCGTCGAAATCGTGCTCGTCCTCGATGTCGCCGACGATCATTTCGACAATGTCCTCAATCGAGACGAGACCGTCGGTGCCGCCATATTCGTCGATCACCAATGCCATGTGGGTGCGCGTCGCCTGCATCTTCACCAGCAGATCGAGCGCCGGCATTGAGGGCGGAGCGAACAGGACCGGACGCAGCACGCCCGCCGTCTCAAGATTGACCGTCAGATCGATGGGAATGAATTTCGCCGACGCCCGAACGGCGGCGGCGCCGGGACGCGCGCTTCGCTCGGCGGTCGATTTCTCAGCCGCCGCGGCGACATAATCGACGAAATCGCGGATGTGCACCATGCCGCGCGGATCGTCGAGCGTGTCGCCATGCACGGGCAGGCGCGAATGGCCCGCTGTGCGGAACACGCCCAACACCTCGGCGAGCGAGGCGTCAAGCGCGACAGCGATAATATCGGCGCGCGGCACCATCACGTCGCGCACGCGCACTTCATGCAGGTCGAGGACGTTCTTCAGCATAGCCCGCTCCTGCGGGCTGAAATCCTCGCCTATGGCGGCGTCTTCGAGCGCGTCCTCGATATCGTCGCGGATCGAGGCGCCGGTCAGGCCGAACAGCGCGCGCAGCCGCTCCATCAGCGAAGCGGCGGGCTTCGCGGGACTTCGCTCGGGCGAGGCGGTCTGGTCCGCGTTTTCCTTGTCAGGCGCGTTCATCGGCTTGCGGCCTCGTCGGGGCGTTCATCGGCATAGGGATCGGCGACGCCCATTTCATGCAGGATTTTCGCTTCGAGCGCCTCCATCGCCTGCGCCGTGTCATCATTCTCGTGGTCATGGCCCAGAAGATGCAAAAAGCCATGGACAATCATGTGACGGGCGTGGTCGGCCAGGCTCTTGCCTTCCTCCTGCGCCTCGCGGCGAACCGTCTCGAAAGCGATGGCGACGTCGCCAAGAAAGGGCGCGGCGGCGATCTCGCCGCCGGCCGGAAAGGACAGGACGTTGGTCGGTTTGTCGAAGCCGCGCCATTGCTTGTTCAATTCACGGATGCGCGCGTCGTCGCAGAACAGAACGCAAATTCCCGCGCCGCTCCCGATCCGCGCGGCGCTCCGCCGCAAAGCCGTTTCGAGCGTGCGCTCGACAAAAGCGTCGAGATCGCCGAGCTCCAGCCACCGCTCGTCTTCGAGGGCGACCTCGATCATCAGGTTCATCGCGCGTTCGCTTCGTCGTGGACGCGCCGCGTTTGCGCCTCGTAGGCGCCAACGATGCGGCGCACCAGATCGTGTCGCACCACGTCGCCCTCTTTGAAGATGACATGGCCGACGCCTTCAAGTCCGCCAAGCAACGAAATGGCTTCCGAAAGGCCCGATTTCTGGCCCGGCGGCAAATCCGTCTGGGTGGGATCGCCGGTGACGATCATACGCGACCCCTCGCCAAGGCGCGTCAGAAACATTTTCATCTGCATCGTCGTGGCGTTTTGCGCTTCGTCAAGCAATATGCAGGCGTTCGACAATGTGCGCCCGCGCATGAAGGCGAGCGGCGCGACCTCGATCATGCCGGTCTGCATGCCGCGCTCGACCATGCGCCCTTCCATGAAATCCTGCAGCGCGTCGAAAATCGGCCGCAAATAGGGATCGACCTTGTCGCGCATATCGCCGGGCAGAAAGCCGAGCCGCTCGCCCGCCTCGACAGCGGGACGCGACAGCACCAGCCGTTCGACCGCGCCCTGCTCCAGCAGCGAAACCGCGTGGCCGACCGCCAGCCAGGTCTTGCCGGTTCCGGCCGGCCCTTCGGCGAAGGTCAGTTCGAAGCGTTTGAGGGCGCGCAGATACTCATCCTGGGCGCTGTTGCGGGCGCGCACCGCGCCGCGCTTGCGCGTGCCGACCTGTTCGAACGAGGCGCGCGGCGCCGCCGCGGCTTCCTTCGGAAAAAGCAGGCCTTGCAGGGCGCATTCCTGAATGGCGCCTTCGACGTCGCCGATCGAAACGGACTGGCCCGCGCCGGCGCGTTCGGCCAACATGGCGAGGACGCGGCGAGCGTGATCGCTCGCCTCGGGCGGCCCTTTGATCGTCACGTGATTGCCGTTGGCGTTAAGCGAAACGCCAAGCCGCCGCTCGATCTTCGCCAGATTTTGATCGTAATGGCCGAACACCAGCGAAGCGGTGCGATTGTCGGCCAGCGCCAGGCTCGATTCGGCGGTTTCCGGCGCAGGAGCCTGACCGCCATTTTGCGAAAATTCGCCGTCGATCGATTTCAAGCTGAACCCTCTTTGATGTGCGGCCCCGGCGGTTGCCCGGGCGCAGGCAGGCGGCCAAACAGCGAGTTCGAGCCGCATTCGACGATGTCGACGGCGGCGACGCAACCTATCAGGGAAGCCGGGCCTTCGACCTGCACCGGCTGCATATAGGGCGATTTGCCGGCGATCTGGCCGGGATGGCGGCCGGGCTTTTCGAATAGAACTTCGAGCCTTTTGCCGACCATGCTGGCGTTGAAGGCGCGCCGTTGCGAACTCGACGAGATCGAGCAGCCGCGCCAACCGGTCGGCCTTGATCTCCTCCGCAACCTGATCGCTCAGTTCGGCGCCGGGCGTGCCCGGTCGCGCCGAATATTTGAAAAAGAAAGTCGAGGCGAAGCCAACGTCGCGCGCCAGGGCGAGCGTGGCTTGAAAATCCTCTTCCGTTTCGCCCGGAAAACCAACGATGAAATCGGACGACAAGGCGATGTCGGGCCGCGCCTGACGGATGCGTTCGACCAGAACGGCATAGTCCTTCGCCGTATGGCGACGGTTCATCGCGGCCAGGATACGGTCGGAACCCGATTGCACGGGCAGATGCAGGAACGGCATCAACGCCGGCAATTCGCCGTGGGCGCGAATCAGATCCTCGCCCATGTCGCAGGGATGGCTGGTGGTGTAGCGCAAGCGCTTGATCCCCTCCATCCGCGCCAGACGCCGGAGCAGATCGGCGAGCGACCAGACTTCGCCGTCCTCGCCTTCGCCGTGATAGCCGTTGACGTTTTGCCCGAGCAGCGAAATCTCGCGCACGCCGGCGCGCGCCAGAGCCCGCGCCTCGTCGAGAATCTTGCTGACGGGACGCGACATTTCGGCGCCGCGGGTGTAGGGCACCACGCAAAAAGCGCAAAATTTGTCGCAGCCTTCCTGCACCGTCAGAAAGGCGGAAAGGCCGCGCGCGCGCATTTTTTCTTCGGTCGGCTGGGTCAGGTGGTCGAATTTATCCTCAACCGGAAAATCCGTGTCGACGACCGGACCGGACTCCGCCTGTTTCAGCATTTGCGGCAGACGATGATAGCTCTGCGGCCCGACAACCAGATCGACGGCGCGCTGTTTGCGCAGGATTTCGGCGCCCTTGGCCTGAGCGACGCACCCGGCGACAGCGATTTTTGTCGACAGGCCGGCGCTGGCGCGCGCCTGTTTGATGAGGCGCGCCTTGCCAAGTTCGGAAAACACCTTGTCGGCGGCTCGTTCCCGAATATGGCACGTGTTCAGCACGATCAGATCGGCGTCCTCGATCCTGGCCGTCTCCTCAAAGCCTTCGGGGGCGAGCACATCGGCCATGCGAGCGGCGTCATAGACGTTCATCTGACAGCCGTAGGATTTGACGAACAGCTTTAGCCCGGCGTCGCGGCGCTTTTCCTGGCGTGGAGCCGCCTTTGTCGATTCTGCGGGCCGCCGATCCGCCCTGGCGTCGAAAGTCGATATAATGGTCATCTTTCCAAAGTTGGCGCCTGCCGCGCCACGAACAAAGGCGCCTGCCCTTTTCTTATCCGATTTCCTCGCAGCGCATAAGCGGCGTTGACGCCGAATTTGCCGGCTCGATCAGTCGACGCGCCAGCTTTTCGACGCTCTGCCGCGTCGCCAGCGCCAAAATCTTGCGTTCGCTCGAAGCGGTGAATGCGAGCGGCGCGCCAAAGGCGACGCGGCAATCGACCGGGCCGGATTTCAGCAGCAGCCAGATATGCGGCAACAGGGCCGAATTGCCGAACCAGGCGAATTTTTGCCGCGCGGCTTCATCGAGAAGGACGCCTTTGGCGCGCGTATAGGCGATGGCGACCGGCTGGACGACGACTTTTTCGACCTGTGGATAAATCCGCAGGAGATCGCGCGCGGCGCCAAAATGCGAAGGCTTGAAAGACAAAACCCCGCTGCCGTCGCTCGACGTGCCTTCAGCGAATAAAAGTACGTCTTCGCCGGCCATCATTCGCGCCGCCATGGCTTTATTGACGCGCGGAACGTCGGCGCGATTGTTCCGATCGACGAAAATCGTCCGCTGCACCCGCGCGAAAGCGCCGAAGATCGGCCATTTCGCCACTTCCGCCTTGGCGACGAAACAGATCGGCGCCCGACTCGCCAAAACGAGAATGTCGGTCCAGGACACGTGATTGGCGACAATCAGGCGCGGGCCGTCGCTGACGGGCGGCGTCTCGAAATTGATGCGTAAGCCGATGATGGCGCAGATCGTTCCGCAGAAAAACGGCGGAATCCGCTGCGCAAGAGGCCAGCGGCGCTTTTGCGCCAGCCATTGCAGCGGCGTTCCCAAGATATAGAAGCCCGCGAGGGCGAAAACGAGCATGAACGCCCGTAAAATGGCCATGAACCCGCTTAAGCCGGCAATGCGAATTTTTTATGAATTTTGCCGCGTCGCCGCGGCGGCGTGAGGAATTTGCGAGCGCGCGTTTACGCAAGCTTATTCGGCGTCCCGCCGCATGACGATGGCGTTGGCGCGAGCGCCCTCGACCTTGGCGTAATAGGCTTTGCGCCGTCCCACTTCGACAAAACGAAAGCGTCGATAGAGCGCCAGGGCGGCCAAATTGGCTTCCTCGACTTCGAGAAACAAGGTCCTGATTCCGGCTCGGCCGAGCGCTGACAGATGCGCGACGAGAATATGCCCGCCCACACCCTTGCGACGGCGGGCGCGTTCGACGGCGAAGGTCAGGATTTCAGCCTCCTCGCCGGCAAGCCGCGACAGCGCGAACCCGCAAAGCACGCCGCCGTCCACCGCGCCCTGGGCGAGGCAAACGCGATCGTTCAGCAATTGTTCGAATTCCGCGGCGCTCCAGGGATGAGGAAAACTCTGGGCGTGCAGTGCGGCGCAAGCGCCGGCGTCCGCGGCGGTAAGCGCGCGAACGAACGGAAGCGCCTTGGGTCTTCTGCAAAAAAGCAGTCTCAGTCTCCGTGCGCGAATTTCATGGGGCCGCCGTCGCGACGGCCTGGGCGACGGGCGGTTTGACGTCCGGCGCCTTGAGATAAAGCGGTCGCGCCGGCGCGCTGGCGGCGTCTGCGGCAAGACCGAGCCGAGCGACATAGGCGATGTCGGGGAATGGCGAAGATCCGGCGATTTCGACGTCGACGCCCATCAAGGCCGCCTGCGCGGCGAGCAGGGGCGCGCCCGAACCGGCGATACGAACTTTGCCGGCGCCGAGAGCGCGAACGCCGTCATGCAATCCGACCAAACGGGGCGAGACGATCGTTCGCCCGTCGGGCGCGAAAGCGGCAAGGAAAACACAACCATGACGTGCATCGATGGCGGCGGCGCAAACGCCGTCCTGGGACTCGAGAATGAGCGGCGCCGCCAGGGCGGAAAGCGTTGAAACGCCCACGACCGGGCGGGCGCACGCGAGGCCGACGCCGCGCGCCGCCGCCAGGCCAATGCGGATGCCGGTGAAGGAGCCGGGACCGACGGTGGCGGCGATCTTATCGAGGCTGGCGAAGCCGCCCTCGACCCGCGCCATGACGCGCTCGATCAGCGGCAGCAGCGCTTCGGCGTGGCCCTTGGCCATCGGCATGGTTTCAATCGCCAGCGGCTCGGCCGAACGCGCGTCGAGAACGCACGCGGCGGCTGCGGGCAGGGCCGTATCAATGGCGAGAATGCGCATGAGCGCCTTATACATTAAAGGCGCCGTGGCGCGAATAGGCGCGCGGCCGTCAGACCTGCTCGACCGACTGAACCTGCGGCACGAAATGGCGCAGCAGATTCTGGACGCCGTTCCGCAGCGTCGCTGTGGACGAGGGACATCCCGAACATGCGCCTTTCATGGCGAGGAACACGACGCCGTCCTTAAAGCCGCGAAAGACGATGTCGCCGCCGTCGCCCGCCACGGCCGGGCGCACGCGCGTTTCGATCAATTCCTTGATCGTCGCGACGATCTGCGCGTCCTCGTCGGCGAAAAACTCCTGCGCCGCCGTCTCTGCGCCGCCGTCGAGCAGCAGCGGCGCTCCGGACATATAATGTTCCATGATCGCGCCAAGTATGGCCGGCTTGAGATGCGGCCATTCGCCCGCGTTCTTCGTGACCGAAATGAAGTCCGGACCAAAAAACACGGCGCTGACGCCTTCGATCGACAACAGCGCTCCGGCGAGCGGCGACGCGGCGGCCTCTTCGCTGTTCCGGATTTCGCGCGCGCCATTCGCCAAAACAGCGCGGCCAGGTAGAAATTTCAACGTCGCCGGATTCGGCGTGGCTTCCGTCTGAATGAACATGTAACTCGCCTTCCCAATTCGTCCGGTTCAAGGCCGGCGCTTGGACACGCCCCTCTTTAGCAAATTCACGCCCGCAAGAACAGATCGCGCCGCGTTTCGTCAACGGTTCAGACAGAGGCCGCGCGCGCTCCGATAGCGATTCTCGCGCCGCACGCGGCAACCGGCGTGTCAATTATGCATTCACGCCACAATTTAAGAAAAAATTGTGACGGGTTTTTTGGCGATCACTAAAGTTCGCTTAAATTCAATATATTATAGATAAAGGACGAGTCTGGTCGATAATTCGCGCGCTTGACAACAGAACGCTTTGGCGCCAAATCGACCCACTGCGTGAATCCCGGCGAACGACGCTCCATCTCCGCCTGATGATCGCATGGCGCTGAATCAGTCGGTTAACGTTCATACAACCTAGGCGCGACAAAGTGCGTCACAAAAATGGGGGCGGACGATCTCGATTTTTCATTTCGGTTATTGCGCGCCGATGGGGGCCTGTGTATGGTCTGAAGGTCGGTGGCGATGAGCGGCGGACGCGCGAAATAACGAACAACTCCAACAGCTTGTAACAGATTTCCGGCCTTTTCGTCTTGACTGAAGACGGGGTTGGAAATTGGGCTTAGGCAGCGGACGAATTGGGCGCGTTTAACGGTTTCGGCGATCGGCTTGAGGCTTAGCGGCAACACTTAAGATCAACGGTTCAAGCGCGGATGCGGAAATTTTCATTTCCGTGGCTGGGGGACGCTATGACATTTTTTCAAAGCGAGGCGCGCCACAATGCGCCGCGTGCTGGAGGCTTTTTGGCGCCGCGATTGACGCGCCTGGACTCTGGTCCCGGGCTGGGCGCATGGCGAAGCGGTCCTTGTCGGGCCCTTTCCTAGTCTGAGCGCGCGAGCGCGCGCATTTTTCTTAAGACTGCTGGTTTTCGCCGAAGGTTTCGCGCTTTCGGACGCGGCCTTTTGCGCCCGTTGATCGGGTGTGGACGTCCGAATTTCTAATCAAGAAGCAAAAACAATGTCGGAAGCACAAATTCTCATGACATCGACGCCCATCTGCGAAACCGCCGCCTCGCGCAGCGAGGCTTTTGCGCGCGCGCGCAAAAGGTTGAAGTCGGAGATCGGCGAGGCCGTATATTCCTCCTGGTTTGCGAGCCTCGAACTCGACGGCGTCCATGAAGGCTGCGCCATGATGTCGGTGCCGACGAAATTCCTGAAGAGCTGGATACGGGCGCATTATCTCGATCGTTTGCGCGCCGTGATCGTCGAAGAGCTCCCCGGCGCGACGGACATCGAATTGATGGTGCGCGGCGCTGGCCGGCCCGCCCCGCATAAGTTCATCGTCGCCGACAAGGCGCCGGGCGTCGAAGCCGCCGCGAGCCCTCGCCCCGCCCCTTGCGCGGCGACGCACTCGGCGGGCGAGATCGGGCAAGGCGCAGGATTTGGCGGATCGCCGCTCGACAGGCGCATGACCTTTGCGACATTTCTTGTCGGCCCATCCAACCAATTGGCCTATGCGGCGGCAAGCCAGATCACCCGCCATCGTTCCGGCGAGAGCGCGCTGTACAATCCGCTCTATATTCATTCGGCCGTCGGGCTGGGCAAAACGCATCTGTTGCAGGCGACGGCGCAAGCCTGCATCGAAGCGGGCAAGCGGGTCACCTATCTGACCGCCGAAAAATTCATGTATGGCTTCGTTTCCGCGCTGAAGACGCAAAACGCCCTGGCCTTCAAGGACAAGCTGCGCGCCATCGACGTGCTGGTGATCGACGACATGCAATTCCTCCAGGGCAAATCGATCCAGCAGGAGTTCTGTCATACGTTGAACGCGCTGATCGACGCCGGCAGACAGGTGGTGATCGCCGCCGATCGTTCGCCCGCCGAACTGGAAAATCTCGAAGAGCGCGTGCGCTCACGCCTCGCTGGCGGACTTTGCGTGGAAATGCAAGCGCTCGATGAGGCCTTGCGCGTCGCCATCCTCGAAGCGCGCATCGGCGCCGCCAAGTTAGCCCACCCCGGCTTTGACGTTTCCCCGCGCGTTGTGACCCTGGTGGCCAAGGCGATCGAGACCAACGGACGCGATCTCGACGGCGCGGTCAACCGTTTGCTGGCCCATTCCCAGCTTGCCGGCTCGGTTCTGAATCTCGAAGCGGCGGAGGCGGCCATCCGCGATCTGGTGCGCGTGCGCGAACCCAAGCGCGTTAAAATCGAGGACATTCAAAAACTGGTGGCGACACATTTCAACGTCAGCCGCGCCGATATCCTGTCGTCGAGGCGCACCGCCAATGTCGTGCTTCCGCGTCAGATCGCCATGTACCTGTCCAAAACGATGACCCTGCGGTCGCTGCCGGAAATAGGCCGGCGTTTTGGCGGTCGCGATCACACCACCGTGCTGCACGCGGTGCGCAAGATCGAAGGTCTGGTCGGCAAGAATTCCTCGCTGAACGAGGAGATCGAATTGCTCAAGCGCATGCTGAGCGATTGATCGTTCGACGCCGGCGTTGGCTCGCTCCGGCCGACTTCGCCGTATCGTCCTGGCGACGAAAAGCTCCGACGAGACCTACTCGTCGGGCGGACGCTAGCCCAGCAGATCGATGAGCGCTGGAATGAGCGGCGCGTCGGCCGGCGGCATCGGATAGTCGCGCATGTCGCGCGGGAAAACCCATTTCAGCGTCTGGCCTTCGCGGGCCCTCGCCGTTCCTTCCCAACGCCGGCAGACATAGAGCGGCATCAGGAGATGGAAATCCTCGTAGGCGTGACTGGCGAAACTGAGCGGGGCGAGACACGGCTCCTTCACCGTGATCGCCAATTCCTCGTCGAGCTCGCGGATGAGCGAGGTCTCCGGCCGTTCGCCGTGCTCGACCTTGCCGCCGGGAAACTCCCAAAGACCGGCTAGATTTTTGCCCGGCGGCCTTTGCGCCAGCAAAACGCGGCCATCAGCGTCGATCAGCGCCACAGCGACGACCAGCAGAATCTTCATGGTCCCTTCCTCGCGATCAGGACCGGTAATCGCCGTTGATCGCGACATAGTCCTTGGTGAGGTCGCAGGTCCACACGCGCGCTTCGCCTTTGCCCAGGCCGAGATCGGCGGTGACGACGATATGATCGGCTTTCATCACGGCGCTGGCGGCGGCCTCGTCATAGTCGGGATCGCGCATTCCGTCGTGAGCGACGCGAATAGCGCCGAACCAGATCGACAACAGATCCCGCTCGGCTTTCTCCCCGGCCTTGCCGACCGCCATGACGACGCGGCCCCAATTGGCGTCTTCGCCGGCGACCGCCGTCTTCACCAGCGGCGAATTGGCGATCGACAGGGCGACGCGCTTGGCTGCCTTGTGCGTATCGGCGCCTTTGACGCGCACTTCAAGGAATTTGCGCGCGCCTTCGCCGTCGCGCGCCACTTGCTGGGCGAGATCGAGCAAGACCGCCTCGAACTTTTCGCGGAAATCGCCGAGACGTTTGTCGCTGGCTTTTTTAATCCTGGGCGCGCCGCGCTTTTCGGCGGCCCCGGTGGCGAACGCCATCAACGTGTCGGAGGTCGATGTATCGCTGTCGACGGTGATGCTGTTGAACGTCGATTTGACGCCGTGGGACAAAAGCTTTTGTAGCGCCTGCGCGGCGATCGGCGCGTCGGTGAAGACATAGGCGAGCATTGTCGCCATGTCGGGGGCGATCATGCCGGCGCCTTTGGCGAAACCATTGATGGTCACGTCGAGGCCGCCAAGCCGCGCCTTGGCGGTGGCGAGTTTGGGAAACGTGTCTGTGGTCATGATCGCCTTGGCGGCTTCGAGCCAACCGTCGGGCCGCGCCTTTTGCGTCAGTTCGTCGAGCACGCCATCAAATTTGCCGGCGTCGAGCGGTTCGCCGATGACGCCGGTGGAGGCGAGGAAAATCTCGTCTTCCTCGGCGCCGACGGCCTTAGCCGCCAACTTGGCGGTGGCCTTGACGGCGTCCTTGCCGGCCTTGCCCGTAAAGGCGTTGGCGTTGCCGGAATTGACGACCAGCGCCCGCGCTTCCCCGCCGGGCAATTTGGCGCGACACCAGTCGACCGGCGCCGAAGGGCATTTGGAGGTCGTGAACACGCCCGCCGCCTGCGCGCCCGCATCGAACACGGCCATCATAACGTCGGTGCGATCCTTGTAGCGGACGCCTGCCGCCCCCGCGGCCAGGCGAACGCCCTCGATTTCCGGCATGTCCGGATAGCTTTTGGGCGCGAGCGGCGAGACAGGCGAGGCGTTGGCCATGGATTTCGTCCTTGAGGATGCGATGGCGGATTTGCGGCGAGGCGCGCGGCCGCGTCAAGACGGCCCGCCGCTTTTTTCGGCAAAGCCATTAACGCCGCGCGGCGGCCCCAGCGATCGTCATCGCGCCTTGCTCGAGCCGGCGCCGAAAATCATCCCCGTTTGCACGCCGTGCGCGAACAAAACACCATCCTTGTTGCGTAAATAGCCCTCGGAGGTCGCTATCCGGCCGCCGAAATGCAGGATTTTCGCGTCGCATCGCAAAATTTCGCCCGGCAGCACCGCCTTGACGAAATTGACCTTGATATCGACCGAAGTATAGCCCTGCCCGGGCTTCAGCATCGAATGGATGGCGCAGGCGAGAGCGCTGTCGAGGATGGTGCAGGCCCAGCCGCCGTGAATCGTCGAAATCGGATTGAAATAATCCGGCGTCGGCTCGCCCTCGAACGCGACGGCGCCTTTTTCGACCGAGGCCAGCCAGAAATTAAGAGTCTTGGCGATCGGCGCGCCGGGATAACGTCCCTCCATCACGCCGCGCAGGAAATCGACGCCGCTCATCGCGGTGACCTCGGCCAGCGGAATGACGCCGGGCTTTTGCAATTCACGCATCCTATGCTCCTGCAACGGCGTCGCCCGAGTTCGGCCTGCGCGGGGCGCAAAACGGCCTCAATAAATGCCAATCGGAAAATATTTCAAGTAGAGCTCAGCTATCGCGCCGCGTTCGTCGAGCCGCTGCAACGCATAGTCGAGGGCGCGACGCAGCGCCGCGTCGCCCTTGCGGAGCGCGACCCCGACGCCATTGCCAAAAAACGCCGGTTCGAGAAAGGGGCCGCCGCGAAAGGCGCAGCAATTTTCCGAATCGGCGCCGTTCATCCAGATCGCCAGCGTGGGCGCGTCGCCGAAAGCGAGCTCGATCTCGCCGTTTTTCAAGGCCGTGTGCATTTCGGCGGCGCTGGAAAAGCTGACGAGGCGCGCGGCTCTGTAAAATTTCCGCAGGAACGCTTCATGCGCGCTGCCCGCCTCGACGCCGACGCTGACGTCGATCAGCGTCTCAGGCAGGACCTGGCGCGCCGGAGCGCCGACGAGGGCGATAAAGCGACCGGGGGTCAAATAATAGGGCGCCGAGAAATCGACGCGGGCGCGATTGGCGTCGCTGTCCTTGAGCGAGGCGATCACCGCGTCGCCGCTGCGCTCGGCGAGCGCATCGAGCAGAGTATCCCAGCGCCGCGCCTGAATTGTGCAGGCGACCTTCAACTCCTCGCAGACGGCGCGCGCGATCTCGACATTGAAGCCGGTCAACGCGCCATCTGGCCCCAGATATTGAAAGGGCGGAAATTCGTCGTCGGTCAGGAACCGGATAATCTTGATCGTCGACATATCCGGGACCGGAAAACGCCGCTGCCGATCGAAAAAACTCGGCATGAACACATCGGGCGTCGGCGCGGGCTCCGCCGCCAATGTCGAACACCCAAGAATCGTCAAGCCGGCGAGACAAAGGCGCAGCAGACGCGGGAATGCCGGCGCGCCGCTAAGATTTCGCCGTTTGCCCTGCCCGGACGTCGCCATGATTCACGATCCCTCGCCATCGCCTGACGCGAATATTAGAGCGTGTTGTTGTCAGGTGGAACCACCCGACAACAACACGCTCTAAGCCTCTCTCTATCGCAGCAACAGTCGGACGGACGCAACGGTTTCGTCTCGACGTCAGCGCCGGCGCGTTCCATTGGCGTTTCCATGGCCGCCGACGGTGTCGACTTTTTGTTCAAGAGCTTGCGGCGAAACGGGAATCTCTAGAGAACGACGACGTCCGTTCAAAACGCGTCGCGCGAATGACCAACGTCCAGCGCGTCCGCCAGCAGAGCGATCTCGGCGTTTTCAAGCAATTCGCCAGCGGCGAATCGTTGCGCCAGACCCATGGCTTCGCCGTCGAGCCCGACGAGCGAGGCCAAGGCCGTCGTCAGATTTGCCGGCGCCCGAGCGAGCGCCCGTATTTGCGGGCAAAGCCGGAGCGAAGCGCGCAAGGCGTCGTCGCTGTCAAAAACCCAATCGCGCAAATCGACAGAACCCAGCATTTTCGTCTCACGTCATGCCGGACGTTCGTTCCCTGATTGGATTATTCTGTCAGCCCGATCGGAACTTGATCGTCGCTGATCCCGCGCGTTGGCGGGAGCGCCGGCATATACTCACCGATGAAGCCGCGTGGCGGCGAAACCCATCGATCCCGATGCTGGCGTCAGATTGGTTCATATAATATCTGTTTCCGCCGACCCAAAGTGACTTGCGTCATCTCTCGGCGAAAGTTCGAAAATTATTTCGATTTGGTCAGAGCATGTTGTTGTCAGGTGGAACCACCTGACAACAACATGCTCTAATCGTCGCCGGACGTTCACCGCCCACGGCGCGTGCGCACTGAACCCGCACGGCGGATGAAAAGCTTGCGCCCGCGTCCGGTTACCGGCGCGCTTCCGCCGCGCCAGCGTCCCGCGCCGGCTGGCCAGGATCGACGCCCTGCGGCCCGAGCAACGCGAGTCCGGGAGAACCCGTCGGCTCGGACGGCGGCGCCTGCCCGCTCCAACCGCCGCCCAAAGCCAGCATGAGCGCCACATATTGCTGCAGCAGACGCGTCTGGACGGCGATCTCCGCCCGCTGCGCGTCGAGTGCGGCGCTTTGCGACGTGACGACGTCGAGCGACGACGCCGCTCCATCCGTATAAAGGCTCATCGACATGTTCAGCGCGCGTTGCGCCGCCGTCGAGGAAACTGACAAAGCCCTGTATTCCTTGCCCAGCAGCCGGATCGAAGCGAGCGCGTCCTCGACTTCCTGGAAGGCCGCCAAAACCGTTGATTGATATTGGGCCGCCGCCACCTTGAAGTCGGCGCGCGCGATTTCGAGGTTGGCCTGCCTCTGGCCGCCGTCGAAAATCGGCGCCGTGACGGAGGGGCCGATGCTCCACAAGCTGTTGTGCAGATTGGTGAGCGCCAAGCCGGTGTCCTGCGTGCCGCCGGAAAGCAGAATATAGAAACGAGGAAAGAAATCGGCCTTGGCGGCGCCGATGCGCTCATTGGCGACGAGGATCAGCCGTTCGGCCGCCGCGACGTCAGGACGGCGCTGCAGCAGGGTCGAAGGCGCGCTGCGCGGCCCGTGCGGCATGCTCGGCAATGCTCCGGCGGCGGCGATTCTGAACGAGGAGGCGGGTTGACCGACGAGCGCCGCCACCAGGTCCTCCAGCACGGCGCGGCCCTGCGCGATATCCGCCGCCGCAGCCTGGGCGTTGGCCAATTGCACTTTGGCGCGCTCGACGTCGATAGGCGGCGCGACGTTGCCGCGCAGACGGCTTTCGGTCAGTACAAGCGCCGACTTGTAGATGACGATCGTGCGCGCCAGCAGGGCGGCCTGGGCGTCTGCTCCGCGCAAGGCGATATAGGCGCGCGCCAGAGAAGCGTGCAAAGCGGTTCGCGCCGCCTGAAGCAAGTCGTCATTGGCTTGCGCGCCCGCCTTGGCGGCGGCGACCTGATCGCGTATGCGGCCCCACAGATCGAGCTCCCAGGTCACCTGGCCGAAAATCTGGTTGGCGCCATAATAATTGGGCTGGCTTTTCGAACGCAGCGGCCGATCGTTGGACTGTTTGTTGTCGCTGAGCGCGGGTTGCGCCAAAAAGTTCGGATAGAACGCGGATTGAGCCAGATCCAGCACCGCCTTGGCGCGCTCGTAACGCGCGAGAGCGGCGGCGAAGTCCGGATTATCAGCCTCGATCCGCGCCTCCATCCGGTCCAGTTCGGCGCTGCGGAAGGCGCTCCACCAGGTTTCGCCAAGCTCGCCTTTCGCGCTGGACGGCGCGGCGGTCTTGAACCGATCGGGAACCGCGACCTCCGGCGGCGCATAAACCGGCGCCAGATCGCAGCCCGCAAGTCCGACGAAAACGGCGCAAAGACCCAGGCGAGCGAAAGCTGGCGTTCTCATTCCTTGGCGCTCGCCGCCGCCGCGCCGCCGATGCGCACGGTGTCGCCCTCGGCCAGGGTTTCGGAGGGATTGTCGATCACCCGGTCCTGCGGCGAAAGTCCGCTGGCGATGGCGACTTCGGCGCCGAAATCCGTGGCGATCGTCACGGTCTTGAAGCGCACGTGGTTATCGGAATCGACCGTCGCGATCCGCGTCCCCTGCGCGCCGATCGTCAGAGCGCTGGCGGCGACGCGCAATTGCGTGGCGTCGACGGGCAATTCAAAATGCACGTCGGCGTAGGAGCCGGGGAACAGCGCGCCATCGTCGTTGGGCATGTCCAACTCCGTCAACAGGCTGCCGGTTTGCGCGCCTATGGCGTTCGACGTCGTGGCGACGGTCGCCGTGAAAGTCCGCCCCGGCCATTGCGGCGTCGTGAACGGCGCATTCATGCCGGCTTTGATCCGCGAGGAATAGATTTGCGGCACGTTGACGTAGATGCGCACGGCGTGGACGTCGGCGACCTTGAAAAGCGTCTCCGCGCCTCGGTCCGGCGCGACATAGGAGCCGATGTCGATATTGCGGGCGGTCACCACGCCGTCGAAAGGCGCGACAATCTGGGCGAACACCTTTTGCGCCTTGAGGCGATCGAGATTGGCGGCGGCCGCGCCGACGTCGGCCTGCTTAACCTTTTCGTCGCTGGACTTCTCATCGGCCGATTGCTTGGAGACGGCTGCGGAATTGCGCAGCGCGTCCCAGCGCTGCGCCGTCACCTTGGCGAGCGAGAGCGCCGCCTGCGCCCGGCCAAGCTCCTCGCGCGCCTGCGCGAGGCGTTCGTCCAGCTCCGGCGTGTCGATTTCCGCCAGAACGTCGCCCTTCTTGACGATGGCGCCGATATCCTTGCTCCAGCTTTTGACATAGCCGGCCACCTGCGAATGGATCGAGGCTTCGTACCAGGCGGCGATATTGCCCGGCAGCGCCAGAACCTGAGGCTGGGCGTCCTTGTGCGGCTGGATAATCGAAACATAGGGAATGGCGCGGTCGCGCGTCCAGGCGGCGAGATCGTTTTGATTCGCCCGACGCGCCAACAGCGTGATGGCGACATAGAGAACCAGAATGACGACGATCGCCGGGATCAGCCATTCGCTGAGACGGCGGCGCCTGATCAGCCCAAGCAGCGACGCGAAGGCGATTTCGTCATTCATAGTGCGTCCCTATCGAATTTTGCGGCGGCGCGACAGCGTGGCGGCGCTTGCGGGAATGCGCCATGGCGAATACGACCGGCACGAAGATCAACGTGGCGACCGTGGCGAAAACCAATCCGCCGATCACGGCGCGGCCGAGCGGAGCGTTCTGCTCGGCGCTGAGCGCCATCGGGGCCATGCCGATGATCATCGCGAAAGCCGTCATCAACACCGGGCGGAAGCGGCCGATTCCGGCATTGAGCGCGGCCGTGATTGGATCCAGCCCCTCGGACAATTGCTCGCGCGCGAAACTGACTACCAGAATCGAATTTGCGGTCGCAACGCCCATGCACATGATCGCGCCGGTCAGCGCGGGAACCGACAAAGTGGTGTGGCTGGCAAAAAGCATCCATGTCACTCCAGCCAGGGCGGCTGGCAGGGCGCTGACGATAACAAAGGGATCGAGCCACGACTGAAAATTCACGACAATCAACAGATAAATTAGCACCACCGCCAGAGCCAGCCCCTGATAGAGCTGAGAATAGGCGGAGGTCATCGTCGTGGTCTGGCCGCGCAGAATTATCTGCGAGCCGCGCGGCCTCTCCTTTTCGAGGTCGGCGATAATGCGCTGCACGTCGGCCGAGACGGCGCCAAGATCGCGCCCGGTGTTGGACGCAAAAATGTCGATCACCGGCCGAACGGAATAATGCGACACCACGGCGTTACTCGACGCGCGGCTGATCTGCGCCACGGCGCCAGAATTTGCGGCGATTTTCCGCCCAGCGAAGCGGGAACCCGCGCCAGATCGTCCAGCGAGTTCATCCAGTATTGCGGCGTCTGGGTCACCACCGGATAGGACACGCCGTTCTTCGGATTGAGCCAGAACACAGGATTGGTCTGGACAGAACCGGCCAGCGTAATCTGCAACGAGGTCGCGATATCTTTTTCGGTCACGCCCAAGCGGCTCGCCTGGGTGCGGTCGACGTCCACCTTGATCGTCGGCTCGTCGGCGGGCTGCTGGATGCGCGCGTCCGCTATGCCGGTCACCTCGGCGATCCGCTTCAGCAGCTTGGCCGCAAGCACGCGGTTGCCTTCAAGATTATTGCCGACCACCTGCACGTCGATCGGCGCCGGCAAGCCGAAATTCAGGATTTGCGTGACGATGTCGGACGGCAGGAAGGAGAACGTGACGGACGGGTAAAGCGCCGGCAGTTTTTCGCGCAATTGCCGCACCAGTTCCGGGCCGATCGTCTCCTGCCCCTCTTCCAAAGTGATCAGAATGTCGCCATCGGCCGGGCCGATCGTGCCGGAATTGCCATAGGCGGCGTTGATGCCGCTGATTGGCAAGCCGATATTGTCAACCATGGAGGCGATTGCCTTCGGGCCGGCCACTTCCCTGATTGTCGTTTCAACTCTTTTGAACAGACGCCCCGTCTCTTCGATGCGCAGTCCGGTCGGCCCGCGCACATGTAGCTTGAGCTGGTCGCTTTCGACGCTGGGAAAGAAATTCTGGCCAAGAGTTGGAAAGAGCGTCAGCGACACGACGACAAATCCAAGAAAGCTCAGAACGAACGTCCAGCGCAAGCGAATGGCGGCGGCGAGGGCGTTGGCGTATTGCGTCCGCGCCATCTCGAAACGGTGCTCGAACCCCCTCTGAAAACGACCGAAAAAACCGCGCGGCGTCGCGTGCGGATCATGCGCGTGACCGCCGAGCAGATAATTCGCCATGGTCGGGACCAACGTGCGCGACAGCAGATAGGAGCCCATCATCGCAAAGACCACGGCCTTGGCCATTGGACGGAACAGATAGCCGGAAATGCCGCCAAGGCCGAACATCGGCACGAACACGATGCAGATGCACAGCAGCGACACGGTCGCCGGGATAACGATCTGCTGCGCGCCGTCCATGATCGCGGCTTCGATTTCCTTTTTCTGCTCAAGCTGGAAATTGATGTTTTCGATCGTCACCGTCGCGTCGTCGACCAGAATGCCAACGGCCAGCGCGAGCCCGCCCAGGGTCATGACGTTGATGTTCTCGCCGGTGGCGGCCAGCGCGGCGATGGAGGTGAGGATCGCCAGCGGAATCGAGATGATGATGATGACGGTCGAGCGCCAGCTGCCGAGAAAGACGAGAATCATCAAACCGGTGAGCGTCGCCGCCAGCGCGCCCTCGAAAATCACCGAGGATACCGCCGATTGCACGAAACGCGACTGATCGCCGACCGCCACCAGTTTGAGTTCCGGCGGAATGATTTCGCGCAAGCGCGGCATCAGCCCTTTCACGCCGTTGATGACGTCCAGCGTCGAGGCCGCGCCGACTTTGACGATGCTCATCAGCACCGCGTTGGCGCCGTCGACGCGCACCATGTTGATCTGCGGAGGAAAACTGTCATGAACAAAGGCGATGTCGCCGACCCGTATGGTCGCGCCGTTGGCGCTGCGGATCGGCAGGGTATTCAAGTCTTCGATCGTTTCGGGCGAATCGTTGAGCTGAACGACATATTCCTTGTTGGCGATTTTTTGCGTGCCGACGGGCGTGATCACATCCTGCTGACCGATCGCGGCGACGACATCCTGCGCCGACAAACCATAAGAGCGCAATTTCGCCTGATCGACGTCGATCTGCACCTGCCGCACCTTGCCGCCATAGGGCGAAGGCACGGCGGCGCCGGCGACAGTGGCGAGTTGCGGACGGATCATGTTCTGGCCGAAGTCGAAAATTTTCGCTTCGGAAAGCTTGTCGCTGGACAAAGCCAGCTGGATCACCGGCACGCTGGAGGCGTTGAAGGTCAACACATAAGGCGGCGTGATGCCCGGCGGCAAGAACTTCAGCACCGTTTGTGACGCGGCGGTGATTTGCGCTATGGCGGCATTGATGTCGACAGTCGGCTGGAAGAATATCTTCACGACGCCGTAGCCGGCCATCGACTGCGATTCCATATGCTCGATATCGCTGACCTGCGAAGAGACGGTGCGTTCGTAATAATAGATGACGCGGCCCGACATATCGTCCGGCGGTAGACCGTTATAGGTCCAGACCACGGCGACGACGGGAATGCGGATCGCCGGAAAAATGTCGGTCGGCGTACGAATCCAGGACAGCACGCCGAAAATGACGATCAGCATCGCCATGACGACGAATGTATAGGGACGCTTGAGCGCTATGCGTACGAGTGCGAGCATTCCATCCTGCAAACCGAGAACGCGCCGTGAACAACCTTGTCCGCAGCTTTCGCGGCATTCTTGTATAGCCTGCCATCACATTCGAAAACTAAAATGTTTTTCAGCCCCCTGGCCGCGCGCACCGCCACGCTTTAGCACACCTTCCCGGCCGCAAGATCCGGCGCGTTTTCGGGAGCATGTTCGGCGAGCGTGAAAAGCGCCCCCGGCGCATTGTCGGAGACGCTCAAGCCCATCCGGTGTAGCCGCGCGATCGTCTCGGCTATGCTCAAGCCAAGGCCAGCCCCCGGCAGATCGGCGCTGCTTTTGGCGCGGGCGAACCGACGAAAGATATCGTGCGTTTCGACGGCCGGCACGCCGCGACCGGTATCGCTGACCCTGATCCGCGCCAACCCGCCCGGTTCGTCGGCGATAATCCGGATCGCGCCGCCGCGCGGCGTGAATTTCAGCGCATTGTCGATCAGATTGGCGATCGCCTCGCGCATAAGATCGGGATCGCCGAGCCGGGAAACCGGCGCGGCGGCCACGAGCGTCATTTCGACCCCTTTGGCTTTGGCGAGAGGCAGGAAGAATTCGTGCAGCTCGGCGCAGAGCGCGGCGAGGTCGATTTGGCGGAACGCGGCGTGGCGGCGCTCGTTCTCGATCGAGGAGATGCGCAGCAACGCCGCGATGGTCGTCATCGCGCGGTCGAGCTGACGCAAGGCGGCCTGAACCGGCCGACGCAACGGATCGTCCTTCGGCGCGGCGGCGAGCGCCTGCTCGAGCACGGCGCGAACGTTGACGATGGGCGTGCGCAGATCGTGCGCGATATTGTCGCCGACGCTGGCCAATTGGCCAAGCAGCCGTTCGATCTCGTCGAGCATGGCGTTGACCGAGCGCGCGACATTGCTGATGTCGCCATTGCCGGCGACCACCGGCAGCCGCTCGCGCAGATCGCCGGCCATGATCCTGGCGATCGCGCGGTCGATTTCAGCGATATGCCCAGAAATGCGCCGGGCGAAAAAGGCGCCGAGGGCCAACGCCAAAAGCGCCGTCGGAGCGACCGCGACGACCAGGGCGCGCGCCACCGTCCGGCGCAAGGCGAAGGCGTCCTGCAACGAGCGGCCAAGAATCAGCGCGCCGCCGGCCGGACGCGTCCGCGCGACGAACAATGCCGGATCGTCCTCGCCCGGCGCCCCGGCGAAATGCGGCGCGTAATGGGCTTTGCCATCGGCGGGGATATCCGGCCGAACCGTGAGATTGCCGAAGACCAGCGCGCCGTCGGGGCCATAGACTGCGACATAGTCAAGCCGGCGAAAATCATGGGTGAGGCGCAACGCCAGCGTCTCACGCAGTTCGTCGTCGCTGGCGCCGGCCGCCTTGGCCGCCGCGTCAGACAAAACCCCTTCATAGCGGGCGATGTCGGCCTTGACGATTTCGACGTAAACGACGGCGAAGACGGCGCCGGTCAGCGCCGCGATGGCTATCGAAAAAGCGATGGCGATGCGAAACGGCGTCGATCTTGCGAGGTCAATTGTCCACATGAAAGACGAACCCTTCGCCGCGAATGTTGCGAATCGGCCGACTTTGCCCGGATGGGTCGAGTTTGCGGCGCAAATTGCCGATATGGACGTCAACGACGTTGGTTTGCGAAATATTCGCGAAATTCCAAACGTCCTTCAGCAACATCGATCGCGTCACGACAACGCCTTGCCGTCGCAGAAAATATTCGAGGAGCTTGAATTCTCGCGGCAGGAGATCGAGGGGGCGGCCGGCCGCGAAGGCCTGATGGGCGACCAGATCGATTTCGATATCGCCGCCACGCAATCGCGTCGCGCGCGAATCGGGCAGGCGCCGCGCCAGCGCGTCGACCCGCGCGCCCAATTCCTTCATATGGAAGGGTTTGACGAGATAATCGTCGCCGCCGCTCTTGAGGCCTTTGATCCTCTCGTCGACATCCGAGAGGCCGCTCATCAACAAAATCGGCGTCCTGCCGCCTTCCTTGCGCAAAAGCTCGATCAAAGCGAGGCTGTCGACGCCTTCGATCATGCGATCCATCACCAGAACGCTGGCCTGATCGGCGCGAGCGGCGTCCAAAGCCGACTGCGGCGAACCGGTAACGACGACGAGATAGCCGCGCGAACGCAATTCGGCGCCGACCTCTTCGGCGAGTTCGCGTTCATCTTCAACGACATAAACCGACTTTTGACCGAGCCGCGGCGGGGAAGCCAACGCCATTCTCTCCCACATGAGCGCCAGTTTTTCATTTTCGCTATCGTAGCAGAGACAGCGCCGCGGTTTAAACTGGAAGTTTGCCGGGGACAGGCCAGCGGACCCATCCTCGGGCCGCCGCCTGAAAACCTTTCGATCCGACGAGGACCGGCTCTATTTGGCGTGCTTCGCCCGCGCGATTGATTCCACGATGATGCGCCGGGCGTCGGCGGCGTCGCCCCAGCCCTGGAACTTGACCCATTTATTGGGCTCAAGATCTTTGTAATGATTGAAGAAGTGCTCGATCTGCCGCCAGGTGATCTCCGGCAGATCAGTGTAATTTTTAACGTCTGCGTAGCGCTGGGTCAGTTTGGGGCTCGGCACCGCGACGATTTTCTCGTCCATTCCGGCTTCGTCCTCCATTTTCAGGACGCCGATCGGACGCACGTTGATGATGGCGCCGGGAATGATCGGGCGCGTATTGGCGACCAGCACGTCGCAAGGATCGCCGTCATCCGACAACGTGTTGGGAATAAACCCATAATTTCCCGGATACCGCATCGGCGTATAGAGAAAGCGATCGACGACGAGCGTTCCGGCCGCCTTGTCCATCTCATATTTGATCGGCTCGCCGCCATGAGGCACTTCAATGACGACGTTCACGTCGTCGGGCGGGTTGGTGCCGATTTTTATGGCGTCAAGACGCATTGATCTCTCCAGAGTTTACCGTGGCTATTGATTGTCTAGTCGGGCAAGGTCGCATTCGGCAAGCTGGATTTTCCCTCAGGCTCGACGGCGCCGGAGGAAGCGCCTGTCCGATTGGCCGCGCGCGATTATTTGTCAGCCCGTCGTCCCGGTCGCAATTGACGTCGATTTCCGGCGATTTTGCCGCTGACGCGCGGCGGTCGCCGTCCGGCCCTCGCGCCTGGCCCGCGCTCACGCCCCGGAGACGGGCGGAACCCTGGCGCCTCGCCGACCGGTCTCCAAAATATGGTCGATGAAGGCGAGGCTGTCGGCCAGACATGGCGCGCGCCAGCGCAGGGGCCGCGCCAGCGCCAGCGCCAGCCCGACATGGCCGACGCCTTCATATTCGATGTGGCGAACGTCATTGCCGGCGGCGGCGAGCGCCGAAGCCATCTCGTGCGCGTTGAAGGCGCCGACGGTCTTGTCCTCGGCGCCGCGCAGCAGCAGCATGGGCGCGGCGGGCCCCCGCGCGAAGGCCGCCGGCCGGGCCTTGTCGGGATTGTCCGCCGCCGGCGCGAATATGTCCCTGGTGGTCGGCCATGTCGTCGGATCGAACGCATAGGGGCCGGCAAGACCGATGAATCCGGCCGGCCGGCTCGCCCCGGCGGCGAACGCGTCGAGGTAGGAGTTATCGAGCGCCAGCAGGGCGGCGATGTGAGCGCCGGCCGAATGGCCCATGAGGACGATCTGAATTTCGCCGTCGTCGGACAGATGGCGGTCCGTCCAGGCGTAGGCCAAAGCCGCGTCGTCGACGAAGGCGGGAAAGACGACGTCCGGATAGAGCCGATAATCGGCGATGACGGTCGTCACGCCGCGCGCCGCCAGAGCGGAGCCGACGAAGCGGTAGATCGCCCGCTCCCCTTCGCGCCAGGCGCCGCCGTAAAAGAACAGGACGACCACAGGTTTGGCGGTGCTGGGGGCGGCCTGATAGACGTCGAGCTTATGGCGGGCCAGCGGTCCGTAAGCGACGCCGTGTCGTTCGACGACCTTTTCGCTGACGATCGTGTTGAGCAGACGCGTCGGGGTCATGACGCGCCGCCGACGCTATCGATTGAAACGTCGTTCATCTCTCTCTCCGCGGTCGCGCCCGCTTCGGCCGAAAGCACAATATCCTCGTCGCGGGACGCCGCGCGATCGATCTGGAACAAGCGCCGGCGTTTTCTCCGCATTGATAGCCCGGCCGCGACCTTTGACGCAATTTTGATTTGAATCGCTTGCCAGCGTCCACGAGCTGTTTCAGAAAGAACCTTTAGAAAAAGGCGCGTCCGACGGTTTGACCGGAACAGCGCTGGGAGGGCGGCGACAATGTCTGACATCGTGACTTCAACATCCATGCCGACGCCGGCCGCGCAAAAAAAGCCGTTTTACCGCGTCCTCTACATCCAGGTGCTGTTCGCCATCATCCTCGGCGCCGTCGTCGGTTGGCTGTTTCCGCAATTCGCCACCAATCCCTGGGTCAAGGCGCTCGGCGACGGCTTCATCAAACTCATCAAGATGGTGATCGCGCCGATCATCTTCTGTACGGTCGTCTCGGGCATCGCGCATATCCGGGACGCCAAGAAAGTCGGTCGGGTCGGCGTCAAGGCGCTGGTCTATTTCGAGATCGTCTCGACCTTCGCCCTCGCCATTGGCCTCATCGTTGGCAATCTGGTGCGGCCCGGCGCGGGCTTTTCCGGCGCGGCGGACGCCGGCGCCGTCACCAAATATGTTGATCAGGCGGCCCATCAAAGCCCCGTCGAATTCGTCTTGAACATTATACCCGACACCGCGTTCGGCGCTTTCGCCAAAGGCGATATCTTGCAGGTGCTGCTGTTTTCGGTGCTGATGGGCTTCGCCCTGATGGCGATGGGCGAACGCGGCGCGCGTCTGCGCGATCTGATCGACGACAGCGCGCACGCTATTTTCGGTGTGATCGGCATCATCATGAAAGCGGCGCCGTTCGGCGCTTTCGGCGCCATGGCTTTCATCATCGGCAAATACGGCCCCGCCGCCTTGAGCAATCTCATCGGCCTCGTGGCAACATTCTATTTGACGGCGGCGTTGTTCATCTTTGTCGTGCTGGGCGCCATCGCCCGCGTGGCTGGATTCAATATCTTCAAATATCTCAACTATATAAAAGACGAATTGCTGATCGTGCTGGGCACATCCTCCTCGGAAAGCGCCTTGCCGCAATTGATGGCCAAGCTGGAGCGGCTCGGATGCTCCAAATCGGTCGTCGGCCTGGTCGTGCCGACCGGCTATTCCTTCAATCTCGACGGCACCAACATTTACATGACGCTGGCGACGCTGTTCATCGCCCAGGCCCTCGGGCACGAGCTGACCCTGATGCAACAACTCGTCATCCTCGGCGTCGCGATGCTGACGTCGAAAGGCGCCTCCGGCGTCACCGGCGCGGGTTTCATCACCCTCGCCGCAACCCTGAGCGCCGTCGATCCGTCCTTGACGCCGGGCATGGCTATTGTCTTTGGCATCGACAAGTTCATGAGCGAATGCCGCGCCCTGACCAATATCATCGGCAACGGCGTCGCGACGATCGTCGTCTCGTGGTGGGAGAACGAACTCGATCACGACAAGCTGGCGGCTGGTCTGGCCGGCCGGGTCGATCCGACGGATCTGCAAGAGGCGGTCGCCAACGGCTGAAGGAAGTTGATTCTTAAGGCGAACGCGAAAGGCTCGGGCAGGTTTCGTCTGATATAAGCCGCAAGGAAACTAAAATCTGGCGGCTCATATGAATTTGCGAGACTTCTGCAAAAAGGCGGATCGGGCGATCAATTACGCTGGCGGCGCCTTGGCTTTGGCCGCGCTGGGCTGGTTCGTCTACGCCAGCAGCGAGCGCGATCAAGGCGTGACGCTGGCCCAGGCGCAAAAAACCGGCGCGGCGGCGTATGATAATGTCGACATGACGCCGGTCGGCGTCGCCCGCCCCAGAAAGCCGGCGAAGGCGCCCTCGCCGATCGACGTGTTTCTGGCGCGCAATCCCCATTAAATTGACCAAAATCTTTGATCGGTTGTAGCTGAGCGCATTTTGGGGCAAAAGGTCGCCGTCGACTTTATCGCCGCCCGTTCAACCGGAGATTGCGCCGCCCATGTTTGGATTTTTCCCCCTTTCCCGCACCGCGCGGCGTTCGGTTCTCGCCGTCGCGATCTTCGCCGCCGTCGCGGCGCCGGCTTCCGCCAAGGTTCTAGCCACCGTCAACGGTTCGGAAATCACCGACGCCGATCTCGCCGTCGCCCGCGAAGAGGTTGGTCCCTCGCTGCCGCAGCAGTTGGACGAAGCCGCGCGCGACAAATCCCTGCTCAACTATCTGATCGACGTGCGTGTGGTGACGCAGAAGGCCGAAGCCGAAAAACTGGGCTCGACGCCTGAATTTGCGGCCAAACTCGCGCATTTGCGCGAGAAGTTGCTGATGGAGACATACCTCGCCAAGGCCACCAAGGAAGGCGTCACGGACGCCGCGTTGAAGGCGACCTACGATGAAGCGGCGAAGGCGCAAAAGCCCGAAACCGAAATCCACGCGCGCCATATCCTCGTCAAGACCGAGGAAGACGCCAAGACGGCGTTGAAACGGATCAAGGGCGGCGAGGACTTCGCCAAGGTGGCGGACGACGTCTCCACCGATCCCGGCGCCAAGGGCGGCGATCTCGGCTGGTTCACCAAGGACCGCATGGTGCCCGAATTCGCCGACGCCGCGTTCAAACTGGAGCCGGGGCAGATCTCCGATCCGGTGAAGAGCCAATTTGGCTGGCATATCATCAAGGTCGAGGAAAAACGCCAGAAAGTGTTCCCGCCCTTCGACGCGGTCAAGGACCAGGTCGCGCGTTTCGTCGCGCAAAAGGCCCAGGCCGAAGCCGTCGTCAAACTGCGCGAGGCGGCGAAAATCGTCCGCGCCGACCAGCCCGCCGAGAAGCCGGCGGACAAGCCGGCTGCTGCGCTGGCCGCCCCGGCCGCGCCGAAGAAATAAGGCCGCCGAAAAACGCGTGCGTCGGTCCCCGTCGGAACGGAAGGATCGACGCATTCAAACCAATCGATTGTCGGAAAACTCCGCCGCCTGATTCGGACGCCGCGTCGAGCCGAATCGTTTCACGCCGCGCGCAGGGCGCGCGCCGTCGAAACGCCGACGAGCACGACGATGGCGCCGTTTTCGTCGATGACGCGAATCTGGCCGCCGTCGACCGCGCGGGCGCTTGCGATGCGGGCGATTTCTCGCCATACGGCCGGCATATCCGCAAGTTCGCGCGCCGGGAGATCATATCGGCGATTGGCCGGATCGATCGTCTGGAAACGATAAAGCTGCATGGCGTCCCTTTTGTACGCCGGACCGATAGCAGAGCTTTATGACAGAACGATATAGAATAACCTCGACGAGCGTCTAACTTTTATGAATATATTTTTTTCATATTACAAATGGCTATAGGTGTACTTTTTAACGTTGCATTAACAATTGACGCTTCGGGGGCGTGAACAAAAGCTCAGGCGCCTAGTTCCTCGCGCAATATTTCAAGCTCGAGCCATTGATCCTCGGCGGCGGCGAGTTCGTTTTCCGTTTTCGCCAGAAGCGCGCTCGCTTCATTGAACCTCTTCGGGTCGCGCGCATAAAGCGCGTGATCGTCGAGCACCGCGTGCAGTTTCGCGGCTGTGGCGCGCAAGGTCTCGATGGCTTTCGGCAAGTTTTCAAGGGCGTGCTTTTCCTTGAAGCTCAGCCGCCGTTTAGCCGGCGGGCGTTCGGACGCGTCCTTGCCGTCCGGCTTCTTCTCCGCCGCCTTCGACGGCGGCGCGGGCGCGGCGAAGCCGAACCCGCGCTGCGCCAGCATATCGGAATAGCCGCCGGCGTATTCGAGCCATTTTCCCTCGCCCTCCGCGACCAGAACCGAGCCGGCGACGCGGTCGAGAAAATCGCGATCATGGCTGACCAGCAAGATCGTGCCCGAATAATCGGCGAGCATTTCCTGCAGCAGATCGAGCGTTTCGAGATCGAGATCGTTGGTCGGTTCGTCGAGCACAAGAAAATTGGACGGCAAGGCCAGAGCGCGGGCGAGCAGAAGACGCGCGCGCTCGCCGCCCGACAATTTGCCGGTTGGGGTGCGCGCCTGTTCCGGCGGAAACAGGAAGTCTTTCATATAGCCGATGACGTGCTTGCGCTCGCCGTTGATCTCGACGAAATCGCTGCCGCCGCCGGTCAACGTGTCGGCCAAAGTGGCGCCGGGATCGAGCGCCGATCGCCTTTGGTCGAGGTTGGCCATCTGCAGATTGGCGCCGAGGCGCGCCACGCCGGAGTCCGGCGCCAACACGCCGGTCAGCAGGCCGATCAGGGTCGATTTGCCTGCTCCATTTGGCCCGACCAGGGCAAGACGGTCGCCGCGCAAAAGGCGCAAGGACAAATCCTTGACGATGACGCGCTCGCCCCAGCTCTTGCTGACTTTTTCCGTCTCGACGACGAGCCGGCCGGAAACCTTGCCCTCGGCGGCGACCAGTTTGACCTCGCCGGCAGCGCGCACGGCCTCGCGTTTTTCCTTGCGCAGCGTGGCGAGACCCGCCATGCGCCGCACGTTGCGCTTGCGCCGGGCGGTAACGCCGTAGCGCACCCAATGCTCCTCGGCGGCGATCTTGCGCTCAAGCTTGTGGGCGTCGCGCTCCTCCTCCTCCAACACGGCGTCGCGCCAGGATTCGAACTCGCCGAAGCCGCGATCAAGCCGACGCGTCCGACCCCGATCCAGCCAGATCGTGGCGCGGGAGAGGTTTTGCAGAAATCGCCGGTCATGACTGATCAGCACGAGGGCGGATCGCAGGCTTTTCAGCTCGCCTTCCAGCCATTCGATAGCGGGCAGGTCGAGATGGTTGGTCGGCTCGTCGAGCAGCAAGATGTCGGGTTCGGGCGCCAGGGCCCGCGCCAGGGCCGCGCGTCGCGCCTCGCCGCCGGAGAGATTTTGCGGATGCTGATCGCCGGCAAGGCCCAGTTGGTCGATCAGATAATGAGCGCGATAATCGTTGTCGCTGGGGCCCAGCCCCGCCGCTATATAGGAAAAAACGTCGGGAAAGCCGGAGAGATCCGGCTCCTGCGGCAAATAACGCACATTGACGTCCGGCTGCAGGAAACGCACGCCCCGATCAGCCTCGATTTCGCCGGCGGCGATTTTCAGCAAGGTCGATTTGCCCGAACCGTTGCGTCCGACGAGACAAAGACGGTCGCCGCGTTCGACCGCGAGGTCGGCGCTTTCGATCAGGGGCCTGCCGCCAAGCGTCAGGCCGACGCCCTGCAGGGCGAGAATGGGAGGAGCCATGCGCGCATCAAACGCAAATTTCGCTCGACCGCAAGGGGCCGCGGGCAATCGGCATTCGCGGCGACGGGAGCCCTGTTCATTTTCAAAATTGCGGAATAGGTTGCCGCCACATTTGCCCGACTGAGGTTTCGCCGATGGATCGCACGCAGATTTCCGCCAGCTTCGCCGCGCTGGAAACACACCGAATTGAGATCGCCGCCCATCGCGTCGCCGATTTCTTTCGCGCCGATCCGAATCGCTTCGAGAATTTTTCCGCCCGCCTCGATGACCTGATCTACGATTATTCGAAAAACCGCGTCACCGCCGCGACCATGGCGCATCTTCTGACGCTGGCGCGCGCCGCCCATGTCGAGGCGCGCCGCGACGCCCTGTTCGCCGGGCGCATGGTCAATGTCACGGAAGGGCGCGCCGCCCTGCACATGGCTCTGCGCAATTTTTCCGGCCGCCCCGTTCATGTCGACGGCGAGAACGTCATGCCGGCCGTGCTGAGCGAACGCCAAAAGGTCCTCGCCTTCGCCAGAGCCGTGCGTGAAGGCACGATCAAGGGCGCCGGCGGCCATCGCCTGACCGACATCGTCAATATCGGCATCGGCGGCTCGGACCTCGGCCCGGCGATGGCGGCGCGCGCGCTTTCCCCCTTCGCGCAAGCCGGTTTGAAAGCCCATTTCGTCTCCAACGTCGACGGCGCCGATATCGCCGACACCCTGGCGGGGCTCGATCCGGCCCGCACGCTGTTCATCGTCGCGTCGAAAACCTTCACGACGCAGGAAACCATGGCCAACGCGGCGAGCGCGCGCGCATGGCTGGTCGGAGCGCTCGGAGAAAACGCCGTCGGCGATCATTTTTGCGCCGTCTCGACGCGGCTCGACAAGGTCGCCGCCTTCGGCGTCAAGCCGGATCGCGTTTTCGGCTTTTGGGACTGGGTCGGCGGACGTTACTCGATGTGGTCGTCCATCGGCCTCAGTCTCGCCATCGCCATCGGCCCCGAACACTTCGAAGACTTCCTGCGCGGCGGCCATGACGTCGATCTTCACTTTCAAGAGGCGCCGCTTTCGGAAAATATTCCCGCGCTGATGGCGCTGATCGGCGTATGGCACCGCAATATCTGGGGTTTCGCCACCCAGGCGGTGATCCCCTACGACCAGCGACTCGTCCGCTTTCCCGCGTATCTCCAGCAGCTCGACATGGAGTCGAACGGCAAGACCACAACTCTCGCCAACGAGGCCTCTCTGTACGCGACCGGACCGATCGTCTTCGGCGAACCGGGAACCAACAGCCAGCACGCCTTTTTCCAGCTCATCCATCAAGGCACGGAAATCGTCCCGGTGGATTTCCTGGTCGCCGCCGAACCGACCAAAGCCGACCGCTCACACCACAATCTGCTGTTCGCCAATTGTCTGGCCCAGAGCGAAGCGCTCATGCGCGGCCGCTCGCGCGAAGAGGTCAAGACTATCTTGAAATCCCAGGGTCTCGCCCGCGAGGAAATCGAAAAACTGGCGCCGCACAAGGTCTTTTCCGGCGACCGGCCGTCCTCGGTGCTGTTGTATAAGTCGCTGACGCCAAGAACCCTCGGACGCCTCGTCGCGCTTTACGAGCACAAGGTCTTTGTTCAATCCGTCATCTGGGACATCAATCCCTTCGACCAATGGGGCGTCGAACTCGGCAAGGAGCTCTGCGGCCGACTCGCCCCACTGGTCGAAGACGACAAGGCCGGACTTGAATCGCTCGACGGTTCGACGGCGGGGCTGATCGCGGCCAAGCGCGCGCTGCGTCGAATTGAAACCGCTGGCGAATAGATTTACGTCGCCGGATTGCGGCGCGACGCCTTGGCACCGCCAGCCGCGCCGTCGTCGCCCTGGTTGTCGAAGGCCTTCGCCAATGCGGCAAGGCGCCGGCTTGCTTCGTCGAGATGAAAAGCCATGCGTTCCTGCGCGTCGCCAAAATCTTCGGCGTAGGCGACTTCGGCGCGCGCATAGGCCAGATCGATCGCGGCCAATTGGGCCAATCTTCGCAATTCCCGACGCATTCCCTTCCCTTTCCGCTCTCTCGCCGAAGCAATTTGAGACGGACGAGTGAAATGCTAGAGCATTTCCCGGCTAACCTGAACCATAGCCATCATGTCTGAAATAGTTTGAGCATTCCGGCGGGCTGAACTCGTCGAGGATGACGCCGATGCGGTCCCACAGTTGATCGACGGTTCTTTCTTTGGCCATGCGCAGCAGGGCCTTGAGCTTGGCGAACATCATCTCGATGGGATTGAGATCGGGCGAATAGGGCGGCAGATACAGCAATCCTGCGCCGGTTTTTTCGATGATCGCTCGCACGCCGGCAACCTTGTGGGCCGGCAAGTTGTCCATGATGACGACGTCGCCTTGGAGCAGGGTTGGCGCGAGGTGCTGCTCCAGCCACGCCTGGAAGATCTCGCCGTTCATCGGCCGATCGACGACCAGGGGCGCGATGATCGCGTTATTGCGCAGTCCGGCGACGAACGTCGTTGTTTTCCAATGGCCATGCGGCGCGTAATCGACCAGGCGCTTGCCCTTTTGGCAGCGCCCGCGCGTTCGCGTCATCTGCGTGTTTGTGCCGGTTTCATCAATGAAAACAAGTCGGCCTGGATCAAGCGTCGGCTGCGCCCTTTTCCATTCTTCGCGCGCCTTCGCCACGTCTTCGCGATGCTGCTCGCTGGCGTGCAGCGTTTTTTTTATAGCTGAGTTTGTGGCGTTGAAAGAACCGCGCAATCGAGCTGTCCGTGGTTTTGAACTGAAGCTCATCCAGAAGACGGGCCTCGATCTCGGCCAGCGTCAAGTCGCTCTCGCGCGCAACCAGAGCCAAAAGCCAATCCGCATGCGCGTCCAGCGGCGATGGTCTCGCTTTCTTGCCAGGTTTTTCTGCAAAGCTGCCCGTCTCTTGAAAGCGCCTGAACCATTTTATCGCCGACGATTCAGAGACCAACAATTGCCGCCCCGCAGCTCGCCGCGACACGCCGCCTTCGACCAACGCAATCACACGCTTACGCAGATCGAAGGAATGGCCTCGCGACATCTTGCGCCCCCAAATCAGAGAGAAGCGCAGAATCGCTCATTCTTGAGCTTAAGGGAATCCCGCCGCAGCAAAAATGCGAGTCAAATCAACCGGGGAATGCTCTAGTGTGACGTGAGAATTATGTTTTTGATATAAAGCAAATTGTTTGGATTTAATTTCAATTTGAAGTTTCGCCGCCCACCGCGACGCTGCGATCGCCTTCGAAAAAGCCGGTTTCGCCTGTCGGCGGACCGGAATAGACTGCCGCTCGTCGCAAGAACCGACGCGCGCCGTTTCGGCCGCGTTTAAAAAAAAGCTTGGCCAGCGCGGTTCGCGAGACTGACGCGCATGGCTTGCTCGGGAGGTCTGATTTGGTTTTTGCCGAGGCCCACGGCGGGCGCTGCAGCGGCATGGTGGTCGCCTCGGGCGGCGGCGACACCGAGGCGCAAGCGGCGCGCGCCGTCGCAGGCGATCTGAAGAAGAATTTGCGGGCGCAATTGCTTCGCCGCAAACCGGCGTTCGATCGCCCGCCGGCAGACGCGCTCGCCGGTCTTCTCGTCTTCGTTTCGTCGCAATATGAGGCGTCCGGTTTCGCCGCCGAACTGTCGGCGCTTTTGCCGGGCGTGGCGATCTACGGCTGCACCACGTCGGGCGAACTGACGCCGCAAGGCTGGAGCGAAGGCAAGATCGTCGCCGTCGGCTTTCTGCGCGCCGATTTCACCATGGTCGCGCATGTCATTCACGACCTCGCTCAGTTCAGCGTCGAAGAAGGCCGGCGCGTCTGCGACGAGGCGCTGGGACGGCTGATGGCGGCGGCGCCGCAAGCCGCCGCCCGGCAAATGTTCGGCATCCTGCTGATCGACGGCCTGTGCCGACGCGAAGAGGCCGTGATTTCCGCGCTCTACACGGCGCTCGACGACATTCCCATCGTTGGCGGTTCAGCCGGCGACGGCCTCAATTTCGAAAAGACCTGGATGATCCGCGACGGATCGGCCTTCAACGACGCGGCGATCTTGTTGCTCTTGCATACGCGCCTGCCGTTCCAATTGTTCAAATGCGATTATTTCGAGCCGACCAGCCAGAAGATGGTGGTGACGGAAGCCGACACCGAAGCGCGAATCGTGCGCGAGCTCAACGCCGAACCCGCCGCCCGCGAATACGCCCGCAACGTCGGCGTCGTCGAGAGTGGCCTTGACGCGTTTTCCTTCGCCTCGCATCCGGTTCTGGTCGGCGTCGGCGGGCAATATTACGCCCGCTCGATCGCCAAGGTGAATCCAGACGGCTCCCTGAGTTTTTTCTGCGCCATCGACGAGGGGCTGGTGCTGACCGTCGCCAAATTGCTTGATCCGTTCGAATCGACGCAGGCCACTTTCGACCGCATGGAGGCCGAGCTTGGCGAAGTCTCGCTTTACCTCGGTTTCGACTGCGTCTTGCGTCGCCTCAGCGCCGAACGCCAGCAGCTCGCCCCGCTCCTGTCCGAACTCTACGCCCGCAACCGCGTGGTCGGCTTCAACACATACGGCGAGCAATATTGCTCCATGCATGTCAATCAGACGTTCACCGGCATCGCCTTCGGCTTCTACGATGCTGCGGAGCTTGCGGCGAAATGAGCGCGACGGACCAGGAAAGCGCCGAGGACCTGAAGAAACAGGTCGCCAAATTGCAGAAGATCAATTTGGCGCTGATGTCGCGCGTCGAGCGTTCGGTCGACCGCCAGTTCAACGCCTTTTCGCTTTTCGAGACGGCGATCGCGCTTGACCATCAGGTGCGCAGGCGCACGCAGGAGCTGCAGCAGGCGATGCGCTCGGTGGAGCGGGCCAAGCAGCAGGCGGAAGCCGCATCCTCGTTGAAAAGCACATTTCTGACGTCCGTCGGCCATGATCTTCTGCAGCCGCTCAACGCGGCCAGACTGGCGCTGTCGGCGCTGGGCGATCTCGAAATGGCGGAGGACGGCCGTCCGCTGGTCGAGCAGGTCGACCGTTGCCTGACGACGCTCGAGGATCTGATCCGCACCTTGCTCGATCTGTCCAAGCTCGACGCCGGCGTGATGAAACCGGACATCCGCGCCTTCGCGCTCAACGACGTTTTTGAGCCGCTCGCCGGCGAATTCATGCATTTCGCGCGCAAGCGCGGCCTCAAGCTGCGCATCGCGCCTTCGCAGCGCGCGGTGGCGTCCGACCCGTTGATGCTGCGCCGTATTTTGCAAAATCTGCTGGCCAACGCGCTGCGCTATACGAGTCGCGGCGGCGTTCTCGTCGGCGCCCGCGCCCGCGCCGACCATATTCTGGTGCAGGTGTGCGACACCGGTCCGGGCATCGCCGAAGACCGGCGCGACGCGATCTTCCAGGAGTTCCAGCGCGAGGATCACAGCGGCGAAAAGGAAGCCGGCTTCGGCCTGGGTCTGGCCATCGTCCGGCGTTTTTCCCAGGTGCTCGACCATCCCGTGCTGTTGAACTCGACGGTCGGCAAGGGCTCGACCTTTTCCATCCTGTTGCCGGCGGCGGCGACACCGGCCGCCCAGCCGCCGGCGCCGGCCAGCGCGCGCGCCTACCAGAATCGCGTCAGCGGCGCCAAGATCCTGCTGATCGAAAACGATCCGTCGGTTTGCGAAGCGATGGTGCTGGTGCTGGAGCGCTGGGGTTGCGACGTGGCGGTCGCCAGCTCCGGCGCCGAGGCGGTCGAGCGCGTGCGCGCCCTCGCCAATACGCCGCAAGTCATCATCGCCGACCTGCATCTCAACAATCGCGAGCGCGGTCCACAGGCGATCGAAGCGGTGCGCCGCGAGGTGGGCGAACAGGCGCCCGCGATTCTCGTCACCGCCGATCACTCCGAACAGGCGGAGAAGGAAGCAGCCGCGCACCGCCTGGAAATCCTGAAAAAGCCGTTGCGTCCGGCCGAATTGCGCTCGCTTTTGTCCTATCTGCTGTCGTGAAGGACAAAGCGCGGCGGCGATCGTCTGTTGCGGCGGGAGCCGGAACTGAATAAGGAAACGCGAACGAGATCTGCGGGATTTTGCGGTGCGCGCGCCAAACCAAAATATCGAAACCGACCTCCAGGCGCGCTGGCGATTCAGCGTGGCGCCGATGATGGAGTGGACCGACCGGCATTTTCGCGTGCTGGCCCGCCATCACACGCGCCGCGCCCGCCTCTATAGCGAAATGGTGACGAGCGCCGCCGTGCTGTTCGGCGATCGCGAGCGCCTGCTCGGCTTTGATCCGCGCGAAGCGCCGCTGGCGGTTCAGCTTGGCGGATGCGAGCCGACAGAACTCGCCGAGACGGCGAAAATCTGCGCCGATTTCGGCTATGACGAAGTCAACCTCAATGTCGGCTGCCCCTCCGACCGGGTGCAGAACGGCGCGTTCGGCGCAGCGCTGATGCGCGCCCCGGAGCTGGTCGGAGACTGCGTCGCGGCGATGAAGGACGCCGTCGCCTGCCCGGTGACGGTCAAATGCCGGATCGGCGTCGACGATCAGGATCCCCGTCAGGCTTTGTTCGCCATGGCGCAGGCCTGCGCGCGCGCCGGCGTCGACGCGCTGATCGTGCACGCCCGCAAAGCCTGGCTGAAGGGGTTGTCGCCGAAAGAAAATCGAGACATCCCGCCGCTCGACTACGCCCTGGCGCACGAGTTGAAGCGCGCCTTCCCGACCCTGCCGATCGCCGTCAACGGCGGCCTGTCGACGCTCGCGGCGGCGCGGGACCAGCTCGCCTTCGTCGACGGCGTCATGATCGGACGGGCGGCCTATCACAATTGCTCGATGCTGCTCGGCGTCGATCCGCTGTTTTATGGCGAAAGCGCGCCGCACGCGGACGCATTGGCGGCGGCGCGCGCCTATTTGCCCTATATCGAAACGCAATTGTCGCAAGGAACGCGGCTGGCCGATATGACGCGCCACATGCTCGGACTGTTCGCCGGAACGCCCGGCGCGCGCGCCTATCGCCGCACGCTCGCCGAGGAAGCGGTCAAACGCGGCGCTGGCGTCGAAGTTGTGGCGCAAGCGCTGACGCTGATCGAAGACAACGCCGCCTCGCGCGCCGCCTGAACGGGAATTCGCGCGCCGACGCGGCGCGGCCGCCGACAATTCGCCGGAAAAATAAAAACGGCGACTTATCCGCCCGCTCGCTCAATTTGCGCGCGCAGGCTACTCTTATTTTTAACTTTTTTGCCGGAAAACAGAAGCGTTGACGGAAAGCCCCTCCGGCGGCGCATACACGGCTTGAATTTCCATCCGAGGCGTTTCGATGAAATTGATCGTTCACTTTCTCAAGGACCGCTCGGGTTCCAGCATCATGGAATATGGCCTGATTCTCGCGCTGATCTCGATCGTCGTCGTGACGGCGGCGCATACCATGGGTTCGAGCGTCAACCAGAAATTCTCGTCGATCGCGACGCAAATGGGCTAAGGCGCTCGGACGGGCGCCCCGAATTTTTTCGAAAAATTTATAAAAACAGATAGATAATCAGTTTTTTGGCGGCTTGCCGCGCGACAGGTTTTCGCGTGCGCGCGCCAACCAGTCCGGCTTGCCGGAATCCACTTGTAGCCAATCGATTTCGCCGGTCCCGCGCGCCAATTGGGCGTCGAGGACGGCCGGCGTCGCATCCGAAGGGCCTTTCGGACGTTCCCGCACGCGCGCGCGCAAAATATCGGGGTCGGCGCCAAGCCAGACGCCGACAAAAGGCGCCTTGGCTTTCCGCGCCAGATCCTCGACCTCGGCGCGTTCCTGCGGCTTCGAATAGACGGCGTCGAGGATGACCGCGCGCCCCTGCGCCAACGCCTCCCCGCCCCGCGCCAAAAGGCGCAGATAGACGGCGGCGTTGATTTTCTCGTCATAGGCTTCAGGCGGCAATTGATCTTGCGGTCGCATGCGGTGCATCGCCTTGCGGATGCGATCTGAATTCAGCGTCCGCGCACCGGGCGGCGGTCCAAGCTCGGGCGCCAGCGCCGCGGCCAGCGTCGATTTACCCGATCCGCTGAAACCGCCGACCGCCATCAGGGCGGCGTCGCGCGGCGCCAGCAAGGCGTTGGCCAGGTCAAAATATTCGTGTGCTTCGGCGACGAGCCGGGGGGCGCTCGGCCCGCCTTCACCCGCGCGCCCCGCCGCGATATGGGCGCGGATGGCGGCGCGTACGGCCATGAAAAACGGCAAGGCGGCGAAGCCGTCGCGCATCGTCGCCGGCGCGGGCGGCGCATAGGCCTCGAAGGCGTCGGCGTAGCGGTTGAACAGGAGATTGGCGAGATCGAGGCGACCGCAACGCCATAGATCCATGAGCGGGAAAGCCAGATCGTACAACAGGTCGATGGTCGCCAGCGCATCGTCGAATTCGATGCAGTCGAAGGGCGTCGGCCGCCCCTCGAACAGGCAGATATTGCGCAAGTGCAGATCGCCGTGGCAATGGCGCACGAAACCCGCGGCGGAGCGCGCGTCGAGCAGCGGCGCGAGCCTGCCCGCCTCACGGCGGAAACGCACGCTCAGACGTTTCCAGTCGCGCATTTCGAACAAATGCGCGGCGGCGAAGGACGCGTCGCCGAGATCGAGCACATGCGTCATGATCTGCGCGCCCGGTCTGGCGCGAACGACTTCGGCGCGGGCGTGAAAACGCGCGATCGTTTCCGCCAGGGTCTCGATATGTTGCGCCGTTATCCGATCTTCGCGCACCATGACGTCGTAAAGCGAGCGCTCCTCGAAACGTCGCATTTCGACGACGGCGTCGACCAGTTCGCCCCCTTCCTCGAAGGTCAGCGCGCCGTTGGCGCGAAAAATCCGCCGCACGCCGACATAGAGGTCTGGCGCGGCTCGGCGATTGAGGTTGACTTCCGCCTGGCAGGCCCTGAGCCGCAGCGCCGGCGTCGAAAAATCGAGATAGGGCAGGCGAACGGCGCGCTTGAGCTTGAATACGCGCGCCCCGGCGATGAGCACGACGGAAATATGGGTCTCGACGATTTCAATCGCGTCGGACGTCTGGCCTCGCAAAACCGTCTTCAGGAAATCAAGCGCCGGGCTTTGATCCTCGCTCATGCGCAACTCGTCGCCTTGTCGGAGCTCAGTCGTTTTGCACGATCATGTTGCGCAGGATTGGATAGATCTGCGTTTCCCATTTTTTTCCGCTGAACACGCCATAATGGCCAACGCCCGCCTGGAGATGATGGCGTTTGCGAAAGGGCTTCAGGCCGGGGGTAAGATCGTGCGCGGCCATCGTCTGGCCGACGGCGCAAATGTCGTCGCGCTCGCCTTCGACGGTGAACAGGGCGGTCTTGCGGATCGCTTTGGGATTGACCGTACGGCCGCGCCATTTCATCTGGCCGAGCGGCAACAGGTGATCCTGAAACACCCATTGTACGGTTTCGAGATAAAATTCCGACGGCAAATCGAGGACGGCGAAATATTCGTCATAAAAGCTCTTGGTCTGATTGGCCTTTTCGCTCTCGCCGCCGGCAAGGTTATGAAACAGATCGACATGCGCCTTGACGTGACGGTCGAGATTCATCGACATGAAGGCGGAAAGCTGAATAAAGCCGGGATAGACCTTGCGCATGGCGCCGGGAAACCGCAGCGGCACGCGCGCAATGAGGTTGCGCTCGAACCATTCGATCGGCTTGTCCTTGGCCAGATGATTGACCTTGGTGGGATTGATGCGCGTGTCGATAGGGCCGGCCATCAGCGTCATCGAACACGGCTGGGCCGGATTGTCGTCCTCCGCCATGATCGCGGCCGCCGCCAAAACCTGCACGCAAGGCTGACAGACGGCGACCACATGCGCGCCCGGACCGATGTGCTCGATGAAGGCGATGACATGGGCGACGTAATCGTCGAAACCGAAGGCGCCGTCTGATAATTTGACGTCGCGGGCGTTATGCCAGTCGGTGATATAAACGTCATGATCAGCCAGCAGAGTCTGCACGGTGGAGCGCAGCAAAGTGGCGAAATGGCCCGACAACGGCGCCACGACCAGCACCTTGGGCTGAACGGCGTCGGTGTCCTTCTTGAACCGCAGCAAAGTGGCGAAGGGGGTAACCAGGGCCGGCTCTTCCGTGACGGCGACGTCGCGGGCGCCCATCTTGACCGAAGGAATGGCGAAAGGCGGACGCGAATGGGTCAGCCGCGATCGTTCGATCAGTTCATAAGCGGCGGACAAATTGCGCACCAACGACGTAGCGTTGAGGCCCGACCAGGGACCGTTGAGCATGTCGATCGCCAGACGGGCGAAAGCGCGCACGGGCAACATCAAATCCGCGTTGGTCTGATAAACCTGATACATCATTCGTTTCGCCACTGTTCCGCTTTTCCGCCGCGCTCGACTCCGCCCGCCAGCGCGACATTACACCGCATCCGGTTGGTTCACATCAAATCAAATAAGACGCCCTTTTGCCAGACGACAATTTGTTAATTGGACAACGCGCTGGGCGAAGAAAGTGCTAATACATGCCTCAATTATAGGCTAAGCCCGAGCGCGAAGGGGTTTTTACCTGCCGAAGGCAATGCTAGATTTGCAAAATTGCCCTCTGAAATAGAGCCGTTGGACGCCTGCCGGGCGTCCGGCTACAGAAATCGTAAAGGGCCGAAGCGTAAAAAAGACGACCAAGGAGCGGGCGATATGAACGACGGCGTTTTGACCATCAGCAGTAAGAATTATTCGTCTTGGTCTCTGCGCGGCTGGCTTTTGTGCAAAATGGCCGGACTGCCCTTCTCGGAAAAACATCTTTCCGTCGATGATCCGGGAACGCGCGCGGAGCTGCTGCTGCTTTCGCCCTCTTTCCTGACGCCCGCGCTCGACCACGCCGGCCTGCATATTTGGGATACGCTGGCCATTGCCGAATATCTGGCGGAGATCAAGCCGAAGGCCGGACTTTTGCCGAAAGATATCGGCGCGCGCACGCACAACCGAGCCGTCTCTGGCGAAATGCATTCGGGCTTCGCCAATCTGCGCTCGGCGCTGCCGATGAACATCAAATCGGTATTCCCCGATTTTCGCGTCTGGAGCGGCGCAAAGCCCGACATCGAACGCATTACGACCATTTGGCGCGAATGCGTCGAACGCTACGGCGGCCCCTTCCTGTTCGGCAAGACGGCGACCGTCGCCGACGCCATGTATGCGCCGGTTTGTTCCCGCTTCACCACCTACGCGGTGAAGCTCGACCCGGTCTGCGAAGCCTACCGCGCCATGATTATGAATTGGGAGCCAATGCTCGAATGGATCGAAGGCGCCAAGGCCGAGCCCGAAGAGCTGGAAGAACTTGACGTCGAGTTCTGATAGAGCGCTGATTTCGGCGGCGCCACGGTCTGCCAAACGAAACGCGCCGTCGCTCGCGTCAAAAAGCTTTTCTCATTCTCTTTTGCCCTTCCCCCGCGCGGCGTCGTCGAACAGCAGGCGATGAAAGGCCAGCACGATCAGCAAGGTCAATAGCGCGCCGAGCGTGACGTCGGACAGGTAATGGCCGCCAAAGGCCATGCGCAGAGCGGAAACGGCCAGACCGAAGACCAGCGCCGCGCCGACGGCGTAGGGCCTGAGCGTCGGCGGCGCCAGAAGCGCCGGCGCCACCGTCCAGAACGCCGTCGCCGCTTCGCCCGAAACGAACGAGCAATTGTTGGCGCAGGCGCCATCGAATGCGTAATAGGGCCGAAACGCCCATTTGCCGCCGAACTGCGCGCTCTGCTCGGGGCGCGGCCGGTGCGAGTTGTCCTTCAGCAGCACATTGGCGACCAGCCCCGGGCCGAGGGCGAGCGTCGTCAGAAGAAAGATCATCGCCCGACCGGACGGCGCTCTCCTTATCGCGCCCAGCCGACGAAGCGCCCAGGCGCCCGCCATTACCGCCAAAATTAGATAAGGCGCATAATAGCCGACGAAGCGCGCGGCCTCGCCGACGGCGCCGCGTCCGATAAATTGGCCGCCCCGATGGAAAAACCCGGCGACAGCCAGATCGAGTTGCGGCGCCAGCGCGAAGACGAGCAAAGCCAGAACCGTCGCGGCGAAAACAAGCAAAAGACCGGAAGGTTTTTTCATAATGACGTCTGCGGTGTCCCGTTAAAAAATTGTCCGGCGGCCGCTCGCGCCCAAGATCGACGTTTCGCCAAAGCCAAACCTGCCATAACCTTGTTGCGCGCCGAGCGCAAAAAGCAGGACGACACGATGAAGATTTTGGATTTCTGGTTCGAGTTCGCCAGCAGCTATTCCTATCTGGCGGCGATGCGGGCCGAAAGCCTGGCGCAGGAAGCCGGAATCGTCCTGCGCTGGCGCCCTTTCCTGCTCGGTCCAATCTTCGCCGCGCAGGGCTGGACGACTTCGCCGTTCAACCTTTATCCGGCCAAGGGCCGTTACATGTGGCGCGATCTTGATCGCATCTGCGCGGCGCGCGGCCTGGCGCTGGTCCGGCCGGAACCGTTTCCGCAAAATTCTCTGCTGGCCGCCCGTCTTGCCCTGTCGGTTCCCGAAACCCTGCTTGCGCCGTTCTCGCGCGCGGTCTATCGCGCCGAATATGGCGAGGGCCGATCGATCGCCGACAAGGATGTCTTGACGAAAATCGTGGAAAACCTCGGCCTCGCCGCCGCCGCTCTGTTCGAACGCGCGCAGAGCGAGGAAATCAAGACGAGGCTGAGGCGCCAGACCCAGGAAGCGCAGGATCTCGGCGTTTTCGGCGCGCCGACCTTCGTCGCGCCGGATGGCGAATTGTTTTGGGGCGACGACCGCCTGGAGCCGGCGATCGCCTGGACGCGCGCGCTAGGATGACGCGCGGCCCGATTCCGAAAAAATCGGCCGCGTCCGCGGCGCCAACGAGCGGGCCGGAAGGCTGGAGCCGCGATAACGAGGATTTGCAATGTCGGCGTACGACAAACCGCGGAACGAATCGCCGCAAGACCAACTGAGCGGCGAGGAAATCGAGCGTTACGCGCGCCATATCGTGTTGCGCGGCGTTGGCGGCCCTGGCCAGCGGAAGCTCAAAAGAGCCCGCGTTCTGGTGGTCGGCGCGGGCGGCCTCGGCGCGCCCCTGCTGCAATATCTGGCGGCGGCCGGCGTCGGAGTTCTGGGCGTCGTCGACGACGACGTCGTGTCGCTGTCCAATTTGCAGCGTCAGGTTCTTCATGGGACGCCCGACCTGGGCCGCGCCAAGATCGAGAGCGCCAGAGACGCCATCAAACGGCTCAATCCGCATGTCGAGGTGAACGGACTTTTCCTGCGCTTGGCGCCGGACAACGCCCGCGCCGTGATCAGGGACTACGACGTCGTCTGCGACGGCTCGGACAATTTCGACACGCGTTACGCCGTTTCCGACGCCTGTTTCCACGAAAGCAAACCGCTGGTGACCGGCGCCGTCGGGTCGTTCGAGGGTTCGCTGACCACCTTGCGGCCGTTCGAAACGGGCGCCGACGGCAAGCCGAACCCAACCTACCGCTGCCTTTTCCCGCAAAAGCCGCCGCCTGGCGTCATCCCGGCCTGCGCCGAAGCGGGCGTTCTCGGCGCCCTGACCGGCATGATCGGCGCGATGATGGCGATGGAGGCGATCCGCGAAATCGTCGGCTTCGGCGAAAGTTTGGTCCGCCGTCTGGTGCTGATCGAGGCCGCCGCTATGCGTTTTGAAACCCTGTCCTACGCCTGGGACCCCGACAATCCGCTGAACGGAGTCGCCGCCGAAGCTCGTCGCAACGCCGCCGGCGAGCGCTAAAACGCCAAAACCCCGCCGCAGGCGGGGTTTCGATGACGATCTGCGAATACGCGTCAGGCGGAAATACGCTCGTCGCCGTCAGTCGGTTCCCGCAGCACATAGCCGCGACCCCAGACGGTTTCGATATAATTGCGGCCTTCGCTGGCGTTGGCGAGCTTCTTGCGGAGTTTGCAGATGAAGACGTCGATGATCTTCAATTCCGGCTCGTCCATGCCGCCGTAAAGATGGTTGAGGAACATTTCCTTGGTGAGGGTCGTGCCCTTACGCAGCGAAAGCAGCTCAAGCATCTGATATTCCTTGCCGGTCAGATGCACCCGGGCGCCGCCGACCTCAACCGTCTTCTGATCGAGATTGACGACCAGATCGCCGGTGGCGATGACCGACTGGGCATGGCCTTTCGAGCGACGAACAATGGCGTGAATGCGCGCGACCAGCTCGTCTTTGTGGAAGGGCTTGGTCAGGTAGTCGTCGGCGCCGAAGCCCAGACCCTTGACCTTGTCTTCGATCCCGGCGAGGCCGGAAAGAATCAAAATCGGCGTCTTGACCTTGGCGACGCGCAGTGTGCGCAACACCTCATAGCCCGACATGTCGGGAAGATTGAGATCGAGGAGGATGATGTCGTAGTCGTAGAGCTTGCCGAGATCGATGCCTTCTTCGCCTAAATCGGTCGTATAGACGTTGAAATTCTCGGACTTGAGCATCAGTTCGATGCTTTGCGCGGTGGCGCTGTCGTCTTCGATCAAAAGTACCCGCATGTGCAGTCCTCACCCAGCCTCTCGCGAAAACGACTCTGGGCCGTTTTCGGGTTCCGGCAGCGCCGCTTCTTCGCCCGGACCATGCCGGCGCAAATCATTCCGATAACCTTAACTTCGAATGGTTAACAAACTGTGTTTCGCCCTGGCAAGGGGAACCGAAGTTAATGTTTGAAATGCGGTGCGCGCGACGCCTGTTCCGATCCGATAATATTGAAAGGCAGGTCGCCGGACGCCGGAAACGCGCCCATTGGCCGGAAAACCTGACGTCGGCTTCGCTTCAAAATGTCGCAGGATTAAAGACTATCCCACGCCCGAAGCAGCGCCGTCGCAATCTGGAGTGTTAATCATGCTGGTTAACGAAAGATTACCTGCGTCAACTTATTCGCGCCTTCCACAGCCCATTCGCCGCACTTTTTCGGAAAAGCCGGTTTTTGGGTAATAAAGCAGCAACCTCCATGCTTCATATTTTAGTGGTCTCGCGGAAATTGGATGTGTTTCTTGGTTGATTTTCAACCTGCGTCTCGGAGTACAGAGTTATGAAGTCGCGGGATACTCTTGTCCGGCTCAAGCGATTCCAGGCGGAAGAAAAGCGCCGCCGCGTCGCGCAAATCGAAATGATGATATCCGAGTTCAACCGGATGGCGGGCGATCTCGATCGCGAAATCGCCGCCGAGGAACAACGAGCGGGCTTGAGCGATCCCAACCATTTCGCTTATCCAACCTACGCCCGGGCGGCCCGGACCAGACGCGACAATTTGCGTCATTCGGCCGATGAACTCAAAGTCCAGCTCGACGAAGCCAAGGAGCTTTTCGAACAGGCCAGCGCCGAGCTTGTGAAAGCGCAGAGTCTCGAGGGTCGCGAAAAGGGCGTCGATCGGCTGCCCGACATGATGCGGGACGCGAGCGTAATCGCCGCCGGCGCCATGCGCGGCGCGCGCGCCTGAACGACGCCATGCAAAAACGCCGGACATTCCGGCGTTTTCGCGCTCGCCGAAGGGCCTGTCGGCCGGCCAAACGGCTGTTTTAAATTGTTTTCCTGTCAAATAACCTATTCAGTCGCTGGCAATTCGTCGATGGCGAATATCCGCACTTGCGTAAGCGCACGCGCTGTAGCAATGGAAGCATGATCTGTTTGCCTCGTTCGGGGGGCCGATCCCCGGCAAGGCGTGAGAGGATCATGGACTTCGTCAAACGCAACCTCGATTATATTTGGCCGGCGGTCGGCTTCATCGCGGTTGGCGTCTCATTTTTCCTGCTCTATCGAGAGCTGCAAGGCCAATCGATCGGCCCGAGCGTTTGGGCCGCGCTCAAGGCGATAAGCGCCCGTCAGTTTATCCTGGCGATCGGCGCGACGCTGGTCGCCTATGCGGCGCTGGCCTGGTACGACCGCATCGCGTTGCTGCATCTGGGCGTCAAACATATTTCGTGGCGCTTTATCGCCGCCTGCTCCTTCACCACCTACGCTCTCTCGCACAACATCGGCGCGTCGGTGTTTTCCGGCGCGATGGTGCGCTACCGCGCCTATCGATCCAAGGGCCTGAGCGCAGCGCAGATCGCGATTCTGGTGGCGTTGTGCTCCTTCACGTTCGTGCTCGGCGAGCTGTTGCTCGGCGGACTGGCGCTGGTGCTCGAACCGGCGCAATTGCACCGCTTGCACGGCATGTTGCCGGAATTGCTGACCAATCGATCGACGGCGCGGATTTTTGGCTTTTCCTGCCTGGCCTTTGTCGCCGCCTATGTGCTCGGCTTGGCCTTTCGCCTGCCGCCGTTGATCCTGGGCGGCTTTCGCATCGAATATCCGCATCTCGACATCACGGCGCGCCAGTTGATCGCTGCGCCGATGGAACTCCTGGGCGCCGCCGGAATCATCTATTTTGTCTTGCCGGCGTCTTGCAATCCGGGATTTTTCGCGATTTTGACAATTTTTCTCGCGTCCTTTTCGGCCGCGCTCGCCTCCAACGCGCCGGGCGGCCTTGGCGTTTTTGAGCTAGTTTTCATTCACGCCACGCCCGGCGCGCCGCAGCCGACGGTTCTTGCCGCGCTGCTGGTCTTCCGCTTGTTGTATCTCCTGATTCCACTGGCTTTCGCTATGGTGACGATTTCCCTGTTCGAGCGACGCCAGCTCGCCGAGGCCATTCACCACCACCATGAAGGACAAGCCGCGCCGCCGCCCGCCGAGAAAAAGCCGAACGACTGATCGCGGCGCGCGCCGAACCCTCCGGAAAACGAAAAACGCCGGCCCGTGTTACAGGGCCGGCGTCAATCCGGATGCAGATTCCTCGCGCCGTCTCCTGCTATGGAGGCTGCTTGATTACATGCGGTATTGCTGGAGACGCGTCGTCCGCAAGCCCGCCAGGCCATGTTGATCGATCGACATTTGCCAGGACAGGAATTCGTCGACGGTCAGCGTATAGCGGCTGCACGCTTCTTCCAGCGACAATAGGCCGCCGCGCACGGCGGCGACGACTTCGGCTTTCCTCCGGATCACCCACCGCTTCGTGGAAGAAGGCGGCAAATCAGCAATCGTCAGGGGACTGCCATCTGGCCCGATGACATATTTTACCCTCGGGCGGTGAGGCTCGGTCATGCTCGTTACTCGCGTTACTCGACGGACCCTTTACTATGCGAGCGAGGCTAAACGGGTTGGCTTAAGAAACGCCTAAGCCGAATGCCGGGATTATTCATATAACCACTTGTTAAGTCGTTCAATTATTGCCAAATCCTTATTTTCGCCACAGGAATGTATCCGTTCGATACAGAAGCGGCGCAAATGTTAACCATGTTTGCGCGGCGCGGCGCCCGGCGGCGGCGAGCCAAAGCCTTCAAGTGAACGGAAAATTTTGAAATTACGTTGAATTGGCCGCCCATCCGCCGTAAAGGTGAAGGCCTTTTGCTTGAGGCCGATCATTTTTTCGTCCGCTCGCCATTTTTTGGCGATAGATTGGGTCGATCCACTCTTAATCGCGCCCCGCCGTTTTCGGCTCAGCCTTGGTTGGAACGCCGCCATTCAATGAACGCAATGCTCAACAGCCTGGATTTGCCAAAGCCGCCGGCGCAGACGCGCGTCGTCGTGGCGATGTCCGGCGGCGTCGATTCTTCGGTCGTGGCCGCCCTGCTGAAAGAAGAGGGCTATGACGTCGTCGGCGTGACGTTGCAGCTTTACGATCATGGCGCCGCCGTGCATCGGGCCGGCTCCTGTTGCGCCGGCCAGGACATTCACGACGCGCGCCTTGTCGCCGAACGATTGGGCATTCCTCATTACGTGCTCGATTACGAGAGCCGCTTCCAGCAGAAAGTTATCGACGTATTCGCACAGTCCTACGCCGACGGCGAAACGCCGATTCCCTGCGTGACCTGTAATCAGCAGATCAAATTCACGGACCTGTTCGACACCGCGCGCGATCTCGGCGCGGACGCGCTGGCGACCGGCCATTACATCGCTTCGCGCCCCGACGGCGAGGGCGGGCGCGCGCTCTACCGCGCGTTGGACGCCGACCGCGACCAAAGCTACTTCCTGTTCGCCACAACGCGCGACCAATTGGCGCTGCTGCGCTTTCCGCTCGGCGAAATGAGTAAGCCGGAGGTCCGCGAGCACGCCAGACGCTTCGGTCTCGCCATCGCCGAAAAGGCCGACAGCCAGGACATTTGTTTCGTGCCGACCGGGCGCTACAGCGACGTTGTCGAAAAACTCGCCCCGCGCGCCGCCAATCCCGGCGACATCATCCATGTCGACGGGCGCGTATTGGGGCGCCACGCCGGCGTTCTGCATTACACGGTCGGCCAAAGGCGCGGACTCGGCCTTGGAGCGACGGGCGCAAGCGCCGCCGAACCGCTCTACGTCGTGCGGATCGACGCGACGCGGGCCCAGGTGATTGTCGGCCCGCGCGAAGCGCTGGCGACCAAGGCCGTGCTGCTGCGCGAAGTCAACTGGATCGGTTCGGGCGAGGCCGCCAAGGCGAAATACAGTGAAATCGCCGTGCGGGTGCGCTCAACGCGCGCGCCAGCGCCGGCCCTGCTGGAAGCGAGCGGCGACGAGGCGCGGGTCGAATTCGTCGCCGAAGAGACGGGGGTTTCGCCCGGTCAGGCCTGCGTATTTTATGAAAACGCCGGACCGCGCGCGCGCATTCTCGGCGGCGGCTTCATCCGCGAGGTCCAGTCCGCCTATGCGCTGGCGTCGACGCCGCCCGCGCGCGGCGCGCCGAGGAGCGCGCTGGCATGAGCGCGCCGACTACGCCGGACATCGCCGTAATCGAAAACGCCCACGTCGAAGAAGCCTACGCGCGTTGGGCGCCGTTCTACGATCTGGTCTTCGCCGCGATCATGGCCCCAGGCCGGCGCGCCGCGGCCGCCGCCGCCGAACGGGCCGGCGGCCTTGTGCTTGACGTCGGCGTCGGCACCGGCCTGGAGCTGCCGATGTTCGGCAAGTCGACCCGCCTCGTCGGCGTCGATCTGTCGGAGCCGATGCTGCGACGCGCCCATGAACGCGTCCGGCGCGAAAGCCTTGGCAACGTCGCGGGACTGGTGGTGATGGACGCCATGCGGCTCGCCTTCCCCGACGGCCACTTCGACGCCGTCGTCGCGCCCTATGTGCTGACCGTGGTTCCCGATCCGCAAGCGACGCTCGACGAACTGGCGCGGGTGGTCAAACCCGGCGGCGAGATCGTTCTGGTCAATCACGTCGGCGCCGAAAGCGGTCCCATCGCGGCAATCGAGCGCTGGCTCGGCAAAAACTCCGCCTCGCTCGGCTGGCGCCCGGAATTTCCCTGGGCGGTGCTGGGCGACTGGGTCGCCGCTCATCCGCGCATGCGGCTGGTTGAACGACGCAAGATCGCCCCGTTCGGTCTGTTCACGCTGGCGCGCATGGAAAAGACGGCCTGAAGCGACAAAGGCCGACGTCAAGAACCGACGGCCGAGCGGATTGCGCGCTTGTCCGCCGCCCAGCCCCGGCCGTCCGCCGATTTCAAAACGCCGTGTAGCCGCCGTCGATGACGATGCAATCGGCCGTTTGGTAGGACGAGGCGTCGCTCATCAGATAGACGGCGATGCCGGCGAAATCCTCCGGCTTGCCGAACCGGCGCATGGGGATGCGCGGCATGACGTTTTCCACGAACTTTTCGTTGTGAAACAGCGGGTCCGTCATCTCCGAGGCGATCCATCCCGGCAGGATCGCGTTGGCGGTGACGCCGTAGCGGGCGTGTTCGACGCCCAGCGCGCGGATCAGCGCGTTCACGGCGGCCTTGGTCGCCGCATAATGTTCGTTGCGCGCCGTGCCAAACAATGAGGCCATGCTGGACGTGGCGACCAGACGGCCAAACGCGTCGCCCTTTTGCGCCCGCTCCACCATATGCCGGGCGATCGGGCGGAACGTATGAAACACGCCGTCGAGGTTGATCGAAAACATGGCGCGCCATTCCTCGTCCGTTCGATCGATGAAGCCGCGCCGGCCGCCCCCGCCGACGCCGGCGTTGGCGAAACAACCGTCGATCCGTCCGAACGCGTCGAGCGTGGCGGCGTAGGCCTTCTCGACGCTTTTGGGGTCGGCGACATCGCAGACAAGCGCTTGCGCCGGCGCGCCGCTGGCCTTGAGCTTCGCCAGCGCCGCTTGATTCTTTTCGGCGTTGCGGCCCCAGATCGACACGGCGCAGCCCGCCCCGGCCAGACCCATAGCCATGCCAAGGCCAATGCCGCCATTGCCGCCGGTGACGACGGCGACGCGATTTTTCAAGTCGAACAGATTCATGGGATCCTCCGCCGCGATTTTGCCGGCGCCGGACTCCATTGTCGAGCCAATCTCGCGCGCCGCCGCCGTCGCGACAAAATTTTCGGCGGCGGCGGCGGCGCCCATCGCCCATATATTATTGAAATATTATCTAACTTTTTAGATAAAAACATGCACCTAAACAGGGCCATGCGTCAAAGTAACAAAAATTTGCTAGACTTTTTTGGCTCGCCCGGCGAAATAGCGATGAGGGCGTTAGTTCCGATTGTACCGGGACCGGAATGTTCTGATGAGTCCGCAATGCGTCGCTGGCGTTTCGCGCCCTCCTGAGCGGACGGTTCGAGCAAAGCCCGGGCGGGCGATGGCGAACGCGAAGTCCGCAGGCGACAAGCGCCCCGGTGATCCTGTATAGGGTGGCGCGATTTCACTTTTCTGAGCTGGACGCGGCGCCGCGATAGGATCGCAAAGGGCCGCGGAAGCTGCAAAGACGGATTATGGAGACGAAGACGATGAGCAAGACGGCTTTGCAGAAAGCGCCCGCGCCGCGGGCCGACGCGCCCAAGGCCCCGGCCAAGAGCGCCGGCGCCTTCAACCGCGAGACCGTGCTGGAAGTCGAGCACTACACGGATCGGCTGTTCCGTTTCAAAACCACGCGCGATCCGAGCTTTCGTTTCGTTTCCGGCCAATTCGCCATGATCGGTCTGGAAGTCGACGGCAAGCCATTGTTGCGCGCCTATTCGATGGCCAGCGCCAATTACGAGGACGATCTGGAATTCTATTCGATCAAGGTTCCGGACGGCCCGCTCACCTCGCGATTGCAGCATATCACAGTCGGCGACACCGTGCTCGTCGGCCGCAAGCCGACCGGAACTTTGGTGCAACCCAGCCTGTTGCCCGGAAAGCGGCTTTATATGCTGGCCACCGGCACCGGCATCGCGCCCTTCGCCGCCATCGTCAAGGATCCGGAGGTTTATGATCTCTACGACCACCTGATCCTGGTGCATGGCTGCCGCGAGATCGCCGAGCTGAAATATGGGCTCGATCTGGTCGCCGGCGTGAAGGCCAATGAATATTTCGGCGACATCGCGCGGCAAAAACTGATCCACTACCCCACGGTCACCCGCGAACCCTATGTCCATCAGGGCCGCATCACCGACCTCATTGAAAACGGCAAGCTGTTCGCCGATCTCGGCCAGCCGGTCATCAATCCGCAGGACGACCGCGTCATGCTGTGCGGCAGCCCCGGCATGCTCGAAGATCTGCGCAACATGTTGGAAAAGTGCGGTTTCCGCGAGGGGAGCGGCGGCGATCCGGCCAATTACGTCATTGAAAAGGCCTTCGCCGAACGCTGATGCGGTCCCTGCCGACCGCCGGCGGCCGGCAAATCCCGCTTGAAGCTGTTGTTCATATGCGCGCCCCGCGAAGATCTTGCCGATTTTAGCGGGATTTCCGCCAACCAGAAAAGGAATGTCTTATGAATTTGACGCGTTTGGGCGCGGGTCCGCGCATGAGCCAGGGCGTCGTTCGCGGCGACACCGTCTATCTGGCGGGCCAGGTCGCCGACAAGACCGCCGGCGCCGGCGTGGCGGATCAGACCCGTGAAATTCTCGCCGCGATAGACGCGCTGCTGGCGGAGGCGGGATCGGACAAGACGCGCATTCTGATGGCGACAATCTATCTGGCCGATATCGCCACATTCGCCGATATGAACAGCGAATGGGACAAATGGGTCGTCGCCGGGCGGGCACCGGCGCGCGCCACGATCGAGGCGAAACTGGTCGCGCCGCAATATAAGGTCGAGATCGCCGTCGTCGCCGCCAAATAGACTGGCGGCGGCCGTTTTAGAGAAGCCCGATGTCCTCCAGCTTGACCTGGAGGATTTCCTTGTCGAAGGGCTTCATGACAAAATCATCGGCGCCGGCGCGCATGGCCCGTCCGATCTGCAATTGATCGTTCTCAGTAGCGCAATAAACCACTTTCGGTTTGGCGCCATTGGGCATTTTGCGCAATTCACGCAAAAACTCGATGCTATTCATATTCGGCAGGCTCCAGTCGAGCAAAATGAGGTCCGGCATCGAAACCGAACAGGCCTCCAGCGCCGTGCGCCCATCGTCGGCTTCGGACACGGAAAAACGGAACATTTCGAAGATGCGGCCCGCCACTTTGCGGATGACGGCCGAATCGTCGACGACAAGCGCTGTTTTCATTCCCGGCTCTCCTGCCGCTCACTCATGTTTTCCCGAACGTCCCGATTCGCCTGCCGCGAAGCGAGCATCGGCGTTTCGAGCTTAACTACTTGATCCTGACTAAAACGTCTCCCAACTTTTCTGGATCGAACGCTAGGCTCCGGCGCGTCGCAGGAATTCCCAGACGTAATGCGGAGCGTCGAAGTCATTGTTGGTCGGCCCGAGGTTGGACGCGCGTTCGCGCTCGCCCGATTCGTGATGGCGACCGGGAATGTGATGGCCGCCACCTTCGATCCTCACCTGCTCTACCGGCGCTTTGCAGCCGGAAAACCGATCGACGAAGGCCCGCGTGCCATCGGAAGGGTCGCGATCGGGAATGAGGGTCGGCTCCTTCTTTGCTTCGCAGCCGGCCGCCTTGGCGAAAATCATCAAAGCCGCGTCGCCCGACAGCGCGTCATATTTGGCGTCCTTGAAGCTGGTCGCGCCGCCGCCGAAAGGCGCCAGCGGATCGGCCGTGGCGACGATTGCGAAATAGGCCGTCGGCCGTGTCGGCGCGCATTCGGCGAGATCGGCGGGCGCGCTCGACAGCAGTATGGCAAGGCCCGCCAATGGCTGCCCTAACCCCGCGCAAGCGGCTCGATAGGCCATAGCGCCGCCTGATCCCAGGCCGACGATGAAGATTTTCTTCCTATCGACCGTTCCTTCGTTGACGAACCGCGCGACCAGATCGCGCAGGAAGGTCAAATCGCGATCGGCGGCCGGTCCCGCCGCCGCGCCCCAATGGCCGTCGATCGCGTCGGGATAGACAAAGAACGGCTTGGCCGAATTGGCGGCCTGCTCCAGTCCCAGACGTCCGCGTACGCGCCCGCCATGGCTGTTGGCGCTGTGCAGCACGATGATCAACGGCCGCCGCGCCAGTTTGAGCCGGCCGCGCTCGATCACAGTGGCGGTGCGTTTCTGACCGCCTGATTCCATCGTCAGCTTGACCGCGGCGCTTGCCGGCGCCGCGTTGCAGAAGACTAGCGAAGAAAAGCAGAAGGCCGCGAGCAGGGCGGAACGAACGGTAAACATGAAGGTTTTCAAATTCGGCCCTCCTGCCGGGGGCGCGCCCCGTGACGCTATCGGCAGCCGTCAAAGATTTCGCGCTTTTGCGGTCCGCGCGCAAGGCTTGCCGAAAAAAATTCTTCCCCGCTTGGCCCCCGAATGCGTCTAATGGGGTAGCCGCCGCATCATTGCGCGACAAGACGGTTTCCTTTAGTGAAAAACACCATCCTCAAAACCATCGCCACCCAAGCAGGAGGGCAGACTCATGGCCGAAATCGACGCCAGCCCGATTCCGTTGGAGAGAAGACGGCCGCTATCGCCTCATCTTCAAATCTACAGATGGACGCCGACCATGGCGGCCTCGATCCTGCATCGCGCCACCGGCGGCGCGCTTTACGTCGGGACGCTGCTGCTGGCCTGGTATTTGTTCGCCGCGGCGACCGACGCCAAGACGTTCGCTACCGCCTCGAATTTTTTCTCGTCGGTCCTGGGTCGCCTGATTCTGTTCGGCTACACCTACGCCCTGACGCTGCATATGCTCGGCGGCCTGCGGCACGCCATCTGGGACGCGGGCGAGGGTTTTGAACCCAAACAGCGCAACCTGCTCACGCTCGGCTCGTTCGCCGGCGCCGGCGTGCTGACGATCCTGATCTGGATCGTCGGCTACAGCGTTCGCTGAAGGAGGAATTCAGATGAGTCATCAATCCTCCCTGCAAACGCCGATGGCGCGTGTGCGTCATTTCGGTTCGGCGAAATCGGGCACGCAGCACGCCTGGCGCATGCGCCTGACGTCCTTCGCCCTGTTGCCGTTGACCATCGCGTTCATCGTTCTGGTCGTCATGCTGATCGGCAAGGATTTTGAAAGCGCCCACGCGCTGCTGGCCTCGCCGTGCCCGGCGGTCCTGATGATGCTCTTCGTCGGCGCGGGCGCTTGGCACATGATGCTCGGCATGCAGATCATCATTGAGGACTATGTCCACGAACATCGCCTCAAACTTCTCGCGCTGATGGGCAACACGTTGTTTTGCGCCGTCGTGGGCCTGTCCTGCGTCTACGCGTTGCTGCGTCTGAGCTTCACCTGATCTGGCCGGCGCATCGCAAACGGCTCAATTTCGCACATCGTTTCAAGTTCAAGGGCAAACACAATGGCATCGACCGACGCCCCCACGGCTGCGCCCGCTCTGGCCGGCAAGGCCTACCCGATCACCGATCACACCTTTGACGTCGTCGTCGTCGGCGCCGGCGGCGCGGGTCTGCGCGCCACCGTCGGCTGTTCGCAAGCGGGTCTGCGCACCGCCTGCATTTCCAAGGTTTTTCCGACGCGCTCACACACTGTCGCGGCGCAGGGCGGCGTCGCCGCCTCGCTAGCGAACATGGGGCCGGACAATTGGAAATGGCACATGTACGACACGGTCAAGGGCTCCGACTGGCTCGGCGACCAGGACGCGATCGAATATCTCTGCCGCAACGCGCCCGACGCCGTCTATGAGCTCGAACATTGGGGCGTCCCCTTCTCGCGCACCGTCGACGGCAAGATTTACCAGCGCCCCTTCGGCGGCATGACCACCGATTTCGGACGCGGCCCGCCGGCGCAACGCACCTGCGCCGCCGCCGACCGCACCGGACACGCCATGCTGCACACGCTTTATGGCCAGGCGCTGAAGAATTCGACGGAATTTTTCATCGAATATTTCGCCATAGACCTGATCATGGACGACCAGGGCCGTTGCCGCGGCGTCGTCTGTCTGAAGATGGACGACGGCACGATTCATCGCTTCCGCGCCCAACTGGTCATCCTGGCGACCGGCGGCTACGGCCGCGCCTTCTTCTCGGCCACGTCCGCCCATACCTGCACCGGCGACGGCGGCGGCATGGTGCTGCGCGCCGGCCTTCCTCTCCAGGATATGGAATTCGTGCAATTCCATCCGACTGGCATCTACGGCGCCGGCTGCCTGATCACTGAAGGAGCGCGCGGCGAAGGCGGCTATCTGACCAATTCGGCGGGCGAACGCTTCATGGAGCGCTACGCCCCGTCAGTGAAGGACCTGGCGCCGCGCGATATGGTCTCGCGCGCCATGACCATGGAAATCCGCGAAGGCCGCGGCGTGGGCAAGAACAAGGATCACATCTTCCTGCATCTTGACCATCTCGATCCGAAGATCCTGCACGAGCGTCTGCCTGGCATTTCCGAAAGCGCCAAGATTTTCGCGGGCGTCGACGTGACGCGCGAGCCGATCCCGGTGCTGCCGACCGTTCATTACAACATGGGCGGCATCCAGACGAATTATCACGGCGAAGTGCTGACCAAGAAGGGCGACAATCCCGACGTCGTGGTGCCCGGCTTGATGGCTCTGGGCGAAGCGGCCTGCGTCTCCGTGCACGGCGCCAACCGCCTGGGCTCCAATTCGTTGATCGATCTCGTCGTGTTCGGGCGCGCCGCCGGCCTGCGCGCGGCGGAAATCGTCAAGGCGGGCGCCAAGCAGGACAATCTGCCGGAAAACTCGGCCGATCTCGCGCTGTCGCGGCTTGATCGCTACCGCAACGCCAAGGGCGGCGCGTCGACCGCCGACCTGCGCCTGCGCATGCAGAAGGTGATGCAGAATAATTGCGCGGTCTATCGCACCGGCGAGGTCCTTGAAGAAGGCTCCCGGCTCATCCATGACGTCTGGAAAGCGCGCGACGACGTGCGCGTCACCGACCGCTCGCTGATCTGGAATTCCGATCTCATCGAGACGCTGGAGTTCGATAATCTGATCGTGCAGGCGGTCGTCACGATGGACGGCGCCGGCAATCGCAAGGAATCGCGCGGCGCTCACGCCCGCGAAGATTTTGCTGAGCGCGACGACGCCAACTGGATGAAGCACACTTTGGCGACCATCGACGATGACGCCAAGGCGGTGAGCATCGACTATCGCCCCGTGCACAGCTTCACCATGACCGACGAAGTCGCCTATATCGAGCCGAAGGCCCGCGTCTACTGATTTTCGTTAAATCCGGCCGAGCGCGAGCCCGGCCTCCCCTTCGCCCTTAGGGCGCCTGTTTCGCCAAAGCGGCGCCTGAGCGGCGCAGCCGGTCATCGAAATGTGAGAGCAAGTCAAATGGTCGAACTCGCACTGCCGAAACATTCGCAAATTTCCGACGGGAAGAGCTGGCCCAAACCCACCGGCGCCAAAAGGCTGACGGAATTCCAGATCTACCGGTGGAACCCTGACGACGGGCGCAATCCTTCGATCGACGTCTATTGGGTCGACCGCGACGATTGCGGACCGATGGTTCTCGACGCGCTTTTATGGATCAAGAACAAGATCGATCCCACCCTGACCCTGCGCCGCTCCTGCCGCGAAGGCATTTGCGGCTCCTGCGCCATGAATATCGACGGCGCGAACACCCTCGCCTGCACCAAGGCGATGGACGAGGTTAAGGCGCCGATCAAGATCTACCCCTTGCCGCATCTGCCGGTCGTCAAGGATCTCGTTCCCGACCTCACCAATTTCTACGCCCAGCACGCCTCCATCGAGCCTTGGCTGCACACGATGACGCCGGCGCCGGAAAAGGAATGGCTCCAGTCGCCGCAGGATCGCGAAAAGCTCGACGGGCTTTACGAGTGCATTCTCTGCGCCTGCTGCTCGACCTCGTGCCCGAGCTATTGGTGGAACGGCGACCGCTATCTTGGTCCCTCGGCGCTGTTGCAGGCCTATCGCTGGCTGATCGACTCGCGCGACGAAGCGACCGGCGAACGCCTCGACAATCTCGAGGATCCGTTTCGCCTCTATCGCTGCCATACGATCATGAACTGCGCCAACGCCTGTCCGAAAAACCTCAACCCGGCCAAGGCGATCGCCAAAATCAAGAACATGATGATTGAGCGCCAGATCTGATCCGCCGCGCATTTGGAAACGCAAACGCCGGCCTTAAGCCGGCGTTTTTTTGTCTCCTTGCCCCATCCTGGCCTCTCCGACGTACGGAATCGAGAGAAGCTATGACGCTGATCGTTTTCGTCCCTTCTCCCCGTTCACGGGGAGAAGGTCAGGATGAGGGGCAAGATGATTGGTCTCGATGATTCCGGTATGCCGACGAAATCGCGCAATTTCGACGACATTGAGCTTTTTTTCCCCGGCCCCTCACCCCGACCCTCTCCCCGCAAGCGGGGCGAGGGGGCAGGAGTTCGCCTCTCCGGCGAACGGGGAAAAGATCAGGACGTGGGACCAGAATTCAGCGCGAGCTGTGATCTCAAAAATTCTCGGTGTCGACTTCCGCCTCCGTCGGCGGGTTGTAGCGCGCGCCGACGACATTCTTCTCGTTGATCGCGTCGTCGAGCGCCGCCATGGTTTCCGCGCTCAGCCGCACGTTGGCCGCGCTGAGATCGTCGCGCAGATGCGCCAGACTGCGCGTGCCCGGAATCGGCGTGATATCCTCGCCCTTGTGCATCACCCAGGCCAGCGCGAGCTGGGCCGGCGTGCAGCCGACGTCCCCGGCGATTTCTCGATAGCGCGGCAGCAGCTTGAGATTTTGCGCGTAGTTTTCCGCGGAAAAACGCGGCATGGCGCGGCGTATGTCGCGCGCGTCGAAATTTTCGACATCCAGCGGTTCGCCCGACAAAAAGCCGCGCGCGAGCGGGCTGAAGGCGACGAAGGTCGCGCCGGTTTCTCGCGCCGCCTGCAAGACGGCGATTTCCGGATTGCGCGTCCACAGCGAATATTCGGTCTGCAAGGCGACGACAGGATGCTCCTTATTGGCCTTGCGCAAAGTCTCCGCCGAAACCTCGGACAGACCAAGAGCGCGCACGTGGCCCTTTTTCACCATGTCGGCGACGGCGCCGACGCTTTCCTCGATCGGCACTTTTTTGTCGAAGCGATGCAGGTAATAGAGGTCGATGGTCTCGACGCCGAGCCGGCGCAGGCTGTCCTCGCAATTGCGCCGCACCGTTTCGGGCCGTCCGTCGATGACGCGAACCATCTGTCCCTGGCCGTTGCGAACGCCGGCCATGCCGCCCTTGCTGGCTAGGACGATCTTGTCGCGGTAAGGTTTGAGCACGCGCCCGACGAGTTCCTCGTTGGCGCCGAAACCGTAAAGCGCCGCCGTGTCGAAATGCGTGACGCCGGCCTCAAGCGCGGCGCGCAACACCGCCTCGCCCTGCTCCGCCGAAATCGGCGCGCCATAGGCGTGGCTTAGATTCATGCATCCGAGGCCAATGGCGCTGACCGAAAAAGGGCCGAGTTGTCGTTTCTGCATTATCCTGCCTTATCGCAAATCGGCGCGGCCATCAGCATATTCCCGAAAAGTTGCAAGCTTTTCGGATCAGAATATGCGTTTAGACAATTTTCTGGAGCATTTTCTTGTTTTCATAAAACTTGATAATGCTCCAGCCGCGCCGGACATATCCCGCGTGTCGTTATCGCGTCGCCGCGTCGCGCTTCAAGTCAATTGCCGCTCGAGATCATGCAGCACCTGATAGCAGGGCAGCACCTGAGCGACGCTGGAATTGGGTTCGCGCCCGTCCCGGATCGCGGCGAAGAATTCGCGATCCTGCAATTCGATGCCGTTCATCGACACGTCGACCTTGCTCACGTCGATCTTCTCGTCCTTGCCGGTGAACAGGTCGTCATAGCGGGCGATATAAGTGGCGCTGTCGCCGATATAGCGGAAGAACGTGCCAAGCGGCCCATCGTTGTTGAAGGACAAGGACAGAGTGCAGATCGCGCCATTGGCGGCCTTGAGCTGAATGCTCATGTCCATCGCGATGCCGAGCGTCGGGTGGATCGGACCCTGGACGGCGTTGGCTTTCACGATAGGACTGCCGGCCTGATAGGCGAACAGATCGACCGTATGGGCGGCGTGGTGCCAGAGCAGATGATCGGTCCAACTGCGCGGCTGACCCAGCGCGTTCATATTGGTGCGCCGAAAGAAATAGGTCTGGACGTCCATCTGCTGGATGGCGAATTCGCCGGCCGCGATCTTCTTGTGCACATATTGATGGCTTGGATTGAATTGGCGCGTATGGCCGCACATGGCGACGAGACCGCTCGATTTTTGCAGCGCGACGACATCCTGCGCGTCTTTCAGGGAATCGGCGAGCGGGATTTCCACCTGCACGTGCTTGCCGGCCTTGAGGCACTGGATCGCCTGCGCCGCATGCATTTGCGTCGGCGTGCACAAGATCACCGCGTCGACGTCCGCCAGCGCGAGGCTTTCGGCGAGATCGGTCGCGACATGGGCGACGCCGTATTTGTCGGCGATTTCCCGGGTCTTACCGAGTTCGCGGCTGACCAGCGAGACAACCTCGACGCCGTCGATATTCTTGATTCCGTCGAGATGTTTGATCCCGAAGGCGCCGGCGCCCGCCAACGCCGCTTTGATGGTCTTGCTCATGTCGTCTCCCTGACGCGATTCAGTTTGAATTTTCCAGGATCAGATGACCGACCGCCGTGTTGGAGGCCGGCACGTGATAGAAGCGGTGCACGACCTTCGGCGGCGGCCCTCCGGCGACGTCGGCCATGGCGCCACGCGCGATCAGCCACATCACCAGTTCGATGCCCTCGCTGCCCGCTTCGCGCACGTAGTCGATGTGAGGCAGTCTCGATAGCGCCTTGGGATCGGCGATCAAACGATCGAGAAATTCATTGTCCCATTTGGCGTTGATGAGGCCGGCGCGCGGCCCCTGCAGCTGATGGCTCATACCGCCGGTGCCCCAGATCTGCACGTTGAGGGGCTGGTCGTAGCTTTCAACGGCGCGACGGATCGCCTGTCCGAGAGCAAAGCAGCGCGCGCCGGAAGGCGCGGGATATTGCACGACGTTGACGGCGAAGGGAATGACCGGGCACGGCCAGGCGGCCGGTCGGCCGCACATCAGGCTGAGCGGTACGGTGAGCCCGTGGTCCACGTCCATCCTGTTGACGATGGTCAGATCGAAATCCTGGCTGATCACCGATTGGGCGATATGGGCGGCCAGATCCTGATGACCGATCACCTTCGGCACAGGCCGCGGTCCCCACCCCTCGTCGGCGGGAAGAAATTCCGCCGCCGTTCCGATGGCGAAAGTCGGGATCATCTCGAGGCTGAAGGCCGTGGCGTGATCGTTGTAAACCAGGAAGATCGCGTCCGGCCTGTTGTCGGCCATCCATTTCTTGGAAAATTCATAGCCGTCGAACACCGGCTTCCAGTAGGCCTCCTGCGTCTTACCCTGATCGATGGCGACGCCGATCGCCGGCACGTGCGAGGTGTAAACCGAAGCGGAAATTCTCGCCATCAAGGCCTCCCTTTTCCGGATTCGCCTTGCGGCTGGCGATGCGCCTGAGCGTCGCCGTCCTCGCCGACGTAGCGGTTGCCCTCGATCGAGCGGCCGCCGGACACCATCATGTCGCGATATTCCTGTTCGCTCATGCCCGTCATCGAACCGGCCATCTGCTGGAAACTCTTGCCGTCCGTGGCGCCGATCTTGGCGAGAAAGTAGATGTTGCCGCCGAGCGCGATGCAGCGGTTGAGGTCGCGCGCCAGCACCGCCTGTTTCTGCTCCTCGCTCATCGCCCATTCGTCGAGATAGGCGCGCTCGTCCGCCTTGAAGCGCGCGCGGTTCTCCGCCTTCATCAGCGACATGCAGAACTGATTGAGGAAATAGCCCTTGCGCGATTGATCGGCGTCGAAGATCGTCGTGCCGGGCACGTCCAGATAGGGTTTTTCCAGCGCCATGCTACGTTCCCTCCTCCGGCCAGTAGAGCCGCATCGGATTGTCGACCAACAGCTTTTTTTGCAACGCCGGCGTCGTCGCAATATGCGGGATGAAATCGACCAGCAGCCCGTCGTCGGGCATGTGATCCTTCAGATTGGGATGCGGCCAATCGGTTCCCCACAAGACGCGGTCGGGAAATTCCTCGACCACCCGGCGCGCGAAGGGAAGGACGTCGCGATAGGCGTTCCGTTCGTCGTCGAGCGCGCGCGGGCCGGTGACGGACAGGCGTTCGGGACAACTCACCTTGCTCCAGACATTGGCGTGCTCGCGCATGAACTTCAGGAACAGGACGAATTCAGGCCCATCGACCGGTTTGGACACGTCGGGGCGGCCCAAATGATCGACGACGACGACAGTCGGCAGGGCTGTGAAGAAATCCCACAATTCGGGCAGATCGGCCGCTTCGAAATAGATCACCACGTGCCAGCCGAATTTGGCGACGCGCCAGGCGATCTCCAGCAATTCGTCCTTCGGCGTGAAATCGACCAGCCGTTTGACGAAATTGAAGCGCACGCCGCGCACGCCGGCCTGATGCAGGCTTTGCAGTTCCTCGTCGCCGACGCTCCGACGCACGGTGGCGACGCCGCGCGCCTTGCCGCCCGAGGAGCGGCAGGCGTCAGCCATGGCGCGATTGTCGGCGCCGTGACAGGTCGCCTGGACGATGACGTTGCGGGCAAAGCCGAGATGATCGCGCAAGGCGAAAAGCTCCGCCTTGCTGGCGTCGCAGGGCGTATATTTGCGCCCGGGCGCAAAGGGAAACACCGCGCCCGGGCCGAAGACGTGGCAATGGGCGTCGACCGCGCCCGGCGGCAGTTGAAAGCGCGGCTTGCTCGGCCCGGCGAACCAGTCGAGCCAGCCTGGGGTCTTTTCGAATCCGCCGGTGGTGGGTTTGCCCATTGTCGCGCCCTGCCTTGAAAATCAGTCGATATATTTGAGGCCGGCTTTTTCCAGCGGCTCGCGCATTTTGTACATGTCGAGGCCGAGCACGCCGGACGCAAGCTTGGCGCGTTTGTCGGCCTCGAGCGCCTCGCGCGCGGCGGCGGCTTCCGCCGTCTTCTGCGCCCAACCGGCCGGCACCACGACCACGCCGTCGTCGTCGGCGACGATCGCGTCGCCGGGATTGACCAGAGCGCCGGCGCAAACGACGGGGATATTCACCGAGCCCAGCGTCGCCTTGATCGTGCCCTTGGCCGAAACGCACTTGCTCCAGACCGGAAAGCCCATCTCCTGCAAGACTTTCACGTCACGCACGCCGGCGTCGATGACCAGCGCCCTGGCGCCGCGCGCCAAAAAGCTGGTGGCGAGCAGATCGCCGAAATAACCATCGGCACATTCGGCGGTGATGGCGGCGACGACGATGTCGCCCGGCTGAATCTGTTCGGCGACGACATGCATCATCCAGTTGTCGCCGGGATGCAAAAGCACCGTGACGGCCGTTCCCGAAACCTGCGCGCCGGGAAAGATCGGCCGCATGTAGGGCTTCATCAGGCCGACGCGGCCCATCGCCTCATGCACGGTGGCGACGCCGAAAGCCTGCATCTTCTCCACCGCCTGCCGGTCGGCGCGCGCGATGTTGCGTTTGACGATGCCGAGTTGCGTCATGGTCACAGTCCTTTCGCCTTGAGTTGCGCGTCGAGGCGCGGGAACACGCGGCGCGCGTTGCCCTCATAGATCTTGTAGCGCTGCTCCGCCGAGAGATTGGCGCTGGCCTCGATATAGCGCTTGGTATCGTCGTAATAATGCCCCGTTTCGGGATCGATGCCGCGCACAGCGCCGATCATCTCGCTCGCGAAAAGAATGTTGTCGACCGGAATCACCTTGGTGAGAAGGTCGACGCCGGGCTGATGATAGACGCAGGTGTCGAAGAAAATATTCTTCAGAAGATGTTCAGCCAGCAGCGGCTTCTTCATCTCCTGCGCCAGGCCGCGCATGCGGCCCCAATGATAGGGCGCCGCGCCGCCGCCGTGCGGAATGACGAAACGCAGAGTCGGAAAGTCCTTGAACAAATCGCCTTGAATGAATTGCATCACGGCGGTGGTGTCGGCGTTGAGATAATGGGCGCCGGTCGTATGGAAACAGGCGTTGCAGCTGGTCGAGACATGCACCATGGCGGGAATGTCGTACTCGACCATTTTTTCGTAGATCGGATACCAATGGCGGTCCGTCAGCGGCGGGCTGGTCCAATGCCCGCCGGAGGGGTCCGGATTGAGGTTAATGCCGACAAAGCCGTAGGACTTGACGCATTTTTCCAATTCGGCGACGCAGGTCTTCGGATCGACGCCGGGGCTTTGCGGCAACATCGCCGCGCCGATGAAGTGATCGGGGAACAATCGCGCCACGCGATGGCACAATTCGTTGCAAATCGACGCCCAGGTCGAGGAGACCTCAAAATCGCCGATGTGGTGGGCCATGAAACTGGCGCGCGGCGAGAAGATCGTCAGATCGCTGCCGCGCTGCTTCATCAACCGCAACTGGTTGGTCTCGATGGATTCGCGCAATTCGTCGTCGCTGATCTTCAGATCAGAAACCTTCGGTTTTTGCGCCAGATCCTTGATCCCGGCGATTTGCTGGTTGCGCCAGTTCTCCAGCGCTTTCGGCGCCGTGGTGTAATGGCCGTGGCAATCGATGATCATGGACCCCTTCCCCTTATGGCCTCTGGAGCGCATTCAACGAAACCAATTCGCCGAATACGCTCTATATCTTTGCTTTAACCGCATATTCTTTTCCAAAAAGCCAATGGCTTTTTGGGAATATGCTCTAGTGCGTGAACGGCTGGGTGACCGGAATATGATCGCTTTCACCGGCGGGATGGAAGAATTGTTTGACGAACAAGGCGCCGGCGGCGATCAACGCCGGGAGCGAGATGACAAGAAAGACTTCGGAAAACCCAAGTTTGCGACGCGCCAGTTCGGCGAACAGGAACGTGCCGGCGATGCCGCCGAACCGTCCGACGCCGAGCATCCACGACACGCCTGTGGCGCGCCCCTGGGTGGGATAGAACATCGCCGCGAGCGCCGGAAGCGAGGTCTGCGAGGTGTTCATGATGGCGCCGGCGACGAACACCGCCAGGGCAAGAAGGCCGACGTTTCCGGCGGTCTGGCCGATCGCGTAGATCCCGACCGCGGTGAGAAGAAAACCGACGGCGACGATGCGGTTGGCGTTAAAACGATCCATCAGCCAGCCGGTTCCGATGGCGCCGAAGCCGCCGAAGGGGAACAGCGCCGAGATCAAGGTCGCCGTTCCGGCGGGAATGCCGGTTTCCTTGAACAGGATCGGCATCCAGTTGATGAGGCCGTAGAAGATGACAAGACCCATGAAATAGGCGATCCACAGCATCATCGAGCCGACAATGTAGGGCTTGGAGAACAACAGCGCGAGGCCGCTTTTGCCGGAAGCGCTCGACGCCTGCGGCTCGTTCAGAACAAAACCCGTCGCCTTGCTGGCGTCGGTCGAGATGTGGGCGAGCGTCTTGCGAATGCGTTCGGCGGGCGCCTGACGCGCCACGAGATAGCGCAACGACTCCGGCAGGATGAAAGCCATCGCGAGCCCCAAAGCCAGAGGAACGACGCCGCCGAGGATCAGCACGCTGCGCCAGCCGAAATGCGGAATGAGCCACGCGGCGATGAAGCCGCCAAGGGCGGCGCCAAGCGGAAAGCCGCAGAACATCGCGCTGGTGATCATTGAGCGCGTCTTTTTCGGACAATATTCGGAGATCATCGTCACGGCGTTGGGCATGGCCGCGCCGAGGCCGAGGCCGGTGATGAAGCGCCAGATCGTCAGCGGTTCGAGCGCGCTGGCGGTCGCCGCGATGAGGCTGGCGACGCCCATGACGCCAACGGCGACGACCAACACCGCCTTGCGGCCGAATTTGTCGGCAAGCGGCCCCGCCGTCAACGCGCCGAAGGCGATGCCGAACAAGGCCGCGCTCAACACCGGCGCGAGATCGGGCTTGGCGACATGCCATTCGCCGATCAGCGATGGCGCGATATAGCCGATCGCCGCCGTATCGAAGCCGTCAAATACGACGACGAAGAGACAGATGACGAAAATCAGCCACTGGAACGGCGTGAACCGGTGTCCGTCGAGAAAACTTTGAATATCGAGCGTTCCATTGGATTCGATGGGCATGTTCTTCCCCTTTTTGAATTATCCCGCGTCATTTTCGTCGCGCGGGGGTCGATTTCGAGTTCATTTCGGCGTCGCCGCACCGTCCCAGATACGCGCGGGAACCATCGCCTCGCCGCGCATGATGAGGCGCGCCGTACGCAACAGCGCCGCTTTCGTGACGTTTTGCGGATTGGCCGGATCGGTTTCCAGTTCGACTGAAAATTCGCCGGTGGGATGCTCCACCGAAATATTCTTGGGCGATCCGGCCGGCGTCACCGCGACGCCGTCGCAGACCGAGCCTTTCAACACGCAGGCGGTCGCCACCGTGACTGCCGCCAGCACGCCGATCGCGTCATGGCAGACGTGCGGAATGAAGCTGCGGGTTGAAATCGCGCCGCCGGCGCGCGGCGGGGCGATCAGCGTCATCTTGGGGTAGTTCTTGGCCGAAACGTCGCCCAGCCCCATTTTTTCCGAAACCTGCAGACGCAACGCCTCGACGCGCTTTTTCAATTCGCTGTCGGCGTTGAGTTCGGCGACGCTTTCATAGCCGGTGCGCCCGAGCGCCGAGGCCGCGAAGATCACCAGCGGCATGCCGTTGTCGATACAGGTGACGTCGACGAAAAAGGGTTCGAAATCCCTCGCCCGTCACCTCGATCCGGTCCTTGACGGCGCCGGTCGGCAACAACGTGGAGCAGACCGAGCCGGCGGTGTCGAGAAAGTTGATGGTGATGGGCGCGGAGGTCCCCGGCGCGCCGTCGATGCGCGCGTCCCCGTCATATTGGACGACTCCGCCGGGCGTCCGCACGGTGATGTCGCATTGCATATTGGTGTTGCGCGTCAACACCCGAAAGCTGCTGGTCTCGCCCCTGGCTTCAACCATGCGCGTTTCGAGGGCGAAGGGCACGACGGCCGCGAGCATGTTGCCGCAATTGGGCGTGGTGTCGACGCTGTCCTTGTCGGGTTGCAATTGGGCGAACAGGAAATCGAGATCGACGCCCGGCGTCGCGCTCTTGCGGACGATGCCAACCTTGCTGGTCAAGGGATGCGCGCCGCCCAATCCGTCGATCTGGCGCTTGTCGGGCGAACCCATGACCGCCAGCAGAACCTTGTCGCGCGTCGCGACATCGGCCGGCAGGTCGCTTTCCTTGAAGAAAGGTCCTTTTGAAGTCCCCCCGCGCATGAAAAGGCAGGGAATCGCGGTTTGCGAGGAACGTTTCATGGCGATGTCCCGGCTATTGCTTTTCCCTGGCGCGTCGTTCGTGACAGGCGGCGACGGCTTCCGCGAGTTTGGGGTCGATGCCGATGTCCTTCAGCATTTCGCCGGCCTCGCGCATTTCGGCGGCGCGGCGGACGCCATGCTTCGCCACGCGCTTGTCCATCGTTTGCGCGAGCTCCGCCCATTTCGCCGACTGGAAGGTCTTGTCGAGCGAGGCGAATACGTCGTCCGCCACGCCCCAATGGGCGCTTGCCCGCGCGCTGTCGATGATCAGCGCCTCAATGCCCTTGATCATGATCGAGCGGCAAAGCTTGGTCGCCGAAGCGCGGCCGATGGTCGGCGAAACGCAGCGCAAATTCATGCCGAGGGCGTTCAGCCGATCGCTCAGTTCGGCCGCGCGTGGGCCGCCGGTCAGGATGGAGACCTTCACGCCCGGTTCGCCCACGGGCGCCATGACGGCGCCTTCAACATAAGACAAACCGGCCTTTTGCAGAGCGCTCGCGCAGGCCGCCTTGGTCGACGGCGAAGCCGAATTAATGTCGAAAAAGATCTGGTCCCCGGTCAGATAGTCGGCGCTGGCCAGCGCCACGTCGCGGGCGGCGTCGGCGGTGACGGCGGAAAAGACGATGGCCGCGCCTGCGGCGGCGTCGGCCGCGTCGCGGGCAAGACGCACGCCCGACGCTTTCGCCGCCTCGATCAGCGGCCGCTCCTGCCCGATGTCGCCAAGCTTGATGTCGTAAGCGGCGATCTCGGCGCGTCCGCCTTGGCGCAATTGCGCGGCAAACAGCCACCCGACTTCGCCGTACCCGATAAAGGCCAATTTAATCGGCTCTTGCACGCCCGTCCTCCCGAGAAGGGCTCTAGTGCTATTCTCTCTTCATATGATTTCAAATGACAATAATATGCAGATTAATGAATCTAATTCACTAATTCAAGACATCGTCGGCGGTTTTGAATCGTTTGACGATAATGTCGAGCAAAACCTCGCCGGCGGCTGACAGCGGATAACCGCGCCGCGAAATCAGGCCCAGGGTGCGCGTCACTGCCGGATTGCGGATCGGCAGGGCGACGAGACCGGGGCTCAGCGCTTCGCTCCAGGCGAGCTGCGGGGCGACCGTCAGGGCGACGCGCTCGGCGACCAGGCGCACGGCGGTCGCCATATGCTGCACTTCGTAGCGCCATTGCATGAATTCGCGGCGCGCCCCCAAGGCTTCGTCGATAATGGCCCTATTGGCGGTTTGCGGCGAAATGCGCACCAACGGCGCGCCCTCGAAATCGCTCCAGCTCACCGAAGTCCGACTGGCGAGTTGGTGATCGGCCGGACACAAAAGCACATAGCGCTCTTTCAGCAACGGCTTGATTTCGAGATCCCAACGGCTGGCCGACAGCACGGTGATGCCGAACTCCGCCTCGCCGCCTTGCACCAGGGCGGCGATTTCGCTGGCTGAATTGTCGTAAACGCGTACGGAGATCTCGGGCAAGCGCCGCGAGAACTCCTTGAGAACGGACGGCAGATAATACATGGCGATGGTCGGCAGGCAGCCGATCGCCACCCGCTCCTGACCCTCGCGCCCCTGCGCGCGCAGCGCTTCATAGGAGGCGCTGAGATTTTCCAGCATGGCGCGCGCCTTCGGCAAAAGCTCGGCGCCGGCCGGCGTCAACGACACCTGCCGCGTGGTGCGGATGAACAGCTTGACGCCGAGATCGGCCTCCAATTTGCGGATGCGATGGCTGAGCGCCGTCTGCGACAAATTGAGATGGGCGGCGGCGCGCTGAAAACCGCCGCGCTCGGCGATGGACAGGAACGCTTCGATGCCGAGAAAATCAATACGCATGATCGCTCTTTAGGGTCTGTGGGCACTTACGGCGGACAGACGAGATCGCGCGCCTTCAAGGCGCATTCCATACGCTGATGCGCATCCATGTCATAGGCGTGCAGGAGCCAATGATCCCGGGCGCGTTCGAGCAAGGCGAACCCGAACAGATCAGGCAGGGTGCGGCCGAATTTAACCTCGACGCCCAAAATCGTCTTGTGGCTGAAATCGCCGGTTTCGCCGAATTGCAGCCAATCGCCGCCATTGCCGGCGACGATCTGAGCCGGCAAATCCGATTCGTAACTGACGACTTCGAAAACGTGACGGTGTCCGGACAGGATCGCCTGAACATTGGCGGGAATGACGTTGCGCGCCGCCAGAGCCAGGGTTTGATTGGCGCCGTAAATCCAGATCGGCTTGTGCATGGCGATGAAAACCGGTCCCTTGACGGCTTCGGCCGCGACAAATTGCGTTTTGTAAAAGGCGGCGGCTTCGGCGTCGGGCGTGTTCTCGTCGGCGTCGGATACGTCCATCGCCAGCAGGGCGACGCCGTCCAGATCGACAAGATAGGGCGGCTCCTTGGAGCGGCAGCCCTGATCGGGCGCGAAAGGATAAGGGTCGATGAACCGCGTCCAGCCCGCGCCGGCGCGCGCGCAGAGTTCGTGATTGCCGCGAACGAAAACAAACGGCGCGCGCGTCAAAAGATCGCCGGCCGGCTCGAAAAATTCAGCTCTCCAGGTCGCCCAGTTGTCGCCCGACGGCGATCCGGCGCAGCCCTTGTTGAACGGCGCGCAGACCGTTTCACGGTAATGGTAATCGCCGAGATGGACGACGAGATCGGGCCCCATGGCCGCGGCGCTCTGCGCGATCTGATGAAACGGCCATGCCTTTGGATCGTTGCAGGCCTGCATCAACACATATTTGACGCGGCAGCCCGTATCGCCGATGAGCAGAATTTTTTGCGCCGCCACTTTCGGCAAAGCGATCGGACGACCGTTGATCTCGGCCTTCTGGACGTCTTTCGGCAGCGCGAGGGCGCAAACCGCGACGGGAAAACTCTGGTCCGGCGCCGCGCGCAAGGCCATTGTCGCCGGCGCGCCGTCCAGCATGACTGATGGGCAGGCGCCCGGCTCGACGATGGCGCGCGCTTCGACGCCGCCGGGCGTGTATTGCGTCCAGACGTAGAGCGGATCGGCGCTGGCGCAAAAACTCGCCAGCACAAAAGCGGAAGCCGCAACAATCCGCAACGCCATCATGCCGATTCCGTTCAAGGCGCTAATCCGCGCGTCCGTCATTCGGGCGCGATTGTAGCCCGCAATCGAGACCATACAACCTCGGCCCGCCGCGGCGCGCCGACGACGGCTGCGAAAGCGGACGCTTTCGCCCGAGCGAAAAGCCCAAGACCTTGCGGCGTCAGAAGAATGGCGGCTGATCAGGCGGATCGGCGCAACGGCGCGGCGGGCGCTTTGTCCCGATGCGTTTCGCCCAGGATCATCGCGGCGGCGACCAGACACTTGGTGTAATTTTTGGCCAGAACCGGCGACCGCCGGAAGCGATTGAAGATCATCTCGGCGATTTCATCGACCACCAGTTCGTCGCCTTGCTCAATCAAATCGCCCCGGATGTTGAGACCGGCGCAAAGATTTTCGAGATCGCGCCGCGCTTGAACGGCGACCATCGGAAATCCCGCGAGCAGGCCGCGCCAGGCCGCCCAATGCAGGCGCGCCGCCTGGCTTGCGGTCTCCGCCTCGCCGATTTCGGAAACATAGAATTCCCACAGGCGGTCGCGCACGCTCGCTTCGCACCAGAAGGTTAGATCAGACCTTTCGGTTGACAGAGGCGAGGTGAGGTTGGTCTTGAAAAACACGCCAGTGACTTTGCGAAAGCGATTCGCCGCGCCGAATCAGTTATTAAGATGACAGATTGCGGCGCGACCGCAACGATATCTTTACGGAAATTAAGATTCCGATCGCCGCTTCGCCGCAGGATGTTCTTGCGCCAACGCGCAGGTCGTTGAAACGGCGAACAAAGCGCTTGGATCGACAAACGATCGGACTGTTCGGCCGCGTAAATCCGCGCGCGGTCAAAGTGAAAAGCCAACGGCGAACGCGGCGGGACTTAGGAAATATCGCTAAAAAACCTCAGTCTTTTTCCATGAAACTATAACATCAAACAAAAACTTAAGGGGCCGCTTTGGTTCCGCCAAGACGGCCCTCTGCATGCGTTTGCCGCCGCAACGAATCAGTTCATCGTCGGAATGACGAAGCTCGCGCCGTCCTTGACGCCGGACGGCCAGCGCGAGGTCACCGTCTTGGTCTTGGTGTAGAAGCGCATCGCGTCGGCGCCGTGCTGGTTGAGATCGCCGAATCCCGAGCGTTTCCAGCCGCCGAAGGTGTAGTAGGCGATCGGCACGGGAATCGGCACGTTGACGCCGACCATGCCGACATTGACGCGCGAGGCGAAGTCGCGGGCGGCGTCGCCGTCGCGGGTGAATATGGCGACGCCATTGCCAAACTCGTGATCGTTGCAAAGCTTCAGCGCGTCTTCGTAGGCCTTGGCGCGCGTCACCGACAGCACGGGTCCGAAGATCTCCTCCTTGTAGATGCGCATGTCGGGCGTCACCTGATCGAACAGACATCCGCCCATGTAAAAGCCGTTTTCATAGCCCTGCATCTTGAACCCGCGTCCGTCGACGAGAAGCTTCGCGCCTTCGCGAACGCCGAGATCGACATAGGATTTGATCTTGTCCAGATGCGCCTTGGTCACCACCGGCCCGTAATCGGCGCCAAGATCGGTCGAGGGACCGATTTTCAGGGCCTCAACGCGCGGAATGAGGCGCTTGATCAGCTCTTCGGCGGTCTTCTCGCCGACCGGCACGGCTACTGAAATCGCCATGCAGCGCTCGCCCGCCGAGCCGTAACCGGCGCCGATCAGCGCATCGACGGTCTGGTCCATGTCGGCGTCGGGCATGACCACCATATGGTTCTTGGCGCCGCCGAAACATTGCACCCGCTTGCCGTTAGCGCAGCCGCGCGCATAAATATATTCCGCGATCGGGGTGGAGCCGACAAAGCCGATCGCCTTGATGTCGGCGTTGTCGAGAATGGCGTCGACCGCTTCCTTGTCGCCGTTGACGACATTGAGAATACCGGCCGGCAGGCCCGCTTCGATCATCAATTCGGCGAGGCGCAGCGGCACGCCCGGGTCGCGCTCGGACGGCTTGAGAATGAAGGCGTTGCCGCAGGCGATCGCCGGAGCGAACTTCCACATCGGAATCATCGCCGGAAAATTGAACGGGGTGATGCCGGCGACGACGCCGAGCGGCTGGCGCATCGAATAGATGTCGATGCCAGGCCCAGCTCCGTCAGTGTACTCGCCCTTCAAAAGATGCGGGGCGCCGATGACGTATTCGCAGACTTCGAGACCGCGCTGAATGTCGCCTTTGGCGTCGGGAATGGTCTTCCCGTGTTCGCGCGCCAGCAATTGCGCCAGGAAATCCATGTCGCGGTTGAGCAGATCGACGAATTTCATGAAGACGCGGCCGCGCCGCTGCGCGTTGGTCGCGGCCCAGGCCGGCTGCGCGGCGCGGGCGTTTTCGACGGCGGCGCGAACCTCGGCGTTGCTGGCCAGCGGCACCCGCGAAATCACCTCGCCGGTCATCGGCTGATAGGCGTCGGCGAAACGGCCCGACGTTCCCTGCACGTGCTTGCCGCCGATAAAATGGGTCAGGTCCTTGGCCATGCGAAATCCTCCCGCGCGCGATCGATGCGCTTTTGCGTCGTGGTGAAATCTTTGGCGAAATCTTTGACTTGAGAAATTGCGCATAGCAACGGCATAATTCGCGCATCCATTGTGCGGAATTTCAGGTCGGATCGATGAATTGGGATCATGCGCGCGTTTTTCTCAGCGTCGCCCGCGCCGGCCAAATTCTTGGCGCGGCGCGCAAATTAGGGCTCGATCACGCCACGGTGACGCGCCGCATGGACGCGCTGGAAGCCGACCTTGGGACGAAGTTGCTGGATCGGCGGGCGGGCGGCTGCCGCCTGACGCCGTCGGGCGAAGCCTATCTCGCCGCCGCCGAGCGTATCGAGACAGAGATTTTGCGGCTGGAATCGCGCCTGTGCCGCGAGGACATCGCGCTCGAAGGCTATGTGCGGGTCGGCGCCCCGACGGCTTCGGCACATTTGTGCTGGCGCGCGCGTTTCCTGGCTTCGTCCGCCAATATCCGGCCTTGACCGTCCAGCTGGTTCCCCTGCCGCGCGCCTTTTCTCTGGCCAAACGCGAAGCCGACCTCGCCATCACCATCGATCCGCCGAGCGAGGGCCGACTGACCGTGAAAAAACTGACCGATTACAGCCTGTCGCTCTACGCCAGCGCCAGCTATCTGGCCGAGCGCCCGATCGGTTGCGAGGCCGAGCTCAAAGCGGCGCGCGCGGTGGTTTACGTGCCCGACCTGATCTTCTCGCCCTCACTCGATTATCTCGACGAATTCGGATTGCGAAACCTGCCGCGCTTCGAATGCGCCGGCATGCTCGGACAGGTCGAGGCGGTGCGCGCCGGCGCCGGCGTCGGCGTGCTGCACGATTACGCGGCGCGCAATTACTCCGATCTGGTCAGGGTGCTGCCCGAGCGGCGCGCCATCCGCTCGTACTGGATCGTCGCCCATGACGACGTGCGCGATCTGGCGCGGGTGCGCCGGGTTCATGACTTCATCGTTGAGACGACCCGGCGTGTGGCGGGCGATTTCCTTTAGGAAGGACGAACGCGTCGAACACGCCCCGCTTGCCTCCAGACGCGGCAAGCCCCATGTTCGAGCATGGCGATCGTTCCGGATATTTCACCAGCAGGCCAAGGCGCGCTGTCGCGACTTAACGAGCGTTCGCGCGAGATTTTCAAATCCATCGTCGAATCCTATCTGGCGCATGGCGAGCCGGTCGGCTCGCGCCATCTTTCCCGCATCCTGCCGATGAACCTGTCGCCGGCTTCGGTGCGCAACGTCATGCAGGATCTTGAAGAGCTGGGCCTGGTTTTCGCGCCCCATACCAGCGCCGGACGCCTGCCGACCGAACTGGGCCTGCGCTTTTTCGTCGATTCGCTGTTGCAGATCGGCGACCTGACCGACGCCGAGCGCGCCGGCATCGAAACGCAGATGCGCGCCGCCTCGCTCCAGCGCACCACGCAGGACGCCCTGGCCGAGGCGACCCTGTTGCTGTCCGGTCTGACGCGCGGCGCGGGCGTCGTCATCACAAGCAAGGAGAACAATCGCCTCAAGCAGGTCGATTTCGTCCGTCTTGAACCCGAACGCGCCCTGGCGATCCTGGTCTCGGAAGACGGATCGGTGGAAAATCGCATTTTGCCCATTCCCGCCGATATTCCGGCCTCAGCGCTGATCGAGGCGGGCAATTACCTCAACGCGCGCCTGCGCGGCCGCACGCTGACGCAATTGCGGGCGGAAATCGAGGCCTCGCGTCAAGCCGCGCAAGCCGAGCTCGATGTTCTCACCGCGCGCCTTGTCGACGCCGGCCTGGCGTCCTGGGCCGGACCTTCGGGAGCCGAGCAAAATCTCATCGTGCGCGGACAAGCCAATCTGCTCGAAGACCTGACGGCGATGGAGGACGTCGAGCGCATCAAGCTGCTTTTCGACGATCTGGAGACCAAGCGCGACGTCATCGACCTGTTGGCGCGCGCCGAAACTGGCGAGGGCGTGCGCATTTTCATCGGGTCCGAGAACAAGCTGTTTTCGTTGTCCGGCTCCTCGATGATCGCCGCCCCGTTCCATGACAGCCAGCGCCGCATCGTCGGCGTGCTGGGCGTGATCGGTCCAACAAGGCTCAACTACGCGCGCGTCGTGCCGATGGTCGATTACACGGCCAAGGTTATCGCCCGTCTGATCGGCGGCGGCTGATTCCGCATGTCGTTTGGCTTTGATCGGCGACGATATTGCCGCTATCAGTTCGCCGCGCCGCCCGACCCGAAAGGCCGGCGGCAATCGCAAATTAGCCAGCAAAAGGGCGAGTGACGCTTGACCAGCCTGAACTCTGAAATCATCGGCTTCGCCGCCGGAACGCTGACCACTTTGTGCTGGGCGCCGCAGGTGGTGAAAATCCTGCGCACCCGCGACGCCAAGGCCATCTCGCTGCTGACGCAGGCGGCCTTTACCCTTGGCTGCGCGCTCTGGCTGATCTTCGGCCTGTCGATCGGCTCGGCGTCGGTGATCGCCTTCAACGCCGTGACGGTCGCCTTGAGCGCGCTCATCCTCGCGCTCAAGTTACGCTACGACTGACGCCGTCCGCTTCGCCGACGCCCAGTTCAGGCGTCTGCGAACCGTGCGGCTCACTCGGGCCAGAAGGCGGCCGCCGGTTCGCGCTGCCACGAGCGCACCGAAGCCGCGCGGCGATGGCCTTGCGAATAGGCCAGAGCCGAAGAGTTATGATGACGGTGGCCCGCGCTGGCGTATTCGCGGCCATAATTGGGCGAACCGCTGATCGAAATCGAAGCGCCTTCGGCCCTCACCAGCGAAAACAGCGTGGCGGCGTTAGCCGGGGAGATGCGGACGCAGCCATGCGAAGCGGGCCGGCCCAGAGCGCCCGTGGCGTAGGTGCCGTGAATGGCGTAGCCGCCGGCGAAGAAGATCGAGTGCGGCATCGGCGAGTTATGATATTTCTTGGAATAATGCATGGTCTGCAGGCTGGTCGGAGAATACGTGCCGCGCGGCGTCACATAGCCCGAACGCGCCGAGGAGATCGGCCAGGAATAAGAGCCTTGCGAGGATGTGACTTCCATCCTCTGCGTCGACAGGTCGATATTGATCTGGACCCGCGCCTGCGCGGCGACCGGAACGGCGAACAAAGCGCCCACGGTCAGGAAAAGTGCAACGAGTTTACGCATTAAGGAATCCCCCACTCGACTTGACCGTTAAGCCGGCCGGACGCATCTGGTGGAATAGATTCCAGTTTATCCGGTACACGTAAAGGCTAAATTCCTGGAAAGGTTGACGAGATGATTCGCGGTAAATTAGCCAAACGTGGTAAAAATGGGCTTTATCTTGCGATTCTAGTTGCTTGCGTCGGAGCGGCCGGCGTCTCGGCGCAGGAAAAAGGCTCGCTCGAGCCCAAGCCCTTGCCGCCACTCGCCAATCCCAACGATCCCGCCACGCCCGCCAAGGAATTGTTCGGCCGCAAGACCGAGCCCGCCGATCTCGCGGCGCGGGCGATCGGCTTCTACTCGCGCGGCTGTCTGGCCGGCGCCAAGGCGCTGCCGGTCAATGGCGAGACCTGGCAGGTGATGCGCCTGTCGCGCAACCGCAATTGGGGCCACCCCAGTCTCGTCGCCTTTCTTGAGCGCCTGTCGAACAAGGCGCCGCAGACGGCGGGCTGGCCCGGCATCCTGGTCGGCGACATGTCGCAGCCGCGCGGCGGGCCGATGATCACCGGCCACGCCTCGCATCAGATCGGCCTCGACGCCGATATCTGGCTGACGCCGATGCCCGATCGCAAATTGTCGCGGCGCGACCGCGAGGAAATGTCGGCGGTCGACATGGTGCGCGCCGACAAGCTCGACGTCGATCCCAAGGTCTGGAGCCGCGGCCAGCTCGCCATCATCCGCGCCGCCGCGCTCGATCCGGCGGTCGAGCGCATATTCGTCAACGCGGCGATCAAAAAGGCGATTTGCCGCGAGGCGACCGGCGACCGCTCCTGGCTGCAGAAAGTGCGGCCCTATTACGGGCACAACTACCACTTCCACGTCCGCATCCAATGTCCGGCCGGCAGCGAAAATTGCCGCGAGCAGGACCCCACGCCCTCGGGCGAGGGCTGCGACGCCTCGCTCAATCATTGGTTTTCCTATGGCGTGTTGCATCCAAGGGTCAATCCGAACGCCAAGCCGAAGCCGGCGATGACCCTGTCGCAACTGCCGCCTGAATGCCGCCACGTGCTGCTGGCGAATTAGAATGGCCTGGAATAAGCCGCGGGAAATCACGCGGCCTTGATCGCCTTCACGCGGGCCTCGACGGCGTCGAGGATCATGGCGGCGACGTCCGGGCCGCCGGTGCGCTTGATGGCGCGCACGCCGGTCGGCGAGGTGACGTTGATTTCGGTGAGACAGCCGTCGATCACGTCGATGCCGACGAAGATCAGGCCGCGCCGTTTCAACTCCGGCCCGATCCGCGCGCAGATTTCCTGTTCGCGCGGCGAGAGTTCGGTCGCCAGCGCCGCGCCGCCGCGCACCATGTTGGAGCGGATGTCGTTCTCCGCCGGCACGCGGTTGACCGCGCCGGCCGCGATTCCATCGACGAGAATGATGCGCTTGTCGCCCTTGGCGACGGCGGGGAGAAATTTCTGCACCACCCAGGGCTCGCGAAAGCTGGTCGAAAACAGGTCGAACAGCGAGCCGTAATTGGCGTCCTTCTCCAGCAGCCGAAACACCGCCGCGCCGCCGTGGCCGTGCAAGGGCTTCATCACCACCTCGCCATGCTCGGCGCGAAAGGCGTCGATCTCCTCGCGGTCGCGGCTGATGAGGGTCGCCGGCATCAGTTCGGGAAAATCCATGACGAACAATTTTTCCGGGGCGTTGCGCACGCTCGCCGGATCGTTGACGATCAGCGTCTGGCCGCCCACCATCTCGAGCAGATGGGTCGAAGTGATATAGGCCAGATCGAAAGGCGGGTCCTGGCGTAGCAGGATGACGTCCATATCGCGCAGGAAGGTGCGGCGCGGCGCGCCGAGCTGGAAGTGATCGCCGCTGGCGTCGCGCACCTTGACGTCCTGCAGCGGCGCGACCACGTCCACGCCGCGCAGCGACAGCTTGTCGGGCGTGTAGTAGAACAGCGCGTGGCCGCGCGCCTGCGCCTCGAGCAACAGGGCGAAGGTCGAATCGCCGGCGATGTTGATGCGCTCGATCGGGTCCATCTGCACGGCGATTTTCAGGGTCATTGCCTATCCAGCCAATTGTGAGCGACGCGAGGCCGCGCCGATTTTTTGAGGACTGCGCCACAGGAGCGCGCCGCCGTCAACTGCCCGGACAAACTTCAGCCCGGCGGACGACTTTATCGCGATCCCACGCAAGCCTAGCCGATGAACCGCGTCTGAACGCTGATTTCATGCGAAGTTCAGCCGCCCCGGCACAAGCTCCCCTCGTTCGCTCTAATCGACGGACGAAGGAGGTTCTCATGTTCAATCTGAAGACTGCATTGGCCGCGACCGTCCTGCTCGGCACGGGAATGGCGGCGCTTCCCGCCTCGGCGCTGCCGATGGACGCCGTCGCTCCGGTGATCGCCACGAGCCGCGATCTCGCCAACAACATTCAGGATGTCCGCTGGGTTTGCGGGCCGTACCGCTGCCATTGGGCGCCGAATTATGATTACGGCTATGGGCCCGGACCGCGCTGGGGCGGGGGCTTGGGTTGGCGCCATCGCCACTGGCGGCGTTGGTGATCCGACGCTGACAGGCGGGCGTTTTGACGCGAGCAAAACGCCCGCCGCCCAGGCCCAGGCGACGAGGCGGCGGAATTTTTAATAAAACATCAGGCGAAGCCGTTCGACCGGCTTGGCCCGGGGACAAGGAAACTTCTATATTCGCGCCGATCTGAGGAAACGCCGTTCGCGCCGGGGCGAAAGCCGCCGCGCCGGATTGGCTGAAATTCAAGAAAGGCGCCGCTTATGACCAAGGCCAATCCTTATGCTCTCGGCCTCGACAAGAACGCCGCCAATTTCGTTCAACTGACGCCGCTGAGTTTCATCGCGCGGGCGGCCTACGTTTATCCGCACAAGCTGTCGGTCGTGCATGGCGAGGTCTCCTTCACCTGGGCGCAGACCTACGCCCGGTGCCGGCGGCTCGCCTCGGCGCTACAGCGGCGCGGCGTGCGCTACGGCGACACGGTGGCCGCCATGCTGCCGAATATTCCGGCCATGTACGAGGCGCATTTCGGCGTTCCGATGGCGGGCGCCGTTCTCAACACGCTCAACACCCGCCTCGATCCCGAGGCGATCGCCTTCATGCTCGATCACGGCGAGGCGAAAGTCCTGCTCACCGATCGCGAATTCTCCAGCGTCGTCGCCAAGGCGTTGCCGCTGATGAAAGGGACAAAACCGCTGGTGGTGGATGTCGGCGACCCGCAATACGAAGGCGGCAGGCTGCTCGGCGAAATCGAATACGAAGTGTTCCTGAACGAAGGCGACGCCGATTTCGCGCCGATACCGCCGCGCGACGAATGGGACGCCATCGCGCTCAATTACACCTCGGGCACGACCGGCAATCCCAAGGGCGTCGTCTATCATCATCGCGGCGCTTATCTCAACGCCGTGTCGAACATCGTCACCTGGGGCATGCAGCCCCACGCGGTCTATTTGTGGACCCTGCCGATGTTCCATTGCAACGGCTGGTGCTTTCCCTGGACCATGGCGGCCAACGCCGGCGTCAACGTCTGTCTGCGCCGGGTCGATCCGAAGCTGATCTTTTCGCTCATCCGCCAGCACAAGGTTTCGCATTTCTGCGGCGCGCCGATCGTCCACGGCATGCTGATCAACGCCAACCCCGCCGATCAGGTTAGCATCGACCATGCGGTCTCGGGGCTGATCGCCGGCGCCGCGCCGCCGGCTGCGATCATCGAGGGCATGGAGCGGCTCGGCTTCTCCATCACCCATGTCTACGGCCTGACCGAGACCTATGGCCCGGCGTCCGTCTGCGCCAAGCAGATCGAATGGGACAGCGAGTCGCTGGCGCGCCGCGCCGAACTCAACGGACGCCAGGGCGTCACCATGCTCATGCAGGAGGCGATCGACGTCGTCGACCCGATGACGATGAAGAGCGTGCCGCACGACGGCATGACGATGGGCGAGATCGTCTTTCGCGGTAATATCGTCATGAAAGGCTATCTCAAGAACGAAAAGGCCAGCGCCGAATGCTTCGCCGGCGGCTGGTTCCGCACCGGCGACCTGGCGGTGATCGAGCCCGACGGTTATGTCAAGATCCGCGACCGCTCCAAGGACATCATCATTTCCGGCGGCGAAAATATTTCCTCGATCGAGGTCGAGGACGTGCTGTTCCGCCATCCGGACGTTCTGGGCGCGGCGGTGGTGGCGGCGCCGGACGAAAAATGGGGCGAGGTTCCGTGCGCCTTCATCGAATTGCGCGAGAACGCCACGCCGAACGAGGCGAGCCTATTGGAGCATTGCCGCACCCATCTGGCGCGTTTCAAAGTGCCGAAGAAATTCATCTTCGGCGCGCTGCCGAAAACCTCGACCGGCAAAATCCAGAAATTCCTGCTGCGCGAGCAGGCCAAACCGACCGACGCCATAGGTTGATCGCGCTCGGCTTGTTTGCGACAAGGCGAGTGCGAAATTTGGCCTGATTCGGCAGGAGAGACGACATGGCGGCTGGCGCCTGCACGCAAGGGCTGGACACGGGTTTTATCGAACTGGGCTACGCCAAGGTCGCGGCCCTGGGCGTCGTGCAAGGCATTACCGAACTGCTGCCGATTTCCTCGACCGCCCATATGCGCATCGTTCCGGCGCTGCTGGGCTGGCGCGATCCCGGCTCGGCCTTTTCCGCCGCCATGCAACTGGCGGCCCTGGCGGCCGTGATCTCCTATTTTTGGGGCGACGTGCGCGGCCTGCTGTTCGGCTCGATCGACGCGGTGCGCCGCCGCGACTTCCACGACTGGAATTTCCGCTTCGTCGCCTGGATGGGTCTGGCCACTCTGCCCTTGGTGATCGCCGGCTCGATCCTTTCGCATACGCTCAACGCCTGCGGTTCGCCGTTGCGCACGCTTACCGTCATCGGCGTCTCGTGCATCGTCATGGCGATCCTGCTCGCCCTGGCTGAAAACTTTTGCGCGCATCGGCGCACCATCGATCATGTCAGCTTGAAGGACGCGATGATCGTCGGACTGGCGCAGGTGGGCGCGCTGATCCCGGGCGTTTCGCGATCCGGCTCGACGCTGACGGCCGCGCTGTTCCTTGACCTCGAACGAGAAGAGGCGGCGCGCTTTTCCTTCCTGCTCGGCCTGCCGGCGATTTTTCTGGCCGGCGTCAAGGAACTGGCGGAGCTGGCGAAAGCGCACCTGCCGTTGGAGGGCTGGGCGATCCTGTTCGTCGGGCTCGTCGTCGCCTCGATCTCGGCTTTCGTCGCGATCTGGAGCCTGATGCGGATCCTGGAAAAATTTTCGTCCTGGCCCTTCGTCGCCTATCGCGCCCTGATCGGCCTGTTCCTGCTGGCCGCCGTCAGCCAGGGCTGGCTGGCCAATTAGAGCGCGATTTTTCAGATGGAATCATCTGGAAAAGTCGCGCTCCAGTTTATTGCGAGATGCGGGCCTGCGACGCGGCGGGAATGGCGTTGAACATGGTCTGAACCGCGCTGGTGATCTCGCTCGGCGCATTGGCCGAATAGGCGTAGGAACTGGACGTGGCGCAGGACGCCATATTGGTTGTCGTCGTTCCCGCCAGATAATTCTGGATCGTTGAAAAGACGCTCTTCAATACGGCGCTGTTGCCCTGCAACGACGACGAGGGAACCAGATATTGAACGTCCAACGTCATCATCGTATAGCCTTTCGTCTTGATCGGCGCGCATTGGGTCGGATCGAAAGACTCGATGTAAATCGGCACGGAAAAGCCCGAAATATAGTCGCAATTTGACTGGTTGCAGGGCGAGAAGACCGTGAAATTCGAATCGTAGCTGTCGGCGCAGCCGCTTCCCGTGCAGTTCTTGTTGTCCGAATCCTGCACCCCGTCGGTGAGCAACATAACAAAGCCCTGCGCCGTCGAGGCGGTGAGGCCCGTGCCCGGCGTCGTCAGATAATTGGCGTTCAACATTTGCAAAGCGTGCGTCGAATCGGTCGCCCCGTCATTATTGTCATTGGCCAGATCGATCGTGTTGACGGCGGCGACCGCCGTGGAAATGCTGCTGGTCAGCGCCTGCACTTGTTTCAGACCGCCGCTCATCGTGTAGATGGCGATCTGATAATTCGGCCCCGCCGGCAAGGCCTGAAGCGCGGCGACGACCGCCGATTTCGCCACGTCTATGCGCAAGGTGGCGCCGTGCGAGCGCACCAGGGCGGTGGTGTCTGTCGTTCCATTGCCCGAATAATGGCAGGCGATGGCGCAAGCGTAGGCGGCGTCGTTGGAATTCACGTATTGCGTCGTCGTGTTGTAGACGATCTGCTGATCGTTCGCCGTCGCGCCGATGCCCATCGACTCGGAATTGTCGATGACGACATGAATATTGACGTAGGTCGCCATGGTCACCGTGGTGGTGCTGGCGCCGCTCACCGTGGCGGTCTTGACGCCGACCGCCGCCATGAACGAGGTGGGCATGGTGAGCGTATAGGACAGATTGCCGGTGAGCGTCGAACCCGAACGGGCGACGGTCAGATTATTGATGGTGAGCGTTCCCCCGCCCGGCAGTTTCCCCGCATTGGCGTTGAACTCCGCCTGCGCCACCGTCTCACCGGACGCTATGGCGCTGGCCGTCGGATCGCCGGTCCCCGTATAATTCATGATGTAGGTTTGTGCCGCGGTGATGCCGGCCATCGCCGCCGCGTCGGCCGCCTGTTCGAGCTTTGTCTTGACGGAGAGCTGATAGCTGTAATCGATGGCCAGGCCAATGATGCCCATCACCGGAAGAGCGGCGGCGGCGACGATGATGGCGACATTGCCGGCGTGGTCGCGCGCCAGGCGGCGCAAGAGTTTCGAGACTCTATAGAACATCCGCTCGCTCCAACTCTGTGGACCTGTTCAATATCCTGGGCATTCCTTACCAAAACCATCATCGCCGTTGATTGCCGAATACTTAATTTCCGTTACATAACGAGGATTGACATACGCTGAGCGCGCGAGCGTGATGGTCCCGAAAAAGTTCGAAAACACCAACGGCGTCCAAGCGTAGCTGACATCGATGACAACGGCGAAGTTCGGCGGCAAATAGCCGCCTTGCGGATTGGCGATCGGCGTGAACATGCCGGCCGGCAGCGTCGTGGTGCTGAACGCCGAACCGTTGGGGACGGAAGACGGATGGGTCCCGCACGCTCTTTTTTCCGCGCCGCCGGTCCAAACGATATTGGCCTTGTAGGTGCAGGAATTGGTGCAGCCTGTGACCGTCGGCGTGAATATCACGCCAGCCATGGAAATGGTGACGTCGGCGCCCCAGGCGATGTTCTTGGCGTGCGAATTGCTCAGGATCTGCGGGAAAATCAGCATGGTCGAGTCGGCGGCGTAGTGAAGATCGATATAGGTGACGGTCGCGGTCGTATTGGTCGCCAGCATATTGGCCATCGAATTGGTCAGGGTCGTCAATTGTCGCGACGCGGAGACCGCGCGCGAAAGTTCGAAGGCGCCGGCCGCCAAGGCCAGCAGCAGCGGGAAAGTCATGGCGAATTCGATGGCGGCGACGGCGCGCGTGTCGGAGCGCCAGACCTTTAAACACGCCGCGATCCGATCCATCTTCAGCACCCCGGATATGTTGCGGCGGCGGTAAAGGGCTCGTTCTTGAACGTTATGCTGGACATCAACACGTAAACCGTATGTCCCTGATACGTAATCGCGTTCGACGCCATGAAAAACGACGAGAAATAGCTTATCGGATACAAAATTTGCAAAACGATATATTGCCCGCCGGCACCGGGGCAGAAGGTATCATTTGAACTGTTCAACGCCGGAACGATCAACGCCGACTGGTCGGCCTTGACGTAATTATAGTAGGCCGACGGAAACTGCCCGGTCGGCACGATGGCCATATTGATAAAGACATTGCCGCAACTGAAACTGCTGGAGAGGTAGCCGCAGACCTGGTTTTGAAATTGGCTGGCCGTCAGTCCGGCGGTCGAGACCGCGCCGGTCGAGACGGCGCGCGCCGCTTTTTGCGTGGCGTAATCGAGTTGCGCCGCCATGAAATAGTTCAGCCCGATCTGAAAGATGGCGTAGAGCATGAACAAAGTCGGGGCGGCCAGGAGAGAAAATTCGACCGCCGTCGCGCCGGCGCGATCACGCGCGCCCAAGCGCAATTTTTCGGCGAAAGCCCGAAGCCTGTGGCGGGAAAACAATAACGAGCGACCCATGATCGGCAAATTCACACTCCGATGCGCGGCAAATTCTTGCTTTCGATACGCCAATTCGTCGGAGACCAGCGACGCGAACCGGCGGATTTCAAGCCTTTGGAGCGTTTTCGAGCCGATCCGATCGGAGCCGACGCGCTATCAATTCGCCTCGCAACCTCTTCTTGTTTGAAAAGACAATCAGCTGTCAATGTTCCGCTCTAGACTGGAATCATGGCGGGTCAAAGCGCGAATCGTCGATATCCTCAACATTCGATTTTCTGGAACATTCGCTTGGTAAGCAATCTCTGGAAGGCCCGGGCCGCCGGCGCGCCAAACGCCGCTCCGAGCGAGCCGGACGCCAGGCGTCCGACCGATCTTTCGACCAAATCATTTATTCGACCGCCGGGCTGATTTTGAGAGAACTGACTTACGGTAAATCGCTCAAAGACTTGCCTGGCGACGCCGCGACGACGTCAACCGCCATGCGCCAGCCGCAGCACGACCGCGATCGTCGCGCCGAGCCACAAGGCCACGCCGGCGATAGCCTGAATTGTAAAGCCGACCTCGCGCTTCTGCGCCGCTTTTTCATAGCCAAACATGTAGGCGATGCGCCCGACGATCCAGACCAGACCCAGGACCGCCGCGCCGGCGTCCGACACGTACAGGGCGAACAGCCAGAGCGCCGGCAGGAATATCGGCATCCATTCCAGCGTATTGGCCTGAACGCGAAAGACGCGTTCGAAATCAGGATTGCCCGTCGTTTGCGGCGCCGGGACGCCAAAACGCCTGCGGGCGCTGGCGACGCGGCCGCCAACGTAAAAATAGAATAAGATGGCGGCGAGCGTCACAAGCGCGGCATAATGAGGCATAGAGATCCCTCCCGGATATGGGTTAGCGAAAGGCGAGTCGAAATCCGACGTCGACCGAATCTAATGTAAATTCGGGCGCGAAACGCGACAAATGCTTTGGTTGGCATTTACACGCCGTCGGATTTTAGTTTGCATATGAACTATTATCCACTAGATAAGTCCAATGACGCTCGATTAGAGAGGCGCTGGAGGAACATCATGGAAATGTCGCCGGACCTTTTGGCAACCAAGCCGTGGCTTGCGAATTACCCCCCAGGCGTTCCCTCTGAAATCGACCGGGCGTCCTATTCGACTCTGACCGCCCTTTGGCGAACGTCCCGCGCGGCCCATGGCGCGCGCGTCGCGATCGAAAGTTTCGGCGTTCAGGCGACCTACGACCAGCTTGGCGTCGCCGCGGAGGCCGTTGGCGCCTGGCTGCTGCGGCAGGGCCTGAAAAAGGGCGATCGCGTCGCCATCATGATGCCGAACGTCATGGCCTATCCGGCCGCGCTGTTGGGCGTGCTGCTGGCCGGCGGCGTTGTCGTCAACGTCAATCCGCTCTACACGCCGCGCGAACTTGAGCATCAGATCTGCGACGCGGGTCCGCGCTTCATCTTCGTCCTGGAAAACTTCGCCCACACCGTCGCCGCAGCCGGGGCTGAAAAGCTTGGCTTGCGGCATGTCGTCGTCGCCGCGCCCGGCGATCTCCTCGGCTTCAAGGGCGCGTTGGTGAATTTCGTCTCGCGCCATGTCAAAAAAGCGGTTCCGGCCCACGACCTTCCCGGCTCGACGACGTTCGCCGCCGTGTTGAAAGCGGGTGGGCGCGGGCCTTGTCCGACGATCGCGGTGGAGCCGGACGACATCGCTTTCCTGCAATATACCGGCGGCACCACCGGCATATCCAAAGGCGCCACGCTGCTGCACCGCAATGTCGCCGCCAATGTCGAACAATGCGTCGCCTGGTACAGCCAGACGATCGATCCTGAAGAAACGAACTGCATGGTGACGGCGCTGCCGCTCTACCATATTTTCGCTCTGACGGCCTGTTTCTGGTTTCAGGTGCGCATCGGCGGTTCCTGTCTCCTCATCGCCAACCCGCGCGATATCAAGGGATTCGTCAAGACGCTGCAGCACTCGCGGTTTACGCAAATGTCGGGCGTCAATACGCTTTACGCCGCTCTGGCGGACGATCCCGGCATAACCAAGGTCGACTTCTCCAAGGTCACCTTCTGCGTCGCCGGCGGCATGGCGACGCAGGCCGCCGTCGCCAAGAAATGGCGACAGATCGCGGGCAAACCGATCATCGAAGGCTATGGCCTTTCGGAGACCTCGCCAGTCGTCTGCGGCAATCGGCCGGATCTGCTAGAGTTTTCAGGAACCATCGGTTATCCGATGCCTTCGACCGACGTGTCGATCCGCGACAATCTCGGCAAGCCCACGCCGATGGGAACGCCGGGCGAATTATGCGTGCGCGGACCGCAGGTGATGGCCGGCTATTGGAACTGTCCGAATGAAACGGCGGTCGCCATGTTGCCGGACGGCTTCTTCCGCACCGGCGACGCCGCCGTGCTGCTCCCTGACGGGCAGATCAAAATCGTCGACCGTATGAAGGAAATGATCCTCGTTTCCGGCTTCAACGTCTATCCGAACGAGGTCGAAGAAGTTCTCGTCGAGCATCCCAAGGTCAAGGAGGCTGCGGTCGTCGGAGCGCCCGATCCGCATTCCGGCGAAACCGTAATCGCCTTCATCGTGCCGCGCGACGACAGTCTCACCGCGGACGAACTGAAGGCCTTCTGCCGGGAAAGTCTGACGGCTTATAAAGTGCCGCGCCGCTTCGAGTTCCGCACCGAATTGCCAAAGACCAATGTCGGCAAGGTGCTGCGGCGCGCGCTGAAGGACAGTCTCGGCGACTGAACGGTTCAGGCGGCGACGGCGGCGTCATTCGTCGCGAGCCGAGCAGCCAGACTTGGATCGCGGGCGATCGCTTCGTCGTTGAGGCGCGCGGTCGCCGTTTCGATCGATTGCTCCAGCGCGGCCATGAATTCCGCGATGTCCAGCCCCGGCGCGATGACCGGCAGAAATTCGATCACGACGACCCCTGGTCGGCGCAGGAATCGTCGGCGCGGCCAGAAAAGACCGGAATTCAAAGCGACCGGCACGCAAGGCGCGCCGATTTCGGCATAGAGACGCCCGACACCCGGCTTGTATTTCGGCGGAGCGCCGGAGGCGCGGCGCGTGCCTTCGGGAAAAATGAAGATCGAGCGTTTTTCGGCGATAACCTGCTTGGCCTGCCGCGTCAGATCCGCCATCGCGGCGCCACGCTTTTCCCGGTTCACGGCGATCTGGTCGGCGCGGATCAGGTACCAGCCGAAAAGCGGCAGCCAGGTCAACTCCCTTTTGAGAATATAGGTGAAATCCTCGATCTGCGTGGTCAGGGCGAAGGTTTCGAGCACGGATTGATGCTTGGCCGCGATGATCGCCCCCTCCGCGACCTTGTTTTCGAGGCCGCGAAACTCAACCTTCATCCCGCAAATCTTGTCGAGCAGCCAGAACGAGGTCCGCCCCCAGATGCGAGCCAGTTCGAGAATGCCCTTGCGCCCTGCCACCAACAGCGGCAGGCCAACGATCATCAGGCCGATCAGGTTGATATAAAAGAGGATGTTGAAGATCAAGGAGCGAATGAACAGCATGGGCTTCTGCCTGGTTGTTCTTTGAGCCTGAACGCGTCGACGGTCTTACACCATGTCCCGCCAAAATCGATCAGTCTCTCGGCGGATAGTCCGAAAAATAATCCCCTTCCGGCGGACGCCCGCGCCGGCGCCTCAACGCAGGCGGCGCAATTGCCGGAAAACGATGGCGCGCGACATGAACCCCGTCAACCCCGCGACGCCGAACGCGATCAGCGTGATCAGCCCATAGCCTTTGAGCCCCAGCGAAAAGGCGCCGAACATGGCCTCCACCTGTTCGCCCGCCGCGCTCGCCGTCAAATGTCTGGTTACCGCGCCCAGCGCGAGAAACAGGACGATGCAGGCGCCGCCGCCAACAAGGCCGCCGCGCAAGCCAAGCCGCAGGAAATGGCGCTGGAACTGCCTCGAAATAAAGGCGTCGGTCGCGCCGACGAAATGCAGCACATCGATGATTTCCTTGTTGCCCGCCATCGCGCCGCGCGTGGCGAAGACCACCGCCAGCCCCATGGCGATCAGAACGAGCACGAACACCGCCAACGCCGCGCCGACGACCACTCGCGCCATCAACGCCAGCCGTTTCAGCCACACGCCGTGATCGTCAAGAAAGGCGTTGGGCGTTTCGGACGCCAAAGCGTGAGCGAGCGCCGGCGCGTCGAGGCTCTGCGACTTGGCCAAACGCACGACGATCATGCGCGGCACCGGCAATTCTCCGAGATCGAGACCCGCGCCGAGCCAAGGTTCGAGCAGCCGTTCGGATTCGGCCTTGGAATAGATCCGGACGCCATCGACGCCGGGAAAATTTTGCACGACCGCCGCCGCCTTGGCCACATCGGCCTCGATATCGCGTCCGCTCAACGGTTTGACCTGCACGGTCATTTCCATTGAAACCGAATTTCGCCAGCTCTCCGAGGCCTGGCCGGTCACCACTGCGAAGCCGGCCGTCAGCGAGGCCAGAAAAGTCATGATCGCAATCACCGTCACCAGGGCCCGCCCGGCGATGGTGACGGCCGGCACCAGCGGCGTGTCGCGCCAGGTCTCGTCTTGCCCGGCGGCGATCGCGCCGTCTCGTCCCGATTGTCCCGCGCTGGCTGTGAATGGATCGACCATGAATTGCGCCATCAATCGAAAATATGCAGCCGACCTTCGCCAAGCACCAGTCGGCGCGCGCGGTCGAATTGATCCATCAGCCCCAGATCATGGGTGGCGATGACGACGGACGTTCCCGACTTGTGCAATTCGACGAAAAGCCGCAACAGCCGCTTGGCGAGCGGGGGATCGACGTTGCCGGTCGGCTCGTCCGCCAGCAGCAGCTCCGGCCGGCCGATGAGGGCGCGCGCGATGGCGGCGCGCTGCTTTTCGCCGCCGGACAGGACGGGCGGATAGACGTGCATGCGCTCGCCAAGTCCGACCCAGTGCAACAGTTCGACGACTTCGGCGCGATAGACGCTTTCCTCGCGCCCCTGCACGCGCAGCGGCAAGGCGACGTTTTGATAGGTCGTCAGGTGATCGAGCAGGCGGAAATCCTGGAACACCACGCCGACGCGCCGGCGCAGCGCGGTGATCGCGTCCTTGTCGAGCCGGGCGGCGTCCTGACCGAACAGCGAAATCACCCCGCGCGTGGGCTGCAAGGCCAGTAAAATCAACCGCAACAGCGTTGTCTTGCCCGCGCCCGAGGGCCCGGTCAGAAACTGGAAGGTCTGCGGCGCGATATCGAAGCTGATGTCGCGCAAAATTTCAGAACCCATGCCATAGCGCAGGCCGACATTTTCGAAACGGACCAAAGCGCTCCTCCCCACGTGCAATGTCACGCTGTCGCCGAGCAAATCACTTCTTTAACGTGGCTTTAACCATAGCAGCACACCAATGAAGGACGCCAAATCGACCCAGACTTGCCGATCGCCGCCTGACGGATTCCCATGACCAACGCTTTTGTTTGCGCTGATCCGCGCCCAGCCTTTCAGGATAGCGCCAATTCGCGCGCCCGCGCGCCGCGCGAAATCGACGCGGCGGTCGAAAGCCGCAGACCGCGCGCGCGCATTCGCGAAGACCTGATCAACGACAACACCCGCCGCGCCGATCTTGCACGGCGAACGCCGTCGCCCCGAGCGACCGCCGACGCACGGCGCGGCGCCCCGGCGCCCTTTGGATCGTCGTCGGCGCGGCGTGCCTTTGGAGCGCCGCCATCGGCCTGCGCGCGGCCGTCGTGCGCGCGGTTCCGCAAACGGCGGCGCTCTATTCGGCGTTGGGAGTGCCCGTCAACCTGCAACAGATGGTTTTCGGCAAAGTGACCAGCCGCCTTTTCGAAGAGTCCGGGCAAAAAATTCTGGTCGTCGAAGGCGAAATCCGCAACCAGGCGAACGCGCGGCAGGATGTTCCCGCCTTACGGCTGGCGGTCATCGACGACGCCGGCCAGGAGATCTATTCCTGGGGAACTTCGCCGCCCAAGGCGCGGCTGGAGGCCGGCGAAACCGCGTTTTTCCGCGCGCGCCTGGCCGCGCCGCCGAGCCAAGGGGCGCAAGTCGCCGTCCGATTCGCCTCGGGCGCCGAACGCGCCGCCGCCAGGAAATACGCCAAATGAACGGCCACCGACGAGTGAAAGTTCTTTTCGACGAACAGACCATCGCCCGGCGTATCGAACAGATGGCCGGAGAAATCGCGGCGACGGCGCCGCGCGAGCTCATTGCGGTCGCCGTGCTCAAAGGTTCGTTCATGTTCGCCGCCGATCTGCTGCGCGCCCTGCACCGCGCCGGACTTGAGCCCGAAGTCGAATTCCTGCAATTGTCGAGCTACCGCGAGGGCACCGTCTCTTCAGGCGCCGTGACCATCATCAAGGACATCGAATCCTCGCTTCAGGGACGAGACGTCCTGCTGATCGACGACATTCTCGAATCGGGCCGGACGTTGGCCTTCGCCAAGGATTTGATCGCCGCGCGCGGCGCGCGCCGCGTTTTTGTCTGCGTGGCGCTGGAAAAGCCGAAAAGGCGCGCGGTTCAGGTCCACGCCGATTTCGTCGGTTTCGAATGCCCGGACCTGTTCGTCGTCGGTTACGGCATGGACGTCGCCCATCGCTATCGTCAATTGCCCTTCATCGGCGCGATCGAGGCGGACGAAACCACCCAATAGCGCGTTTTCGCGCCCGGCCGCGTTGGTTTCGCCACCGGTATGTCAGCCGAATGGGAAAGCCGCCTCGACCAGATAAGGGCCGCCGCCGACCGAATCCCGCGAGGAATACAGGACGAAACGCGGCGCGACGAACGGGCGCGGCGTAAGGGCGCGCGACGCCAGGTAGCCGGCGGCAGCCAAAGGCGACACATCGCGCAGCCGCGCCAGCGTCACGTGCGGCGAGAATTTGCGCGTTTCCGGGGCTAGGCCAAGGCGGCGGGCGAGACGCTCGTGCTCGGTCTGCAACACGCTCAGGCTCAGCGAAGGTTTGACCCGGGCGATCAGGGCGCGTGGCCGCGCGCCGCCGAAAACCGCCAATTCGTCAACGCTCAAAGTCAGCGCCGCGGCGAAAATGGCGGCCATTTCCTCGCATAAGGCGTTGGCCGTGCGCGCGTCGACATCGCCGAAAAATCGCAGGGTGATGTGATAATCGTCCGGCTCGATCCAGCGCGCGCCGGAGAGTCCGCCACGAACCAAGGCCAGCTCGGAGGCGATTTCGTCGGGAATTTCCAGGCCGGAAAACAGGCGGGGCATGAGTTCTCGCCTCAGACGATAGCGGCAGCCATAGCGCGCCGGGCGGTTGGATTCTAGCGGGAAGGGCTGTCCGCGCGGGCCTTTTTCGCCGCCGCGATCAGACGCTCGACGTCGGGCAGAATCGCCGCGACGATGATCTCGACCCCTTTGGCGTTGGGGTGCATTCCATCCGGCAATTGCAAGTCGCGATGACCGGCGACGCCCTCGAGAAAAAAAGGGTAGAGCGCGCAGGAAAATTGCCGCGCGAGATCGGGATAGATGGCGTCGAATTGTTTTTGATAGTCCGCGCCGAGGTTGGGCGCGGCGCGGACGCCCGCCAACAGAACCGGAATGCGCTTGGCCCGCAATCGCGCAAGAATGGCGGCGATATTGTCGCGCGGAATTTTCGGATCGAGGCCGCGCAGCATGTCATTGGCGCCGATTTCGACAATGGCGGCGCCCACGTCTTGCGACAACACCCAGTCGAGCCGCGCCAGCGCGCCTTCGCTGGTGTCGCCCGACACGCCGGCGTTTTCCACCTCGACGTCATAGCCCTTGGAGCCCAGCGCCTTTTGCAGGACGGCGGGAAAGGATTCCTGCGGACCGAGCCCGAAACCGGCCGTCAAACTATCGCCCAATGCCAGAATGCGGGCGGTTTCGGCGACGACGGGGCCGACGCCCGACACAACAGCCAGCGCGAAGGCGAAAACAAAAAATATTTGGCGAAACGGGCGGACGCGCCCATATGGGTGAAAACGCCGTCTCGGCGCGCCTTTTTCGGCGCCAGGGGCGGCGAAGCGCGCCAACAGGTCGCCTAAACGCCTATCCGTCTCGAAAACGCCGCGCGCTATTTTCGAAACAGCCCCAAGCCCGATGGTCGGCGCAATGCGATTCATCTTCGGCTCCGTTTGAAAGCAATCCATGTCCACATCGGCGATCAAGCTGGAAAAAGTCAATTTGAGTCTGGGGCAAGGGGAAGCAAGGACCCATATTCTCAAAGATATTTCCCTCGATATCGGCGCCGGCGAAGCCATCGCCATGCTCGGCCCTTCGGGATCGGGCAAGTCGACGCTGTTGATGACGATGGCGGGCCTTGAGCGGCCCGATTCGGGCCGGGTCGAAATCGAGGGGCGCGATCTGGGCGCGATGAGCGAGGACGCGCTGGCGCGTTTTCGCGGCGCACGGATCGGCGTCGTTTTTCAGGCATTTCACCTTATTCCGACGATGACGGCGTTGGAGAACGTCGCGGTTCCGCTTGAACTGGCGGGCGAAAGCTTCGCCTTCGAACGCGCGCGCGCCGAACTTGAAGCCGTCGGCCTCGCTTCGCGCGCCGTGCATTATCCGACGGCGCTTTCGGGCGGCGAGCAGCAGCGCGTGGCGCTGGCGCGCGCTCTGGTCATCCGTCCCGCCATTCTCGCGGCGGACGAGCCGACGGGCAATCTCGACGAAGCGACTGGCGCCTCCATTGTCGAATTGATGTTCGCGCTGAAAAAGGCGCGCGGCGCGACCCTCGTGTTGGTGACGCACGACCCGGCTCTGGCGAGCCGATGCGACCGCATCGTTCGACTGCGCTCGGGCGCCGTCGAAACCGGCGCGGAAGCCGCATTGGCGGAGACGGGCGCGTGAAGCCGGCTCTGCTGCGTGGGGCTTTGCTGCGTCTGGCCTGGCGCGATCTTCGCGGCGGTCTCAAAGGTTACGGCGTTTTCATCGCCTGTATAGCGCTAGGCGTAGCCGCCATAGTCGGCGTCGCCGCGACCTCCAGCGCATTGCGCGAGGGACTGGCGCGCGAGGGGCGCATTCTTCTGGGCGCCGACGTCTCCTTCGGTCGGGCGCAAAGGCCCCTGCAGCCGGATGAGCGCGCCTTTCTTGTCCTGCGCGGCGCTTTGAGCGAAATCATCACGCTGCGCTCGATGGCCCGTTTCGGTGAAGCGACGGCCCTGGTCGAGATCAAGGCTGTCGACGGCGCCTATCCCTTGACCGGCGCGGTCGACCTCACGCCGGCTCAGCCTCTGGATAAGGCTTTGGCGCGCGAGGGCGAGCGTTTCGGCGTCGTCGTCGATCCGGCGTTGAGCGCCCGGCTTGGCGCGCGGGTCGGCGACGCCGTCAATATCGGTCGCGGACATTTCGAAATACGGGCGCTGCTGGCGAAGGAGCCCGACAATATCGGCGCCGGCCTTGGCTTTGGACCGCGGGTGATGATGAGCGCGCAAGGCCTGCAGACGACAAGTCTGCTGGAGCCTGGGGCTTTGACCCGCTCCAGCGCCCGTTTGACGCTCGCGGCCGGCGCGTCCGACGAAGCGCTCGATCGCCTCGTCCGCGACGCCAACGCCGCTTTCCCGCAAGCCGGCTGGGAGGTTCGCACGCGCGCCGCCGTCTCCCCGCAATTATCGCGCAACCTTGAACGTTTTTCGCAATTGTTGACGCTGATCGGTCTGACCGCGCTGGCGTGCGGCGGTGTCGGCCTGGCCAATGCGGCGCGCGGATTGATCGAGCGCAAGCGACGCGCGCTGGCGATCTTCAAGGCGCTTGGGGCCACCGATTTCGAGGCCTTTCAAATCGTTTTCCTTCAGGTCGCGCTGATCGCGCTGGCGAGCGCGCTTCTCGGCGCGGCGATCGGCCTTGGCCTGCCCTATCTTCTGGCGGCAAGCGCTGGACGCGCGCTGGCGCTGCCGATCGTCCCGCATCTGTCGCCGCTCGACGCCGGAGTCGGCGTCATCGACGGTCTTCTCGCCGCCGCGCTGTTCGCCTTGCCGGCGCTTGGGCGCGCTCATGACATCCGCGCTGTCGCCCTGCTGCGCGACAATGGCGCGCAAGCGCCCGCGCCGGTGCGCCGTCCCTATCTCCTCGCCAGCATCGCGGCGCTGGTCGCGTTGATCGCCTTGACGGTTTTTCTAGCGCAGGACCACGGTTTCGCCCTGGGTTTCGCGCTCGCCGTCGCGCTGGCGTTCCTCTTATTGCATTTCGCCGGCCAGGCCGTGATGGCGCTGGCGCGGCGGGCGCCGCGGCCCAAACAAGCGATCTTGCGGCTGGCGCTCGTCAACCTTTATCGGCCCGGCGCGCTGACGCCGGCGCTTGTGCTGTCATTGGGACTGGGGGCGAGCCTTCTGACGACGCTGAGCCTCACCGAATATAATTTGCGCAAGGAGATCGCGGACGGCCTCGGTCCGGGAACGCCCAGCTTTTTCTTTCTCGACGTGCCGAACGCCAAGGCGCAGGCCTTCGCCGCCTTTCTCAAGGAACAGGCGAGCGACGGACGCGTCGCCGCCGCGCCCCTGTTGCGCGGGCGCATCGTCCGGATCAAGGGCGTCGCTGCCGAGCAGGCGCCGGCGAGCCGCAGCGCCGCCTGGGTGCTGGAGGGCGATCGCGGCGTCACCTTCGCGGACGCGCCGCCGCCCGGCTCGCGCGTTGTCGCGGGGGCGTGGTGGAAACCCGGTTATCAAGGCCGCCCGTTGGTTTCGCTCGACGCCGGCGTCGCCGAAGGCCTCGGTCTCAAGATCGGCGACGAATTGAGCGTCAATGTGCTGGGGCGAAATCTCGACGCCAAAGTCGCTAATCTGCGCGCCGTGAACTGGCGATCGCTCGGCATCAATTTCGTACTGGTCTTTTCCCCCAACGCCTTCGCCGGCGCCCCCTACATGCAGTTGATGACCTTGAGTCTGCCGGCGGCGGCCGATCCCGACCGCGAGGGCAGGATCGTGCGCGCCGCCGCCGAGGCCTTTCCCGCCGTGACCAGCATCGGCGTCAGGCAAGCCCTGCAAACGCTCGACGACGCGCTGTCGAAACTGTCTTCCGCCATTTTGGCTGCGAGCGCCGCCGCATTCGCCGTCTGCGCCCTGGTGATGGCGGGCGCCGTCGCGGCGAGCCAGCGCGGTCGGCTATACGACGCGATGGTCCTGAAGACGCTGGGCGCGACGCGCTGGGCGCTCATCCGCGCGCTGGCGCTTGAATTCGCCTTCCTCGGCCTTGCCGCCGCGTTGGTCGGCATAGCCTGCGGCGCCCTCGCCGCCTGGTTCGTCGTCGTCAAGATCATGGATCTGCCCTACGCCTTTTCCTTCGGCTTGGCGCTCGCCGCCGCCGCCGGGACAACAACGCTCGCCATCGGCCTCGGCCTGACCCAAAGCTGGCGGATTCTCGGGCAAAAGCCGGCGCGACGGCTGCGGGAGCTATAAATGGCGCCCGCCGCCGCCGACGCCCTTGTGTTTTGAAGGACCCCCGGCCATATAATCGGTTGCCGCGCCTTTTGGCGCCGGCGGAGCGTTTGGCTGCGGCCGGCGACTCCCTCACAGTTCAGGCGAGGATGAAATGTCTGACTTCGACCGTAACGCCGCCCGCTGGGGTCAAAGCGTTCCGCGCGCCGGGGCCGATGTAGACCAGGGTCTGCGCAGCTTTATGCTCGGCGTTTACAATCACATGTCGATCGGGCTGGCGATCACCGGCGCGGCCGCGCTTGGCGCGAATATCATGGCGGTCTCCGCCACCCCGACCGCCTATCAGCTTGGTTCGCACACTTACCTGACCGAATTCGGCGCGGCGCTCTATAGCAGCCCGTTGCGCTGGGTGGTGATGTTGGCGCCGCTGGCCTTCATCCTGTTCTTCTCGTTCCGCGTCGACAAAATGGCGGCCTCCAGCGCCCGCTCCCTGTTCTACGCCTTTTCGGCGGTCATGGGCCTGTCGTTGTCGTCCGTGCTTCTGGTTTATACCGGGGCGTCGGTGACGCGAGCTTTCTTCATCACGGCGGCTTCGTTCGGCGCGCTCAGCCTCTATGGCTATACGACAAAACGTGATCTTTCGGCCTTCGGCACGTTCCTGATGATGGGCCTGTTCGGCCTGATCATCGCCAGCGTCGTCAATCTGTTCCTGCACAGCTCGGCGTTCCAGTTTGGCCTGTCGATCATTTCGGTGCTGATTTTCGCCGGCCTGACCGCTTGGGACACACAGGCGATCAAGGAGATGTATTTCGAGGCCGACGGCTACGAAATCGCGACGAAGAAGTCGATCAACGGCGCCTTGAAGCTCTATCTCGACTTCATCAATATCTTCATGTCGGTGCTGCAATTGACCGGCTCGCGCAACGACTAGAGCATATTCCCGAGAAGTTGCAGACTTTTCGGATAAGAATATGCGCTCAAACAAATGGTCTAGGCTCGACGCCGCGACGCGTCCCCGGTTAACCGGAGCGCGGAAAGATCAGAACAAGCCCCGCCGTTCGCGACGGGGCTTTTTTATTCCGACATGGCTCGTTAGCGCCGCCGCCGAACGGACGGTTCGCGAATCTTTCGGCGGAAGGCGTCAGATCGTCGTCAGTTTCGGCCGTCTGGCGATCGCCGCCAGGACGCGCGACAGATCATGGCCGCGCTTCAAGATGAGCCCGGTCTGCGCAATGACGCTATAGGCGCCTTGCTTGCGCGCCGATTTCGGCTCTTTGACGATGCGGTAATAGGGCGCCTCGCCAAAACGGCGAAAAATCGCGAAGACGGCGCGCGAGGGCAAGAAGTCCATGGCGTAGTCGCGCCATTCGCCGGCGGCGACCATAGCGCCGTAAATCTGGAAGATCGCCCGCAGCTCCAAACGGTCGAAGCCGACCAACTCCTCCCCCGCCGTCTCGACGGCGCCGACGGGAAGGGGCGAAGGCGAGGCGCCCTGACGCACGAAGGCGGCGCGAAAGATTCGCGCGCCTCGATCTGAAGAATCGCCTTTGTCCTCGCTCAATCGTCGACCGCTGTTCTTGACAATTGCATGACCATGATCGCAGAAAACGCCGAGCCTGCAAGAGCCTCGGGCCTAACAAATTTTTTGCAAAAAATCATAGTTTTGCCGCGCTTTGGCCAATGCGCGACCCCAGTTTGGTTTTAAAAAGGCGGAGTTGTTTGATTATATAGGCGTATTCTGCGGCGCAATAGCCCCCCAGCCGACGCAGTCTGAGCCTATCGCAACATCAAGCGGCTATGGGCCGGTCGACATTTAACGACCGGCTCATTTTTTTGAAGGCGAGGCGCGCAGGAAATTGCGCACGCCGACTTGCAACCGAAGCCTTTCGCCGCAATATCTGCACGCGGAACCTGAAGCGCGACGTTTTTGGATCGAACGGCTCGTCCGTTTCGCGTTTTCGTTTCACAGCTTGATCTCGGGCCGGACGCCCGGCGATTTTCGGGATCATGCTTCAATCATACATCGATAGCACAGGGGGCTCGAATTCATGAGCGAGGGACAGACGGCGACGAGCGAGCGCCACGTCTTTCAGGCCGACGTCGCGCGGCTTTTGCATCTGATGGTGCATTCGGTCTATTCCGAACGCGATATTTTCCTGCGCGAACTCATCTCCAACGCGGCCGACGCCTGCGAAAAGCTTCGCTATGAAGCTGTCGGCGCGCCGCGGCTGCTGGAAGACGAGAACCCCTTCGTCATCAAGATCGCCCTCGATCCCGATCAAGGGACCCTGTCGGTCGAGGACAATGGCGTCGGCATGTCGCATGAGGACCTGATGTCTTCGCTCGGCGCCATCGCCAGTTCGGGCACGCGCGCCTTCATGGAAAAGATCAAAGGCGCGGAAGGCGCGAGCGCCGAATTGATCGGACAGTTCGGCATCGGCTTTTATTCGGCCTTCATGGTCGCCGACAAGGTTGTGGCGCAAACGCGAGCGGCCGGCCAGGCGCAGGCTTTCGCCTGGACCTCGGACGGCAAGGGCGAATATGAAATCGCCCCGCTCGACCTCGAATCGGCGCCCTCGCGCGGAACGCGAATCGTTTTGCATCTGAACGCCGAGTCGAAGGAATATCTCGAAGCCTTCCGCGTCGAAACGATCATCCGCGAACATTCCGGCGCCGTGCCGATTCCGATCGAGCTGATCGACAAGCCCGGCGCCGAGCCCAGGCGAATCACCGAAGGCGCGGCGCTCTGGGTCAAGCCGAAGGCGGAGGTGACGCCCGAACAATATGCCGAGTTTTACCGTGGCCTGTCGGGTCAGTTTGACGAGCCGGCGTTGACCATCCACTGGCGGGCCGAAGGCCGGGCCGAATATTCGGTGCTAGCCTTCGTCCCGGGCTCGCGCCCGCTCGACCTGTTCGATCCGGCGCGCAAGGGCCGCGCCAAGCTCTATTCCCGCCGCGTCCTGATTTCGCGCGACGCCGATCTATTGCCCGGCTATCTGCGGTTCATCCGTCTTGTCGTCGATTCGCCGGATCTGCCGCTGAACGTTTCGCGCGAACTGGTCCAGCAAAGCTCGATTTTCGTCGCGATTAAAAAGGGCGTCGCCAATCGCCTGCTGCAGGAGATCGGCAAGCTGGCTGAATTGGACGCGGAAAAATTCGCCCGTCTATGGAAGGATTTCGGCGCGGTGCTCAAGGAGGGCCTTTATGAGGATCCCGAACGCCGCGACGCGCTGTTGAAAATTGCACGCTTCGCCACGACGGCCCATCCCGAAGGCCAGCGCACGCTCGCCGAATATGTCGCCGCGCTGCGGCCCAACCAGAGCGCCATTTATTATCTGACCGGCGAAGGCGACGCGCAACAGCTCGCCGCCAGCCCGCACCTTGAGGGATTCCGCGCCAGAGGCGTCGAAGTCCTGTTGCTGTCCGATCCCGTCGACGCCTTTTGGGTTCAGACCGCGGTCGGCTATGACGGCAAACCCTTCAAATCGGCGACGCAGGGCGGCGCCGACATCAAGGCGATCGATCTGATCGAGGGCGCGCAGGCGCCGGAAAATACCGGCAAGATCGTTCTTTTCGCCGCTCTGGCGAAACAGACGTTGGCGGACGCGGTCGAAGACGTGCGCGTCTCCGATCGGCTGCTCGACAGCCCGGCCTGCCTCGTCGCGCCGGAATTCGGCCCCGATCTGCGCCTGCAGCAGATACTCGCCGCGCACGGCCAGCTGCCGAACGCGCCCAAGCCGGTGCTGGAGTTCAACGCCTCGCATCCGCTGATTCTGGCGCTCGAAGGGCAGGCGAAAGCGGCCGACAAGAGCCTGTTTGAAGACAGCGTCTGGCTATTGTTCGACGAGGCGCGGCTGATCGACGGCGACAGGCCGGCGAACGCCGCCGCCTTCGCCGCCCGCCTGACCCGCGTGCTGTGCAAGGCGGCGGGCGGATGAAACTTGAGCTGTTTGAGGCGCGGCGATTGACCCCGACGAATCTGCTTCCTGTCTTTTCCGGCGATCTGTCGCTGTCCGCGGCGCGGCGCGGGCTGGCGCAGGCGCTGGAGGAGGCGAGCAAGGAGCCGGCGCAGATCGAGGCCGCGCTGCTGGTCGGCGCGGCGACCGGGCTCGACCGGCTGACGCTGATCGCCGGGCCGGACCGCGCGCTCGGGGCCGAAGCGGCGCTGGCTTTGACCGTTTTCGCCGCGCGCCGTCTGGGCGGCGAGCCGGTCTCGCGCATTATCGGCGCCAGCGGCTTTTTCGGCCTGGACCTCATCGTCGCGCCCGACGTGCTGGACCCGCGCGCCGATACGGAAAATCTGGTTGAGGTCGCCCTCGCCCTGCTTGCCGACGAGCAAAACCCGGAGCCGCTTGTCGTCGACCTCGGCGTCGGCTCCGGCGCCATTCTCTGCGCGATTTTGCAGAACGCGCCGCGCGTCCGGGGCGTCGGCGTTGATCTGTCGCCAGCCGCCTGCGCCGCCGCGCAGCGCAATCTGACGCGTTGCGGATTGGATGGACGCGGCCGGATCCTGCGCGGGCGCTGGTCGCAGGCGCTACGAGGCCCGTTCGATCTGGTCGTCTCCAATCCGCCCTATATCGCGCAAGCCGAACTGGCCGAACTGGACGCGGAAGTTGTCGAATTCGACCCGCCGCTGGCGCTCGACGGCGGCCTCGACGGGTTCGACGCCTATAGGGCGATTATCGCCGACCTCGACCGGATTTTGCGGCCCGGCGGCGCGGTCGTCTTCGAGATCGGCTGGCGTCAGGGCGAGGCGGTGGCCGCACTGCTTGAAAACGCTGGATTTCCTTCGCCGGCGATCGGCCGCGATCTGGCCGGGCGCGAGCGCACCCTAGCGGCGCGACGGCCGAAACTCTGAATTTCGCTCTGAAAAGTCTTGGCGCCGTTACGGAATGGTCAGGAATTCGTGGCAATTCGACAACAGTGACGAAAAAAAAAGCGAAAGCGCTTGGCGTGGTAAGGAAAAAAAGCTAGGTTGGATATAGATAAGACCCGTTGCATGTGTTGCGACGTAAGGCGATTCCGAAGAAAGCCCGCCGGTCGCGTACAGATGACGCGCGAAGTATTGGCAGGTTTCGCCTGCGCCCCGCGCAAGAGGGTTTTGCCCCCCGGCTTCGAACGGAATGCTTTTAACGAAACAGGACGAATTTGCGGTAAGACGCCGCAATAGCGGCCGATGAGGCGAATGCGCCCAGAAGTTCGCGTTGGAAAGAAACGTCAAGGCAAAACGGCCTTAGCGAGGCGGTGTGCGATATCGATTCGCGCCGCGATTGGTCATTCAGGGATTTTCTATGAGACCTGGTCAAAACAAGCGTATGCGCGGTCGCAACAACCGCAAGGGTCCCAATCCGCTCACTCGGACATACGAATTGAACGGCCCTGACGTCAAGATTCGCGGCACCGCGCAGCATGTCGCCGAAAAATATCTGCAATTGGCGCGCGACGCTCAGTCTTCCGGCGACCCGGTGATGGCGGAAAGCTATTTGCAGCACGCCGAACATTACTTCCGCATCATCGCCGCCGCCCAACAGGCGCAGCAGCAGGCGCAGATGGGCTTTGGTCGGCCCGGCGAGGGCGAGGCGGCGGAGGATGGCGACGAAGACGACGATTTCCTGGCCTTGCCGGATCGCTTCGCTTCGCCGATCGAGCGCCCCGCGCAAAACCAGCCGTACCAGAACCCGCAGCCGCAAGGCGGCCAGCAGCCCGGCTTCGGCGGCCCGCAGGCCTTTGGCGAACGGCAGGAGCGGCCGGAGGGCTATGAGGGTCGCCCGCGCCAGGAAGGCTACAACCGCCAGGATCGGCCCGAGCATCGCGCCGACCGGCAGGAGCGCCCCGAACGGCAAGACCGGCCTGATCGACAGGAGCGCTCCGACAACAACCGACAGGACCGGCCTGAGCGCGGCCAACGTCATTTCGGCGCCGGCCAAGGCGGCCAGGGAGGCCAGGGAGGCCAAGGCGAACGACACGGGCGCAACCGTTTCCGCGATCAACCGCGCTTCGATCCCTATACGCAGGCCGAGCAGCCGCGCATCGCGGCCGAACCGGCGCCGGCGACGGCCTTGCCGGCTTTCATCACCGCTCCGGTGCGGATGCCGAGCGCGCCGAACGAAGCGGAGCTCGAGCCCGCCGCCAACGCCAACGTCGCCGGTTTTGTCGAAACCCCCGATAATGGCGCGCTTGAAGGCGGCTATCATCTGCGGCCGCGCCGGCGGCGGCGTCCGCGCATCGCCGGCGAAATCGGCGAAGCCGAAGGCGAAACTAACGAATCCGCCGCGGAAACGACGGAACCGACCGCCATCGATTGACGGCCAAAGCGCGCCAAGCGCGCTTCGCGCCTCCCGTCGGCGCGAGCCGGCTCGGATGACGCGCTGAGCAAAACAGCGGAGGCGCCGCCGGATATTTTCCGGCGGCTTTTTTTGTCTGCCCTCACGGCGTTCCTCGCCGGCTGCCTGCCCGCGACTTTTTAACTCACTTGATCCGCTGGTCTTTTCAGACGCAGGCGGCCTTCCCATATCTCGTCACGAAGGGCCGCCCGATCGGGGGCCTTGAAATTTTTTGACGCGGGGCCGCCGCTTCGGGACGGTCCTTCGGTCTGGAGGCAAGTAATGAATCTCGAAAAATTTACCGAACGCGCGCGCGGTTTCGTTCAGTCGGCGCAATCATTGGCCTTGCGAGAAGGCCATCAACAGTTTTCCGCCGAGCATCTGCTCAAGGTCTTGCTCGACGACGAGCAAGGACTCGCGGCGGGCTTGATCGACAAGTCCGGCGGCCGCTCGCGCGAGGCTTTGCAGCAGACCGAAATCGCTCTGGCGAAAATTCCAAAGGTGCAGGGATCGGGCGCCGGCCAGCTCTATTTGGCCCCCGCCACCGCGCGGATTTTCGACGGCGCTGAAAAGATCGCACAGAAGGCCGGCGATTCCTTCGTCACGGTCGAACGTCTGCTGCTCGCCATCGCGCTCGAGAAAAACTGCGAAGCCGGCAAGATTCTGGCCAACGTCGGGGTGACGCCGCAGGGCCTCAACCACGCCATCGAAGATTTGCGCAAGGGCCGCACCGCGGATTCCGCCTCGGCCGAAAACGCCTATGACGCGCTGAAAAAATACACCCGTGACCTCACCGAGGCGGCGCGCGAGGGCAAACTCGATCCGGTCATCGGCCGCGACGAGGAAATTCGCCGCGCCATTCAGGTGCTGTCGCGCCGGACCAAAAACAATCCCGTGCTGATCGGCGAACCCGGCGTCGGCAAAACCGCCATCGTCGAAGGCCTCGCCCTGCGCATCGTCAACGGCGACGTGCCGGAAAGTCTGCGCGACAAGAAACTGCTCGCGCTCGACATGGGCGCCCTGATCGCCGGCGCGAAATATCGCGGCGAGTTCGAGGAGCGGCTGAAAGCCGTGCTGAACGAAGTGACGTCCGCGGCTGGCGGCGTCATTTTGTTCATTGACGAGATGCATACGCTGGTCGGCGCCGGCAAGGCCGACGGGGCGATGGACGCCTCCAATCTGCTCAAGCCCGCTTTGGCGCGCGGCGAATTGCATTGCGTCGGCGCCACGACGCTCGACGAATACCGCAAGTACGTCGAAAAGGACGCCGCTTTGGCGCGGCGGTTCCAGCCGGTTTTCGTCAACGAGCCGACAATCGAGGACACCATCTCGATCCTGCGTGGGCTGAAGGAGAAATACGAACTCCATCACGGCGTGCGCGTGACTGATTCGGCGCTGGTGGCGGCGGCGACGCTGTCCAACCGCTATATCGCCGACCGTTTCCTGCCGGACAAAGCGATCGACCTGATGGACGAGGCGGCCTCGCGGCTGCGCATGCAGGTCGACTCCAAGCCCGAGGAGCTCGACGAATACGACCGGCGTATCATGCAGCTAAAAATCGAGCAGGAGGCGCTGAAAAAGGAGACCGATCCGGCCTCGAAAGACCGCCTGCAGAAGCTTGAAGGCGAATTGGTCGAGCTCAGCGAGAAATCCGACGCGCTGACCGCGCGCTGGCGCGCCGAGAAAGACAAGCTCGGCGCCGCGCAGAAGCTGAAGGAGCAGCTTGAGACCGCGCGCAACGATCTCCTTAACGCCCAGCGCAAAGGCGATTTCGCCGAAGCGGGACGCCTGACCTATGGCGTCATTCCCGAGCTCGAGCGCAATCTGGCCGAAACCGAGGCGAAATCGGGCGAGGTTCTGCTCGACGAAGCCGTCACGCCCGATCATATCGCCCAGGTCGTGTCGCGCTGGACCGGCATTCCGGTCGACAAGATGCTGGAAGGCGAGCGCGCCAAATTGCTGAAGATGGAAGACGAACTGGCCAAGCGCGTCGTCGGCCAGCGCGAGGCTGTGACAGCCGTCGCTACCGCCGTGCGGCGCGCCAGAGCCGGTTTGCAGGATCCCAACAGGCCGATCGGCTCCTTCATGTTCCTGGGTCCGACCGGCGTCGGCAAGACCGAACTGACCAAGGCGCTCGCCGCATTCCTGTTCGACGACGAGACCGCCATGGTTCGGCTCGACATGTCGGAGTATATGGAAAAGCACTCGGTCTCGCGGCTGATCGGCGCCCCTCCCGGCTATGTCGGCTATGAGGAGGGCGGCGCGCTCACCGAAGCGGTGCGCCGACGCCCCTATCAGGTCGTGTTGTTCGACGAAATCGAGAAGGCCCATCCCGACGTCTTCAACGTCCTGCTGCAGGTGCTGGACGACGGCAGGCTGACCGACGGTCAGGGCCGCACAGTGGATTTCCGCAACGTGGTCATCATCATGACCTCGAATCTTGGCGCGGAATTCCTCGTCATGCAGAAGGAAGGCGAGGATTCTTCCGCCGTCCACAACGAAGTCATGACGATCGTGCGCAGCCATTTCCGGCCGGAATTCCTCAACCGCGTCGATGAGATCATTCTGTTCCATCGCCTGCGGCGCGAGGACATGGGCGCGATCGTCGATATCCAGTTCAAACGGCTTGGCCGCCTGCTGGAGGATCGCAAGATCACCCTGCAGCTCGACGCCAAAGGTCGGAATTGGCTGGCCGACAAGGGTTACGATCCCGCTTATGGCGCGCGTCCGCTCAAGCGCGTCATTCAAAAGAACGTGCAGGATCCTCTCGCTGAAGCGGTGCTGGCGGGCGAAATCGGCGAGGGACGCGCGATCGTCGTTTCGGCCGCAAGCGGCGTGCTGACGCTGGACGGCAAGCCGGTCGGGCGGCCGGACGCCGCCAACGATTCGGGCGCGGGCGCCGCCGCGCCCTTACCGAAAGGCAAGCTGAACTAAGGCCTGTGGACACTTCCGGCGCGGGCCGCGCCGCTGGGCTTTTTTAGCCCGATCATACGGCGGAATATCAAGTCGGAGCGGGCGTTTTGATTGAATCAAGACGCCCGTTTTCGCGCGCGCCTTCTGGCGGGCCGGCTCGCCGCGACGCAACGGAGGCGGTTCCATCTATCAACAACGTGCTCTAAAACCGCAGCCATGAGCGAAAAACCCGTCCCCACCGACCGTCTAGTCATCGCCCTGGCGCAGATCGGCTGCACCGTCGGCGCGATCGACAAGAATCTGCAGGCCGCCGTCGCGGCGCGCCGACAGGCCGCCGCTCTTGGCGCCGATCTGGTGATGTTTTCCGAATTGTTCCTGGCCGGCTATCCGCCCGAGGATCTGGTGCTGAAACCGGCCTTTCAGGAGGCCTGCCGCCTTGGCGCCGAAGAACTCGCGCGCGAGACCGCCGACGGCGGCCCCGCCGTTCTGATCGGCCTGCCCTACGCGCTGGAGGGCCGTTGCTTCAACGCTTACGCCCTGTTGGCCGGCGGCCGGATCGAGGCGTTGCGCTTCAAGGTCGACCTGCCCAATTACGGCGTTTTCGATGAAAAGCGCGTGTTTCAGCCCGGCCCTCCGCCTCAGCCAATATGTTTCAAGGGCGTGCATATCGGCGCGCCGATCTGCGAGGACATCTGGAGCCGCGATCCGGTCGAGAGCCTTTGCGAAAACGGCGCGGAAATCCTGCTCGTTCCCAATGGCTCGCCCTATTGGCGAGGCAAAGACGCCGAGCGCCGCGCCATCGTCTCGGCGCGCGTCAAGGAGGCGAAATTACCGCTGGTCTATCTGAACCAGATCGGCGGTCAGGACGAACTTGTCTTTGACGGCGCCTCTTTCATCGTCAACGCCGACGGCCGCGAAGCCGGCCGGCTGCCCGCGTTCAGCGAGAACGTCGCCAAGGTCGTGCTCGAACGCACGCCGACCGGCTGGACCTGCGTCGAGGCGCCGAACGCGCCGACGTTGAGCGAGGATCAGGCCGATTACGCCGCCTGCGTGCTGGGCCTGCGCGATTATGTTCAGAACAACGGGTTTCCCGGCGTGACGCTGGGGCTCTCCGGCGGCGTCGATTCGGCGCTTTGCGCGACGATGGCCGTTGACGCGCTGGGGGCCGAACGCGTCCACGCGCTCATGCTGCCCTACCGCTACACCTCGACGGAATCGCTCAAGGACGCCGCCGACTGCGCGACGGCATTGAAAGTCGCCTACGACATTCTGCCGATCGCGCCGGCGGTCGAGGGGATCGAGGCGTCGCTGAAACCCTTGTTCGGCGACAGGCCGCGCGATATTACCGAAGAAAACATCCAGAGTCGGGCGCGCGGCGTCATGCTGATGTCGGTGTCCAACAAATTCGGACCGATGGTGGTGACGACCGGCAACAAGTCGGAAATGTCGGTCGGCTACGCCACGCTCTACGGCGACATGAACGGCGGCTTCAACCCGATCAAGGACATATACAAGACGCAGGTGTTTCGCCTGTGCCGCCTGCGCAACGCCTGGAAGCCGCAAGGCGCGCTGGGGCCGGACGGAATCGTCATCGCCGAAAACATCATCGTCAAGCCGCCGACGGCCGAACTGCGCGAAAACCAGAAGGATCAGGATTCGCTGCCGCCTTACGACGTCCTCGACGATATCCTCGAATGTCTGGTCGAAAAGGACATGCGGCTGGCCGAAATCTTCGCGCGCGGCCACGATCCTGACGTGGCGCGCAAGGTCGAGCGCCTGCTCTATCTGGCCGAATACAAGCGTCGCCAATCGGCGCCTGGCGTCAAGGTGACCAAGAAGAATTTCGGCCGTGACCGCCGCTACCCGATCGTCAACCGCTTTCGCGATCCAGGCTTGTAGTCGCGGCGGCTGATTCGAACCAACGCAAAAAAACAAGAAGGGCTGCCCTCGCGGACAGCCCTTCCATTGTCGTTACCGCAATCGGGGGACCCCCGAAGCGCCGCTCACGCGGGGCTCGCCTTCAAGTCAGGCAATTCAGGTCCCTAAAAGCCGGTTGCTGCGGCGCGGAACAATGAGACACTGAACACCTCCTTTCGATGGTTAGCGACTTGGACATGCTCGGGGGATTCGCGCGATTTGCCAAGAGTCCCGGAAAAAAAAATCCCGAACGCCTCTGGCCGAACCTCGCCCGCCCCTCCCTTCGCCGGAAGCTGCGTTGACGCGCCGTCTCGGGCGCGCTCTTCGCCGGGGCTTGCGCGCCCGGCCAAGACTTGACGCTACGCCGCCTCTTCCGCCGTTTCTTCGGCGCTTTCGCGCACGCTCATCGAATTTCCCTGCCAGACGAAGTCGTCGCCAAGCCAGGCGTCGATCCACATCGCCGGATAGATTAGGTCGCGCACCAGAAACAGGAATGGCGACAGAATCGAGGACGGCCAGCCCAGGGCGCGCGTCATGATCGCCTCGGACAGATGCCAAAGGCTGGCGACGCCCAGCACGAGCAACGCCAGCTGAGGCCAGTCGAGGCCGAACTGACGCCCGGCGTAGGCGCAGGCCAACAGCGGGATCAGCGCGGAAGCGAAAATCTCCGGCCCGAAAAACTGGGGAAAGCTGGCGCGACGCAGGCGCGCCCAGCGCAATTGCCGCAAATAGACTTCGCGCGCGCGGCGCCGGCCGAGCGGCTGCGAGAAAGGCTGATCGACCAGCCGCACGTCGAAGCCCTGACCGCGAATCAGTTTGGTGGCGGCCGCGTCCTCGGCGATGTCGGAGCCGAGCATGGCGAAGCCGCCGGCCTTTTCGACGATGTCGGCGCGCCACAGCATGCTTTTGCCCTGGGCGAAGCCGAGGCCGATAGCGTCGGCGCAGAACTGCCAGCGCCCTTGGAAGGAATTGAGGAAGGCGCATTCGACGTGCGCCCAGAATCCGACCGGTCGGTCGCCGAGCGGCGGCGAACAGACGAGGCCGACGCCGGGCGTGAAATTGGCCAACATCCGCTGGAGATAGTCCTTCGGCGCCAGGACATTGGAATCGGCCAGCACGATCCATTGATAGGCCGCCGCCTGCCAGCCCTTGAAGCAATTATTGAGCTTCGGATTGGGGCTGATCGGATCGTCGCCGACCAGCAGGCGGGCGCGAATGGCCGGATATCTCGCGATCAGTCTTTCGACGAGCGGAATCACCGCGTCGTTCTTGCGCTGCACGCAGAACAGGATTTCAAACTCGGGATAGTCGAGCTCGAACATCGAGCCGAGCGTTTCTTCCGAATATGTCTCAAGGCCGCAAACCGGCCGCACGATGCTCACCGGCGGCGTCGGCGTATCGGCGCCGAAGGGCGTCGCGACGGAAGCGACCGGCTTGCGCGGCCGGCAGCGCCGGTAGGCCAAAACGAGCGATACCAGATTGAACAGCGTGAGGCCCAGACAAAACAACGCGGCGATGTAAGCGCTCATCCTGCTACTTCTTCTGATTCGACTCAAATTTCATTGCTTATGCGGACGTTTTTTCACGTTTCTATGACAGTCGAGAGAATGGCGGGTCGCAAGGGCCGGCGCTGACGCGCGCCGGCCCTTGCGACCCGTTCAATATTTCAAGTGGACGGAGATCGACTTGGCCTCGCCCTCGTCCAGCGAAAAAGCCGAGTCCTCCCAGGTCGGCGGACCGAGATCGCGCGTCTTGTTGTTCGATACGCCGAAGCCCTCGCTCGCCTCGCCGATGAAACTATGGTCGAGTTCGCCATTGCCGTTTTCGTCGTGCATGACAAAAACGGCGTATTTGCCAGCCGGAAGTCCGGTGAACTTGCATTTGCCCGTCGCGCCAAAAATCGGCGCCATCCGCATCCCGACAGCGGCGCGCGGGTTGTCCGGAAAACCCCTTGGCGAGGAAAACAGCAGACAGCCGAGCTGACCCTGGGTGTTGCGGAAGTCGAGTACCGAGACGTCTATGCGCGCGGCGGCCTTGGCCGCCGGCTGCGCGTCGACGCCGAAGCAAAACGTCGTCAGGCCTATCGCGAGCAAACCCGCTCGCCGGAAGATCAAAGCGCGTTGTCGGCGGCGAAGGGGAGAGCCGATCCGCGACGACAGGGGCGAACGCCGGCGGCGCGCAAACGCATTCGCAATCAGCTTTAGCGCCCGTTTCATCTTTGCTCGCCAAGCGCGTTCGGAAAAATTCCGACGTTGACTCGAATCGACGTCTCATCCCGATGCGAAAACGCAACTCTAGGTCAAATTTTGGCGGGCGCAAGGGCGGCGAACGACAACGCCGTCGCCCTCGCGCCGATCTCGAATGGCGTGGCGTCGGACCAGAAACGCGCGGCGAATTTGGAGGAATCGACAAGATAGGGACGGTCCCAGTTGCTGCGCATTTCGACCAATTCCTTCAGCGCCGGAACAAAGAGACCAAGCGGCGCTAGCGCCCACATGGGCAGTCCGCGTATCCGCGCGCGACGGCCGAGCGCCGCCGCGCCGATCGCCAATATTTCACGCGGACTGCGCGTCGGCGCGCAGGGAACATGCCAAGCCTGTCCGAAAGCCTCCTCGGGCGCGTCGAGCAAGGCGACGACGGCCCGCCCGATGTCCGGGACATAGGCGAAATCGTGTTTCATGTCGGGCGAGCCGATCACATTCGCCGTCTTGCCGCGCGCCAACGCGCCGAAGGCGGTTTCGCCAAGCACGCTCACGGCGACGCCCGGCCCATAGAAATCCGGAGCGCGCAGCGCTGCGACGCGCAATCGCCCCGCCGCGCTGGCCGCCGTCCAGACACGCGTCGCCGTCGCCCGCGCCGCCGGCTTGAGGCCGAAATCGCCGAGCGGGGTCGTTTCCCGCAGCGGCGACTGGCCTTGTGCATACATGTAAAGATTGTCGACAAAGACGAGCCGCGCCGAGCTTGCAGCGCAGGCTTCGACGAAATTTTCGATCGTTCGCGGCCAGACTTCGCGCCAGATCGCGCCGACATAGGGAAAGCCGATCGCCAGCACGACCTGCGGGATGTCTGCGATCGCGGCGCGAACGGAGGCCGGATCGAGGGCGTCGCAAGGAAAGAATGCGACGTCGGCGGGCAGATCGGGCGGCGGCGAACGCTGGGCGATGCGCACCGATCGGCCGGCCTCGCGCAACAGCTTGACCGTGGCGCGGCCGACGGGACCATAACCGATGACAACAACGTCTTCGCTCATTTTGGCGACTCCCCGGCTTGTGGCGGCCGTCTGCTATGTTTACGATATCAACATGGCAAGGAATGGTAACAGCGTCAACATCAAAAACGCCAAACGCGCCTATCATCATGGCGATCTGCGCGCGGCCTTGATCGCGGCCGGCGTGGAAATTCTCAAAAGCGGTTCGGCGGAACAGCTGAGCCTGCGCGAGGCCGCGCGCAAGGTGGGCGTCAGCGCCACCGCTGTCTATCGGCATTTCCCCGACAAGCTGGCGCTGCTTTACGCAATCTGCGAGGAAACGGCGGACGCCCTGACCGAAGCGCAAACGGCGGCGATGGCGGCGGCGGGCGGCGGGCCTGCGGGTTTTGACGCCACCGGGCGGGTCTATGTTCGGTTCGCGCTGGAAAATCCGGCCCTGTTCCGGCTTATGATGACGACGCGTCCGTCGCGCGGTCATTTCGAATCTCGCGCCGATCACGTCTTGTCGGCGATGCGCCTGTTGCGCGACAACGTCGCCGCGCTGGCGCCCAAAGGCGCGAGCGAAAGGGAGCGCGAAATCGCCGTCGTCCGCGCCTGGGCGCTCGTGCATGGCTTGGCGATGCTGATGCTCGATGGACAAATAGAACCGGACGAGCGCCTGATCGATGCGATTTGCGCGCCGCCGTCGGATTGATTTTTAGCGCAGCGCCGCGCTGTGCGATCGTGACGAGCGCCTCGAAAAAGAATAAACAGGGCCGATGAGCCAACAGAATATAAAGCTTTCAGGCGCGCCCGTCGTCCGCTTCGCCCCGTCGCCGACCGGACGCATTCATATCGGCAACGCGCGCACGGCGCTGCTGAACTATTTCTTCGCCCGCAAACATGGCGGCGTGTTCATCCTGCGTTTCGACGACACCGATCTTGAGCGCTCGAAAGAAGAATACGCGCAGGCCATTGAGGTCGATCTTGCTTGGCTGGGCGTCGCGCCCGACGCCAAGATGCGCCAGTCGCAACGCTTCGACCTCTATGCCCATGCCGCCGAAACGCTCAAGGCGACGGGTCGGCTCTATGCCTGTTATGAGACGCCGGAGGAACTGGAGCGCAAGCGCCGTCTGCAGATCGCGCGCGGCGCGCCGCCCGTCTATGACCGCGCCTCGCTCGCGTTGAACGCGGACGAGCGCCTGAAATTCCATGCGCAGGGACGCCGGCCGCATTGGCGTTTCATGCTGGAGCCCGGCGTCGTGCGCTGGAGCGATCTCATTCGCGGCGAATGCCATATCGACTGCGCCTCGCTCTCCGATCCGGTGCTGCTGCGCGAAGACGGCTCGTATCTCTATACGCTGCCCTCGGTCGTCGACGATCTGGAAGCTGGCGTCACGCACATCATCCGCGGCGAGGACCACGTCACCAACACCGCTGTGCAGCTTCAGCTCTTCGCCGCGCTCGGCGCGGCGAAAGCGCCGCAATTCGCCCATCACAATCTGCTGATCGGCGCCGACGGCGGCGGCTTGTCGAAACGCACCGGCGCCCTGTCGATCGCCGGCTTGCGCGAAAGCGGCGTCGAACAGATGGCGGTGGCGGCGATGGCCGTCCTAACCGGCTCGTCCGAAGCGGTGCATCCCGTTCACAGCCTGGAAGAATTGGCGGGCGCTTTCGATCTGACGCATATTTCCCGCAACAGCGCCCGCTTCGACCCGGAAGAGCTGCGCCTTCTCTCGCAGCGCATTCTGCACGGCCTGACCTATGACAACGTGCGCGAACGTCTGGCCGCCCACGATATCGTTGGATTCAAGGCTGAGCCGTTCTGGCTGGCCGTGCGCGGCAACCTCGACCAGTTCGCCGACGTGGCGACGTGGCGCCGGGTCGTCTTCGACGACATTGCGCCCATCGGCGAGGACGCCGAATTGCTTGCCGCCGCCGCCGAACTGCTGCCGCCCGAACCGCTCCACGAGACGAGTTGGAGCGGCTGGACGCAAGCGATCAAGGAAAAAACCGGGCGCAAAGGCAAGGCCTTGTTTCACCCGCTGCGCCTGGCATTGACCGGCCAGGACGCCGGACCGGAACTGGCCAGGCTGCTGCCGTTGATCGGACGCGCCAAAGCGCTGTCGCGGTTGTCCGCCGCATCGGCCGGAGCCGTTTGAGCGCAAAAAAGGCGGATCGGGAAACGTCTCGGTTCAGAGCATCGGACCGACGCGGCGAACCCGCCGCTTGGTCCCGTCCGGACCGGTTTCGGTGCTGGTCTCCGCATCGCCGGCGTCGAGTTTTTTCGCCGCTTTCGCCTCGCCGGGCGCCGGCGGCTGCGGCGGCGAGGCGCCCCCGGCGAGCGCGTCGGGGCTGGCGGGTCCGACGTTCGCGAGATTCGGCGCGCCAGCCTTGCCGACATGCGATGAATTGGCCCGCGGACGCGCCATTTCGTTGGATTTCTCCTGCGTAACGACGATATCGCCGCGCTGCGACTGACCAAGAATTTCCTCAGCGCGCGCCAGCGCCTCGACCCAGCTTTGGCCGGGAGGCTTGCAGACGCAGGTTGGGTCGAAGCGTTTTTCAAATTTGAAAGCGTTGGGCATGCTGGCGTAGGCCCGTCCATCGATCGAGACGGCGCCGCCTATTTCGCCGGTTGTTTTGCCGGTGTAGAGTTCGACGTCCACATTGGGGCACAGCGCCTTGCAGAGATCCTGCAACTCGTCGAGGTTGTGGCGCTGGGCCGCATAACTGACCGGAAAGAAGCCCCCGTCGCACTGGCGCACGCAGAGCGCCAGCGAGCCGCCGTGCGGCGACCCGGCTAAAAGCTCGTCCTCATTCAGCAAACGCCCCTCTTCGTCAGCGTGAACGGGCGCGCCTAATGGACTGCGCTCGCCGAACAGGTTTTCGAGGAAGCCCTTCTCACGCCCGGCCTGCCGCGGCGAGCCGTTGCGGCAGTATATCTCGTAACGCGCGGCGAGAGCGCTGCGTTGCGCCGGCGAACCGACGGCGGCGCGCGCTTGGAGGTTGCTGAGATTGGCGCGCATCGCCGTGATGCGGGCGTTGATCGTACCGCATTGAGCCGGCGGCGCGTCGCCGAAAAACAGAAATTGCTGACGGTCGCAGCCGAGCGAGCGGGCGTAGACCAGGGTCCGCGTCAATTCGCTGCGCTGTTTGTCGGCCGCCGCCGCGAATTGCTGCGATTGTTCGGCGCCCTCGCCGACAGCGGCGGCCAATTGGGCTCTCAAACTGGCGCAATCGACCGGTTGCGCGCGCGCCGCTCCGCCCGCAACCGTCAGCGCCGCCCATAGCGCAAGAGCGCTAATTCGCGGACGGCGCCTGGAACGATCCGCCGGCGCAGGCGTAAACCCATCGCGCATGAAGGCCTCGTGGAGCAGCGAGTTCGAAACGCGAATCACGCGCTTCGAGCCTCCCGCATATTGGCGAAATCGGGTTTTTTGTCGATTGCGGTGCGGCTTATTTGACGTCGGCGGGCCATTTCCGGCGCCGCCGGCGTCAAAACAGATCAAATCACTCGGCCGCGTCGGCCTGCGGTTGGGCGCGGTCGAGTTGCTCCCGCTTCAGCAGTTCGGCGATCAGGAAGGCGATTTCGATCGCCTGCTCGGCGTTCAGGCGCGGATCGCAATAGGTCATGTACCGCGCCCGCAGATCGCTTTCCGACAAAGCCCGCGCGCCGCCGATGCATTCGGTGACATCGTTGCCGGTCATTTCCAGATGCACGCCGCCCGCGTAGGTTCCCTCCGCCCGATGCACCGCGAAGAAGGCGCGAATTTCGTCCATCACCTTGTCGAAGGCGCGCGTCTTGTATGCGCCGGCCTTGACCGTATTGCCGTGCATGGGATCGCACGACCAGACAACCAGACGGCCTTCCCGTTTCACCGCCCGCACCAGCGCCGGCAGATAATCGTCGACCTTGTCGGCGCCGAAACGGCCGATCAGCGTCAGGCGGCCGGCCTCGTTGGCCGGATTGAGCGTGTCGATCAGGCGCAACAATTCGTCCGGCTGCAGGCTGGGGCCGCATTTCAGGCCGATGGGATTTTTCACGCCGCGCAGATATTCCACATGGGCGTGGCCCGGCTGGCGCGTACGATCGCCGATCCACAGCATATGGCCGGATGTGGCGTAGTAATCGCCCGTGGTGGAGTCGATCCGCGTCAACGCCTGTTCGTAGCCGAGCAGCAAAGCCTCGTGCGAGGTGTAGAAATCGGTCTGGCGCAACTCATGGTGGTGCTCGGGATCGAGGCCGATGGCGCGCATGAAGCCGAGCGTCTCGGTGATATGATCGGCCAATTGCTGATAGCGCTCGGACTGCGGGCTGTCCTTGACGAAGCCGAGCATCCAGCGATGGGCGTTTTCCAGATTGGCGTAGCCGCCGGTGGCGAAAGCGCGGATCAGATTGAGCGTCGCCGCCGATTGCCGATAGGCCATCAGCTGGCGCCGCGGATCGGGCGTGCGCGCGGCGGCGGTGAATTCGAAGTCGTTGACGATGTCGCCGCGATAGGACGGCAATTCGACGCCGTCGATCGTCTCGGTTGGCGCCGAACGCGGCTTGGCGAATTGCCCGGCGATGCGACCGACCTTGACCATCGGCATGGCCGCCCCATAGGTCATCACCACGGCCATCTGCAAGAAGACGCGGAAGAAGTCGCGGATATTGTCAGCCGAATGTTCGCCGAAGCTCTCGGCGCAATCGCCGCCCTGCAACAGAAAGGCTTCGCCGGCGGCGACCTTGCCCAACGTCCGTTTGAGCTTGCGCGCCTCGCCCGCGAAAACGAGCGGCGGAAAGCCGGCAAGCTGGCGTTCGACTTCCGCGAGCGCCGCACTGTCCGGATAGGTCGGCAATTGCTCGACCGGCTTGGACCTCCAGCTTTCAGGCGACCAGCGTTCCATCACACGCAAAACTCCACAGGCGGCGCGCGGCCGCGGTCCAATGGGGAAAGGCGGGTCTATACACCAGCCCCGCCACGGCGCCAAACGTCTTGAAACGTCTTGAAACGTCTTGGGCGCTGTCGCGGCCTGAGGCCTGAAAGCAGAGAATTTCGGGCGGCGCGCCGAATGACGCTCAGGCGGCTCTTGCCGGTTCGCCCAGTTTGTTCAAAGCCTCGACCTCGGCGTCGGTGAAAACGCGGCTGCGCGTCAGGAAGCGCACGCCCTCCGGCGCTTCAAGCGAAAAGCCGCCGCCGCGGCCCTTGACCACGTCGATAATGAGCTGGGTGTGGCGCCAATATTCAAATTGCGCCGCGCCGATATAAAAATTGCAGCCGGCGATCTGGCCTAGAAAGACATCCTGGGCGCCGACGCGAAATTCATGTTCCGGGTAGCACATCGGCGAAGATCCGTCGCAACAACCGCCCGATTGATGAAACATCAGCGGACCATGCATAGCCCTCAACCTGGCGATCATTTCTTCGGCGGCGGGCGTCACCTCGACCCGCGCCGGCGCATTTGACCGATCGGACATGCAAGCCTCCCTCGTTGAAATGAAAATAGGACGTTTCAACGCATATTAAAGAAGGCGCGGCCCCTGTCGGAGCCGCGCCTCTCAATTTAAGCCGCGATCAGAAGAAGCCGAGCGCCTTCGTCGAGTAGCTGACGAGTAGGTTCTTGGTCTGCTGATAGTGGTCGAGCATCATCTTGTGCGTCTCGCGACCGATGCCGGACTGTTTGTAGCCGCCGAACGCCGCGTGCGCGGGATAGGCGTGATAGCAGTTCGTCCACACACGGCCGGCCTTGATTTCGCGGCCGAAGCGATAGGCGCGGTTGCCGTTGCGCGTCCAAACGCCGGCGCCAAGGCCGTAGAGCGTGTCGTTGGCGATGGCGAGCGCTTCCGCCTCATCCTTGAACTTGGCCACCGAAACGACCGGTCCAAAGATTTCTTCCTGGAAGATGCGCATTTTGTTGTGGCCGGCGAAAATCGTCGGCTGGACGTAATAGCCGCCTGTCAGTTCGCCGCCGAGATCGGCGCGCGCGCCGCCCGTCAGCACCTCTGCGCCTTCCTGACGGCCGATGTCCAGATAAGACAGGATCTTCTCGAGCTGGTCGGTCGAGGCCTGGGCGCCGATCATCGTCGTCATGTCGAGCGGGTGGCCCTGCTTGATCTTCTTGGTCCGATCGATGGCGCGCTCCATGAAGCGGTCGTAGATCGACTCCTGCACCAGCACGCGGCTGGGACACGTGCAGACTTCGCCCTGGTTTACCGCGAACATGGCGAACCCTTCCAGGCACTTGTCGAAGTAATCGTCGTCCGCGTCCATCACGTCGGCGAAGAAGATGTTCGGCGACTTGCCGCCCAACTCAAGCGTCACCGGGATGATGTTGTCGGAAGCGTATTGCATGATCAGCCGCCCCGTCGTCGTCTCGCCGGTGAAGGCGATCTTGGCGATGCGCTTGCTCGATGCGAGCGGTTTTCCCGCTTCGATGCCGAAGCCGTTGACGACATTGATGACGCCCGCCGGCAGGATGTCGCCGAGCAGCTCCATCAAGATGAGAATGCCGAGCGGGGTCTGTTCGGCCGGCTTGAGAACCACGCAATTGCCGGCGGCGATTGCGGGCGCGAGTTTCCACACCGCCATCAGCAGCGGGAAGTTCCAGGGAATGATCTGGCCGACGACGCCGAGCGGCTCATGGAAATGATAGGCGACGGTGTCCTCGTCGATCTGGGAGAGCGCGCCTTCCTGAGCGCGGATCGCGCCGGCGTAATAGCGCCAATGGTCGACGCAGAGCGGCAGATCGACATAGGTCGACTCGCGAATCGGCTTACCGTTGTCGAGCGTCTCGACTAACGCCAGCAATTCGAGGTTGGCTTCCATCTTGTCCGCGATCTTGTTCAAGATCACGGCGCGCTCGGCCGGCGAGGTCTTGCCCCAGGAGTCCTTGGCCTTGTGCGCGGCGTCAAGCGCCAGCTCGATATCCTCGGCGGTGGAGCGCGCAACCTGACACAGCGGCTTGCCGGTGACCGGGCTCAAATTCTCGAAATATTGACCGCGCACCGGCGCGACCGACTTGCCGCCGATGAAATTGTCGAATTTTTCGCGGATAAGCTTGGTGGCGCCGACTTTGGCGATGGCTTCTTGATACATTTTGCTTCCTCCAGATAGCGCCGTTCGGCGCGCTTTTTTTCGACTTGCGGGTCGCTTGGGATTCCGCGCGTCGATCAAAAATTGTGAATTTGTGAAAAACGCGGGAGCGCGCCCAGGCGCATCCCGTCGTAAAGGTCGGCGGCCAATTTTCGACCGCTCCCCGGCTCTCCCGGAGCCTTGAAACTTCCCTCCCTCGAACGCTCAAACGGCATGTCGATATGTTTATTTTTTTGGCGCCGACCGGCGCTGGCGTTCTTGACGCCTCTTACATGCTAGACGCCTGTTCAGGGCGCGGTACTGATCTTTAGTGCCATTGACGGAACGCGCGCCGGGCCGATTTATGGGTTACGGTGAAGGCGTTCCAACCTTCCGAACTTGTCGCTAACTGTTTGTTGTATATGTTATTTTTTAAACACCGCGACGCCTTGCCGCATCGGCGGCTACTCATTTGGCGCCAAAGTACAATATGGCGCTTCGGGCAGGCTCATATCCTTGCCAACGAGACGCCAGGCAAAACACTGGCAAGCGAAGCCCTTGCAAAATCCTTGCAAAACCCTTGGAGGACTTTTGCGAGGTCCGGCGCCGTGGCCGGGCGGCGTCTTGAAAAGCGTTTTGCGGCGCCAATTTCGGCGCGCCGTTTATTTGGCGACTGCGCGTTTCGTTCCTGACATGTTAGAATAAATTCCAACCAACGATCCGCGCCGCATCGCAAGCTCAAGCCATGGCCCGTTTTCTGATCGTCGACGACCACCCGCTCTTTCGCGAGGCGCTGGAAAGCGCCGTTCGGTTGGAGCGTCCCAACGTCGAGATTTTCGAGGCGACGTCGATCGACGAGGCGCTCGACGTTCTGGCGCGCGAACGCTCCATCGATCTCGGCCTGTTCGACCTGTTTCTGCCCGGCACATCGGGATTGTCGGGTCTGGTGCGGGTGCGCGCCGCCTTTCCGCAACTGCCGATCATGGTGGTTTCGGGCCATGAGGACCCGCGCGTCGTTCGCGATCTGCTGGCGATCGGCGTCGCCGGCTTCGTGTCGAAAGCCACGTCGAAGCGCGAACTGGCCAATTCCATCGACGAAGTCCTGCGCGGCTCGATCTATCTACCGGAACGATTCAAGGATCTGGACCGCCCGCAGCCGTCCGAGATCGAGCACGCGCAAATGTTGCGACGTCTGCAAGACCTCACGCCGCAACAGTTGCGCGTGCTCGACATGATCCGCGCCGGTTTGCAGAACAAGCAGATCGCCTACGAGCTGTCGGTGGCCGAAACCACGGTCAAGGCGCATGTCTCGGAAATCCTGCGCAAGCTGAACGTCTACAGCCGCACAAAGGCGGCCATAGAAGTCGGCAAGATGGACTTCTCGCAAATTCCCGGCGCCGGACCGCCCGCGAAGAACGGCTAACCTTAGGTCGCCTGTTCGCGTTCCTCGACGATGCGGACGATGTCGGCCATGATGGCGTTGAGCTCGTAATCCTTGGGCGTATAGACCGCCGCCACGCCCTCGGCGCGCAGCAGCTTTTCGTCTTCGGGAGGAATGATGCCGCCGACGACCACCGGCACGTTCTCGATGCCTTCCTGCTTCATGCGGGCCAGCACGTCGCGCACCAGCGGCACGTGCGAGCCGGACAGGATCGACAGACCGACGACGTGCACGCCCTCTTCCAGCGCGGCGTTGACGATTTCAGCCGGGGTCAGACGGATGCCCTCGTAAACGACTTCCATGCCGGCGTCCCTGGCGCGCACGGCGATCTGTTCGGCGCCGTTGGAATGGCCGTCGAGGCCCGGCTTGCCGACCAGAAATTTCACCCGGCGGCCGATTTTTTTCGACACGCGCTCGACTTCGACCCGCACCGGATCAAGCGAGCCGCCCGATTGCCTGGCGCTGCGGCCGACGCCGGTCGGCGCGCGGAATTCGCCGAAAACATCGCGCAGAACCTGGCCCCACTCGCCGGTGGTGACGCCGGCCTTGGCTGCGGCGATCGAGGGCTCCATGATATTGCGGTCTTCCTGAGCGGCGGCGCGCAAATCCGCCAACGCCCGTTCGACCGCTTTGGCGTCGCGTTGCGCCCGCCAGGCCTTCAGGCGCTCGATCTGATCGGCCTCGACGTGATGCGGCACGACAAGAATGGAGCCGTCGCCCGTGGTCAGCGGCGAGGGCTCGCTTTCCACGAATTTATTGACGCCGACGACGATCTGTTCGCCCAATTCAATCGCCTCAAGCCGGTTCGTATTGGCCTCGACGAGTTTGGATTTCATATAGCCCGATTCAACCGCGGCGACGGCTCCGCCCATCGCGTCGATGGCGGCGAGCTCCGCCAGCGCCTCGGCTTTGAGCGCGTCGACTTTCTTCCGCATGACGGGATTGCCGTCGAACAGATCGCCGTATTCGAGCAGATCGGTCTCGTAGGCCAGGATCTGCTGCAGACGCAAAGACCATTGCTGATCGAAGGGACGCGGCAGGCCGAGCGCCTCGTTCCACGCCGGCAATTGCACGGCGCGGGCGCGGGCGTTTTTCGACAGGACGACGGCGAGGGTCTCGATCAAGATGCGATAGACGTTGTTTTCGGGCTGCTGCTCGGTCAGGCCGAGGGAATTGACCTGAACGCCGTAGCGGAAGCGGCGATGCTTTTCATCCTTGACGCCGTAGCGGTCGCGCGTCAGCTCGTTCCAAAGCTCGGTAAACGCGCGCACTTTCGCCAACTCGGTGACAAAGCGCATGCCGGCGTTGAGGAAGAAGGAGATGCGGCCGACGACCTCGCCGAAATCGGCTTCCGCGACCTGTCCGGAATTCTTGACCGTGTCGAGAATGGCGACCGCCGTCGCCAAGGCGTAGGACAGTTCCTGAACCGGCGTCGCGCCCGCTTCCTGCAGATGATAAGAGCAGACGTTCATCGGGTTCCATTTGGGAACGTGCTTGGTCGTGAACAGGATCACGTCCTTGGTCAGGCGCAACGAGGGTCCCGGCGGGAAAACGTAGGTGCCGCGCGACAGATATTCCTTGATGATGTCGTTTTGCGTGGTGCCTTGCAGAACCAGACGGGACGCGCCCTGCGCGTCGGCGGCGGCGATATAGAGCGCCAGCAGCCACGGCGCGGTGGCGTTGATCGTCATCGACGTATTCATCTGAGCGATCGGAATGTCGGCGAACAGCGCGTTCATGTCGCCCAGATGGGAGATCGGAACGCCGACCTTGCCGACTTCGCCGCGCGCCAGCACATGATCGCTGTCGTAGCCCGTCTGCGTCGGCAGGTCGAAGGCGATGGACAGCCCCGTCTGGCCCTTGGCCAGATTGTTCCGGTAGAGCTTGTTGGACTCCGATGCGGTGGAATGGCCCGCATAGGTGCGGAAAATCCACGATTTGTCGCGGCTGGCGGCATTCGTCGTCATTTAGACCTCTTGGCTGCGCCGCACCGGCGCGATCTCGTCGTCAAACTCCCGCCCCGGCGAAGGCGGGGGTCTCAATGCTTTGCCCCAGTTTTTCGCACAGCACAATTGCCCGCAAGGCGCAATCTGAAGCGCCGACGGCGGCTCGCGCCAACATGGCTAACGCCTGATCTGGGCGTCGAAAATCCGCCGCGCCGGAACCTCGGCGACGGCGTAGGGGCGTCTTCAACTTAATAACAGGGCGAAAAAAATTGCGCGAACGCGCCTCAATTTGCAATAAACTATGGTGCGCCGCAACGACGGTGATACGATCCGCGACTTTTCGACAAGCGAAAAACAAAAACAGGAGACAGCGTTGAGCCTGCAATCGCCGACGGCGAGTGGCGCCAAAGCCGAAAAAGAACTGAATTTCAAAGATCTGTACGACATCGGCGAAATTCCCCCGCTCGGCCATGTGCCGAAGAACATGCACGCCTGGGTCATCCGCAAGGACCGCCACGGCCCGCCGGAAACGGCGATGCAGCTGGAAGTCGTCCCGACCTGGGAGCTCGACAGCCACGACGTCCTGGTTCTCGTGATGGCGGCGGGCGTCAATTATAATGGCGTATGGGCGGCGCTGGGCGAACCGATTTCGGTGCTCGACGCCCATAAGCAGCCCTTTCATATCGCGGGCTCCGACGCCGCGGGCGTCGTCTGGGCGGTCGGCTCCAAGGTCAAGCGCTGGAAAGTTGGCGACGAGGTCGTGGTCCATTGCAACCAGGACGACGGCGACGACGAGGAATGCAACGGCGGCGATCCGATGTTCTCCGCTTCGCAGCGCATCTGGGGTTATGAGACGCCGGACGGCTCCTTCTCCCAGTTCTGCCGCGTGCAGGACCGGCAGTTGATGGTCCGCCCCAAGCACCTCACCTGGGAAGAAAGCGCCTGCTATACGCTGACGCTGGCCACCGCCTACCGCATGCTGTTCGGCCATGAGCCGCACCGTCTGAAGCCCGGCGACAATGTGTTGGTGTGGGGCGCCTCCGGCGGTCTCGGCGTGTTCGGCGTGCAGCTCATCGCCGCCGCCGGCGCCAACGCCATCGGCATCATTTCCGACGAATCCAAGCGCGATTACGTGCTGTCGCTCGGCGCCAAGGGCGTCATCAACCGCAAGGAATTCAAGTGCTGGGGGCAATTGCCCAAGGTCAATTCGCAGGAATACGCCGATTGGACCAAGGAAGCGCGCAAGTTCGGCAAGGCGATCTGGGACATCACCGGCAAGAAGGACGTCGATATCGTCTTCGAACATCCCGGCGAGGCTACCTTCCCGGTGTCGACCCTGGTGTGCAAGCGCGGCGGCATGGTGGTGTTCTGCGCCGGCACGTCGGGCTTCAACCTGACCTTCGACGCCCGCTATGTGTGGATGCGGCAAAAACGCATCCAGGGTTCGCATTTCGCCCATCTCAAGCAAGCGGCGGCGGCCAATAATTTCGTCGTCGACCGGCGCGTCGATCCCTGCATGTCGGAAGTCTTTCCCTGGACGAAGATTCCGCTGGCCCACACCAAAATGTGGAAGAACCAGCACGCGCCCGGCAATATGGCGGTTCTCGTCAACGCGCCGAAAACCGGCCTGCGCACCATCGAAGACGTGATCGAGGCCGGCAAGCCGGCGTAAACGGGGCTTGTCGCTTTAGAGCAGGTTGCTCTCATAGTTCGGAACGGCGGGAGGAGGCTTTTTCTTCCGCCGTTTGCTTGTCCGGCGCGCTCGCTTTCGCCGCCCGTTGGTCGAAACCCCGCCGCATGGCCCTTGAGCGCAGAATGGCGGCGTTGAATTCGCCGCCGAAGACGAAAATCGCCGCTGTCGAATAGAGAAAGACAATGGCGATCATCACCGACGCCAGACCGGCGTAGGTCGAAACGTAATTATGGGCGAATTGCGATAGATAGGCGCCGAAAGCCAAAGCGAAGATCAGCCAGGCGGCGAAGGTCAGGGCGACGCCGGGCGCGATGTCGAAAAAGCGCCGCCGGCCCGCCGGCAAAAAGACGTGGGCGATGACTAGCGCGGCGACCAGAATCAGCGTCGAAATGGCGTAGCGCCAGAATGCGACGGAGCCGCTCAATTCGTGCAGCGCCGGGGCCACGCGCAGCGCCAGCGCCCAGATCAGCGGCCCGAGCACTAGCAGGAAAGCCAGCGCCAGCAACGCCAGAGCGCCGACGAAGACATAGGCGATGGATTCCAGCCGCAACACCCACCAGGCCCGCCCCTCCCTCGAATTATAGGCGCGGTTGAGGCCGATGCGCAGCGCCTCGACGCCGCTGGAGGCGAAATAGAGCGCCAACGCCGCGCTGAGCGTCAACAGGCCGCCGCGCGGTTCGGTCAGGACGTCGTGAATTTCGCGCGCCAGCGGGCCGACGACGCTCGGCGGCCAGGCGCCGAAAATCAGCGAGGCGGCCTTGTCGGCCAGAGCTTTCGAGCCAAAGAAGCCGGCCAGCGTCGTCACAAAGATCAAAAAGGGAAAAATCGAGGTCAGGCCTGACAGGGCGATGTGGCTGGAGATGGCCCAGCCGTCGTCGCGGTAGAAACAGGCGATGGCGTCGACGACAAGCCGGATGAATTTACGCATGGATCGATTCTCCCGAATCCGGCGTGTAAATTCAAGCAGCGCATTGCAGTTCTACCAATCCATTGACAGGAAGCCGTACTTTTGCCACAATTGCGTATTGCTGTAATATTTATTTTTATAATTTTGCATTTTGAAATAAATATGCGGCGATAAATATATATTTTAGGAGCATAAAATGAGAAATGCAATCATATTAGCCGCGCTGCTTGGATTGAGTTTGGCCCAGGCCGCGAATGCCCAGCAAGCAACATATAAAGTAACCATCCAGAATAACGCGCCATTCCCGATTTATGGGAACTACGATCCGTCGACGACGACCGGCGGCATGGCTGCGGTCTATTTTTCTTCGGGATCCATAGCCGCAAATGGAGGAACGAAGTCGACAACGATCGCCGTTCCCGCAGGCTTGAGCGCGCCAAGCTCGACATTTTATCCTGGGACCACCGACGTCGCTCCTGCCCCGTATTATATGCACGAATATGAATGCAAATTCACTATTACCCCGGGGGTCATCGGCGCTAACAACGCATGTACCGCGCCGCAGGGCTGTTCAGTTCTCTAGACTTTAAGTGCGCTTGGGGATTCCAGCAGGGCTGTTCAGTTCTCTAGACTTTAAGTGCGCTTGGGGATTCCAGCGAGCGAAAATGTGTGAATTTATAGGCGACAACCCGAATCGGAGGTTGTCGTATGGCGGTGTCGTTGCTGGAGATTTTGCGCTCGGTTCCAGATCATCGTCGACGGGAAGGGCTTCGGTTTGAACTGGCGACGGTGGTGCTCTATGCGATCCTGGGCATGGTCGCCGGCGCCAATTCCTATCGGCAACTGCATGAATTTGTTAATGCTCATCGACAGCGACTGAACAAAGCCTTCAATCTGAGCCTGCGTTATGCGCCGTCCTATTCGGGCTTGCGGCTGATCTTGCAAGGGATCGATTCAACGGCTCTGGAGGACGCGTTTCGCCGCCATGCCGCGTCGCTGCCAACGCCGCCATCGCCCGAGGGGCCCACGGCGATTGCCGTTGACGGCAAGACCCTGCGCGGCAGTTTCGACGCCTTTTGCGACCGAAAGGCCGCGCATATGCTGTCGGCGCTGCGCCAGGCCGATCAAATCGTACTCGGCCATCTGATGGTTGACGAGAAAAGCAACGAAATCCCGGCGGCGCCGGAATTGATCGAGGCGCTCGGTCTGAAGGGCTGCCTCTTCACGCTCGACGCCGAGCATTGCCAAAAAAAGGATTTGCCCGCGTGATCGCTTCGGGCAACCATCTGCTCACGCAGGTCAAGGACAACCAGCCGAAACTACGCCGCCAGCTCGAACTTGGATCGATGGGGCGCAAGCCAAGCGGCTCCGCGACGAGCAAATCCAAAGGCCGCAATCGCTGTGAAACGCGGGACCTGACGGTGTTTCCGGCCAAGGCGTGGTTCCGCGGCGCGGCATGGGAACCGCTGATCAAAACCGTCCTGCGGTTGGAGCGCTCCGTGTCCAAACGCGACGCAAAAACCGGGTATTGGAGCCAGACGAGCGAGATCGTCTTCTGGGTCTCCTCGCTCAGCGGTCCAACGCCCGAACAATGGAATGAACACATACGCCGGCATTGGCGGATCGAGAACTCCAGCCATTATGTACGCGATGTCACCTTCGCCGAGGACGCTTCACGCATTCGCAAGAACCCGGACATCGCCGCCCGCTTGCGCTCCTTCGCTTACAACCTGCTCAGGGCCGCAGGATGCGATAACATCAAAAACGCCAGATGGCGCGCAGCGCTCGACCTCAATCTCATACTCGACATGCCTGGACTGTATTGAGAACTGAACAG
>CAVTNU010000001.1:0-13097 GCA_963736175.1 uncultured Alphaproteobacteria bacterium | reverse complement strand
TGCTATCGGCCGTGATCTGGCGTACGCGCGCGCTGCGCCTGACCAGCCTGCCGTTGCTGGCGATCGGCCTGTTGGGCGCGATGCAAGGCCCCGGTTTCGATTTGGCCGCGTCGCCGTCCGGCGAGACGCTGGCTCTGCGCGGCGCCGACGGACGCTTGAGCGCGCTCGGCCGCCGCAACAATGCGTTCGCGGCCGAGCAATGGCTGCGCGCCGACGCCGACGCGCGCGACGGCGCCAGCGCGCGCGGCGGGCGCTGCGACAGGCTTGGCTGCGTCGGCGCGCTGGCGAGCGGCGACGCCGTCGCTTTGGTGTTGGAAGACGAGGCTTTTCATGAGGATTGCGGGCGCGCCAAAATCGTCGTCTCGCCGTTGATCGCGCCGCCGTCCTGTCGGCCTGCTGTCTTGATCGACAAAGACACGCTGCGCCAATATGGGGCCGTGACGTTGCGCCAGATCAGGCAGGGGTTCGAATGGCGCATGGCGCGCGCGCTCGGCGAGGACCGGCCGTGGTCGCGCGCGCCGAAGTTCGGCGCATTTCACAAAAGGTTCGACGTCACAACTGAGAACGCCCCGGCGGAGTCCGACACGTCGCGAAATGAATTGCCGGACTAGCCCCGATCAAGTTCTTTCGCGCCGTTCTCCGGAACGCCTTGTTCGGCGCCGTAATATTTGAACGGCAGGAATTTACCCGACATGGTCAGCTTGACGCGGTCGCCCTTGGGATGGGGCAGGCGTTCGATCGTCATGTCGAAATCGATCGCCGACATGATGCCGTCGCCGAATTCTTCCTGGATCAGTTCCTTCCAGGCAGGACCGTTGATCATGAGCAATTCGTAGAAGCGATAGAGCAGCGGATCGGTCGGCGGCATGGCTGAATTCTCGCCACGATTGGGCGATTCGGCCAGCATGTGGGCCTCTGCTTGCGACAGCCCGAACAGAGCGGCCGCCTTACGCGCCAGAACGCCGGGCAACCGGCCCTGTCCGAGAAGCGCGCCGACGATCAGCACGTCCGACATGCCGCCGATATGCGTCGTAATGTGTTTCCAGCTCCAGCCGTTCTCACGTTTGAGGTCAAGCAATTTTTCCGTCAAATCATCGCGTTTCATGTGAGATCTCCTCGCCGGGGAGGGGCGTCCGCTCGAGCGTTCGCGTCGACTGAAATGGCGCAGACTCTCGCTCCGCCCGATCGCATCATTTTGTCGGAGCGGTCCAACGACGTCCAGAGAGCATATTGAACAATGCGTCGCCCGTCATTGCCCGTCTCGCGCGCGAGAGAGTTGCGGGCAGGGAAGCAGAACCTGGCTTTCAGTACTTGCGCAGAAGCGAAACCAGCTTGCCTTGAATTCTCACCCGATCTGGCCCGAAAATTCGTGTTTCGTAGGCCGGGTTGGCGGCTTCGAGCGCGATGGACGCGCCGCGGCGGCGCAGGCGCTTCAGCGTGGCTTCCTCATCGTCGATCAGAGCGACGACAATATCGCCGGAATCGGCGACGTCCTGCTTTTTGATGACCACCGTATCACCATCAAGAATGCCGGCTTCGATCATCGAATCGCCGCGCACCTCGAGCGCGTAATGATCGCCGCTAGCGAGGAAATCATGCGGCAGGCCAATCGAATGGGAGCGCGTCTGCAACGCGGAGATCGGCGTGCCAGCGGCGATTCGTCCCATCACCGGGATGATCGCTGATGTCGGCCGGTCGTCGGGGTCGACCATCGGAGCGGCGCGCACCTTGCCGAGATTGCCCTCGATGACGCTGGGCGAGAATTTGCCGCCGCGCGCGCCGGACGGCGTTGAGGATTCGGGCAGGCGCAGCACTTCCAACGCGCGGGCGCGATTGGGCAGGCGCCGGATGAATCCGCGCTCTTCCAGCGCCATGATCAGCCGGTGGATGCCCGATTTCGAGCGAAGATCGAGGGCGTCCTTCATTTCGTCGAATGACGGCGGCACGCCGGTCTCTTTCAGCCTTTCGTGGATGAAGCGCAGCAGTTCGCTCTGTTTTTTCGTCAGCATGCGCATATTCCCCTGGTGCGCCGTTCGCGTCCAACCATCGGGCGCCGGCCTGCGAGCGGATGAGAATCACACTCAAACAAATCATGAACGAACCATATATGTTCGCTTTTAGTTCCGCAACATCGATAGGGCATATCCGTTAACGAATTCTGGCGAACGGCGGTCCGCTTCAGCGCAGCCGCAGAATTTTCGTCAGCTCGCCGGCTTGCGCGGGCGGCGCGTGCGACGGTCGCACGATCAGCGCGTCGGATTGCGAAAGTACGCTGTTGAGCGAGGAATCCTGATCCTTCTGCGCCAGCACCAGCGTTCGCCCCACTTCGTCGCGCGTCAGTCTGGCGCGCGGAAACTCCTGCCTTTCGCCGGTCGCGGGCAAAGGCGTTCCCAAGACCGCCTGTTCGGCGCGGTCGCGGCCGGGCTCGGGATCGCCGCAGAGCGCATAGATCAGCGGTTTAAGGAAAATTTCCGCGCAAACGACCGACGACACCGGATTGCCGGGCAGGCCGATGATTTGCATCGATCCGATAGAGCCGGAGATCAGCGGTTTGCCGGGTTTCATGGCGACGCGCCAGAAATCGAGCTTCATGCCTTCCCGGGCCAGCGCGCCTTTGACGAGATCGTGGTCGCCGACCGAGGCGCCGCCGACGGTGACGACGATGTCGGCTTTGATCGCCCGGGCTCTGGCGATGGCGTTTTCGATTTCGGCGGGATTGTCGCCCGCGATCCCCAGGTCGAAAGCTTCCGCGCCGGCCGCCTCGATCATGCCGATCAGCGCATAGCCGTTGGAGGCGACGATCTGGTCGTCGCGGCGTCGGGCGCCGGGGGCTACCAGTTCGTCGCCCGTGCAGAGCATCGCCACGCGCGGACGCCTGGCCAAGGGCAGCACAGCATGATCGGCGCTAGCGGCGAGGGCGATGTCGGCAGGGCTTAACCGGCGCCCGCGTTCGAGAATTTTTTCGCCCTCACGGAAGTCGACGCCGGCGGCGCGGATGTGGCGGCCCTGACGAACTTCAGTCCTGGCGATGACCTTGTCGCCCCGGCGCTCGGCGTCCTCCTGCAGTAAGATCGCGTCCGCGCCGGCCGGCACCGGCGCGCCGGTGAAAATGCGCGCCGATTCGCCTGGCCCGATCACGCCGGCAAAGCCCGCGCCCGCCACGGATTCGCCGATCAGCGTCAGCGTCTGTCCGGCGTCGGCGGCGCGCAGCGCGTAACCGTCCATCGCCGAAAGATCCTTCGGCGGCTGGGTGCGCAAGGCGAAAATATCGCGCGCCAGCGTACGCCCGTATGCGTTCGTCAGCGCGACGTCCTCGACGGCGAGCGGGCCCTCAGCTTGCGCCAATACAGCGGCGAGCGCCTCGTCGACGGACAGGAGTTTTGGCGCGGCGTTCATGGCTTTTGGTCTGGGGTGGAGGGCGCAAGAAAATCGTCCGATTTGCCGCCGGTCTTCTCCGCCAGGGCGATATTCTCGATACGCATCAAACGATCGACGCCCTTGAGCATGTCGTAAATCGTCAGGCAGGCGATTGAAACAGCGGTCAAAGCCTCCATTTCGACGCCCGTCGGGCCGCGCGTCTTGGCCGTTGCGGCGACGCGCAGGCCCGGCAAATCGGGATCGGGCGCGATATCGACTGAGATGTTCTCAAGGTAAAGCGCATGACAGAGCGGAATGAGCTCATGCGTACGCTTGGCCGCCATGATGCCGGCTATGCGCGCGGCGGCGAAGACGTCGCCTTTTTTTGCCTGTCCCGACAGGCACAGCGACAGCGTTTCAGGCGCCATCCTGACGGCGCCCTGCGCGCGCGCCAGACGCGCCGTGGCTGGCTTGGCCGAAATGTCGACCATCACGGCTTCGCCTTGCGCGTTGATATGCGTCAGGTCCTTCATTGCGCCGGAACGGCGGCGCCTTGCAGCAACTGGCGCGTGGCGGCCGTTACGTCCTTTTGCCGCATCAAGCTCTCGCCGACGAGAAAGGCGCGCACGCCGGCGCTTTCAAGACGCAGGATGTCAGCGTGGGTTTCGATGCCGCTTTCCGAGATCAGGATTTTGTGCTTGGGCGCGCGGGCGGCCAGCTTTTCCGTCGTCGCCAGCGAAACCTCGAAGGTGTGCAGATTGCGGTTATTGACGCCGATCAGCCTTGTCTCCAGCGCCAACGCCCGATCGAACTCGCGCTCGTCATGGGCTTCGGCGAGCACGTCCATGCGCAGATCGTGCGCGGCGGCGTTGAGGGCTTTGGCTTCGGCGTCGGTGACGCACGCCATGATGATCAAGATACAGTCGGCGCCATAGGCGCGCGCTTCGTAAACTTGGTAGGGATCGAACAGGAAATCCTTGCGCAGGGCAGGCAGGCGGCAGCCGTTGCGCGCGGCGTCAAGATATTCGAGCTTGCCCTGGAAGGAGGGTGTGTCGGTGAGAACGGAGACGCAGGCGGCGCCGCCCGTTTCGTAAGCGCGCGCCAGAGCCGGCGGATCGAAGTCGGAGCGGATCAGACCTTTCGACGGGCTGGCCTTCTTGATTTCGGCGATCAGAGCCGGTCGTCCTTCGCCGATCCGCGCTTCCAGCGCCCGCAGGAAACCGCGTGGGGGGTCGTGATCGTGCGCCTGGCGTTCGAGCGTCTTGAAAGGAACGCGCACTTTCGCTTCCGATATCTCCGTGCGCTTATAAGCTTCGATTTTCTTCAAGATGTCGGGCATGCCTCACCTGCCGCCAGAGAACTCAGGTCTTCGTATCTGTTCGGTTCATGTTTAACCCGTGAATCCTCGCCGTCAAAACGCTTATATTCGAAGCGGCCGGACCGCCAGGCGAGCATATTAGCATTTTTTACGAAGGGACGCGGTTGGAGATCTCGATCAGGCGCGCCAGCGTCGCCTTTGCCGCGCCGGTGTCGAGGGCCTGCGCCGCCAATTTCGCGCCGTCTTGCAGATTGGCCGCTTTGCCGGCGACCACAAGAGCCGCCGCCGCATTGAAGATGGCGATGTCGCGATAGGCGTCGTGGGCGCCATCGAGCACCGCCCGCAGCGCCGCCGCGTTATGGTCCGGATCGCCGCCCTTGAGGTCCTCAGGCCTGGCGCGTTTGAGGCCGATGTCTTCCGGCTTGATTTCGAAACGCCGGATCGCGCCGTTCTCGAGCGCGACGACCTGCGTCGGCGCCGTGGTGGTGATTTCGTCGAGACCGTCGCCGCCGTGGACGACCCACACGCGTTGCGAGCCGAGCGTACGCAGAACTTCGGCCAGCGGCTCCATCCAATGGGTCGAGAACACGCCGAGCAGTTGAAATTTGACGCCAGCCGGATTCGACAGCGGCCCAAGCAGGTTGAACAAGGTGCGCGCGCCCAGTTCGGAACGCACCGCGCCGACATGGCGCATGGCGGCGTGATGGGTCTGAGCCATCATGAAACCGATATTGGCCGTCTCAATGCAGGCTTCGACCTGGCGCGGGGACAAACCGATCTTGACGCCAAGCGCGGTCAGGACGTCGCTCGATCCCGATTTCGACGACGCGGCGCGATTGCCGTGTTTGGCCACCGGAACGCCGCAGGCGGCGACGATGATCGAGGCCAGGGTCGAAACATTGTAAGAGCCAGAGCCGTCGCCGCCGGTTCCGACAATGTCTATCGCGCCCTGCGGCGCCTCGACCCGCAGCATCTTGGCGCGCATCGCCGCGACGGCGCCTGTTATCTCCTCGATTGTTTCGCCGCGCACGCGCAGCGCCATCAGGAAGGCGCCCATCTGCGCCGGCGTCACTTCGCCCGACAGCATGGCGTCAAAAGCGTCGGAAGCTTCCTGCCGGCTCAGGCTCGCGGCGGTCGCAACCTTGGCGAGGATGGGCTTGAACGCCTCCATGAAAGCACTCCTTTGGCGAATTTCGATCGGTTATGGCGGTGTGGTTAGGACGGCGGGCTCAGGCTGACGCGCGTTGGCGCGCGTTCCAGGTCTTTGCGAGATCGAGAAAATTGCCGATCAAGGCATGGCCGTGTTCGGAGGCGATGCTTTCGGGATGAAACTGGACGCCGTGGATCGGCAAGGTCTTGTGGCTGAGGCCCATGATGAGGCCGTCCTGCGTTTGCGCGGTGACGGTCAGAGCCGGCGGCAGGTTCTCCTTGCGCACGATCAGCGAATGATAGCGCGTCGCCATCAGCGGGCTCGGCAAATTCTTGAACAGGGTTTCGCCCTGGTGATAAATTGCGGCGATCTTGCCGTGCACGGGCTCGGGGGCGCGCGCCACTTCGCCGCCGAACGCTTCGCCGATGGCCTGATGACCAAGGCAGACGCCGAAAATCGGAACTTTCGCGCCGGCTTGCTTGATGAGTTCAAGGCACACGCCTGCCTCACGCGGCGTGCAGGGCCCCGGCGAAATCACAACGGCGTCGGGATGGGCGGCGAGGACTTCGGCGACGCTGATATGGTCGTTGCGTCGCACGTCGACCTGTGCGCCGAGCTCGCCGAGATAATGCACCAGATTGAAGGTGAAACTGTCGTAATTGTCGATCAGCGTTACGGAAAACATGGTCTGCGGCTCGGTTGAGCGGCCCGCACATTCTGCGAAAAGGCGCTGGACCTTTCGCCTAACAATACGCGGCGCCTGAATATTCGAAGCGTTCGCTTCATCCTGACGGAATACAAAACACTCTCGGTTTTTGGGCGTATCGGCGCACGAAGTCAACGCATTCCGCCGTCGTCAGCTTTCGACGTCGCCTTTCAACACGGGCCAGGCGATGCTATATTGGAAATATTCCAGGCTTCGCCGGCCTTGAACCGGCCGAACGGAGAGACATATGGCTTCGCCTATCGAGGACCGGCCCCCGCTGATGACGATCACCCCGGCCGCCGCCGCGCGCGTCCGGGCCATTTTGGCCAAAGCGGATGGACCCGTCGCGGGACTTCGCGTCGGCGTCAAGAACGGCGGATGCGCCGGCATGGCTTACACGATGGAGCTGGCGCCGACATCGACGCCCGGCGACATCGTGGTTGAAGATCAGGACGTGCGCATCCTTATAGATCCCAAGGCGATTTTGTTTCTGATCGGCGCTCGCATGGATTTTCAGGCGAGCAAGATGTCTTCGGGTTTCACCTTCGAGAATCCCAACCAGACATCAGCCTGCGGCTGCGGCGAATCGGTGGCGCTGACCCCCGCCTCACCGCAAGCGGTGCAGGGGCGGGCGAGCTGAACGGGGGCGGGTGGCGTCGGCCCGAAGTTCGGCCAGGCCGGCCTTGCGCGGTCCGCCACGTTCGCCGCCGCCATGCGGTCCAATATCGGCATAACGGCTTAACGGGACACAAAAAATTCGACGGAAAATCGTTATATTGACGATAAAGAAACCATTGCGTGTCAATTTTCATCCAGCGCCTGGATTTCGGCTCGGGTGAATTCAGGCATCCCTGCGGCGACGCGCCGCTCCATCGAACGCCATCGGCCAGGCGCCTGGCTGATGGCGCCTTCGAGAGCGTTTTGGCCCTGTCAGTCCGACGAACGCTCTCTAATGGCTTGGTTTATCGCGCAACCTTGGTCGGCGAGCGCGCCCGACTTTCCCGATTGCGCGACAAGGCTCCGCCAAGTCTGACGGAATTGGCGACGATTTCTGCAATGGAGGGTTCAGTGCCCGGCTTTGCGCATCAATGGATTTCACTGTCTCTGCTCGAGGCGGCGCATGAAAACGAGTGGAGCGCCATTGAGGTGCGCCAGCTCAACGTCGCGAAAATAATCGCCGAACTTGAAGCTGATCTCGTCAAAGCGGGTCTGGTTCGCCCGCGGACCAAGGCGTCGGAAGATCCGGCGCGCGCCGCGGAATGCGTTCGTCCCGATCGCTTTCATTAAAACGTCTCGGGGCAACTCGCCTTTGTGTCGCGTGATCGCGCCGAAAATGCCGGCGTCTCGCGCGAACGGCGGCGCGCCGCCCGCGCGGGCCCCGAATTATTCGGCTGTTTTCAGCGGTTTCAACTTCACCGGACGCAACAGGAAGCTCGGCGTATGGTCGCCGAGACCGATGACCGGCTTGTCGTCGTCCAACGGGCGCTGCTGGCGCGGCGGCCGGCCGTCGCCGCGTGGTCCGGCGGCGCGATGCGGCGGGCGGCGATCCTCAATTTGTTGTTCCGCATGCGGCGCTGCGTCGCGCTTCTCATTCCGCATAGGGCGCACGGCCGCCTCGGCTTCGCCAGCCGGCGCGGCATGTTCGCGGCGCGGGCCGCGCCCGCCCGGACGTTCCGCGCCACGTTCGCGCGCCGGGCCACGGTCGCGATCGGGTCGGCGTGACGATCGGCCGTGACGGTCGGGGCGGGACTCGTGCGCCGGATAAGCGGCTTCGCCCAATTCCGACAGTTTCGGTCCGAACCAATCGATCCGTTTTTTGATCAAGTCTTCGATCTGGGCGATATATTTGGTGTCGGCGTCGGTGACGATAGTCATCGAGGTGCCGGAACGGCCAGCGCGGCCGGTGCGGCCGATGCGGTGGACGTAATCCTCCGAATGCGTAGGCACGTCGAAATTGAAGACATGCGAGACGTCGGGAATGTCGAGGCCGCGCGCCGCGACATCGGAGCAAACGAGGATATCGATCGCCCCGTTTTTGAAAGCGTCGAGCGAGGCCATGCGCGCGCTTTGGTCCATGTCGCCGTGCAGGGCGCCGGCCGGGAAGCCGTGTTTGACGAGCGATTTGTGTACGATCGCCACATCGCGCTTGCGATTGCAGAAGACGATGGCGTTTTTCAGATCTTGCGCTTCGCGCAACAGCCGGCGCAGGGTTTCGCGCTTGTCGCCGCTGCCGTGCGAGGCGACAAGAACCTGCGTGATCGTCGAGGCCGTGGAGGCGGCCCGCGCCACTTCGATGCGCACCGGATTATGCAGAAATTGTTCGGTCAGCCGGGTGATTTCCGGCGGCATCGTCGCCGAGAAAAACAGCGTCTGGCGCGTGAACGGCACCAATTTGCAAATTTTTTCGATGTCGGGAATGAAGCCCATGTCGAGCATGCGGTCGGCTTCGTCGATGACGAGAATTTCGATGCCGTTGAGCAGCAGTTTGCCGCGTTCGAAAAAGTCGAGCAAGCGGCCAGGCGTGGCGATCAGCACATCGGCGCCGCGCATGATCTTGGTTTCCTGATCGCCGAACGAGACGCCGCCGATCAGGAGCGCGACGTTGAGTTTGTGCTGAGCTCCATACTTCAGGAAGCTCTCCTCGACCTGCGCCGCGAGTTCGCGCGTCGGTTCGAGAATCAGCGTTCGTGGCATGCGCGCCCGGGCGCGCCCCTGTTCGAGGCGTGAAAGCATCGGAAGCGTGAAGGCGGCGGTTTTGCCGGTGCCAGTCTGAGCGATGCCCAGAATGTCGCGTCCGGCCAGAGCTTCCGGAATAGCCTGCGCCTGAATCGGCGTCGGGGTCGTATAGCCGGAGGCTTCGACGGCGCGCAGCACTTTTTCGCTGAGGCCGAGTTCGGAAAATTGCATTAAAAATCCTGTTGAGATCGGTTTTGGAAGAAAGGCGCTTCAGTTTGGCGCGCGACTTCCAAGGTTCGTATTTCCACGCATTGCATCTTGCGCGCATTGCATCGCTGCAATTTCATCCCGGGGCGTCGAGTTTCGGCGCGGGGCTAGAGCGAATGTCGCCGCAAGAATCAAGAAAGCAGCTGCATGAGGCCGGCTGACCGACAGCGCCGCTTAATTGGCGGCTCGCCCGTGCGTTAGAGGCGTTCTGGCGCAAGTGTTAGCGCCGCCAGGACAATTAGGGTAAGTGGCGTCAATGTCAACTAAAAAGCGCCGGTTCGCCTTGCCGCGCCAGCGAATTCGGCCGAGTCCAAGTCGTCCGGCGACAGAGCTGGACATGCTTACGAAAATGGCGTTAGCGCATTGTTCCACAGCGTTTCCCGATCTGAACGGCCGACCGGTTGGCCGGCGTCGCGAATCGATCCAGACGGCGGCAGGCCGACGCCGTCTTGGGTCAAATCACAGTGTAGAACAGTCGCTTATTCCAGCCCTGGGCTCCGTCGGAGCGCAGCCGCTAACGCGTTTGGCCGTTGCAGGGGTTGAGATTAGTTCCCTGCGCTTTTTGGGCGATGCTGGCCGTGGGGGCGTAGTCGACCTGTACGTCGCGATTGGTCCAGTTCAAGGCGATAACTGGCAGCGATCCGTTCTGCGCCATACGATCGAGGCCTTTGGCGCCGAAGACGCAGGCGACCGAAATCGCCGCGCAAATCAAAGCGATCTTATCATAGGCCGAACCGCGAGCGTCTGCGCTGAAACGAAAAAGGATTTTCATAAGACGCGCTCCGAAAAATAGCTTTGCGCCTTTATGACGGGGACCGAGTAAACGACAGGTTAGCTTTGGCGCAAAAAAGCGCGCTGACGAACGCCGCGCGGTTACAGATCGACGAGATCGGCCTGCGCCGCGAAAGCGGCCTTTTCCTGAATGAAGGCGAAACGCGCCTCCGGTTTGGCGCCCATCAGACGCTCGACGGAATCGGCGGTTTCCTGGGCCTCGGCCTCGACGATGCGGACTTGCAGCAACGTGCGCTTGTTGGGCGCCATCGCCGTTTCCTTCAATTGCGCCGGCATCATCTCGCCCAGGCCTTTGAACCGACTGACCTCGATTTTGCCGCGCGCGTTGAACTGGCTGGCGATGAGTTCGTCGCGGTGCGCTTCGTCACGCGCGTAGGCGGTCTTTGCGCCTTGCGTCATTTTGTAGAGCGGCGGCACGGCGAGATAAAGATGGCCCTGTTCGATCAGTTTGGGCATCTGCCGGTAAAAGAAGGTGATGAGTAGCGATGCGATGTGAGCGCCGTCGACGTCGGCGTCGGTCATGATGATGATCTTGTCGTAGCGCAGATCCTCGGACCGGTACTGGCTGCCCGTTCCCGCGCCCAGGGCCTGCGTCAAGTCGGCAAGCTGCTGGTTGGCGGCGAGCTTGTCGCGGGTGGCGTTGGCGACGTTGAGGATTTTGCCGCGCAGCGGCAGGATGGCCTGATTGGCCCTGTCGCGCGCCTGTTTTGCCGATCCGCCCGCGGAATCGCCTTCGACGATGAACAGTTCGGAGCCTTGCGTCGCGTTATTGGCGCAATCGGCGAGCTTGCCCGGCAGACGCAGTTTGCGCGTCGGAGATTTGCGCGCGACGTCCTTTTCCGCCCGGCGGCGCAGTCTTTCCTCAGCCCGCTCGATGGACCAGTCGAGCAGCCGGCCTGCTTGCGTCGGCGCGCCGGCCAGCCAATGGTCGAAGGAATCGCGCACGGTGTTTTCGACGATGCGCGAGGCTTCCAGGGTCATCAGCCGGCTTTTGTTCTGTCCCTGAAATTCCGGCTCGCGGATGAAGACCGAAATGAGCGCCGCGCAGCTCGACATGACGTCGTCGGTCGTCAATACGGCGGCGCGCTTGGCTTGCCCGATGCGCTCGGCGTGATCCTTCAAGCCGCGCAACAGCGCCAGCCGCAAGCCCGCTTCATGCGTGCCGCCGTCGGGCGTGGGAATGGTGTTGCAATAGGAGTGCACGAAGCCGTCGTCATTGGCCAGCCAGGACACGGCCCATTCGAGCGAGCCGTGTTTATCCGGTTTTTCGACACGGCCGACAAAAAACTGGTCGACGACCGTTTCCTTGTCCTCGATGTCGGCGGCCAGATAGTCCTTCAGGCCTCCGGGAAAGTGGAAGGTCGCTTCGACCGGCGTGCTCGCGCCGGCCTCCAACAGGGAAGGCGCGCACTTCCAGCGAATTTCGACGCCGCCGAACAAATAAGCTTTCGCGCGCGCCATTTTGAGCAGGCGCGCCGGTTTGAATGCGGCGTTGGCCCCGAAAATCAGCGGATCGGGTTTGAAACGGACCTTGGTGCCGCGCCGGTTTGGCGCCCGACCGACGGTTTCAAGCCCGGTGACCGCGTGGCCGAGTTCGAAGCTTTGACGATAGAGCGTCTGGCCGCGCGCCACCTCAACATCGAGCCGTTGGGACAGCGCGTTGACGACCGAAACGCCGACGCCGTGTAGGCCGCCGGAGGTCTGATAGGCGCCCGAATCGAATTTGCCGCCGGCGTGCAGCGTCGTCATGATGACTTCCAACGCCGATTTCTTCGGAAATTTCGGGTGCGGATCGACCGGAATGCCGCGCCCGTTGTCCGTCACCGACAGGAAGCCGCCTTCCTCGTAGGCCACTTCGATGCGGGTGGCGTGGCCGGCCACCGCCTCGTCCATCGCATTGTCGAGCACTTCGGCGAAGAGATGGTGCAGGGCGCCCTCGTCGGTGCCGCCGACATACATGCCGGGCCGTCGCCGAACCGCTTCAAGGCCTTCCAGCACCTCGATAGAGGCGGCGGTATAACCCGCCTCGCCGGGCGATATGGCGCCTTTCGCTGCAGACGCCTTCGTTTCCACCGTCGGTTCGCTGCGCTGTGGTTCTTTTTGCGGGTCGCGCTGGCCGCGCGCCGCGCGCGGACCCGGTTCCGCGGGCATGGGCGCCCTTTTCGGGCGCCGGCAAAAAGATCGTCGTGATTGGCCATGAGGAGAACATCGTCCGCTGTACGATTTTGTCCGCTCATATCATGTTCTGCCGGATTAGGAAGGAACAAAACGAAAACAATTTCGATTGCGGCGATCTTGAAAACCGATTTGTCGATTTGGCCAGGCGGATCAACGGGCGCCGCGGTTGGATTTACCGATTATTGACGGCGCTCGCATAATCTTTTCACCATGATCAGAATCCGCAAAAATTCCGACACGGCGCTTTTCGCCTCCGCTTACGCAGCCGGGTTTTGTTACGTCGAGGAAAATTATGTTGCGTCGCCATTGCGCGGCTGGGGCGCCGCGCGCTATCGCCATGATTGGCGTTCGGCCCGGTGGCGCGCACATATGTGCAGCCTAGCCCTGGGTTTGCTTCTCGTTGTGCTATGATGCGAAAGCCGCAATGAATTTGCGGGTTTGACTTTCGCGGGCCGGCCGGACGTCCGCGTGGAGCGTGGCGGATGGAATGGCGAAATTATAGGCCCGGCAAAGCCGCGTTTATCTTTATTTTCATTACTATAGCCCTCGATATGATCGCGTTGGGCGTGATGATTCCGGTGCTGCCGAAATTGATTGTGGCCTTCAAGGCCGGCGACATCGGCGCGGCTTCCCGCATTTCCGGTTTGTTCGGG